>NZ_QLUV01000012.1 GCF_003286075.1 Paracoccus endophyticus | reverse complement strand
CATAGGCATAGGGGATGCCCGCGGCGGCCAGCTCCTCGGCCTCCTCGGAGCCGCGGCCGAAGATCAGCGGGTCGCCGCCCTTCAGGCGGGCCACGGTCAGCCCCTCGCGCGCCAGATCGACCAGCAGCGCGTTGATGGCGTCCTGCGGCACGGAATGGAACCCGGCGGTCTTGCCGACGCTGATCCGGCGCGTGGCGGCCGGGACCAGCGCCATGATCTCGGGGGACACCAGACGGTCAAAGACCACCACATCGGCGCCCCGGATCAGCGCCAGCGCCCGAACCGTCAGAAGCTCGGGATCGCCAGGACCCGCGCCGATGAGAAAGACTTTGCCCGGCATGACACGACCCTTGCAGAAATGGCTGGGGGTGGAAAGGGGCGGGCGCAAACGCCCGCCCCCCTGTTCAGCAGCAAATCAGTAGACGTCGTGCTGCGTGTTGTTGACGTTGAACTTGCCGGTCGGCGTGACCAGGCGCGGGTCCTTGATGACCTTCTTGAGTTCCAGCGTCTTGTCGTCGATCACCACGATCGCCGATTCCTGGTCCTTGCCGTTCCAGACCGAGAACCAGATTTCGGTGCCGTCCTTGTTGAACTCGCCCTGCACGACGCGGGGCTGGCCTTCCGAGATCTCGGCCATTTCCGCGATGTTCAGCGTGATGATCTCGGGGTCGGACCCGTCACCCGGCATCTTGCTGACGTCGAAGACCGCCACCGAGCCCGAGATCGCGGCGTCCGGGTTCAGCGTCGCATCGACATAGAGATACTTGGAGTTCGGATGCGTCTTGACGAACAGCGAGCCGCCGCCCAGCGCCGGGAAGCTGTCCACGATCTTCCACGCGGTATCGGCGTGACCTTTCGGGTCGGTGCCGATCAGCGCCACCGAGTCGTCGCCCAGGTGCGAGGTCGCCCAGACCGGCCCGAAGGTCGGGTGGACAAAGTTCGCGCCGCGGCCCGGATGCGGGGTCTCGCCGCCGGTCTCGGTGATCGCCGCCAGCTTGCCTTCCTTGGTGTCGATGACCACCAGCTTGCCACGCGCGTTCGCCGCCGTGATGAAGTAGCGCTTGGTGCTGTCCAGGCCGCCGTCATGCAGGAAGCGTTCGGCCTCGATCTCGGTGATCTTCAGGTTCTTCAGGTCGGTATAGTCCACCAGGTGGATCTTGCCGGTTTCCTTGATGTTGACCAGGAACTCGGGCCGATAGTGCGACGACAGGATCGCCGCCACCCGCGGTTCGGGGTGGTAGGTCTGCTCGTCATAGATGTTGCCACGGGTCGAGACGATCTTCAGCGGCTCGAGCGTGTCGCCGTCCATGATGACGTACTGGGGCGGCCAGTAGGCGCCGGCGATGACGTACTTGTCCTCCCAGCCCTCCATCTTCGAGGTTTCGACCGAACGGGCCTCGGCGCCGACCTTGATGGTGGCGACGATCGACGGCTCGGCCATCCACAGGTCGATCATGTCGACCTTGGCGTCGCGGCCGATGACCAGCAGGTACCGCCCCGATGCCGACATGCGGCTGATGTGAACGGCATAGCCGGTGTCGAGCACCGTCTTGATCTCGTAGGTCGAGCCGTCGATCAGCGCGATCTGGCCGGCATCACGCAGGGTGACGCTGAACAGGTTCTCGATGTCCCAGTCGTTCATCTTTTCGGTCGGCCGATCTTCCGGCTTTACGATGACCTTCCAGGTGTTCTTCATCTCCGGCATGCCGAACTCCGGCGGGCTCGCCGGATCTTGCAGAAGATAGTTCGCCATCAACGTCACCTGGGTCTCGGTCAGCTGGCCCGAGGTGCCCCAGTTCGGCATCCCCGCCGGCGAGCCGTAGGTGATGAAGCTGTGCAGATAGTCAAAGCCCAGCTCGCGCGTCAGGTCGGGGGTCAGCGGCTTGCCGGTGGCACCCTTGCGCAGCACGCCGTGGCAGCCCGCGCAACGCTCGAAGTAGATGGTGTTGGCCTCGTCGAACTCGGCCTGGGTCATCGTCGGCACGCCCTCGGGCGCGCCCGGAACGGGAAGCTGTTCCTTGCCCAGAGTGGTCAGCGACGGCTCGTACTGGTCCTGCGGCTTCGAGGTGTGGTCCACAACCTCGCTCTTTTCGGCGGCCTGCTCGGCCGTCGTCTGCGAGGCACCCTCGGAGCGGGGAAGCTCCTCGACCGGGGTGTCGGGACCGGCAACCGGACCCGTGACCGTGTTCAGATCGGCCGCGGCTTCGGTTCCCGCCGCGTCACGGGCGGCGGCGGTGTCGGCTGCGGGGGCGGCGTCCGTGTTGGCGGCCTCACCTGCAGCGGGGGCCGCGGCGGGCGCGGCGGTGTCTGCCGTCGTGGCGGCAGGGGCGGCGGGGGCGGCGGGTTCGGCAGGGGCGGGCGCGGCAGTCTGCGCGACCGCCATGCTGGCACCGAACACCAACGCCAAGGCCGCCGACGCCAGAAGCGACGTCCTGGCCGTATGGGCTGGGGTCTTCATCAAGATGTCTCCGTTTGCTGGTGAGGCTGCTTCACGCTTACCGGCCGCCCCTCACGTTTCCTTGACTTCGGTTAAGGTCACGCAAAGCCGTTGTGGGTCATCTTCGTCCCATGTTGCGCAGCCGTCATCGACCGCGCGCCCCAGTTCCCGCCCGTCCGGACCCGCCATGCCCCAACCTGCCAGCAAATGCCGCCTTTCCCTGCGTCCCGTCGGGGCTGCCCGGCTGCGTGCCGCGGGCTGGGTGCGCCGCATTGCCGCATCGCTGGCGCTGTGCCTGGCGGCGCCGGCCGCGCCGGTCCTTGCGGCGCCACTGGGACTGGCGGCGGCGTCCGAGACCATCGAGGCCGCGGCGCCGACGCCGTTGATCGCGGGCGAGCTGTTCGGCGCGACCGGACCCGTGACCCTGGACCGCGAAGACGCGCCGGTTCCGTCCTGGGTGGCGCGGGCGGGCGGCGAGACGCTGGGCCGGATCGGCTCGACGTGGGAACTGGCGGGTTCCACGGGCTATTCGGGCCGTCCCCTCGACGTGCTTGTCGCGGTGGACCCCGACGGCCGCATCGCTGGCGCGCGGCTGATGCGCCATGCCGAGCCGGTGCTGACGCTGGGCATCTCGGACGCCGACATCGCACGGTATGTGAACGGGTTTGCCGGCTTCGACACCGCGCGTCGCGGCGAGACGGCGCTGTCCCACGACGCGGGCCTGCCCGACGTGATCGCCCGCGCGACCGTCTCGACGGGGGTGATCCGCGACGGAATCCTTCGTTCGGCGCGCATCCTCGCGGGCGCGCAGGACAACAGCGGCGGCATCGACCGCGTGGCGTTCCAGCCCATCCCGGACTGGGCGGGGATCGAGGCCACCGGCGCGCTGGCACGCGCCGGCGTGTCCATGGCGGACGCCGCGCAGCGGCTGCGGGGGGCAGCGCAGCCCCTGACGCCGTCGGACGCGCCTTTCTTCGAGATGTGGACCGGGGTCGTGGACCCGCCCACCATCGGGCGAAACCTGCTGGGCCAGGCGGTGCTGACGCGCGCCGCCGGCGCCATGGCGCCCGGCGAGGTGCTGCTTGCCGTCATGTCGCGGGGGGTGCAGTCCCACCGCGGGACCGACTGGAAACGATCGGGCGCGTTCGAGCGCATCACCATCACCCAGGGGCCCGTCACGCTGGTCCCCACCGCCGAGAGCTATACGCCCCTGTCGCGACTGGCCGTCTCCGACGCCCCCGTCTTCAAGGAGCGCAGCCTGTTTCGCATCAACGCGGACCCTGCGGCGGGCGGCATCGACGCGACCCAGCCCTTTGACGTGACCGTCACCTTCGCGCGCGAGGCGGCGCAGGGCCCCGACCTGATCCTGCCCGTCACCGCCAGGGTGCAGGTGCCCGAGGCGTTCCTGATCCCGCCGCCCGCCCCCGAGATACCGCTGTGGCAAGAGTTCTGGCTGAAGAAGCAGCCGCAGCTTGTGATCGTCGGGGCAATGCTGGGGGTGCTGGGCCTGATCCTGTTCGGACAGGAATGGCTGGTGCGCCGCCCGCGCCTGTGGCGGCAGGTGCGGCTGACCTATCTGGCGGCGACGCTGTTCGTGCTGGGCTGGTGGCTGAACGCCCAACTGTCCGTGGTGCAGGTCGTGGCCTTCCTTCACGCCCTGCTGACGGGATTCCGCTGGGAAACCTTTCTGGTCGCGCCGCTGATCTTTGTGCTGTGGAGCGCGGTGGCCCTGGGGATGCTGTTCTGGGGCCGGGGCGTCTTTTGCGGCTGGCTGTGCCCGTTCGGCGCGTTGCAGGAACTGACCAACGCCGCGGCCCAGCGGCTGGGCGTGCGCCAGATCGCGGTGCCGCAGGCGCTGCATGAACGTCTGTGGGTCATCAAGTACACGCTGTTTGTCGCGATCGTGGCGCTGTCGTTCTATTCGATGGAACAGGCGCTGATCCTGGCCGAGGCCGAGCCGTTCAAGACGGCGATCTCGATGCACTTCATACGGGCCTGGCCCTTCGTGCTGTATGCGCTGGCGCTGCTGGGGGCGGGGCTGTTCATCGAGCGGTTCTTCTGCCGCTACATCTGCCCGCTGGGCGCGGGCCTGGCCATCCCGGCCAAGCTGAAGATCTTCGACTGGCTCAAGCGCCGCCCGCAGTGCGGCCGCGAGTGCCGGCTGTGCGAGACGAAATGCCCGGTCGGCGCCATCGACCCGTTGGGACGCATCAATCCGAACGAATGCGTCATGTGCCTGCGCTGCCAGACGATCATGGACGACGAGAACACCTGCCCCGTCCTCAAGCGCAGGGCGCGCGGGGCAGGCGGCGGCGGTGGCTTCACCGCGCCGCCGATCCCGCCGGCGCCGTCCTCTCCGCCCGTTCCGCCGCCGCTGATACCGACCCAGGTGCCGGCCGGCGCCCATGCCGGGGCCGCCGCCGAGGCGGCGCACCCCCAGGCGCCCCATCCCTCGGCGGCCCAGCCGCCCGCGTTTCGATCCCAACAGGTGACGCCATGACAGTTCTGTTCCGCGACGGATGGCGCGTGTTCTTTGCAGCGGCCGGTGTGTATGCCGTCGTCTCGGTCGCGGTGTGGCTGTGCTGGATCGCCGGCGTGACGCCGGACCTGCCCTTCGCCCCTGCGCCCCAGCTTTGGCACGCGCACGAGATGATCTTCGGCTTTGCCACCGCCGCGCTGGGCGGGTTCTTCCTGACCGCGGTGCCGAACTGGACGGGGGCCAAGGCTGCGCCGGAACGGTTCATAGCGCTGGTGTCGGGCCTGTGGCTGGCGGGACGCGTGGCGGTCTGGATGTCGGGTGTGCTGCCCGCAGGGCTGGTCGCCGTGATCGACCTTGCGTTCCTGCCGGTGCTGGGGGCCAAGGTGCTGACGCAGCTGCTCAAGCGTCCCAAGCCGCAGAACATGATGTTCCTGCTGCTGCTGACCCTGGTGTGGTGCGCGAACCTGCTGGTGCATTTGGACTGGATCGGCTGGACCGGCACGGCGGGGCAGGGGCTGCGCGCGGGCCTGCTGGCGATCTGCGCGATGATCGCGGTGCTGGGGGGGCGCGTCACGCCTGCGTTCACGCGCAACGCCCTGCTGCGCGACAACCCGGCGGCCGCCGTGCCCGTGTCGCGCCCCCCGCTCGAGAAGGCGGGCGTGGCGCTGCCGGTCCTGACGGCGGCGCTGGTGCTGATCGGCGCGCCGGACGCGCTGGCGGGCGTCGTTGCGGTGGCCGCAGGGGTTGTCGCGGGGCTGCGGCTGGCGGGCTGGCGCACGCGCGCGACGCTGGGCGACCCCATCATCTGGGCGCTGCACGCGGGCTATGCGATGCTGTCGCTGGGGCTGGTGCTGTGGGGGCTGGCGGGCGTGGGCCTGGGCACCGAGATCGCCGCGCTGCACGTCCTGGGCATCGGGGCGGTGGGCGGCATGACGCTGGCGGTGATGAGCCGGGCGAGCCTGGGCCATTCCGGCCGCGCCCTGCACGCCCCCGCCCCCGTGGCGCTGGCCTATACGCTGATCCCGCTGGCGGTGGCGCTGCGCTGGGCTGCGGCGACCTGGCCGGGCAGCCTGTATCTGGCCGGCAACCTGGGCGCCGGCCTGCTGTGGACCACGGGGTTTGCCCTTTACATCGTTGCGCTGTGGCGGGTCTGGACCACGCCCCGCGCAACCGCCTCGGAGGCTGCGTGATGCTGACCCGGCGCCGTTTCCTGACCTTGACGGCCTGCGCGGCCATGGCCCGCCCCGCAGGGGCGGGGCCCGCGCCGCAGGAATGGCGGGGCATCGCGCTGGGCGCCGATGTCGTCCTGCGGGTCCAGGGGGGTGATCCCCGGGCAGCGCGCGCCTTCTTTGCCGAATCCGCCCGCGTGCTGCGCGGGGTCGAGGACCGTTTTTCGCTGTATCGCGGATCGGATCTGACGCGGCTGAACGCGCTGGGCCGCCTGGCGCACCCGTCCGACGAGTTCACGGCCCTGCTGACCCTGGCCGGGCAGGTTCATGCCGCGACAGGGGGCGCGTTCGATCCGACCGTGCAGCCGCTCTGGCAGGCCCGCCGGCGGGGCGGGGACGAGGCCGAGGCCCGCGCCCTGACCGGCTGGGACGGCGTGCGGATCGCGCCTGATGCCGTGACGCTGACCCGCCCCGGCATGGCGCTGACGCTGAACGGCATCGCCCAGGGCCATGCCGCCGACCGGCTGGCCGGCGTTGCGCGCCGTCACGGGCTGACCGACGTCCTGATCGACACGGGCGAGATCAGGGGCCAGGGCAGGCGCGGCTGGGCCGCGGACATCGTGGACCCGACGGGCGCGGCGCTGCAGCGGGTGACCCTGCGCGACCGGGCGCTGGCGACCTCGGCGCCGTTCGGCACGCGCATCGGTCCGCAGGGCGACCGGGCGCATATCCTGGCGGCCGACGGACGCCCGCCGCAATGGTCGGTGGCGGCGGTCAGCGCCCCCTCGGCTGCCGTGGCCGATGCGCTGTCGACCGCCGCGGTGCTGATGGACCACGCGGCGATCGCGCGCGCGCTTGCGGCCTTTCCCGGCGCGCGGATCGAGACGCTGGCGGCCCTATAGGCCCGGCGGCCGTCCTGGGGCCGACAAATCGGGGGTCCGCGCCCGAGCTTTGACTTTCGTTAAGGTGGCGTTTCACGGCAAGGTTATCGATAACTGACTTGAAACCGCTCGAAGGGACCGCCGCCATGCGCGACGTCATGACCAAGAGCATGGCCCGGAACGTCTTCTATGGCGGGTCATTGTTCTTTATCGCCATCTTTCTGGCGTTGTCGGTGCATAGCCACATCTATGCCCGCAACGTATCGACCGACGAATCCCTGCTGACCGAAAGCGTCGCTGCCGGAAAGCGGGTGTGGGAGAACAAGTCCTGCGTCAACTGCCACTCGCTGCTGGGCGAGGGCGCCTACTTTGCCCCCGAACTGGGCAACGTGATGAAACGCTGGGGCGTGCAGGACGACCCGGTCGCCGCCATGGACACGCTGAAATCCTGGATGGACGCCATGCCCACCGGGATCGAGGGCCGCCGGCAGATGCCCGGCTTCAACCTGACGGACGCCGAGTATCGCGCACTGGCCGACTTCCTGCTGTTCGTGGGCACGGTCAACACCCAGAACTGGCCGCCGAATGATGCCGGCTGAGGAGAAGAAAACGTCATGAAATACCACAGTCAACGCATCGCCTACGCCTACTTCGGCGTCGCGATGGCGCTCTTCGCGCTGCAGGTCACCTTCGGGCTGCTCATGGGTTACGTCTACGTCAACCCGAACTTCCTGTCGGAACTGCTGCCCTTCAACATCATTCGCATGCTGCACACCAACGCGCTGATCGTGTGGCTGCTGCTGGGCTTTTTCGGCGCGGCCTATTTCCTGGTCCCGGAAGAGGCCGAGCGTGAGATCCACTCGCCCCTGCTGGCCTATCTGCAGCTGGCGATCCTGACCCTCGGCACGCTGGGCGCGGTGCTGACCTATATCTTCAACTGGTTTGCCGGAAACTATTTCCTCGGGTCCCAGGGCCGCGAGTTCCTGGAGCAGCCGACCTGGGTCAAGGCCGGCATCGTCGTGGCCGCCCTGATCTTCCTGTTCAACGTCACGATGACGGTGCTCAAGGGGCGCAAGACGGCCATCTCGAACGTCCTGCTGCTGGGGCTGTGGGGGCTGGCGCTGCTGTTCCTGTTCGCCTTCTACAACCCGCACAACATCGTACTGGACAAGATGTACTGGTGGTACGTCGTCCACCTGTGGGTCGAAGGCGTGTGGGAACTGATCATGGCCTCGATCCTGGCGTTCCTGATGCTCAAGCTGACGGGCGTGGACCGCGAGGTCGTCGAGAAATGGCTGTATGTCATCGTCGCCACGGCGCTCTTCTCGGGCATCCTGGGGACGGGGCACCACTACTACTGGATCGGCCTGCCGGCGTACTGGCAGTGGATCGGCTCGATCTTCTCCAGCTTCGAGATCGTCCCGTTCTTCGCGATGATGTCCTTCGCCTTCGTGATGGTCTGGAAGGGCCGGCGCGACCACCCGAACAAGGCCGCCCTGCTGTGGAGCCTTGGCTGCTCGGTGCTGGCGTTCTTCGGCGCGGGCGTCTGGGGCTTCCTGCACACGCTGCACGGGGTGAACTACTACACCCACGGCACGCAGATCACCGCGGCCCACGGGCACCTGGCGTTCTATGGCGCCTATGTCTGCCTGGTGCTGGCGATCATCACCTATGCGATGCCGATCATGCGCAACCGCGACCCCTATAACCAGGTGCTCAACATGGCCTCGTTCTGGCTGCTGTCGGGCGGCATGCTGTTCATGACCTTCACGCTGACCTTTGCGGGCACGGTGCAGACGCACCTGCAGCGGGTGAACGGCGAAGCCTACATGGACGTGCAGGACCAACTGGCGATCTTCTACTGGATGCGCTTCGGCTCGGGTGTCGCGGTGGTGGTCGGTGCGCTGCTGTTCATCTATTCGGTGCTGGTCGTGCGGCGCGAAGTGGTGCTGCCCGGCCCCGCCCAGGTGCACCGTGACCAGGTGGCCCACCGGACCCCGGCGGAGTGATGGCAATGAACGCTCACGTCCAGACGAAGGAGGGGGCAAACGCCCCCTTCTATCTGCCCCAGCGCGACGAGATTGCGATGTTCGAGGCCGCGGCCCGCAACGACTTGCCGGTGCTGCTGAAGGGGCCGACGGGCTGCGGCAAGACCCGCTTCGTCAGCCACATGGCGGCGCGGCTGGGCCGGCCGCTTTACACCGTGGCCTGCCACGACGACCTGTCGGCGGCCGACCTGATCGGCCGCTATCTGCTGAAGGGCGGCGAGACGGTCTGGGTGGACGGCCCCCTGACGCGCGCCGTGCGCGAGGGCGCGATCTGCTATCTCGACGAGGTGGTCGAGGCCCGCAAGGACGTGACGGTCGTTCTGCACCCGCTGACCGACGACCGCCGCATCCTGCCCATCGACCGCACCGGAGAGGAGCTTGAGGCCGCATCGGGCTTCATGCTGGTCGCCTCCTACAACCCCGGCTATCAGAACATCCTCAAGACGCTCAAGCCGTCCACCCGCCAGCGGTTCCTGGCGATGGAGTTCGACTTTCCCGCCCCCGCGCAGGAAACGGCCATCGTCGTGCAGGAAAGCGGCCTGGACGAGGGCCGCAGCGCGGCACTGGTCCGATTGGCCGGCAAGCTGCGGGCGCTGAAGGGGCAGGACCTGGAAGAGGGCGTCTCGACCCGGCTGGTGGTCTATGCCGCCACCCTGATCGCAGGCGGGATGGACCTGAACCGCGCCGTCACCGCCGCCATGATCGAACCGTTGACCGACGACGCGGACGTCAAGCGCGGGCTGGCCGACCTGGTCGTGGCGGTTTTTGGCTGAACCGGGGCGACCGGGGCATGGCCCCGGTCCCCGCGAACCTTGGGACAAACAGGCAATGGCCGCGCATCGCATCGACTGGCACGAGATCGAACCCTGGGAACCCGAGGAGACGGTCGGCAAGCTGTGGCACGGCTGGGCAAGCGGCCTTGACGCGGTGCCCGTCCATGACGCCGCCCGCGTGACGCTGCCCCAGGTGGCGCCGCGTCTGGCCGTGCTGTTCCGGGGACTGGGCGGCGATCACGCGGTCGAGTTCCGGGCCAGCGCCGACCGCGTCAGCCGCCATCGGCTGAGCTGGCGCCGCCGCCTTGGGACCGAGGCCGAGGCCCTGCCGCAGGCCAGCTTTGACGGGGGCATCCTGCGGCTGCCTGCCACGCTGGCGATCCTGCCGACGATCGAGGCGAACGGGGCGCTGTATCTGTGGCTGGCGGCGCTGGCCGCGCATGCCGTGCCGCCGGTGGCGACCGACGACCCGCTGGCCCGCGACCTGGCGCATCTTGCCGCGGCCCGGTCGTCGGTCGCGGCCACGCTGCAGGCGGCCCCCGGCCTTCGCACGCTGCACGAGGAACTGGCGGCGCTGGTGCTTGCCACGCGCAGCACAGGCGCGCTGCCGGCCGACGAGGCCGCGGTCGAGGCGTTGGCCCGCGCCGCGCTTGGCGATCCCGCGCCGCTGCCGCCGCGCGCGCTGTCCCTGCAATCCGCCGACCCGGCCACCCTGCGCGCACCCCGCGGCTATCAGCCGATGCGCCCGGTCCCGCTGTGGATCGTGGCCGAGGAGGGGTTCATCTCGGCCGGCGACCGCGTCGAGACGCGAGAGGCCGAGGGCGAGGCCGAGCAATCGCAGGACCAGCCCGACAAGACCGTCCGCGCCCGCCGCCGCAAGTCCGACGCCGCCGAGCGCAAGGACAGCCTGATCCTGCACAAGTTCGAGGCGATCCTGAGCTGGGCCGAGTTCCTGAACCTCAACCGCCGGGTCGAGGATGACGACGACGACAGCGCCAAGAAGGCCGCCGATGACCAGGACGAACTGGGCCTGGGACAGATCAGCAAGGCGCCTGCGACCCGGCTGAAGCTGCATCTGGACCTTGCCCCCGAGGACGTGGACCGCGAGGCGCTGTCGGGTGTCTTCACCTATCCCGAATGGGACGCGCGGTCGGGCCGGTACTTGCCCGCGCACGCACGCGTGCTGGACGCCGAACCCTCGCCCCCGCCCGACGGCCCCGCGCCCTTCGACGAGGCGGCCCGCCGCCGCATCCGCGCCGTGCGCCGCCAGTTCGAGGCGATGCGCCCCGGCCGGGTCGTCACCACCGGCCACCGCGACGGCGAGGAACTGGACCTGGACGCGACCGTCCGGTCGCGCGTCGGCATCGCCGTGTCGGGCGAGGGGTCCGACCGCATCTGGAAACAGTCGCGCCCCCAGAACCGGGACCTGGCCGTCTCGATCCTGCTGGACATCTCGCGCTCGACCGAAAGCGCGGTGACCGGCCGCGCGGTCATCGACATCGAGCGCGAGGCGCTGGCGGCCCTGGCCTGGGGGCTGGACGCCTGCGGCGATCAGGTCGCGCTGCAGGCGTTCTGCTCGCTGCGGCGAGAGCGGGTGTTCGTGACCACCTGCAAGCGCTTCGACGAGCCGATGTCGCCGCTGATCGAACGCCGCATCGCGGCCCTGTCGCCACGATTCTACACCCGCCTGGGCGCCGGCATCCGCCATTCGGCCGCGGGGCTTGCGGCGCAGGGCCGCCGGCGGCGGCTGCTGCTGGTCATCACCGACGGCAAGCCCAACGACCTGGACCATTACGAGGGCCGCCACGGCATCGAGGACAGCGCCATGGCCGTGCGCGAGGCGCGGCGCATGGGGCACGCCGTGTTCGGCATCACCGTGGACCGCGACGCGAAATCGTGGTTCCCGCGCATCTTCGGCCAGGGCGGGCACGCGCTGATCCCGCATCCCGACCGCCTGCCCGAGGCGCTGCCGCAGATCTATCGCCAGCTCGTCGGCGCATGAGCGAGACACACGGCGCCGAACGCCTGCCCGGCGACCTGATGATCTGGGTGCTGATCGTCAGCGAACTGGCGGTCTTTGGTGCCGGTCTGCTGGTCTTTCTGTCGATCCGTCTGGGCGATCCTTCGGGCTTTGCCGCGGCGCAGGACCAGCTGCACCGCGTGTCGGCCGGGATCAACACGGTCGTGCTGGTCACGTCCGGCTGGCTGGCCGCGCGAGCCGTGCGCGCGGCCGAACACGGCCGGGCCGGCCCCGCCCGCGGCTGGCTGGGCCTTGCCGGGGCGCTGGGGGTGGTGTTCCTGATCCTCAAGGGCGTCGAATACGCCGACGCCCTGCACAAGGGAATCGGGTTCGAGACGCACAGCTTCTTCGCCTTCTACTGGATGCTGACGCTGTTTCACGCGGCCCATGTCGTGGCCGGGATCATCATCCTGGCGCTGGTGGCGATCCGCGCGCGGCCCGACCACGTCGAGGCGGGGGCGCAGTTCTGGCACATGGTCGATCTGGTCTGGGTCGTGCTGTTCCCCATCATCTATCTGCTGCGATGAGGGACGAGCTGACCCGCGCCTGGGTGGCGCTGATCGCACTCTCCGCGGCCTCGACGATGCTGGCCCTGGTGGTGCCGCGCGGCAGTGGTTCGGCGGCCGTGGGCGCGGCCATCCTGGCGCTTGCGTGGCTGAAGGCGCGCGTGATCCTGCGCCGCTATCTGGGACTGGCCGCCGTGCCCGACATCGGCCGGGGGTTCGACCTGGTGCTGGCGCTGGTCATGCTGGGGGCGCTGGGACTGTATCTGGCGGCCTGAGGCGCGGCGGGCCTACTTCATCCAGGCCTTGCCGGGGTCCTCGTTCGTCAGGTCGCGCAGCACGTCGAGATCGTCGATATGGGCCACGTTCGCATCGACCCGCACACCATAGGCGCGCAGCCGGCCAAAGGCCCGCGACAGGCTTTCCGGCTTCATCCCCAGGCGGCCGGCGATCAGGGTCTTGTTGTAGGGCATCGAAACCGAGCATTTGCCCTGTTCGCACGCGGCAAGATCCACCAGGAACTCGGCGACGCGCTGCACGCCCGACCGCGCCTTGAGCTGTTCGACCTGCGTGACCAGCGCCTGCAGATGCACATAGGTCGCGGCCAGCAGGGCGATGGCGAGCTCGGGGTCCTCGCGCATCTGGCGGCGCAACCGGCTGGCGTCGATGCGCAGCAGCGTCGTGTCTGTCGTGGCCTCGGCCGAGACGGGATAGGGCAGGTCGCGCAGGGCCACCGCCTCGCCGAAGGTGCGGCCGCGGGTGACGACCATCACCACCGCCTCGGCCCCGCTGGGGGCGATGCGGTAAAGCTTGATCCAGCCGTCCACGACGACATACAGCGCCTTCGCCGCCTCTCCCTGCAGGAACACGGTGCCCCCGGCGGGAAAATCCTGCATGTGAGAGAATTCCAGCACCTTGTCGCGCAGGGATTCCGAAAGGCCGGCCAGGATCGGAGTTTGCACGGCGATCCGTAGCATGTCGGCTTTCATGTCTCGTCCTGTCGCGGTTTTCGGGTGGCCGACTGTGACCATGTTTTCGGCCCGCGCACAACCGGCCCGCCCTTTGCCACGGTGCGGCTATGTGTCTGCGCGCATTCCGAGGGTTTTTCCGATGCGGGATGCGGCGAGTTCTCCGATCAGGCCGCGGCGGAACAGCAGGACGCAGACCATGAAGACGAGGCCGGTGATGATGGTGACGGGGAAGTCGGAGGTGGCCAGCCGGTTTTGCAGCGCGATCACGAGGCCTGCGCCGAACACCGGCCCGACCATGGTGCCGATCCCGCCCAGCAGGGTCATCAGGATGACCTCGCCCGACATCTGCCAGGCCACGTCGGTCAGGGTGGCGAACTGCAGGACCAGCGCCTTGAGCCCGCCCGCAAGCCCCGCCAGCGCCGCCGACATCACGAAGGCCGACAGCTTGTAGCGGGCGACCGAATAGCCCAGCGAGATCGCGCGCTGCTCGTTCTCGCGGATCGCCTTGAGGATCATCCCGAACGGCGAGTTCACGATCCGCCAGATGATCGCCAGCCCCAGCACGAACACCGCGGCGACGAAGAAGTACATCGCCAGCGGCCGGTTCAGGTCGATCAGTCCCAGCAGCATCCCGCGCGGCACGGACTGGATGCCGTCCTCGCCATGGGTGAAGGGCATCTGCAGGCAGGCGAAGAAGAACATCTGCGACAGCGCCAGGGTGACCATGGCAAAGTAGATCCCCTGCCGGCGGATCGCCACGGCGCCCATCACCAGCCCCAGTCCGGCCGCCCCGGCGACCCCCAGCAGCAGCGCCAGTTCCGGCGACCAGCCCCACACCTTGGCGGCATGGGCGGTGAAGTAGGCCGCCCCCCCGAAGAACGCGGCATGGCCGAAGGACAAAAGCCCCGTGTACCCCAAGAGCAGGTTGAAGGCCGCCGCAAACAGCGCAAAGCACAGCAGCGTCATCACGAAGACGGGGTAGAACAGGAAGGGCGCGGCGATCAGCGCGGCCAGTCCCGCGACGACCAGCGCGGCGGTCACGCCGGGGCGCGAGGGGGCCTGCGGGACCGCCGCCGCCGATGGGGTAGGGGTCGAACCGGACATCTCAGCCCTCCTTTCCGAACAGGCCGGCCGGGCGCAGGATCAGCACGATGGCCATGATGACGAAGATCACGATGTTGGACGCCTCGGGGTAGAAGACCTTGGTCAGCCCCTCGGCGACGCCCAGCATGTAGCCGGTCAGGATCGCGCCCAGGATCGACCCCATGCCGCCCACGACGACCACGGCGAAGACGACGATGATGATGTTGGACCCCATCAGCGGCGACACCTGATAGACCGGCGCCGCCAGCACGCCCGCCAGCGCGGCCAGCCCCGCCCCCAGCGCATAGGTCAGCGTCAGCAGCAGGGGCACGTTGATGCCAAAGCTTTGGACCAGGGTGGGGTTTTCCGTCGCGGCCCGCAGCGTGGCGCCCAGGCGGGTCTTTTCGATCAGCGCCCAGACCGCAAGGCAGGCCACCAGCGAGGCGACGATCACCCACGCCCGACCCACCGGCAGGAACATGAACCCCAGATTGACCCCCCAGTTCAGCGAGGCCGGCACAGGATAGGGCTGGCCCGACGCGCCGAAGACCCAGCGGAACCCGCCCTCGAGCGTGAGCGCGAGGCCGAAGGTGAACAGCAGCCCGTAGAGCGGGTCCAGCGCATACAGCCGCGACAGCATGGTGCGTTCCACCAGCGCGCTGACCGCGCCCACGATCAGTGGCGACAGCACCAGCGCCACCCAGTAGGGGATGCCCAGGTATTTCAGCCCCAGCAGCGCGACGAAGGCGCCGACCATGTACTGCGCCCCGTGGGCGAAGTTGATCACCCGCAGCAGGCCGAAGATGACGGCCAGCCCCAGCGACAGCAGCGCATAGAACGACCCGTTGATCAGCCCGACCAGCAGTTGCCCCAGCAGGGCCTGGACCGGGATCCCGAAGATCATCGTCATGTCAGACCCCCAGCGTTTCGTGCAGCATGCCCATCCGGGCCTCGAGGTCGCCGACCGGGAATTCCTGCGTCATGACGCCGTGGTCCATCACGTAGAAGCGGTCCGCCACCTTCGAGGCGAACCGGAAGTTCTGCTCCACCAGGACCACCGTCAGGCCGCGCGCCTTCAGCGTCCGCAGCACGTCGCCGATCGCCTGGATGATGACCGGGGCCAGCCCCTCGGTCGGCTCGTCCAGCAGCAGGCAGCGCGCGCCGGTCCGCAGGATGCGCGCCATCGCCAGCATCTGCTGCTCGCCCCCCGACAGCTTGGTGCCGGGGCTGTTGCGCCGTTCGCGCAGGTTGGGAAACAGGTCGTGGATCTCGGCGATCGACATCCCGCCCGGCGCGGTGACGGGCGGCAGCATCAGGTTTTCCTCGACCGTCAGCGTGGCGAAGATGCCGCGCTCCTCGGGGACGAAGCCCAGGCCCGCGCGGGCGGTGCGGTGCAGCGGCATCGCCATCAGGTCCTGTCCGGCAAAGGCGATGCGGCCCGTGCGCTTGCGCACGATGCCCATGATCGAGCGCAGCGTGGTGGTCTTGCCCATGCCGTTGCGGCCCAGGATGCAGACCGTCTCGCCCTCGGCCACGGTCATGGTGACGCCGTGCAGCACATGGCTTTCGCCGTACCAGGCGTTGAGGTCCGAGACCTCGAGCAGGGGGGTCATGCGTCGCTTCCCATATAGGCGGTGCGCACGCGCGGGTCCGCCGCGACCGTGGCATAGTCGCCGCGGGCGAGGATCTCGCCCCGTTGCAGCACCGTCACCTCGTCGCAGATGTCGGCCACGACGGACAGGTTGTGCTCGACCATCAGCACGGCGCGGTGGCGGGCCAGTTCGCGGATGATGGCGGCGACCATCTGCACGTCCTCGTGCCCCATGCCCGCCATCGGCTCGTCCAGCAGCAGCACCTCGGGGTCGAGCGCGAGCGTGGTCGCGATCTCCAGCACCCGCTTGCGGCCATAGGACAGGTCGGCGGCGCGCGTGTCGCGCCAGGGGGTCAGCCCCAACTCGTCGATCAGCACGCCGGCGCGGCCGTTCAGCACGTCCAGCGCCGACAGCGGCCGCCAGAACTGCCGATGCAGCTCGGCCGGGCGCTGCAGCGCGACCCGGATGTTCTCCAGCACCGTCAGGTGCGGAAACACGGCCGAGATCTGGAACGACCGCACCAGACCCATGCGCGCCACGGCGTCCGGCGCCATGCGCGTGATGTCGGTGCCCATCAGCGTGATCCGGCCCCGCGTCGGTTGCAGGAACTTGGTCAGCAGGTTGAACACGGTCGTCTTGCCGGCCCCGTTGGGACCGATCAGCGCATGGATCCGCGCATGGCGCACGTCCAGATCCACATTGTTCACGGCCGTGAAGCCGGCAAAGTCCCGGCCCAGACCGCGGGCGGACAGCACCACCCGCGGTTCGGCCGTCATGGCGGCGTCGGTCATGCTGTCACTTGACCAGCGGGCAACCCGACTTGGCCGGGTCCATATAGGCCTGGTCGCCGGGGATCGTCGCCAGCACGTTGTAATAGTCCCAGTCGGTGGTGACCTCCTCGGGCTTTTTCACCTGCATCAGGTACACGTCGGACAGCAGCCGTCCGTTCTGCGCGACCTTGGCGCCATTGGCGAAGACATCGTCCACCGGCATTTCGTGCATCTTGGCGGCGACAGCCTCGGTCTCGTCGGTGCCCGCCGCCTCGATGGCGCGCAGATAGTGCAGCACCCCCGAATAGGTCGCAGCGTGGATCATGTTCGGCATGGCGCCCGTGCGGTCCAGCATGCGCTTGCCGAACTCGGCCGTCTGCGGGGTGCGGTTCCAGTAGAAGCTTTCGGTCAGCGTCAGCCCCTGCGCGGCCTCCAGCCCCAGTCCATGCACTTCGGCCAGCGTGAACAGCAGCGCGGCCAGCTTCTGTCCGCCCTGCGTGATGCCGAACTCGGCCGCCTGCTTGATGGCGTTCTGCGTGTCCATGCCCGCGTTCGCCAGTCCGATGACCTTGGCGCCCGACGACTGCCCCTGCAGCAGGAACGACGAGAAGTCGGTCGTGGCCAGCGGATGCTTGACCGAGCCCGTGACCGTGCCGCCCTTTTCCTTGACGATGCCGGCCGTGTTGTCCTCGAGCGAGTAGCCGAAGGCATAGTCGGCGGTCAGGAAGAACCACGAATCCCCCCCCTGTTCCACCAGCGCGCCGCCGGTGCCCACGGCCAGTGCATGGGTGTCATAGGCCCAGTGGAATCCGTAGGGTGAGCACGCCTTGCCGGTCAGGTCGGTCGTGGCCGCCCCGGTGACAAGGTTGATCTTCTTTTTTTCCTGCGACAGCGCCTGCACGGCCAGCGCCACCGACGAGGTGGTCAGCTCCATGATCGAGTCGACCTGCTCGGTGTCATACCACTGGCGCGCGATGTTGGATGCGATGTCAGCCTTGTTCTGGTGGTCGGCGCTGACGACCTCGATCGGCATGTCCAGCACCTTGCCGCCGAAATCCTCGACGGCCATCTTGGCCGCCTCGACCGAGAACTTGCCGCCGAAGTCGGCGTAGACGCCCGACTGGTCGTTCAGAATGCCGATCTTGACCTTGCCGTCGGAAATCTCGGCCATCGCAGGCGTGGTCAACAGGGCCGCCGCAGCGGCCGAGAGCAGAAGTCGCGTCATTCATTATCCTCCCTGCAGGTGGCGGCGACGAGACCGCGCACCCCGTCGCCAGAGGTTGGTGCAGAGCGGCGCGCGATGCAACTGTCCAGTTGGCCAGTGCTTGACGGCCTGCCACGTTGGGTTGTCAGGGCCGCCGCGCTGCGCCACAACGGGCGAAAGATCGTGGGATGCGCACAGATGACCGACATTTCCGTCAGCGAACGAAGGCTGATCGCCGCGCTGGATCGTCTCGACTATGCGGTGGAGCGGGCCGCCGACCGGCTGGCCGCACAGGCCGCGGCCGTGCCGCCCGTGCCCGCGGCGCCCGCACCCGCTCCGCTGTCCGAGGATGTCGCGGCCCTGCATGATCGCCAGGCCGCCACCCTGGAGGCGTTGCAGACGCGGCTGGCCGAGGCGCACGAGCATCTGGCCAGCGCAGGCGAGCAGGCCGCGCGGCTGGCCGCGGCCAACGACGAGCTTGCCGCCGCCAACAGGGCGCTGATTGACGCGGCCAGCGACTGGGCCGGCAAGGGACCCGATGCCGTGGCCCTGGCGCTGAACGCCGAGATCGAGTCGCTGCGCGCCGCAAGCGCCGCCGAGATCGCGCAGATGGGCGAGATCCTGGACGCGCTGGACCGCATGCTGGGCGTGACCACCGCCCGGCCGCGCCCCCAGCCCCGCCGCCCGATGCCGGCCGCACCGGACGGTGCCGACGGGGCCGACATCCCGGCGCCGGCTGCGTTCCGTCCGGCCGGCGGACGCGCCGCGGCGATCCTGGCCGAAGCAGCCGCGCTGGACGACAACGGCGCTGTCCCCGATCTGGTCGTCGAGCGTGACGAGAGCGCCGTGCTGTTCGGCGGCGCCTATGGCGACGATCCCGACGACCTGCCCGATGACGACCTGCCCGATGTCGATGCCGATCCCGACCAGGAGCGCCGCTGATGCCCACCGTCGAATTCACCATTGGCCACAAGGATTACACCCTGTCCTGCCAGGAGGGCGAGGAGCGGCTGCTGCGCCGCGCCGCCGGGATGCTGGATGCCGAGGCGCGCGCCATCCTGGGCCAGGCGGGGCGGATGCCCGAGCCGCGCCTGCTGCTGCTGGCGGGGCTGATGCTGGCCGACCGCACCTCGGCGCTGGAGGATCGGGCGGCATCGGCCGAGCGGGAACTGGCGCGGCTGAAGGCCAATCCCCCGCGGGTCGAGGTGCCGGTGATCCCGCCCGCGCTGGCCGAGGGCATGGCCGAACTGGCGGCGCGCGCCGAATCGCTGGCCGACAAGGCCGAAGAACGGCTGGAGGGGTGAGGCCCCGCAGGAAACCCGGCGCAACCGCGCCGCGTTGAGCCTTGTCCACCACGGTTGGCAAAGGGGGCTGGCATGGCGTCGCGCGCGATCTGGAAGGGGCAGCTGCGCCTGTCGCTGGTGTCGATCCCCGTCGAGATCCACAGCGCCACCAAGACCGGCCGCCGGGTCAGCTTTCGCCAGATCCACGGCCCGACCGGCAAGCCCGTGAACTATGAAAAGGTCGTGGCCGGCGTCGGGCCGGTGGACAAGGACGACATCCTCAAGGGCTATGCGCTGGGCGACAACGAATACCTGCTGATCGAACCCGAGGAGATCGAGGCGATCCGGCTGGAGACGAAGAAGACCTTCGAGCTGGTGCAGTTCGTCGGGGCCGCCGAAATCTCGCCCCTGTATTACGCGCAGCCCTATTACATCGTGCCCACGGACGACCTGGCCGAGGATGCCTATCGCGTCGTGCGCGACGCGCTGCGCAGGTCCGGCAAGGTCGGGCTGGGGCAGCTGACCGTGCATGGCCGCGAACAGCTGTGCGCGGTCAGGCCCTGCGGCGACGGGCTGCTGATGGAGACGCTGTTCTACGCCGACGAGATCAAGGACGCGGATCCGCTGTTCTCGGCCATCGCGGACGAGCCCGCCGATGCCGAGCTGCTGGCCGTGGCCGAGCAGCTGATCGCGCGGAAGACCGCCCCCTTCGACGCGGCGGCATTCACCGACAACTATGACAAGGCGCTGCGTGCGCTGATCGAGGACAAGCGCAAGGGCCGCGCCCCCCGCGTGACGGCCGAGGGCAGCGGGCGGGCGTCCGCCGACAACGTGGTGGACCTGATGCAGGCGCTGAAGGAAAGCCTCAAGGCGTCGGGCGGGGCCGAGCCGGCCAGGGGCAAGGCCAAGGCGTCCGCCCGAAAGACCGCCGCCCGCAAGGCTGACCCGCAGGACGAGGCCGAGGACAAGCCCGCGCCGCGCCGGTCCACGCGCAAGGCCGGCTGATTGGCCGCGCGGTCCCACCCGCGCCTGGCAACCTATCGCGCCAAGCGCGACCCGGACGCGACGCCCGAGCCCTTTGACCCCGGCACGCCCTCGGCGGGCGCGCTGCGCTATTCGATGCAGAAGCACGCGGCGTCCCGGCTGCACTGGGACCTGCGGCTGGAATGGGACGGCGTGCTGCTGAGCTGGGCGGTGACGCGCGGCCCCTCGCTCGACCCGGCCGACAAGCGTCTGGCCGTGCGGACCGAGGATCACCCGATCAGCTATCTGACCTTCGAAGGGACGATCCCCAAGGGCCAGTATGGCGCGGGCACGGTGATGCTGTGGGATCTGGGCCACTGGCGTCCGGTCGCCGACGTCGAGGCGGGACTGGCCAAGGGCCACCTGCGGTTCCAGCTTTACGGCCGGCGCCTGACCGGGCTGTGGAACTTGGTCCGCGTCCGGGGCAGGCCGAACGAGCGCGCGGACAACTGGCTGATGGTCAAGGCCGAGGATGACGCCGCCCACAGGCCCGATCCGGTCGAGCGATACGGGACCAGCGTGTCCAGCGGCCGCGACATGGCGGCGATTGCCGCCGCCGCCCCGCGGGCCGCGCCGTTGGTTGATCCGCTGCCGCTGCCCCCGCCGGTGGGGCCGATGCTGCCTCGGCTGGTGGCGGACGCGCCGTCTGGCGGGGACTGGCTGCATGAACTGAAGATCGACGGCTATCGCGGCTTGGTCCAGCTGGGCCAAGGGGGGCCGCGCATCCTGACGCGCAACGGGCTGGACTGGACGGACCGGTTCGCGCCGCTGCTGCCGGCGCTGGCCGAGTTGCCCGCGCGCTCTGCCCTCATCGACGGAGAGATCGTCGCGGGCGCGGGCCAGCACGGGTTTCCTGCGCTGCAACAGGCCCTGACCGAGGGCGGGCCGTTCGCCTATATCGCCTTTGACCTGCTGGCGCTGGACGGGCACGACCTGACCGGCCAGCCGCTGACCGAGCGCCGGGCGGCGCTGGAACGGCTGCTGTCGGACATGCCGCCGATGGGACTGGTCGACCTGTCCACCGCCATCGCAGGGGACGGTGCGTCCGCCTTGCAGGCGGTGTGCGCGGCCGGGGGCGAGGGGATCGTCAGCAAGCGCGCGGGCTCGCCCTATCGTCCGGGGCGCACGGACAGCTGGCGCAAGACGAAATGCGCGCGCAGCATGACCTGCGCGGTGATCGGGTGGCTGCCCTCGGACAGTCCGGGGCGGCCGTTTTCCTCGCTGCTGCTGGCCAGCGCCGCGGAGGGAGGCGGCTGGCGCTATCGCGGCAAGGTGGGCACGGGATTTTCGGCCGGCGTGCAGGAGGATCTGGCCGCGCGGCTGGCCCCGCTGGCGCGAAAGACCGCGCCCGCCGCCGTGCCGCGCACCGACGCGCGGGGCGGGCGCTGGGTCGAGCCGGTGCTGATGGTCGAGGTCCGTCATGCGGGCCTGACCGCCGACGATCTGCTGCGCCATGCCAGCTTTCAGGGACTGCGCGAGGACAAGATGCCAGCCGATCCACCCAGGCCCGCCGACCGACCGCCCGCCACGGCCCGAGTCGCCCCCAGGTGCGCCGCGCCCGGCCCCAAGGTCGCGGGCGTCACCATCACCAGCGCCGACCGTGTCGTGTTTCCCGACCTGGGCGTGACCAAGGGCGAGGTCGCCGCCTACTATGCCGCCATCGCACCCCTGATGCTGCCGTTCGCCGCCGACCGGCCGCTGGCCTTGGTGCGCCTGCCCCAGGGCGTGGGCGGCGAGAGCTTTTTCCAGAAGCACGCCGGCCGGGGCTTTCCTCCCCAGGTCCGGCTGGCGTCCCTGCCCGGCGAGGACGAGCCGGCGATGTATGTGGCCGACGCGGCCGGGCTGGTCGCCGCCGCGCAGAGGGGCACGGTCGAGTTCCACATCCGCGGGACCCGCCGCGACCGGCCCGACCGCCCCGACCGGCTGGTGTTTGATCTGGACCCCGACGAGGCGCTGGGCTTTGGCGAGGTCCGTCGCGCGGCGGTGGACCTGCGCGGCCGGCTGGACGGGCTGGGCCTGCCAAGCTGGCCGATGGTCACGGGGGGCAAGGGTATCCACGTCGTCTGCGACCTGCGCCGCACGGTCGGCTGGGACACCGTGACGCTGTTCGCGCGCACGCTGGCCACGATGATGTCGGCCGAGGAACCCGACCGTTTCGTCGCCGTCATGTCCAAGGCACGGCGGCAGGGCCGCATCTTCGTGGACTGGCTGCGCAACGAGCCGCAAGCGACCGCGATCAGCCCGTTCTCGCTGCGGGCGCGGGCCGGTGCGCGGGTGGCGATGCCGGTGTCCTGGGGGGTGCTGGACGACCTGACCGGCGCGGATGCGTTCGACATCCGCAACGCCGCCGAGCAGGCGGAACGGGTCGCCCCCGAGCGCACGCGCCCCATGAGCCTGGACAGGGCGGTGCGCGCGCTGGTGTCGGGATCGCGCGGCCTGTCGCGATCATGACAAATAACGGTCATGTAAGTGTCATGAACCAGCCCTAGAGAGCCTCTGGCAATCCATGCGTTACAAGGAGCCTTCCATGAGCATGATGAAGATGACCGCCTCGGCGCTGGCCATGGTCGCCGCCTCGGCCACCGCGGCCGCCGCGCGCGACAACGTGCAGGTCGCGGGGTCGTCGACGGTTCTGCCCTATGCCACCATCGTGGCCGAGGCCTTCGCCGAGAACACCGACTTTGCCGCCCCGGTCGTGGAAAGCGGCGGCTCGTCGGCGGGTCTGAAGCAGTTCTGCGAAGGCGTGGGCGCAAACACCATCGACGTCGCGAACTCGTCGCGTCCGATCCGCGAGGCCGAGCTGGCCACCTGCAAGGAAAACGGCGTCACCAACATCATGGAAGTCCGCTTCGGCTATGACGGGATCGTCTTCGCCTCGGACATCAACGGCGCCGATTTCGTGCTGACGCCCAAGGACGTGTTCATGGCGCTGGCCAAGGACGTCGTTGTCGATGGCAAGGTCGTCGCCAACCCGGCCACCAAGTGGAACCAGGTGAACCCCGCGCTGCCCGACCAGGAGATCACCGTCTACGTCCCCGGCACCAAGCACGGCACGCGCGAAGTGTTCGAGGAAAAGGTCATGGCCGTGGGCTGCGAGGAGGCCGGCGCGCTGGACGCGCTGACCGCGGCCAATGGCGGCGACGAGGACAAGGGCGAGGCCGCGTGCATCACCCTGCGCACCGACGGACGGTCCGTGGACATCGACGGCGACTATACTGAAACGCTGGCCCGGATCGATTCCAACAAGGCCAGCGTCGGCGTGTTCGGCCTGTCGTTCTACGAGAACAACACCGACAAGCTGAAGGTGGCCACGATCAACGGCGTCACGCCCACGGTCGAGACGGTCGCCAAGGGCGAATACCCCGTGTCGCGCCCGCTGTTCTTCTATGTGAAGAAGGACCACATCGGCACCATCCCGGGCCTGCAGGAATACGCCGAATTCTTCGTTTCGGACGCCATCGCCGGCCCCGGCGGCCCGCTGTCCGAGTATGGCCTGGTGCCTGACCCGGAACTGGCCGCCGTCCAGGCGGCCGTGGCCGAGGGCGCAACCATCACGATGCCGTAAGGCGCGCGACCGCGACAACGGGGCGGGCCGTTCGGCCCGCCCTCTGCCAAGGGGCCGTGCAACCCTGGCGACCGCCGAACCGACGACTGCCCCGGACATCCCGCCCCGCGAGGACCGATGCCTACTTTCTGGATCATGATCACCGTCCTTGCCCTGGCCGCCGCAGGGTTTGTGGTGGGCCGCAGCCAAGCGGTGCGCGCGGTGTCGGGCAATACCCGCCTGCTGCATTCGCGCCCGAACTACTACGGCTGGAACGTCGCGCTGTTCACGGCCTTGCCGCCGCTGCTGCTGCTGCTGATCTGGGTGCTGGCGCAGCCGGCGATCGTCGCGCGCGCCGTCGAGGACCATATCCCGGCCGAGGCGATTGCCGACAACGAAAGCCGCAGCCTGCTGATGGCCGATGTCCAGCGCTCTGCGACAGAGCTGGGCCGCGCCGTCTCGGCCGGCACCCTGACCGAGGCCGAGGCGGCGGCCCTGACCCCGCTGGACAAGGCCGCGTTCGACCGGCTGGCGAAAGCCGGCGCCAAGGTGTCCGACACGCCCCATGTCCTGGCCGCGGCGCAGGATTACCGCAGCATCAACAAGACCGCCGCGCGGCTGCTGACCGGCCTTGCGCTGGCCTTGGCGCTGGGCGGCATGGCGCTGGCACTGAGCCGCACCGTGCCCGAGTTCCGCGCCCGCAACGTGGTCGAACAGGTCGTCCGCGGCGTGCTGATCCTGTGTTCGCTGATCGCCATCGCCACGACCGTGGGCATCGTGCTGTCGCTGGTCTTCGAATCGTACAACTTCTTTCGGCTGTATCCCTGGCAGGATTTCTTCTTCGGCACCGAATGGACGCCCAGCTTCGGCGGCGGATCAAAGCTGGGCATCCTGCCGCTGCTGTGGGGGACGCTTTATATCTCGGTCATCGCCCTGCTGGTGGCGGTGCCGATCGGGCTGTTCGCCGCGGTCTACATGTCGGAATACGCCAGCCAGCGCGTCCGCTCGATCGTCAAGCCGGCGATCGAGGTCCTGGCGGGCATCCCCACCATCGTCTATGGCCTGTTCGCCCTTGTGACGGTGGGGCCGCTGATCCGGGACTGGCTGGCCATGCCGCTGGGACTGGGCAACAGCGCCTCGTCGGTGATGACGGCGGGGCTGGTGATGGGGATGATGCTGATCCCGTTCGTCAGCTCGCTGTCGGACGACATCATCAACGCGGTGCCCCAGTCGCTGCGCGACGGCAGCCTCGCGCTGGGCTCGACGCCTTCGGAAACCATCCGGCAGGTCGTGCTGCCCGCGGCGCTGCCGGGGATCGTCGGCGCGGTGCTGCTGGCCGCCTCGCGCGCGATCGGCGAGACGATGATCGTCGTGCTGGGGGCAGGCGCCATGGCGCGCATCAGCCCCAACCCCTTCGAGGCGATGACCACCATCACCGTCAAGATCGTGGGCCAGCTGACCGGCGACAATGACTTTGCCAGCCCGGAAACGCTGGTCGCCTTTGCCCTGGGGCTGACGCTGTTCGTCATCACCCTGGGGCTGAACGTGTTCGCGCTGTATATCGTGCGCAAATATCGGGAACAGTACGAATGACCGATGTCCCCTCGAACCTGCCGCGTCCGGTGGGACCCGGCGCACCCTCGGCGCCGCAGGCCAGGTCGCTGCTGATCGCCGACGCGCGCACCCGCCGCCGCAACGCCGCGGAAAAGCGGTTCCGCCTGTATGGCATCCTGGCGATCGCGGTGGCGATGCTGGCGCTGGTGTTCCTGCTGTTCACCATCCTGCGCGACGGATCCAGCGCGTTCGTGCAGACCTATGCCAAGATCCCGATGACGATCGAGGCGTCCATCGTCGATCCGCAGGGCAACCGCGACCCCGCGCAGATGGCCAAGGTCCTGACGACCTCGTACGGCAAGATCCTGCAGGACTCGCTGGCCCGGTATCTGGACGACAACGACATCGTGGTCGAGGGTCTGGGCGACAAGGACATCCAGGGCTTCTTTTCCGCGCAGGGACGGGCCGACATGCGCCAGGCGGTTCTGGCCGACCCGTCGCTGGTGGGGCAGGTGGTCGAGGTGCCGGTCCTGACCACATCGCGCGTCGATGGCATGTTCAAGGGCCGGGTGTCGCGGGAATCGGCGGCGGTGGACGCCAGGACCTCGGTCGCGCAATACGACTTGGCGATGGCGCTGGCGGAACGCGGCGACCTTCAGACGCGGTTCAACTGGGACTTCGTCACCGGCACCGACAGCTCTGACACGCGGCCGGAAAGCGCGGGCTTGGGGGTCGCGATCATCGGGTCGTTCTACATGATGCTGATCGTGCTGGTGCTGGCGCTGCCCATCGGGGTCGCCACCTCGATCTATCTCGAGGAGTTCGCGCCCAGGAACCGGCTGACCGACCTGATCGAGGTCAACATCTCGAACCTGGCGGCGGTGCCGTCGATCGTGTTCGGCATCCTGGGCCTGGCCGCGTTTATCAACGTCATGGGCCTGCCGCGGTCCGCGCCCATCGTGGGCGGCCTGGTGCTGACGCTGATGACGCTGCCCACGATCATCATCTCGACCCGCGCGGCGCTGCGCGCGGTGCCGCCGTCGATCCGCGACGCCGCGCTGGGCGTCGGCGCGTCGCGGATGCAGACGGTGTTTCACCACGTCCTGCCGCTGGCCATGCCGGGCATCCTGACGGGCACGATCATCGGCCTGGCGCAGGCGCTGGGCGAGACGGCGCCGCTGATGCTGATCGGCATGGTGGCCTTTGTCACCACCTATCCGTCGGCGCCGCCGCAGGGGTTCTTCGACCCCGCCTCGGCCCTGCCGGTCCAGGTCTTCAACTGGACGCAACGGGCGGACCCCGCGTTCTTTGAACGCGCGTCCGGTGCCATCATCGTCCTGCTGGCCTTCATGCTGGCCATGAACCTGCTTGCCATCTACCTGCGCCGACGCTTCGAGCGCCGCTGGTAAGCCATCCACGGGAGCCATAACTATGAACGACATGTATCTGGCGGAGAGAGCCGTGGACACGCAGGCAAGGCCCATCAAGTTCAAGTGCAGCGATGTGCAGGTCTGGTATGGCGACAAGCACGCGATCAAGGACGTCAGCGTCGATCTTGAGGACAAGACCGTCACGGCCTTCATTGGGCCGTCGGGCTGCGGCAAGTCCACCTTCCTGCGCTGCCTGAACCGGATGAACGACACGATTCCCGTGGCCAAGGTCACGGGCCGGATGCTGCTGGACGGCGACGACATCTATGACCGGCGGGTCGATCCCGTGCAGTTGCGCGCCCGCGTGGGCATGGTCTTTCAAAAGCCCAACCCGTTCCCCAAGTCGATCTACGACAACGTGGCCTATGGCCCCAAGATCCACGGGCTGGCGCGCAACAAGGCCGAACTGGATGTGGTCGTCGAAAAGGCGCTGCGCGGCGCGGCGCTGTGGGACGAGGTCAAGGACCGGCTGCAGGAAACCGGCACCGGCCTGTCGGGCGGCCAGCAGCAGCGCCTGTGCATCGCGCGGGCCGTGGCGACCGCGCCCGAGGTGCTGCTGATGGACGAGCCCTGCTCGGCGCTGGACCCCATCGCCACCGCCCAGGTCGAGGAGCTGATCGACGAGTTGCGCGAGACGTTCTCGGTGGTGATCGTCACGCATTCGATGCAGCAGGCGGCGCGGGTCAGCCAGAAGACGGCCTTCTTCCACCTGGGCAACCTGGTCGAGTACGGCTCGACCGACGACATTTTCACCCGCCCGCAGGACCCGCGGACGGAAAGCTATATTTCCGGCCGAATCGGCTGATCCGCGTCATCGCAACAGGGGGAATTGTCCATGATCGGCGAAAAGCACATCATGTCGGTATTCGACCGCGACCTGGAGACCGTCCAGGCGCTGGTGGTCAAGATGGGCGGCATGGTGGAAAGCGCGATCGCCGATGCCGGCCTGGCGCTTGAAACCCGCGACGAGGAACTGGCCGAGGACGTCCGCCGCCGGGATCGCGGCATCGACGAGCTGGAGGTCCAGATCAACGAGGAGGCGGCGCGCCTGATCGCGCTGCGCGCCCCCCGCGCCACCGACCTGAGGCTGGTGCTGACGGTGATGAAGATCGCCGGCAGCCTCGAGCGCGTGGGGGACTATGCCAAGAACATCGCCAAGCGCACCCATGTGCTGGCCCACATGGCCGTGGTCGAGGGCGCCGGCATGGCGCTGCGCCGCATGGCCCAGACGGTCGAGACGATGCTGAAGGACGCGCTGGACAGCTATGTCCACCGCGATGCCGCACTGGCCGCCGATGTGCGCGCCCGCGACCTCGAGGTGGATCAGATGTACAACGCGCTGTTCCGCGAGTTCCTCACCTACATGATGGAGGACCCGCGCAACATCACGGCCTGCATGCACCTGCATTTCATCGCCAAGAACCTTGAACGGATGGGCGATCACGCGACATCCATCGCCGAGCAGGTGCTGTATCTGGTCGAGGGCGAGCTGCCGGACGAGCCCCGTCCGAAAAGCGACAGTGTGACGGCAAGCGCGGAGGCCTGAGGATGACGGCGTCGCACCAACCCTGTGTTCTGGTGGTCGAGGACGAGGGCGCGCAGCGCGAGGTCCTGAAGTACAATCTGGAGGCCGAGGGCTTCGGCGTCGTCATGGCCGAGACAGGCGACGAGGCGCTGTTGCTGGTCGCCGAGGAGAACCCCGACCTGATCGTGCTGGACTGGATGCTGCCCAACGTGTCGGGGATCGAGGTCTGCCGGCGGGTCAAGGCCGATCCTGCGACCCGCACCATCCCCATCATCATGCTGTCGGCGCGGTCCGACGAATCCGACCGCGTGCGCGGACTGGAAACCGGAGCCGACGACTATGTCGTCAAGCCCTATTCCGTGGTCGAGCTGATGGCGCGCCTGCGCACGCAGCTGCGCCGCACCCGGCCGGCGACGATGGGCGAACGGCTGTCCTGGGGCGACATCGTGCTGGACGCGTCCGAACACCGCGTGTTCCGGGCCGGCCACCCCCTGCACCTGGGCCCGACCGAGTTCCGGCTGCTCTCCACGCTGATGGAAAAGCCGGGCAGGGTCTGGACGCGTGAGCAGTTGCTGGACCGGGTCTGGGGGCGCGACATCTACGTCGACAGCCGCACCATCGACGTGCACGTCGGCCGGCTGCGCAAGGTCCTGATGGCCCAGGGCGGCGACAATCCCGTCCGCACCGTGCGCGGCACGGGGTATGCGCTGGGGTGATCCGTGACGGCGGGGCGGGCGCCGCCTTCGGGTGCTGCCCTGCGCCGGTCGTGGCGCTGGCCCGCGTCCCCTTGCGGCAGCCCCGTGGACGCCGCGGCGATCCGACGTTGCACACCGAACGGTCCACAGCCTGACCGGCGCTGCGACAGGCGAGCTGCGCGTCGATGGCTTTGTCAAGGCGCGCTGGTGGGCGCGTCCGCCGCCGGCCCGCGGCGATGCCCTTGATCGGACCGGCCGCGGGGCAGGCCGCGGCCGGCGCATCCGCCCTGATGCGGGCGGCGCATCGGCAGCCCTCAGGCGTCGGTCTGGGCGTTGGCCTCGCGCCGGTTCCAGCGGACCGACGACCACAGCGACACGCCGATCAGGGCCGCGCCGCCCAGGCCGGTGATGACCTCGGGGATGTGGACCAGCGACTGAAGGTACATGATCACGGACAGCGCGATGATCGCCCAGAACGCACCGTGTTCCAGATAGCGGTACTGGGTCAGCGTGCCCTTTTCGACCAGCATGATGGTCATCGAGCGCACATACATCGCGCCGATCCCCAGGCCGATGGCGATGATGAACAGGTTGTTGGTCAGCGCGAACGCCCCGATCACCCCGTCGAAGCTGAACGAGGCGTCCAGCACCTCGAGGTACAGGAACGCGCCCAGGCCCCCCTGGGCACCCGCCGCGCGGATGTCCTGGGCGCTGTCCAGCAAGCCCCCCAGAACCTCGACCAGCAGGAAGGTCAGCAGGCCCCAGATCGCCGCGGTGAAGAACACCTGCCATTCGGCCGGCTCGAGAAAGCGCGAGAAGGCCAGGATGATCATCAGCACGACTGCCACCTCGATCCCGCGGATGGTGGCATAGCGCTGCATGTGGCTTTCCAGCCAGCGCACCCAGTGCACGTCCTTTTCGTGGTCGAAAAAGAAGCTGAGGCCCACCATCATCAGGAACGTGCCGCCATAGGCTGCGATGGGCAGGTGCGCTTCGTGCATGATCGCCGCGTATTCCTCGGGTCGCGCGGCGGCCAGCACCATGGCCTGCCACGGCCCGATGTCGGCCGCGATCACCACGATCAGCAGCGGAAACACGATCCGCATCCCGAAGACCGCGATGAGGATGCCCCAGGTCAGGAAGCGCCGTTGCCAGACGGGCGTCATGTCCTTGAGCTTGTTGGCGTTGACGATCGCATTGTCGAAGGACAGCGAGATTTCCAGCACCGCCAGGACCAGGCAGATGAAGAAGATCGTCAGCGTTCCGCCGAAGGTGCCCGTGGTGCGCCAGCCCAGGATGGCGCCAAGCACCAGCCCCACGCCCGTCACGATGAAGGCCCATTTGAAATATTGCAGCATGGTGCGCCGTTCCGCGACCGATGCGTCCGTTGCGTGTGACATGAAGACTGTCCAGGCGGCTGGAAGGGAATACAGTGCCGACATCACGAACGTGCCGCCACATCCGCCAGAGGGGCCCGGTCACCTGCTGACTCCGCCCAAGGGCGAACGCGCGCAATCTGCGCGCTTGCGGCACAGAATTCAAGGCCGCGTGCCGGGGCAGGGGCGCCCGACGTGATGTCGGCGCCGGGACCGGGGGATGGCAGGGCGATCATGCCGCGGTGCCGAGACCAGGCACGGCATCCCGCAAGGCCCATGCCCCCGCACGCGTGCGGTCCCGGGCCGTCAGCGCGCCGTCCCGGATGTCGCGGGCCTCACGCTTTTGGGCCACGCGTGTCCCTGTGCAACGCAATAAGGCCAGCGCCCCGCGCAGATCTGTCGAAGGGCGGCGGGCCGCCTGCCTTGTCGCCTTGGCCAAACGGCGGCCCTTGCCCGCGCCAGCCCACCGCGCTAGTCAGTCCCGCCCGGAGGCGTGGCAGAGTGGTTTAATGCACCGGTCTTGAAAACCGACGTGGGTGAAAGCCCACCGTGGGTTCGAATCCCACCGCCTCCGCCAGCTTTCTTTTCCAAGCGGCTGAAACGGTTACAAGATTTGGTCACATGGCGCTTGGTGTCCCCCTTTTCGTCCCCCTCAGACCTCGTAAAGGTCACTCAGGAGGTCTGCCGATGGAGTTCTTTCGCCGCCGCCGGATCGGCACACCGTGGGGTTCGCCGCAGTTGTCGGACGAGGGCCGGGAGAAGGTGAAGCAGTTCGTCGAGGGCTGGTCCGAGGGGCCGGTCAGGAGAGAGGCGCTGCTCAGGCACCTCAACGCAGAACTGCGCGAACAGGAGCGCCTCCGGCTGGCCGAGCGGCAGCACTTAGCCAGCAGTGGGGGCGAGCCGCCGGAGCGGTGATGGGCGCTCCACTGAGGCGCGCGGGATCGCCGTCGTGTGGGCGGAGGCGCACTGCCACGCCGTTGACGGCAGAACCACCGGGGGCGCATCCTCTGTCAGATCGTCGCCGTGGCGGCGTAGGGGGAGGGCCAGAACCGTGAAGAAGCGACGCAAGGAGCCGCTGCGCTACATCGACCCGGAAGACCCTCTCATTCAGGCGCTCGAACGGGAGGAGGTGCGTGACGCTCTCTGGCGGGCGCTGTTCCCCCGCCCGGCGGCGAGGGCCGATGCGCGAGCGCAGACGGAAGACCCGGCCGCGGACGCGGAACGGCCATAGGGCGTTCAGAGCCGCTCAGGGCCGCTCTGGTGCCGACCTGCTGTCTTCTGCCGGCGGGGTCGAGACCGCCGTCACATGCCCCTCCCAGCACCGCTGCGGTCATTCCGAAGGCCGGAGGTGGATCGCCACCGGCGGCAGCGGGAGGCGGCCGTTCAGCCTGGGGGGCGCGACCGTCGGCAGGGAGAGGATGCTCTCAGGCACCCGCCACCGCGCGCCCTCGCGCTCGGGGCGCGCCAGCCAGCCGGCGGCCGCGAGGGCGCTCAGGTCCTCCTCGGTCGCCCCGGTGGCGCCGCAGGTGGTGCGGCCGACGGTGACAGGGCGGCGGCAGAGGATCGTGGCAGCGGCCCTGAGCGCCACCGTGGGGGCGCGGGGGCGCACCCTCGCGTGGAAGGCCACGAGGTCGCCCCAGAGCGCCCAGCATCGCCCGTGGGCGGCATCCAGCAGGTAAAGGTCGGTGCGGCCGCGCAGGCAGCCCTCCGAGGCCACCTCGACGGCGCGCAGCAGCCACAGCAGGCGGTCACTCAGGAACGGCAACGCCGGCGCTGCGGTGAGCGCCGCTGGCGGCAGCAGCGGCCAACGCTCGGGGGCGCCATCGGCGAACATCCTCGCTATCTCTCCGCTGCGCGGGTGCGACGGGAGCGCCGCTACGACCTCAAGCAGTGGCCGCGGCAGAGAGAGGAGCCGCTGGGCGAGCAGCGGGGCCTCGTCGTCGCGCAGGGGAGCCCAGAGGCGCGCCGGAGAGGCATCACCGCCTCTCAGGAAGCCTGAGAGCGTGTCGGCGTCGGCTCCCGCTGCCCCGTCGCCGACGTCGGGCTGCGGCCGGACGAGGTGCGCCCCGCAGAGGACGGGCCAGAAGCCGGGCGGCAGAGCGCTCTCTCCGGGCTCGGGGTCGCCACGGACGGCGAAGGCGTGGAGGATGCGGTCGGACGGCAGCGGCAGACCGAGACGCCGCACGGCGGCCTTCACAGCGCCAGCGCCCGGGCCGAACAGAGCGACCCTGAACGGCGGCGGCTGCGGCCCTCCGTCGCCGAGGACGAGCGGCGGCAGCAGGCCGTCCACGACGGCGAGGGCGGCGATGACCGCCGCCGGCGGCAGGTGCCGCAGCGGCGACGGCATCGCTGCAGCGTCGTACGGCGACAGCGGCCGGCCGCAGGGGAAGACCCCGAGGAGGTCGAGCGGCTGCTCCCGGCGCGCGGGCATGAGCGGCCATCGCCACCGCGGCGCGTAGAGGACAGGGATGATCTCCTCCGCGGCGCGGCGCGGCAGGGGCCAGCCGCGAGCGGGCGAGGAGGCGCTGTCGAGAGGCCGGCAGTACGTCATTGGGGGATACCTCCTGCTGTAGGCGAGGACCGCGCGGCGGATCGCCACCGGCGGGGCTGAGGGGGCGGCTGCGATGTCATTGTGCAATCCTGACACTCCTGACACTTAAATCGCCCCCCTATGGCGCCCTAGAGAATACATAGGGGGTCTATAGGGGCGTACAGGGGATGTTCTCTTTACGTTCTTCTCTCTCTCTCTCTACACTGCTATTCAATAGAGAAAGAAGTGTCAGAGTGTCAGCCGCAGCAATAACCCGTTGACGATCAAGGGAAAAACTCCTGACACTTAGCCTGACACTCAGGGCGTGGCTGACACTCGAAGTGTCAGCCGACGCCCCTTTCCCCCCGTCGACGGCGTTCCCCGAAAGGTCGCACCCTACCCCTAGGGGGCGCTAAGCCTGACACTTAGGGGCCGATCCTGACACTTGCTGACACTTGCGGGCGCCGCAAGTGTCAGGATTTTCAGGGGGGTTTTCTTCCTTTTGTAGTCTGAAAACGACACCGGCGATGTCGTTTTCAGACCTTGTCTGCGACCCCCGCCGGCGATCCCCGGACAGCGGAAGGCCCCCTCCGGCGGGGCGCCAGAAAGGGCCTTGGTCAGCGCCATCGGCAGCAGACCCCCGTTGGCGATCACCGCACCACCGCCAGCGGCGGCGGAGGGGCGTGCCACCGGACGACGAAGCCGCCGCCGCTCCTGCGCCCACGCTGCGGCGCGAGGCCGTAGCGGCGCCCGCGCCAGCCGCCGATCTTCCGGCTGAACTCCCTCATCGTAAGCGCCTCCTCAGGGTCGCCGCCGGCGCGGTCCCACCACCGCCGGTAGGCGTCGTACAGCGCCCCCAGCCGGTGGCGCTCCCCGATCTCCCACCGCTCCGGCTCCGCGAGCCGGGCGGTGAGAAGGAAGCGGAGGAGAGCGGTGTCGCTCCGCCGCGCCCTCGCCTCTGCCGCCGGCAGCCACCCCACAGCGGCGCTCATCGCTGCCGCCCGCCTGCGCCGCCGCCCTCGTCCTCTCCTTTCGGAGCACGGCACCGTCGGCGCTTCGCGGGGTTGTCCGGTGCGCCGCCGCGGTTCTGCCGGAGCGCCTTCCGCAGTCCGACCACGCGGGCATCGCCGTCGCCGGCAGGAGCGTCCGGCTCCTCCGACCCCTCCGCATCCTCGTCGGCGAGCAGCCGTTCGACCGTGTAGCCGCGCGCGTGTTCGGTCCTCTCCCGGCAGAGGCCGTAGCGGTCGGCGCCTTCGGACAGCGCCTTCTCGAAGGTCCGCCGCGTCCACGGCTTCATCCCGGCCCCTTTCGCCCAGCGCTCGAACTCGGGATAGAGGTCGGGCGCCTTGAAGAACGCCCCGGGCGCCCAGCCCTCCGGGTTGCGGTGCTGCTGGTCGAGCAGGAACTGCCGCACCACATCCTCCTCGTCGGCATACCTGCGCCCGGCCGCCGCCACGTCGTCGGGGATCACCAGCCCCTCCCGGCCACCCCCGGCGGCGTGCCAGTCGCGAGCGCCTTCGATAGCCCAGCGCAGGATCGCCGGCCCTTCTTCCGCGAGCAGCAGCTTGCGGAAGTCGGGCACCTGCTCGTGCTTCTCGAACTTCCGCCGGAACTCCATCAGGATCGTCCTGCCCACCATCGCCTCGTCGGCGGTGGCGAAGGAGGGCCGGGGGTTGCTGTTGACGAGGATCGTCGCCCTCGGCGTGAAGTCGAAGAAGTCGCGGTTCATGTGCCGGGCGGTGACGGTGTCCCCGCCCGTCACGTCCTTGACGAGGGCGTCGTTCCAGACCCGGCCGGCCTCCGGTTCGGTCACCGTCACCATCCGCGCGCCGGCGAGGCTTGCGAGGCCCGTCGGGTGCTGCGTCCCGCCACCTTTGGGGCGGAGCAGCACCTCCACCGACACCACCTTCGCATAGCTGCCGAGGAGGCCTTTGAGCACCTCCCGGTAGACGGACTTGCCGTTGTCGCCGCCACCTTGAAGGAAGAAGAACGCCTTGGCGCTCGTCGACCCCGTCAGGCAGTAGCCGGCGAGGCGCTGGAGGAAGGTCGCCCACCCCGGCCGCCCGTCGGCGATCTGGTCGATGAAGCGCAGCCACCGCTCCGGCACGACCCCCTGCGGCGCCGGCCCCTCCGCCGCCGAGAGGCTGATCCGGTCCTCCGGCCGCCCTTCCCGCACTTCCGCCGTGCGGAGGTCGGCGACCCGGCCGCCGGGCAGGCCGAACAGCATCGGCTCCGCGTCGAAGGCGTCGGCGGCGATCCGCGTGGCCTCGTCCCTCGCCTGCTCAAAGACAGCCCTTCGCTTCGCCGACGTGCGGAGGTGCGCCTCCAGCTTCTCGACCTTCTCGAAGACCTCCTTGCCGATCTCGCCCGCGTCGCGCTTCGCCTCCGCCGCCGCGAGCCGCATGGCCCCCACGTCGCGGAGGTAGGCCCCCAGCGCCTTTCGGGCGCCGGCGTCGTCGAGCCGCTGCCAGTGGCCGCCCTCGAAGCGCCGCCAGAAGCCGTCGTCGCAGAGGACGAGGCGGTCGCCCTCCTCCGCAAGCCAGCCGAGGGCGAGGGAGGCGTCGTCCGTCCTGACACCGCACAGCGCCGTCAGCCGCTCGACCACGGCCGGGTCAGGATCGCCGTCGGTGGGGGCGGCGCCATCGGCGCCCTCTCCCCCACCGACGGCGATCCGGGCCAGCTTCTCCGCCGCCTCGCGGTGGCGAGCGTCGTCGCACGCCTTCTGCCACGCCTCCCGCGCTGCCGCCTCGTTGCCGCCGTGCTCGTAATGGACGAACAGGTCGAAGGCGTCGCCCCAGCGGCCGGAGGCGCACTTGCGCCCGAGGCCCTTGCCGGCGTCGCTGGCGCTCAGGCTGATCCAGTACTCGCCGCCGGCGTCGTCGGTGCGAACCTGCGTCGCGTGGGAGCCGGTCTTCTGGTAGGGCGACCGCCAGTGCTCCGACCATCCGTGGCTGCCGTCGTCGCGGTTCAGGTACTCGTAGCTGTGCAGCAGGTCGGGCAGGGGGTGAGCGCGGTTGAAGCGCTCGATCAGCGTCGCGGTGCCGCTGGCCTCCCTCTCCACACGCCGGCGCTCGCGGTCGGCTGCGGCTGCGGCCTCAGCCTCGGCCCTCTCGCGTCGGCGGCGGTCGCGCAGGGCGATGATCGGGTGATCGCCGCCGAGGGCGAGGGGGTCGCCTCCGGTCTGCCGCCGTTGGTAGAAGGGCGCATCGCCGTCGGGCAGGTTCGGCAGGAACGCGATCTGCCCTGCCCGGCACATTGCCCGGTCAGGCCGCACGGCGCCGCCGGAGCGCTGCTCGATCAGTTCGCACAGCGCCTCCGCCGTCTCGGCGTAGTCCGCTCCCGGCAGCGCCGCCGCAAGGGCGATCACCGCTCGCCACTTCGGAGCGACCGCGGTGGCGCTCTTTGTCGTGTAGATCAGGGCGTTCACGCCCTCGCCGACGGCCGCCTGCACCGCCCTCTCGACATCGTCGAGGGAGTGCCCGCCGTCGTCGATGTCGAGCACCAGCGCCCCGAACGCGCCGCGCTCGCGCTGCGCCGCGTGGGAGCGGGCGTCAGCGCCGCCGAGGGCGCTGGGGATGAACCAACCTGCGTCCTCCTTCGGCACGCAGGGGACGTTCGCCGCGAAGGCGAGGTCGGCCAGATCGGCGTAGGCGAGGTGGGCCAGTGCCTGCCCGTGAACGCCAACGCCGGTGGCGAACAGCGGCTGGAGCGGCCCCGGGATCGCCGGAGAGGGGGTCGGCCCCACCCCCGCCGATGGCGATGGCGATGGGGAGGCCAGAGGAGTGCCGGCGGGGGCGAGGCGGCGGATGCGCTCCGGCCGCGGCGGCTCCTTCGGAGTGCCCTTCGCGGCGATGGTCGCCTCTTGTGCGTCCTCCATGGTCATGCCCGGCCTCCTTTCGCAGCGCGGGCCGCCAAGAGGGAGCGCTGGTGATCGTCGAGGTTGAGAGCGAGGATGCGCTCGACGGCGCCCTTGGCCTCGATGACTGCGGCCCGGCAGTCCGCAGGGTCGGAGGGAGCGCCCTTGCGCCCGGTGGCGACGACGACCAGCGCGAAGAACAGGAGGTCCTCCATCCCGAGGTTGCCGCCAAAGGAGGCTTCGGTGTAGCGCCTGCGGCCGGACACGACAGCAGCGGATGCCTGAGCGAGGATCGCCAACGCGGCCCGCAGGTGACCGTCGGAGGGGGGCTCTGCCCCCGTAAGAACGTTTTTCGGCAAGGTTGCCATGGTGTTTCCTTTGCCCCTGAAGGGCTTGATGGAGGGCACCGTCGGCGCTATTTTGGGGGAGGCACGTTTCCTCCTTCAACAGCACTGGCGACGGCGCGCCTCGGGTTCATCCCGGGGCGCGGCTTCCCGCGCCCGTTGCTTGCTCGGGGGCGCTGTCCGCGCTCGCGAGCCGTTCAGTTCAGGGGGTGGGGGTCTTCTGGACCGCCGCCGCGGGTGGCGGTGGCGATAGCACTCAGGCGGCGATGCGAGCGGCGATGCGCTCCTCCATCCAGCGCTGGATAGCACTCTCCGGCCACGCGGAGACGCGTTCGCCCAGCTTCACGGGGGGCGGGAACTCGCCCTTTCCGATCTTGCGATAGATCGCCGCCTTGCTGAGAGCGACGCGCTCCCGCACCTGCGGCATCCGAAGAAAGCGGTCGGTCGTCATTGAGGTTGTCTCCTTGAGGCTGTTCATGTCCTGCAAGGTAGCGCGCAGGCCGGCGGCCCTTTACGCCCACACTGCGACTTTAATCCGCGCGCCGGGCAAGCCGCTGAAATCAGTTGTCAACTTTCTGAGGACACGGCCTTGGCAGCACCAGCGGCGGCGGCCCTCTCGCTGCAGACTTCCGCCGCAGAGCGGACCCAGACGCCGCTCTCCTCGCCTCCCAGATCGAGCGCCGCCAAGGCCGCCGCTGTCGCAGAGCAGTAGGCGTTGGCCGGCCCCCTCCTGTCGCCCTTGCCACTGTTGTCGCGGGCGAACCGGACGCGCTCGCCCATGCCCGCTGCGTCGAAGAACGCTGCGACCACGCGGGCCACATCGCGGGCGACAGCGGCGCGGCCCCCGCCGATGGCGTTCTCCGCGCGCCACTTCTCGACCTCGTCGGCGACGCGGCGGCAGTCGGCGGCGAGGGTGAGCGCCACCGGCGCGAGGACGGCCAGAGCGGCGGGATCGCCGACGGCGGCGAGCAGCCGTTCCTCCGTCAGCCGCTCCGGGTCGGGGGCGAGGCGCCGCTGACCGACCGGCGGCGCTGGATCGGGCGGCAGCAGCGCCACCGAGCGCGCTGCGCCGGCGAGCGCCGTCTCGGACTGAGGGTCGGCGGCGAACGCCTCCAATGCCTGCGCCACGCGCTGGTGGACGGCGCCGAAGGAGCGAACCGCATCGCTGTCGCGCTGCCGCGCCTCGATGGCGGCCAGCCAGTGAAGGTCGGGCTGGCGCCGCAGCCACCGCTCGACCGCCTTCCGCTCGACCGCCTCCCTTTCGAGCCCGTCAGCGTTCCTGTGAGGGGCGCCGTCGGCGCTGCGGTAGCGCGGCCAGTCGGGCGTCGCCTCCGCCAGCGCCGCCGCCGGGCGAACGCCGCCGCGCGGGGCGGGGGCCTTGACCAGCGCCTCGACGAGCGCGGTGCGGGCCGCGCGGGGGACAGCCGGCGCATCGTAAGGGTTGGCGCCAAGCGCCTTCGGCGGGCGCCCGCGAGGGCGCTTGGGCGGCGTCACTGCCGCCCCCGCAGCGGCACCGCAGCGGCGGTGGAGGGTGCGCCGGTCAGGAGGCCCGCCCACGCCGACATCATCGACCGGCGGCGCTCAAGCATGTCGCTGCGGCGGTAGGCGCGCTCGACCGCGCTGCCGACGGTATGGGCAAGCGCGATCTCGGCCATGTCGCGCTCGTAGCCGCCCTCGGCTGCCCAGTCACGGAAGGTGCTGCGGAGGCCGTGCGGCACCGCGGGGCGGCCCGAGCGAGGGTCGACGAAGCCCGGATCGCCGTCGGTGGTCGCTGCGGCGTGGACGCGGCGCATGACCGCAGACAGGGCCATGTCGGACAGGGCGACGCCCGACGGGGCGGGGAAGATGAGCGGCGCCCTGCCGGCCGGGAGAGAGCGCGCCGCCTCGATGATCGCCAGCGCGGGGGCGGTGAGCGGAACGCGGTGGGCTCGGCCAGCCTTCATCCGCTCGGCAGGGACGGTCCAGACCCGCGCCTCAGGGTCGATCTCCGACCACAGCGCGCCCCTGACCTCACCCGAGCGGGCAGCGGTGAGCGCGGCGAAGCGCAGCGCCAGCGATGCCGCACCGGGGCGCTGGGCCACCGCGGCGAACCAGCGCGGAGTGTCCGCGAGCGCCAGCGCGGGCTGGTTGCCGCTGCGGGCGATCTTCGCGGGCTTCGGCAGAAGGTGATCGAGGTTGCCCTTCCACCGCGCGGGATTGTCGCCGGTGCGGTGGCCGGCGACCGTCGCCCAAGACAGGACGGCCTCGATGCGCCCGCGCAGGCGCGAGGCGGTTTCAGTCCTCGTCGCCCAGATCGGCTGCAGCACCCTCAGAACGTCGGCGACGGCGATCTGAGCCACCGGCAGAGCGCCGATTACAGGCCCAGCGTAGCTGTCGAGGGTGCTGCGCCACTGAGCGCGATGCTTGGCGTTGCTGAACTCGTCCAGCTTTGAGGAGAGGTGGCGGTCCACGGCCTGAGCGAAGCTCAGCGTCTCCCGGGCACGACGGCGCTCCCCGACGGGGTCCACGCCATCGCGGGCGAGACGGGCGTTCGCCAGCGCCGCCTCGCGCGCCATCGCCAGCGTCACCACCGGCGGCGATCCGAGGCCGATCTCGCGGCGGCGGTGGCCGATGGTCAGCCGCTGCACCCAGCGCTTCGAGCCGGTCGGCTCGACGCGCAGCAGAAGGCCGAGGCCGCCGCCGTCGTGGTACTTCCCCGGCGCCGTCACCGTACGGACGAACGCCGCCGAGAGAGGGCGTCCCGAGCGACCGCCGACGGCCGGCGAGGGCTGCGCTTCCGCGGCTGTCGCTTCATCGGCCATTTCACCTGTCCCCCTCCGTGTCCCCCTCGAAATAGTAGACTGCACGAGTCTTCGCAAGACCGTGCTGGACAATGTCAGTGTCTAACCATCCGAGAATTCAGTACCTTTCGGGACGCTACGGGACCCCGGCAGAACACCCTTTGGCGGCCACCGCCTCCGCCATTATCCCTGTTGCGCACACGGACAGGCGCCCAGTGAGGGGAAAACAGTCCTGTTTTCCAACGTCTTCGCCTCCTCCATGCGAACCTTCGAGGCTGCGCGCCAGGGCCGTTCCGAGTTCTGAACGGTGCTCCGTCTCTGTTCGGGCGATCCTCGCCGATTTCGGTTCGGTCTGAAATTCTCGCGCCTTTCCAATGTCATGAGGTTCAATCGCGCCAAAACTTCGCGCCTTGTTTCCCTCGCTCTCAACGCGAACAGAGCCGCAACACGCCAGAGGCGCAGCCGCTGGGTGCGCTGGCCGCATGGCGCGTAGCGGTGGCGGTGGCTGACGCCGGTCGAGGCTGTAACGCAACAGTTCTGTCGGCTCGGCACCTGGGCCAGTCAGGACCCGCGGGCCGATTGCGCCTTTACCACGCTGCGCACCAGTTTTCCGAAGGCGCGGTCATTTTCGCGGCGCTCTGCCAGGGTGGCAGAGTTGAAGGCGTCCTCCGCCTGGAGCTTGCGCCAGCGCGCAAGACGGGTGGGGTCGAGACTGCCGTCCTCGATGGCGGTCTGGATGGCGCAGCCCGGCTCGGTTTCATGGTGGCAATCCGAGAAGCGGCAGCGGGCGGCCAGCGCTTCGATATCCTCGAACACGTCGGCAATGCCTGTCGCGGCGTCGGTCAGCTGCAACTCCCGCATGCCCGGGGTGTCGAGGACAAGGCAGCCGCCAGGGGTCGCATGCAACTCCCGCCGGGTCGTGGTGTGCCGGCCCTTCGCGTCGTCCTCGCGGATGCCCTGAGTGGCGATCGCATGCGCGCCAAGGAGCGCGTTGGCGAGCGTGGACTTTCCGACGCCGGAGGAGCCGAGAAAGGCGACGGTGCGGCCGGGCTTGCACCAGTCGGCCAGCGCCAGCACCGGTTCCGCGCCGCGGGCGTCGAGCGCCACCACCGGTGCCCGATCAGACACCTTCCGGGCCGCTTCGACATAGGGCGCGGTGTCCTCAGCCAGATCGGCCTTGGTCAGCACGATCACCGGTTCGATCCCGGCGTCGAAGGCGAGCGCGACGTAGCGCTCCAGCCGGGCGACGTTGAAATCCTGGTTGCAGGAGGTGACGATGAAGACCGTGTCGATATTCGCGGCGATCAGCTGCACCGCGCGGCCCGTGCCCGGCGCGCGGCGCTTGATCAGGCTGTTGCGGTCCAGCACGCGGCTCGACCGCGGACGCGCGCGGTCCAGAAGCAACCAGTCGCCCACCGTGGCCTCGGGCCCGGGCGGAATCATCTCGTCGATACCGTCGCCCGCCACCTGCAAACCGCTGCGATGCACGGCGACGACGCGGACGGGGGGCGTTTCGGCCAGCGCGTCCGCGTCAATCTGCCGGGCAAAGACCGGTCCCCAGCCCAGCCGCTCCAAGGGAGTGGGTTCGCGGCGGGCCGGCGCAGAACTTCCGGGGAACAGGGCAGAATAATCACGGACCATGGATCCTGATTACCACAAGAACGGATCATTGCTCGCTGAAATGCATCAGGTCCGGCTCGTGAGCCGCATCTGTCCGGGGTGGACGTCAGTCGAACGCCCGCCCCGGCTGTTCGTGCCAAGGCAGGGCCGCGACATCGGTCAGTGTCAACAGGGTCACGGCGGGCACCTCGCGCCTGCAGACCAAGCGCTTGAGGACCCCCGGCGCGAGATGGGCGAGCCGCAGCTGTCGGCTGACATGGCGTTCGGCAAGCCCACGGCTTTCGCCAGATCGGTGACCCTGTTGAATTCGCCAGCTTTCATGCGTCGCCGCATGTCCCGCGCCCGGTTGATGGCGCGCAGGACATGCGGATCCTGCGTCCGGTCTTCGCGGGGCAGACAGGTGGCGGGCGGCATGATCTTCGGCCGCCCGTTCTGCTTGCGGACCGTGAGCGGCACGAAGATCGGGGGGGACTCGTCGGGTCTCATCATTCCGCCGCCACCTTCTTTGGTGGGACCATCCTGTCGCGCATGCCGGAACCGGGAGCATGGCCGGACCTCGGACTTCGCCGAGATCCGGCCATGCTCCCGCAGGATGCCGCTGATCTGTTCCTTTGTCAGACGTGCCGTCTTCATGGTCCGTCCTCTCGGGGCGGCGGATACGGGACGCAGCCGGAGGAAAAAGCTCGTGGCAGGATCGTCTTGCGCTTCGATACATTGAAAAGGATGGGCTGCCCTGCGCCGAGCAAGGTCTTCGACGAAAACTGCAATCCATGTCCATCCCCGATGTCGGCACCCCGGCAGGCATCCTTGTCGAGCACCGCAGGGACAAGGGCCTCAGCGTCCTGCGCCTGGGGGGAAAGCGGCGCGGCTTTCAGGCGCTCCATCTTTCCTCTCTCGCCGGTGTCTGCAGGCCGCTGCCCCATCGGGCCTTGTCCCCGCGGGCCGGCGGCGACATTCTGGTCCTGCGCTGCGCAGGGGCATCCCATGACACTGGCCGTCCGTTCCGAAACCGCATGGTCGTTCTGGGGGCGGCTGCGGGCCGCCGCGGTGCTGGTCGTTCTGGTCGCATGTACGACGCCGGTGGCGGCCGCGGGGTGCGCCGGGCGCAACCTGTTTCCGACGCTCGCCCCCGATCAGGTCGCGGCCCTTGATGCGGCGGTGGCAAGGGTTCCGTACGCGAACGGCCTTCACTGGCGGGCCACGCGGGGGTCGGCGCGGATCGACATCGTGGGCACGTATCACTTTGCCGACCCGCGCCATCTGGACACGGTCGAGCGGCTGGCCCCCCTGGTCGCCGCCGCCGATGCGCTGCTGGTGGAGGCCGGACCCGACGAGGAGGCGCGCCTGTCGGATGCACTCGCGGCCGACCCGTCGCTGATCATGGATGCCCGGGGGCCGACGCTGCCGGAACGGCTGGGTCCGCGCGATTGGGGGATGCTCTCTGCGGCGCTGGGGGACCGCGGCATCCCGCCGATCCTGGCAAGCCGGATGCGACCCTGGTACGTCTCGATGATGCTGGGCCTGTCGCCCTGCATGGTGCGGCAGGTCCGCACGGCGGGCGAGACCGGGGGCCTGGACCATCTGCTGATCGCCGCAGCACAGGACGCGGACGTGCCGGTGCGCGCCCTGGAGCCCTGGGACACGCTGTTCGGCGTCTTTTCGGGACTGACCGACGCGCAGGAAAACGACATGATCCGCGCCGCTCTGCCGGCTGCGCGTCAGGCCGACGACTACGCCGCCACCACGACCGAGGCCTATTTCGCCGGCGATGTCTGGCGCATCTGGGAGTTCGGGCGCATCGACGCCTATGCCACCTCGGGGCTGGACCGCGCCGCGGTGGACGAGCAGTTGCGGCTGGCGCAGGATCAGTTGATGGACGCCCGCAACCGCCGCTGGATCGGTCCGCTGACCGGGGCTGCGGTGGACGCGGCCGGGCGCGGCAAGGGCGTGGTGGCGGCGTTCGGCGCATTGCACCTGCCGGGCGACAATGGCGTGCTGCGGCTGCTCGAAAGGGACGGCTGGACCATCGAGAGGACCGATCCATGAGCCTGACCGAGGAACGCTGGGCCGACGAGGAGGGCTGGTGGACGATGGGACCGGCCGAGGCGCGCCGCAACATGCACCCGGCCTGCGTCGTGGCCACGGCGCGGGGCGTGATGCAGGGCCGGGCGGTCCTGGCCGCCATGGACACCGCGCCGCGCTGGACCGCCGTCGTGATGACCGATCGCCACGCGACCGAGGGAGAGGACTGCGTCGTGCTGGGCTATCGCGCCTCGGCCAGCCGCACGGACGGATCGACGCGGGTGGCGATCTGCACCTCGACCTGGGTGCTGCAGCGCGACGGCTGGCGGCTGATCCAGCACCAGCAGACCCCGCCGGCCGACGGCTGAGGCGCGGGCCCCGACCCTTTCCCGCGCCGAATAGACAAGCACCGGGCCGCCCCCTATAACGCGCCCGAGTTCGCCATCCGCTTGCAAAGGTCCGTCCATGATCCAGGTTTTCGGCCACAAGGCCCCCGACACCGACTCCACCGGCTCGCCGCTGATCTGGGCGTGGTACCTGTCGGATGTCCGCAAGACCCCGGCCAAGGCCGTCCTGCAGGGGACCCCCAACACCGAGGCCATGTGGATGCTGGGCAAGTGGGGGGTCGACCTGCCCGAGATCATCACCGACGTGGCCGCGGGCGACCCGTGCGTGATCGTGGACACCAACAACCCCGCCGAGCTGCCCGCGTCGATCAACGATGCCGAGGTGATCGAGATCATCGACCATCACCTGCTGGCCGGCGGCATCAAGACCCGCACGCCCATCAACATCACCGTGCGGCCGCTGGCCTGCACGGCGACGATCATGCACGACCTGATCGGCGACGACCTCGAGCGTGCGCCGCGTTGGGTTAAGGGCGTGATGCTGACCTGCATCCTGTCGGACACGATGGAGTTCCGCTCGCCCACCACCACTCCGCATGACCGCTGGGTCGCCGAAAAGCTGGCCCGCGACCTGGAGATCGCGATTCCGTCGTTTGCGACCGAGATGTTCACCGCGAAATCCGATGTCTCGGCCTTCGGCGACGATGCCCTGCTGCGCATGGACAGCAAGGAATACGAGCTGGGCGGCAAGCGGATGCGGATTTCCGTGCTGGAAACCACCGCGCCGCAGGTGCTGCTGGACCGCAAGGCGCAGCTGATGGCCGCCATGCCCGGCGTCGCCGCCGAGGATGGCGCCGACGAGGTGATGCTGTTCGTCGTGGACATCCTGAACGAGCAATCGACCCTGCTGGTCCCCAACGACTTCGTCCGCCGCGTGGCCGAAACCTCGTTCGGCGTGCCGGTGACGGGCGACAGCGTCGTGCTGCCGGGCATCATCAGCCGCAAGAAGCAGATCATCCCCGCGCTGAAGGTCTGATCCCGCCGCTGCGGCCGCGCCGCCGCATCTGTCCCGCCCGGAGGCTGCGGCCTCTGGGCGGTTCCATGTCACGCCCAGCCCAAGGACGCCGCCATGACCCGCATCATCGAAAGCCTCGATCAGGTCGCCGCAGACTATGACGTGCTGTTTTGCGACCTGTGGGGCTGCGTGCACAACGGCCAACGCTTCTATCCCGCCGCGACGGACGCGCTGGTCCGCTATCGGCAGGGCGGGGGCAGGGTCGCGCTGATGACCAACGCGCCGCGCCCCGCGGCGCTGGTGCAGGCGCAGATCGACCGCATGGGCGTGCCCCGCGCGGCGTGGGACGTGATCGTGACGTCGGGCGACGCCGCGCAGGACGCGATGCTGTCCGGCCGCATCGGTCAGGACGTGTGGCACCTGGGGCCCGACAAGGACACGGGCTTTTTCACCGAGACGGCGGACCCGCGCGCGACCGCCATCCGCCGCGTGGATCTGGAGCGGGCGCAGGGCATCGTGGCGACCGGCCCGTTCGACGAGATGGTGGATGTCCCCGAGGATTACCGCGCCCGTCTTGAGGCGGCGCTGGCCCGCGGCCTGCCGATGCTGTGCGCGAACCCCGACCTTGTGGTCGACCTGGGCGAGACCCGCATCTATTGCGCGGGCGCCATCGCGCAGCTTTACGCAGAGATGGGCGGCGAGGTGCTGTATTTCGGCAAGCCGCACGCGCCGATCTATGACCTTGCGCGGCGCCGGCTGGACAGCCATGCCGCGCGCGAACTGGCCATCGGCGACGGGATCGGCACCGACATCGCGGGGGCGGTCGCGCAGGGCATCGATTCGCTGTTCGTGACAGGGGGACTGGCGGCGGACCACCTGGGCGGGGACGTGGAACGCCCCGACCCTGCGCGGCTGGCCGACTGGACGCGCGCGCAGGGCATCGTGCCGACGCTGGCCATAGGGCGCCTGCGCTGACCGGCACCGCGGGCGTCGCGTAACATTCTATCTTCTTGGCCAAGGCATGTGTTAGTTTGTTGCGCGAAGGCTTCGCATTTGATATGCGGCGCTGCAGCAACCAGGGACCTGCCATGATGCTCGACAACCAGCCGCGCGGAACGATCGTCATCGAGGATCTCGAGGTGGGGATGATGCGCTCGCTGCAAAAGCGCATTACCGACCACGACATCGAACTGTTCGCGCAGGTCTCGACCGACCGCAACCCGGTGCATCTGGACGACGACTATGCGCGCGACACCATTTTCGAAGGGCGCATCGCCCACGGCATGCTGACTGCCGGGCTGGTCAGCGCGGTGATCGGCGAGCAACTGCCCGGCCACGGCACCGTCTATCTGGGCCAGACGCTGAAGTTCATGGCCCCCGTGCGCCCCGGTGACCTGGTCCGGGTCGAGGTGACGGTCGAGTCCATCGACCACGCGCGTCGCCGCGTCACCCTTGCCACCCGCTGCCTGGTGGGCGATACCGTCGTGCTCAAGGGCGAGGCGGTGGTTCTGGCGCCAAGCCGCAAGTTCGACTGAGGGGCCAGGCCCCCAAAGGGCCGCCGATGCCGACCACCTCCGACCGTCATGCGCCGCAGAACCCGGTTCTGCACATCCACCGCGACTGGCGCGGCCTGCCGGCCAGCGCCCGCGGCGCGACCGTGGCGATGGGCAATTTCGACGGCGTCCATGTCGGACATCGCGCGGTGATCGACGCCGCCCGGCGGGCTTGCCCCGGCCGCCCGCTGGGGGTCGTCACCTTCGAGCCCCACCCGCGCGAATATTTCGCCGCCCTCCGGGGCGAGACACCCACGCCGTTCCGGCTGATGAACGCGGTGTCGCGCGCAAACCGGCTGGCCCGGCTGGGGATCGAGCATCTGTACGAACTGCCCTTCGGCCCCGTGCTTGCCGGCCTGACGCCCGATGCCTTTGCGCGCGAGGTTCTGGCCGAGGGCCTGGGCGTCGCCCATGTCGCTGTCGGGGCGGATTTCCGCTTTGGCCGCGACCGGGCGGGCGATGCGCCGGGCCTGTCCGCGCTGGGGCAGGCGCTGGGGTTCGGCGTCACCACGGTTCCGCTGATCGGGGCGGGCGACACCGCCGCAAGCTCGACCGCGATCCGTGCCGCGCTGGCAGAGGGTCGGCCGCGCGATGCCGAGCGCATGCTGGGCCACTGGCACCGCATCGAGGGGCCGGTGCTGCACGGCGCAAAGCGCGGGCGAGAGCTGGGCTATCCCACCGCCAACATGGCGCTGGACGGGCTGGCCCTGCCACGGCTGGGCGTCTATGCGGTGCTGGTTGATGTGCTGACCGGGCCACACAAGGGCAGCTATCGCGGTGTCGCGTCGCTGGGGGTGCGCCCCATGTTCGGCGAGAATGCCCCGAACATCGAGAGCCACCTGTTTGATTTCGCAGGCGATCTATACGGTGAGCAGCTGTCGGTCGCGCTGGTCGCCTGGCTGCGGCCCGAGGAAAGGTTCGACAGCCTCGACGCCCTGATCGCGCAGATGCACGCCGACGAGGCGCAGGCCCGCGCGCTGCTGACGGCGCTGTGATGCGGACCCGGTTCTGGGAGATGCCGCTGGCCGAACTGACCGCCGCCGAGTGGGAGGCGCTGTGCGACGGCTGCGGCAAGTGCTGCCTGAACAAGATCGAATACGAGGATGACGGCAGCGTCGAGTTCACCCGCGTCGCCTGCCGGCTGCTGGACGGGCAAAGCTGCCGTTGCTCCAGCTATTCCAACCGCCATCAGTTCGTGCCCGACTGCGTGGTTCTGACCCAGGGCAAGCTGGCCGAGATCGCCTGGTGGCTGCCGGCGACCTGCGCCTATCGCCTGCGGGCCGAGGGCAAGCCGCTGCATGACTGGCATCACCTGATTTCGGGCGACCCCGAGTCGGTGCACCGCGCGGGTGTATCGGTCCGCGGCTGGACCGTCAGTGAGCTGACCGTCGCCGAGGAGGACTGGGAGGACCATATCATCGAGGATCTGTCGTGAATTTCGCCTCGGACAACGCCTCGGGCGTGCATCCCCGGATCATGGCCGCGCTGGCGGCGGCGAACGACGGCCCGGCGCCGTCCTATGGGCGCGATCCCCTGACGGCGGCCGCCGTCGCCCGCGTGCGCGAGGTGTTCGAGGCGCCGGACGCCGCGGTCTTTCTGCTGGGGACCGGCACCGGGGCGAACGCGCTGGCGCTGGCGCAGCTGTGCCCGCCCTGGGGACGCATCTTCTGCCATCGCACCGCACATATCGAAACCAGCGAATCGGGCGCGCCCGCCTTCATGGCCGGGGGTGCGCAACTGGCGCTGATCGACGGGACAGGGGGCAGGATCACCCCGGACGGGCTGGCCGCCCGGCTGGCCGACTATCCGCAGGTCGATGAGCATGACGGCGTGAACGCCGTGCTGTCGCTGACGAACGCGACCGAGTGGGGCACCGTCTATGCCCCCGACCAGGTAGCCGCGCTGGCGGCGGGCTGCGGCATGGCGGTCCATATCGACGGGGCGCGGTTTGCCAACGCGGTCGTGGCAACGGGCGCCACGCCCGCCGCGCTGACCCATCGCGCGGGGGCGGCTGCGCTGTCGCTGGGGGGCACCAAGGGCGGCTGCCTTGCGCTCGAGGCGGTGGTGATCTTCGACCCCGCGCGGGCCGCGCAGTTCGATTTTCGCCGGATGCGCGCCGGCCATCTGTGGTCCAAGCACCGGTTCCTGGCCGCGCAGATGCTGGCCTGGCTGGAGGGCGGCCTGTGGCTGGACCTGGCCCGCCACGCCAACGCCGCCGCCCGCGAACTGGATGCGATCCTGCGCGCGGCGGGGGCCGAGCCGCTGGCCCCGGTTCAGGCGAACGAGGTCTTCGTCCGCCTGCCGCGCCCCCTGATCGCGCGGCTGCGCGCGGCGGGCCTGCGCGCCGCCGACTGGCCCACGCCGGGGGACGATGCGGACGCCGCGACGATCCGGCTGGTCACAAGCTGGGCCACGACCGACGACGAGATCACGGCCTTTCGCGCCGCCTCAGCCTAGGGCGTCCAGCAGCAGGTCCAGCGCATGATCCACCGTCGCCGCGCGGACGCCGTCGCGGCCGCGGGCGCCGAACTCGACCGTTTCCGTCCGCACGCCGCGCTCGTCCGCGATGCCGAAGCAGACCCGGCCCTCGGGCTTGTGTTCGGACCCCCCGGGACCCGCGATGCCCGTCACCGCGACGACGATCCCCGCGCGCGAGCGTTCCAGCGCGCCCGCAGCCATCTCGGCCGCGACCTGTTCGCTGACCGCGCCATGCGCGTCCAGCGTTTCCGCGCGCACGCCCAGCATCTCCTGCTTGGCCTCGTTCGAATAGGTGACGAAGCCACGGTCCACGACCTCGGACGCGCCCTCGACATCGGTCAGCTTGCTGACGATCAGCCCGCCCGTGCAGCTTTCCGCCGTGGCGATCATCAGCCCGCGGTCGCGGATCGCGTTCAGCAGCGTTTCGGCCTTGGACAGTTCCTTGTGCGACAGTTCCGGCTTCTCGTCGGCGTTCGGTTTCGGTTCGCTCATCCCATCACCCCATGTGAAATGCCGGCGGCGATCATGGTCGCGACGCCGGCGAACAAGCCTGCCCACAGATCGTCCAGCATCACCCCCGCGGCGTCGGTGCGGCGGTCCGCCCGTCCCACGAGCCAGGGTTTCCAGATGTCGAACAGGCGAAAGAACACGAAGGCCGCGACCCAGCCCGGATAGGGAAAGCGGTCCGCAGGCAGCCCCATCAGCCAGAACCCGGCCGAGGGAAAGCACAAGGCCAGCCACTGGCCGGCGATCTCGTCGATGACGATTTCGCTGCGGTCCTTGTCGGCCATGCCGGCGGTCCACCCGGAAATGGCCCACAGGCCCAGGGCAACGGCGGCCCCCGTGGCCAGCGCCAGGGCCGGGAAATGCCCAAGGCGGTGCAGGATCACCCCCAGCAGGACGGCCAGGGCCGAGGCCCAGGTTCCCGGCGCGGGCCGCAGATGCCCGACCCCGAACCACGTCGCGAGACAGGCCTGCATCACGCGCCGCCGATCAGCGTGGCAGTCGCAATGGCGGCGATGCCCTCGCCCCGGCCGGTGAAGCCCAGCCGTTCCGACGTGGTGGCCTTGACGCTGATGCGGGCGGCCTCGACCCCCAGGATCGCGGCCAGCCGCGCCTGCATGGCGGCGGCATGGGGGCCGACCTTGGGATGTTCGCAGATCAGCGTGACGTCGGCGTTGCCCAGCCGGAACCCCTGTTCGCGCGCAAGGGCCGCCGCGTGGGCCAGGAAGACATGGCTTTCCGCACCCTTCCATCGCGGGTCGCTGGGGGGAAAGTGCCGACCGATGTCGCCCATGGCCAGCGCCCCATAGATCGCGTCGGTCAACGCGTGCATCCCCACATCGGCATCGGAATGGCCGACCAGCCCCGCGCCATGGGGCACGCGCACCCCGCACAGCCAGACGTGATCGCCGGGGCCAAAGGCATGCACGTCGAACCCGTTGCCCAGCCGAATGTCCATGCCACCCCCCAGGATGCGGCGCGCGCGATCAAAGTCGGCGGGCCATGTCAGCTTCAGATTGTCGTCGTCGCCCGGCGTGATCGTCACCGGCAGGCCGGCGCGGTGGGCCAGTTCCACGTCGTCGGCCGCGCCCTCGGGATGGGCGCGGTGCGCGGCCGCGATCGCCTCCAGCACGAAGCCTTGCGGGGTCTGGGCCCGGTAAAGGCCGCCGCGGTCGGCGAACCCGGTGACGCGGCCGCCGTCGCCGCGCCACAGCGCATCGGCGACCGGCAGCGCAGGCGCGGCGGCGGGCGCGCCCGCCGCCAGGGCGGCCAGGACGCCCTTGATCACGCCGCGTGACACCAGCGGGCGCGCGCCGTCGTGGATCAGCACATGGGTCAGCCCGGACGCGTCCAGCGACGCAAGCCCCGCGCGCACGCTGGCCGAGCGCGTGTCGCCGCCCGCAACCAGCGTGACCGGCCCGGACAGATCGGCCACCGCGCGGGCCATGTCGTCGGGATGCACCACCACGACGATGCGGCCGAAGCCGGCGAATGCGTCGATGCTGCGCGCCAGCACGCTGCGCCCGGCAAGGTCGCGCCACTGCTTGGGGCGGCCCTCGCCCGCGCGCAGGCCTCGGCCCGCCGCGGTGATGACAACGGCGACGCGGTCGCGGGGCAGCGCGGGCGCCGCGGGTTCGGTTTCGGGGCAGGGGGCAGGGCGATCCATCACGCCGGGATACGTCAGCACGGCAGGCCGCGCAACGCCGGGCGGCCCGTCGCGCAACGCGGCGTTGCGCGCCCCCACCCCTCGCACCCGGCCCGCATCCGGCCTATATCGCGTGCACCACACCCAAGGAGACGCGCGCCATGACCGAACTTTCCCCGCTGGACTCAGCCAAGGACGCGGCGGCGCGGGCTGCCGTGGCGCTGGTTCAGGACGGAATGCGGGTGGGTCTTGGAACCGGCTCGACCGCTGTCTTCATGGTCCACCGCCTGGCGGAACGGGTGCACGCCGAGAACCTGCGCCTGCGCCTGGCCGCGACCAGCCGCGCCACCTGCGACCTGGCCGGTCAGCTTGGCCTGACGATCGAGGAGCTTGACGACATCGGCTGGCTGGATCTGACGATCGACGGCGCCGACGAGATCGACCCCGACCTGAACCTGATCAAGGGCGGCGGCGGCGCGCATCTGCGCGAAAAGATCACCGCCGCCGCGTCCGACCGCCTGATCGTCATCGCCGACCCCGGCAAGGTCGTCGAGACGCTGGGCGCGTTCCATCTGCCGGTCGAGGTCATCCCGTTCGGCTGGCAGACGACCCGCGTGCATATCCAGCACCTGCTGGAGACCCTGGACCTGACGCATCGCCCGATGCTGAAGCGCCAGCGCGACGGACGCGATTTCGTCACCGACGAGGGGAACATGATCCTGGACCTGTCGCTGGACGTGATCGCCGACTGCAAGGCGCTGTCGTCGGGGCTGCACGCTATCCCCGGCGTGGTGGAACACGGGCTGTTCCTGGGCCTGTGCGACCTTGCGCTGATCGGCAGCCCTGACGGGGGCGTAATCGAAATGACCCGGCCCGAGGTGGTGGCATGAGCTTTGATCTTGACCTTTTCGTGATCGGCGGCGGCTCGGGCGGGGTGCGCGCGGCGCGCATCGCGGCCAGCCAGCATGGCGCCCGCGTGGCATTGGCCGAGGAAAGCCGCCTGGGCGGCACCTGCGTGATCCGGGGCTGCGTCCCGAAAAAGCTGATGATCTTTGCCAGCGGGGCGCCCGCCGCGGCCGCCGAGGCGCGTGCCTACGGCTGGTCGGCCGAGGCCGGCCGCTTTGACTGGCCCGCGTTCCGCGACAAGCTGCACCACGAGTTGTCGCGGCTGGAGGGGCTTTACGAAGGCGGGCTGGTCGCCGCCGGGGTGGCCGTGCACAACGCCCGCGCGCGCATCGTCGATGCCCATACGGTCGAACTGGACGACGGGCAGCGGTTCAGCGCGGCCCATATCCTGATCGCCGTCGGGGGCCGCCCGGTGCGCCCGGACATCCCGGGCGCAGAGCTTGGCCTGATCTCGGACGACCTGTTCGACCTGGACCGGCTGCCGGGGCGGGTCCTGGTGGTCGGCGGCGGCTTCATCGCCTGCGAATACGCCACGATCCTGAACGGCCTGGGCTGCGCGACGACCCTGGTGCATCGCGGCGACAAGGTGCTGCGCGGCTTTGACACCGAGATGCGCGGCCTTGTCACCCGCCAGCTCGAACAGATCGGCGTCACCCTGCAACTGGACGACGGCCCGACCGCGCTGGCGCGCGAGGGCGACGGCATCCGCGTCAGCTTCAAGTCCGGGGCCGATGCCGTCTTTGACGCGGTGATGTTTGCCACCGGCCGCGCGCCCTATACGGGCGGGCTGGGGCTGGAAGGGACCGGCGTCCGGCTGGGGTCCAGGGGACAGATCGTCGTCGATCAGTGGTCGCAGACCGCCGTGCCGTCGATCTTCGCCGTGGGCGACGTGACCGACCGCGTGAACCTGACCCCGGTCGCCATCCGCGAGGGGCACGCCTTCGCCGACACGGTGTTCGGCGCGCAGCCGCGCTGCGTGGATCACGGGCTGATCGCCAGCGCCGTCTATACCCGCCCGCACGAGCTTGGGACCATCGGCCTGACCGAAGAGGAGGCGGCCGCCAGGGGCCCGATCGAGGTCTATGCCGCCAGCTTCCGCCCCATGCGGTCGCTGTTCGGCGGGTCCGAGGCCCGCGCCCTGATGAAGCTGGTGGTCTGCGAGACCACCCGGCGCGTCCTTGGCTGCCACATCTTCGCCCCCGAGGCGGGTGAGATGATTCAGCTGGCGGCCGTCGCCGTGGGCATGAAGGCCACCAAGGAGGATTTCGACGCCACCGTCGCCGTCCACCCGACCCTGGCGGAAGAGCTGGTCACCATGCGCCTGCCGGTGCGCCGCGCCGGTCCCGAGTTGGCCGGCGCACGCCACGCGGCCGAGCCGGCCGAAGCCTGAGCGTCCGCCTCCGTGCCTCCTGCGCGCCGCGTTCCTTGGGATGCCGCGCAATCGGGCACAAAGGGTTGACTTAACGCATGTTCGCCCCAGTTAGGGGAGAGGTTCGACGAAAGGTGCATTCATGGCAAATCAGGGCCCGTGGGGCGGGGGCAGCGGCGGCGACGGCAACGGCGACGATCGGCCCAAGGCGCCGCCGGGGCGCCCGCCCGAACAGGGCCGCGGCCCGCAGCGCCCCTGGGGCCTGCCGGGCGGGTCCGACGATCGCCCGCCACCCGGCGGTCCGCGCCGCCCTGACCAGGTTCCCGAAATCGAGGACCTGATGCGCAAGGGCCAGGAAAAGCTGCGCGTGCTGATGGGCGGCAAGACCGGCGGGCCGCGCGGCCCCCTGGGACCCCGGCCTGGCATGCCCCGGGTCAGGCGGGGCAGCTGGGGGATCTTTGCCCTGGGCGCCGTCGCGGTCTGGGTCTTCACCAGCTTCTACACCGTGGACACCGGAGAGAAGGCCGTCGAGCTGCTGTTCGGCCAGCCCTACGCCGTGCGGGACGAAGGCCTGAACTTTGCCCCCTGGCCCTTCGTCACCCGACAGATCGTGCGCGTGACCGAGGAAAAGTCGATCGACATCGGCATCGGTCGTGACCCGCTGGACAGCGGGCTGATGCTGACCCGCGACCAGAACATCGTGAACATGCAGTATCAGGTGGTCTGGAACGTCTCGAGCCCCGAGCAGTATCTGTTCAACCTGGCCGACCCCGAAGGGACGATCCGCGCCGTCGCCGAAAGCGCGATGCGCGACATCGTGGCCCGGTCGGAACTGGCGCCGATCCTGAACCGCGACCGCGGCGTGATCGCCAGCGACCTCGAGGTGGCGATCCAGGCCACGCTGGACAGCTACAGCGCCGGCATCAACGTCGTGCGCGTCAACCTGGGCCGCGCCGACCCCCCCGAAGAGGTGATCGACGCCTTCCGCGAGGTGCAGGCCGCGCAGCAGGAGCGCGACCGGCTTGAGAAAGAGGCCGACGCCTATGCCAACCGCGTGCTGGCCAACGCCCGCGGCGAGGCAGCGGCGCTGGTCGAGGGGGCCGAGGCCTATCGCGCCCAGGCCGTCAACGCCGCCGAGGGCGAGGCCTCGCGGTTCATCTCGGTCTACGACGAATACGTCAAGGCGCCCGACGTGACCCGGCGCCGGATGTATCTGGAAACCATGGAGAAGGTCCTGGGCGACGTGAACAAGGTGCTGATCGAAGGCGGGGCGTCCGGCTCGGGCGTGGTGCCATACCTGCCGCTGGACCAGTTGCGCCCGCAGCCGGCGCCTCCGGCGGTGCAGCCGTCGGCCGCCGCCCGCGGCGTCGCGCCGGAAATCACCGCCGCGCCGCAACCCACCGTCACTCGGGGGAACAACTGATGCGCCGCGCGATATCCGTCTTTGCGCTGCCGCTGGTCTTTGTGCTGGCGGTGGCCGTCATGGCCTCGGTCTATATCGTCGATGTCCGTGAAAAGGCCCTGGTCCTGCGCTTCGGCGAGGTCGTGGCCGTCCGAGAGGAGCCGGGCCTCGGCCTGAAGCTGCCGATCATCGACCAGGTGGTGACATACGATGCTCGCATCCTGGGCCTGACCACCGAGCCGATGGAAGTGACGCCGCTGGACGACCGCCGCCTGGTGGTGGACGCCTTCGCGCGCTGGCAGATCACCGATGTCGTGCGGTTCCGCCGCGCGGTGGGCGACGGCGGCATCGCCTTTGCCGAAAGCCGGCTGGCGGGGATCATGACCAACGCGATCCGGGGGGTGCTGGGTTCGGTCCCCTCGACGACGGTCCTGTCGGACGACCGGACCTCGCTGATGAACCAGATCCGCGACACGGCCCGGCGCGACGCCGAAAACCTGGGCGTGCAGGTGATCGACGTGCGCTTGACCCGCACCGACCTGCCCGAGCAGAACCTGGCCGCGACCTATGCCCGGATGCGCGCGGAGCGCGAGCGCGAGGCCGCCGACGAGATCGCCCGCGGCGGCGAGGCCGCGCAGCGGGTTCGCGCGACGGCGGACCGGACCGTGGTCGAGCTGACCTCGGACGCGCGCCGCAAGGCCGAGGTGGTGCGCGGCGAGGCCGACGCCCGCCGCAACGCGATCTATGCCGAGGCCTTCGGCCGCGACCCCGAGTTCTTTGCGTTCACCCGCTCGATGACCGCCTATGAACGCGCGCTGGGCGGGTCCAACAGCTCGATGGTACTGGCGCCGGATGGCGAGTTCTTCAGCTATCTGGGCGGCGAACGGGGCGAGGGCGCGCTGACGGGTGCGCCTGCAACGCCGGCCGTCCCGCGCGACACCGGCGCACAGCCCGGCGCCAGCGTCGATCCCGCAGGCACATCGGCGCCGGACGCCGCGGGCGGCGCGGCTGCGGTCCTGCCCGGCGCCACGCCGGACACGACAGCGGACGCGGGCGTGACGGCGACGCCGGTCACGACCCCCGCCTCGCTGGCCGTGGATGAGGTGGCCCCTGCCACGGGTGCCGCGCCGGTTCCCGCAGGTGCCGCCGAACCCGCGCCGGCGGGCAACGCGGCTGGGGCGCCCGCAGGCACCGGTTCCCCGGTCGCGCCGACCGCCAGCAACTGATTGCGTGCAGGCGAGAGACAAGGGGGGGTGCGGAAAGCCGCGCCCCCCTTTGCATTTGAGGTCCGGTGGGCCCGCGCCCTGAAGTGCAAGTCACGATGAGTTCACGCGGCCAGGGACGTGGCACTCTTGCAACTGCGTCCCATATGTCGTGCGTTGGTTTTCGCACACGGCCCCCGCCGGGCCGGCAAGCTCTGGAGAGTTCCCGCATGACCTGCGCCCTGATCCGTCGCCGCCTGGCCTTGTCCGCCTCGGCGATCGCCATCGCCCTGACGCTGACGCCCGTCCACGCCCAGCAGGCGGCGCCCCAGCCCGTTCCGCCTGTTGCGCCCGCCCAGGCAACGCCGCTGCCCGCCGCGCCGTCCGGCGCGCCGCACACCACCACCGTGCCCGACGCCGAGGAGGGCAAGGTCCCGGAGGCCGCGAATGCCAACACGCCCCTGAGCGCGCCCGCGCCGCAGGTGATGCCGGACAGCTTTGCCGGCATCGTCGAACGGGTCAGCCCGGCCGTCGTCAACATCACCACCACCGCCGTCGTGTCGCGTCCCGTCAACCCGGGCCCGATGTTCCCCGAGGGGAGCCCGTTTTCGGACCTGTTCCGCGACTTCGGCATCCCGGGCTTTCCCGATCAGGACATGCCCTTCGGCCAGCAGGGTCCGACGGCGCGCGAGCGGTCGAATGCGCTGGGGTCGGGGTTTGTCGTTTCGGCCGAGGGGCTGATCGTCACCAACAACCACGTCATCGACGGCGCCGACGAGATCGAGGTCGAGTTCCAGTCGGGCGCCCGCCTGCCGGCCAAGGTGATCGGGACAGACGCCACGACCGACGTGGCCGTGCTGAAGGTCGAGGCAGACAATCCGCTGCCGTTCGTCACGTTTGGCGACAGCGACCAGGCCCGTGTGGGCGACTGGGTGCTGGCGCTGGGGAACCCGCTGGGGCAGGGCTTCTCCGCCTCGTCCGGCATCATCTCGGCCAAGGCGCGGGCGCTGACGGGCACGTATGACGATTTCATCCAGACCGACGCGGCGATCAACCGCGGGAACTCGGGCGGTCCGCTGTTCAACCTTGCGGGCGAGGTGATCGGCGTCAACACCGCGATCCTGTCGCCGAACGGCGGGTCGATCGGGATCGGGTTTTCCATGGCGTCGAACGTCGTCAGCAAGGTCGTGCAGCAGCTGGAGGAGTTCGGCGAGACGCGCCGGGGCTGGCTGGGTGTCAAGATCCAGGACGTGACCGACGACATCGCCGATTCGCTCGGGCTGGAATCCAGCACCGGGGCGATGGTCACCGACGTGCCCGCCGGCCCTGCCGCCGATGCCGGCGTGAAGGCGGGCGACGTGATCACCCGCTTTGCCGGCGGCGAGGTGGCCGACACCCGCGACCTGGTGCGCCGCGTCGCGGATGCGCCGGTGGGACAGGCGGTGGAGATCGTCGTGATGCGCGATGGCAAGCCGGTGACGCTGCAGATCACGCTGGGCCGGCGCGAGCTGGCCGAGGCGGCAGCTGGGGGTCCGGGGTCGCAGGAGGGCAGCGATGCGCCCCGCACCAGCGAGACGCTGGGCCTGACGCTTGTGCCGATGACGCCCGAGCTGGCGGCGCGGCTGGACCTGCCCCAGAACGCCGCCGGGCTGGTCGTGCAGGATGTCGATCCCGAAGGGCCGGCGGCCGGCAAGGGCCTGTCGGCCGGCGATGTGATCGTCGAGGCCGGGCAGCAGCCCGTCGCATCCGTGGCCGACCTCGAGGCGCGGGTCGCCGAGGCCAAGGAGGCGGGGCGCAAGTCGGTCCTGCTGCTGGTGCGGCGCGAGGGCGAGCCCCGTTTCGTCGCGCTGTCGGTCGAGTGATTGCGGCCGGGCCAAGGTCCGCAGGGGTCGCGGTCCCCGACTGCCCGGCATGAAGAAAGGGCGGCGGTCACGCGACCGCCGCCCCTTTCGTTGGAACGGGCCTCGTCCTACTGCGCGGCGGGGGCCGGCATCGCGGCCTTCAGCGCCTCGAACCCGGCGGTGAAGCCCTTGAGCGACAGCGTCAGCTTGACGGTGTTCTTCGCCGCCTCGCCCCCATAGGGCAGCAGCGAAACGGTCGCGGCGTTGCCGTTCTTCATCGCGGCAAGCTCTGCCTCGGTCATGCCGACGCGGGCGATGCAGCCGATCTGGGCGCAGACAAGGAACGGATAGGCGCTGTTCTTGCCGGAATCGATCTGGAACCCCAGCCCGGTCGTCAGGTCCGTTTCCAGCGGGGACACAAAGTTCACGACGGCCGCCGCCCGGCCTGTGAACGGAATGACCGATACCTCGGCCACGGCCGCCCCTTGGGCGTCCTTCATCAGCTGGTAAAGCTCGCACGGGTCCTGCCCCTCGGGCGCCTTCATGCAGCGCAGCTGCCAGTCACCGTGGGTTCCCTTGGTGTAATAGGCGCCGACCTGCGGCTCTCCCGCGGGCGCGGCGGCGGCGGCGTCGCTGCCTGCGGCGGGCGCAGGGGTCGCCGGGGTGGCTGCCGGGGCCGTTCCCGTTTCAGTGGTCGCGGCGCTGTCGGGCGCAGGCGCCGCGGCCGCCGGTGCGTCGGCCGCCGGCGCTGTCGGGGCAGGGGTCGCCGGGACAGGGGCGTCGGCCGCGGCCGGGGTCGTCTCGGCGGCAACTGCGGCGGGGGCGGCAGCGTCGCCAGCCGTCGCGGCCGCAGCCGGCGCCGGGGCATCGGTCGCGGTCTGCGCGAGTGCCGCCAGCGGCGCGGTGGCGATCAGCGCCGCCAGAAAAGCGGCAGAGGGGGTGCGGGCCATGGGTCATCCTTTATCGACGAAACGCGTCGCGGCGGTGCTAGCATGGGTGGTTCGCCTTGTCAGGGGCAAGCCCGACCGACTGCACAGGGGCGGGCATAACACTCGCGTGCGTGGGCATCATCGCGCACGGACCCGCAGGGCGCGCCGGGTGCCGGGGGAATGGCAAAAGGGGCGCGGCCTGCGCCAGCGCCCCTTTCTTTTCCTTCCCTGCCGGACTGGCCGGTCATCATTGCGCGCAGGCTATCCGCCCGCGCGCGGGGCGTCAATCGCGCCGACCGCGACCCGTCGCCGGACGGCTAGCGGGGCGTGGCAGAACCGGGCTGGCCCGGCGCGCGGAACGGGCTATGCTCGCCGCAAGCCCTGCGCACGAGGATAGCCGTGACCGATCCGACCCCGACCCTGCCCGACGCTGCCCTGCCCGCCGACCAGGGCGCATCGCCCGGGACGCCGCTGCGGCGCGTCGTGGACCTGGACCGTGGCTGCATCCTGCTTGGCGGGGCCGGGCCCGACCATACCGACCCGCAGCATCTGCTGTTGCGCCGCGCCAACCGTCACGGGCTGATCGCGGGCGCCACCGGCACCGGCAAGACGGTGACGCTGCAGACCCTGGCCGAGTCGCTGTCGCTGGCGGGGGTGCCGGTGGTGCTGTCGGACGTCAAGGGCGATCTGGCCGGCATGGCCCAGCCCGGCGGCACCGACCCCGCCCTGGCCCAGCCGTTCGCCAGCCGCGCCGCGCGCATCGGGATGCCGCTGGACCACCAGGGTTTTCCCGTCACCTACTGGGACGTGTTCGGCGAAAAGGGTCATCCCGTCAGGACCACCCCCACCGAGATGGGACCGCTGCTGCTGTCGCGGCTGATGGACCTGACCCCCGCGCAGGAAGGCGTCATGACCCTCGTCTTTCGCATCGCCGACGAGCAGGGCTTGCCGATCCTCGACCTCAAGGACCTTCAGTCGATGCTGGTCTGGGTGGGACAGAACGCGAAAGAGCTGAGCCTGCGCTACGGCAATGTCTCGACCGCCTCGGTGGGCGCGATCCAGCGCGGCCTGATGGTTCTGGAGGGGCAGGGGGGCGACCGGCTGTTCGGGGAACCGGCGCTGGACCTGGCCGATCTGATGCGGGTGGATGCTTCCGGCAAGGGGGTCGTCAACATCCTGGCGGCCGACCGGCTGATGCAGTCGCCGCGCCTTTACGCGACGTTGCTGCTGTGGCTGCTGTCCGAACTGTTCGAGCAACTGCCCGAGGTGGGCGACCCCGACAAGCCGCGGCTTGCGTTCTTTTTCGACGAGGCACATCTGCTGTTCGACGATGCGCCCGGTGCGCTGATCGACAAGGTCGAACAGGTGGCGCGGCTGATCCGGTCCAAGGGGGTCAGCGTGTGGTTCGTCACCCAGAACCCCGCGGACCTGCCCGACTCGGTGCTGGGGCAACTGGGCAATCGCATCCAGCACGCCCTGCGCGCCTATACCCCCAAGGACACCAGGGCGCTGAAGACCGCGGCCGAAAACTATCGGCCCAACCCGGCCTTCGACACCGCGCAGGCCATCCGCGAGGTGGGGACGGGCGAGGCCGTGACCTCGCTGCTGGAGGAGAGCGGCGCGCCGGGGATGGCGCAGCGGACCCTGATCCGCCCGCCGCTGTCGCGCATGGGGCCGATCGCGGACGAGGACCGGGCGCGGATCGTGCAGCTGTCGCCGCTGGCGCTAAAATATGCCCGGACGATCGACCGCGCCTCGGCGCACGAGGCGCTGGCCCAGCGCGCCGCCGACGCCGCGGCGCAGACCGCCGACGCCGATCTGTTCGAGATGCCGTCGCGCGGGACACGGCGCGCCGATGCCGGCATCCAGATCCGGCCCGGGCCGACCGCGGCCCGCACGCCGCGCGGCGACACGATGGCCACGGCGTTCGGCAAAAGCATGGCCCGCGCGATCGGCACGCGGGCGGGCACCGCGATCGTGCGCGGGGTGCTGGGGTCGATCCTGCGCAGCCGCTGACGGCGGCAGGCGGGCCTCAGCCCCCGACCAGGCGCAGGCGCGGCCCGGCTGCGACCGTCGATCCGATCTCGGCCACCAGCGCGATCAGCACCAGGACGTGGCGCTGCATGTCATAGTCGGCGGCCCCCTCGATCCGGGCGCAGTTCAGCCGGTCCTCCTCGGCGCGCAGCCAGGGCAGTGCGGCGCCGGGACGGGGCGTCACCTCGCTGCGCATCAGGCGCCGCAGCGCGCGGTCGCGCCGCCATCCCGCCTGACCGGCGCGGGCCGCCGCCAGCAGCACCCGCGGCCGCCGCAACGGCGCCGCGATCCGGGGCACGGGAAAGGCGATCACCGGGGCGGCGGGGGCCGCAACGGGACGGCAGTCGGTAGGATCGAAGGGGGACAGATCAGACATGGCAGACCTCGCATCGGGGTTGGTGCGGACAGTCTGCTCGCCTTGCAGGTGTGTTGCGCCACAGCCGTGGGCAGCGTTCGTGGGGGCAGGATTTCTTTAGGGATTGTTAGCGATTCATCACCGATGTGACATGACGACCTGCCGTGCAGGCGGGTTCCCCACCAAGCCCCAAGGCCGCGACGGGCGGCCCCAGGATCACGAGGACACATCGGACATGACGATACTGACGGGTGATTTCTCTGACGCCGCAGCCATCGGGCCGGCCGGCAGAGGGCTGCACCCTGCCGCCGCCGCTGCAGGAATCCTGCAGGACCTGGTCGAGCTGACGGCCACGCCCCGGCCGGCCCTGGCGAGCAGCGTCGCCGGACAGGCAGAGGCCGCCACGGGGCCGATGCCGAGCGGCCTGCCCGAGGATGCCCGCCTGTATCTGCGCCACGTCGAGGGCGGCGCCACGATCCGGGCACTGGCGCGGGAAACCGGGTGCCACGCCTCGACCATCCTGCGCCGCATCCGCCGGTTCGAGGCGCGTCGCGACGATCCCCTGGTGGACCGGGCCGTGGACCATGCCGGCGGGGCGAATGGTGCCGCCGGTGCCATCAGCCTGCACGACCAGGACCAGCTGCGCCGCATCCTGCGCCGTCTGGCCGAACCCGGCGCCGTGCTGGCAGTGGCCGCGGGACTGGACAAGGCTATCGTCACGCGGTCCGACATCCGCACCGCCATTCTGGACCGGCGGCTTGCCGAACTGATGGCGCTGCGCGGCTGGGTCGCACTGGTCGGACAGGGCAGGATCACGCGGCACGCGATCACCCCGGCCGGTCGCGCCGCGCTGAAGGGGATGGTCGCGGGCCGGGCCTTCTTCGTCCCGCAGGCGTCCGATTTCAGGGATGCAAGCCCGGTGACGGCCGCTTGCGACCAGGCCGGATCGGGGGATAGCAGGGCAGGGCAGGGCCTGCCGCCGGTCGAAACCCCGGCGCCACCCGGTCTGGCCGAGGCCGCAGCCAGCTTTGCCCCCGCACCCGACCCGGGCCCCCTGCACGCCCAGCGCCACCGCATCTACGAGGATCGCGTGCTGGACGACCCCGACGGCGAGGGGCGTCGCCGGATGCGCGTCAACATCGCGGAAAGCCCGTTGCAGGTGCTGGGGCGCCGCCGCGATGCCAACGGCCAGCCCTTTCTGGACGCCGCGCAGGTCGCGGCGGGCGAGCGCCTGCGCGAGGACTTCGAGCTGGCGCAGATGGGCGCACGGGTGGCGCAGAACTGGGACCGCTTCATGACCGCGGGAATCGACGTCAGCCGCCATGATGCGGGCGGGGGCGGGTCCGATGGCGCACGCCGCCGCGTGGCCGCCGCCCTGCGCGAACTGGGGCCGGGCATGGGGGACCTGGTCCTGCGGGTCTGCTGCTTTCTGGAAGGGATCGAGCTGACCGAACGCCGCCTGGGCTGGTCCGCCCGGTCGGGAAAGATCGTCCTTCGGCTGGCCCTGATGCGGCTGGACCGGCACTATGCCGATACCTATGGGTCGGGCCGCCCGCTGATCGGCTGACCCGCGTTCCCCGTGTCGGGCGCGCACGCGGCCCTGTCGCGCGCGCGCCTGTCGTCATGGGGGGGCGATGCGGCCCCCGGCGGGTGTCAGGCAGCAACGCCTGCGGTTTCGCGCAGATAGGCCAGCACCGTCTCGGGCGAGGTTTCGCCATAGGGGTCGTCGGCGCAGTCGTCGCACCGGCCCGGCTCCTCGAACAGCTTCTCGACGACGCCGTCGTCCACGATGGCGGCATAGCGCCACGACCGCGCGCCAAAGCCGACGTTGTCCTTGCGAACCAGCATGCCGACCGCCTGGGTGAACGCGCCCGACCCGTCGGGGATCACCTGCACATGGGCCAGGTCCTGGCCCTTGGCCCACTGGTTCATCACGAAGCTGTCGTTGACGGACACGCAATAGATGGCGTCGATGCCCAGCTTGTCCAGCTCGGCCGCCGCCTTTTCAAAGCCGGGCAGCTGATAGGTCGAGCAGGTGGGCGTGAACGCCCCCGGCAGCGAGAACAACACGACGCGCTTGCCGGCGAAGTAGTCGGCGGTCGTCATCGGCTGCCACCGATAGGGGTTCGGTCCGCCGATCGAGTCGTCGCGGACACGGGTGTGGAAGGTCACGTCGGGCAGCTTGTCGCCGGCTTTCATCGGTCATCCTTTCATGTGTCTGCCGCATCAGCATTGCCGCAATGCAGCATGACCTGATGTGGCAAAGCCGGCGGCGTTGATCAACCCCGCGCAATCCGTTACCTGTGGGCAAATCGCGCCCGAGGAGATCATGGCAGACACGCCCCCGATCCTGCGTCACCCCGAAAAGGCCCACCGCCCCGACCAGGCCCAGCCGAAAAAGCCCGCCTGGATTCGTGTCAAGGCCCCGGTCAGCCAGGGCTACAAGGACACGCGCGACATCCTGCGCGACAACAGCCTGTCCACCGTCTGCGAAGAGGCTGGCTGCCCCAATGTCGGCGAATGCTGGAGCCAGGGCCACGCCACCATGATGATCATGGGCGAGATCTGCACGCGCGGCTGTTCGTTCTGCAACGTCATCACCGGCAAGCCCCGCGCGCTGGACGTGTTCGAGCCGGGCCGCGTCGCCCATGCCGTCGCAAAGCTGGGGCTCAAGCACGTCGTGATCACCAGCGTGGACCGCGACGATCTGGACGATGGGGGGGCCGAGCATTTCGCCCAGACCATCCGCGCCATCCGCCACCGCAGCCCCGACAGCACCATCGAGGTGCTGACCCCCGACTTCCTGAAGGCCGGACCCGGCGCGCTGGAAACCGTGCTGGCGGCGCGACCGGACGTGTTCAACCACAACCTGGAAACCGTTCCCGGCCTGTATCCGACCGTCCGGCCCGGGGCGCGCTATTTCCACAGCCTGCGGCTGCTGCAGCGGGTCAAGGAACTGGACCCCGCGATGTTCACCAAATCCGGCATCATGGTCGGCCTGGGCGAGGATCGTCAGGGGGTCTTGCAGGTGATGGATGACATGCGGGCGGCCGACATCGACTTCATCACCATTGGCCAGTACCTGCAACCGACGCCCAAGCATCACCGCGTGGACCGCTTTGTCACCCCCGAGGAGTTCGCGGGTTACGAAAAGGCCGCCTATGGCAAGGGGTTCCTGATGGTGTCGGCGACGCCGCTGACGCGATCATCCTATCACGCGGGGGACGACTTCGCGGCGCTGCGTTCGGCGCGTCTGCAAAGGCTGGCGCTGATCTGACCGGCTTGCGCGGCCCGCGCGGCCACGCTATCGCTGCACTGCACCCAGCCGGGGCCCGAGTGGCGGAATGGTAGACGCAGCGGATTCAAAATCCGCCATCCGCAAGGATATGTCGGTTCGAGTCCGACCTCGGGTACCAGAAAAAAGCGGCCCGGTACCGCTTTTTCCTTGCTGAACAATCCCGATGGGGGCAATGCCGCCTTATTCCGCGGCCTGTGCCATCGGGTTGTTGGGATGCTGCGTCCAGTCGCGAAAGCCGCCGGCGGTGCGGCCGGTGCGGGGGTCCACCTCGCCCGGCGCCAGTTCGCGCATGGTGATGCAATTCTCGACCGGGCAGACGTCCACGCACAGGTTGCAGGCGACGCAGTCTTCCTCTTTCACGCGGAAGATGCGGCCGGGGTCCATGGCGATCGCCTGATGCGACGTATCCTCGCAGGCCGCATAGCAGCGGCCGCAATGGATGCACAGATCCTGGTCGATCACCGCCTTGGTCATGTAGTCGAGGTTGAGGTACTGCCAGTCCGTGACGTTCGGGACCGCGCGCCCGATCAGGTCCGACAGCGCCATGTCGCGGCCGTCCAGATAGTCGCGCAGGCCCGAGATCATCTCCTGCACGACCTTGAAGCCATAGGTCATGGCCGCGGTGCAGACCTGCACGTTGCCGGCGCCCAGCGCCATGAACTCGGCCGCGTCGCGCCAGGTGGTCACGCCGCCGATGCCGCTGATCGGCAGGCCGCGGGTGGCCGGGTTGCGCGCGATCTCGGCCACCATGTTCAGCGCAATGGGCTTGACCGCCGGCCCGCAATAGCCGCCGTGCGTGCCCTTGCCGTCGATGGTCGGCTGCGGCGCGAACAGGTCCAGATCGACCGAGGTGATCGAGTTGATCGTGTTGATCAGGCTGACCGCATCCGCGCCACCGCGCCGCGCAGCCTCGGCCGGCTTGCGGATGTCGGCGACGTTGGGGGTCAGCTTGACGATGCAGGGCATGCGCGAGTGGCTCTTGACCCAGCGCGTCACCATCTCGATGTATTCGGGCACCTGGCCCACCGCAGACCCCATGCCGCGCTCGGCCATGCCGTGCGGGCAACCGAAGTTCAACTCGACTCCGTCGGCGCCGGTGTCCTCGATCCGCGACAGGATCGATGTCCACGATTCCTCGTCGCAGGGCACCATCAGGCTGATGACCAGGGCACGGTCGGGATAGTCGCGCTTGACCGACTTGATCTCGTCCAGGTTCACCTGAAGCGGCCGGTCGGTGATCAGTTCGATGTTGTTGATGCCAAGGACGCGACGGTCGGCGCCGTGGATCACGCCATAGCGCGGCCCGTTCACGTTGACGACCGGGGGGCCGTCCAGGCCCAGCGTCTTCCACACCACGCCGCCCCAGCCGGCCTGAAAGGCGCGGCGGACGTTGTATTCCTTGTCGGTGGGGGGCGCCGAGGCCAGCCAGAACGGGTTGGGCGAGCGAATCCCGATGAAGTCGCTGCGAAGGTCGGCCATCACTCAGCCCTCATGTCGGGCGCATCGACGGGGGCCAACGGCTGGCCCGCCAGATGCGCGTGGATGTCCTCGGCCGCGTCGCGGCCCTCGGCCACGGCGGTCACGGTCAGATCGTCGCCGCCCGCCGCGCAGTCGCCCCCCGCCCAGACCCCCGCGATCGAGGTCCGGCCGGGCCCGGTGACGGCGATCTTGCCGCCGGCCAGCGCGATCCCCTCGGGCACGCCCGCAAGCCGCTGGCCGATGGCGGTCAGGATCATGTCCGCGGGAAGGCCGATCCGCTCGCCCGTGTTCAGCAGGCGGCCGTCTGGCAGGTCGGCGGTATGGGCCAGCACAACCGCGCCGCCCTCGGCCGCCAGGGGTGCGGCGTTGGTCATCAGCCGGACCCCGGCCTTGACCGCATGGTCCTGTTCATGACGCGAGGCGGCCATCCTGTCCTGCCCGCGGCGATAGGCGATGGTGACGGTCTGCGCCCCCAGCAGCCGCGCCTGCACGGCCGCATCCACGGCCGTCATGCCGCCGCCGATCACCACCACGTCGCGGCCCACCGGCAGGGTGGACAGGTCCGCGGTCTGGCGCAGCTCGGCGATGAAATCGACCGCGTCGCGCTGGCCCGGCGCGTCGATGCCCAGGGCGTTCACCCCGGCCAGCCCCATGCCCAGGAACACCGCGTCATAGTCGGCGCGCAGGGCCTCCAGCGTGACCTGCTGGCCCAGGCGCTGGCCAAGCCGCAGCTCGATCCCGCCGATGCCCAGCAGCCACTCGACCTCGGCCGCGGCAAAGCCGTCCACGGCCTTGTAGCTGGCGATGCCGTATTCGTTCAGCCCGCCGGGCTTGGGGCGCGCATCGAAGACGACGACGTCGTGGCCCTTGGCCGCCAGCCGGTGCGCGCAGGACAGGCCCGCAGGTCCCGCGCCCACGACCGCCACCCGCTTGCCGGTCGGCGCACCGCGGCGAAACGGATGGGCGCCCGACAGCACGAGTCCGTCGGTGGCATAGCGTTGCAGCGCGCCGATCTCGACCGGGCGGCCCTCGGCCTCCATCCGCACGCAGGCGCCCTCGCACAGGGTCTCGGTCGGGCAGACGCGGCCGCACATGCCGCCGAAGATGTTGTCGTGCAGGATCGTCATGGCCGCGGCGTCGGCGGTGCCGGTGGCGATCTGGCGGATGAACAGCGGAATGTCGATGCCGGTGGGGCAGGCGGTGATGCAGGGCGCGTCGTGGCAGAAATAACAGCGGTCGGCGGCGACCCGCGCCTCGTGTTCGTCAAGCGGGGGGGCCACGTCGCTGAAGTTCGCGGCAAAGGCATCAGGCGGCAGACGCCCCGGCACCACGCCGGGCGTCATGGGTGTCGTGGTCACGGTGGACCTCCCTGTAAGCTGGCCGGTTGCTGGCTCTTGCGATCAGGCTGGCACAGGTCGTTTTTTTTATCAAACGGTAAAAGAAGGGTCGTGGCCCGGCAGGGTCAGGGCGGCGTCCAAGCCCCGCAGCGCAGACCGCCGCAGCGTCAACCGGCCCCCATGCAGCGCGGCCAGGTCGGACACAATGGACAGGCCCAGACCCGCCCCCTGCGGGCCGCGTTCGTCCAGCCGAACGCCGCGCGACAGGGCGCGGGCATGATCGTTGTCCTTCAGCCCAGGCCCGTCGTCGGCGATGGACAGGGTCAGCGGATTGCCCGCGCCGACCGTGACGGCGATCCGGTGCGCCGCATGTCTCACGGCGTTTTCCAGCAGGTTGCCGACCATCTCCTCGAGATCCTGGCGTTCACCGGCAAAGCGCGCGTCAGGCGGGCAGGTGATGTCGATGGTCAGGCCCCGCTCGGTCGCCGGCCGACGCAGCACCAGCAGGATGTCGTCGATCACGGGGAAGACCACGGTGCTGTGGCCCAGCAGGCGCGGCGCGCCTGCGCTGCGGGCGCGGCGCAGGTGCCAGCCGATCTGGCGGTCCATCCGCGCGATCAGCGCCTGTCCGGGATGGTCCGGCGGCAGCGCGTTGGCCAACGCCGCCATCGGCGTCTTCAGCGAATGGGCAAGATTGCCCAGATGTTCGCGCGCGCGGCCGATCACGGTGCGGTTCTGGTCCAGCAGCGCGTTCAGTTCGGCCGCGATCGGGCGCAGCTCGGCCACCCTTGGCAGGGGCACCGATTCCGCCCGGCCGGCGCGGATGCGGCGAATGTCGGCCCCCATCGCGTCCAGCGCCCGCAACCCCGCCGTCACCTGCGCGACCGACGCCAGCGCCAGCCCCGCGCCCAGCACCATCAGGGACAGGGCCAGCGGCCTGCGCACCTGCGCCAGGGCCGCGTCGATGTCGGCCTGCGGCGCGGTGACGGTGACGGCCAGCGGTGCGTCCACGCCGGGCAGGGTGAAGGACCGGCGCAGGACGCGCAGGGCGCGCCCCTCGGGGCCGGTGCCTGCGCCGCCCGCAACCGACGTGTCGGGGGTGGTCGTCAGCCGCAGGTCCAGCAGCGACGCCGAGCGCGCCAGCACCGCGCCGCCCCCCTCAAGCTGCCAGAACCAGTCCGACAGCGGCAGCTGAAAGCGCGGGTCGGCCGGCGGCGCGGGCACGCCCACCGCGCCAGAGGCATCCAGCGCGGACGCCGCGATCACCGTGTCCGCCATCACCGACAGGTCCGCGTCGAAGCGGTCCGTGACGAAACGTTCCAGAAGCCCGCCGATGACAAGCCAGGCCGCCAGCAGCGCCAGTGTCAGCCAGACCGCGGCCAGCGCCAGCAGGCGGCTGCGGATCGAATCCGCCGCAATCCTCACGGTCCGCTCCGCAGGACATAGCCCTCGCCGCGCCGGGTCTCGATCAGCCCGTCGCCGATCTTGCGGCGCAGGCGGCCGATCACGACCTCGATGGACTTGAAGTCGCGGTCGCTGTCCGCGTCATAGAGATGCTCGCTCAGCTCGGTGCGGCTGACGATGCGGTCGGGATGGTGCATCAGATAGCCCAGGATGCGCGTCTCGAACGCGGTCAGGCGCAGGGTCACGCCCTCCCTGGTGATGACGCCCAGTTGCGTGTCGTAGCTGAGCGGCCCTGCCGTCAGCACCGCGCGCGCGTGGCCCGCGGCACGCCGCACCAGCGTCTGCGCGCGCAGCACCACCTCGTCCAGGCGAAAGGGCTTGACGGCGTAATCGTCCGCCCCGGCGCGAAACCCCGCGACCTTGTCGGTCCAGTCGCCGCGCGCAGTCAGGATCAGGACGGGCATGGCCAGTCCCTGCGCGCGCCAGCGGGTCAGCACCTCGATCCCCGGAAGGCCGGGCAGGCCGAGGTCCAGGATCGCCACGTCATAGCGTTCTGTGGTGCCGAGGCATTCGCCCCGATCGCCCGTGTGGGCGACGTCGGGAACAAATCCGCCCGCTGTCATCGCGTCAGCCAACTGGGTTGCCAGCGTGGGGTCGTCCTCGACGATCAGGCAGCGCATTCAGTCGTCCTTTCCATGTCGGCGGGCCGCCCCCAGGTTGTTGCCGCGCGCCGACAGCAGCCGCCCGTCACGGGCGTCCAGCCTGATTTCCACGACATCGCGATGCTGGCTGAGCAGCCGGGCCGCATAAACCAGCTGGACCCCGCGCGCCGCCTCGCGCGGCGAAGGGGGAACCAGCGACAGCCCGATCAGCCGCCCGTCAAAGCGGCGCGCGATCGCCGCCACGGCCTGATGGGCGGGCAGGACGGCAAACATGGGCTGGTCCGGCAGCTCGGTCACAGCCGGGCCCCTAGGGGCATCGGCGGCGCGGGGCAGGGCATGGGACACCGCCCTGTCCCCCGGCGCGCGGCCGTGGCCGCCGGGACGGTGCAGGAGCAGGGCGCCCGCCAGCACCAGCAGGGCGGCCAGCAGCGTCGGGACGGCAAGCAACAGGATCAGGCGGCGGCGCATGGCCCGCACTAGACCACGGAACCGAAACGAACACCAAACGGCCCGTTGGCCTTTGGTTGGTGCCGGGCACGCTACACCGTGATTCGATCCGGGGCCGCGACCCCGGACTGCATTCGACGGAAAGGACTGATCCATGCTTCGCATGCTTCGCACTTCGGCCGCCATCGCCGTGACGGCGTCCCTGATGGCCGCCCCGCTTGCCGCCCAGACCGCGGCACCCGGCGCGCCCGCGGCACAGCCAACAGCGCCGGTCGTGACCGCGCCCGAAACCCTCGCTGCCAGCCCCGCACCCGCGGCGGCGCTGCCGCAGGCCCTGACCGACCTGGGCATCACCGATGCGACCGTCAGCGCGGGCAAGCGCGGTGGCCAGCGCGTGCGCGGCACCTTGCCGGGCGGCGCGGCGTTCCAGGGCGCGCTGGACGACCAGGGTGTGCTGCGGATGCTGCGCGCGACCGGCGACGGCGCGGCGCTGCCGGCCGATGTGATCGCCCAGCTGGTTCCGCAGGCGATCCGCAACGCCCCGGTCTTTGCCGAGGTCGCGCAGATCGCCGGCGTCGCGCGGGGCGAGCAGGGCGTGATGGTGTTCGGCAGCGACAGCACCGGCCAGCCCGTCCGGGCTGCCTTCTCGGCCGACGGGACATTGCAGCGGTTCGGGCGCGGGGACGACGACCGCGCGCGGCCCCTGATGCGCGGTGACGATGACGACCGCGGTCCGGGTCACGGCCACGGCCACGGCAAGGATCGCCGCGAGGACCACGGCAGGGAGCGGGGCCGGCCCGGCGACGACGACCGAAGCGATTGGCGGCGGGGCGAGGGCAGGGACCGGCCCGCGATGGGCCAGCCCGGAATGGGCCAGCCCCCCCAGCCGCTGACCGACGATGCGGTGCGCTCGGCCCTGGCCGACGCAGGCTATACGCAACCTGGCGCCATCGCCAAGGACGGGCCGCGCACCACGGTCGAGGCCACGAACCCGGAAGGCGAGCCGGTCACCGTCACGGTGAACCCCCGCGGCATCATCGTGCGAGAAGAGGCGCGCTGACCGCCGGCCCGGATCACGAACGCAGGGGCCGCGGCGCAAACCGCGGCCCTTTGCCTGACGATCAGGTCCGGCGGGTGGTCTCGCGTCGCGGCATCCGCAGCGTCCGGGCGGTCAGATCAGGGGCCAGCGCGGCCATGGCATCGGCCTGGGTCAGGAACACCTGCCCCGTCAGATCATGCAGGAAGGCGCTGCGGCGCAGGCGGTCCATGACGGGACCCTTGACCTCGGACAGGTGCAGGGTGACGCCGGCGTCGCGCAGCTGGCTGTTGATGCCCTCCAGCGCCTCGAGCGCGCTGGAGTCGATCGCGTTGACGGCGGGGCACATCAGCACGACATGGCGGACCGCGCGATCGGCGGCGACCCGGTCGTAGACCGCATCCTCGAGCACGCGGGCGTTCGGGAAATACAGGCTTTCGTCGATGCGGATCGACAGCACCTCGGGGGCCGTCACGACCTCGTGGCGGGCGACGTTGCGGAAATGCTCGGTCCCCGGCACCTGGCCCACGACGGCGACATGCGGACGAGAGCTGCGATAGAGATGGATGGCCAGCGACAGGACGACACCGGCGGCGATGCCGGTCTCGACCCCCTGCAGCAACGTGGCGACGATGGTCAGCGCCATGGCCGATGCGTCCCCGCGGGAATAGCGCCAGACCCGCGCCAGGGCGCCCAGGTCCACCAGCGACAGCACCGCGACGATGATCGTCGCTGCCAGCGTCGCCTGCGGCAGGTGGTACAGCGCGCCGGTCAGCGTCAGCGTGCCCACCGCCATCAGCACGGCCGTCATCGCGCCCGCCGCGGGGGTGCGGGCGCCGGCATCGAAGTTGACGACCGAACGGGCAAATCCGCCCGTGACCGGAAAGCCGCCAGCGAGGGCGGCCGCGATGTTGGACCCGCCAAGGGCCAGCAATTCCTGGTCGGGGTCGATCCGCTCGCGCCGGCGCGCGGCCAGCGTCTGCGCGACCGAGATCGTCTCGACGTAGCCCACAACCGAGATGATGAGCGCCGGCAGCGCCAGGCTGGCCCACAGCGCAGGGTCGAGCGGGGGCAGCGAGGGGACGGGCAGGCCCCGCGGAATGGCGCCGACCACGGCGAGCCCCCGGTCCGCAAGGCCAAGCGACCAGGCGATCAGCGTGGTCCCGACGACCGCAAGCACCGGGGCGGCGCGGACCGCAATGGCCGCCCGGCTCGCCTGCCAGCCACGCCGGGCGAGCAGCGGGCCCAGGTTCCGGCGGGCCCAGACCAGGAACGCCAGCGCGCCCGCCCCGATCAGCAGGGCGTCCAGCCGCACCCCATGGATGTGGGCGGCCAGCGCGTCCATGACCTGGGGCAGCGTCTCGCCCCCGCCAGGCACGCCCAGGATGTGGCGCAACTGCGACGCGGCGATAAGGATGCCCGAGGCGGTGATGAAACCTCCGATGACCGGATGGGAGAGGAACGAGGCCAGAAACCCCAGGCGCAGGGCGCCCATGGCGGCCAGCATCAGCCCCGACAGGGTCGCCAGCGCCGCAGCCGCGCCCAGGTATTCGGGGGTGCCCGGTGGCGCGACCTTGCCGACCGCCGCCGCCGTCATCAGCGAGATGACCGCGACCGGCCCCACCGCCAGCGTGCGCGAGGTGCCCAGGGCCGCATAGACCAGCAGCGGCGCGATCGAGGCATAGAGCCCCACCTGTGCCGGCAGGCCGGCCAGCAGCGCATAGGCCAGCGATTGCGGGATCAGCATCAGCGTGACGATGACCGCCGCCATCGCGTCCGCCGACAGCATCCCCGTGTCATAGCCTGAAGCCCAGTCGAACAGCGGCAGCCGTCGATGCCATGCCGGGCGACGGGGCGTCATGGCCTTCAGCCCCGGCCGTGCAGCAACGGCGCCACATGCGCCAGGTCGTATCCGGCGCCCGCGGCGGTCGACAGGATCGCATCGGCGGGCTGCCGCCCTGCCTGGGTCAGCGCCCACAGGGTGGCGCTGCGGGTGCCCGACCGGCAATAGGCGATCACCGGCCCATCCGCCCCCGCCAGCGCCGCGTCAAAGCCTGCGATCAGGTCGGGCGTGACGCTGCCAGGCTGAAACGGCAGATAGTGAAAGGCCATTCCCGCCGCCTCGGCCAGCCTTGCCATCCGGGCGCTGGACAGTTCGGGGCCGATCTCGGCGTCGGGGCGGTTGTCGATCAGCACCCGAAACCCGGCATCCGCCAGCGCGGCGACATCGGCAGTGTCGATCTGGGGTGAGACGGCAAGATCGGGGGTCAGTTGACGCAGGTCCATCGCAAGCTCCGGGATGAGGGGTGATGGTGTGGTTGAGCCGGGGCAGGGGATGCGTCAACCCCAAAGCCGCCCGCGTGCCCGGACTGCGGCACCCGCGTCAGGTCCCGCCATGCCGTCAGAGGACCCGTGTCGTCGTCCCGGACCCGGCCCGGCCGGTCTGCGGCCGGTTCATCTGCCGTGTCACAGCCCGCCGCGCCGGGGCTGCGCAAGGCGTCTCGCCGGCTCGCATCCAGGGCTGCAACCGCCGCCCGGCAAGGCACCCGGCCGCCGCGATCGCCATGCGGGCGCGCGGCCATCGTCCGCAAGGACCGGCCGGCAGCGGGACGGACCCCGCGTCGGGCGGGATGGGCCAGAGTGACGCCTTGTCGTGACAGAACACCCATGACCATTCCGACCTTTGTGTCGGGTCTGTTGTGGCACGGCTCGTTTCACATTGCAATAACTGAATGTATTCACGGCCACGCTGCGCCGAAGCGTGCCACCGCCGACGCGCCACGGGGCGGACCGGACAGCAGCCGGGCGTCTATCCCCGCGTCCCGCGCCGCCTCGGCCGCACTTGTTGTTCCGGCGATCAGGATGCAGTCCGCGCAGTCCATGCCCAGCTGCGACCGGGCGCGGTGGATCAGCCCGGCGTCGATGCGAGGGGCCGGCACGACGATCTGAAAAGGCGTGGGCGCCCGACTGCCCGAGGACAGCAGCGCGTCCAGTTCGGCGGCCGTCGCGGGTCCGACAACGGCCTGGCGCAGACGATGCCGCCTGGCATCGTCAAGCAGCACGGCCGCCGCCGGGTGCAGGGCCGCGGCCCCTGCGGCAATCAGCGCCGCGCTGCGGGCCGAGGCGTCGGCGCCAAGGGCGGCCACGGTCGCCTCGTCCAGCGTGGGGCCACCGTGCCGCGCCAGATAGGCCCGCAATGGCGCGGCACCCGTTCCGTGCAGCACAAGCTGCCGCCACAGGGCGGCGTCCCAGTTCAGGTCGATGGCAAAGGCACGGAAGCTTTCGTTGAACCCGGCGCGCCGTGTCTCGACCATGTCGGCCAGCGCCTCGGCATCCCAGATCAGCGCCTTCATGGCGGCAGGGCGGCAAGGCTTGAAACGAGCGCCGGCAGCCTGTCGAAGGCATCGAAGGCTGCCGCATGCGGCAGCTCGGCCACCGGGCGCTGGCGATAGCCGCGGGTGAACAGCAGCAGCGGCACCCCGGCCGACGCGGCGCAGGCCGCATCGAATTCGCTGTCGCCGACATAAAGCGCCTGGGTCCGGTCGCCACCGGCCAGCGCCGCCACCGCGGCCCACAGCGGCTCGGGCGCGGGCTTGCGCTGTGGCAGCGAGTCGCCGGCGACGATCACCGAAAAGACAGAGCCCAGCCCGAAGTGCGCAAGATTGGCGCGTGTCGGGATCATGGGCTTGTTCGTGCACAGCCCCAGCGGGTGCCCGGCGTCGGCAAGCGCGCCCAGCGCCTCGGCCACGCCGGGATAAAGCGCCGTCAGTCCGGTCGCCGTGTGATACCGCGTCATGAACGCCGCGACGAGGTCGGCCCGCGCCACCGGGTCGATGTTCAGGTCGGCCACGATCTTGCGCCACAGCACGTCCACGCCGCCGCCGATGAACATCCGCACCCGATCAAGGCTGAGCGTGGGCGCGTCCACCGACCGCAAGGTCGCGTTGACCGCGGCATGGATGTCCGGCGCGCTGTCGATCAGCGTGCCGTCAAGGTCGAAGACCACCGGAGTCATGCGGCGATCCATTTGATCGAGCATCCCATCGATGGCACCTGATCGCGCGGCCCCTGTCCGGTTTCGGCAATCTGGCGCATCGCCTCGTACAGGTCGCGCCGGGCATCAGGCGGGGCGGGATTGCGCCCGGACGCATCAAGCCGGCCGCGATATTGCAGCCCGCCCGAGGCGTCATAGCCGAAGAAATCGGGGGTGCAGACGGCCCCATAGGCGCGGGTCACGTCCTGGCGCTCGTCATACAGGTAGGGGAACGGAAAGCCGTGCCGCGCAGCCTCGGCCCGCATCGCCTCGGGGCCGTCCTGGGGGTATGCGGACACGTCGTTGGAGGAGATCGCAACCACCCCGATCCCCAGCGCCGCCAGATCCCGCGCGTCGCGCACGATGCGGCCGATCACCGCCTGCACGTAAGGGCAATGATTGCAGATGAACATCACCAGCGTGCCACGCGGCCCCGCGACATCGGCATAGGACACCATGCGGCCGGTGGTATCGGGCAGACGGAAATCCGGTGCCGGCGCACCGAAGTCGCAGATCGGGGGTGACACGGCCATGGCGAACCTTTCCTTTGATCAGCTATCGCCAACCTGCGTCGACGATGGCAATAGGCCGAAGGTCGCAGCGGCCTTTTCAAGGGTGCGCAGCAAGGCAGATCGGCAACCAGACAGTCGATAATTACATAATACCGATTATCTCAAACTGTGGGTGTAGACGCAAAGTAGAATTGTCGCTGTCTGGCAAAGTAGAACTGTCGCCCTCACCCTGACCTTCGGGGTTCAGCGTGAGGGCTGCGGGATGGGA
>NZ_QLUV01000011.1 GCF_003286075.1 Paracoccus endophyticus | reverse complement strand
AACTCGTCCAGCAGTTCGTTGGAAATCGTCATCGTCCTTGCTCCTCTCAGGAAGCATGGACCAGATCAGCGATACACAGAAGATCGGACACTCTCTGGCGGCGGCGCGCTTCATCACGGGCACCCAGTCGGGGTCGGTGGTCGAGGTCACGAGGATCGATCCCTCGACGAAGCGGTCAATGTCGCGCGCGCTTTCGATCAGGCAGACGGTGCCCGCCACGACGGCCTCACCGATGCTGAGGCCCCGCAGCAACTCGCGGCCGTGCTGTCCGATCCGATAGGACAGGAACGTGCCCTTGCCGCCCGAGCGGACGGTCTCGGGCCGCGCCTGGACGATGTAGATCAGCCCCGTCTCGCCGTCCTTGGCCCATTCGATGTCCATGGCCCGGCCGTAATGGCGCTCGATCACGCAGGCCTGCCGGGCGAGATCGAGGATTTCCGCGTCCGAAAGGACGAACCGCGCGCGTTCCTCGGCGGTGGTGGGAACATCGCGGGTGGCTGCGCCATCGCCGTCCCCGTGGACCAGCTTGCGGTCCTTGGCGCCCAGTGTCTTCTCGATGATGGGGCTGCATCCGGGCTGGTCGAGCAGGGGCTTGAACACCTGGTATTCGTCGGGACTGACGGTTCCCTGCACCACCGTCTCGCCCAGGCCCCAGGCCGCGTTGATCAGAACGACCTTGTCGAAGCCCGACTCGGTGTCGATCGAGAACATGACGCCCGCGCCCCCGACGTCAGAGCGGACCATGTGCTGCACGCCCACCGACAGCGCGACCCGCGCGTGCTCGAAGCCCTTGAGACGGCGGTAGGTGATCGCCCGGTCGGTATAAAGCGAGGCATAGCAGCGCCGGCAGGCGTCCAGCAGGGCGGGTTCGCCCCGGATGTTCAGGAAGGTCTCCTGCTGGCCGGCAAAGCTCGCGTCGGGCAGGTCCTCGGCGGTGGCGCTGGACCGCACCGCGACCGCGGGTTCGGCCACGCCCGTGCGGCGCGCAAGCTCGCGATAGCTTGTCAGGATGGCCTGCCGCGCCTCCTCGGGCCAGTCCGCGGCACAGATGGCGGCGCGGATGGTCTGGCCGGCCTCGGCCAGCGTGACCTCGCCCTTTTCAAGCCGGGCAAGCGTCTCGTCGATGCCTTCGTTCAGCCGATTGGCGGCCAGGAAGTCGCGGAACATGTCGGCCGAGGTGGCAAAGCCCGGCGGCACGCGGATGCCCGCCCCGGACAGCCGCGCGACCATCTCGCCCAGCGAGGCGTTCTTTCCGCCCACCTTCGGGACATCGTCCCGGGCAAGATCCTCGAACCAGATGACCAGCGGGGACGAGAGGGGCATGAGGCACCGCCATGCTTGAAGACAAGGGTTTCCCGTCCACTTTGTCAGACGGGCAACCGTCCTGCCAAGGTTTCCGTGCCCGCGACCGGCCGGGGCAGTTGCCCCTTGGGCCATCCCTCAGGGGACCAGCACCGCCGCGCCCTGAAGGCGGCCGTGCCGCAGGTCGTCCAGCGCCTCGTTGGCGCGGTCCAGCGGATAGCGTGCCGTCTGGGTGCGGACCCTGGCGGCCTCGGCCAGCGGGAAGAAGGCCTCGCCGTCCGCGCGGGTGAGGTTGGCGACCGAGACGATCTCGCGCTCGTGCCACAGATCGGCATAGGGAAAGGCCGGGATATCGCTCATGTGGATGCCGCCGCAGACGACCCGGCCGCCCTTGCGCACCGCCCGCAGCGCCAGCGGCACCAGCGCGCCCACGGGGGCAAAGATGATGGCGGCGTCCAGAAGGGCAGGGGCCGGCTCGGACGACCCGCCCGCCCAGGCCGCCCCCAGCGCGCGGGCGAAGTCCTGCGCCGCCTCGTCGCCGTCGCGGGTGAAGGCGAAGACCTCGACCCCCTGATGCCGGGCGATCTGGCACAGGATGTGGCTGGCCGCGCCAAAGCCGTAAAGCCCCAGCCGCTGCACCGGCCCGGCCATGCGATAGCTGCGAAAGCCGATCAGCCCCGCGCAGAGCAGCGGAGCCAGCGCAACCGGATCGGCGGCCTCGGGCAGGGGAAACACATAACCCGCGTCGGCCACGCAATAGTCGGCATAGCCGCCGTTGCGGGTATAGCCCGTGAACAGCGGCGCATCGCACAGGTTCTCTCGCCCCATGGCGCAATAGGGGCAGTGGCCGCAGGTCTGTCCAAGCCAGGGCACGCCGACGCGCTGGCCTGTGGACAGCCCCGACACGCCGGGGCCTGTCTGCTCGACGCGACCGACGATCTCGTGGCCGGGGATCAGCGGCAGCCGGGGCGCGGACAGTTCGCCGTCCACGATGTGCAGGTCGGTGCGGCAGACCCCGCAGGCCTCGACCCGGATCAGCACCTCGTGCGGTCCGGGCGCGGGCTGCGGCAGATCCCGCGCGTGCAAAAAAGGCGATCTGCCCGTTAAAATCATCGCCCGCATTCGTGATCTCCCTTTCTCGCCACACGCATCGCCCTGCGCGCCCGTGGGGCTCAGGGTCGACCGTCGGCGGATCATGGCCCCGTTTCCGGCACCTCTGCTGTCGTCACCCGGACGCCGTCGGCGATGCGGTCGCTGGGATGCAGGATCACCAGCGCGCCGGGTTTCAGCCCGCTCCGCACCTCTGCCCAGTCCTGGTTGCGTTCGCCCAGTTCGATGGGGGTAAGCCTCGCGCGACCGGCTTCGACCCGGAACACGGCCCATGCGTCCCCGCTGCGAAACAGCGCGCCGACCGGCACGGCTGTCAGCCCCTTGCCCTGCCAGACGACGATATGCGCGATCACGCGATATCCGTCCCCCAGTCGCTGCCGCAGGGCCGGATCGTCCTCGGGCGCCAGGACGGCCGTGACGCGCTGCTCCTCGATCCCCAGGGCCGACACGCGCGTGACCGCCGACGGATCGACGCGGGTGACGCGCGCCGCCAGCGGCGGGCCGCCCCAGCCGTCCAGGGTGGCGGGGGCCCCGGCCTCAACCCGCACGGCATCAGACGACAGAAGCTCGACCACGATCTCCAAGTCGGACGGGTCCCCGATCTCCAGCAGGGGCGTACCCGCGGTGACGACCTGCTCGCTTTCGGTCAGCACGCGCAGGATGCGGCCGCTGGCCGGTGCCACGATCTCGACGCAGCAGCCCCCATTGCCCGCCTGTCCGCTGCCCTCGATCAACGCGGCCCTGGCGCTCTCGAGCTCTCGCTCTCGCACCATGAGGTTGGCCCGCGCGCTCTCGACCGCCGCCTGCGCCGCAGCCGCATCAAGACGCGCCTCGTCCAGGGCGCGCGCGGGCATGGCTTCCCGGTTCACCAACGCCTCGACGCGCCTCAACTCGGATCGGGCATAGTCCCCCTGCGCCCGCGCACGGGCAAGCTCGGCCTTGGCAAGGCCGACCGCCGCTTCGGCCGCGTCGCGCGTGGCCTCGGCGATCCGCCGCGACCGCAGGTCGAGCAGGGCAGGGTCGGCGGGACTGATCCGCGCGACGATCGTGCTGCCGGCGATGACCTCGTCGCCAGCGTGAAGATCCTGGCGCGACATATGGCCGGGCATCGGCGCCGAGACCGTGAAGATCTCGCGGATGCGGGCCTCGCCTTCCTCTTCGATCAGCACGTCGATGTCCTGCCGCCCGACCGGCGCCGTGTCCACCAGTATGGCGCGCGGCCAGAGCGCCCAGGCAAGGCCCGCGGCGACCATCAACACAAGAACAGCCCATGCAACGCGCCGGATCATCTCATTCCCTTGTCTTGAGGACCTCGACCATGTCCAGGGTGTTGATGCGTCCGCGCACCAGCAGGGCCGAGGCGAGGGCGGCCGCGATCACGACCAGGCTTGCCCAGGCATAAACCTCGGGGCCGATCACCAGCGGCACCCGGTAAAGTTCCGAACTGAAGGCGCGCACGACCAGAACGGCAAATCCCGTCCCGATCAGCCAGCCCAAGGGCTGGGCCAGAAGAACCACGACCGCGATTTCGCCATAAAGGATGCCCGCCACCTCGGCGCGGGTGAAGCCGAGAACCCGCAGGCTGGCAAGTTCGCGCCCCTGCTCGGACAGCGAGATGCGGGCGAAGTTGTAGACCACGCCAAAGGCGATGATCGCCGCAAGGCTCAGGTAGACCGTGGTCGAGATGGTGATGTTCTCGGCCATGGTCTGTCGAAAGCGGCTGAGCGTCAGCGACTTCAACGACAGAAAGCCTGCCTGCGGCGTGTCCTTGACGGCCGCATGGAACGCGGGCAGGGCCGCCGGATCAAGCGTCAGGCGCACGGCGCTGATCATCGCGCCCTCGCCCAGCATCCGGTTCAGCGCGGACAGCGGCATCGCGGCGCCCAGGCCCACATAGCCCTGGCTCAGCCCGCTGACCGGCAGCCGGGTCACGCGCCGGTCGCCTTCCAGCACCTCGACGACCACCTCGTCGCCGACTCGCACCGTCAGCAGATCGGCCAGCGCCTCGGACAGCACCACGCCGGCATCGGGCAGGGCCATGGGCTGGCCTGTCGGATCAAGCAGGCGCGACAGGTCCCCGCCTTCCGCAACCCCGGCCAGGCCCACGCGGCGTTCGGCCGGTCCATGCGACAGGCGCACCGACACCACCCGCTCGGGCTCGGCCCGCAGCACGCCCGGCATGTGCCGGACGGCATACAGCGCGGCATGGGGCCTCGCCTCGGCAAAGACCAGCGTGGCGTCCTGCCGTTCGGTCTGCGTGAAGGTCAGGTCGATCATCCGCTCGATCGAGCCGAAGCTCCAGAGCGAGCCGACCAGCACCGCGACGGCGAAGGCCACCCCGAGGACGCCGCCCCCTGTCCGCACCGGCCAGCGCAGAAGATGGCGCGCGGTCATGACCGCGCTCTGCCGGAACCGGACGCGGCGTTCCAGGGCGCCGCCCCAGAGCCGGCGATAGCGGACCGGCGCCGGGGGCGACATCGCGACCGCGGGCGGCAGCCACGCCACGGCCCGCACCGCACCCACGGCCCCGGCGACCGCCGCGCCCAGCGTGACAAGGGCGGCGACAGCATAGGGCCGGGGATTCTGGGTGAAGATCAGATAGGGAAAGTCGAAGAAACGGGCATAGATGCCCGCCAGCCCCGCCCCCATCCAGGCCCCCGCCGCCCAGCCGATGGCGATGCCGATCGCCGCGATGGCCGCCACGAAGCCGACATAGTGCCGCACGATGGCCCAGGGGCCATAGCCCAGGGCCTTCAGCAGCCCGATCTGCTCGCGTTCCAGCGTGATGAGGCGCCAGAGGGTCATGTTCACAAGGAACGCCGCCACCGCCAGGAAGATCGGCGGCAGAACCCGGCTCATGCCGCGAAGCTGCCGCAGTTCGGCGTCGAGGAAGGCATGGGACATCTGGTCCTTGCGCGTGGTGGCCCCCCGTCCGCCGTAGGGTTCCAGAAGCGTGTCCAGACGCGCGATCACCCGCGGCTCGGACGCGCCGGGGACGAGTTTCAGCACCAGGTCGTCAAAGGCGCCCTGGCGATCGAAGGCCGCGGCAAGGCTGTCGTGCGGCATCCACGCAATGCCGAAGCGGCGCGGATCGGGCATCATGTCGCCGGGCCCGAGGGCATAGATGTATTCCGGCGATATGGCGATCCCGGTGATCGTCACCTGACGCTTGCGCCCGTTGATGAGCACCTGCACGTCTGACCCGGGCAACAGGCCATGCGCGGCGGCAAAGTCCTGCGACACCACGGCCTCATCCGCCCGTCCGGCTTCGGGCAGGCGCCCCTGCCGCAGGTGAAGGCGGTTGAGCCCCTCGGCCCGCGGCACCGAAACCAGAAGAAGGCTGCCCGGCTCGGCCATGTCGGGCATATTCACCAGGGCAAGCCGGACGATCCGCGCCTCGGCGTCCAGAACGCCATCGAGGGCCTCGATCTCGGCCAGCAGCGCCTCGGGCGCGCGGGTGGCCGAAGCAAAGACATCGGCAAAGCGGTTTTCCTCGTAATAGGCTTCGCGCGTGCGATCGAGCGCATCCGTGGCCCCCACGCCCAGCACCAGCGTCGCCACGCCTGCCGCCATCACCAGCGCGATGGCCAGAGCCTGCGCCCAAAGCCTGCGCAGATCGCGCAGGAGCTTGATGTGCAGGGGCGCGAGCCGGATCACCAGCTGACCTCGGCGGGGGACTTGCGCGTCGTGTTTTCCTCGACCCCCGAGATGCCGCCGTTGGCAAAGCGGACGACGCGATGGGCAAGGTCCTTGATGGCGGCGTTGTGGGTGATGACCAGCGTGGTGGCCCCGATGGCCTCGTTCACGCGCATCAGCGCCTCGAGCACGCGCACGCCGGTCGCCGAGTCGAGCGCCCCCGTAGGCTCGTCGCACAGAAGGACTTCGGGGTTCTTGGAGATGGCCCGCGCGATGGCGACACGCTGCTGTTCGCCCCCGGACAGTTCCGCCGGAAAGTGGTCCACCCGATCCTCAAGCCCGACCATGGCCAGCGCCTCGCGCGGGCTCATCGGGCGGCGGGCGATCTCGGTCACGAGGCGCACGTTCTCGAGCGCGGTCAGCGAGGGAACGAGGTTGTAGAACTGGAACACGAAGCCCACATGGTCGCGCCGATAGCGGGTCAGCCCGGCATCCGAAAGACGGGTCAGCTCGTGATCCATGAACCAGGCCTCGCCCGAGGTCGCCTGGTCGAGGCCGCCGATGATGTTGAGGAAGGTGGACTTGCCCGAGCCGGACGGCCCGAGGATCACGATGAACTCGCCCGCGGCCGCCTGAAAGTCCACGCCGCGCAGCGCCTGCACCTCGACGGTCCCCGAGCGGTAGGTCTTGGTCAGGCCATGCGCGCGGAAGATCGGGACAGGGGCGTCCATCGGCGGGTCCTTGGGGGAACAAGGCCGACCCCTGCGTCCTTGATGCTCGGCTGGCGAGTCGGCACCCATAATTTCGGTCACGGACATGCTCTTGCGCAACGATGATCCTGTGTCTGCGGCAAGCGGGGGGCCGGGCGCAAGGGCCGGATGCTGGTCCCGATCCTCTGGGGGGACGAGTGCCGGCCCATCGGTCGGCCGCTTTCGTTGCCGGGTTGCGGATCGGCGCCATCGGCATGAGCATGACCCCCCGGCAAGGTGGCAAGGCTGCACGAGCATGGTGTCAGAGCTTGCCAGAGGGCGCCGACGAGATGAGCATGGCTTGCGGACTGCCCCTGTGCGGGTGGCGCCGACGGCGCAAGGGAAAGCGGTGCTGCAACGACCAGGGGCCGTTCGATCCCACGAGGCAGGGGACAGGGGAAAGCACGTGCTGTTCAGGGTTCATCCCCGTGTGCGCGGCCATGGTCCGCGTCACACGATCGGGCCGCGGCGGGGCCGGGAACACCCTGGTCCGTCAGCCATGGTGAAGGCCGGGGGGTCCGCGTGAAAATCGTTCCCTCTGCGGGGGCCGATGGCCTCACCGCGGCCGAGGCGGCGCGCCGGCTGGCCGAGACCGGCCCGAACGCCCTGCCCGAGCCGCCGCGCAAGGGCGCGTTGGGGATTGCGCTTGCCACCCTGCGCCAGCCGATGTTCCTGCTGCTGATCGGCGCGGCCGCGCTTTACCTGCTGCTGGGGGACCTGGGCGAAGGGCTGTTTCTGGTCTTCGGCGCGGCGGCCACGGTGGGGCTGGTGGTCCTTCAGGAATCCAGAAGCGAACGCGCCCTTGCAGCCCTGCGCGACATGGCCAGGCCCATGGCCCGGGTCCTGCGCGACGGTGTCGAGCAACAGGTGCCCTCGCGCGACCTTGTTCCGGGCGATGTCATCCTGGTGGCCGAAGGAGAGAGGCTTCCTGCCGATGCGGCGCTTGTGGCCGGGGACGCCCTGACGGTCGACGAATCCGCCCTGACCGGCGAATCCGTCCCCGTCGCCAAGCGCCTGCTTGCCCCCGGCGAGGCCACGACGGATGCCGACCCCGGGGGCGAGGCGACGCCCTGGCTCTATTCCGGGACGATGGTCGTGCGGGGGCAGGGCACTGCGCTGATCCTGCGGACCGGGACCGCGACGCGTCTGGGCCGCATCGGCGTATCGCTGGCCGCCATCGCCGCGGAACCCACGCTGCTTCAGCGCACGACAGCCCGGCTCATCGCGTGGTTCGGTTCGCTGGCGCTGGCCTTCTGCGGGCTGGTCGTCCTGGCCTATGGTCTTCTGCGCGGCGACTGGATCAACGGGGCGCTTGCAGGGATCACGCTGGCCATCTCCCTTCTGCCCGAGGAGTTTCCGATGGTCCTCGCGATCTTCCTGGCGCTCGGCGCCCGGAGACTCGCGAAGGAGAACGTCCTCGTGCGCCGCTCGGCGGTGATCGAGACGCTCGGGGCCGCGACCCGGCTTTGCGTGGACAAGACCGGCACCCTGACCGAGAACCGGATGCGGCTGGCCGCGCTGTGGACGGAAGACGCGGGGGAAATGGCGGTCGTCCGCACCGGCACGGTTCCCGAACCGTTCCAGCCCCTCCTTCGCATTGCGGCGCTCGCCTCGGCGCCGCGGCCGGTGGACCCGATGGACCGCGCCGTGCGCGAACTGGCGGGCGAAAGCGATGGCGCTCCTCTGGCGACGCATCCCCTTCGTCCCGAGCGCCTGGCGTTCGTCCAGTGCTGGGCCGAGGGTGAGAGCGCATTGATCGCGGCCAAGGGCGCGCCCGAGGCGGTGTTTGCGCTCTGCCGCCTGCCCGCAGACAGGATCGCCCTGCTGGGCACCGCAGTCGGCCGGATGGCGACGCAAGGGCTGCGCGTTCTGGCGGTTGCCAGCGTCCGGGTGCCCTTGATCGATGCCGCCCGGCGTCCCGACGCGCTTGCGTTTGCCTTCGACGGCCTTCTGGCCTTCGAGGATCCTCTGCGCGACGATGTGCCTGCTGCGGTCGCGCGGGCCCGTCATGCGGGGATCGACGTGGTGATGATCACCGGGGACTATCCGGCGACCGCGCTCGCCATCGCCTCGGCGGCGGGCATCGATACAGCCGCGGGCGTCGTGACCGGCCCGGACCTTGCCCGGCTCGGCCCCGATGCCCTGCGCGAACGGGTCCGGGCTGCAAGGGTCTATGCCCGCGTCCTGCCCGAGCAGAAGCTGGCGCTGGTCGAGGCGATGAAGGCCGACGGGCAGATCGTGGCGATGACCGGCGACGGCGTCAACGACGCCCCCGCGCTGGAGGCCGCGCATATCGGGATCGCCATGGGCCTGCGCGGCACCGATGTCGCGCGCGAGGCGGCGGACCTGGTGCTTCTGGACGACCGCTTCGCCTCGATCGTGGGCGGCGTGCGGCTGGGGCGGCGCATCTTCGGGAACCTGCGAAAGGCGCTGACCTACATCGTCGCCCTGCATGTCCCGATCGCGGGGCTTGCGCTGGCGCCCATCCTGCTGGGCCTGCCGCCCATCCTCTTTCCCGCGCATGTGGTCCTGCTCGAACTGGTGATCGACCCGGTCTGCGCGCTTGTCTTCGAGGCCGAGCCGGGCGAGCGCGGCGCCATGGACCGTCCGCCGCGCCCGGCCGACGAGCCGCTGTTCGGCACCCGCCAGCTTCTTCTTGGCATCGTGCAGGGCGGCGTGATCCTCGCGGCGCTCCTCGCGCTCTACATCCTTGCGCTCGGCCGGGGTATCCCCGAGCCCCAGACCCGTGCCATGGCCATGGTCGGCCTGGTCACCGCCAACCTTGCCCTTGCCTTTGCCAATTCGGCAGAGCCGGGAACCCGTCTTTTCGCCGCCTCTCACCGCGTCTTCTTCGCCATCGCCTCGGCAGCGGCGCTGGTGATCAGCCTGATCCTCCTGCTCCCATCGCTCGCGGCGACCTTCGATGTCGCGCTCCCCTCCGGGCCCGCGCTCGGGACGGCGCTTGCCGTCGGTGTCCTGTCGGGGGGCTGGTGGGGGCTGCTGCGCCTGGCCGGCGCCCGCGCCGGTGCAAGGCAGGCCGATGCGTGAACGCACGGCTGCCCGCCCACTGGACCAGCCCGGACACCTGGCGGCAGGGATCCCCCGGAACGCGCCGATTGAAGCTGCCTGCCCGAGCTTTCATTATCCCTGCCATCACGCCCGCACACAGGAGCATCGGTTATGGCCATCCGCAGCATCATGACGACCTATCTCGGGAACGGCGGCGGCGAAGGGGCGCTGCGGATGGCGCTGCAGATGGCCCGGAAATACGACGCCTGGATCACCGCCGTCCTGTGGCAGGCGCCCAATCCGATGCGCAACCGTCCCGGCTCGTTCTTCACGCGCGAGATCGACCGGGTTCTCGACCAGGCGGAAGCCGAGTTCTTCCAGCAGCGCCAGCAGACCTTCACGGCCAGCGTGACAGAGGCCGGCCTGCAGGACCGGGCCGAGTTCGTCGAGATCAAGGGCCGGAACGGCAACGGCATCGCCCAGGCGGCCGCCGGTCACGACGTGGTCGTGATGGGCAGTGCCCCGACGGGGCCGCGGACCAGCGACTTTGCCACACGCCCCGATGTCGTGGCCCTGCGAAGCGGCCGGCCGGTGCTGATCGTGCCGCCCGAATACGACGCCCCAACGATCGTGGAATCGGCGGTGGTCGCGTGGGACGGCAAGCGCGCCTCGGCCCGCGCGCTTGCGGATGCGATGCACATCCTGGGCACCAAGGACAGGGTCACGCTGCTGGGGGTCGGCGCCGACCTGGGGCCGGACTATGGGCAGGACGTGCTGCGGCTGCTGTCGCGGCACGGCATCGACGCCGATCTGGCGGTGCGCCCCGCGGGTCCGGGCGGCATCGGTCGCACGATCCTGGACGCCTGCGCCGAGCTGCGCGCAGGGCAGCTTGTCATGGGCGCCTACGAGCACAGCAAGTTCAGCGAGGACCTGCTGGGCGGCGTCACCCGCGACATCCTGGAGACTGCGACCCTGCCAGTGCTGATGTCGCACTGAGGCCACGTTGGGTCTGGGGTCCGGGCGGGCGTCGCAGGGCGCCGCTGTCCGCCAGGCCGTCCGGCAGCCTTTCGGCATCGCCGGCAGGGCGGTCTGGTGCGGGATCGGACGGGTCGGCCGGCTGCGCCCCGGGCAGACGCGGCCGCCGCACGGCACGCCGCGCCTTTCCCTGCGGCATCGACATCGTCCGGCCCCCGAGATTGACCCCCGCGATGGCCATGCTTGACAGGTCTGGACAGGATCGCGCTTGATGTCGGCAAACGAGGTGGGATGTGATCAGGCTTCTTGCCGCAAGCGCATTTTGGGCCGTCCTGGCCAACGGGGCCGTCGCGCAAGACACCGCGGCCCCTGCCGAGCCGCCATCGCCGGCAAAGGCCAGCGCCTTGCGGGAAATCATCGTCCTGATGGAGGATGAGGCCGCCGACCTGCGCCGTCAGGTCGAGGCCATGCGCGCAGAACTGGCGGCGGGGCAGGTGCGGGGCGCCGCCGCGTCCCCGCGCGAACTGTCCGCCCCGGGCACGACGGACCTGATCGAGCAACTGGAAACGGCCCGGGCCGAGGCGCGCGCGGCCGAGGACAAGGCGGCTGCTGCCGACCGCCTGCTGGGCGAGCGCAATCAGGAAGTGCAGGCCGTCTCGGGCAAGGCAGAGGACCTGGCCTCGCAGTTGCAGGCCGCCCGGACCGAGGCCGCCGCGGCGGCGCAGCGACTGGCGGCGGCCGAGGCCGCCCTGGCCGAGCGCGAGGCCCGGCTGGCCAAGGCCGAGGACCTTGCCGCGCAGGCCAGCACCCGCGCGGACGCGCAGGCAGGCGCGGACAAGGAGCTGGCCGATCTGCGGGCGCGCCTGGCCGACGCCGATACCGCCCGCCAGCAGGCGGAACAGGCGCGGGTCGAGGCGGCAACCCAGCTGGAGGCGACGCGCCAGGAACTGGCGGCGCTGCGCGAGGCCGGCGCCCGCCAGGCCGCGGATCAGGCCGCCCTGGCCGATGCGGAAACGCGTCTGGCCGACGTGCGCCAGCAGACGGCCGCCTCCGAAGCGCGGCTGAAGGATCTCGGTCAGCAGAGCGCGACGCTCGAGCAGCAGATCGCCGATGCCCGCAAGGCGCTTGGCACGGCCGAGCAGCAGGTTGCCGATCTGGTGGCGCAGCGGGAGGCCGCAGAGACCGAGATCGCCGCGCTGGAGACCCGCCGCAGCGAGGCGCAGGCCGCGCTGACGCAGGCCGAGCAGCAGGCCGCCGATCTGGCGGCGCAGCGGGAGGCCGCAGAGACCGAGATTGCCGCGCTGGAGACCCGCCGCAGCGAGGCGCAGGCCGCGCTGACGCAGGCCGAGCAGCAGGCCGCCGCCCTGACGGCGCAGCGTGAGGCGGCACAGGCCGAGATCGCCGCGCTGGAAACGCGCCGCAGCGAGGCGCAGGCCGCGCTGACGCAGGCCGAGCAGCAGGCCGCCGCCCTGACGGCGCAGCGTGAGGCGGCACAGGCCGAGATCGCCGCGCTGGAAACGCGCCGCAGCGAGGCGCAGGCCGCGCTGACGCAGGCCGAGCAGCAGGCCGCCGCCCTGACGGCGCAGCGTGAGGCGGCACAGGCCGAGATCGCCGCGATGGAGACTCGCCGCAGCGAGGCGCAGGCCGCGCTGACGCAGGCTCAGCAGCAAACCCCTGATCTGGCCGCGCAGCAGGAGGCGGCAGAGACCGAGACCACCGCACTGGAAACCCGCCGGAGCGAGGCAGAGGCCGCGCTGACCCAGGCCCAGCAGCAGGCCGCCGATCTGGCCGCGCAGCGGGAGGCGGCAGAGACCGAGACCGCTGCGCTGGAAGCCCGCCGCAGCGAGGCGCAGGCTGCGCTGACGCAGGCCGAGCAGCAGGCCCCCGATCTGGCGGCGCGGAACAAGGCGGCAGAGGACGCGATCGCCGCGCTGGAGGCCCGCCGCAGCGAGGCAGAGGCTGCGCTGACCCAGGCCCAGCAGCAGGCCGCCGATCTGGCCGCGCAGCGGGACGCCGCACAGGCCGAGATCGCGGCGCTGGAGACCCGCAGGACCGAGACGGAGGCGGCGCTGGCCGAGATGCAGCAGCGCGAGGCGGAACTCCGGCAGGGGATGGAGGCGGCGACGACCCGGCAGACCGCCGCGACGGCAGCGGCCTTGGAGGCCGAGCGCCGCCGGGCCGAGGCCGAGCAGGCCGTTGCCTCGGTCGAGGAGCGTCGCGCCACTGCCGAGGCGGCGCTGGCCGAGACCGCAGCGGACCTTGAACGGATGACACAGTCGCGCAGCGCGCTGGAACAGGAGGTCGCCCGACTGACCGCCGCGCGACAGGCGCAGGAGGCGGACCCCGCGCCCGCCGAGGCGACGGCAGCCACGCCCGCCCCACAGGCGCCGCCCGTTCCTGCCCAGGCGGAAGCGCCCGCAGAACCGCCGCCCGCCACGCAGGCGGCTGCGGAACCGCCGGCCGCGGCGCCCACCCCGCAAGCGCGATGGACGGCCGAGCAGATCGAGGCCGCCCTGGCGCGCGCGCCGGCGCTTGGCAACGGGCCCGAGCGCGCCGAGCTGCAGCGCCGCCTGAGCGAGGGGGAATGCGCGCCGGAGGCGCTGCGGGCAGCCTATGGCCAGATCAACCGGCAGACCCTGCTGACCCTGGTCGCCGAGCTTGGCCCCTGCAACTGACATCACGGCCGCCGCAGAGCGGACAACGGAGGGAAGACGAGATGGGCAAGACCAGATGGCTCGGCGCGGCGCTTGGCGCGATTCTGGCGCTGGCGACGATCCCGGCGACCGCGCAGGACTTCGGCAAGGCGGTGATGACCGGCGGCGCGACGGGCACCTATATCCAGATCGGCCGTGATCTGGCAGGGCTGATGGCGCAATGCGGCCAGACGCTGGAGGTGATCGAGTCCGCAGGGTCGCTGGAAAACTTCATGGCCGTGCGCACGCGCCGCAACACCCAGTTCGGCATCGTGCAGAACGACGTGCTTGAGTATCTGAAGACCTATTCCGCCAACGATCCCGACGTGGCGCGGGCCATCTATGGCGTGCGCATCGCCTTCCCGCTGTACGACGAGGAGGTCCACCTGCTGGCCAGGTCGGACATCGACAGCATCGCCGATCTGGCCGGCAAGCGCGTGGCGATCGGGGTCGAGAACAGCGGCACCTTCCTGACCGCATCGCTGGTGCTGGACCTGACCGGCGCCAAGCCTGCCGAACGGCGCCAGATCGCGCCCGCCGATGCGCTGCCCGCGCTGAAGGCGGGGGACATCGACGCCTTCTTCTATGTCGCAGGCGCCCCGACCGCCCTGTTCGCCGAAGGCGAGATCGACGGGAAGCAGTTCCACCTGGTGCCGATCGCGGACGAGACGCTGAAAAGCGTCTATGACGAGGCGACCATCCCCGCGAACACCTATCCGTTCCAGCCCGAGGCGGTGGAGGGGATCGCGGTCAAGGCGCTGCTGATGACCTATGACTATGACCCCCAGGGCAACAGCTATCAGAGGCAAAGCTGCAAGGCGGTGTCCGACCTGTCCAACCTGATGCTGACGCGCCTGCCGCAGTTGCAGGAAAGCGGCCATCCCAAGTGGAAGAACGTCGACCTGCAGGACATTCCGCCGGGCTGGGACATCGGCAACTGCGTCAACGCCGGTATCCAGCCGGGGTACGAGCTTCAGTGCGAAGCCCCGCTCGCCCCCGCGACCCCCGCGCAGCCCGGTCAGGCCGCGCAGCCCGCCGAAAGCGAAGCCAACCGCGCCTACCGCGAATACATCTGCTCCACGCTGGGGTGCTGATCGGGGGGCGCGCACGGGGGCGCGCACGGGGGGCGGCGGGCCTGCCGGACCCCCCGGACCGTCCGCCGGACCTGAACGCCTGCCTTGGCGTCCCTCCGATGGCGTCCCTCCTGGCGGAGGGCTACTCGTCCGCCGGGATCATGCGGACCATCGCCGAGGGCGCGCTTTCCGAACCGTCCGCGCCGACCGCGGTGACGCGCCAGGCGCTGACCGGGAACGGCACGAGCAGTCCCGGCACCGATGTGGTGCGGATGGACATCGGCTCGTCCTCGGGTCCGAAGCTTTCGACCCGGAACCGGACGGGTGTGACCCCGTCGGGCACGCGCCAGATCATCTCGCTCGACCCGTCGCTCAGCCTAGCCTGAAAGACGGGTTGGGGCGGGGCTGGCGTGCCGGGCAGCGCGGCGGCCCCGGACAGGGTCCGCAATCGCTGCTGCGCCGCCGGCACCTCGCTTGCCGCGGCATACCACAGGCGTGCCGTGCCCGGGCTTTCCTCGACCCCCATGCCAGTTTCATGAAGCTGGCCAAGGTAATAGGCCGCGCGGTCATGCCCGCGGATCGCCGCGCGGGCATAGGCAAGGGCCGCCTGGGCGGGGTCCTGCGTCTCGAACTGCAAGGCGCGCTGCATCAGGACCGTGACCGTCGGCTCTGACGTGATCGCGACCGGCTGCGGCACCGGCACCGGCGCTTGCAGCGGCACGGGGGACGGAACAGGCGGGCTGGCCGCGGGCGCGGCCGCCTGCTGGTCCACGGCTGCGCTGACGGCCGGGGGCGCTGCCTCCGTTGCGGCCGGGGCGGGCGCCTGCCGGGACGGCAGCCACAGATACGCCGCGCCGCTGGCCAGAGCCGCCGCCGCAAGCCCCAGGACCAGGCGCGGGCCGGGTCTGCGCCGCGATGAAAGCGGCACCGGATCGGCCATCGGATAGGGCGCGGGGGCATGCGCCGCGGCCGCAGGCACGCCTTGCCCCGCGGCAGGCGCAAGGGCGAGGTCGGGGGCCGTCCTGTCCCGCACGGCGGCACGATCCATGACCGGCGCCGCAAGCCGCTGCGGCGTGCCCTGGACCTGCGGCGGCGTCCCGTCGGCCGGGATGGCGGCTTGCGACCAGCTTTCGTTCGCCCGCTCTGCACGCTGGTTCAGCAGGTCGCCCGCCTCGTGCAGCACGGCGCTGACCCAGGCCCCGTCGAGCCGCGACACCCCCTCTGCGGCCGCGGTCGCCAGGCAGCAGTCGGCCGTGATGTTGATCAACCGGGGCACGCCATGGCCGAGGGAATGCAGGATCTGCATCGCGCCCACGGTGAAGATGGGCGCGTCCGCGCCGGACTGGTCCAGCCGATGCTCGACATAGGCTGCGGTGTCGCCCTCGCTCAGCGGGGCCAGGACATGGGTATCCTGCGCGACGGGCAGGCCGCGCACCGCGGGCGCCTCCCTCAGGGCGCGCAGGTCCGGCCGCCCGGCCAGCAGCAGCGTCAGGGCGCTGCCCTCGGCGGTGTCCCCGACCAGCGAGGCCAGTGCCAGCAGGCCGTCCGCGTCAAGCGCCTGCGCGTCGTCCACCATCAGCACGACGAACCCGCCATCGGCCCGGATCTGCCGGGCGAACCGGCGGATCTGATCGGCCGCCGGGGCGGGACCGTCGCCGTTGTCGGGCAGGCCGAACGCATGGCGCGCCTGATCCAGGATGTCGTCGGGACGGGCATGAAGGGCCGAGACGAGCCCGGTCGTCCAGTCCGTGTCGTGCCGGTCCAGCAGCCGCCGCAGCAGGGTCGTCTTGCCGGTGCCCGCCTCGCCGGACAGCCAAAGCATCGGTGCGCGGGCGGCGACCCCGTTCTCGATCCAGTCGAGCGCGCGCTGGTGGGCCCGCGAGCCATGGAACAGGGCCGGGTTCGGCAGGAGGCCAAAGGGAGCCTGACGAAGACCGAAATGATCGAGGTAGGTCACGGACATGGCGGGCGGATGGTGCCCGCTTAACCCCACGCGCGCAAGCGGTGCGGCGCTGTGGGTCCACGACCCCTGTCCCGAGTTCATTCTGGCCATGGTCCGGGTCCGGGCGGCCGCGGGACTGACGCGGACCATGGGTTCCGGCGGCGCCGGCTCGTGCCCTTTCAACATGCGGCCTTCCTTGGACCCGGGGCCTTTTCGGTCGTCCTGCCGGCTGGAAAACGGGGCCAAACCGTGGGCGGTCACGGTCAGGGGCCACAGGCTGTCGGCCGCGGTTTCCCGGCAAGGCACGCCGCAGAAGCCCCCCCGGCGCGACCCGGATCGGCTTTGCGCCAGCAGCATGGCGACCCGGCCGCGTTGGTGGTGGACAAGCGGTCGGCGGTCTGGCCCCTTGTGCTCAGGCCGACCGCGTGAGGGGGGACCATGTTTGAATCGCTCGACGCCGTGCTGCTGGCGCGGATGCAATTCGCCTTCACGATGTCCTTCCACATCGTGTTTCCCGCCTTCACCATCGGTCTGGCCAGCTATCTTGCCGTGGTCCAGACGCTGTGGCTGGCCACCGGCCGCGAGGTCTATCACAACCTGTTCAAGTACTGGGTGCGCGTCTTTGCCGTGGCATTCGGCATGGGCGTCGTGTCCGGCATCGTCATGTCCTATCAGTTCGGCACCAACTGGTCGGTGTTTTCCGACCGGGCCGGGCCGGTCATCGGGCCGCTGATGGCCTATGAGGTGATGTCGGCCTTTTTCCTCGAGGCCGGGTTCCTGGGCGTGATGCTGTTCGGCATGGACCGCGTGGGCCGCGGGCTGCACGCCTTTGCCACCTATGCCGTGGCCCTGGGCACGCTGCTGTCGGCCTTCTGGATCCTGGCGGTGAACAGCTGGATGCAGACGCCGCAGGGCCATGTCGTCGCGGACAACGGCCAGTTCCTGCCCGCCGACTGGTGGGCCGTGATCTTCAACCCCTCGCTGCCCTATCGGCTGGTCCACATGGTGCTGGCCGCGTATCTGACGACCGCGCTGGTGGTGGGGGCGGCCGGGGCGTGGCACCTGCTGCGGGCGCGGGCGACGGCGGAAAGCCGGGTGATGTTCAGCATGGCGATGTGGATGCTGCTGCTGGTGGCGCCGGTCCAGATCGTCGCGGGGGACCGGCACGGGCTGAACACGCTGGACCACCAGCCCACCAAGATCATGGCGATGGAAGGGCATTTCGAAAGCCATCCCGAGGGCGCGCCGCTGTATCTGTTCGGCCTGCCGAACATGGAAACGGGCACGCTGGATCATGCGGTGGGCCTTCCGGGACTGGGCTCGCTGATCCTGATGCACGACAGCGGCGCGGCGATGTCCGGGCTGGACAGCGTGCCGCGCGACCAGTGGCCGCCGGTGCCGGTGGTGTTCTGGTCGTTCCGGGTCATGGTGGGCCTGGGCCTGCTGATGCTGGCCGTCGGCCTGTGGTCGGGCCTGGCCCGACTGAAGGGGCGGTTATACGACTGGCGCTGGCTGCACCGCGCAGCACTGCTTGCGGGTCCGGCCGGCTTCGTCGCGGTCCTGGCCGGCTGGGTCACGACCGAGGCCGGGCGCCAGCCCTATACGATCTACGGGCTTCTGCGGACGGCCGACAGCGTGTCGCCCATCGCGGCGCCCGCGGTCGGCGTGTCGCTGATCGCCTTTGTCCTGGTCTATGCGGCGGTGTTTGCGGCCGGGGTCGTCTATATGCTGCGGATGATGGCACGCCCACCGATGCCCGACGAACACGGACCCGTGCGCGGGGCGCCCCAGCGCGCCGCGGGGATCGTCCCGGGCGGGGCCGCGGCCGCAACCGCCGGACGGGAGCTGCGCTGATGGGCCTGGACATGGACGTGACCACGATCCTGGCCTTCACCACGGCCTTTGCGGTGTTTCTGTATGTCGTGATGGACGGCTTTGACCTGGGGATCGCGCTGCTGTTCCCGCTGGTCGACGATCCGGGCGATCACGACATCATGGTCAACACCATCGCCCCTGTCTGGGACGGCAACGAGACCTGGCTGGTGCTGGGCGGCGGCGCGGTCCTTGCCGGCTTCCCGCTGGCCTATGCGGTGCTGATGCCCGCGCTTTACGTGCCGGTGATCGCGATGCTGCTGGGGCTGGTCTTCCGCGGCGTGGCGTTCGAGTTCCGCTTCCGCTCGATCCGGCGCCGCCACTGGTGGGATCGGGGGTTCGTGCTGGGCTCGCTGGTGGCGGCGCTGGCGCAGGGCGTCGCGCTGGGGGCGATCCTGCAGGGCGTCGCGGTCGAGGGGCGCGCCTATGCCGGCGGCTGGTGGGACTGGCTGACGCCGTTCACGGTCCTGACCGGGATCAGCGTCTGCCTGGGCTATGCGCTGCTTGGCGCAAGCTGGCTGATCCTGAAGACCGAGGGGCGGTTGCGCGATCGCGCCTATGCGCTGGCCCGGCCGCTTGCCCTTGCGACGCTGGCGGCCATCGCCGCGGTCAGCCTGGCCACGCCGTTTCTTCAGGGCGACTACTGGCGGCGCTGGTTCACCTGGCCCACGCTGGCCATCGCCGCGCCGGTGCCGCTGCTGACGGCGCTGGTGGCCCTGGCCCTGCTGCGCAGCCTTGCAGCCCGGCGCGACCACTGGCCGTTTGTGCTGACGCTGGCGCTGTTCGCGCTGTGCTTCGTGGGCCTGGGGGTGTCCATGTTCCCCTGGATCGTCCCCGGCGCGCTGACCATCCACGACGCCGCCGCCCCGGAAACCAGCCAGAAGTTCTTCCTGGTGGGGGTGATCCTGCTGATCCCCGTGATCCTGGTCTATACCGCCTATTCCTATTGGGTGTTCCGCGGCAAGGTCGGCGCGGACGCGGGCTATCATTGATGGGCCGCAGGCTGGCGTGGTTCGTGGCGCTGTATCTGGGCGGGGTCGGCACGGTGGCCGCCGTCGCCTGGGGGCTGCGGCTGTGGATCGGGTAAGGGGCGCCGTCCGGTGCCGCGGTGGCCTTGATCGTCGGGTCCTGGATGGCGGCGCGCCGTGTCGAAGTCCGTCGGGCGGACTCTGATCCGGGCGCGGTGCAGGGGCCGTCCCGTCGCGCAGCGGGTCAGCCGGGCGGGCGTCCGAGCCGTGGCACGACCGTGCCAGAAAAATTCCCGCTCCACGGAACGGCTCAACCGCTGGGCAGTTGAGGCAGGACGGTTCGACGGGGGTTTGCGATGGATGACGAACGAGTCTGGCACCTTGAGGAAAGCCTGTGGCACGGCGGCGAGGAGCGCTATCACAAACGGGTCGATCCCGACTGCGTCATGTCGCTGAGCCGCGCTCCTCATGTCTTTGCGGGCGAGGCCGCGATCCAGGCGGTCAGCGGCACGCCTGACTGGGACAGGGTCTCGTTCTCGGACCGCGAGGTGCGCCGCCCCGAAAAGGGTCTGATCGTCCTCGGCTATCGCGTCTCGGTGGCCAAGGGCGAAACCCGCTTCAACGCCGCCTGCACCTCTGTCTATCGCCGCCGGTCCCATGCGGACTGGACGGTGATCCAGCATGCCCAGATTGCCCTTGATACCGAAGGAAACACGTGATGGCCGACGACTCGCAGATCGAAGCGCGCTTCTGGAAGGCGCTGAAATCCGACCGGATCATGATGCTGGGGGTGGACGGCGTCGAGGACGGCTTCGCCCGCCCGATGGCCGCCCAGATCGACGAGGATCGCAGCCCGATCTGGTTCTTTGCCTCGACCGACAATCACATCGTCGACGCGGTCAAGGAAGGGCGTCGTGCGATCGCCACCTTTGCAGCAAAGGGCGATCTCTACGCCTCGATCCGCGGCAGCCTGACGCTGTCGGAGGACCGCGCCATGGTGGACAAGCTGTGGAATCCCCAGGCCGCGGCGTGGTTCGAGAAAGGCAAGGACGACCCCAAGCTGCGCCTGCTGCGGCTTGACGCCAAAGAGGCCGAGATCTGGCTGGATGGGTCGAGCCTGGTGGCCGGGATCAAGTCGCTGCTGGGGATCGACCCCAAGGCCGACCACAAGGACGATCAGGCGACCGTCGCGCTGTGAAAAGGGCCGGGCTCGGCCGGCAAGGCCCGGCCCGGCCGGCACGCCCGAGCAGGAAAAACGTCTCGTGCTGCGGCGCCTAGGCCGCGCCGTAGCGCAGCCGCGCCTCGCGGAAGGATGTCAGGCGGCTCAGCTTTTCGTCCCACAGGTGCAGGTTCACGGACCGCAGGCTTTCGCGCGGCGTCAGCCGCTGCGCCGCTGCCAGTTCGGCGTGATCGCGCAGGATCTCGGGCAGGCGGTAAAAGGGGATGCGGCTGTAGAGGTGATGGACGTGATGGATGCCGATGTTGGCCGACAGCCACCGCAAGGGCCCGGGCAGGACGTAATGCGATGATCCCGCCAGCGCAGCCTCGTGCAGCTGCCATTCGTCGCTGTCGGACCAGTGGGTCTGCTCGAACTGGTGCTGGACATAGAACAGCCACACCCCGATGGTCGCGGCGATCAGCGAGGTCGGAATATAGATCAGCAGCACGGGCATCATCCCGCCCAGCCAGATCATCAGCGCAAGGACGATGGCGATGGTGGCGTTCGTCCCCATGGCCGAGATCCAGTAGCGCCAGCCCGAGGTCATCAGCCCAAGCGGCAGGCGGTTCTGCAACAGGAACAGATAGCTCGGCCCCAGCACGAACAGGACCAGCGGATGACGGTACAGGCGGTACAGCAGCCTGCCCCAGCGGCCGCGTGCGCGGTATTCGGCGACCGTCAGCGTCAGGACGTCGCCGATGCCGCGCTGGTCCAGGTTGCCGTGCTGGGCATGATGGATGGAATGGGTGCGCCGCCAGACGTCATAGGGGGTCAGCGTCAGGACGCCCAGGCAGCGGCCCACCCAGTCCTGTGCCCGGCGGCTGTGAAAGAACGAGGCGTGGCCGCAGTCATGCTGGATGCAGAAGATCCGCACCAGAAACAGCCCGTTCAGCAGCGCAATGCCCAGGGTCAGCGCATGGCTGATCGACATGGCCGCCCAAGCCAGCCCCCACAGCAGCAGGAACGGCACCAGCGTGACGACCAGCTCGAAGATGCTGCGGCGCGTGGACGGCTCGCGGTACTTGGCCAGAACCCGGACCCAGTTCTTGGCCTGACGCACTGGCGGCGTCGACGTGTCGTCGGATGATGTCATCATGGCCGCCCTTGCGATTGAGCCACGTATGCCCAACGGCCCGCACGGCTTTGGGGGTCATGTAAGGCGCGCGCGCCGCCCAGACAAGCCGCGGCGTGGATGCGGGGGCGATTTCCCACCCCGTCGGGCCGTCGAACGGCAGCGACCAACCGGACGGGCCTGCACGGAACAGGCCGGCTGGCCGGTCACGATGCCGGGATCGGGCCGCGGGTCCGGGCCGCGCATGGCCCGCGCCGCCCTGCGTCGGAGGAAGGCAGGGCCGTTGAAAGCATGGTCATCCGCCCGGAAAGCTGTAGTGTTGGCGTCTGGTCCGATGGACCGCCAACGGAGGATTCCAGCATGGCCAAGGGCATGAACAAGCGCGGGCGCGACGAAAAGAAGCCCAAGAAGGAAAAGCCGAAGGTGATCGCCGCGGCACCCAGCACCAAGGATGTGGTCTCGACGACCGTGTCGAAGGCGAAGAGCCGCTGACAATCTGACGGCGGCCTGCGGCGCCGGGGCAGGGGTCTGGCGCAAGCATCGCGCCAGCCCCCGTCGCCAGACCCCCGTCGCCCGCGCGGATCGGCAGGCGATTGCTGGCCTGGCGGCGCAGGACGGCACGCGGCCAGAACCCCTGCAAACCGCGGGGTTGTGACAGGGACCCGTTCAGCGGCCGGGTCCGTCAGCCCGCCACGTATTCGTCCGTCGTCGTGACCTTGGCATAGGCAAAGCCCAGCGACGACATCAGGGCGGCATGGACCTGAGCGGCCGGGACCGTCACGCCCTCGAAGTCCAGATCGCGCGTCGCGCAGGCGTCCTGCACCACGGTGGTCTTGTAGCCGAAGTCGCTGGCCGCACGCACCGCGGCGTCGATGCACATGTGGCTCATGGCACCGACCACCGCGACCTCGTCGATGCCCCTGGCATCCAGCATGTCCTTCAACCCGGTGTCCAGGAAGGGGTTCGGGTGATGCTTGACGACAAGGGCCTCGCCCTCGGCCGGCCTGACGGTGTCGTGGATCTGGGCGCCCTCGGTGTCGGCGATGAAGAAAGGCGCCTGGGGGTCAAGGAAGATGTGCTGGACGTGGATCACCTCATCCCCCTTGTCGCGCGCGGCCGCGATGACCCGGGCAGCATTCCCGGCCGCCTGCTCGATGTTGGTCAGGGCATATTTCCCCGACGGGAAGTAATCGTTCTGGATATCGACCACGAGGACGGCGCGCTTGCTCATCTTTTTCCCTTTTTGAACTTGGCTTCTCGACCGGCCGAACGGATGCGGCCCGTCGGCCCCGGCATGGACGTGGATCGCCCTGTCGCGTGCCATGGCGTCCGGCCGCAGCCCTGGCCTTGCCCCGCGCGCAGACCGGCGTCCTTGTCGGGGCGCTGATCCCCTGGCCACGACAGGACCGGCAAGATGAAGGCTACGACGGCGGGTCCGATCTGGCAAGCGAACTGGCGCCCGGACCCCGTGCGTGAACCCGATCCCGGCCCGTGGCCGGAACCGCCCCCTGAGGGCAAAGGCTGACCGCGCCGCCCCCGTGTCGCTGCCGCCGTGTCGCCCCCCGGTCGCCGGGCGTTTCGCCCACGCCTTGCGCCCGGTGCCTGCGCGTCTATGGTTGCGCCACGCGAAAAGGCCCGATCATGTCCACTCCTCCCCCTCATCCGCCTGCCGCGGCGGACCGGCGTGCCTTGGTGCGCACCCCGGCGCAGGCGTTCCGGCACGGCATGGTGCAGGCGTTGCCCTTCCTGCTGGTGCTGGTGCCGTTCGCGCTGCTGTTTGGCGTGGTGGCCAGCGCGGCAGGGCTGGAGGTGTCGCAGACGATGGGGTTCTCGGTGTTGGTGCTGGCCGGGGCCTCGCAGTTCACGGCGGTCCAGTTGATGACCGACCAGGCGCCGACGCTGCTGGTGCTGGCCTCCGCGCTGGCGGTGAACCTGCGGATGGCGATGTATTCCGCCTCGCTGACGCCCTATCTGGGGCACGCCCCGGCGTGGCAGCGGGCGCTGTTCGCCTATCTTCTGGTGGATCAGACCTATGGCATGTCGATCCAGCATTACGAACGCCACCCGCGGCTGACGATCGCGCAGCGGGCGGCTTATTTCCTGGGCGCCTCGGTCGTGTGCTGCCCGACGTGGGCACTGGTGACATGGGTGGGCGCCACGACGGGCAACGCGATCCCGGCGCATTGGCCGCTGGATTTCGCGGTGCCGATCACCTTTCTGGCGATGATCGCGCCGATGCTGCGGACCCGCGCCCATGTCGCGGCGGCGGTGGTGGCCGTGCTGGCCGCGCTGGCGCTGGCGGGGCTGCCGTCGGGGTCGGGGCTGCTGATCGCGGCGCCCCTGGGCATGGCCGCCGGCGCGCTGGTCGAGACGCGGGTCGAGCGCACCCGCGCCCGCGCCGCCGCCCACGGCCCGGCGGGGGGCGCATGAGCGCGCAGATGCAAGGCTGGTCGGACGCCCAGATCTGGGGGATCATCGCCGTGCTGGCGGTGGGCACCTTCCTGATCCGCTGGTCGTTTCTGGGGGTGATGGGCAACCGGCCCCTGCCGCTCTGGGCGCAGCGGCTGCTGCGCTACACCGCGGTTGCCGTGCTGCCGGCGCTGGTTGCGCCGCTGGTCGCCTGGCCCGCCGCGACCGGCGGGCGGCCGGAGCCGGCGCGGATCGCGGCGGCGGCGGTGACGGTCCTGGTCGGACTGGCCACGCGCAACACGCTGGCGGCGATCCTGGGGGGCGGGCTGACCCTGGTCGCGGCGATGACGCTGATCTGACCGCCCGCAGGGCGGCCGGTCCGGGCGGCGTCAGCGCTGGACGATCAGCGCGCCGTCCTGATACCCCTCGATCGCGCCGCTTTTCTGCCGCAGCAGCACGTCATGGTTGTTGGCCGGGTCGCCGTCCATGTGCCGTTTCGACGTGACGCCCGGCAGCGCCAGGAACCAGTTGCGCAGCTTTAGCGGGCTGAAGGCGGTGGGCGCGCCCTGGAAGCCGGGAAGCTGGTTCAGCACGCCCCCAGTCGCCACCGAGCAGAACGACTTGTTCACCGCGCCGTTCGCCTCGACCACGCGGATCGCCTGGTCGGCCACCTCGCGGCTGACCGGGACAGTGTCCTCGGCCACCCAATAGGTCGAGCGTGCGTGGTAGTCGATGTAGAAGCGCTTGAAGTTGTCGGTGATCCCGTACAGCACGTCGCCGCGTTCGGGGATGCGCGGGTGTTCCCAGCTGCCGGCCGGGTCGAAGATCACCCGCTGGCTGCCGTTGATCATCAGCGCGGAATGCGCGCCCTCGCCCCGCGGGATGCCGATGACCGTGAACAGCGTCAGCGACGGCGGCTCGGGCGAGGTGTAGCGCGCGGCCCGCACGATCGCCGGATCGGCAAGCTTGTTGTCGGCCCCGCAAGCCGCAAGCGCCGCCGGCAAGGCCAGCGCCAGGAAATGTCGCCGCTGCATGATGTCCCCTCGTCCGGCCGCCGCCTCTGCGGGCGGTCGGCAGATGTCGCGTCAGGCGTTCGCCAGCGCCATGAAGATCAGGATGGCGATCGAGGCGACAGCGGCCCACATCGACACGCGGACAAAGCCGTTGAACGTGCGCTGGTGGCCGGTCACGTCCATCGTGCCGTGGTCGTGATGATCGCGGTCGTCGTGGTGCTGCGGGCTGGCCATCTGCGTCTCCTGCGCGGGGGCGTGTCAATCGTCGCCATGGTGCTAGCCCATCGCCGCGGTGCTGTCACGCCCTCCACAGCAGGCCGCCGTCGGGGGTCTGGCCTGCCGGCCACACACGTCCGCGACGGCGCAGCGCGTTGATGTGGGCCACCGCCTCGACCAGCGCCAGACCGTATTCGGCGTCCGCGATCCGGCGGCGGAACAGCAGGTCAAAGCACCCGACGGCAGTGCGCGGTGTGTCGGCAAGGGCCGCGGCAAGCCGCGTCAGCGCCGATTCGTGGTTGTCGGCCAGCTGTGCCAGCCGGGCGGGCAGACCGGTGAAGGGCAGCTTGTGGCCCGGCAGCACCAGATGCCTGTCCTGCGCCAGCGCGGCCATCCGGCGGCACGAGGCGATCCAGTCGCCGACCGGGTCCGCGTCGGGCTCGGTCGGATAGACGCCGAGGTTGGGCGAGATCCCCGGCAGCAGCTGGTCGCCGCCGATCACCAGGTCGTCGTCCTGCGACCACAAGGTCAGGTGTTCGGCGGCGTGCCCCTCGCCGGTCGCCGCGCGCCAGTCGCGGCCCCCCAGGCGCAGCACGTCGCCGTCGCGGACCCGGCGATAGCCCAGGGGCAGGGGGTGGGTCACGTCGCGGGTGTTCCAGGGCCGCTCGGCCATCCGCGCGGCCAGCCGGTCGGGGTCCATGCCCGCGTGCCGCCAGAAGTCCACCTGCTCGGCCGTGGCGCGGTCCTGCACGTCCAGCGCCAGCATCCGCGCGAACAGCCAGGCGGTGCGGCTGGTCAGCAGCGCCGCGCCGCGCGACTGGAACCAGCCCGCCAGCCCGATGTGGTCGGGGTGCTGGTGCGTTGCCAGGACCCGGACGACCGGCGCGCCCGCCAGCGGACCGTCCAGCAGCGTCTGCCAGATCGCGCGGGTGCGACGGGTGTCGAAGCCGGTGTCCACGATGGTCCAGCCGTCGTCGTCGCGCAGGGCATAGCAGTTGACGTGGTCCAGCCGCATCGGCAGCGGCAGGCGCAGCCACAGCACGCCGTCGGCGATCCGGGTCACCGCGCCCTCGGCGGGCGGGTCGGACCAGGGATGCTGGACCCCGCTGGCAGCGGGCGGCGGGGCGGCGATCAGGTCGGCGGCGTCCGCCTTGGCCTCGGCGTCGGCCTCCGGCGGCAGGACGCCGCCGTCGGCCACGCTCATGCCGCCCCCGCGAAGGCTGCGTCCGGCACCGCGTTCAGGTCCGCCACGCCCACGCGCGCCTCGACCAGGTCGGCGGCGGCGCGGGGCAGGATGCGCGCGACATGGACCCGTGCCAGCGCCAGCCGCGCCGGATCGCCCGATTGCGCCGCCAGCAGGTGGAAATGCGCCCCCAGCACGCGGGCAAAGGCGGACAGATAGGGCACGGCCCCGGCGAACCGGTCCGCCGACCCCTGATCGAGCAGCGCCTGCGTCGCCTCGCGCAGGGTTTCGGCGGCCTGCCACACCTCTCCGGCCAGGTCCGGCAGGGTGGCCTGCGCGGCCTTGGCGCCGTCCATCACCTCGTCGATCAGGCGCAGCGCGGCCTCGCCCTGATCCATCATCTTGCGCCCGACCAGGTCCATGGCCTGGATGCCGTTCGTGCCCTCGTAGATGGGCGTGATGCGGACGTCGCGCAGATACTGGGCGGCGCCCGTCTCCTCGACATAGCCCATGCCGCCGTGGACCTGCACGCCCATGTCGGCGACCCGGCAGCCGACATCGGTGCCATAGGCCTTGGCGATGGGGGTCAGGAACGCCGCGCGGGCGGCCTGTTCGGCATCGCCGGTGGCGCGGGCCAGGTCCAGCGCCTGCGCGCAGGCCAGGCAGATGGCGCGGGCGGCAAAGACCTCGGCGCGGCCGGTGGCCAGCATCCGGCGCACGTCGGGGTGGCCGATGATCAGCCCCATCTGGTTGCGTTCGGCGGCATAGTGCGCGGCGTGCTGCAACGCAGCCTCGCCCACGGCGACGCCCTGCATCCCCACGGCCAGCCGCGCCGCGTTCATCATCGTGAACATCGCGGCCATGCCCTTGTGTTCGGGGCCGACCACCCAGCCCTTTGCGCCCTCGAAGCTCATCACGCAGGTGGGGCTGCCGTGGATGCCCAGCTTGTGTTCCAGCGACACGACCTTGAGGCTGTTGGCCACGCCCGGCCGGCCGTTGTCGTCGGGCAGGTGCTTGGGGACCATGAACAGGCTGATCCCGCGCGTGCCCGCGCCGCCATCAGGCAGGCGGGCCAGCACCAGGTGGCAGGTGTTCTCGTTCACGTCGCTGTCGCCCCAGGTGATGTAGATCTTTTGCCCGGTGATGCGATAGCTGCCGTCATCGGCCCGCTCGGCCCGCGTGGTCAGCGCGCCGACGTCGGACCCGGCCTGCGGCTCGGTCAGGTTCATGGTGCCGTTCCACTCGCCCGAGATCAGCTTGGGCAGGTACAGCGCCTTCAGCGCCTCGCTGCCGTGGTGATCCAGCGCGTCGATCTGGCCCTGCGTCAGCAGCGGGTTCAGTTGCAGCGCCAGGCAGGCGCCCGCCATCATCTCGCCCACCGCCACGTTCAGCGTCTGCGGCAGTCCCGCGCCGCCAAACGCGGGGTCGGCGCTCAGCCCGATCCAGCCGCCCTCGGCGATGGCGCGAAACCCCTCGGCGTAACCGGGCGAGGATCGCACCGCGCCGTTTTCCAGCCGCGCCGGGGTCAGGTCGCCCGCGCGGTTCAGGGGGGCCAGAACCTCGGTCGCCATGCGCCCGGCCTCGGTCAGGATGGCGTCCACGGTGTCGGTCGTCGCCTCGGCGAAGCGGTCGGTCGCGGCGACCGGCCCCATCGGCACGACGTGGTTCAGGATAAAGGCGATGTCGTCGATCGGCGCGCGATAGGCCATGATGTGCGTTCCCCGTTGCGGGCGCCGCTTGCAATCGGCGGGCGCGCGCGTAATCCCCGTATGACCGCAGCCTAACCGCCGCAGCTTTGGCCGCAACCCGAACCCCGCGTCAGGGCCCCGATGCACACAGTGATCCTGCATCCCGATCCGGCCGGCATTGCCCGCGCCGCGTCCCTGCTGGCGGCGGGCGAGGCCGTCGCGCTGCCGACCGAGACGGTCTATGGGCTGGCGGCCGACGCCCGGAACGGGGCGGCGGTGGCCCGCATCTATGCGGCCAAGGGGCGGCCCGCGTTCAACCCGCTGATCGTCCATGTTGCCGACGTGGCGGCGGCGCAGGCCATCGCCGTGCTGGAGGGCGACGCCCTTGCGCTTGCAGCGGCGTTCTGGCCCGGTCCCCTGACGCTGGTCCTGCCGCTGCGCCCGGGCAGCGGCATCGCCGGGATCGTCACCGCGGGGCTGGACACGGTGGGCGTGCGCGTGCCCGCCCATCCCGTCGCCCAAGCGGTGCTGGCCGCGTTCGGCGGGCCGCTGGCCGCGCCCTCGGCCAATGCCTCGGGGCGGATCAGCCCGACCACGGCGGCGCATGTGCTGGACCCCGAAGGGGGATTGGCGGGCCGCATCGCCGCCGTTATCGACGGCGGGGCCTGCCCGGTCGGCGTCGAATCGACGATCCTGGGCTGGCGCGACGGTCGCGCGGCGCTGTTGCGCCCGGGCGGCATCCCGGCCGAGGCGATCGAGGCCGCGCTGGGCGCAGCCCTGGTCCGCGGGGGCGACCTGGACGCCCCCGACGCGCCGGGGCAGCTGTCCAGCCACTATGCCCCCCGCGCGCCCCTGCGCCTGAACGCCGCGCGGGCCGAGCCGGGCGAGACGTTCATCGGATTCGGCCCCGCGGGCGCGGGCGGGCTGACGCTGTCGGCCTCGGGCGACCTGACCGAGGCGGCGGCGCGGCTGTTTAACCTGCTGCGCGCGGCCGACCGGCTGGGCCGGCCCATCGCCGTGGCGCGCGTGCCCGAAACCGGGCTGGGGCGGGCGATCAACGACCGCCTGCGCCGGGCGGCCGCGCCCCGCGAGGGCTGAGCCGGTCCTGCGGCGCGGCTTGCCGCGCGGCCGCCTTGGCCCTAGCGTGCGGCCATGACGGCCGACCCCACATGGAACGGCGTGGCGCTGGACGCCGCGACTGCGCTTGCGCTGCTGGACTGGCAGCGCGAGATGGGCGTGGACGAGCCGATGCTGGACGCGCCCGTGGACCGCTTTGCCGAGCCGCTGCGCGACCCGGCGGCCGCGGCCGTTGCCGCCCTGGCCCCTGCCGCGACGCAGCCTGTCCGCGCCGAGGTCCCGCTGGGGACGGCCGGGGCGGGGCCCGGGGGGCTTTTCGACGGCGACGACCTTCCGCGCCAGGCCGCGATGCTGGCGGCGCGCGCCACGACGCTGGCCGATCTGGCGGCGGCGCAGCAGGGGTTCGACGGCCTCGACATCCGCAAGGGCGCGCGCAGCTTTGTCTTTGCCGACGGCATCCCCGGCGCCCGCGTCCTGGTGCTGGGCGAGGCGCCGGGAGAGGAGGAGGACCGGCAGGGCCGCCCCTTCGTGGGCCGTGCCGGGCAATTGCTGGACCAGATGTTCGCGGCCATCGGGCTGTCGCGCACGGCGCCCGACCCGGATGCGGCGCTTTACATCCTCAACGTGCTGCCCTGGCGGCCGCCGGGCAACCGCCGCCCCGAACCGGCGGAAATCGACGCGATGCTGCCCTTTGTGGCGCGCCACATCGACCTGGCGGCGCCGCAGGTCGTCGTGCTGATGGGCAATGCCGCGGCGCAGGCGGGACTGGGCCAGCAGGGCATCCTGCGCCTGCGGGGGCAATGGGGAACGGCGTTCGGCCGTCCCGCGCTGCCGATGACCCATCCGGCCTATCTGCTGCGCAACCCCATCGCCAAGCGCGAAGCTTGGGCCGACCTGCTGTCACTGAAGGCACGGCTGGGCGCGGATCAGCCCGCGCAGCCCTGATACTCGACTGCGCCCTGCGGGTCGATCAGGGTCAGGCGCACCTTGGCGGGGTCCAGCGCAAAGGGCTTTCCGGTGGGGCCCACGAAATCGGCCGTCGCGGTCAGCCGGCCGTCCTCGTGCCGCAGGTCGGGCTGCGAGACCCAGACGCCGGGCTCGGCCAGCTCCATCGCGGCGACGGTGTCGGGGTCGGCGGACGCGGCCAGCCCGGCGGCGACCTGAACACCGTCGGCGATGTCGGTCAGGGTGCAGTCCAATGCGGCGTTGCCCTGGTCCGGCGCCCTGGACAGGGCCGCCGCGATCAGCGGGTCGGCGGGCGCGCCGGCCGGCTCCGGCGCGGGCAGGTCAAGCAGGACATGCACAGGCACGCACACATTCTCGCATACGCCCAGATCGATGGCGACCTGCCCGCCCATTGGCTGGCCGGGCGCCGCCGGGGTCAGCGCGATCGGCAGCACCAGCCGGTCATGATAGCCCAGGGTGCGCTCGCCGCCCGAGTCGATCACCTCGGGCCGGGGCCACAGCGGCGTCGCCTGCGCGACGTTGGCCGCACCCGACCAGTCGAACTGCGGCGGCACCCCGCTGTCGCCGGGGCTGCGCCAATAGGTTTTCCAGCCCGGCTTCAGCCGCAGGTCCAGCGCCGTGATCCGGGTGCCGTCGGGGGCCACATGGCCAGGAAGAAGCTGCGCCGACGTGATGCCGGGGGGCAGGTCGTCGGCCGACGCGGGCATGACCGCGGCAAGCAGCAGGGTGAACGCAAGGGCGGGTGTGTGTCCGGGGCGCATGTGACCCAGATAGGGTGCCTGCCGCGCGGCGAAAAGTCACAACTTCGCCACGCTGCCCCGCCCCACCCCGCGCGTGATCTTGCAGACGCGTCCCCGCGCACCGATGTTCAGGGGGAAAGGAACCGCGATGACCCCCACCGATACCGAAAGCCTGACCGGCAAGCTGCTGATCGCGATGCCGGGGATGAACGACCCCCGTTTTGCCCGGTCCGTCGTGCTGGTCTGCGCGCATGGCGAGCAGGGCGCGATGGGGCTGGTGCTGAACCGCCCGCTGCCCGAGATCCGCTTTGCCGACCTGCTGGGCCAGTTGGGGATCGACACCCAGGGCGAGGTGCCGGCGCTGCCCGTCCATTTCGGCGGCCCGGTCGAGCCGGGGCGCGGATTCGTGCTGCACCGCCTGCGCCAGGACGACGCGACCGCGGGTGACGAGGTCGAGGGCGGGCGCATGCGGATCGGCGAGGGCGGTCTGGCGATGACGACGACGCGCGACATCCTGGAAGACATCGCCCGCGGGCGCGGCCCCGACCGGGCGGTGCTGTCGCTGGGCTATGCGGGCTGGGACGCGGGCCAGTTGGAAAGCGAGCTGATGGCGAACGGCTGGCTGACCGCCGAGCCGGGCGACGAGATCGTGTTCGGCACCGACAACAGCCACAAGTGGCAGGCGGCGCTGAAGTCGCTGGGCATCGACCCGACCATGCTGTCCGCCGCGGCCGGCCACGCCTGATCCGGCCCGGCCCGGCCCGGCCCGACCCCCCCCCCCGGGCGGAGTGTGATGGCCGTATCGCCAAAGGCCGTGGCCCGGTTCGCCTGTCGCGGCGGCGGTGCGGTCGGACCGCGCGTCCGGCTTGCCCGCGGTCCCCCCATTTGCGATAGAGGCCGCGGACAACGAGAGGCCCCCATGACGTTCCGCGCCCGTCACCTTCTTGGGGTCGAACCGCTGGCCCCGGCCGAGATCACCACCCTGCTGGATCTGGCGGAAACCTATGTCGCCCTGAACCGCCGCACCGTGAAGCACGGCGACGCGCTTGAGGGGCTGACCCAGATCAACCTGTTCTTCGAGGCCTCGACCCGCACCCAGTCCAGCTTCGAGCTGGCCGGCAAGCGGCTGGGCGCGGACGTGATGAACATGGCCGTCGCCCAGTCCAGCGTGAAAAAGGGCGAGACGCTGATCGACACCGCGCTGACGCTGAACGCCATGCAGCCGGACCTGCTGGTGGTGCGCCACCCCAACAGCGGCGCGGTGAACCTGCTGGCCAGCAAGGTCAACTGCGCCGTGCTGAACGCCGGCGACGGGCGGCACGAGCATCCCACCCAGGCGCTGCTGGACGCGCTGACGATCCGGCGCGCCAAGGGGCGGCTGCACCGGCTGACCGTGGCGATCTGCGGCGACATCGCCCATTCCCGCGTCGCGCGGTCGAACCTGATCCTGCTGGGCAAGATGGAAAACCGCGTCCGGCTGGTCGGGCCCGCGACGCTGATGCCGCGCGGTGCGGCCGACTGGGGCTGCGAGATCCACGAGGACATGCGCGCGGGACTGCAGGATGCCGACGTCGTGATGATGCTGCGCCTGCAAAAGGAGCGCATGGACGGCGGCTTCATCCCGTCCGAGCGCGAATATTTCCACCGCTGGGGGCTGGATGCCGAAAAGCTGGCGCTGGCGAAACCCGATGCCATCGTGATGCACCCCGGCCCGATGAACCGCGGCGTCGAGATCGACGGCACCATCGCCGACGACATCAACCGCAGCGTCATCCAGGACCAGGTCGAGATGGGCGTGGCCGTCCGCATGGCTGCGATGGACCTGCTGGCGCGCAACCTGCGGGCCGAACGCGGCGCACGGGCGGCGGGTGGGGGCGTTTATGTCTGAGGCCCCGCGCCGCCGTGACGGCCGCACGGCGGTCGCGTCGCTTGCCGATCCCGCGGCTGCGGCCGTGACCGCCACAAGGGCTGCCCGATGATCCTGCACTTCCAGAACGCCCGCCTGATCGACCCCCAGGCGCTCAGCGACGAACCCGGCAGCCTGACCGTGCAGGATGGCACCATCGTCGCGCTGGACGGCGACGCGCCCGAAGGCGCGACCGTCATCGACTGCGGCGGCCGCTGCCTTGCGCCGGGGATCGTGGACTGGGGCGTCAAGATCGGAGAGCCGGGCGAGCGGCACCGCGAATCGATGCGCTCGGCGGCGCTGGCCGCCGCCGCGGGGGGCGTGACCACCATCGTCGCCCGGCCCGACACGCTGCCCCCCATCGACACGCCCGAGGGGCTGGAGTTCGTGACCCGCCGCGCCGCCGAACAGCCGGTCCGCATCCGCCACCAGGCCGCGCTGACCCGCGCGCGCGAGGGGCGCGAGATGGTCGAGATGGGATTCCTGATGGACGCGGGCGCGCTGGCCTTCACCGACGGGGTGCGGGTCGTCACCGACACGCGGCTGCTGTCGCGCTGCATGGCCTATGCGCGCGGCCTCGGCGCGCTGATCGTGGGCCATCCGCAGGACGCGGGGCTATCGCGGGGTGCTGCGGCGACGGCGGGCAAGTTCGCCTCGCTTTACGGCATCCCGGCGGTGTCGCCGATGGCCGAACGCATGGGGCTGGAACGCGACCTGGCGCTGGCGGAACTGACCGGGGTGCGCTGGCACGCCGACCAGATCACCACGGCCGCCGCCCTGCCGGTTCTGGACCGGGCGCGGGCGGCGGGGCTGGACGTGACGGCCGGCGCGTCCATCCATCACCTGACGCTGAACGAATACGATGTCGGCGACTATCGCACGTTCTTTCGCCTGACCCCGCCCCTGCGCTCCGAGGACGACCGCATGGCCCTGGTCGAGGCGGTGGCCGACGGCCGCATCGACGTGATCGGCAGCTTTCACACCCCCCAGGACGAGGAGGCCAAGCGCCTGCCGTTCGAGGTCGCGGCCCCCGGCGCGGTCGGGCTGGAAACCCTGCTGCCCGCCGCGATGCGGCTGTATCACCAGGGCGGCGTCGGGCTGGCGCAGCTGTGGCGTGCGCTGTCGCTGAATCCCGCCACGCGGCTGGGACTGCCCGGGGGTCGGCTGGCCGCGGGCACGCCGGCCGACCTGGTGCTGTTCGACCCCGACGCGCCCTTTGTGCTGGACCGTTTCGCGCTGCGGTCCAAGTCCAAGAACACCCCCTTCGACGGCACAAGGATGGAGGGGCGGGTGCTGGGCACCTGGGTCGGCGGCACACGCGTGTTCGGGGGCGATCATGGCTGACGCGCCGACCCTGATCGCCGCCGCGGTGGGCGGCTATCTGCTGGGGTCCATCCCCTTCGGCATCGTCATCACCCGCGCGCTGGGCCTGGGCGACCTGCGCGCCATCGGGTCGGGCAACATCGGCGCGACCAACGTGCTGCGCACCGGCAACAAGGGTGCGGCGCTGGCGACGCTGATCCTGGACAGCGGCAAGGGCGCCATGGCCGTCCTGCTGGCGCGCTGGCTGGCGGGCGACGCGGCCGCGCTGGCGGCCGGCGGCGCGGCCTTTCTGGGCCATCTGTTTCCCGTCTGGCTGGGCTTTCGGGGCGGCAAGGGGGTCGCCACGTTTCTGGGCACGACGCTGGCGCTGTTTCCCGCGCTGGGTGTGATGGCCTGCGCGCTGTGGCTGGCGACGGCGGCGATCACGCGCCTCTCGTCGCTGTCGGCGCTGGTTGCGGCCGCGGGCGCGCCCGTCTTTGCCCTGATCTGGGGCCTGCGCGGGCTCGCCGGTGTCACGCTGTTCATGGCGGTGCTGATCGTCCTGCGCCACCGCGCCAACATCCAGCGCCTGCTGGCGGGGACCGAGCCCCGGATCGGCGGGGCGAAGCCGCGCTAGACCGCGCGCCGCGCCAGCACCGCCTCGGCCGCGTCTGCGGCCCGTTTCGTGTTGGCGTGGATGCCGATCTGCAGATAGACAAAGCCCGCCATCAGCACCAGATAGACAAAGCCGCCCGCCAGGATAGCCAGGAAGGGCAGCACCCCGCCCTGCGGCTGGGTCAGCGCCGCGAAGGCCGCGACCACGATGGCGATCCCCATCAGAACGACAATGACGCCGACGACACGCTCGAACGAGTTCACGAAGAAAGTGCGCATGGGATCCTCTGGCCTGTTGCCGGTGCAGCAAAGCACGACTCTGTCGAGAAAACGTTAACGGCGGGCCTGCGCGTCAGGAATAAAGCGCCCGGTTTTCCGCCCGCAGGCGGATCGACAGGACGACGGCATTCAGGACGGTGAACGCTGCCGCCACCCCCACAAGCCCCAGCACCAGCGGGGCGACGGCGATTTCCGCCACGACCAGCGCATAGTTCGGATGGCGCAGCCACCGGAACGGGCCGCGGCGGACCAGAGGCTCGCCCGTGACGATGATCCGCGTCGTCCAGCGCGGCCCCAGCGTGGCCAGGATCCACAGCCGCAACCCCTGCAACAGCACGAACAGCGCCAGCCAGCCGGCGTGGACCGGCTGCCCCCAGCCAAGGACCGCGATGCAGGCCAGCCAGCCCGCGTGCAGCGCCACGATCAGCGGATAATGCGCGGCGCCATGCTCGACCGCGCCGCGGTCCATCAGCCGCGCGGTGTTGCGCCGCGCCAGCGCCAGCTCGGCCAGCCGCTGCACGACCAGAAAGCCGATGAACAGCGCAGCGCCCATCACAGGTCCAGCGGCAGCATCGACAGGGTGAACCCCGGCCCCAGCGCCGACAGCATCAGCCGACCCGTCGGGCGCCTGGCCAGAACCCGTTCCAGCACGAACAGAACCGTTGGCGCCGACATGTTGCCCGCATCGCGCAGCACCGCGCGTTCGGCGTCAAGGCTGCCGTCGGGCAGGTCCAGCGCGGCCTCGATCGCGGTCACCACCTTGGCCCCGCCGGGGTGGCAGACCATGCGCGCCACCGGCGTGTCGCCCATCCCGGGCCGCATCGCGGCCGCCGCTTGCGCCAGTTCCGCCTCGGCAAACGCCGGGATCGAGCGGTCGAAGATGACCCCCAGCCCGATGTCGTCCACGTCCCAGCCCATGATGTCCAGCGTGCTCGGCCACATGTGCTGGATGCCCCGCCCAACCGCAGGCCCGTGGTCGCCCGCGCCCGACCCCAGCACCACCGCCCCCGCGCCGTCGCCGAACAGCGCGGTGGCGATGATGTCGGCCTTGTCCATGCGGTCCATGCGGAACAGCAGGGTGCAGGTCTCGACCGCGACCATCAGGACGCGCGATCCGGGCCGCGCCGCGGCCATGTCGCGGGCGATGGACAGGCCCGTGACGCCCCCCGCGCAGCCCAGCCCGAACAGCGGCACCCGCTGCACGTCGGCGCGAAATCCCATCGCACGGGCCGCCCGCGCCTCGATCGTGGGGGTGGCGACGCCGGTGGACGAGACGGTGACGATCGTGTCGATCTGCGCGGCCTCCAGCCCCGCGGCCGCCAGCGCGCCGGCGGCCGCGTCCTGAAACAGCGCCGTCGCGCCCGCCAGATAGGCGTCGTTGCGCGCCTTCCACCCGTGCGGGCCGCCGAACCAGTCCATCGGCACCACGGAGCTGCGCTTGTCGATGCCGGCGTTCTCGAAGGCGGTGACGATCCGCTCGAACTGCGGATAGCGCGGCGCCAGCAGTTCTCGCGCGCGCGCGATGACGTCGGACTGGCGCAGGACATGAGGGGGCAGGGCGGTCGCCAGCCCCATCAGGCGCACGGTCACGTCAGCCGGCGCGGCGGGATCGCCCAGGGGCAAGGACTGGTGCAGCGTCACGATGCGCGTCTTTCACATGGCCCGACACCAAGCCGCGGGCGGCGCTTCTGTTCCGTCACCGGGTCGGCACCGGCGTGTCGCCCGCATAATCGTAGAACCCCCGCCCGGTCTTGCGGCCCAGCCAGCCCGCCTCGACGTATTTGGTCAAAAGCGGGCAGGGGCGGTACTTGGTGTCCGCAAGCCCCTCGTGCAGGACGTTCATGATCGCCAGGCAGGTGTCCAGCCCGATGAAATCAGCCAGTTCCAGCGGCCCCATGGGATGGTTCGCGCCCAGCTTCATCGACTCGTCGATGGATTTGACGTTCCCCACGCCCTCGTACAGCGTATAGACCGCCTCGTTGATCATCGGCATCAGGATGCGGTTGACGATGAAGGCCGGGAAATCCTCGGCGCTGGCGGCGGTCTTGCCCAGCTTTTCGACGACGCCCAGCATGGTGCGATAGGTGGCGTCGTCGGTGGCGATGCCGCGGATCAGCTCGACCAGCTGCATGACCGGGACGGGGTTCATGAAGTGAAAACCCATGAACTTGTGGGGCCGGTCGGTGCGGCTGGCCAGCCGCGTGATCGAGATGGACGAGGTGTTGGACGTCAGGATCGTGTCGGGCGTCAGGTGCGGCAGCAGCGCGTCGAAGATCTGCTGCTTGACCGTCTCGCGTTCGGTGGCGGCCTCGATCACCAGGTCGCAGGCGCCCAGGTCGGTCAGCGTCTCGGTCGTCCTGATGCGGGCCATCGCGGCGGCCTTGTCGTCGGCGGTGATCTTGTTGCGGCCGACCTGCCGTTCCAGGTTGCGGTCGATCAGGGCGACGGCCTTGTCCATCGCCTCGCGCGAGATGTCGGTCATCAGCACGTCGAAGCCTGCCAGCGCAAACACATGGGCGATGCCGTTGCCCATCTGACCCGCGCCGACGACGCCCACCGACTGAACCGCCATGCTCTTCTCCTGCCGTTTGACCGTCGTGACGATAGGGCGAACCCGGACGCAACGGCAATGGCAAACCGCCCGCAGCGGGGCTGCGGGCGGCTGGTTCGGGGGCGATGCCCCAGTCCCTCTCAATTCCCTCTCAGATTTTTTCCGTCAGTTCCGGGAGGATCGTGAAGATGTCGCCGACCAGTCCGTAGTCGGCGACCTGGAAGATGGGGGCTTCCTCGTCCTTGTTGATGGCGACGATGACCTTGCTGTCCTTCATCCCGGCAAGGTGCTGGATCGCGCCCGAGATGCCGGCGGCGATGTAGAGCTCGGGGGCCACCACCTTGCCGGTCTGGCCCACCTGCCAGTCGTTGGGGGCATAGCCCGAATCGACCGCGGCCCGGCTGGCGCCGACCGCCGCGCCCAGCTTGTCGGCCAGCGCCTCGACGATGGCGAAGGCGTCCTTGGACCCCAGCGCCCGCCCGCCCGACACGATCCGCTTGGCCGAGGTCAGCTCGGGCCGGTCGGAGGCCGCCACCTTGTCCTCGACCCAGGTCGCAAGCCCGCCCGCATCACCCGCGACCTCGTTGTGATCGACCGGGGCCGCGGCCGCGCCCGTGCCTGCCGCCTCGAAGCTGGCGGTCCGCACCGTCAGCACCTTGACGCGGTCGGCGGACCGCACCGTCTGGACCGCGTTGCCGGCATAGATGGGCCGGGCGAAGGTGTCGGCGTCCACCACCTCCATCACGTCGGGGATCACCATCACGTCCAGCAGCGCCGCGACGCGGGGCGCGATGTTGCGGGCGCTGGCCGTGGAGGGCAGCACGATGTGGCTGAACCCGCCCGCCAGCCCCACGATCAGGTCGGCCAGCGGCTCGGCCAGCCCGTGCGCATGCGCTGGCGCGCTGATGCACAGCACTCTGGCGACGCCGTCCAGCGTCGCCGCGCGGTCCGCGGCCCCGTGGCAGTCGTGGCCCGCGACCAGCACCGTCACCTCGCCCAGCGTCCTGGCCGCGGTCAGCGCCTTGGCGGTGGCGTCCACCGCCAGTTCCTTGCCGTTGTTGAGTTCGGCGACCAGAAGAACGGCCATCACACCACCCCCGCTTCTTTCAGTTTCGCAACCAGCTCGTCCACCGAGCCGACCTTGACGCCCGCCTTGCGCCCCGCAGGCTCGGCCGTCTTCACCACCGTCAGCCGCGGCGTCACGTCCACCCCCAGATCGGCGGCGGTCGTCTCCTCCAGCGGCTTCTTCTTGGCCTTCATGATGTTGGGCAGGCTCGCATAGCGCGGCTCGTTCAGCCGCAGGTCGGCCGTGACCACCGCCGGCAGCCGCACGCTGAGCGTCTGCAACCCGCCGTCGATCTCGCGCGTGACCCGCGCCGCATCCCCCTCGATCGCGATCTCGGAGGCATAGGTCGCCTGCCCCCAGCCCAGCAGCGCCGCCAGCATCTGCCCCGTCGCGTTCATGTCGTTGTCGATCGCCTGCTTGCCCGCGATCACCAGCCCGGGCTGCTCGCGCTCCACCACGGCCTTGAGGATCTTGGCCACCGCCAGGGGCTCGATGTCCTGGTGCACGTCGTCGGCCGCCACCACCAGGATGCCCCGGTCCGCCCCCATCGCCAGCGCCGTGCGGATCGTCTCGGCCGCCTGCTTGACGCCGATCGAGACGACGACGACCTCGGAGGCCGCGCCCTTCTCCTTCAGGCGGATCGCCTCCTCGACCGCAATCTCGTCGAACGGGTTCATCGACATCTTCACGTTCGACAGATCCACGCCAGACCCGTCAGACCTTACACGCGCCTTCACGTTGTAGTCGATCACCCGCTTGACCGGCACGAGAACCTTCATCGGCCTCTCTCCCCTGTATTGCGTTCAAAACCTGCGCATGGAGATAGCGACGGGGACGGGCGTTTGACAGGGCAAAAAATGCGTGGCCGCGCGGGACGCTGCGGCGCAGCGGGCGTGGACCGACCCGCCAGCGGACCCCGTGCCTCAGCGCGAGGCGCCCGGCACCCACAGGATGTCGCCCGCGCCTTCGTCGTTGGCCACCCGGGCCGCGACGAACAGCCAGTCCGACAGCCGGTTCAGATAGCGGATCGCGTCGGCGTTGATGTCCCCCCCGGTGGCCGCGTCCGTCGTGCAGCGTTCCGCGCGCCGGGCGACCGTGCGGGCCAGATGCAGATGCGCCGCCAGCGCCGTGCCGCCGGGCAGGATGAAGCTGCGCAGCGCCGACAGGCGGGCGTTCATCGCGTCGATCTCACCCTCCAGCCGCTCGACCTGCGAGGCAATCATCCGCAGGACCGGATAGGGCGCCTGCGCGTCGGCGGCGATGCCGGGGCGCGACAGGTCTGCGCCCAGGTCGAACAGGTCGTTCTGGATGACCGAGAGGCGGTCGGCCATCTCGCCTGCCGCGTGCAGCCGCGCCAGCCCCAGGGTCGCGTTCAGCTCGTCCACGGTGCCGTAGGCCTCGACCCTCGGGTCGTGCTTGCGCACCCGGCTGCCGTCCGACAGCGCCGTGTCGCCGCCGTCGCCCGTGCGGGTGTAGATCCGGTTCAGCACGACCATGTCAGTTCCCTCGCAACCAGACGAATGCCATGATGAGCGCGATCGCCACCGCCTGCGCGATCAGCCGCCATCGCATCAGGCGGTTCCCGTGCTTGCGGTTGAATTCGCCGCCGCGCGCAAAGCCGCCGATGCCGGTGGCCAGGATCGCCGTGACGGCGAGGACCGCCAGCGCGGCCAGGATGAACAGAGGCTTGTCCTGCATGGCGCCACCGCCTTTCGCGGGAACCCTAGCTGCGCCGGGCCACCCAGTCCAGTGCGCGGGTGGGCAGCACGCGCCGCGCGATCCCGACGACGACGGTGGGCCGTGTGACGGCATAGCGCGCGCGCGGGCGCGGGCTTTCCAGCGCGTGCACCAGCCGGTCGCTGACCGCGGCGGGCGGCAGCTCGAACCGATCCGGCCCGGACGGCTGGTAAAGCCGGCGCAGCAGGCTGGCGCGATAGTGATCGGCCCGCGCGCTGGACTGCCAGTCGATCCACCGTTCGAAATGAGGGATCGAGTTCGCGCGGATGCGGCTGGTGATCGGGCCGGGCTCGATCAGCACCACGCGGATCGGGGTGTCCGACAATTCCTGCCGCAGGACATCGGTCATCCCCTCCAGCGCGAACTTGGTCGCCACATAGGCGCCCCGCCAGGGGATGCCGATCAGGCCCAGCACCGAGCTGACGTTGACGATCCGCCCGGCGCCATGGGCGCGGAACTGGGGTATCAGGCGGCGGGTCAGATCATGGGTGCCGAACAGGTTCGCCTCGAAGATGGCGCGCAGGCCCCCGCGCGGCAGGTCCTCGAGCGCGCCGGGCAGGGCAAAGGCCGCGTTGTTGACCAGCGCGTCGATGGGCCCCATCGCCATCGCCGCCTCGGCGCAGGAGCGGGTGCTGTCCTCGTCTGCCAAATCAAGCGGAAGGACCGCCATCCCCTCGGCCCGGCGGGCGGCCAGGTCTTCGGCGCGCCGGCAGGTGGCGATGACGCGCCAGCCCCGCGCGTGCATCCGCCGCGCCATGTCCAGCCCGATCCCCGACGAGCAGCCGGTGATCAGCACGGTCCGGGGACGCACGTCCGGCGTGGGCGCAGGGGGCAAGATCAGACCGGCTGCTCGGACAGGTGACTGACGGGCACATACCCCCTCTGGCCGCTTGCATCGCGCACCGCGACGAAGCCGTCGCGGTGTTCGCCCAGCAGGTACAGCATCTCGCCCTGCGGCAGATCGCGCACCACCGTCGCGTCCGGCGTGGGCGCGGTAAAGATCCCGGCCTGCGGGTCCGCGACATACACCGCGCGCAGAGACGGCGCGCTCGGCTGCGGCGTGGCGCGGGCGGCGGGCGGCATGACCCCCGGCATCAGCCCGGCGCTGCGGGCCGGCGGGGTGCTGTCGGTCCAGTCTGTATCGAGCAGCGCAAGCAGGCCGAACAGCGCAACGAGGGAAAGGGCGATGACACGGAACATGGGATCTAGCAGGCGCCGGACAAGGTGCCGTCCTTTCGGTTCAGCCGCGGCCCGGGCAGGGGCGTGCGGCGGGGGGCAGGGCCGCCGTCGTGCCGACGGCTGGTTACAGGCAGGAACGCGGCGCCCCCGACGCCGTTCCCGCGACAGGATCATCAAACTGTCATGATCGGGCCCTGTTGCACGAATGCCGCGGTCGGGCTGGACCAAACCCGCAACCGGGCGTAGATCAGCGCCGATGAGCCAGTCCGATGATCCCGACCCCGACCTGCCGCAGGCCACCACGTCCGAGCCCCTGAGCCGGGCCATCGGCGAGCGCTATCTGACCTATGCGCTGTCCACGATCATGCACCGCGCGCTGCCCGACGCGCGCGACGGGCTGAAGCCCGTCCACCGCCGCATCCTGTATGCGATGCGCGAATTGCGGCTGTCGCCGACCGGCGCGTTCCGCAAGTCGGCCAAGATCTCGGGTGACGTGATGGGCAACTATCACCCGCACGGGGACGGGGCGATCTATGACGCGATGGCGCGATTGGCGCAGCCCTTCGCCATGCGCTATCCGCTGGTGGACGGGCAGGGCAACTTCGGCAGCCTGGACGGCGACAACCCGGCCGCCAGCCGCTATACCGAGGCGCGGCTGACCTTGGCCGCCGAGGCGCTGATGGAGGGGCTGGCCGAGAACGCGGTCGATTTCCGCCCCAACTATGACGGCACGCTGGAGGAGCCCGTCGTCCTGCCCGCGGCGTTCCCGAACCTGCTGTGCAACGGCGCGTCGGGCATCGCGGTCGGCATGGCCACGAACGTGCCCCCCCACAACCTGCACGAGGTCGTGGACGCCTGCCTGCACCTGATCAAGTCGCCCGAGGCCCGGCACGAGACGCTGATGGCGATCATGCCCGGCCCCGATTTCCCCACCGGCGGCGTGCTGGTCGAGGACGCGGCGACCCTCGCGGCCGCCTATCGCACCGGCCGCGGCAGCCTGCGCCTGCGCGCGCGCTGGCAGATCGAGGATCTGGGGCGCGGCGCCTGGCAGGTCATCGTGACCGAGATACCCTATCAGGTGCAGAAATCCAGGCTGATCGAGCGGCTGGCCGAACTGGTCACCACCCGCAAGATCCCGATCCTGGCCGATGTGCGCGACGAATCCGCCGACGACGTGCGGATCGTGCTGGAACCGCGCGCGCGCAACGTGGACGCGGCCCAGCTGATGGCCGCGCTGTTCCGGGTCAGCGACCTCGAGGTGCGGTTCGGGCTGAACATGAACGTGCTGATCGACGGGCGCACGCCCAGGGTCTGTTCCCTGACCGAGCTGCTGCGCGCGTTCCTGGACCACCGGCGCGAGGTGCTGCTGCGCCGCTCGGCCCACCGGCTGGAGAAGATCGCAGCGCGGCTCGAGGTGCTGGACGGCTACATCTTGGCCTATCTCAACCTCGACCGGGTGATCGAGATCATCCGCACCGAGGACGAGCCCAAGGCGGTGATGATGGCCGAGTTCGGCCTGACCGACCCGCAGGTCGAGGCGATCCTGAACATGCGCCTGCGCGCCCTGCGCCGGTTGGAGGAGATCGAGCTGCGCGCCGAACGCGACCGGCTGTCGGACGAGCAGGGCGGGCTGACGGCCCTGCTGGCCGACGAGCGCCGGCAGTGGGCCCGCATCGCCGAACAGCTGCGCGCGGTCCGCGGCCTGTTCGGCAAGTCCAACCCCGAAGGCGCCCGCCGGACCGAGATCACCGCCTCCGAGGATGTGCAGCCTGTCGATTACGACGCCATGATCGAGCGCGAGCCGGTGACGGTGATCCTGTCCCGCATGGGCTGGGTGCGCGCGATGAAGGGCCATCAGCCGCTGGACGCCGAGCTGAAGTTCCGCGACGGCGACGGGCCGTTCATGGCGCTGCACGCGGAAACCACCGACAAGCTGATGATCTTTGGCCAGAACGGCCGCTTCTACACGCTGCCCGCCAACAACCTGCCGGGCGGGCGCGGCCTGGGCGAGCCGCTGCGGCTGATGATCGACCTGCCCAACGACGCGGCCGTGCTGGCGATGTTCCCCTGGCGCGCGGACCAGCAGTATCTGGTCGCCTCGCGCGCGGGCGACGGGTTCGTGGTGAACGCGGCCGACATCCTGGCGCAGACGCGCGCGGGCAAGCAGGTGCTGAACGGCGAGGCGCTGCTGGTGCGCCGGGTCGAGGGCGACCACCTGGCCGTCGTGGGCGACAACCGCAAGCTGCTGGTCTTCCCGCTGTCCGAACTGCCCGAGATGGCGCGCGGCAAGGGCGTGCGGATGCAGAAGTTCAAGGACGGCGGCCTGGCGGATGCGAAATGCATCACGCTGTCGGTCGGGCTGTCGTGGCTGGACCCGGCGGGCCGCACGCGCACCGAACCCGACCTGACGGAATGGCTGGCCAAGCGCGGAACCGCCGGGCGCATGGCGCCGCGCGGATTTCCCCGCGACAACCGCTTCGGCTGAGCGTCGGCGGATCAGTCGGCGGATCAGTCGGCGGGGGCGGCGCCGCCCAGCAGCGCCGTCAGCTCGGCCGCGGCCTGACCGACCCGCGCGCCCATCGCGTCCAGTCGGTCGTCCGTCAGCCGCACCGCCGCGCCGGAAATCGAGATCGCGCAGGCCGCCTCGCCCTGCGGCGACCACACGACCGCGGCAAGGCAGCGCAGGCCGATCCCGAACTCCTCGTCGTCCAGGGCCCAGCCGCGGCGGCGGGTCAGGGCGATGTCGTCCAGCACCGCCTGCGGCGTGCGCAGGCTTTTCGACGTCAGCGGCGGCAGCCCCGCGCGGTCCGCCAGCGCCAGGATGTCGTCGTCGCGCCAGGTCGACAGGATCGCCTTGCCCATCGCCGACGAGAACACCGGCACGCGACGGCCGGGCGGCGACAGGGCGCGGCGGATTTCCCGGCTTTCGACCTGGCTGAGGGTGATCAGGTGGTCGTCGTCCAGGATGCCCAGGTTCGCCGTCTCGCGCGTCAGGTCGCGGAGGCGGCGCAGCAGCGGCAGGGCCGGGGCCACGAAGCTGAGCTTGCGGCCATAGGCCATGCCGGCCGAGAACGCCTCGCGCCCGATGTGCCAGACAGCGCCGGCAGGCTCGAACTGGGCGAAGCCCTGCTGCTCCAGCGTGGTCAGCAGCCGGTGCGCCGTGGACACCGGCAGCCCCGCGGCCCGTGCCAGATTGCTCAGCCGCGTGCCGCCGTCCGCCTGCCCGATCAGCCGCAACAGCGACAGCGCCCGCACCACCGACTGAACCCCGTCCCGCGCCTCGGCCATGGCCCCCCTCCCTTCGCCTACTTTCCGCATCATGGGAAAAATACGCGGCCCTGTCACGTCCGCCCGCGCCGGGTGGTATTCACCGCCCAGTCGCAGGAGAATGCCATGACCCATTATGTCGAACGCCACGGCCTGTCCGTCGCCGCCCAACTGGCGCGTCTGGTCGAAGACGAGGTGCTGATCGCCGGGGTCACGGCAGACGCCTTCTGGTCGGGCTATGCCGCGATCCTGCGCGACCTGGGGCCGGACAACCGTGCCCTGCTGGACCGCCGCGCCGAGTTGCAGCGCCAGATCGACGACTGGCACCGCGCCCGCCGCGGCCAGCCCCATGATGCCGCCGCGTATGAGGCGTTCCTGACCGGGATCGGCTATCTGGTGCCCCCGCCTGCGCCGTTCCGCGTCGACACCCGGAACGTGGACCCCGAGATCGCGGGCATGGCCGGGCCGCAGCTGGTCGTGCCGGTCAGCAACGCCCGCTTTGCGCTGAACGCGGCGAACGCGCGCTGGGGATCGCTGTACGATGCGCTCTATGGCACCGACGCGCTGCCGGGCGGCGCCGCGCCGGGCGGCTATGACGCCGCGCGGGGGGCGCAGGTGATCGCCTGGGCGCGCGCGCATCTGGACCGCGTGGCACCGTTGGACGGCGCGCGCTGGGCCGACGTCACCGGGCTGGCGGTCGCCGACGGCGCGCTGCGGGTGACGGCGGGCGCAGCGGCGACGACGCTGGCCGATCCGGCGCAGTTCGCCGGCTATACCGACGGCGGCGACGTGTTCCTGCGGGTCAACGGGCTGATGATCCGCATCGTCGTGGACCGCGACAGCATCATCGGCCGCGACGATCCCGCGGGCATCGCCGATGTTCTGCTGGAAAGCGCGCTGACCGCCATCCAGGACGCCGAGGACAGCGTCGCCGCCGTCGATGCCGACGACAAGGTGCATGTCTATCGCGCCTGGCTGGGCCTGATGCGCGGCGATCTGGCCGAGACCTTCGACAAGGGCGGCCGGACGATGACCCGGCGGCTGAACCCCGACATCGACTATCTCGACCCGCAGGGCCGGCCGGCCACGCATCCCGGGCGCGCCGTCCTGCTGGTGCGCAACGTGGGTCATCTGATGACCACCGACGCGGTGCTGCTGGACGGGCAGGAAACGCCCGAGGGGATCATGGACGCGATGGTGACGGTGGCCGCGGCGATGCACGACCTGAACCGGACGGACGGGCCCAGAAACAGCCGCGCCGGGTCGGTCTATGTGGTCAAGCCCAAGATGCACGGCCCCGACGAGGTGGCCTTTGCCGACCGGCTGTACGGGCGTGTCGAGCAGGTGCTGGGCCTGCCCGCCAACACCGTCAAGCTGGGCGTCATGGACGAGGAGCGCCGGACATCGGCCAACCTGGCCGCCTGCATCGCCGCGGTGCGCGAGCGCTGCGTGTTCATCAACACGGGCTTTCTGGACCGCACGGGCGACGAGATCCACACCTCGATGCAGGCCGGGCCGGTGGTGCCCAAGGCCGCGATGAAGGACCAGCCCTGGCTGGCCGCGTACGAGGCGGGCAACGTGGACACCGGGCTGGCGCTGGGGCTGGCGGGCCGGGCGCAGATCGGCAAGGGCATGTGGGCGCGCCCCGACGACATGGCCGCCATGCTGGAGGCCAAGATCGCCCATCCGCGCGCCGGGGCCAGCACCGCCTGGGTGCCCTCGCCCACCGCGGCCACGCTGCACGCGACGCATTACCACCTGGTCGATGTGGCCGCGGTGCAGCAGTCGCTGGCCGGCCGGACGCCGCCGTCCCGCAGCGCCCTGCTGACGCCGCCGCTGCTGGCGGGCGCGAACCTGTCCGAGGCCGAGGTCGCGCACGAGATCGACAATTCGTGCCAGTCGATCCTGGGCTATGTCGTGCGCTGGGTCGATCAGGGCGTCGGCTGTTCCAAGGTGCCCGACATCGACGACGTGGCGCTGATGGAGGATCGCGCGACGCTGCGGATTTCCTCGCAGCATCTGGCGAACTGGCTCATGCACGGGATCATCACAACGGCGCAGGTGCAGGATTCGCTGGCGCGGATGGCGGCCAAGGTGGACCAGCAGAACGCGGGGGACCCGGCCTATCGCCCGATGGCGCCCGCGCTGGACGGGCCTGCGTTCAACGCCGCCCGCGACCTGATCCTGACGGGGGCCGACCAGCCGTCGGGCTATACCGAGCCGCTGCTGCACGCCGCCCGGCGCGCGGCCAAGCGGCAGGCAGCCTCGGCCTGACAAGGGCCGTCTGGGGCCGGATGCGGGCGGACGCGCGCGCCAGCCTTTACAGCAGCCACTCGATGGGCAGGCGGCCCAGCAGCCACAGGAACACCCGCTCGGCCAGGTTGGTGCCCGGCTCGGTCTTGTGGATCAGCACCGGGTCGTCGCCGGCGGGCTGCTGCCAGACGATCCGGCCGCGCTCGTCCAGCACCGGGCCATAGGACAGCGTGGGCAGGACGCGGTCCAGCCCTTCGTTCACCAGCGCCGCGACGCGGCGGCTTTCGATCAGCACGCCCATTTCGGTGTTCAGCATCACCGACCTGGGATCGAGGTTGAACGAGCCGATGAAGATCAGCTCGCCGTCGATCGTCACGGTCTTGGAATGCAGGCTGGCGCGGGTCGAGGCGCCGGGCACGCGCGGCTCTCGGGGGGTGCCGGCGGTGGCCCGCATCTCGAACAGCGTGACCCCGCCCTGCAGCAGGGCGGGTCGGTATTTCACATAGGCCGAATGGACGACCAGCACGTCCGTCGCCTCTTGCGAGTTCGTCAGGACGCGCACGCGCCGTCCCTCTCGCGCCAGGCGGGCCAGGCGTTCGGTCAGCCGCCGCCCCGGCACGAAATAGGCCGAGACGATGTCCACGGACCGGCCGGGCGCCGCCATCAGCCGCATCAGCTGGGCATACAGCAGGTCGCGGTTGCGGACCTTGCCCAGCCCCTTGGCGGGATCGTCGCTCATCAGCGTGACGGGGGCCCACTCGACGATCTCGCCCCCGCGGGCCAGCCGCTCCATCAGGGGGGCCGAGCGCACGGCGTCCAGGTGCGCGGCCCACGCGGGACCGGCGGTCAGGCGGTTGGCATCCGCCTGCGTGCGTTCCAGCCCACCCGGCGCGTCCGACAGGATCAGTTCCGCCGGATAGGCCGAACCGGATGCCCAGTAGCCATCGAAGTCCGCCCCCGCATCCGCGGCGACAGCCCCCACCGCCAGCACGTCGGTGTCCAGGTAATGCGGGCCCGCCCCGAACGAGAAATAGATGTCGCCGATGTTGCGCCCGCCCAGGATCGTGACCGCACCATCCGCCGTCAGCGACTTGTTGTGCATCCGGCGGTTCAGCCGCAGAAAGTCGAAGGCATAGCCCAGCGACTTGGGGCGGCGCAGGATGAACGGGTTGAACAGCCGCACCTCGACCGTGGGCAGGGTGTTCAGCGCGGCAAGATCCGCGTCCAGGCCCGCGATGCCGTTGTCGTCCAGCAGCAACCGGATGCGAACGCCCCGGTCGGCCGCCGCGCGCAGTTCGGTCAGCAGCGTCAGCCCCGTCGCGTCGCGCTGCCAGATATAGTATTGCAGGTCCAGCGTTTCCTCGGCCGCGCGGATGACCGCGATGCGCGCGCCCAGGGCATCCAGCCCGGTCAGCAGCGGCGTCACCCCGCTGTCGTGGGGCCCGCCCGCCGCCGCGGCGCGGACGGTCCGGCCCAGCGCGGTGCGGTCAGAGGCGGGGATGGTCGTGCTGACGCTGCGCCCGGTCAGGGGCGGCGGGCGAAAGACGACATGCGCGACCAGCAGAGCCGCCACGCACAGGCAAAGCAGGATCAGGATCGTCGTCAACACCTTGCGCCGCGGCCTTTTCACAGCGGCCTGACCCGCTGACGCCCGCGCGCCCCTGCGCACGCCGGCCGATGGTGGTCATCCGTCCGGCCGCGCAGCGGGGCGGCCGCGATCCCGGCCACCCCGGGCCCGGATCATCAGACCGGGGCCCGCATCAGGCCAGCGCCCGCGCGATGTCTTCCCCGGTGGCGCCGGTCAGCGTCTTGGGCAATTCCTTGACCAGCTTCTGTTCCAGCATCTTGTGATAGTGCTTGCGCATCGACCCCAGGGTCGAGGGGTCGGCGATCACCGCCAGCGCGTCCACCTTGTTCTGCAGCACCAAGGTGTTCAGCCGCTCCGCCAGCTGCTTGGCGAACGTCGCCTCGTCCTCGTCCCGGGGGGTCGTCTCGTTGGGCTGCTTGCCCTGGCTTTCGTCCTGCAGGTGCTGGGGGGAAAGCCGCTCGACCTCGTGCAGGTCGATGCCCTGCGGGGCGACGTTGCGAAACAGCACGGCCTGATGGCCGTCGGCAACCACGACCAGAGCGTTGTGGGGCAGCATGTCCTTGTCCTTTCAAAGAGTTTCCGGGGCCAACGCCGGCTGGCCTGTCCGGTTCCGGCCGTGGCCCGGGCGCACGGTCAGGACAGGCTGGCGCAAAACCCGCCGATCCGGCCCACCGCGTCGGCCAGCTGGGCGTCCGACGCCGCATAGCTGATGCGGAAATGCGGGCTGAGGCCGAAGGCCGCGCCGAACACCACCGCGACGCCCGTGGCGTTCAGCAGTTCCATCGCAAAGGTCTGGTCGTCGGCGATGACCACGCCCCCGGGCGTCCGCCGCCCGATCAGCCCCGCGATCGAGGGATAGACGTAGAACGCCCCTTGCGGCGTGGGGCAGGTGACGCCCGCGCACCGGTTCAGCCCGGCCACGACCAGGTCGCGCCGGCGCTGGAACACCGCCCGGCTGTCCGCGATGTAATCCTGCGGCCCGGTCAGCGCGGCCAGCGCCGCATACTGGCTGATGGAACAGGGATTCGAGGTCGATTGCGACTGGATCGCCCCCATGGCCCGGATCAGCGCCGCCGGCGCCCCGCCATAGCCGATCCGCCAGCCGGTCATGGCATAGGCCTTGCTGACCCCGTTCATCGTCAGCGTCCGGTCCCGCAGCCGGGGTTCCACCTGCGCCGGGGTGACAAAGCGGAAGTCGTCGAAGACCAGGTGTTCGTAGATGTCGTCGGCCAGCACCCAGACATGGGGGTGGTCCAGCAGCACGTCGGTCAGGGCGCGCAGCTGGCCCTCGGCGTAGCCCGCGCCCGTGGGGTTCGACGGCGAGTTCAGGATCACCCATTTCGTGCGCGGCGTGATCGCCGCGGCCAGCTGGTCGGCCGTGATGCGAAAGCCCTGGTCCACGCCCCCCGTCACGATCACCGGCGTGCCGCCCGCCAGCGTCACCATGTCGGGATAGCTGACCCAGTAGGGTGCGGGAATGATGACCTCGTCGCCCGGGTTCAGCGTGGCCATCAGGGCGTTGTACAGCACCTGCTTGCCGCCGGTGCCGACCGTGATCTCGTCCACCGCGTAATCCAGCCCGTTGTCGCGGGCGAACTTGGCGCAGATCGCGCGCTTCAGCTCGGCGATGCCGTCCACGGCGGTATAGCGGGTGTGGCCCGCGTCGATGGCGGCCTTGGCGGCCTGCCGGATATGCGCGGGTGTGTCGAAATCAGGCTCTCCGGCCGACAGGCTGATGATGTCGCGCCCCTGCGCGGCCAGGTCGCGCGCAAGGCCGGTCATGGCGATGGTGGGCGAGGGTTTGACGCGGGCCAGGGTCTGCGACAGAAAGCTCATGGTCGGCGCCTTTTTCCGGGGATCGGCTCGTGATAGGCGGGGGACCGCAGGGCCGCAAGCGGGGGCGACATGGAAGACCGGGCAACGCGGCTGAAGCGGCTGATGATGCGAAGCTGGCGACGCGGCACGCGCGAGATGGACCTGATCCTCGGCCCCTATGCCGAGGCGCGGCTGGACGCGATGGATGACGACACGCTGGACCGCTACGAGGCGCTGCTGGACGAGAACGACCAGGACCTGTACCCGTGGGTGACCGCGCGCATCAACGGCGGGACGGCCGGGCCGGATCGCCACGGCGGGCTGCTGGACGATATCGCGGCGCAGGCGGCGGGGCGGCTGCGGGAAATCCGCGGCGCTTAACCGAATCTTGGTTGTTTTGCGACAGTCTGACCCCATCACGCCTGAATGCGGATGGTGCCGATGACACGCCTTGCCCTGATCCTTCCTGCCGATCCCGGCCCTGATCCTGCCCACAGCCCGGACATGACGGGGGCCTATCTGGAAAGCCTGCAGATCCTCGACCGGCTGCACCGGCTGATGCTGGACCTGGTCAAGGACGAATTCGAGCGCCTTGGCCAGGACGACCTGACCCCCGTGCAGGGCCTGCTACTCTACAACCTCGGCGGCGCCGAGGTGTCGGCGGGCGAGCTGCGGTCCCGCGGCATGTATCAGGGGTCCAACGTCAGCTATAACCTCAAGAAGCTGGTGCAGATGGGCTATGTCCACCATGCCCGCTGCGACCTGGACCGCCGGTCGGTGCGGGTCCGCCTCAGCGATCGCGGCGCAGGGGTGCGCGACACGGTGGCGCGGCTGTTCGCCCGCCATGCCGACGGGCTGCGGATGTCGGGCGTGCTGGAAGACCCGCCGCTGCCGCAGGTGAACCTGCAATGGCGGCGGGTGGAACGCTATTGGGCCGACCAGATCCGCTATATCTACTGAAGGCGGGCGGTGTCCTTACCAGTGGCCGGTGTTCGGCATGCTGGCCCAGGGCTCCTGCGGGGGCAGGCTCTCGCCTTCCTGCAGCAGCTCGATCGAGATGTTGTCGGGGCTGCGGACGAACGCCATGTGCCCGTCGCGCGGCGGGCGGTTGATCGTCACGCCCGCGTCCATCAGCCGCTGGCACATCGCGTAGATGTTCTCGACCTGATAGGCGAGATGGCCGAAATGCCGGCTGTCGGATGGCAGGCCGTCGTCGCCGTCCCAGTTCCACGTCAGCTCGACGGGCGTGTCGTCCTGTCCAGGGGGCGCCATGAAGACCAGGGTGAAGCGGCCCTTGTCGTTGTCGATCCGCCGCGTCTCGACCAACCCCAGCAGCGCAAAGAATCGCATCGTGGCGTCCAGGTCGGCGACGCGGACCATCGTGTGCAGATAGCGGATCTTCATCGGTGTTCCCCCTTGGCCTGGGGCGCATCGTGCCACGCCCGCACGCCCTGGGCCAGAGGGGGGCGCCCCTCTGGACGCGGTGCCGCGCGGCGGTCCACAAGTGGGCACCGTTGCAAAGGACCGACCATGCCCCTGACCCCCGACCAACAGGCCGAGATCGACGAGGCCCGCGCCACCCCGCGCCCCACCCTGCGCGCCGTCAGCGAAGGGATGGAGCGGCACCTGTACGTGGCCCATCCGGTCCTGGACCACGGGCTGTTGCGGGTCATCGACTACATGGGCGACGATTCGGCCATCGTGCAGGCGGCGCGGGTCAGCTATGGCCGCGGCACCAAGGCCGTGCAGAACGACGAGGGGCTGATCCGCTATCTGATGCGGCACTGGCACTCGACCCCGTTCGAGATGTGCGAGGTCAAGTTCCACGTCAAGCTGCCCGTCTTTGTCGCGCGCCAGTGGATCAGGCACCGCACCGCGAACGTGAACGAATATTCGGCGCGCTATTCGATCCTCGACCGCGAGTTCTATATCCCCGCCCCGGAACAGCTGGCCGCGCAATCCACGGTCAACAACCAGGGCCGGGGCGCGGTGCTGTCGGGCCCCGAGGCGCAGCGCGTCCTGGACATCCTGCGGGACGACGCCATGCGCGCCTATGACCATTACGAGGGGATGCTGTCGCAGGACGGCCAGCAGGGCCTGGCGCGGGAACTGGCGCGGATGAACCTGCCGGCGAACATCTATACCCAGTGGTACTGGAAGACCGACCTGCACAACCTGTTCCACTTCCTGCGCCTGCGCGCCGACGCCCACGCGCAATACGAGATCCGCGTCTATGCCGAGGCGATGTGCCGGATCGTGGCGGATTGGGTCCCGCTGGCCTATGCGGCCTTCGAGGACTATCGGCTGGGCGGGGTGTCGTTGTCCGGGAAGGCCGTGGAGGTGCTGAAGCGGCGCTTGGCTGGCGAGACGGTGACGCAGGAGACCAGCGGGATGAGCAAGGGCGAGTGGCGGGAGTTTGAGGGGGTGTGGAATGCAAAAAGCTGATAGTGCAATTGAAAAGATTCTAAGTGATGACTTCGTGATGGTCGAAAATCGAGCTCAGGGACAGCCGATTTTTGATTTTGAGACTGACTATGAGGCGTTGATAAAAGCTTATGAACGGGTGCAGGAGGAGTGGAAGTCCCTTTCTGTAGAAGATCAGAAAATCCGCCCGGGAGGCTTGCCTGCGATGATGAGAGAGCAGGGTATAGAAAGCCCCAAGGACAGCAAGTATTCACGAGCTCGTTATGCTCATATGCTTCGCGCCGAAGTTGCTGCTCGCTTGAGTCAGGAAGCAATGTATAAGCTTTTGCCTCTTGATGCCATCGACTATAAGAGCTCTCTAGCTGAGTTGGTCGAAAGTTTGGAGAATGTTGAGCAAATCAGGTCTTTATATAAACGAAGAAAGCTCACAACTGGAACCACTAAGAATGCCGGAATTGGAAACGAAGAAGCGGCGAAGCTAAAGAACTGCTTTAGCCAGGGAAGGGAGCTGTATTTCGCGGGGTGCAGCGGATCTTTGATGGTTAAGCCGCTGAACCACTTCTATTCGGTAACAGCCTACTCATATGGAATGATCATTCTAAATAATCCAATCAGGTTTGGGAAGGATAATCTTCCAAGTTCTCATGGAATGGTTTACCTTCCAGATAAAGTCCAGTGTCAATTTGGGGGAGATAGTCCAACGGGTACGTTTAGCGAATTGTTCTCATCCTTCCCTACTCACGCTATTCAAACCAAATCCATTGAATTCACGCAAAACCTAACCGAGAGCATCAAGGCTTTTTATAGTACTCGAATAGATGCTAGCATTGGCACATTGCTTAGCATGCTCCCAGAAATGACAAACTATTACTCTCTAATGACTGGGCGTCGGTCTCGGGCTTTCCCGCTAGAGATTGTTAATGCCAACAACCCTCGTGCACTTACATGGGAGTTTCAAATTGGAGATGGAACATCCTTGCCTACACGAGAAAGTGTAGAAAAATCTTTCGAAAGCTTCGAGATAACAGAAAGATTTGGCAAGTATATCGTTCCTGTCCCGGCTACGAAATCAGCAGACGTTAAAGCATTGATATACTCTGATGTTAGTGGCCGGCTATCGTATATCGAAAATCCATTCTATCCAATCCTGCTGCCTGAAGTCTGCGTTCATTTTCTTCTTAATCACATCTACTCCTGCATAATGCGATATCGCCCAGAGGAGTGGGGAAACGTTATACTAAACGAAGTTTCTACAGACACATCTCTTCTCACGCGTCATTATTTTTCAAATTTTGAGAGAAAATTCTTATTATTGGTGCTGAGATGCCTGTCCCGATATAATCCCGTTGTCCAAGAGAGCACATTGGAGTAGAGGTGTCTTTCAGCGTCGAACGAAGGCGAATGGCATGTGCTGCACGTGCCGTTCGGCCCTTTCTGCCGACTAGTTTATACTAAGGGCATACCGTACTCTCTACTTCGGCTTCAGCATGCTTCCCGAACCCTTCCCACCCAATCCCTGACCACCGCCACACTCTCGCCCTCATCCAGCCACGGGATATGCCCCCGCCCCGGCACCTTGCCGTAGATCATGTCCGGCCGCCGCCGGCGCATCTCCTCGACCGCGTCCTCGCCCAGCAGGTCCGAGCCCTCGCCGTGGATCAGCGCCAGTGGCAGACCTTCGAGCGCGTCGAACAGGGGCCAGGCGGTGGCGTCGGGGTTCTGGAACGCGGCCAGGAAGGACTCGCGCAGGGCGGGGTCATAGGTCAGGTTCACGCCGTCCTCGACCTGGCGATACAGGCGCGCGGCCTCCTCCTCCCACCGGCCATGGGGCACCTCGCCAAAGCCGCGCAGGGTCTGGGGCAGGCGCTCGGCCACCTCGGCCAGCGTGCGGACGGTGGGGCGGCGGCCGACATAGTCCTTGATCGCCTCCAGCCCCTCGCGCCGCAGCTGGGGGCCCACGTCGTTCAGGCAGACGCCCAGCAGCCGGTCTTTCGCCACCGCCGCCAGATACATGGCGATCAGCCCCCCGCGCGAGGTGCCGACGACCGCCGCGCGGCCGATCCCCAGGTGATCCAGCAGCGCCAGCGCGTCCGCGCCCTCGACCGGGACGGTATAGGTGTCCGCCCCCGTCCAGTCCGACTGGCCGCGCCCGCGGTAATCCATGCGGATCATCCGGCAGTCGGCCAGCGTCGGCGCAAGGTAATCGAAATCGTCCATGCTGCGCGTCAGCCCGGCCAGGCACAGGACCGGCAGGCCCGCGCCCTGATCGCGATAGGCCAGACGGGCGCCGTCGGGCGCGGTGAAGAACTGCGTTTCCATCCAGACCCTCTTTCTGTCTTGTGGAAATATCCCGGGGTCCGGGGCGGCGCCCCGGTCCGGCGTCAGATGTTCTCGGGCTGCGGCATGCCCAGGACGTGATAGCCGCCGTCCACCGTCACCACCTCGCCCGTGGTGCAGGCGCCCCAGTCGGACGCGAGCCACACCGCCGTGCCGCCGATCGCCTCAAGCGTGGCGTTGGCGCGCAGGGGCGCGTTGGCCTCGGTGTGGCGATAGGTCTTGCGCGCCCCGCCGATGGCCGCGCCGGCCAGCGTCTTCATCGGGCCGGGGCTGATGGCGTTCACGCGGATGCCCTGCGGGCCAAGGTCGTTGGCCAGATAGCGCACGGCCGATTCCAGCGCCGCCTTGGCCACGCCCATGACGTTGTAGAACGGCGTCACCCGGTTCGACCCGGCATAGGTCAGCGTCAGGATGGTGCCGCCGGGGGCCATCAGGGGCATGGCCCGACGCGCGACCTCGATCAGGGAATAGCACGAGATGTCCAGCGACTGCCGGAAATTGGCGCGGCTGGTGTTGACGAACCGGCCGGTCAGCTCGTCCTTGTTCGAAAACGCGATGGCGTGGACCAGGATGTCCAGACTGCCCCAGCGGTCGGTCAGCGTGGCAAAGGCCGCGTCCAGCGACGCGTCGTCGGTGACGTCCACATCGACCAGCAGGTCGGACCCCAGCGAGGCGGCCAGCGGCTGCACGCGCCGCCCGAACGCCTCGCCCTGATAGGAAAACGCCAGCTCGGCCCCCTGCTCGGACAGCGCGCGCGCGATCCCCCAGGCGATGGACCGCTCGTTCGCGACACCCATGACGAGCGCGCGCTTGCCCTGCAACAAACCAGCCATGTCAATCCTTGTCGAAAATCAGCCGCGATAACGGGACAGCACCAGCGTTGCGTTGGTGCCCCCAAAGCCGAAGCTGTTCGACAACACGCTGTCAAAGTCCACCCCGTCCACGCGCTGCATGGCAATTTCCTCGGGGCGGATCTCGGGGTCCAGGGTCGTGATGTTGGCCGACGCGGCGATGAAGCCTTCCTGCATCATCAGCAGGCAATAGATCGCCTCGTGCACGCCGGTGGCACCCAGGCTGTGGCCGGTCAGCGACTTGGTGGACGACACGGGCGGCACCGCGCCCTCGCCGAAGACGCGGCGCAGGGCCTTGATCTCGGTCACGTCGCCGGCGGGGGTCGAGGTGCCGTGCGCGTTGACATAGCTGATCCGGCGCCCCTCGGGCAGGGTGGACAGCGCCAGCCGCATCGACCGCTCGCCCCCCTCGCCGGACGGGGCGACCATGTCATAGCCGTCGCTGGTCGCGCCGTAGCCGGTGACTTCGGCGTAGATTCTGGCGCCGCGCGCCAGGGCGTGCTCCAGCTCCTCCAGCACGACGACGCCGCCGCCGCCGGCGATCACGAATCCGTCGCGGGTCGCGTCGAACGGGCGCGAGGCCGTCGCGGGCGTGTCGTTGTATTTCGACGACATCGCCCCCATCGCGTCGAACAGGCACGACAGCGTCCAGTCCAGCTCCTCTCCGCCGCCGGCAAAGACGATGTCCTGCTTGCCCATCTGGATCAGCTCGGCTCCGTTGCCGATGCAATGGGCGCTGGTCGAACAGGCCGAGGTGATCGAATAGTTCACGCCCTTGATGGCAAAGGGCGTCGCCAGGCAGGCCGAGTTCGTGGACGACATGCAGCGGGTCACCATGAACGGCCCCATCCGCTTGGGCGCGCCCTTTTCGATGACGGTCTGGTGGGCGTTGAAGAAGTTCGAGGTGGACGGCCCGCCCGACCCCATGATCAGCCCTGTCCGGTCGTTGGAGACGTCCCCCGGCTCCAGCCCGGAATCCGCCACCGCCTGCTGCATGGCGATGAAGTTCCAGGCCGCGCCCTCGCCCATGAAGCGCAGGTCGCGCTTGTCCACGTGCGCCGCGATGTCGATGGTCGGCACGCCGTGGACCTGGCTGCGGAACCCGTGCTCGGTATAGTCCGGCGCGGCCACGATCCCCGAGCGGCCCGCGCGCAGGCTTTCGGTGACTTCGGCGGCATTGTTGCCGATGGGCGAGACGATCCCCAGCCCGGTGATGACGACGCGGCGCATGATGCGGCCTCCCTCCCGTCAGCTCTCGGAGAGAGCGACCTTCATGTCCTTGACCTGATAGATGACCTCGCCGTCCGCCTCGACGATGCCGTCGGCGACGCCCATGGTCAGCCGGCGGGTCTGCACGGCCTTGGTGAAATCGACCTTGTAGGTCAGCATCCGGCGGTCCGGGCGGACCATGCCGGTCAGCTTGACCTCGCCCACGCCCAGCGCATAGCCCCGCCCCTGCCAGCCGCGCCAGCCCAGGTTGAACCCGGTCAGCTGCCACAGCCCGTCAAGGCCCAGGCATCCCGGCATGATCGGGTTGCCGGGAAAGTGGCAGGCGAAGAACCACAGGTCGGGGGTGATGTCGAACTCGGCCACGACATGGCCCTTGCCGTGCAGGCCGCCGTCCGCGCTGATGTCGGTGATGCGGTCCATCATCAGCATCGGCGGCTCGGGCAGTTGCGCGTTGCCGGGACCGAACAACTCGCCCCGCGCGCAGGCCAGCAGCGCGTCGCGGTCGAAGCTGGTCCTGTCCATCGCCATCGTCTCTCCGCCCTGCTGCCCGGCCCGTGCCGGTGCCGTTGGCCTTGGGTCTATCACCCTGCCCGGCGGCCGTGCAAGGGCAGGGCCGCCGCGGGCGGGCGGGCCGGCGCCAGGGCGGCACCGCGCCGGGTCAGAACCACTGCCCCGGCTCCATCAGCCCCAGGTCCATCAGCTGCTGCGCGCTCCAGCGGAAGGGCTGAGAGTTGCGCCACGTGAAGGTGGCGATCTCGGTGCGCGATCCGGGATTGCGGGCCAGCGCCTTGGCGACCCGGAACGAGGCGACGGCCGCGGTCAGGTTGTGGTGCCACGGGCAGGAATAGGTGTTCATTTCCTCGACGCTCAGCCGGTGGTCGGGCAGCAGGCGCAGCCCCGGCTCGGTGCGGAACAGGGCGATGCGGTCGATGCGGCGGCGGTCGGGGGGCAGGTGTTCCTCGAACCGCCAGCGCAGCCCGCCGAAAAAGTCCAGCTGGCGGGGCTTGTGCTGGCCCTGCCGGTCCGACCGCGCCAGCGCGTAATAGCCGGTGCGGTCGAACATCGCCTCGTGGGTGCTGACGGCGTCCGGGAACCGCGTCAGGTCCGGGGCGTAAAGGTCGATCACATAGGTCAGCATCGCGCGCCGCCGTTCCTCGGCGTGAAAGGCCAGCATCTCGCCCACCGTGCGGCTGTCCGAGAACGGATAGAACAGGTATTCGGCGTTGTATCCGTAATACAGCCAGCTGTCGCGGGGTGCGGCCTTGATCACCGCATTGACGATATCGGTGTGCGCGCCGGGCCGGCGGCTGTCGTGGATGAGGTTGATGATGCGCCCGCCGGGGTCCATCGGCACCTGCGCCGCGGTCAGCGGTTCGGGCGAGACGGCAAGGATCGTCTTGAACCCGGCGCGCTGGTGATGCTCCAGCGTCGAGGCGACCTCGACACCATCCTCGATCAGGATGACGGCGAGGGGACCGCGCGCCAGGGCGGTGGCGCCCGCCTCGGCCAGAAAGCGGGCCAGCGGCTCGGGCCGGCGGGGGCGAGCCGCAACGGGGGCAGCGGCGGGCGGCGGGGTAGTGGGCGCGTGGAGGCCGGTGGGGTCGGCCGGCGCGGGCCGGATCGAGGGCGCGTCCTGCGTCCCGTCCGCCGCCGCGCCGGAGGCCGCGGCAGACGCGGGCGGGGCGGCCTGGAACGCCCCGGGCCGCGCGGCTTCGGCGTTCATGGCATCACGGCCTTGACCTGTTGCAGCGCCGACCGCAGCAGGTCGGGGTTGGTCGCGGCGGCGGCGACCACGGCCTTGAGGGTGGTTTTCTGCGCGGGCGCGATGTCGCTTGCATCGATGACGGCGGCGACCCGGTCGGCGTCGAATCCCTCGGGCGTCAGCAGCGCCTCGATGTCGGTGGCCGTGGCAGCCGCGCCTGCGGCGTCGCGGGTCGCGTCGGCGGCCTGCCGGGCGGCCTCGCCCGCGGTCTGGGTCGCGGCGGCCGCGTCAGCGGCGCTGCTGCCCTGGGCGGCCTGGGCGGCCGCATCCGCGGCCAGGTCGGCGGCCTCGATCGCCTGCTCGGCCGCGGCCTGGGCTGCGCGCGCGGCTTCGCTCGCAGGCTCGATGGGCGCCTCGCGGGCGGCAGAGGTGGCTTCGGCCGCCGCGTCCGCGGCAAGGGCGGCGGCGTCGGCGGCGGCATCGGCCGCCTCGCCGGCTGCGTCGGCGGCCTGTTCCGCCCCTTGCGGCGGCAGGGCCGCGCTGGGCGAGCCGGCCGGCGCGACAGGCTGCGGCCCCTCGCCGCGCATCCAGACCCAGCCACCCAGCCCCAGCAGGACCAGAACCAGAACCAACATCACAGCACGCGCCATCGGCCGCCCCCTTGTGTCGTCGCCTGCGGCGCAGCCGCGCCGGTCGGCCCGCTATCGCACAGATGGGCCCCGCCGAAAAGCCGCAGCAGCGGGCGAAAGCAGAGGAAAAACCCCCTGAAACCCCCCCGTGCGCCCCGCAATCGCGGTTGAAACGCGGGCGTGCGGCCGCTATCTCTGCGCCATCGTATCAGCTATCCAAGGACCACTGCCATAGCCCGCAGACCGCACAATGCCCCGCCGACCCGTGACACCGGCCCCCGGACCAACGACCGCATCCGCGTCCCCGAAATTCGCCTGATCGGCGCCGAGGGCGAAAACATCGGGGTCGTCACACCCGCGCGCGGCATGCAGCTGGCCGAGGAAGCGGGCCTGGACCTGGTCGAGATCTCGCCGAACGCGGTGCCGCCGGTCTGCAAGATCATGGATCTGGGCAAGTTCAAGTATGAACAGCAAAAGCGCGAAGCCGAGGCGCGGAAAAAGCAGAAGATCATCGAGATCAAGGAAATCAAGTTCCGTCCGGGCACCGACACGCACGACTATGACGTCAAGATGCGCGCCGTGATGAAGTTCCTGGGCGAGGGCGACAAGGTCAAGGTGACGCTGCGCTTTCGCGGCCGCGAGATGGCGCACCAGCAGCTGGGCGTCGAGCTGCTGAACCGCATCTCGGCCGACGTCGGCGACGCGGGCAAGGTCGAGACCATGCCCAAGCTGGAAGGCCGCCAGATGGTGATGATGATCGCCCCCCGCTAGGGCGGCGCGATCCAGGGTTCGGACGGCCTGCCCGCGGGACACCGGGGCAGGCCGTTTCCTGTGAAAGGGGCAGACGCTCGCGTCAGCCGGCTGCCACCCGGCGTCTGCTTTCCACAGCGGCCTGTCATGCCGCCGCGCGATTCGCGCGACTGGAATCGTTTGGCGTCATCGGCACACGCCGGACCAGTCTGCCATGACAGGGTTCGCGCCCCTGCGCCGCAGGCCGGAACAGCGCCCCCGCCCATACAGACATGCCGGCCGCCGGCAGGCCAGGGCGCCCGAGCGACCGCTGTCGGCACCGCGCCCGCCGGCACGGAAAGGGGCGACCGCTGCCGGCCAGGGGGACGCAAGGCGTTCTCGCCATCGGCCCGGCCTTCCCGCCGCCGCGCCGGTGGGCCGTCGCAGGCGCCGGGGCGCCCTACAGCATCCCCGGAACGACCAGGTCCGGTGGGCGGTGGCCGTCGGCAAAGGTCTTGATGTTGATGATGACCTTCTCGCCCATCTCCAGCCGTCCCTCGACCGTGGCCGATCCCATGTGGGGCAGCATCACCACGTTGGGCAGATCGCGCAGGCGGGGGTTGATCTCGTGGCCATGCTCGAACACGTCCAGCCCCGCGCCCGACAGCTCGCCCGCCCGCAGCATCCGGGTCAGGGCGTTCTCGTCGATGACCTCGCCGCGCGAGGTGTTCACGATCACCGCGTTGGGCTTCATCAGCTTCAGCCGCCGGGCGCTGAGCAGGTGGAACGTGCTGGGCGTGTGCGGCGCGTTGATCGACAGGATGTCGACGCGGGCCAGCATCTGGTCCAGGCTTTCCCAATAGGTGGCCTGCAGGGACTCCTCGATCTCGGGGCGCAGGCGGCGGCGGTTGTGGTAGTGCACCTGCATGCCGAACACGTTGGCGCGCCGCGCGACGGCCTGCCCGATGCGGCCCATGCCCAGGATGCCCAGCCGCCGCCCGCCGATCCGTCCGCCCAGATGCGCGGTGGGGGACCAGCCCTCCCATCGCCCGGACTGCATCTCGGCCAACCCCTCGGGGATGCGGCGTGTGACCGCCAGCATCAGGGCGATCGTCATGTCGGCGGTGTCCTCGGTGGTGGCGCCGGGGGTGTTGGACACCAGGATGCCGCGCTGGCGGGCGCTTGACACGTCGATGTGATCGACACCCGCGCCATAGTTGGCGATCAGCCGCATCCGCTCGCCGGACTGCGCCAGCAGGCCCGCGTCGATGTGGTCGGTCACGGTCGGCACCAGCACGTCGCAGTCGCGCATCGCCTGGCTCAGCTCGTCGCGCGTCATCTTGACGTCCACCTCGCGCAGGCGGACGTTGAACAGTTCGGCCAACCGGTTCTCCACGGGCTGCGGCAGCCGGCGCGTCACCGCGACCGTCAGACGAGGGCGAGCGGACGCGGGAACGGGCATGGGAACCTCTTTCAAAGCCGGGATGGTTTTGGCAAACTGCCCGCAAGGCGGGGCAGGCACAAGACCCCGCGGGGGCCGGGCCGCAGGCCGGTCCAGGGCAGAACGGCGGCGCCCCACGCGCCCGGACAGGAAAGAACGACCATGCATCACTGTCAGCTTTCGCAGCCCGCGGCGCGGTGCCGGGCCGGATGGGCGGGTGCAGGGCGCGCGCGGCCGGCGACAGCGGCGCGGGGCGCGCGCAGTGCGCTGGCCCGGGGAATGGCCCCTGCGCTGGCCGCGGCCCTGGCGCTGACCCTTGTGCTTGCGCCGCCCGCCGCCGCGCAGGACGGCGGAACCGGGCAGGCGGGCGGCGCGGCGGCCGCGAACGGCGCGGGCCGGGACGGCAGCGCCGCGCGCGACGTCCCCGTCCAGGTCGATCCGTCCGATGTCACGGCGGATTCGCTGATCAGCCGCCACCAGTCCGAGCCGCGCGACCCCAACCGCGGCCCCGTCACCAACCTGCCCCTGCCGCGCTATGTCTCGCTCAAGGGCAGCGAGGGGAACGCCCGCCGCGGCCCCAGCCTGTCGCACCGCATCGACTGGGTGTTCCGCCACCCCGGCATGCCGCTGCGCGTGGTGGCCGAGTTCGGCCACTGGCGGCGGGTCGAGGATCAGGACGGCGCCGGCGGCTGGGTGCATTATTCGCTGCTGTCGGGCGTCCGCACGGCAATCGTCACCACCGACATGGCCGAGCTGCGGGCCCGGCCCGATGCGAACGCCGCCGTGATCGCGCGGGCCGAGGCCGGCGCCATCGTGCGCCTGCACGAATGCGAGATCGAGTGGTGCCGCGTGTCGGGTGGGGGCGCCAAGGGGTGGGTGGTCAAGGCCGGCCTGTGGGGCGTGGACCCCGACGAAACCCGCGAGTGACGGCACCCTGTCCGGCGCCCCCTCCGGCGCGGGCGTCCTGCGCCCGGTCGGCGGCGCGCGCCATGAAAACGGCCGGTTCGCGGGGAACCGGCCGTTGTCGTCCGCGTCAGGCTGGTCGGATCAGCTGCACTTGAAATAGGTCAGCGTCGTCGCGCCTTCGGTCACGCGCAGGCGGCCCGGACGCAGCGACATGTTCAACTGGCGGTTCTCGGCCGCCGAGCAGCCGAGCGTCACCGAGGTGAAGTTCGACTGAACCTCGGCCGCGGTGGCGGTGCATTCCGTGGTCGGGAAAGTGAACTTGTTGCCCGCGATGACCATGCGGCCCTCGCTGGTGGCGTCGCCGCACTGCGAGGCGACCAGGTTCCATTCGCCGTTCATCGTGTCGGCGCCCTCGACGCCGCTGGTCGCGTCCGGCACGGCCGGGGCCATCGGCGGGGCATCCACCACCACGACCGGCTCGGTGCCGGGGGTGGAGACGGTGGTGACGGTGCCGCCGGGCATGCAGGCCGACAGGGACATCGCGGCGACCAGCGCCAGGGCCGGCTTGAGATAGGTCATTTTTTGGTTACTCCCTCTTGAAAACGATCGGCGTCAGGCCGCGTCCCTGCAACAACGCCGTAACCCCGGGCATACGTTCCCGAAATTCGATCCACAACTCATCGGCAGGCTGCAACCCGCCCTTTGACAGGATTGCATTTTCCAGACGGGCGGCGGTGGCGGGGTCGAACGGGTCGCCGGTCTCCTCGAACGCGGCGAAGGCGTCGGCGTCCATCACCTCGGACCACAGATAGCTGTAATAGCCCGCGGCATAGCCGTCGCCGGCAAACACATGCTGGAAATGCGGCGTCGCATGGCGCATCGGGATCGCCGCCGGGGCGTCCAGCGCCGCCAGCACCTGCGCCTGTCGGGCCATCGGGTCGGCGGGCGGCGGGCCGCTGTGGAACGCCAGATCAACCAGCGCCGATTCCAGATACTCCACGGTGGCAAAGCCCGCATCGGCCTTGTCGGCCGCCACGATCCGGGCGACGGCCGCGGGGTCCAGCGGCGTGCCGGTGCGGACGTGGCGGGCGTGGCGGGCCAGCACCTCGGGCACCTCGAGCCAATGTTCGTAAAGCTGGCTGGGCAGTTCGACGAAGTCGCGCGCGACCGACGTGCCCGAGATCGAGGGCCAGGTTACGTCCGACAGGATATGGTGCAGCGCATGGCCGAATTCGTGAAACAGCGTCCGCGCCTCGTCCCAGCCCAGCGTTGCCGGATCGCCGGGGGTGAAGTTGCAGACGTTCACCACGATGGGCCGCTGGCCCGCGCCCAGGGTGTGCTGGGGTTGCAGGGCCGAGCACCACGCGCCCGACCGCTTGCCGGGGCGGGCGAAGTAATCGCCCAGGAACACCGCCATCTCGCGCCCGTCGCGCAGGATGCGCCAGGCGCGCACGTCGGGATGCCACAAGGGCGCGTCCAGGGGCTCGGCCGTCAGGCCGAACAGCCGGCCCGCCACGTCGAAGGCCGCCGCGATCATCGCGTCCAGCCCCAGATGCGCCTTGATCGCATCGTCGTCGATGTCGTGCAGCGCCCGGCGGCGGCGGGCCGCGTAATGCCGCCAGTCCCACGCCATCAGCGGCCCGTTCAGCCCGTCGGCGCGGGCCATCTCCTCCAGCGCGGCCTGATCCTCGGCGGCGCGGGCGGCGGCGGGGGCCCAGACCTGCATCAGCAGGTCGCGCACCCGCCCCGCGTCGCGCGCCATCTCGTGTTCCAGCTTCATCGAAGCGAAATCGTCATGGCCCAGCAGCCGCGCGCGTTCGTGCCGCAAGGCCAGGATCTCGGCGACCAGGGGGCGGTTGTCGGTCGCGGGCCCGCCCGCGCCCGTGCCCGAACCCCGCGCCTCGAACGCCTGCTGCGCCTGTTCGCGCAGGGCGCGGTCGGTCGAATGTTCAAGGAATGGCACGATCAGCGAGCGGCCCAGCGTCACGACCTGGCCGGGCAGGCCGCGCTCTGCCGCCGCCTGCCGCATCGCGGCGGCAAGGGTCGGGGGGATGCCGCCCATCCGCTCGTCAGGGACGGCCAGCACGAAGTCGCGCTCGTCGGCCAGCAGGTTCTGGCCGAACTGCGTGGACAGCACTGCCAGCCGGGACCGGATCTGGGCCATGCGCTCGCGCCCTGCGGCGTCCAGCGCCGCGCCGCCGCGCAGGAAATGGCGCCGCGTCAGCTCGGTCAGACGCGCCTCGGCCGCGGGCAGGCGGTCGCGGGCGGCCCAGACGGCCCCGATCCGCGCCCACAGCCGCGGGTCGGTCACGATGTCAGACCCATAGGCCGACAGCAGCGGCGCCAGCTCGCGCTGGATCGCCTCGCGCATGGGCGTGGAGCAGGTCGAGGCGAGCGTCGAGAACACCGCCATCACGCGGTCCAGGGCCTCGTCGGCCTGCTCCATCGCGACGATGGTGTTTGCGAAATCGGCGGGCCGGGGGTCGGTTGCGATCGCCTCGTGCGCGGCGCGGCCCTGCGCCAGGGCGGCGTGGACGGCGGGCAGGATGTCGTCGTCCGCGATCTGGTCGAACCGCGGCAGCCCGGCCGGGCCGGTCCACCGGGTCAGTTGCGGATTGGGGGCGGTGTCGGTCATGGGACATCCTCTTTTCCCCGCAGCCTAGGGCATGGGCCCGCCCCGCGCCATGCCGTGCCCGCCCACGCCGCCAGCCCGGGCCGTCAGCCCATGCCGCCGCAGACGGCGCAGCCGGGGCGGGCGCGGGTGCCGATGCTGCGGGTCTCGCCCCATAAGCCGTCGAACAGCACCATCCGTCCGCGCAGACCCGATCCCGCCCCGCTGTCGGGAATGCCGGCCAGGTGCTTGATCGCCTCGATCGCCATCAGGCTGCCGACGACGCCCGGCAGGGCACCGACGACCCCGGCCTCGGCGCAGGACGGAACCAGGCCGGGCGCCGGGGCCTCGGGGAACAGGCAGGCCAGGCACGGGCCGCCCCGCGCGGGATCGTACAGCGTCACCTGACCCTCCCACTGGGCGATGGACCCGGCGATCAGCGGCACGCCGGCCGCGACGCAGGCGGCATTGACCGCGCTGCGGGCGGCAAAGCTGTCGGTGCCGTCCAGAACCAGATCGTGCGCCGCGATCAGGTTGATATCATCGGCGGTGACGCGGCGCGCCAGCGGCGTGACGGCGACATGCGGGTTCAGCCGGGCCAGCGCCTCGGCCGCCGCGCGGACCTTGGGCCGGCCGATGTCGGCCGTGGCAAAGATCACCTGCCGCTGAAGGTTCGACAGGCCGACGCTGTCGTCGTCGGCCACCGTGATCCGCCCCACCCCCGCTGCGGTCAGATAGGCCAGCACGGGCGCGCCCAGGCCCCCGGCGCCCACCACCAGGACCCGCGCCGACCGCAGCCGCCGCTGGCCCGCGCCGCCCAGTTCGCGCAGCATGATGTGGCGGGCATAACGGTCCAGTTCCGCATCGCTCAGGGGGGCGGCGGGATCGGCGGGGGGCGACGGCCCATCGGGCAGCGCCGCGGCGGACGCCGTGATCGCCAATGGTGCCCGCCGCGGGGGCGCGCCCACCTCGCCCGGCCGGGCGGCGCCTGCGCGCGCCGCAGCCCTGCGCCGCAGCGCGCCCAAGCCCAGCGCATAGGCCGCGACGGGCAGCAGGACGGCCCCCAGCGCCAGCCGGCCCGTGGTCCGGTCGTCCATCCCCCCGGCGCGCAGCGCCACCAGCACCCACACGGCCCAGGCGGCCGCCAGGGCCAGCAGGACACGGGCCGCGCCAAAGCGCCACCAGCCCAGCGCGGTCAGGACCCCCAGGCCAAGCCAGGCCATCTCAGACTCCGGTCGAGCCGAAGCCGCCGGTCCGGCCGGAGTCGCGCGAAAACGTTTGCACGACCTGCATCAGCGGCCGGACCACCGGCACGAACAGCATCTGCGCGACCCGGTCGCCCGGCCGCAGGGTGATCGGGGCGCTGCCGGGCGGGTTGCGGTTCCACAGGCTGATCATGATCTGGCCGGTATAATCGGCGTCGATCAGCCCGATGCCGTTGCCCAGCACCAGCCCGCGATGCCCCAGCCCCGATCGCGGCAGGATCATCGCGGCAAGCTGCGGGTCCGCGATGTGGATCGCCAGCCCCGAGGGCACCAGCACGGCCGCGTCCTGCGCGCCCAGGTCCAGCGGCGCGTCGAGGCAGGCGAACAGATCCACCGCCGCCGCCATCGCCGTCTGCGGCCGCGGCAGACCCCAGTCGTGCAGGCGCGGGTCCAGCACCCGCAGCTCGACCGGCGGGACGGGCGCGGGGGCAGGGGGATGGGGGATCATGGCAGCGCCTTTCGGGTGAACCGCCCCCCTGCTTACGCGCGCGGCCGACGCGGGGCAACGCGGCGCGGCGCGGGCACGGGGGCGCAGGGGGGGGCACGTCGGGTCACGGCCAAGCGGGGTGCGTGGAAGCAAGGGGGGCCAGCGGGGCAGGGTCGCCCCTGTGGCGAACCGATGGCGAACCGATGGCGCGGCGAATGGGCGGGCGATGCGATGCGCCACCCTGCAAGCGTGCCCCGGAAACACGAAGGCCGGCCCCGCGGGACCGGCCTTTCGATGTTGGAGCGGGCGATGAGATTCGAACTCACGACCCTAACCTTGGCAAGATCAGGAAGATCATACGCCACAGCACCCAATATTGCGAGATAGCAGCTAAAAACAGAACTTTAACTGGAGCTATTTGCGCTGCAGTTCGCCACGGCAACCCCACAGCTTCATTCCATCTGCTTACATATTGCTTACACGGGTGCTATGGTGAAGCCGTGTAAGCATGTGGAGGAAGCGGCGTGGCCAAGTTGACCAAGAAGGCCGTTGAGGCGCTGGAGCCGCCGCCTGCGGGACAAGCGTTCTTATGGGATGGAGAGCTGAAGGGCTTTGGCGTCCGTGTGACCAAGGGAGGGGTAAAGACCTTCATCATCCAATACCGCAATGCGGAAGGGAAAAGCCGCCGCATCAATCTCGGTCGCTTTGGAATCATGACCGTCGAGAACGCGCGCGATGAGGCCAGGATCAAGTTTGGTGCCCTTGCCGCCGGTCAGGATCCCGCCGACTCCAATGACGATCCTCACCATCAGGTCACAGTTTCTGATCTCTGCAATTGGTATCTCGAGGAGGCTGAGGCCGGTCGCGTCCTCGGTCGACGCAATAGGCCCATCAAGAAGTCGACGCTCGCCATGGACAAGAGCCGTATAGAAACGCATATTAAGCCGCTCTTGGGCAAGCGCCTTGCACATACCCTGAGGGTGGCCGACATTGAGGGGATGCAATCCGATATCGTGGCTGGCAAGACGGCGAAGCCGCGAGGCAAGGGCCGAGGTGGCGTCCCGACTGGCGGCCCCGGCGTTGCGTCCCGCGCTGTTGGAACACTCCAGAGCATCCTTGGTCATGCCGCTCGTCTCGACAAGCTTGAGAGCCATCCTAGCCGGGGCGCGCGAAAGCTCGCTGGCAAGAAGAAGCGGCGGCGTCTGAGCGTGGCTGAAATCAAGCTACTGGGCGCCGCAATGCGGCACGCGGAGCGTAACGGCGAAAATCCTGTGGCCCTTGCCATCATCCGATTCCTCGCTCTCACGGGCTTTCGCATTTCGGAAGGCCAGGGGCTCCAAAAGCCTTGGCTCAACGTTGATGCGGGCTATGTGGCTTTTCCCGACACGAAGGGAGACGCGCAGGTCCGCGCGATCGGTCCCTCCGCCGCGAAGATTGCTGCGTGCCAGCCGATTCGAGGCAAGAGCCCCTATGTTTTCCCATCCGATATCAGCGAGGGCCATTTTACAGCAGCCAAGGCGTGCCTCGTCAGGCTCTGCGCCAGCGTGGGGATCAAAGGGGTCACACCACATACGTTGCGTCACACCTTCGGCAGTGTCGCAGGCGACCTCGGTTTTTCCGAACTGACGATCAGGGCTCTTCTTGGCCATGCCGCTCAAAGCGTGACTCAGGGCTATGTCCATATCGATGAGGCGCTGAAGCTCGCCGTTACTCGCACCTGCGAGGAGATCGCCGCCCTGCTCGACACCGCGCAGGAGACCGCACCAACACCTCAAGTGGATCGAGCCGGGTGACCGAGAGTCCGGATGCGGCCCCTGTCCTTGAAGTTCGACGTGAAGTCCCCTGAACCGGTGCACCGATGTGCGGAGCTGGCGGTTGGAGTTCCCTGACTCTCAACGGGCAGCGAAGCCCTGGTCACCCGGTACTGACGCACGAAGATGTCGACCGGCACCGCTCCCGCTCACGCCGGATCTAGCGCATGAATTTTGGCGTGATTCAGCCAAGTGGGCAGCTGTGATGTTGCCTCACGTCGGCTAGCGAGTGCGACACCGGTAGAGGGAGAGTTCGGGCGGTTTTCCGTGACGGGTTGAGGCGGGAGGAGTGGCTTCCGGCGCCCGTCGTGGAGATCATCCCGATGGCCAGACAGGATCGCGCCGCCCATGATGGCGGTTCTCGCACAAGCATCTACGACGACATCACCAACAAGATCATCGCCGAGCTAGAGGAGGGCCGGCTGCCTTGGGTCCAGCCCTGGGGAACCTCGGCGGCGAAGGCGTCGCTGGCCGTGCCGAGAAACGCCGCGACCTCGCGCCAGTATTCCGGGATCAATATCCTGATCCTCTGGGGCGCCGTGGTGCAGAACGGCTACCCCAGCCAGCACTGGCTCACCTTCCGCCAGGCACTGTCGCTGGGCGGCAATGTCCGCAAGGGCGAGCGCGGGACGACCGTCGTCTATGCGGACCGCTTCACGCCCGAGGACGAGAAGCGTCGCGCCCGTGAGGCAGGCGAGGAAGCCGGCAGCATCCCCTTCCTGAAGCGCTTCACCGTCTTCAACGCGGCGCAATGTGAGGGCCTGCCCAACGACATTGCGGTCGAGGCGCCGCCCCCGCCGCCGGGCATGATCGAGCCGCGGGTCGAGGCGCTGATCCGCGAGACGGGAATCGACTTTCGCATCGGCGGCGACCGCGCCTTCTATGTTCCCGCGCTCGACTATGTCCAGGTGCCGCCGCCCGCCGCGTATTTCGAGCCGATCAACTGGCACCGGACCGCCCTGCACGAAATGGGCCACGCGACGGGTCATGCCGCGCGGCTCGCGCGGGATTTCTCGGGCAGCTTCGGTACCAGGAAATACGCGTTCGAGGAACTGGTGGCCGAGATGAGCGCGGCGTTCTGCTGCGCCTCGCTCGGGATCGTGCCGACCGTGCGCCACGCCGACTACATCGGCTCGTGGCTCGAAGTGCTGCGTGAGGACAATCGCGCCATCGTCCGTGCGGCCTCGCAGGCCGGCAAGGCGGCCGACTGGCTGCTCGGGCATCTGCCGGACGAGGATGGCGCCGAACCGGATGCAGCGTCGACCGAGCGGATTGCCGCGGCATGATCCGCCTGACCCGCGGCCAGCGCGAACAATTCCTTACCCGCGTCGATCACCTTCTCGGCGTGAAGGCCTTCGATCCCGTCTGCGAGCCCGGAAAGGCAGATTCCTAGCTGCCCGACTTCGCGATCCTGCGCCGCTCTCTGTCTTCGCGTCAGAGGGCGGCGCTTCTGGTAGTAACGCGGCGAAAGCCCCGGCGCCCGGCCGGCTGTCCGTCGAGGAGCATCACCAATGATCCGACGTGAACGAAAACCTGCCATCGAACCGCAGCCCCTCCAGTTCTCGGCCCAGGAGCAGGCGGTCGTCTACGAGGCCCGGCAGATCCTGCTGCGCCATTTGAACCAGAACCCGGTCCTGTCGTCCTGGCAGGCAGTTCTGGACTATTGCGCCCTGACCATCCGGGGTGAGGTGGAGCGCTTCCATGTCCTCTATCTCGACCGGAAGAACCGGCTCATCTCCGATGAATGCCTGGCCATCGGCACGGTCGACCATGTCCCGGTCTATCCCCGGGAGGTGCTGCGGCGGAGCCTGGCGCTCAACGCGGCGGCGCTGATCATCGTCCACAATCATCCGACCGGCGATCCCGAGCCCTCCGCGGCCGACCTCGCGATGACGAAGGAAATCCAGAAAGCCTGCAAGGCTCTCGGCGTGACGCTCCACGACCACATCATCGTCGGCGCCGGCCGGGAGACGAGCTTGCGCGCCCGCGGGGATCTCTGATGCCTCGTGGCGCTGCGCCGCACACGGTCGGGAGAGTGAAAGGAGGGATGGGATTGGGTGACGGGCTGGTTGCCGGAGAGAGAGGCTCCCCGGCGTCCGTCATGGAGTCACGAACATGGCTGCTGCCGTGCAGAAGATCACCCTGTCGTCCTCGCGCGACATTCCCTTCAACAAGCTGGTACTCTCCCAGGCGAATGTCCGGCGGGTCAAGGCCGGCGTCTCGGTCGAGGAACTGGCCGAGTCCATCGCCCGGCGCGGCCTGATCCAGTCGTTGCATGTCCGTCCGGTCCTCGATGCCGAGGGCCAGGAGACCGGCATGTTCGAGGTACCCGCCGGCGGCCGCCGGTTCCGCGCGCTCGAGCTTCTGGTAAGGCAGAAGCGCCTAGTGAAGACCGCGCCTGTGCCCTGCATCGTGTCGGAGGCTGGAGCCGACATCCTGATCGACGAGCTGTCGCTCGCCGAAAACATCGAGCGCGCCCCACTTCATCCCCTCGACCAGTTCCGCGCCTTTCAGGCGATGCGCGAGAAGGGCATGTCCGAGGAGGCCATCGCGGCCGCGTTCTTCGTCGACGCCAAGGTCGTGAAGCAGCGCCTGCGCCTGGCTGCGGTCTCGCCTGCGCTGCTCGACATCTATGCCGAGGACGGCATGACGCTCGAACAGCTCATGGCCTTCACCGTCTCGGAGGACCATGCGCGCCAGCAGCAGGTCTGGGAGGCGATCAGGGATGGCTGGCAGAAGGAGCCCTATCATATCCGTCGCCTGATGACCGAGACCGCGGTTCGCGCCTCCGACAAGCGCACCGTTTTCGTCGGCCTCGAGGCCTACGAAGCCGCGGGCGGCTACGTGCTGCGCGATCTCTTCCAGTCCGATGATGGCGGCTGGCTTCAGGATTCCGTTCTGCTCGATCGGCTCGTCACGGAGAAGCTCAAAGCCGAAGCCGAGACGATTGCGGCCGAAGGCTGGAAATGGATCGAAGTCGCCGTGACCTTTCCCTACGGCCATGCTCACGGCCTGCGGGAACTGGCGGGCGCGACGGTCGATCTCACCGAGGAGGAGCGGGCGACGCGCGAGGCGCTGCGCGACGAATACGACCGGCTTGATGCTGACCATGCCGAGGCCGACGAACTGCCCGATGAGATCGATCAACGTCTGGGAGAGATCGAGCAGGCGCTGGAGGCATTCGACCGCCGTCCTATGATCTACGCTCCGGAGCAGATGGCGCGGGCCGGGGCCTTCGTCAGCATCGACGCGGATGGCGCGCTCATGGTCGAACGCGGCTATGTTCGGCCCGAGGACGAGGCTACGGCCGGACCGGAGGAGGGTGAAGCCGGGGCCCCGGCGGGCGCAGCACCCGAGGGCGATCAACCGGTCAGCGTCCAGCGCGCCGTCATCACTCTTGGCGGGGCGTCCATCGAGGCTGAGGACGAAGAGGATGGGGCGGAGACGATCCGGCCGCTTCCCGACCGCCTCGTCAGCGAACTGACCGCGCATCGCACGCTCGCGCTGCGCGATGCCGTGGCGATGAACCCGCAGGTCGCCATGACCGCGCTCCTGCACCGGCTGGTCACGGACAGCTTCTTGCCGCATTCGACGCAGGGCTGCCTCGAGGCTCAGGTCCGTGAGGTCCATCTGCCGGCGCAAACCGAGGATCTTCGCGACAGCGCCTCGGCGCAATCGGTCACGGCGCGGCACGAACGCTGGGGCGATCTGATCCCCGGTGACGATGCGGCGCTGTGGGACTGGCTGGCTGATCTCGACGACGGTTCCCGGATGGAGCTTCTCGCCCATTGCGTGAGCTTCGGCGTCAACGCGCTCCATGAAAAGCCCAACCCCTATGGCGGGACGGGCGTGAGCCAGCACGGGCTCGACGTGCGTCTCGCGCAGGCGGATCGGCTGGCGCGGGCCACGGGCCTCGACATGGTGGCGGCGGGCTGGCGGCCGTGCGTGGCGAATTACCTCGGCCGCGTAACCAAGCCGCGTATCCTCGAAGCCGTGCGCGAGGGAGCGGGCGAAGGAGCTGCCCAGCTCATCGACCATCTGAAGAAGGGCGATATGGCCAGGGAGGCGGAACGCCTGCTCGCCGATGCCGGCTGGCTGCCGGAACCGCTGCGCATGATCGATGCCCCTGCCGAGCCCGACACCGCAGAGGATGTCGAGGCCGACGAACTCCCCGAGTTCCTGACGGGTGACGGCGGTGATGAGGAGGCCGCCGGCGAGAAGGGTGAGGCGCAACACATGGCCGCAGCCGAGTGAGTTCGAGAAGCGCGGGCGGCTCCGGTCGCCCCGCCGCTTCGCTCTCGATCGTTCAACAGCCCGGCCATCGCGCCGGGCGCATTTGTGTCAGGAGACACCCATGTCCGACAATTCCGAAACCGCACCGGAAACCAGCCCGACGCCTTTCGATTGGACGACGCTGGCCGCCCTGCGAAGCCGGCTCGAAGCCGAACTTTTCAGTCTGAACAAGACAGTTCTGCTCGATGCTCTCGCATCGGCCGGGATCACCCATGTGGTCGTGACCTTCGATGGCTATAGCGACTCCGGTCAGATCGAGAATGTCGACGTGCGGTCTGGCGATGATGATATCGCCATGCCTGACGCCAGAATCGAGATCGCACAGGCGGTCTGGGGCCAATCCGAGCCCGAGCGCTCGACCGTCACCCTCGCCACGGCCGTCGAAAGCTTGGCCTATGATGTCCTCGAGCGAACGCATGGCGGCTGGGAAAACAACGACGGCGCCTATGGCGACATCACCTTCGACGTCGCGGAGCGGACGATCACGCTCGACTACAACGAGCGCTACACCGCTTCCGAAAACTACACCCACAGCTTCTGAGGGAGGCAAACTTGGGATATTCCTATCATCACGCGCTGTCGTCAGCGCGCAAATGGGGCGGCACGGCAGAGGACTATCTCCCGCTCCACCAGTGGTTCGACGAATCGAAGGAGATCACCGCCGACTTCCGCCACCGGGCCCTGCGTCATCACGCCCAGGGCATATTCGAGTTGGAGCGCGTCTTCGGGGCGACCGTCACCATCTCGACCGGCCGCGTCGTGCCCGTCCGTCTGATCGGCGAACAGCATGTGCTGGAGGATTTCGGCTTCATCCCGAGCTTCGCCGACTGGGTGCGTTCAATCCGTCCTGAGCCCTGGATGGGCCGCGCGCAGCCGATTCACAAGCTGGTGGATCCCTTCGCTGTCGCGCCGGAAACCCGGCCGGGCGGCGGCAGTCCACCTGACCCCGCTCCCGGACCCTCCGCAGCATAACCGCAATCAACGCCGGCTCCCGGAGGAGACGATCACCGCCGGCCACCACACCTTCATGGCAGCTGCGGTCACGCCTCCTGGACGAAGCCGATCCCCGCGGCTTGCGCCGCCTTCACGAACTTGCGGTCGAAAGTCAGGAACGCGTCCTGCCGCTCCGACCGGCCGAGATGCAGCGCATCGGCGAAATCCATTCCCCGCTCGGCAAGATCGAACGCGGCGGCAACCGTCGCCGCGTCTTCGATGGTCACTGCCGGCAGGCCTCCGAAGGCCCGCAATGCCCGTGCGACATCTTCGGGCTTGTAGCCATAGGCGCTGCGCAGAACCCATTCCGTCTCCAGCACCACCGTCACCGGGACGAACACCCGCTGCCCGTCCAAGATCTCGCGGGCGCGGGCCGATTGCTCGAGGTGATCGCCGGTCAGGTAGCGGACGACGATATTGGTATCAATCGCGACCATGACGCCTGCGGGCCTCGGCCAGCACCCCGGCCTCCATCTCCTCGAGCGACTTCGGCGCGCCCGCGAAAGGCAGCATCCCGAAGACATTCTCGGGCCGGGTCGGTACGAAGGCGGGGGCGGGCTTCAGCAGGACGCCATCCGGGGTTTCCTCGACGATCAGCCGCGTGCCGGCATCCCAATCCCGGCGCTTGCGGATCGCCTTGGGCAGGATGACCTGCCCCTTGGTGGAGACGGTCGTGATCAGGGGATCGGGCTGAGCCATGGGCAAGGTCCACCTGTAAGACAATCGTAAGATAAGAGCCATCGCGGCGCGGATCAAGCCGCGCGGATCAAGAACCCGGGGCGGGCCGGAAGAGGTTTGCGCCTGTGGAGAACCGCGCGTGCCGCTCGGCGACTGTCGCCAGGGTCTCAGAGGGAGAGTGCGGCCGGGAGGAGGGTAAGCCGGTGCGGTCAAGAGAGCACTGCGCGGCTTGATCCCGCCCCGCTCTCCCGAGGAACTCCCCATGAACATGATCCCCGCACCCGCAGAGGCTGGTACTGTCACTGCGCTGGCAGTCGGCCACGGCGTGGAGACGGCAGCCGGCGCCTTCACTGCTGCTGGGCTGCTCCTGCCCCATCTCGAACGCGGTCAGCGCGTCGATGCCGCAACCCTGCACAGTGCGATGGAAGCAGCCTTCGGCGCTTCCGACGCCGCTGGAGCTTGGGACTGGAAAACTGCCTATGACGCCTGCGAGGCGGCGACCGTCCTTTTCCTGCGCAAATACGGCAATGTGCTTTTCCGCAAAGCCGGGTCTCCGGTGGCGGTCCTGCCCCAGCTCGGCAAGATTGCCGGGCTTCTGCCGCCGCATACGCGCCGGTCTGAGGAAGCCCAGACCTTCCAGCAGTTCTCCACCCCGATCCCGCTCGGTTTCGTGGCGGTGACGGCGGCGGCGATCACGCCTGCCGACCGGGTGCTGGAGCCCTCGGCCGGCACCGGGCTCCTCGCCATCCTGGCTGAGATCGCCGGCGGCACGCTCCTGCTCAACGAACTGGCCGAGATGCGCGCCGGCCTGTTGTCTTCCCTCTTTCCGGCCCTTTCCGTGACGCGCTTCGACGCCGCCCAGATCGACGATCATCTCGATCCCGGCCTGATCCCGACCGTGGTGCTGATGAACCCGCCGTTCTCCGCCGTGGCAAATGTCGAGGGCCGAATGGCCGATGCCGCCTTCCGCCATGTTGCCTCAGCGCTGGCACGCTTGGCGCCCGGTGGGCGGCTCGTCACCATCACCGGCGCGAGCTTCGCGCCCGACAATCCCGCCTGGACCGCCTCCTGGGCCCGGCTGCAGGAACGCGGCCGAGTGGTCTTCTCCGCCGCCATCGACGGCTCGGTCTATGCCAAGCATGGCACCACCATCGACACGCGGCTGACCGTCATCGACAAGCTGCCCGCCGAAAACGCAGCGGTGTTTCCGGAAGCGCCTGGTGTCGCCCCGGACGTGGCCATGCTGATCGGCTGGCTGGCCAACCGGCTTCCGGCCCGGCTGCCGGTCGATCCCAGCATTGCCGTGCAGGTTGCCCCATCGGCTCCTTGCACCCCGGCGCCTCGCACCGTGCGCGGCCATGTCAACCGGGCCGCGAAGACCGCATCCGCCGCGCCGCTGGCCGAGCCGGACGGGGTGCCGCTCGCCTATGAGGCCGTGGATTGGGAACCGGCCGAGGGCGGTCGCCTCTCGGATGCGATCTACGAGGACTACGGTCTTCAGACCATCCGCATTGCCGGGGCGCAGCCGCATCCAACCCAGCTCGTGCAATCCGCGTCGATGGCGAGTGTCGCCCCGCCGAAGCCGAGCTACCGGCCGACGCTGCCCGAGGACATTCTCGACGGGCTGTCCGAGGCGCAGCTGGAGACCGTGATCTATGCCGGCGAGGCCCATGCCGGCTTCCTCGCCGGGGCATGGACGGTCGATGACACGCTCGACAGCCTGTCCGCCGCGCCGGAGGACGCCACAGGCGCTGTCCGTTTCCGGCAGGGTTTCATGATCGGCGACGGCACCGGCGTCGGAAAGGGCCGGGAATCGGCGGCCATCATTCTCGACAACTGGATGCAAGGGCGGCGCAAGGCGGTCTGGATCAGCAAATCCGACAAGCTGCTCGAAGACGCACAGCGGGACTGGAGCGCGCTCGGTATGGAGCGACTGCTGGTCACGCCTCTCAGCCGTTTCCCCCAGGGCGCAACGATCACGCTGAACGAAGGCATCCTGTTTCTGACCTATGCCACGCTGCGCTCCGACGACCGCGGCGAGAAGGTTTCGCGGGTCAGGCAGATCACCGAATGGTTGGGCGCAGACTTCGATGGCGTGGTGATTTTTGACGAGGCGCATGCCATGGCGAATGCCGCAGGGGGCAAGGGAGAACGCGGCGATGTCGCCGCCTCGCAGCAGGGCCGCGCCGGGCTGCGCCTCCAGCACGCCCTGCCGCGGGCCCGCGTCGTGTATGTCTCGGCCACCGGCGCCACCACGGTCCACAATCTCGCCTATGCGCAGCGGCTCGGCCTCTGGGGCGGCGAGGATTTCCCGTTCTCGACCAGGGCCGAGTTCGTGGAGGCGGTCGAAGCGGGTGGCATTGCGGCCATGGAGGTCCTGGCCCGCGATCTGCGCGCCCTTGGCCTCTACACCGCCCGCTCGCTCTCCTTCAAAGGCGTCGAATACGAGTTGCTCGACCATGAGCTGACCCCGGAACAGGTCCGTATCTACGACAGCTATGCCGATGCCTTCGCCATCATCCACAACAATCTGGATGCGGCGATGCAGGCCGCCAATATCACTGGTGGCGACGGCGGCTCCGGCACGCTGAACCGGCAGGCCAAATCGGCCGCGCGCTCGGCCTTCGAGTCCGCCAAGCAGCGTTTCTTCGGGCATCTGCTGACCAGCATGAAGACCCCGACGCTGATCCGCTCGATCACCGCCGATCTGGACGCGGGCCATTCGGCCGTCATCCAGATCGTCTCGACCGGCGAGGCGCTGATGGAGCGTCGTCTGGCGGAGATCCCCACCGAGGACTGGAGCGACCTGAAAATGGACCTGTCGCCACGCGAATATGTCCTCGACTACCTCGCCCATTCCTTCCCCGTGCAGCTCTACGAGCCCTTTACCGATAGCGAGGGCAACCTGTCCTCGCGCCCGGTCTATCGCGACGGCCAGCCCGCCCTCAGCCGCGAGGCCGTCGCCCGACGGGACGAGATGATCGCCAGTCTGGCATCGCTGCCGCCGGTTCCCGGCGCGCTGGACCAGATCATCCAGCATTTCGGCACCGACACGGTGGCCGAGGTGACGGGCCGCTCGCGCCGGATCGTCCGCAAGCGCGGCGTCACCATCGACCGGCTGGTTGTGGAGAACCGCGCGGGTTCGGCAAATCTCGCCGAGACGGCCGCCTTCATGGACGATGCCAAGCGCGTGCTGGTCTTTTCGGACGCGGGCGGCACCGGCCGGTCGTATCACGCCGAATTGTCGGCGAAGAACACCCGCCTGCGGGTCCATTATCTGCTCGAGGCGGGCTGGAAGGCGGACGCCGCCATCCAGGGCCTCGGCCGCACGCATCGCACCAATCAGGCCCAGCCGCCGCTGTTCCGGCCAATCTCGACCAACGTGAAGGCCGAGAAGCGGTTCCTCTCGACCATCGCCCGCCGCCTCGACACGCTGGGCGCGATCACGCGCGGCCAGCGCCAGACCGGCGGTCAGGGCCTGTTCCGTCCCGAGGACAATCTGGAGTCGCATTACGCGCGTGATGCCCTGCGCCAGCTCTATCTCCTCTTGGTGCGCGGCAAGGTCGAGGGTTGCTCGCTGGAGCGGTTCGAGGCTGCCACCGGGCTGAAGCTGATGGACTCGAACGGCATCAAGGATGATCTGCCCGCCATCACCACCTTCCTCAACCGGCTGCTGGCGCTGACCATCGAGCTTCAGGGCGTGCTGTTCACTGCCTTTGAAGGGCTTCTGACCGCGCGGATCGAGGGCGCCATCGCCTCCGGCACCTATGACGCCGGGCTGGAGACCCTGCGCGCCGAAAGCTTCACCGTCGCCGACGGGCAGGTGATCTACACCCACCCCCGCACCGGGGCGGCAACCAGCCTGCTGACCATCACCGAACGCAAGCGGAACCGGCCGGTGACGCTGGATAGCGCCCTGGCCGAACTCGACGATCCCCGCGCGAAGCTGCTGGTCAACGAGCGCTCCTGCCGGGCGGCGGTGCAGATCCCCACCACCAGCGTCATGCTGGACGATGGCGAGATCGAACGCCGCGTCAGGCTGATCCGGCCGATGGAGGCGCAGAACATCCCGACCAGGATGATGGGCGAGACCCATTGGGTCGAGGCCGACCCGGACGCCTTCGCATCGGCCTGGAACGCGGAACTCGAGGAGGTGCCAGAGTTTACTGAGTCCACCCTGCACATGGTGACGGGGCTGCTGCTGCCGATCTGGAAGCGGCTGCCGAACGAGTCCACCCGCGTCTATCGGCTTCAGACCGATGCGGGCGAGCGCATCATCGGCCGCAAGGTCTCGCCGGCCTGGGCCGCGAACGCGGTCACGAGCGGCAGTGCATCGATCACGCCGGACGACGCCTTCGCGGCGCTGATGGAGGGCCGGACGATCCTCGATCTCGCCGAGGGTCTTCAGCTTCGCCGGGTTCGCGTCATGGGCGCGAACCGCATCGAACTCTCCGGCTTCACCGATACGATGCGCCAGCGCCTCACGGCCTATGGCCTCTTTCACGAGATCATCTCTTGGAAACTGCGGATGTTCGTGCCGGTAGACGCCAGTGGTCCGGTCGTGCTCGGCAAGCTCCTCGACCGCTGGCCGGTCCAGCGCATCGGTGAGCGGGAGACAGTCTGATGCCGCGTCACGACGCCTCTGAACTGGCGATCCACCTTGGCCGCGAGGCCGAGGCGGTGTGCCGCCACTATCTGTCGTCCGGCCACCGGGCTGGACGATACTGGCTGGTCGGCGATGTCCAGAACAACCCCGGCCGCTCGATGTTCGTGCGCCTGACCGGACCGGAATCCGGCAAGGGCGCGGCGGGGAAATGGACCGACATGGCCACAGGCGAGCATGGCGACCTGCTTGATGTCATCCGCGAGGCGCTCGGCCTCGCCGACTTCAAGGAAGCTGCCGAGGAAGCGCGCCGGTTTCTCTCGCTCCCGCATCCCGAACCGGAAATGACGAGGGCGCCGACCGGCAGGACGTCCAGCCCGGCATCCGGTTCACCAGAAACGTCGCGGCGGCTCTTCGCCATGTCGCAGCCGATCCACGGCACGCTTGCGGAGATCTATCTCAGCGGGCGGGCGATCACGTCCCTCTCCGGCACCACCGCGCTACGCTACCATCCCCGGTGCTATTACCGGTCTGAGGCGCATTCGCCCACCGAGATCAGGCCGGCGATGGTCGCCGCCGTCACCGATCTCACCGGACGACAGACCGGCGCGCATCGCACCTGGCTCGCCCGGGACGGTTCCGGCAAGGCTGCTGTCGAGACACCGCGGCGGGCGATGGGCGACCTTCTCGGGCATGGCGTCCGCTTCGGCACCGCCGATGAGGTGCTCGCCGTTGGCGAGGGCATCGAGACCGTGCTGTCGCCCCGTCAGGTTCTGCCCCGCATGCCGATGCTGGCGGCGCTTTCGGCCGCTCACCTCGCTGCCATCCTGTTCCCGCCTGCGCTGCGCCGGCTCTATGTCATCAGGGATCGCGACCCGGCCGGGGACGGTGCAAGAGACAGCCTTGTCGCCAGAGCAGCGAGCCTCGGGATCGAGGCAATTTCGGTGTCGCCGGTCGCGGGGGACTTCAACGACGATCTGCGACGCCATGGCGTCGATGCCCTCAGGGCGGGTCTGAAGGATCAGCTCCATCCCGAAGACGTCCGCCGTTTCATGGAGAGGTGAGGACTCGATCGGACCCGGAAGCGCGGCCCATGCTCCGCCCCTGTCAGTTTCGTTCGCTCGCCATCGGCAGCCGCATCCTTCGTCGGAGAGTCCCGCACCCACGGCCTTCCGGGAGGGCGATCGGCGCACAAACGGGCCGGACAGGCAATGGCGGCGGCCGACTATTTTCCGCCGGCGGCTGCGCCGCCTTTGCATCGCGAGGCAAAATAGTCGGCCGCCGCCATCAAGGCCCTCGCGGAGCGAGCGAGGGCTGCCAACCCGTCCCGCCCGTGCGCTTTCGACGCCTGCGAAGGCCGCGATGGTCGCGGTCTTCCCGAACAAAGGACGCTCCCGATGACAAGCGAAACCGAATATGCAGGCGACGAGCCGGTCCACACCTCCTCCCAGACCGATCACACCCTCACCGAACTCCAGCTCTACGGCTGGCGCCCGTTCCAGGACGAACCCGATCCGAGGCCGCTGCCCGAGGGCAATACCGTCGCCACCGCCGTCGCGGACATCTTCGACGCCCTCGTGGCGACGCTCGGCGACACCCGCCTCGAGCCCGATCTCGAGGAACTGCTCTGGGGGACTGTCAATCTCTTCCACCGCGCCAATGCCCGCGTGGAACGCGATCTCGACGACAACGAGCAGGCGCAGCGCCGCCTCCAGCGGGAACAGGACGGCAGCGAGGTGAAATCGGTCGAACTCGAACGCCTCACGGCCGAGGGGCAGACCCTGATCGAACGGCGCGCCAGCATGGAGCTCTTCCGCGACCTCGCCGCCGACGCCTTCGAGCATCACACCGGCAGTGCCTGGCGGCCCCGCACCGGATCGATGGTCAACCATCGCAACCTGACTGCCGCAATGATCGACAGCCGCGACTTCTTGGCCGCGAAACGCCGGGCCGAGACCGAGGTGATGCTGCCCGCCGGCCCCAAGGTGGCCCTGACCGGGGGTGCCGACTTCAACGATCACCGCCTGATCTGGGCGAAGCTCGATCAGGTCCATGCCAAGCACGCGCAAATGGTGCTGCTGCACGGCGGTTCGCCGAAGGGAGCCGAACTGATCGCCTCCCGCTGGGCCGATCACCGCAAGGTGCCGCAGGTGGCCTTCCGGCCCGACTGGACGAAACACGGCAAGGCCGCGCCCTTCAAGCGCAACGACGCCATGCTGGACGTCCTGCCGGTCGGCGTCCTCGTCTTCCCCGGCACCGGGATCCAGGAGAACTTTGCGGACAAGGCCCGCAAGCTCGGCATCCCGGTCATGAAGTTCGAGGGTGGCGCGTAAGCGCCACCTTACCTTCCGTCATGTCGATGACATCAGATCGGCATGTCCGGCACTCCCGTTCACCGAAAGTCCCGCGTCTTCACTCTGATCGAGTCGATATGCAGGTCCGGGATGTAGATATCGCGGGAGCGGGGCCCTTTGGAGGGCAGAGAGTGCGGATTGCCGGTGAGTGATCCGTGGCCGACCTCATCACCCCTGCCGTGCGGAAGCGGGAAAGCCGCCCGCTCTCCGACGCTGGCCAGTTCACGGGAGAGATCGGTGATCCTGTGCGCAACCAGGTGCACGACCTCGCCCTCGCGCTGCACCCGGGCCTTTACCACGATCATGCCGGCAGAGAGGACGATGCGGCGGTGCTGCTCGAACACCTTCGGCCACACGACAACGTTGGCAATGCCGGTCTCGTCCTCGAGGGTGATGAACATGACGCCCTTCGCCGAGCCGGGCCGCTGGCGGACGAGGACGATGCCGGCGGCTTCCAGCCAGCGGCCGTCGCGCGTCTCCATGGCGTCCTTGCAGGTGACAATACGCCGGCGTCGCAGGTCCTCGCGAAGGAAGGCGACTGGGTGCTCGCGAAGGCTGAGGCCGGTGCGGCTGTAATCCTCGACCACCTCGCGCCCGGCGGCCATGGGACGGAGCGCGATGGCGGGCTCATCGGCCTCGGAGATCATCGTGTTCTCTCGCTGCGACGCTTTGGCGAAGAGCGGCAGTTCCTCGTCGCGCAGGCCCTTGATGGCCCAGAGTGCGTCGCGGCGGGCAAGGCTGAGGGCAGGGCGGAAGCCGTCGGCCTCGGCGATCCGGGGCAGCGCCGAGACCGGCACCCCGGCGCGGCGCCAGAGATCCTCGAGCGAGGCAAAGGGCCGATCGGCCCGTGCGGTGACGATGGCCACGGCATGAACATTGGCGAGCCCTTTCACCATGCGCAGGCCGAGGCGGACGGCGAAGCGGGTGTCGTCGCCTGCGGGTTCCAGCGTGCAGTCCCAGCGGCTCGCGTTGACGCAGACGGGCCGGACCTCGACGTCGTGGTCGCGAGCGTCGCGCACGATCTGCGCTGGCGCGTAGAAGCCCATCGGCTGGCTGTTGAGCAAGGCCGCGCAGAACACGTCCGGGTGCCAGCATTTGAGCCAGGCTGAGGTATAGGCGATCAGCGCGAAGCTCGCGGCGTGGCTTTCGGGGAAGCCATAGGAGCCGAAGCCCTCCAGCTGGCGGAAAGTGCGCTCGGCGAACACGGAATCGTAGCCGCGCGCGACCATTCCACTGACCAGCTTGTCTTTGAAGGCCGAGACCCCGCCGGTGAACTTGAACGTCGCCATCGACTTGCGGAGCATGTCCGCCTCGCCAGGCGTGAAGCCCGCGCATTCAATGGCAACCCGCATGGCCTGTTCCTGGAACAAGGGTACGCCGAGGGTCTTGCCGAGCACCTTCTCGAGCTCGGGGGTGGGATAGTCGACCGGCTCCAGCCCCGCACGGCGGCGCAGATAGGGATGCACCATGTCGCCTTGGATCGGGCCGGGGCGGACGATGGCGACCTGGATGACGAGGTCGTAGTAGGTGCGCGGCTTGAGGCGCGGCAGCATCGCCATCTGCGCCCGGCTCTCGATCTGGAAGGTACCGAGCGTGTCGGCGCGGCGGATCATCGCATAGGTGCGGGGGTCCTCGGGCGGGATGGTCGCCAGGTCGAGCCGGAGGCCCTTGTGCTCGGCCAGCAGGTCCAGTCCCCGGCGCAGGCAGCTGAGCATGCCGAGCGCCAGCACATCGACCTTCATGAACCTGAGCGCGTCGATGTCGTCCTTGTCCCACTCGATGATCTGGCGGTCCGCCATCGCCGCCGGCTCGATGGGCACCAGATCGTCGAGCCTGTCATGGGTCAGGACAAAGCCGCCCGGATGCTGGCTGAGGTGCCGCGGCGCGCCGCGTAGCTGGGCCGCGAACTCCATGGTCAGGCGGATGCGCCGGTCGGTGGGGTCGAGGTTCAGCTCGCGGATCTGGTCGTCGGTGACGCCCTCCGCCGACCAGGCCCATAGTTGCGAGGACAAGGCCCGGATCAGGTCCTCGGGCAGGCCCAGGGCCTTGGCAACGTCCCTCAGCGCCCCCTTTGCGCGGTAGCGGATCACGGTGGCGCAGAGGGCGGCGCGGTCGCGGCCGTAGTTCTCGTAGACCCACTGGATGACCTCCTCGCGGCGCTCGTGCTCGAAGTCCACGTCGATGTCCGGCGGCTCGTGCCGCTCCTCGGAGACGAAGCGCTCGAAAAGGAGGTCGTTGCGGCCGGGGTCGATGGAGGTGATGCCCAGGACGTAGCACACCGCCGAGTTCGCGGCCGAGCCGCGCCCTTGGCAGAGGATCCCGTTCGACTTGGCGAAGCGCACGATGCTGTGGACGGTCAGGAAGTAGGGGGCGTAGGCGAGCTTGCCGATCAGCCGCAGCTCGTGCCCCAAGGTGGCCGTCACCTCGTCGGGGACGCCCTCCGGGTAGCGCCAGGCTGCACCTGCCCAGGTCAGCTGCTCGAGCGTCTGCTGCGGGGTAAGGGTCGGGTCGTCACGCTCCTCGGGATACTGGTAGCGGAGTTCGTCGAGCGAGAAGCGGCAGCGCCCGGCGATCTCCAGCGTGCGGGCCAGTGCCTCGGGGTAGCGCGCGAACAGCCGCGCCATCTCGGCGGGCGGCTTGAGGTAGCGATCGGCGTGACGCTCGCGGCGGAAGCCGAGTTCCTCCACGGTGGTGTTGTGGCGGATGGCGGTGACAACGTCCTGCAGGATGCGGCGGCCCGGCTCGTGGTAGAGCACGTCGTTGGTGACGACGGTGGCGATGCCCATCTGCGCGGCCAGGTTCGAGAGGTGGTGCAGCCGCAATTGGTCATTGGGGCGCCGGCGCAGCGTCAGCGCGAGATAGGCGCGATCGCCGAACGCCTCGCGCAGCCGGCGGAGTTGGAGGCCGCAGGTGTCGTCAACGAGGTCCGGCACCAGCACCGCCATCAGCCCCTCGCCATAGGCGACCAGATCCTCCCAGGTGAGGTGACACTTGCCCTTGCCCGCGCGTCCCTTGCCGAGCGACAGCAGACGGCAGAGCCGCGCATAGGCGGGGCGATCCGTCGGGTAGACCAGCACCGCCATCCCGCAGGCGAGATCCAGCCGGCAGCCGACGATGAGCCGCACTCCCGTCTCCCTTGCCGCTTCATGCGCGCGGACGATCCCTGCCAGCGAGTTGCGGTCCGTGACCGCCAGCGCCTCGATGCCCAGGACGGCGGCGGTGGTGAACAGTTCCTGCGCGGACGACGCCCCCCGCAGGAAGGAGAACTGCGAGGTCATCTGCAGCTCGGCGTAGCGGGTTCCGCTCATCCGAACACCCCGTGCAGGAACCAGCGGTGCGAGCCGGCGGCGGTGTCCTGGCCGTCGCCGGAGCGGAAGATCCAGTAGCGCGCGCCCGCCTCGTCCTCGACCCGGAAGTAGTCGCGCACGGCCGTCCTCTCGGCCTCGCGCGTCCACCATTCCCCGAAGATCCGCTCGGGTCCATCGGCGCGCCGCATCCGTCGGCGAATGCCCCGCCAGGTGAACCAAGCCGGCGGATGATCGGGCAGGAGCGCCAGGGTCTCGATCGGCTCGGGACGGGGCAGCAGCCGCGCGGGACGCGGCCAGTGGCTGGGCCAGCCGGCGCCGGTGTCGTCGGCGAGCGCCGGGATGCGGCGGACGGAACGCTCGGGCACGTCGCTCGGAACCGGGGCGAAGCGGTAGATGGCGCGCGCCCCGACCCGGTTCGCGAGCGTGTCGATCAGGCCCGACAGGTCCGGCGCCGGGTCCTCGAGCAGGCTGCTGGCCGTCTGCTTCGCCGCCAGCGGCTCGGCGAGGGTGGCAGCCAGCGACATGATCTCGATGCCGAGACCGGGCGCGATGGTTTCGATCCTGTCGCAGAGCAGCCGGGTCAGGCGCTTCGGGTCGCGGACCGGCTTGGCGAGACCGATGCGGACGATCTGGAGGTCGTTGTCGATCCGGTGGCAGATGAGATCGAGACGGCGGGCGCCGAGACCGCGTTCCTCAAGCCGCTCACAGAGCGCCAGGACGAGCTTGCAGATATAGCGGGCGATGGTCTCGGCCGCGGCGATGGGTTCGGCGAAGCTTCGGCGGATCTCGATCAGGTCGTCAGGCCGGACCGGCTCGATGGGTTCGGCAATCTCGCCCAAAGCCTGATCCAGCCGGCGGCAGAGCTCCGGCCCGAAGCGACGGGTCAGTGGTGCGCGCGGTTGACCGATCAGACCGCCGATGCTGGCGAAGCCCAGATCGCGCAGACCTGCGGAGATGGCGGGTGAGAGGCGCAGGGCCTCCAGCGGCAGCGGCGCGAGCACCGCCTCTGTGGTGCCGGGTACTGCCAGACAGGTCGGATTCGCGGCGTGACGCGCCAGCGCATGGGCTGCGCCCCAGGTATCCGCAACCGCGGCGCGCGCCGAGAGGCCGGACATGACCAGCCGGCCGACTAGGGCGTCCAGCATCGCCGCCTCGCCGCCATGCAGATGAGCGGTGCCAGTCGAGTCGATTACGATCCCGTCCGACTGATCAACCGCCACGATCGGGCTGAATCGTTGCAGCATCCACAGCGCCAGCCGCTCCAGGCTGTCTGCATCCGCCACGGGATCAGCCGGCTCGATCAGCAGCCCGGGCACCAGTGCCTGCGCCTTGCTGACCGGCATGCCCGCGCGCAGCCCGAGCGCCTGTGCCGCCTCATCGACGGCCGTCAGCATGCGGCGGTTGCCGACGCGGCCGGAAACGACGAAAGGCGCATCAACGGGCGGCGCGGTGTCGCCAGCCTTCCGCCTTAGTCGGTCCGTCGGCCAGTTCGGCAGGAACACCGAGACGACCCGTGCCATCGCATGCCTCCAGTTCGATATCGAGATTTTCGCCCGCGCGCGCCCGTATCAGCTCGACGAGCCAGCGCGGCCGCCCGACCCCCGGCACCGGCAGGGGCGCTGAGGGCAGCACCGAGACCCGCCACCGCGTCATCGCCGCCGTGGGCTGGCCGAAGTCCGAGGCATCTGCGTGCCGCCGCCAACGGCGGAGCGCGATTCCAAGAGTCCCGCTTTCCCGCGCTGCCAGGTGCAACCGCCGTGAGGCCGTCATCGGCAGCTTCGGCACTTCACCCACGACCGCCGTCAGACCGCCATGCCGCAGCCCTTCCTCCATACAGGCCAGCACAGTCCTGTCGTCGCCGGTCTCGACATGGATCACGCGGTCAGGGGCGAGCCCCGCCTGTTCGAGCCCCGGCGCGAACAGATCCTGGTGCGCGACACACCAGAGCACCTTGCCCGGCAGCCGCGTGGCAATGCCGGCGGCGAAACAGGCTGCAGCGGCTCCGTCGATTGCGCCATTGCCGCCGCCGGCGATCTCGTGCAGGCATCCGAGCGCCAGACCGCCGCCCGGGAGCTTGCGATCGAGCTGAGGAATGCCGAAGGGCAGCACCTCGCGCGCAGAGCCGACCTCGCCCTCGATCCACGCAATCCGTGCGCGCAGCGCAGCGATGGCAGGATCGGCTTGGGCGGGCATGCGACGGCGGTCTCCACTTTGTGCACTCTATCAGTTCACTTTTTGTTCTCGACGTAGTGAAAAGTCAATCCGTCCGGCAGGAACCTGATCCAGGTGCGATGCGGGTCACGGCCGTTAGGGTGGGTGCAGACCGCTGGAAGTAAGTTATTTGCCACTTGTATGATCTGACCATGAACCAGCAGGCGATCCGGGACCTTGTCCGGATCACTCGCGAAAGCATCGGAAATCTCGAGCCCAGTCCCGCTTAGGCGCTCACCTTGATTGCCCTCAACATCTTCGGCTAAGCTAACTCGGATGAAGTCCGAGCGACGGACACCAACCGGCACCTATGCTACAGAGAGACATTGGTACTTCCGCGTTGCGGCCGCTCACGCACCCAACCGAGGTCAACAATGGGCGGGAAGAGGATTTACGGCAGTGCTGCATCGCAGGTGCAGCAAGAAAAGTAAGCAGCGGTCGATGTCACGCGTAGCGGGTAGCCGAGGCGAATGACCTACAAAGGCAGAAAGCCGACTGACCGCGGTGCAGCATGACATGTGCGGCAAGATCAGGATAGCGGATCACTGATCCAAGCTGCAGCAAACCAATCTGTAGCTTCGCTGCGGGGGAATGTTGCCCCAATAATCATAAGGTCACTCGTCGCATCACGACATAATCTAACATTGAAAAAATGCTTCTGGGATCATTATCATCATCAATCTATATGCTCATAAAATAGGCGAGCAAAGTTGATAGAAGGCTGTTCGTTTTATCGGGGTAAATATTGTGCGGCTATCATTGCTGAACGTGTAGGTAGATCAAGAGCATGCATTTGGATAATGGAGACGTAAAACTGCTTACCAAGTGTCGATCTGACGGCACGCCCTACACGCGTCGCGCTGACGTTGAACAGGCACTGGTAACGCTGACCAAACAGCCGCGCGAGGAGATCGTTGCAGCCTTGAAGATCCGAGACAGATCGTCACCCCTGTACATTAAATCTGAATGCATCGTTTATCTTATACGTAACACGCGAAACGACAACGACGACGGCTATTTCAACGAACTCTATTGCGAGCTCATGCGTCGGCTTGCCTCTGCGCTACCACGCATCTCGAGTGAGCAGGCAGACTGCTCAGAGAATGTACATGCCGCTGCTGGGCGGCTCTGTTGCACAAATCGGGTGATGGCCGAGGTTGCCCTTCTCCCGGTCAGAGCTATCCCACAGCTTCAGTGACAGGCATGCCGAGGGCGGTGT
>NZ_QLUV01000010.1 GCF_003286075.1 Paracoccus endophyticus | reverse complement strand
GCGCAGGGCCTGCCCATCGACCTGCCCGTGCTGGCCGTGGGCCACGCCACCACCCCGCGCGAGGTGCGCCTGCCCTCGACGCTGGCGCGCATCGCTGCCGACCTGGCCGCCCACCCAATCGAGGCGCCGGTGCTGTTCATCATCGGCCGCGTCGCCAGCCTGCACGCCACCGCCGCCCTGCCCCTGCCCGCAGCCGCGCGCGCGCCGCAACTGCGCGTGGTCGGGCATGGCTGAGGCGGTCCTGACGGCACTGGCCTGCGGGGCGGTCGCGGCCCTGGCCGTTCTGGCCGCGCCCATTCCGCAGGCGCGGCTGGCCGAACTGGAACACATGGTCGTGCAGGACTGCGGGTCGTGCCACGGGTTGACGATGAAGGGGGGTCTGGGCAAGCCCCTGACGCCCGAGGCGCTGGCGGGCGCCGATCCTGAGGGGCTGGCCGCCATCATCCTGGACGGGGTGCCGGGCACCGCCATGCCCCCCTGGCGGCCGCTCATCTCCGAGCCGGAGGCGCTGTGGATCGCCAACCGCCTGTTGAAAGGGACTGCCGAATGATCCGTGTGACACTGACCGCCCTGGCGCTGATCGCGCCATTGGCCGCCGCCGCCCAGCAGACGCCCGCGCCTGCGGGCGAGGTGCGCGGCACCGGCGACCTGGGTGTCGTGATCGAACGGGCGACCGGGTCGGTGCTGGTCGTCGATCAGTCCGAGCGCGCCGCCCTGTGCCGGGTCGAGGGGCTGGGCGATCTGTCGCATGCCAGCCTGGTGTTTTCCCCCGACGCGCGCTTTGCCTATGTCTTCGGCCGCGACGGGGGCCTGAGCAAGGTGGACATCCTGACCTGCACGCTCAACGGGCGGGTCGTCCAGGCCGGCAATGCCATCGGCGGCGCCATTTCCGACGACGGCAGGCTGGTCGCGGTGTCGAACTATGAACCGGGCGGCGTCAAGGTGTTCGACGCCGACACGCTGGCCCCGGTCGCCGATGTGCCCATGGGGTCCAAGACGGTCGGCCTGGCCGATGCGCCGGGATCGCGCTTTGTCGTCGCGACCTGGGACACCGGCGAGGTGTGGGTGCTGGACCACGCCGCCGATCCGGCCAAGCCCGCCATCACCCGGATCGAGGGGATCGGCGCCAACCCCTATGACGCGCTGCTGGTGGGGGGGCGGACCTATCTGGTCGGCCTGTTCGGCGAAAAGGGCCTGACCGCCGTCGATCTGTGGGCCGACCCGCCTGCCGTCAAGCGCATCCTGCCCGACTATGGCAAGAACGAGGCCGACCTGCCCGTCTACAAGATGCCGCATCTGCAGGGCTGGACCTTGGCGGGGGCGACCTATGCCCTGCCGGCCGTCGGCCTCCATCAGGTGCTGTGGGCCGACGCCGCGACCGGCGCGGAAACAGGCCGCACCGACGTGGCGGGACAGCCGGTGTTCGTCACGGCGCGACCCGACGGGCGCGAGCTGTGGGTGAACTTCGCCCCCCCCGACAACGGCACGGTTCAGGTGATCGACGCCATGACGCATGAGGTCAAGCAGACGCTGCAGCCCGGCAAGGGCGTCCTGCACATGGAGTTCACCCCCCGCGGGCGCGAGGTCTGGCTGTCGGCGCGCGACGACGACAAGGTCGTGATCCACGACAGCCGCACCTATGAAAAGCTTGGCGAGGTGCCGGCGCGCGCGCCCTCGGGCATCTTCTTCACCGACCGCGCGCATCGGGGTGGGCTGTGAACGACCTGTCGCCCGCCTGCCCCGACACCCGGCTGCTGGACGCCTTTCAGCGCGACCTGCCGCTGGTCGAGCGTCCGTTTGCCGCCATGGGCGAGGCGCTGGGCCTGGCCGAGGACGAGGTGATCGCCCGCCTGGCCGCCGCGCAGGCCGACGGCCGCATCACCCGCGTCGGCGCGACCTGCCGGCCCAACACGGCGGGCGCCTCGACCCTGGCGGCGCTGGCCATCCCCGCACCCCGGATCGAGGAGGTCGCCGCCATCGTCGGCGCCGAGCCGGGGGTCAACCATTCATACCTGCGCGAGGATGACTGGAACCTGTGGTTCGTGGCGACCGCGCCCGACCCCGCCGCGCTGGACGCCTGCCTTGCGCGGATCGAGGCCGCGACCGGGCTGCGCGTGCTGTCGCTGCCGCTGCTGCGCCCGTTCAACATCGACCTGGGCTTTCCGCTGACCGGGCCGCGCACCGCGCTGGGGCTGGACCGCGCGGCCGACATGGAGGTGCTGCGCGACGACGACCGGCCGCTGATGCAGGCGCTGTCGGCGGGGCTGGCGCTGGTGCCCCGGCCCTTTGCGGCGCTGGCAGACCGCCTTGGCCGGACCGAGGCGGAGGTCATCGCCCGCATCGGCACGCTGGCGCGCGCGCGCATCCTGACCCGCGTCGGCGTCATCGTGCGGCATCGGGCGCTGGGCTGGGCGGCGAACGCCATGGTCGTGTGGCGCCTGCCCGAACAGGCGATCGAGCCTGCTGGCCGCGCGCTGGCGCAGGTGCCGGGTGTGACGCTGTGCTATCGCCGCCGGACGGTGCCCGGGCTTTGGGACTGGCCGCTGTTCTGCATGATCCATGCGCGCAGCCGGCCCGAGGCGATGGCCGTGATCGACCGCGCGCGCGCCCTGCCCGAATTGGCCGGGGCGGACCACAAGATCCTGTTCTCGACCCGCTGCTTCAAGCAGACCGGCGCCCGTCTCGCAAAGGAGCGCGCATGACCCGACCGACTCGTGCCGTGCTGCCCCCCGGCACCCTGGACGACACCGACCGCGCCATCCTGAATGCCTTGCAGGACGGCTTTCCCCTGACGCCGCGCCCGTTCGACGATGCCGCGGCGCCCCTGGGGATCACCGGCGACGCGCTGATCGCGCGGCTTGCGCGGCTGCGCGAACTGGGGGCGATCACCCGCTTTGGCCCGTTCTTCGACGCGGCCGCGATGGGGGGGGCCTTTTGCCTTTGCGCGATGGAGGTTCCGGCCGAAGATTTCGAGGCGGTCCTGACAAAGGTCAATGCCCACCCCGAAGTTGCCCATAACTATGAACGAACGCACGCGCTGAACATGTGGTTCGTGCTGGCGACCGACACGCCTGCGGGCATCGGTCGCACGGCGCGGGCGATCGAGGCTGAAACGGGGTTGAAGGTGATGCAGTTTCCCAAGCTGGAAGAGTTCTTCATCGGGTTCCGGGTTTCTGCATGACGCCGGCCGCGCGCCCCGAGCCCAGCCATGACCCGCGCGCCGGGCTGGACCGCGTTGATCGCAGCCTGGTCGCCGCGACGCAGGCGGGCCTGCCGCTGGTGCCCCGGCCCTATGCCACGATCGCAAGCTGGCTGAACCTGTCCGAGGAAGAGGTCATCGCCCGGCTTGGCGCCCTGCAGGATCGCGGCATCGTCCGCCGGATCGCCATCGCGCCCAACCACTATGCGCTGGGCATGACCGCCAACGGGATGAGCGTCTGGGACGTGGCCGACGACCGCGCCAGCGCGCTGGGCGCGCAGGTCGGCGCCCTGCCCTTTGTCACGCATTGCTATCTGCGCCCGCGCGCCCGCCCGGTCTGGCCCTACAACCTGTTCGCCATGCTGCACGGATCGACCCGAGAGGCGGTCGAGGCGCAGCGCAGCCAGGTCGCGGCGATCCTTGGGGACGCCTGTGCGGCCCACGACATCCTGTATTCCACGCGCATCCTGAAAAAGACCGGGCTGCGTCTGCGCGACGACTGAAAGGGCCCTTCCATGTTCCGCCTGACCCAGTACATGCACCAGCTGGTCGAACCGACGCCGGTCCGCCGCCGCGGCACGCCCGGAATGGTCCGTCCGGTGGTGATCTGGAACCTGACGCGGACCTGCAACCTGAAGTGCCGGCATTGCTATACGGTGTCCTCGGACAATGTCTTTCCGGGCGAGCTGTCGCACGACCAGGCAATGGGCGTGCTGGACGACCTGTCCGCGTTCCGCATCCCCGCCCTGATCCTGTCAGGGGGCGAGCCGCTGTCGCGCTTTGACTTCTGGGATCTGGCAGAGCGCGCCCGCGCGCTGGACTTTCGCCACCTGTCGCTGTCCACCAACGGCACCAAACTGGGCGAGCCGGGTGTTGCCGATCGGGTCGCCGCGCTGGGCTTTGACTATGTGGGCATCAGCCTTGACGGGATCGGGGCAACGAACGACTGGTTCCGCGGGGTCGAGGGCGCCTTCGACAATGCCCTTGCCGGTGTGCGGGCCTGCAAGGCGCGCGGCGTCAAGGTGGGGCTGCGCTTCACGATCACCCGCGACAACGCCCATCACCTTCCCGCCATGCTGGACCTGTGCGACAGCGAGGGGGTGGACAAGTTCTATCTGTCGCATCTTGTCTATGCCGGCCGCGGCGACAAGCACCGGGGCGAGGATCAGGAGCACGCCCACACCCGCGCGGCCATGGACCTGCTGATCGAGCGCGGCTGGGACGCCGTGCAGGGCGGCCGCCCGCTGGAGATCGTGACCGGCAACAACGACGCGGACGCGGTGTATTTCATGCGCTGGGCGGAACGCCACTTCGACCCGGGCCTGGTGGCGGCGGTGCGGGCGCATCTGGTGGCCTGGGGCGGAAACTCGTCGGGCCTGGGGGTCGCCAACATCGACCCGCAGGGCAAGGTCCACCCCGACACCTATTGGTCCGACTATACGATCGGCAGCGTCAAGGAAAAGCCGTTCAGCCAGTGGTGGACGGGCGACGACCCGATGCTGGCCACGCTGCGCACGCGGCCCCGCCCCCTCAAGGGACGCTGCGGCGCCTGTTCGTTCCGTGACGTGTGCGGCGGCAACACGCGCATCCGTGCGCTGCAACTGACCGGCGATCCCTGGGCCGAGGACCCCGCCTGCTATCTGTCCAACGCCGAGATCGGGGTCGAAGCCGACCTGGACCGCCTGACCGTGACGCCCTTCCGCGGGAAAAGCCGCGATCCGGCGCATCAGTTCTTTTGACCGGGCGGCAACAGTGACAAGACATGAACGAGGTGCGGTCGTGACCGGACGAGGATACCTGGCGTATGTGGCGGCGGCGGCCCTGGCGCTGCCGGGCATGGCCCACGCCGACGCGGCGGCCGATTTCGCCGCGCATTGCGCCAGTTGCCACGGCGAGGGGCGGCTGGGCGGCACAGGGCCGGCGCTGATCCCGGAGACCCTGGGCCGGGTCAAGGGGCTGGACCAGGTCATCGCGCATGGCCGGCCCGCCACCCAGATGGCGGGATTCGGCGACGTGCTGTCGGCCGAGCAGATCACCGGCCTGGTCGATTTCATCAAGGCACCCGTCGCCCAGATCCCGGATTGGGATGCGGCCCGGATCGAGGCCAGCCGCGAGATGGCCGCCGACTATGCCCCCGCCCCGGCCCCCGTGTTCAAGGCCGATCCGATGAACATCACGCTGGTCGTCGAGACCGGCGACCACCATGTCAGCGTGCTGGACGGCGACACCTTCGACGTGCTGGACCGCTTTGCCACGCCCTATGCGGTCCATGGCGGACCCAAGTTCAGCCCGGACGGGCGCTATGTCTTCATCATGTCGCGCGACGGCTGGGTGCAGAAATACGACATCTGGTCGCTGCGCGAGGTCGGCCGCGTCCGTGCGGGCCTGAACAGCCGCAACATCGCGATGAGCCATGACGGGCAATGGCTGGCCGTCGCCAACTATCTGCCGCAGACGCTGACGATCCTGTCCACCGCCACGCTGGAACCGGTCAAGGTGATCGAGGTGGAGGCGCGTGACGGCACCCCCAGCCGGGTCAGCGCCGTGTATCAGGCGCCGCAGCGCAAGTCCTTCATCCTGGCCCTGAAGGACGCCCCCGAGATCTGGGAGGTTGCGACCGATCCCGAGGCCGGCCCCTTTTACGACGGCTATGTCCATACCTTTGAAAAGGGCGGGACCGAAGCCTTCGGCGCGCAGGAAGGGCTGTTCGCCCGTCGCCGCATCCGCACGGAGGAGCCGCTGGACGACTTCTTCTTCGACCCCGACTACAAGAACCTGATCGGCACGAACCGCGAAGGCACCAAGGGCGTGGTCATCAACCTGATCAGCGGCGGCAAGGTGGCCGAGCTGCCCTTGCCCGGGATGCCGCACCTGGGATCGGGGATCACCTGGGACCGCAACGGCCACAAGGTGATGGCCACGCCGCACCTGGACGAGGGCGTCCTGTCGGTGATCGACATGACGGACTGGAGCCTGGTCAAGCAGATCAGGACGAACGGACCCGGCTTTTTCCTGCGCAGCCACGAGACCAGCCCCCATGTCTGGGCGGACGTCTTCTTCGGCCCCCACAAGGACGAGGTCCACATCATCGACAAGCAGACGCTGGAGATCGTGGCCACGCTGAACCCCGCGCCCGGCAAGACCGTCGCCCACACCGAATTCACCCGGGACGGGCGTTATGCGCTGGTGTCCATCTGGGAGGATGACGGCGCGGTCGTCGTCTATGACGCCAAGACCCTGAAGGAGGTGCGGCGGCTGCCCATGAAGAAGCCGTCCGGCAAGTACAATGTCTGGAACAAGATCACGTTTTCTGATGGCACCAGTCACTGATGGCACCCGTTCCTGAACCCGGGCGCTGGCCGGTGTGGAAGCTGGCCCTGCTGCTCTATCCGTTCGCCGCGGCGGCGGTGGCGATCAACCTGTTTATGCTGGCGCTGATGGCGCGGGCGCTGGACTGGCCCAACCTGTCGCCGGAACTGTCGGTCCTGCTGTCGATCGGGCTGGGCGTGCCCGCGGCCTGGGCCTGCGGCCGCTGGGTGCGCCGCCTGCTGGACGAGGCGGCAGAGTAGGCGCGCCTACGCGGCCTCGATGAAGGCAGCGGGGTCGGCGATTCGCGCCAGCCGGCAGGCCGCCACGCGCGCGATATCGCGCAGGACTCGCGCCCGGCGGGCGGCCGCAAGCCGGGCCAGCGGCGCCATCCGGGCCAGTTCGGCGCCATAGGGATCGGCAACGAACAGGCCGCTGTCCTCGGGCAGCAGCCCGGACGGGAAATCGCCGTCCGTCGCCCAGAAGAACCGATCGCAGAAATCCAGATAGCCCTGCCACTTGCGGTCGGCCGTGAAATCCGCGCGGCAGCTCTTGCACTCGACAATCCAGATCTCGCCCCGCGGCGTGACGGACACCACGTCCACCCGCAGCCCCGGCGCGGGCACGAACTCGGCCAGCGGCGCGTGCCCCAGGGCGATCAGATGCCGGGTGACGCCACGCGCCAGCCGCTGGCCCGGCATGGACGGTATCGGCGAGTCGGTCGGCTGGTCCATGGGGCAAGGTCCTGAGAGGCTGTCGGGCAGCATGAACGAACCGGAAACATCGCGCAAGGCCGAAGCCCGCCCTTGCGATGGGCTGGGTGCGCCCCTATCTGGATAGCCGGCGGGTTTCTGCTCTTCTCGTGCGCGGCCATCTTTTCCACTGGCCTATAATTCTTCCGAGGGAGCTGGCTCTGACTGGACCCTGGTCCCGTTACCCGGCGCCCACCTGGACATCCAGGCTTTCGGGGAAACTTGTGCCGACACGGTCGCTGCGGTTCCCGCCACATCGAACAGGCCGCCCCCCGGGGCGGCCTTTTTCATGCGCCCCCCGTGACGCCAAAAGGGGCGGCCATCAAGGCCGCCCCTTCCAGAGAGCAACTGACCGAGGGACGGATCAGAAGCCGTAGACCAGCGACACGCCGACCGTGTTGTCGGTGCGGATACTGCGGTCCGAGACATACTCGGTCTTGTAGGACACGCGGGTCGAGAAGGCCTCCGTCATGCGGACGTTCAGGCCCAGCTCGTTCGTGGCCAGGTCGTTCGCGTCAGACGACAGGAAGTCGGTGTCGTTCGTCAGGAAGAACTGGTCGTTGAACTTGTGATAGAACCGCGACGACACGATGTAGCCGAGCGAGGTGTCCGAATCGACCGTGTCGCCCGTGACCGCAACGCCACCGTCATCGATGGTGTTCATGGTCTGGGTGTAACGGATGCCGGCACCCGCCTGCACGCGCCACGCCGTGGTGTCGTTGTTGATGATGCGATACCCCGGACCGAACGCCAGCAGCCCGTCGCGCTTCAGACGACCGTCGCGGTCGGCACGCTCCGCGGCCGTCAGACCTTCGAGATCGTTGGCCAGGCCATCGGTCGCCGCGCGGCCCAGGGCGAAGGCATAGAAGCGGTCGTTGATGAAGTAGTTGCCTTCGTAGATGACCGAGGTTTTTTCGGTATCCGTTTCGCCGTCGTCATCCTCGCCGTATTCCAGCAGGATGCCGACCGACTGCTGGAAGTTGCCCTGGTTGTGGGACAGACGGCCAGCCAGGCTGAAGTCCTGGTTCTCGGTGTTGCCGGTGCGGCCGGTGTAGGTCATCGCGACCGATCCGAACGTGCCGGTGCGGCGGTCGGCCGGGCCGAAGCGGGCGGCATCCTCGGACCGGGCGAAGTCGTCCTCGACATCGTCCTGAACGTCGTTGATGCCTTCGTTGATGTCGGTCACGCCGGTCACGTTCGCGCCGGTCGCAAGTTCGGTCTGGGCGAAAGCGGCCGTGCCAAGCAGGGTTGCCAGAGCGGTTGCACCCGCCATAAGGGAAAGCTTTTTCATCAGAGCCTCTCGATCCTGTGCGGACCCGTATGGGTCACGCGGTCTCCTATGAACTCAAGATAGGATGCAAAGTGCCAGAGTGAACCCTGGAGAGAGAATGCTGTGACTGTCACAGGGATGTGAACGCACCCGTTGGAACTTATCACGCGTTGGCGGCGGTGCCCCCAGGATCAGCTGGAGGGCGAAGAGAAAGTTAACGGAATCATAATTTTCTGACGCTTGTCTCGATAGGCGGCCAGGCTTTGTGTTGGATTTGTGGCCCTGCGCCGCTGCTGAGCGAGGTCAGGCGGGGCTGCAATCCGCCCCGCCAGATGTTGCAGAAAAGCCGCAAACTGCGATCAGCGACGTGCCTGCCCTGCCTTGACCCGCGCCTCGGCCCCGATGGGGGATCCCGTGTGCGGGGCGCGCAGTCCGCCTCGGGGGGGACGGGGGCGATCCCCCATGCGCATCACCGCAATGGCGAACTGCACCCCTGCAAATACCAGCGTGTTGAACACGAACAGCAGCAGGACGGCGAGGAACCCACCCTGGGTCGCCATCACGAGATGCCGCAGATGTCCGACGTCAAACGCGATCAGGGCCGCGGTGAACAAAGCCGCGAGCGCCCCACCGATTGCGATGTTGCGGATGTACAACCTGACGAGTTCGGGCATGGCAGCCTCCTGACGAATGAGGCCAGTCTAGACCGCGCCTGTGGACCTGTCACCTGTTGCGTGCCATCGCGTGTGCAGGGTTCAGGGGGCGGCCGACCAGGCCCGTCAGAAGGCCTCGGGCCGCGCCTCGCGCGCCATGTGATCCAGCACGGCGTTGACAAACCGCGCCTCTCGCCCGTCGGGAAAGAAGGCGTCCGCCACGGCGACATATTCCGTGATCACGACGCGCGGCGGGGTCTGGGGGGACACAAGCTCGGCCCCCGCCGCGCGGAACACCGCGCGCAGAACCGGGTCGATGCGCGCGATCGGCCATTTGGCGACCAGTGCGCGATCGGTCATCTGGTCGATGCGCGCCTGCCAGTTCACGGCCCCGTCCAGAATGCGCTCGAACAGGTCCTCGTCCGCCTCGGGCGAGGGGCCGTCCTCCTCGTCCACGCCGATGCGCCAGTCCCGGAATTCCTTCAGCACGCGGTCCGCGGACTGGTCGGCCGCTTCCATCTGGAACAGCGCCTGGACGGCATAGACGCGGGCCGCCGCACTGGCGGCGCGGCGGGCGTTGCCGCCCGAGGGACGGGGCCGGTCTGCGGGCACGGTGGGTCCGGTCATGCGCCTGCCGTCCCGTCCAGCTCGCCCGCCAGGCGGATCACGTCGCGCGCAGGCTCGTCGCGGCCGAAGCCGAGCGGTCGGCGCGCGCCTGCCCACCGACGGTGCAGCGCCACCAGATGCAGCGCCGCGGCCGCGGCCCCGCCGCCCTTGTCCATCCCCTCGGGGTCGGCACGGACCACGGCCTGGTCCATCGTCTCGACCGTCAGGATGCCGTTGCCGATGCACAGGCCCTGCAGGCCCAGCAGGGCCAACCCGCGCGAGCTGTCGTTGCAGACGGTGTCGTAATGGGTCGTCTCGCCCCGGATCACGCATCCCAGCGCCACGAAGCCGTCATAATCCGCCAGCCGGCCCGCGATGCCGATGGCGGTCGGAATCTCCAGCGCGCCCGGCACCTCAACCAGATCAACGCCGGCCCCGGCGCTGGTCGCCGCCGCCCGCGCGCCCGCGATCAGCCCGTCCACGATCGCCCGGTAATACGGCGCGACGACGATCAGCAGCCGCACCGGCGCGTCGAACCGCGGCGTGGGCAGGGTGGTGTGTTCGGTCAGCGCGGCCATGGCGGATCAGTCCTGCGGGATGGGACGGGTGGAATGGATCGAAAGCCCATAGCCGTCAAGGCCCACGACCTTCACCGGGGCCGAGTTCGTCAGCAGGATCAGTTCGGACAGCCCCAGCGCCGACAGGATCTGCGCGCCCAGCCCGTACTGGCGCAGGATGTGGGGCGACTGTTCCCCCTGCCGCGGCAGCACCGGCGACAGGTCGCGCAGCAGCACGACCGCGCCCCGGCCCTCGGCCGCGATCATGCGCATCGCGCCGGCCAGATCGCCCGCGCCCTTGCGCTCGATCCCCAGCGCGTCATGCAGCGGGTCAAGGGCGTGCATCCGCACCATCACCGGACCGGGCGCGGTCAGGTCGCCCTTTGTCATCACGATGTGTTCGGCGCCCTGCGTCTCGTCGGCAAAGACCCGCATCGTCCACTGGCCGCCGTGCGCCGACGTGACGGTCCTCTGGTCGCGCTCGGCGATCAGGTTGTCGTGGCGGCGGCGATAGGCGATCAGGTCGCTGATCGTGCCGATCTTCAGCCCGTGGGCCTGGGCAAAGGCCACAAGGTCGGGCAGCCGCGCCATGGTCCCGTCGGCGTTCATGATCTCGCAGATCACGCCCGACGGGTTCAGCCCGGCCAGCCGCGCGACGTCCACCGCGGCCTCGGTGTGGCCGGCGCGCACCAGCACGCCGCCATCGCGGGCGCGCAGCGGGAACACGTGGCCGGGCGTCGCGATGTCGGCCGCGCCGCGTGTCGGGTCGATGGCGACGCTGATGGTGCGGGCGCGGTCATGGGCGCTGATGCCGGTCGTGACGCCCTCGCGCGCCTCGATCGACATGGTGAAGGCCGTCTCGTGACGGCTGGAGTTCTTGGGCGACATCAGTTGCAGCCCCAGCGCGTCGATCCGCGCCGCCGGCAGCGCCAGGCAGATCAGCCCGCGCCCATGCGTCGCCATGAAGTTGATGGCGTCGGGCGTGGCCATCTGGGCAGGAATGACCAGGTCGCCCTCGTTCTCGCGGTCCTCATGGTCCACCAGGATGAACATGCGGCCGTTGCGCGCATCCTCGATGATGCTCTCGATGCCCGAGATGGCGTCCGACCAGTCGCGCTCGACAGGTCCGGGCTTTTCATACTGCATGGGTCGATCCTGCAAGGTGATGCTGTCCGCGGCCCCGCCGTGTGGCCCGTCGGCGCCCGGCCGGCCGCGCGGGTCCGGGGTCGCGCCGGCGGTCCTGGCTGTCAAGGGGCGGGTGCGGTCCATGACACCGGCCTTAAACCAGCCGGGGCGCGGGCGAAAGTGCCCTGCCGCACTGGCGGGCCGCACGCGCGGCGCGCAGGGCGAACCTCAACCCGCCTCGGCCAGACGCGCGACATAGCGCGCCAGCGTGTCGATTTCCAGGTTGACGGCATCGCCGGGCCTTGCCGCGCCCCAGGTCGTCGCCTCTTGCGTGTGGGGGATCAGGTTCACGCCGAAGCGGTTGCCCTGAACCTCGTTCACCGTCAGCGACGTGCCGTTCAGCGCCACCGACCCCTTGGGCGCGATGAAGCGCGCCAGATGCGCCGGCGCCTCCAACGTCAGGCGCAGGCTGCCACCCTCGCGGTGCGCCTCGACGATGGTGGCCACGCCGTCCACGTGCCCCGACACGATATGCCCGCCCAGTTCGTCGCCGACCCGCAGGGCCCGTTCCAGGTTCACGGCCTTGCCCTCGGTCCAGCCGGTCGCGCCGATGTTGGTCTTGTCCAGCGTCTCGGCCGAGATGTCGACGTCGAACCAGTCCGCGCCCTTGTCCACGACCGTCAGGCACACCCCGTCGCAGGCGATGGACGCGCCAAGGTCCACGCCCGCCATGTCATAGCGGCAGGCGATGCGCGCGCGCAGGTCGCCCTGCGGCACGACGCGCGTGACGCGGCCGATGTCGGTGATGATGCCGGTGAACATGCCCGTTCCTTGCGTGATCGCACGTGCCGGCACGATGCCGCGCCGGAACCGCGGGTGCAAGGCGGTGCGGCGCGCGGGTCAGGGCAGATCCAAGGGGTGCATCTTAACGTTCCATTAGGCTTTTCGTGAGATTGACCTTCCTATTGCGTCGGCCGCATGGCATCCGACGCGATGATCCGACCCGACCAGACCCGCTGCCGGCGGGGATCGAGGTGCCGATGAACCGACACGACGGAACACAGCGCGCAAGGTCCTGCCCCCCTTTGGCGGCCGGGGCTGCGCCCGTGGGTCCGGCGACCGGCACCCTGAACCCTGCCCCCCTGTCCGGGCCGCCCCTCGCGGTTCGCGACCTGCCACCGCACCGTCGGGCGTTCCTGCTGCTGCAAGGCCCGCACGGGCCGTTTTTCCAGCGTCTCGGGGGCCTGCTCCGGGCGGCCGGATCACAGGTCTGGCGCGTGGGCTTCAATGCGGGGGACGAGTTCTTCTGGACCGACCGGGCGCATTTCATCCGTCATGACGGCCCGGCCGAGGACTGGCCGGCCCATCTGGACCGCCTGATCGACAGCAAGGGCATCACGGACATCGTGCTGTACGGCGACGTGCGCCCCATCCACGCCGCCGCCCGCGCCGCCGCGGCCGCGCGCGGCCTGATGCTGCATGTCTTCGAGGAGGGGTACCTGCGCCCCTACTGGATCACATACGAACGCGGCGGCTCAAACGGCCATTCGCCGCTGATGAACATCTCGCTGCACGAGATCCGCCGGATCATGCGCGATCCCGCCTCCGACATCAGCCGCCCGCCGTCGCACTGGGGCGACATGCGGCAGCACAAGTTCTATGGCGCGCTCTATCACCTGATGGTCCTGGCCGCGAACCGGCGCTATCCCGGGTTCAGGTCGCATCGCGACATCACGCTGTGGCGCGAGTTCCGGCTGAACCTTCGCCGCCTGGTCCTGTCGCCGGCGCTGGCGGCGCGGCGCTGGCAGCAGGCCCGCGCGATCCAGGGCGGCGGGTTTCCCTTCGTGCTGGTTCTGATGCAGCTCGAGCACGATTCGAGCTTTCTGGCCCATTCGCCCTATCGCACGATGACACAGTTCACCGACGAGGTGCTGGAGGCCTTCGCCGCCGCCGCGCCGCGCCACCACCACCTTGTCTTCAAGGCCCACCCGCTTGAGGACGACCGCGGCCGCGTCGCCGCCGCCATCCGGGACCGCGCCCGCGGGCTGGGGATCTCGCACCGGGTTCATCTGGTGCAGGGCGGCAAGCTGGCACGCCTGCTGTCGCAGGCCCGCGCCGCCGTGACGATCAATTCCACCGCCGCCCAGCAGGCGCTGTGGCGCGGCCTGCCGGTCAAGGCGATGGGCCGGTCGGTCTATGACAAGCCGGGGCTGGTCAGCGGCCAGACCCTGACCGAGTTCCTGCGCGACCCCCAGCGCCCCTCGGTCGCGCTCTACCGCGACTATCGCGACTATCTGCTGGATACGTGCCAGGTGCCGGGCGGGTTCTATGCCGCGCGCTCGCGCGGCCACGCGCTGCGGCTGGTGGTGGACATGATGCTTGATCCCGACGACCCCTATGAGGCACTGGCAGGCGGGCGTGCAGGTTTGCGACAGCAGATGGACCGTGACGACCGATGACGGGTGTTCTAATGGAAATGGCTTTTCGGACCCGATAGACTCGCCGGGAAGCAGAATAAAGGCCGGCCATGCGGAATTGCCGGCGACGATGGACAGGAGACTGGACCTTGGCAGACACGATGCAACTCCGCCCCGCGCGCGCGCGGCCGGCTGCCGGACGTGCGATCCGCACGACCGCGATCCTTGCGCTGGTGGGGCTTTCTGCCTGCAGCCTGCCGCGGTCCGGCCCCAGCAAGAACGAGATCTACAAGGGCGCGGTCGAGCGCGGTGGCAACGCCCACGTCATCTATGTCAACGACCATGTGACCCGCACCGCCAACTTTGCCCCCAGCTATGGGTTCGGCTCTGACTTCGTGGGCGCGGGACAGGTTGGCGCCGACGAGATCCGCCCAGGCGACGTGCTTGGCCTGACCATCTGGGAAAACGTGGACGACGGTCTTCTCGCCTCGATGGGCAGCTCGAACACGCCGCTGACCGAACTGCAGGTGGACAGCGCCGGCTATATCTTCGTCCCCTACGCGGGCCGCATCCGCGCGGCGGGCAACAGTCCCGACGCCCTGCGCCAGATCATCACCGCGCGGCTGGAAAGCCAGACCCCTGACCCGCAGGTCATGGTGACGCGCGTCGCGGGCGACGGCGCCACTGTGTCGGTGATGGGCCGGGTCAACGGCCAGGGGGTGTTCCCCATCGAACGGCCGACCCGGACGCTTTCGGCGATGCTGGCCCGTGCCGGCGGCGTGGCGATCGACCCGGAAATCGCGGTGGTGACGGTGAAACGGGGCCGCAGCACCGGCAAGGTCTGGCTGCGGGATCTGTACGCCGACTCGCGCAACGACGTGGCGCTGCGCCCCGGCGACGTGATCCTGGTCGAAGAGGACCAGCGCAGCTTCACCGCCCTGGGGGCGCTGGGGGGCCAGACCAAGGTTCCCCTCGGGTCCGAGGAGATCAGCGCGATCGAGGCCATCGCGATGGTCGGCGGCCTCAGCTCCAGCCTCGCCGACCCGACCGGCGTGTTCGTTCTGCGCAACGAGCCGCAGTCCGTGGCGCGCAACGTCCTGGGCAAGGACGTGTACGGCGACCAGCGCATGGCCTATGTGCTGGACCTGACGCGCCCGAACGGGCTGTTTCTGGCACGCGACTTCATGATCCGCGACGAGGATACCGTCTATGTGACCGAAGCGCCCTATGTGCAGTGGCAAAAGACCCTGAGCGCGATCACCGGCAGTGCCACGACGGCCGACACGCTGAGCACGCTGGGCGGCGGCTGATGTCATGACGGCCGCGGGCGGCGCGGCCGACGCGCCCCTGCCCCGGCGGCTGTTCGTCGCAAACGGCGGGTTCTGGACCAGCCCGCGCGTCCGCCGCATCCTGGCCCTGGCGGGCTGGCGGGTGACGCTGGGCCTGCCGGGGCGGGGCGACGCGGTGGGCGTATGGGGCAACAGCCCCACCGCCTGGCGCGGCCGTGCGCTGGCCGCGCGCCGGGGTGCCGCGCTGGTGACGGTCGAGGATGCGTTCCTGCGCTCCATCCTTCCCGGCCGTGACCGATCCCCCGTCGGCCGAAGGGGGCCGGTCGGGCTGCTGATCGACCCGCAGGGGCTGCACTTCGATCCCGCGCGGCCATCGCGGCTGGAGACGCTCGCCGCCTCGGCCGAGGCGGCCGCGATGACGGGGGCGGCGCGTGCGGCACTGGACTGGCTGCGCACGGCAGACCTGTCCAAGTACAACGCCCACCGCCCCGATGCGCCCGCGCCGCCACCCGGGTCGGTGCTGGTGGTGGACCAGACGCGGGGCGATGCCTCGCTGATGGGTGCGGGGCGGGCGATCTTCCTGCGCATGCTGGCCGCCGCCCGCGACGAGAACCCTGGCGCGACCATCGTCGTGCGCAGTCACCCGGAAACGGCCGCAGGCCTGCGTCCCGGCCACCTGACCCCCGCCGATCTGCGACGGGGCGAGATCTGGTGCGACGCGCCTCTTTCGCCCTGGCGGCTGGTGGGCCACGCGGCGGCAGTCTATGCCGTCAGCTCGCAACTGGGGTACGAGGCTCTGCTGGCGGGCCGGCGGACCCGGATGTTCGGCCAGCCTTTCTATGCCGGCTGGGGCCTGACCGACGATGAAACGCCCGTGCCGCGCCGGGTGGGCCGCGCCACGGTCGAGACGTTGTTTGCCGCAAGCCACCTGCTGGGCCCCGTCTGGTACGACCCCTGCCGTGATCGCCTGGCCAGCTTCGACGGCGCCCTGCGCCAGATCGAGGCCGAGGCCCGCGCCTTCCGTGAGGACCGCGACGGGCACCTGGCCTATGGCATGCGCCTGTGGAAGCGTCCCGCCATCGCGCGCGCCTTTGGCAGCGGACGCGGCGTGCGCTTTACCGGCACGCCGTCACCGGCGGTGACGCTGGCCTGGGCCAACCGGGCCGACGCCGTGCCGCAGGCCGCGCGGGTCGAGGACGGGTTCCTGCGCTCGCGCGGTCTGGGGGCGGCGCTGGTGCCGCCGCTGTCGCTGGTCGCCGATCCCTTGGGCATCTACTATGACCCGACGCGCCCCAGCCTGCTGGAGGCGCTGATCGCGGCCCCCCTGCCGCCCTGCGGCCGGGACCGCGCGCTGTCGCTGATCGCGCGGCTGCGGGAGCAGGGGGTGACGAAATACAATCTGGCCGGCGCGCTGCCGCACATCCCGTCCGACGGGCGGCGCGTGATCCTGGTTCCCGGTCAGGTCGAAGACGACGCCTCGATCCGCTTGGGCGCGGGGGCCGAGCGGACGAACCTTGCCCTGCTGAAGCGGGTCCGGGAGGAGAACCCCGAAGCGCTGATCGTCTGGAAGCCGCACCCGGATGTCGAGGCCGGGCTGCGGCCGGGCGCGGTGGGAACCATCGCGGGGCTGGCGGATGTCACGGCCGATGGGGCATCGGCGGCCGCGCTGATCGACCGGGCCGATGAGGTCTGGACCATCACCTCGACCCTCGGGTTCGAGGCGCTGGTGCGCGGCAAGCCCGTCACCACGCTGGGCGCGCCGTTCTATGCCGGCTGGGGACTGACCCGCGACCTGGGGCCGGTGCCCGCCCGCCGGGTCGCGCGCCCGGACCTGGCGGCGCTGGTCCATGCCGCCCTGATCGCCTATCCGCGCTATGTCGATCCGGTCAGCCGCCTTCCGTGCCCCGTGGAACTGGCGCTCGACCGGCTGGCCGACCCGGCGTTGCGCTCTGCCTCGCCGCCGCTGCGATGGCTGGCCAAGGCGCAGGGGGCGCTGGCCGGCCACAGCTGGATCTGGCGGCGCTGAGCGTCCCTGTCGCCTGAGCATCCTTGCCCGACAGACACCGCCCGGCGCCCGTGCTGCTTTCGGCCGGCGGGGCCAGCCGTGCCCTGTACCGTCAGCGCCGCACCCAGCGGTGGAACAGGTCGCCGCCCATGGTCCACGTCTCGGCCAGCACAAAGCGGGGCGCGTGGGCCAGCGCCGCCAAGTGCAGCGGCCCGACCGCCGCCCGGCCGTCACCGCCCAGGGCGAGCCCTGCGGTGTAACCCACCAGCTCATCCACCAGACCGGCGGCCAGCAGCCCTGCGGCCAGCAGACCCCCGCCTTCGCAGAAGACGCGGGTCAATCCCCGCCGTCCCAGTTCGGCCAGCGCCTCGGGCAGCGGACCGGGCAGGACCCACAGCGGGCCGTGGTGGGCGTCCTCGGCCTGCAGGGGCGGAACGGCGCCACTGGCGATCACGACGCGCACCGGCTGGCGCACGGACCCAAAGCCCCGCACGTTCAGGGCCGGCCGGTCGGCGCGCGCGGTCCCCGCCCCCACCATGACCGCGTCATGGGTCAGCCGCAGCAGATGGACATGTCGCCGCGCCTCGGATCCCGTGATCCAGCGGCTTTCGCCATCCCTCGTGGCGATGCGCCCGTCGAAGCTGGTCGCAAGCTTGAGCGTCACCATCGGCCGCCCTTGCGTCACGCGCGTCAGGAATCCCCGTTGCAGGGCGGCCGCCCCGTCGCCGCGCAGCCCCTCGGCCACGACGACGCCTGCTTGGCGCAGCATCGCATGGCCCTGGCCGGCGACACGCGGATCGGGATCGGTCAGGGCGCTGACGACGCGCGCGATGCCCGCGTCGATCAGCCCTTGCGCGCAAGGCGGCGTGCGGCCGTGGTGGGCGCAGGGCTCGAGCGTGACATAGGTGGTTGCGCCCCGGGCTGCCGCGCCCGCCTGGTCCAGCGCGACGCGTTCGGCGTGCGGTCGCCCGCCCGGCTGCGTCCAGCCGCGCCCCACGACGCGGCCGCCCCGGACGATCACGCATCCGACTGCCGGATTGGGCCACACGTTGCCCAAGCCCCGCCGCGCAAGCGCCAGCGCGTGGTCCATGTGGCGCAGGTCAGCCTCGGCGGTCACTCGGGCGCGCCGGCCGGCCGCAGTTCCGAGACAAAGCCGTCGAAGTCGTCCGCCGTCTGAAAGTTCTTGTAGACGCTGGCAAAGCGGACATAGGCCACTGTGTCGATACGGGCCAGGGTTTCCATCACGATCTCGCCGATGACCTTGGAGGGGATGTCGGTTTCGCCCATGCTTTCCAGGCGCCGCACGATGCCCGAGATCATCTGGTCGATGCGCTCGGCCTCGATCGGGCGTTTCTGCATGGCGATGCGGATGGAGCGCGCCAGCTTCTCGCGCTCGAAATCCTCGCGCCGGCCCGACGACTTGATGACCACCAGATCGCGCAGCTGCACCCGTTCATAGGTGGTGAAGCGCCCGCCGCACGCCGGGCAGAAGCGGCGCCGGCGGATGGCCACGTTATCCTCGGCCGGGCGGGAGTCCTTGACCTGGGTATCGACGTTCCCGCAGAACGGACAGCGCATGGGTGGTTCCCGTCCCCGATTGATCTACAGCCAGTATACAGGGAGGCACGGGGTTGGGTAGCGGGCGCGTGCGCCCACAACATGATCGTTCGCGGCGCCTGGTCGTCCGGCGCCCGCCTGTGGCTCGGTTCAGGACTCCAGCCAGCCGTGCCAGTCGAAATCGCGCACCCGGTCCTGTTCGGCACGGGCGGCGGCCTCGCCCTCGAAACGGTCGACGATCGCCTGCGCGGGCAGCATCACAAAGCGTTCGGCGTTCTCGGGCGGGATGACGGCTGTCGTGGCGTCCGGCAGGCCGGTGGTCGCAAACCACGCGCTGAGCGTGGCCATCGCCTCGCCCACGGCACTGGCCTGGACGCCCGCGCCGACATGATGGGCGAGGTCTTCGTAGGTCAGGTGCAGCTTGCCGCCAGCGACGCGGCTGCGGACCAGCGCGACCAGGATGCGTTTTTGAAGATCGGTCAGTTCCATGAAGGCCTCCGGTTAGGACACTCCAATGCCGGGCGGGCGCGGGGGTTCCCTTGGCGCGGCGCTGTCGGGTCACGGGCGCTGGCAGGGCGGGACGGCGTGGACGACGATCAGAGGTGCGGCAGGCCCTTGTCGTGACAGGTGGCCCAGCGGCCGGCGCGGTCCCGCGGTGGCCCGGACCGTGCTGAACGCCCGCAGGCGGCCAGCCGCCATGCGCCTGCGGACCTTGCCGCAGCGCCGTTCATCTGCGCTTATCCCGCGACGGATCTACCCTGATTTCCATTCGCAGTTCCGGACGGGTGGGCTGTCGCCACAGCCCCAGCCGTTCGGCGGACCCTCATGAAAGGACTGATTGCCATGACCCCCACCGTCGCCGTTCTTGTCGGCTCGCTTCGCGCGGGCTCGATCAACCGGACCCTCGCCCATGCGCTGGGCAAGCTTGCCGAAGGGACGCTGGCCTTCGACTTTGTCGAGATCGGCGATCTGCCGCATTACAATGACGACCTGTGGCAGGACGGCAAGGGGCCCGCGCCGGTCGAGCGGTTCAAGGCGCAGCTTGCGCGGGCTGATGCGGTGCTGCTGGTGACGCCGGAATACAACCGCGCGGTGCCCGGCGTGCTGTGCAACGCCTTCGACTGGGGCAGCCGCCCCTATGGCCGGTCCAGCTGGGACAACAAGCCTGCCGCCTGCTGCGGCGCCTCGCCGGGTGCGATCGGGACGGCGGCCGCGCAGGTCCATCTCAAGGCGCAGATGGTCACGCTGGGCATGGTGCCGATGGGCAAGCCGGAATTCTATCTGGCGTTCAAGGCCGACCAGTTCGCCGCCGACGGCCGTGTGACCGACGACAGCACGCGGGGTTTCCTGCAGGGCTTCGTCAACGCCTTCGCCGCCCATGTCGAGCGCCTGCGCCCGCACTGACCGGACGGCGCCGCGCTCAGCCCCGGGCCGCGGCGCTGCGTTCCAGAAGGAACGACAGGACACAGGCGGCATAGCCACGCCTGTCGTAGGGGGCAACCCCGTGATCGGCGAGCCACGCCAGGATTGAATGGTCGGCACGTGTCGAATATCCCATGTCCCAGCCGCGAAACGCGCGGCTGGTCTGACCGCCCCCGGACAGGGGCATCAGGTTGGAATGGCGCGGATCGCGCCACAGCCGTGTCACGATCCGGTCCAGAGGTCCGGGCGGTCCCTCGATCCACTGGAAGAAAAATCCGTCCTCGTGGTGCAGAAAGCCGGTGAGTCCCAAATCGGCGTTGGTGCGCGCGGCTCTGGCCCTCAGGTCCCGCGCGCTGTCGCTGTCGGGGGCCAGCGCCGTTTCGCTGCGATATAGGAAGAACGACAGCTTCGTCATCGGCACGGGTCCCGCTTTCCTGTCCAGGATAGCGGGAAAACGCGCAGGTTCAACTCGCCCGGCCGGGGGCGAGCGCGGGTATCCGCCCGCCTACTGATCCAGGAACGACCGCAGCTTGCGCGACCGGGACGGATGCTTGAGCTTGCGCAGCGCCTTGGCCTCGATCTGGCGGATGCGTTCGCGGGTGACGCTGAACTGCTGGCCCACCTCCTCAAGCGTGTGGTCGGTGTTCATGCCGATGCCGAAGCGCATCCGAAGGACGCGTTCCTCGCGCGGCGTCAGGCTGGCCAGAACCCGGGTGGTCGTCTCCTTCAGGTTCTCCTGGATGGCGCTGTCCAGCGGCAGGACGGCGTTCTTGTCCTCGATGAAATCGCCAAGCTGGCTGTCCTCCTCGTCCCCGATGGGGGTTTCAAGGCTGATCGGCTCCTTGGCGATCTTCATCACCTTGCGAACCTTTTCCAGCGGCATCTGGAGTTTCTCGGCCAGTTCCTCGGGGGTCGGTTCGCGGCCGATCTCGTGCAGCATCTGGCGGCCGGTGCGGACCAGCTTGTTGATCGTCTCGATCATGTGGACCGGGATGCGGATGGTGCGGGCCTGATCCGCGATGGACCGGGTGATCGCCTGCCTGATCCACCATGTCGCATAGGTCGAGAACTTGTAGCCGCGGCGGTATTCGAACTTGTCCACCGCCTTCATCAACCCGATGTTGCCCTCCTGGATCAGGTCAAGGAACTGCAACCCACGGTTCGTGTATTTCTTGGCAATGCTGATGACCAGGCGCAGGTTGGCCTCGACCATTTCCTTCTTGGCCTGGCGCGCCTCTTTCTCGCCGCGCTGGACCTGGTTCACGATGCGGCGGAATTCCTCGATGTCCACGCCGACGTGCTGGCCGACCACGGCCATGTCGGACCGCAGCCCTTCGACCTGCGCGCGCGATCGGTCGAACAGGGCCTGCCAGCCGCGGCCCTTGTTGCCTGCCATGCGGTCCACCCAGGTCGGGTCCAGTTCACTGCCGCGATAGGCCTCGATGAACTCGCGCCGGTTGATGCGGGCGGCGTCGGCCAGCTTGACCAATCCTGAATCGATGGTGACGATCCGGCGGTTGATGCCATAGATCTGGTCGACCAGGGCCTCGATGCGGTTGTTGTGCAGGTGCAGCTCGTTGACCAGCGCCACGATCTCGGACCGCAGCGTCTGATAGGCAGCCTCGTCGGTCGCCGAAAAGCTCGCATCCTCGTTCAGCGTGGCCGACATGCGGTTGTCCTGCATGTGGGCCAGGCCCTCATAGTTGCGGGCAATCGCCTCGAGCGTTTCAAGGACGCGCGGCTTGAGGCTCGCCTCCATCGCCGCCAGCGACAGGTTCTGGCCGTCGTCGTCCTCGTCCTCGTCGGTTTCGCGGCGCAGGGGGTTGCCGTCGGCATCGACCTCGTCGCCCGTCCAGGCGGTCGTCTCGACCGGCTCGGCAGGCACGGACCCCAGCGGAAGATCGACCGGCAGGTCCTCGTCCTCGTCCTCGCCCATGGTGCGGCCAAAGGTCGTTTCCAGGTCGATGACGTCGCGCAGCAGGATGTCTTCGTTCAAAAGCTCCTGCCGCCACATGGTGATGGCCTTGAAGGTCAGCGGGCTTTCGCAAAGGCCCGCGATCATCGTGTTGCGGCCGGCCTCGATGCGCTTGGCGATGGCGATCTCGCCCTCGCGGCTCAGCAGCTCGACGCTGCCCATCTCGCGCAGGTACATGCGCACCGGGTCGTCGGTGCGGTCCAGCTTTTCCGTTTCGGTGGTCGAGACGGCGATCTCGCGGCTGGTCGAGGCCGGGACGACCTCGTTGCCGGTCTCGGCGCCGTCCTCGGATTCGTCGTCCTCGATGACGTTGATGCCCATCTCGGACAGCATCGACATCACGTCCTCGATCTGCTCGGACGACACCTGCTCGGGCGGCAGGACGGTGTTCAGCTGGTCATAGGTGATATAGCCGCGCTCGCGCGCATCCGCGATCATCCGCTTGACCGCCGCCTGGCTCATGTCGAGCGAGGGGTCCTCATCCTTGGCGTCCGGCTTGTCGTCGTCGTCCTTGGCCATCGGGCATCCTTCCAAAGATGATTCGCATCGCGGGGTGATTCGGTGCGAATCGGCGCCGGTCTGCAGGCTGTTCTAGTGCAGGCTACGCCCACGGTCAAAGCGCGCCCAAATGATTCGGGGCAGTCGTCCCGCCCCTGATTCGTTCCATGCCACGCGGGGGCCGTGCGCCTGCTGCCGTCAGGGCTTGCGGCGCAGCATCAGCGCCTCGGCCTGCGCGCGGGCGGCGGCAAACTGGTCGGCCAGGGATCGCTGGTCGCCCACGACGCCGCTGTCCCCTCCCAGGTCGGGGTGATCGGCCTGCTGGCGCGCGCGCGCCGATTGCGTCACCCGCCAGGTCAGCCCCTCGTCCGCCAGACCCTCGATTTCGGTCTCGGCGCGCGCGATCTCGTCGCGTGCGGCGCGATGCGCTTCGATGCGGTCAAAGGCGTTCAGCAGCATCGGCTCTGCCATGTCCTCGCCTGCGCCAAGCCGCGTGACGGCCGGCGCAGCGCGGACATGGGGATCGGCCATGATCGCGTCAAGGGCGGCCCGGCCCGCCGGGCTGGACGAGCCCGCCAGCAGGTCATGGACCAGCGCCGCGCGTCCGGGGTCCGCGGGGTCAAGCCGCTCGAGGCGCGATTCGACGCGCCCGATCAGCGCCGGATGGGCCGCGCAGATGGCCAGGATCATCGCCTCGATCAGCGATTCGCCCAGGTCCCCGGCCACCAGGTTCGACGCGCGCGTCTGCGGGCGCGCGGGCTGCGGCGCATCGCGGCGGGTGAAACGCCCGCGCTCGGTCCGCACGGGGGCGAACTGCGCCCAGCGCTTGGACCTGATCTCGCGCGTGTAATGCTCGCGCGTGGCAGGGTCGGGGATGCGGGCCACCGCCTCGGCCAGCGCCCGGTCCAGCGCGGCCTTTCGCTCGGGGCTGTCGAAATCCCGGCCCTCCGTCTCGCGCCGCCACAGCAGGTCGACCAGGGGCTGCGCCTGGTCCAGAACGGCCCGGATCGCCGCCGGCCCGCCGGCGCGGATCAGGTCGTCGGGGTCCTGCCCGCCCGGCAGCAGCGCAAAGCGCAGCGCCTGCCCCGGCCCGGTCAGCGGCAGCGCCATGTCGATCAGCCGCATCGCCGCGCGCAATCCGGCCGCGTCGCCGTCCAGTGCGATGATCGGTTCGGGCGAGACGCGCCACATCAGGCGCAACTGATCCTCGGTGATGGCGGTGCCCAGCGGCGCCACCGCGCCCTCGATGCCCGCGCGGACCAGCGCGATCACGTCCATGTAGCCCTCGGCCACCACCAGCCGCCCGCCCTTGGCCACCGCCGCGCGGGCGGGCCCCAGGTTGTAGAGGGTGCGTCCCTTGTCGAACAGCGCGGTTTCCGGGCCGTTGAGGTATTTGGCCCGCGCGCCCGGGTCCATGGCCCGCCCCCCGAACGAGATGCAGCGCCCGCGCGCGTCCCGGATCGGAAAGACGATGCGGCCGCGAAAGCGGTCATAGACCGCCCCGCCATCGTCGGGGCGCGCGGCAAGGCCCGCATCCACGATCAGCGCCTCGGGGACGCCGGCGTCGCGCAGATGGCGGGTCAGGGCCTGGCGCTGGTCGGGCGCGAAGCCGATCTCGAACCGATCCAGCGCCGCGGCATCCAGCCCGCGCCCGGACAGATAGTCGCGCGCCGCCGCCCCGCTGCCTGTCTGCAGCTGCAGCCGGAACCAGCGCAGCGCCCGGTCCATCACCTCGACCAGCTGGGTGCGGCGGTCTGTCTGGCCCTGCTCGCGCGGCGAGCGTTCGGGCATCGGAACGCCCGCCTCGGACGCCATCAGGGCGACCGCGTCGATGAATCCCATGCCCTCGGCCTCGCGCAGAAAGCCCAGCGCGTCACCCTTGGCGTGGCAGCCGAAGCAGTAATAAAATCCTTTCTGGTCATCGACATGAAAGGACGCGGTCTTTTCGGCGTGGAACGGACAGGGCGCCCACCAGTCGCCCTTGGCCTGGTTCGACTTGCGCAGATCCCAGGTCACGCGTCGGCCCACGATCCGGCTGATGGGAACGCGGGCGCGCAGGTCGTCCAGGAATCCGGGTGGCAGACTCATGCCCCGACTATCGCGGCGCGGCGCACCGGCGGCAAGGGCCGCAGCCGCCACGACCGGCCGCGCGGCGCCCGGGGCCGCGCGTCACGCAGGCCGTGGTCGCGCCCGGGACGGTCGGGCTCGAAGCGGCCCGGCCATGCGCGCCCTGGGCGTGGGCAGGGGCGGCCCCGGTGGTGCCGCCCGTTCCCGCAGGATCACCCGAGCAGGGCGTCGAACGCGTCCAGGTGGTTCAGCGATCCGTCCAGCAGGTTGCCGTAGACCCGGGCCAGTTGCGTGCCCGCCACATCGTCCATGGCCTCGCGCAGCTCGGTGGCGTCGGTCTGTTCGATGTAGCGCCCCACCTCCAGCGCGTCGATGGCCGACTGGCTGCCTTGCGCCAGCAGGTCGTCATACATCTGCTGAACCTCGTCGTTGACATAGCTGCCGGCGGGCTTGAAGACGATCTCGTCCACGTCCAGCCCCAGCTTTTCCGCCTGCTTCAGCATCGCGTTGAAGTGACGGTCCTCGGACTTGGCGATGTTTCCGAAGACGGACAGGCCAGTCTGCTGCTGGAAGATCTCGTAGAGATCGCCCGCCATCTTTTCCTCTTCCAGGATGTAGAGGACCGTCGCCCGGTCGTCTGCGTCGATGGTCTGGGTGGATGCGTTGTCGCGGGCGACCTTGCCTTCGCCGCCCATCCCATGTCCGAAACCGTGGCCTTTTCCGAAGTTGCGTCCCATGTCTGCTCTCCCAAGGTCTGATCACTCGGTGGCGACGGCCGCATGCCGCCCTCAACCCGACCATATTCACTTTTGTGAATATGATAAGTGACACCTAGGTGCCGCTCTGCTTCGTGCAACCCCCGGGCCGCAACGCCGCGCTGCGACAAGATGGCACGGCCTGCGTCAGGCCCCGACAGCCCCGCGCACAAGCCCCCAGTAATGGTCAGCGACCGCCGTCCGGTCCAGCCGCCCCCCTTCGCGGAACCAGTTGGTTACGCCGGTCAGCATGGCGATCAGGGCCATGGCGGTCAGGCGGGGGTCCTGGATGCGCATCGTGCCCTCGCGCGCGCCGTCCTGCAGGATGGCGGTCAGCGCGTCCTCGTACCGGCGTCGCAGCGCGGCGACGGTGGCGTGATTGTCGGGCGTCAGGTTGCGCAGTTCCATGTAGCTGAGGAACACCTCGTCGGGGTGATCCAGCGAATAGGTCAGGTGAAAGCGCGCAAAGCGTTCAAGCCGGTCCAGCGGCGGATCGTCGGGACGATCGTCCCAGGCGGCCAGCAACAGCTCCATGTGTTCGATCAGCAGGTCCGCCAGCAGCGCCTGCTTGTCGGGCGTATAGGCATAAAGCGCGCCCGCCTGGACGCCGACCGCCGCCGCGATCTGGCGCATCGACACCGCCGCATAGCCGTGCCGCGCAAACAGGCGCCGCGCCGCCTTGCGGACAAGCGGGCCGGTGATCTCGGCGCGGGAACCTGCGGTGCGGGCCATGGCGGCAGGTCTAGGGCAGCCTGCCCGTCGGGGAAAGGGGCGCGACCGCGGCGGGGCGCACCACCCGAACGGGCAGGGCGACAGCGGGATCGGGCGCCCTATGGGGCCTGCGCCGATGCGGCGCGGGTCTGCGGCCGGTGCTTGCCGACCCTGCCGCAGGAACCTATCGTCCCCCCATGCGTCCGGCCCCCGCCCCCCGAACCCTGTCTTTCCTGGCGTTGCTGGCGCTGGGCCTGGCAGCGTGCGGGCCCAGGGACGACACCTATCCTCGGCTGTTGCCGCTGTCCGAACTGAACCGCCCGCCGGCGATTCCCGCCCATGCGGCCGACGCGGCGGCCGACCCGCAGGCGGTCGGCGCGGCCTTGCAGGCGCGCCGGGAGGAGGCCGCGGCGCGGGCGGACGACGCACGCGGGGCCGTCACGGACGCAGACGCGCTGGCTGGCCGGGCCGGTGCCCTGCGAAGGCGGGCTGACGCGCTGGCCGCAACCGAACTGCCGCGCGACCCCGCGCCTGCCGCCGCCCGCGAGTCCGCGCCGGCACCCGATCCCGCGACCGCGGCGCGTGCGCAGGCCCTGCGCGACCGCGCCCGTGCCCTGTCGGACAATCCCGTGGCGGGCGACCTTGCGCCGCTGCCGCCCTGCCCGCCCGGCACCGTCGATGCGGCGGCCAGCCGGTGCAATCCCCTGTCCGGTTCCCCGGATCCCCGCGCGCCCTAGAGAGGACATCATGCCCGTCATCACCTGCATCGACGATCTCAAGCGGATGCATCGCGCGCGCACGCCGCGGATGTTTTACGACTATGCCGAATCCGGCAGCTATACCGAGCAGACCTTCCGCGACAACACGACCGACTTTCAGCAGATCCGCCTGCGCCAGAAGGTTGCGGTGGACATGTCCGGCCGGACCCTGGCCAGCGAGATGATCGGCTTGCCCGTGTCGATGCCGGTGGGGCTGGCGCCCGTCGGGCTGACCGGGATGCAAAGCGCCGACGGCGAGATCAAGGCCGCCCGCGCCGCCGAAAAGGCGGGGGTGCCGTTCTGCCTGTCCACCATGTCGATCTGCTCGCTGGAGGACGTGGCGGCGCATACGACCCAACCCTTCATGTTCCAGCTTTACGTCATGAAGGATCAGGAGTTCCTCGAGGGGATCATCGCCCGCGCCAAGGCGGTCAACTGTTCGGCCCTGGTGCTGACGCTGGACCTGCAGATCCTGGGCCAGCGCCACAAGGACCTGAAGAACGGGCTGTCCGCGCCCCCCAAGCTGACGGCGTCGTCCATCGCCGACCTCGCCACCCGCTGGCGTTGGGGAATCGAGATGCTGCAGACAAAGCGGCGCTTTTTCGGCAACATCGTGGGTCATGCCAAGGGCGTGACGGACACCGCCAACCTGGCAAGCTGGACGGCCGAGCAGTTCGACCCGCAACTCGACTGGACCAAGATCGCGCGCATCCGCGACCTGTGGGGCGGCAAGCTGATCCTCAAGGGCATCCTGGATGCCGACGACGCGCGGATCGCGGCCGACTTCGGCGCGGACGCCATCGTCGTCAGCAACCACGGCGGCCGCCAGCTGGACGGCGCGCTGTCGTCGATCCGCATGCTGCCCGAGATCGTGGCCGCCGTGGGCGACCGGGTCGAGATCCACCTCGACAGCGGCATCCGGTCGGGCCAGGACGTGCTGAAGGCCATCGCGCTGGGGGCGCATGCGACCTGGATCGGCCGCGCCTATATTCACGGCCTGGGCGCCATGGGCGAGGCGGGCGTGACCGCGGCGATCGAGGTGATCCGCAAGGAACTGGACGTCTCGATGGCGCTGTGCGGCGAACGCGACATCGGCAATGTCGGTCGGCACAACGTGCTGGTGCCGACCGAGTGGGCGACCGCCTACGCCTGAGCGTCAGGCCCGCAACAGCTCCAGCAGATCGCGGTTCAGATCCGCGGCGTGCGTCGCCGGAATGCCGTGCGGCGCGCCGTCGTAGTCCTTGAAGGTCGCGTGCGGCAGCAGGCTGGCCAGCCGCGCGCTCGTGGCCTTGATCGGCACGTTCTGGTCGCCGCTGCCATGCACGATCAGGGTCGGGCAACGGATCGAGCCGACATCGCCGGTGAAATCGGTGCGCCCGAAGGCATCGACGCAGGCGATGGTGGCAATAGGGCTTGCCATCATCGCCATGCCCCAGGTCCAGTCCAGCACCGCCTGGCTGACGGGCCGTTTCACCCAGCCCATGCCATAGAACGAAGGAAAGAACTCGCGGAAGAACGCCGGGCGGTCGGCCCGGATGGCGGCCTTCATCTGGTCCAGCACGGCGCCCGGCGCGCCCTCGGGGTTGGCCTCGGACTGCACCACGCCGGGCACGACCGACGAGATGAACGCCACCCGCGACACGCCCCGTCCCGCATGGCGCGACATATAGCGGGCGACCTCGCCCCCGCCCATCGAGAACCCGACCAGCGCCGCGTCCGTCAGGCCCCGGTCGTTGATGACGGCGGCCAGGTCGTCGGCCAGCGTGTCATAGTCATAGCCGGCGTCGGGCTGGTCCGACCGGCCAAAGCCGCGCCGGTCATAGCTGACGACGCGATAGCCCGCATCCACCAGCGCCTGGGCCTGCTCCTCCCAGGCATCGGCGTTCAGCGGCCAGCCGTGGATCAGCACCACGGGCCGGCCCTGCCCCCAGTCCTTGACATACAGCTCCACATCGTCGCTGGTCCTCACGCGGGTCATCGCCACCTCCTGTCGGCTTCACTGCCCGGGCAACGCCGCAGGCGGCCGCGGGGGTCCCTGCCCGCCCCCTTCACAAATGCGCGGCTTTCGGCTATGGGCCACGCTTCCGGCCATGCACCCTTGGAGGATGGCCGGTCGAAACCTGAAAGGAACACAACATGGCCAAAGAGATCCCAGATCTGGTGGCCGAGGCACGCACGGGGACAGGCAAGGGGGCCGCCCGTCAAGCTCGCCGCAATGGCAAGGTGCCCGGCATCGTTTACGGCGACGGCAAAGAGCCGACGCCGATCCAGCTCGACTTCAACCCGCTGCTGACCCGCCTGCGCGCGGGCCGCTTCATGTCGACGCTGTTCAACCTGAAGGTGGCCGGCCAGGACGACGTCCGCGTCATCTGCCGCGGCGTCCAGCGCGACGTCGTCAAGGACCTGCCGACGCATATCGACTTCATGCGCCTGCACCGCAACACGCGGGTCAACCTGTTCATCCACGTCGAGTTCATCAACCACGAGGAGGCCCCCGGCCTCAAGCGCGGCGGCACGCTGGTCGTCGTGCGCCCCGAGGTCGAACTGGTGGTGACGGCGTCGGACATTCCCGACCACATCACCGTGGACCTGTCGGGCAAGAAGATCGGCGACGTGATCCACATCGAGGACGTCGTGCTGCCGGCCGGCGTCAAGCCGACGATTGACCGCAACTTCGTCATCGCCAACATCGCGGCGCCCTCGGGGCTGCGGTCGTCCGACAACGAGGATGAGGCCGAGGCGGAAACCGCCGAGGCGTGAGCGATCCCTGTCCGCACCGGGTGCGGACCCTGATGCAGGGCGGTGCCGCAGGGCGCCGCCCTTTTTCCTGCGCAGCATCGCGGCCTGCGCGCGTTCGGGGATCGGGCGCATCCCCGCACTTTCACGCCCCGCGCGGGGCTGATAGATCACCCGGATGATCGAACCTGTCCACATCATCGGCGCGGGCCTTGCCGGGTCCGAAGCCGCATGGCAACTCGCCCGCGGCGGCGTGCCCGTGATCCTGCATGAAATGCGCCCAGGCGTCGGCACCTTCGCCCACCGCACCGGCGACTGTGCCGAGATGGTCTGTTCCAACAGCTTCCGGTCCGACGACGACCAGATGAACGCCGTGGGCCAGCTGCACTGGGAGATGCGCGCCGCGGGCGGGTTGATCATGGCGATGGCCGACCGCCACAAGCTGCCTGCGGGCGGCGCGCTCGCGGTGGATCGCGACGCCTTTTCCGCCGACGTCACCGCCGCCCTGCGGGCCGAGCCGCTGGTCACGTTCGCCCCCGGCGAGATCGCGGACCTGCCCGCCGAGGGGCGCTGGATCGTGGCCACGGGGCCGCTGACCTCGGATGCGCTGGCGCAATCGATCCGCGCGGCCACCGGGGCCGAGGCGCTGGCCTTCTTTGACGCCATCGCCCCCATCGTCCACGCCGAGACGATCGACATGGGCGTGGCATGGCGGCAGTCGCGCTATGACAAGGGCGACACCGAGGAGGAGCGCACCGCCTATATCAACTGCCCGATGACGCGCGACGAGTACGAGGCCTTCATCGATGCGCTGCTGGCCGCCGACAAGGCCGAGTTCCGGGAGGGCGAGACCGCGGGCTATTTCGACGGCTGCCTGCCCATCGAGGTCATGGCCGAGCGCGGCCGCGAGACGCTGCGCCACGGGCCGATGAAGCCGGTGGGCCTGACCAATGCCCACAAACCCACCGAAAAACCTTATGCGGTGGTTCAGCTTCGACGAGATAACGCACTGGGAACACTTTATAATATCGTTGGTTTTCAGACCAAGATGAAATACGGCGCGCAGACGCAGGTGTTCAGGATGATCCCCGGATTGCAGGACGCGGGCTTTGCCCGGCTGGGGGGCATCCACCGCAACACCTTCCTCAACGCGCCGACGCTGCTGGACGACCGGATGCGGCTGCGGACCCGCCCGCACCTGCGCTTTGCCGGGCAGGTCACCGGGGTCGAGGGATACGTCGAGAGCGCCGCGATGGGGCTGCTGGCGGGCCGCATGGCGGCGGCCGAAGCGCGGGGACAGGACCTGCCACCGCCGCCCGGCACGACGGCGATGGGGGCATTGGTCCATCACATCACCGGCGGGGCCGACGCCCGGACCTTTCAGCCGATGAACGTCAACTTCGGCCTGTTCCCCCCGATCACGGCCAAGGGTGGCCGGCGCGGCCGCGCGGCGCGCTATCCCGCCTATACGGAGCGTGCCAAACAGGACTTTGCGGCATGGCTGGCCACGGCCCCCGCGCAGGCGTGATCCGCACGCGCTTTGCGCCGTCCCCCACCGGGCCGCTGCACCTGGGTCACGCCTTTGCCGCACTGACGGCCGCGCGGCTGGCCGATCCCGGTCAGTTCCTGCTGCGCATCGAGGACATCGACCGCAGCCGCTGCCGCCCCCAGTGGGAAAGCGCCATAGTCGACGACCTGCGTTGGCTGGGTCTGGACTGGCCGCAGCCGGTCATGCGGCAATCCGAGCGCCTGCCTGCGTATCGTGCCGCACTGGACCGGCTGGCGGCACTGGGCTTGGTCTATCCGTGCCGCTGCCGGCGCGCCGACATTGCAGCCGCGCTGTCAGCCCCGCAAGAGGGCGCCACAGGCCCTGACGGGCCGGTCTATCCCGGCACCTGTCGCGGCCGGTCGATGGCCGAGGCGGGGCCGGACGATGCCATCCGCCTGAACGTCGCGGATGCCTTTGCCCATCTGGGAACCGACCGGATCGCATTCTGCGACCGCGCCCATGCGCCCGCCACGCAGCACGGCCTTATGGCGGACGACTTCATCGCCGGCATCGGTGACGTGGTTCTGGCGCGGCGCGGCATGGGCACCAGCTATCACCTGTCGGTTGTCGTGGACGATGCGGCGCAGGGGATCACGCTGGTGACGCGCGGAGAGGATCTTTTCGAATCAACCCATATCCATGTTCTTCTTCAGGCTCTTCTGAACCTTCCGCAGCCGGAGTATCACCATCACCGCCTGATCCGCGACGCAGGCGGCAAGCGGCTTGCCAAGCGCGACGATGCCCGCGCCCTGTCTTTGTACCGCGCCCAGGGCGCGACACCGGCCGACATCGCGGCGATGGTCGGGCTTCAGCCTTCGGGCGACAAAAGCTCGACCTCGGCCCCGGATCGGACGGCGGTGTAAAAGCACGAACGCCGGTTCGTGTGGCACGCCGGGCCGGTCTGCTCGACGCGCAGCAACAGGCAGTCGCGGTCGCAATCCACCCGCATCTCGACCAGCCTCTGCGTGTGGCCCGACGTCTCTCCCTTGGTCCAGAAGGCCTGACGCGAGCGGGACCAATAGGTTACGAACGGACCCTCAAGTGTTTTCCTGACCGCCTCCAGGTTCATCCAGGCCAGCATCAGCACCTCGCCCGTCGCATGATCCTGGGCGATGGCGGGGATCAGGCCATGGCCGTCAAGACGCAGGCTGGCAGGGTCGAACATCGGGTTTTCCTTTCGCGCTGTCGTGCCTATCTAACGGCGCAACGGGGCGCGTGAAAGCCGCGGGACAGCCGGGGACCGCCATGGCCGACGACGATCTGATGGCACTGTATTCGCGCCGCCTGCTGGCGCTGGCCGCCGACATCCCGCATCTGGGGCGCCTTGCCAAGCCGACGGGCACGGCGACGCGCCGCTCGCCGCAATGCGGGTCGACGATCACCGCGCATGTCGTTCTTGCCGATGGGCGGGTGGCCGAGTTCGCGCAAGAGGTGCGGGCCTGCGCCCTGGGGCAGGCCTCAGCCGCCGTGCTGGGCACAGGGGTGATCGGGCGCACCCCGGCCGAACTGGCGGCGGCCCGCGACCGCCTGCGCGCAATGCTGACCCAGGCCGGCCCGGCACCGGACGGGCCGTTTGCCGGGGCGGATGCATTGATGGCCGCACGGGATTTTCCGAACCGCCATGCCTCGATCCTGCTGGCGTGGGAGGCCGCGGCCGAGGCCGCCGGCGCATGAAAAAGGCCGACCCGGGGGACGGGTCGGCCAGGTGCGCGTGACCAATGCCGAGGGACGGCGTCGCGATCAGGCGGGATCGCGGGGGCAACGCGGGGCAGGACGGAAATCAGGCGGCTGTCAGGGCCGGCAGCCACAGCGCCGCGACGGTCGCGGCAGAGATGGCCGCGACGCCCAGGGCATCGGCGATCACATCGGACAGGGTTGTCAAAGGGCTCATCGGGTGGCCTCCACTACAATGTTGCCACTTTGTTCTCATTTTGGCGCGAGTCTGTAAAGAACTTTTTAAGAACTTTCCTGCTACCCTGCCGACATCAGGCGCAGCGCGCGATCCTGTTCCATCAGCCACAGCAGCGTTCGCACGGCGCGCCCGCGGTCGGACGCAAGCTGCGGGTCCGTCTCCAGCAGCGCGCGCGCATCCTGACGGGCCATCGCCATCAGATCGGCCTGCCGTTCCAGGTCCGCCACGCGGAACCGCGGCAGACCCGACTGTGCCGTACCGATCACGTCCCCCGCCCCGCGCATCGCCAGATCCTCCTCGGCGATGCGGAAGCCGTCGTCGCTGTCGCGCAGGATCTGCAACCGCCGACGCCCGGCCTCGGACAGCGGCTCGTGATACAGCAGCAGGCAGCTGGACGAGGCCGTCCCCCGCCCCACGCGGCCGCGCAGCTGATGCAGTTGCGCAAGGCCAAAGCTTTCCGCCCGCTCGATCACCATGATCGTCGCCTCGGGGACGTTCACGCCCACCTCGATCACCGTGGTCGCTACCAGCAGCTGGGCCCGCCCGGCGGCGAAATCGGCCATGGCCGCATCGCGCGCCTCGGGCGGCATCTGGCCGTGAACCAGCCGTACCCGGTCCCCGAACCGGGCCCGCAGCGCCTGGAACCGCGCCTCGGCGGCGGTCAGATCGACCGCCTCGCTTTCCTCGACCAGCGGGCAGACCCAATAGGCCCGTGCGTTGCGCGTCAGGGCCGCGTCCAGCCGCGCCACGACGTCGTCCATGCGCCCGTCCGGCAGCGCGGTCGTCACGATCGGCTGCCGGCCGGGGGGCTTTTCATCAAGAACCGACAGGTCCATGTCGCCGAACTGCGCCAGCGCGAGGCTGCGGGGGATCGGTGTCGCGGTCATCACCAGCATGTCGGGCCGGTCGCCCTTGGCCCCCAACTCCAGCCGTTGCGCCACGCCGAAGCGGTGCTGCTCGTCGATCACGGCAAGCCGCAGGTCATCGAACACGACGCCGGGCTGGAACACGGCATGGGTGCCGACCAGGATGTGGATCAGCCCGGCCGCCAGATCCGCCAGAACCTGATCGCGCCCCTCGCCCCGGTCGCGCCCGGTCAGCAGCGCCACCCGCACCCCCGCCGCATCCGCCAGCGGCGCCAGGGCGGCCAGGTGCTGGCGGGCCAGGATCTCGGTCGGTGCCATCAGCACGCCCTGCCCGCCCGCCTCGACCGCGATCAGCAGGGACAGCAGCGCCACCAGCGTCTTGCCCGACCCGACATCCCCCTGCAGCAGCCGGTTCATGCGATGGGGCGACGCCATGTCGGCCGCGATTTCCTCGACCGCGCGGCGCTGCGCCGCCGTGGGGGGCCAGGGCAGCGCCGCCAGCACCTGCGCCCGCAGCCGCCCGTCCCCGACCGAGGCGCGGCCCGCCGCGCGCCGCCGGTCGCGGCGGACCAGAGCCAGCGTCATCTGATGGGCGAACAGCTCGTCATAGGCCAGGCGCGTGCGGGCCGGCGCCCGCAGCGACAGGTCCTGTGGCCCCGTGGGGGCGTGCGCGGCGGCCAGCGCGGTCGTCCAGTCGGGCCAGCCCTCGCGTGATTTCAGCGCCGGGTCGATCCAGTCCGGCAACGCCGGGGCGCGGTCGATGGCCGCCGCCGCGGCCCGTGCGACCGTGCGCTGCGTCAGCGTGCCGGCCAGCGGATAGACGGGTTCAAACGCGGGCGGGGGGGGATCGCCGGGGCGCAGGATATGGTCTGGATGCACCATCTGCGCCAGGCCGTCGAACAGCTCGACCTTGCCCGAGACGACACAAGGCTGGCCCAGCGGCAGCTGCGATTCGATCCAGTGCTGGCGGGCATGGAAAAACACCAGCGTCAGATCGCCCGTCCCATCCGTGCAGACCACGCGCCAGGGCCGGCCGCGCTGTGCGGGGGCGATGTGGCGCTGAACGGTCACGGTTACCGTTGCCGTCTCGGGCGGGCGCAGATCGGCCAGCCGCGCGACGGCGCGTCGCGAGATGCCGGCCGACGGCAGATGGAACAGGACGTCGCGGGGACGGGATATTCCCAGCCCGGCGAACGATTCGGCAGCCTTTGCCCCCACGCCGGGCAGCGTGTCGGCTGCCGCAAACAACGGAAACAGAACCGGCGGCCGGCCACGCGGCGGACTCAGGCCTTCGCGATCGCCAGCCATTCGTCCTCGTCGATGACGCGCACGCCCAGTTCGGCCGCCTTTCGGCCCTTGGACCCTGCGCCCGGTCCCGCCACCACCAGATCGGTCCTGGCCGAAACCGATCCCGCAACCTTGGCGCCCAGCGCCTCGGCCCGCGCCTTGGCCTCGGCGCGCGTCATGCGCTCCATCGTGCCGGTGAAAACGACGGTCAGGCCAGCAATGGCGCTGTCGGCCTGAACCGCGCCCGAATCAGGCTGGATGTCGAGATGGGCCACCAGGCGGTCGATCATCGCCCGTTCCGCCGGCTGGTGAAAGGCCGTCACCAGCGCGCGCACCAGCACGGGCCCGACGCCGTCGATGCTGGACAACTCGGCCCAGCAGGGACTGTCGGCCAGGGCGGCCCGGCGCGTCCGGTCGTCGGCGGCCTGCGCGGCAGGCTCGGCCGCGGCGCCGTCGACCGCTGCCACAAAGGCGGCCCAGTTGCCGAAATGGCGCGCCAGGACGGCCGCAGCAACCTCGCCCACATGGCGGATGCCCAGCGAAAAGATCAGCCGCGCCAATGGGATCGTGCGCCGCCCCTCGATTGCGGCGAGCAGGTTCGCCACCGATCGTTCGCCCCACCCCTCGGACGCGCGCAACTCGTCCGCATGGTCGCGGGCAAGCGTGAAGATGTCGGCCGGCTCGCGCAGCCAGCCCGCGTCCCAGAACGCCTCGACCTGCCGGGTGCCCAGCCCCTCGATGTCAAAGGCGTTGCGCGAGACGAAGTGGCGCAGCCTCTCGATCGCCTGCGCGGGGCACGCAAGGCCGCCCGTGCAGCGGCGCACCGAATCGCCCTCCTCGCGGATCGCGTCGCTGCCACAGTCCGGGCAGCGCGCCGGAAAGACATAGGGCACCGCATCGGCCGGCCGGCGGGCCAGGTCCACGTCGGCGATCTTGGGGATGACGTCGCCCGCGCGATACACCTGGACCCAGTCCCCTTCCCGGATGTCGCGGCCGTCCCGGATCGGCGTGCCGCGAGAGTCGCGCCCGGCGATGTAATCCTCGTTGTGCAGGGTGGCGTTCGACACCACGACACCGCCCACGGTCACGGGCGCAAGCCGGGCCACCGGCGACAGCGCGCCGGTGCGCCCGACCTGGATCTCGATCCGCTCAAGGCGCGTCCAGGCCAGTTCGGCCGGGAACTTGTGGGCCAGCGCCCAGCGGGGCGTGGTGGATCGAAAGCCCAGCCGCGCCTGCAGCGCCAGATCGTCCAGCTTGTAGACGACGCCGTCGATGTCATAGCCCAGCGTCGCGCGGCGCTGTTCGATGTCGGTCCAGGCCGCCAGCATCGCGTCCAGATCGTCCACCCGCCGGGTCAGCGGGTTCACAGGGAACCCCAGGCCGGCCAGTCGGTGCACGGCATCGAACTGCGTGTCGGCCAGCGGCGCCGACAGCTCGCCCCAGCCATAGGCGAAAAAGCGCAGCGGTCGGCGGCGCGTCACCTCGGGGTCGAGCTGGCGCAGCGATCCGGCCGCGGCGTTGCGCGGATTGGCAAAGACCCGGTCGACCCCGCTGGCGTTCAACCGCGCGAAGTCGTCGTGCGCCATGTAGACCTCGCCCCGCACTTCGACCACGGCGGGGGCGCCGGTCAGCTGCTGGGGGATCTCGGCGATGGTGCGGGCGTTGGCCGTGACGTTTTCGCCCGTCGTGCCGTCGCCGCGGGTGGCCGCCTGCACCAGACGGCCGTCCTCGTAGCGCAGCGACAGCGAAAGCCCGTCGATCTTGGGTTCGGCGGTGAACGGCAGGGCGGCGCCGGGGGCCAGGTTCAGAAAGCTGCGGATGCGCGCCACGAAGTCCGCCACATCCTGCGCGGCGAACGCGTTTTCCAGCGACAGCATCGGGCGGGCGTGGCGCACCTTGCCGAAGCCCTCGGCCGGCATCGCGCCGACCCGGCCCGTCGGGCTTTCCGGGGCGGCGAGGTCGGGGAACGCCTGTTCAAGCGCGCGCAGACGACGCTTGAACGTGTCATACTGCGCGTCGCTCAGCGTCGGCGCATCGCGGGTGTGATAATCGACGTCCGCTGCCGCCACCACCCGCATCAGGTCGGCGATTTCGGCGGCGGCCGTGGCCGGGTCCTGCGGCAGCGGGGCGGCGGGATCAGGCAGCGGCATTCGATCGGGATCGGACAGGGCGCGGTTGTCCGCCGCCCGGTCCGGCCGGTCCTGGTCGTCTGCTGTCCTGTGCATCGTTCTGCCCACCGTCGTGCCGGCCGGTTTGAAAGCACGGGCCAGGGCCCTGCCGGTCGGTCCGTGATAACGAGGGCCGCCGGCCGTTGTCCAGACGCCGCCCTGCCGCCGCTCAGGCCCCGACGGCCAGACGTTCAGGGTGCAAAGCCGCCGCGTCGGGCGCCTCTCGCAGGACATAGCCCCGACCCCACACGGTTTCGATGTGGCTTTCGCCGCCCATCGCCTCGGCCAGTTTCTTGCGCAGCTTGCAGATGAACACGTCGATGATCTTCAGCTCGGGCTCGTCCATGCCGCCGTAAAGATGGTTCAGGAACATCTCCTTGGTCAGCGTCGTGCCCTTGCGCAGGCTCAGCAGCTCGAGGATCTGGTATTCCTTGCCCGTCAGATTGACCGGCCGGCCATCCACCTCGACCGATCGGGCGTCGATGTTGACCTGCATCCGGCCGGTGCGGATGACAGCCTGGCTGTGCCCCTTTGACCGCCGGATGATGGCCTGGATGCGGGCAACCAACTCCTCTCGGTGAAAGGGCTTGGTCATGTAGTCGTCAGCGCCGAAGCCGAAGCCGCGCAGCTTGATCTCGGTGTCGTCCGCCCCCGTCAGGATCAGGATCGGGGTGTCGATGCGCGACATGCGGATCTGGCGCAGCACCTCCATCCCGTTCATGTCGGGCAGGTCGAGGTCCAGAAGGATCAGGTCATAGTCGTACAGCTTGGCCAGATCGACGCCTTCCTCGCCCATGTCGGTGAGGTAGACGTTGAAGTTCGCGTGGGTCAGCATCAGTTCGATGCTGCGTGCGGTGGTCGGATCATCCTCGACCAGCAGGATCCGCATGGGCCGTTCCTCCGAAAATCGTTCTGTCGCCGACCATTGCAGACAATTGGTTAATTTCCGGTGAATTCGTCAACAGATTTCGCGTCAAAGTTGTGGATGCCCGCGGAACTGCTGCAGGGCCGTCACCTTCAGCCCCGCCAGGCCGTGCCGATGCACGGCAGCCGCCCAGCCGTCCAGCTCCTCGTCGGTCAACCCGTACCGGCGAAGCGCATCCTCTCGCGCCAGCAGCCCGTGCTCGACCGCGCGCACCACGACGGCCTTGCGCCGGGCGATCCAGCGCGCATCCGCCGCAGGCAGGTCGGCCATCGTCAGGATCGTGCCGTCGGGCAGCGTCACCGTGCGTGGACCTGCTGATTTCCTGACGAACATTCCCTGCTCCCTTGCCCGCGTCCCGTTCAGACCACTTTCCACAAACACCTTAAGTCCCGGTCAACGTTGCCGCCACGGCGGGTTGCGTTCCACCACGTTTTTCCTATATTTTTCCGCAATCGCCGCGCTGACCCCCGCGCCGCTTGTGCCGCCAGGCTGGAATTGCCCGTGACCGTTCAGACTCCCCTGCCGGCTTTTGCCGCCAATTCGCTGGGCTTTGCCAAGCCCTGTGCCCAGACCCGCGTCGTCGTGGCCATGTCCGGCGGCGTGGACAGTTCGGTCGTGGCCGCGATGCTGAAGGCCGAGGGCTATGACGTGATCGGCGTCACGCTGCAGCTTTACGACCATGGCGCGGCGCTGAAAAAGATAGGCGCGTGCTGCGCCGGGCAGGACATTCACGATGCGCGGCGGGTGGCCGAGCGCATCGGCATTCCGCATTACGTCCTGGACTATGAAAACCGCTTCCGCGAATCGGTCATCGACGAGTTTGCCGACGCCTATCTGGCGGGCGCGACGCCCGTGCCCTGCATCCGCTGCAACGAACGGGTCAAGTTCCGCGACCTGCTGCAGACCGCGCGCGACCTGGACGCGGACTGCATGGCCACGGGGCATTATATCCGCCGCCTCGATGGGCCGCACGGGGCCGAGCTGCACGCCGCCGCGGACCCCGGCCGCGACCAAAGCTATTTCCTGTTCTCGACCACCCGCGAACAGCTTGACTTCCTGCGGTTTCCCTTGGGCGGACTGGCCAGCAAGGCCGATACGCGCGCGCTGGCGGCCGCCCACGGCCTGGCCGTGGCCGACAAGCCCGACAGCCAGGACATCTGCTTTGTCCCGGACGGCGACTATGCCGCGGTGATCGAGAAGCTGCGGCCCGGTGCCGCCGATCCGGGCGAGATCGTCGACATGGACAGCACGGTGCTGGGCACCCATCGCGGCGTGATCCATTATACCATCGGACAGCGCCGGGGCCTTGGCATCGGCGGGCTGGACACACCCCTGTACGTGGTTCGCCTGGACCCGGCCGCACGCCGCGTGGTCGTGGGCCCCCGCGAGGCCTTGGCGACGCGGGTGATCCCCGTGGCCGAGGTCAACTGGCTGGGCGACGGTGCGCTGACCGACGTGGCCGAACGCAGCGTCGCGGTGCGGGTGCGCTCTACCCGCCCGCCGGTGCCCGCCCTGCTGCGGCCGACCGGCGCCACGACCGCGCATGTCGAGCTGCTGACCCCCGAGGAAGGGGTCAGCCCCGGACAGGCCTGCGTGTTTTACGAACCCGGCGCGACCCGCGTCCTGGGTGGCGGCTGGATCACGGCGAAAGAGGTGCGGCGATGAACGACATGGGCAACATCCCGTTGCGGATGAACGACGGGTCCGACCTGACCCTGAACGATCTGCGGGGCGAGGTGGTCCTGATGGTCAACGTGGCCTCGAAATGCGGGCTGACGCCGCAGTATGCGGGGCTGGAGCGGCTGTGGCGCGACCGGCAGGCCGCGGGGCTGCGGGTGCTCGCCGTGCCCTCGAACGACTTTCTGGGCCAGGAACCCGGCACCGACGCCGAGATCGCCGCGTTCTGCGCCACAACCTATGACGTGACGTTTCCCCTTGCCGCCAAGGCCACCGTGTCAGGGCCGGACAAGCATCCGGTCTATGCGGCGCTGGTCGCCACCCGCCCCGAGGCCGAGGGCGACGGGCCGATGCGGCAGCGGCTGGCGGGCCATGGCATCCAGACCAATACCGCGCCCGAGGTGCTGTGGAATTTCGAGAAGTTCCTGATCGGCCGCGATGGCCGCGTGGTCGGCCGTTTCGCACCCGACGTCACGGCCGAGGACCCGCGCCTGCTGGCCGCGATCGACAAGGCACTGGCCGAGACCGCGCCGGCGCCGGTCTCGGCATAAATCCGCGGCCCGGACCGGCGCCCACATGCGGCACCGGCCCGGCAGAGCGGCGCCGTGCCGCTCAGCTTGCCGCCGCCGCCGCGGATTCGCGGATGCGGCCGACCATCGCGCGCACGCCGTTCGACCGCTGCGCCGACAGATGCGCGTCCAGCCCCAGCCGGGCCAGTTCGGCCGGGGCGTCCACGGCTGGCACCTGGGCGACGGGCAGACCGGAATACAGCGCGTGCAGCACGGCGATCAGGCCGCGCACGATCAGCGCGTCGCTGTCGCCCTGAAAATCGAAGGTGCCATCCTCGATTCGCGGCATGATCCACACCTGGCTGGCGCAGCCCTCGACCTTGGTGGCGGGGACGTGCAGCGCAGGGTCCATCGGGGGCATGGCGCGGCCCAGTTCGATCACGTGGCGGTACCGGTCCTCCCAGTCGTCCAGAAAGGCGAAGGTCTCGGCAATCTCCTCGAAGGCGGGGGTGGCCATCTCGGGTCCTTTCGTTCTTGCGGCGGCGGCTCGCAGTTGCCGGGGATATCCCTTGGCGGCGGCAAGGTCAAAGCGCCCCCTTCCGGGTGCGGCGCGGATCGCCTAACAGGGACGGCGACGCTTATTGGAAAGGCCGCCCGCATGACCCGAACCGCGCCGACCAGACGCCGGTCGCCCCTCACGCCGGCCCTGCTGATCGCCTGTGCGGCGCTGACGCTGGCGGGCTGCGGCAGGGGTGACAGCAGTTGGAACCCGCGGACATGGCTGGGCATGGGGGCCGGCCCGCGGGGGCCGCAGACGCTTGAGCCCGCCAAGGGCTATGGACGCGCGGACCCGCGCGCGCCGGTGGCGCAGATCCTCTCGGCCCGATGGGAGCCGCTGGTCGAAGGCCGGCTGCTGGTCGTGACGGCCCTGCCCGCCACCCAGGGCTGGTGGGATGCCGCGCTGGTCACTGAAACCCCGCAGCCCGAGGGGCAGTTGCGCCCCGACGCGGACGGAGTGCTGCGGCTGCGGCTGGTCGCCTCGCCGCCGCTGGCAGAGTCGGCCCTGGCCGCGACGCCCGCGCGGCCGGGTCCCGACACGCTGACGGCGGCCGTGGCGGTCAGCCACGCCGAGCTTGCGGCGATCACCGGCGTCGTCGTGGCCGGGGCGGGGAACGCGGTTACGCTGCGGAACTGACCCCAGGCGGCGCGGCCGGGGCGGGCCCCCGCGCCCCCCTCAGCCCATCAGGCGCAGATAGGTCCAGGTCGGCACCCGCGCATTGCGCGCCACCGACCAGCTTTCCGCATCGCCCAGATAGGAAAACCCCGCGTTCGTCAGCACCTTGGCAGAGCTCGGGTTGTCCTGGAACGCCTCGGCGAACAGGGTGCGGGCGCCATGGGGGTTGGCGGCGACCAGGGCCTGGACCGCCTCGGTCGCAAAGCCCGTGTTCCAGAACCCGGCGCCGATCCAGAAGCCAAGCTCGGATTGCGCGTCCTCCAGCCGGGTCAGCGACACCACGCCGACCAGTTCGCCCAGCCCGGATTCGGTGCCGTCGATGGCCCACACGTCCTCGACCCGGTCGGGCGCGGACGCCCGCGCGACATAGGCGGCGGCGGCGCCCGGGGGCAGCGGGTGGGGTATGGCGCGCGTGCCCTGCGCCAGGCGGCGGTCGGCGGTGTAATGCTGGATCAGCCCCTCGTCGGACCGGCGCAGCGGCCGCAGCAGAAAGCGGCCGGCGGGAATCTCGGGCTGGGGCGCGTTGGCCGCGTCAGCGGGAACGCCTGTCGCGCGCAATGCGCGCGCCTCGGCGGATGTCGTCAGGGCCATCGGTCTCCTCCTCCGGGATCGCGGCTGGACGGCGACGGCTGGCGCCGCCGGAATGTGATCAGGGGGACCGGCCGAACCGATCCCCCTGCGCCTTTGCTGTACGAGACCGGCTTATTCTGCTGCGATCGCCGCGGGCTGGACCGAGATGAAGGTCCGCCCCTTCAGCCCCTTGCGGAAGGTCACATGGCCATCGACCAGCGCAAACAGCGTGTGGTCGCGGCCCATCCCGACGTTCTGGCCCGGCCACCAGGTGGTGCCGCGCTGGCGGACGATGATGTTGCCGGCAATGGCCTTCTGGCCGCCGAACAGCTTGACGCCCAGCCGGCGACCCGCGGAATCGCGGCCGTTCCGGGACGAGCCGCCTGCTTTCTTGTGAGCCATGACTCAGGCCTCCTGAACTTCGGCGACCGTGGTCGCCGGCTGCTTCTTGACGGGCTTGGCCGAGGCCTGCGCCGCAACCGGGGCCGCGCCGACCGAGCCATGCTCGGCCACGCGCGCCAGGCGCGCGCCGACGGCGGTCTTGACGGACGAGGCGTCCGCGCCCGATTCCAGCAGCTCGGTCACGCGCAGCAGAGTCAGTTGCTGGCGATGGCCGCGGGTGCGCTGCGACGAATGCTTGCGGCGGCGCTTGTGGAAGGTGATGACCTTGTCGGCCTTGATGGTGTCGATGACCTCGGCCACCACGCCCGCACCGGCCACCATCGGTGCCCCGATGGTCGAGCCGATCATCAGAATGTCGTTGAACTGGACCTTGTCGCCGGCTTCGGCGTCCAGCTTCTCGACGCGCAGCACGTCGCCGGGTTGAACCCGGTACTGCTTGCCGCCCGTCTTGAGGACTGCGAACATCGTGTCGTTCTCTTTCTTCTGCCGCGTCCTGTGGCCCCCGGTTGCCGGGTGTTCCAGGGCCTTCGGCCCGCCTCGGACAGCGCACCCGCCATGGGGTGGTGTGAACATGAATGTCCGGTCAAAGGCGGATGCCCTGCCGGTCGCGGGGCTATGCCGCATCCGGGGCGCAAAGTCAACATCCGCGCCCGCGCGCGGGATGGCGCCGTTCAGGTCCCGGCGCCCCAGCGCGCCAGGGCCTCGGTGGGTGCGATCGGGCGGCCCGCGCGCAGCGCAGCCGCCGTCGCCGACAGCCGGGGCGCCGGCGCGGGCTCGCCCTGCGCAAAGGCGGCGCGGGCCACGGCATGGGGATGGTGCGGGGCCTCGTCGATCGACAGCACCGGGGCCGCGCAGGCGTCGGTCCCCTCCAACACGGCAGCCCAGTTGTCCCGGGTCCGCAGGGCGATCGCCGATCCCAGCACGGCGCGCAGCGCGGGCCAGTTCGCCACGTCCATGCGGTCGGGCAGCGCCGCCGCGTCAAGCCCCAGGCGCGCAAGCAGCTCGGCCCAGAACTGCGGCTCGATCGCACCGACGGCCAGGTGACGACCGTCGGCACAGGGATAGCAGGTATAGAACGGGCAGTTGCCGTCCAGCAGGTTTGCGCCGCGCCGGTCGTCCCACCGGCCGGCCAGCCGCATCCCGGATATCATCGCCATCAGATGGACGACCCCGTCGCTTATGGCGGCGTCAACCACCTGTCCGCGGCCCGTGCGCGCCGCCGACAGCATCGCGGCCAGCATGCCCGCCACCAGATACATCGACCCGCCCGCGAAATCGCCCAGCAGGTTCAGCGGCGGCACCGGGTGGTCGGCGGGACCGATCGCATGCAGCGCGCCCGTGATCGCCAGATAGGTCAGGTCATGGCCCGCCGAATGGGCCAGCGGCCCCGTCTGGCCCCAGCCTGTCATGCGGCCATAGACGAGCCGCGGGTTGTCGGGAAAGTCGCCCGGGCCCAGGCCCAGCCGCTCCATCACGCCGGGGCGCATGCCTTCGATCAGCGCATCCGCCTGGCCGATCAGCGCGCGCACGGCGGCGCGGCCGTCGTCGGATTTCAGGTCAAGCTCGACCCAGTCGCGGCCCCGGTCCAGCACGTCGCGGTCCAGCCCAAGCACGTGACGGGCACCCGGCCGGGTCACGCGGATCACCTCGGCCCCGTGTTCGGCCAGCCACATGGCCGCAAAGGGCGTCGGACCAAGGCCCGCGATTTCCACGATGCGAAGTCCGTCAAGCGCGCCCATGCCATCCCCCGTCGTGCCGGTCTTCAGGATGGGGCGCGCGGGATGGATGCGCCAGCCGGAAAGACCTGTGCGGCACGCCAGCCGTCACCACCGCGGCCCTGCGCGGGCGGCGTCAGGCCTCGGCCCGTTCCGCCAGCGCCAGCCATTCCTCCTCGGCGGCGGCCAGGGCCTGCTGGCGTTCGGCCAGCGCGGCAGAGGCCTTGGCGAACTTGGCGGGGGCGGTGGCGAACAGCTGTGGATCGGCCAGGAAATCGGTCAGCCTGGCGATCTCGGCCTCAAGACGCGCGATCACGTCGGGCAGCGACTCGAGCCGGTGCCGCTCGGTGAAGCTCAGGCCCCCGCGCCCGGGCGCGCCGCGCGCCGGGGCGGGCCGTGCGGCGGCGGGCCGCGCCTCGGCCGCGTCAGCCTCGGGGGCGTCCTCACCCCGCTGGGCGCGGTAATCGGTCCATCCACCGGCATAGACCACGGCGCGGCCATCGCCCTCCATGGCGACGGTCGTGTCCGCCACGCGGTCGATGAAGTCGCGGTCGTGGCTGACCAGCAGCACGGTGCCGTCGTAATCGCCCAGGATGTCCTGCAGCAGGTCCAGCGTCTCGATGTCCAGGTCGTTCGTCGGCTCGTCCAGCACCAGCAGGTTCGACGGCCGCGCCATGATCCGCGCCAGCAGCAGCCGCGCCTTTTCGCCGCCCGACAGGCTGCCGACCGGCGCGCGGGCCTGCGCGTCGTCGAACAGGAAATCCTTGAGATAGGCAATGACGTGCTTGGGCTGGCCGCGGACCATCACCTGATCCGACCGGCCGCTGACGCGCATGGCCGGGTCCCCCGTCAGCGCATCCCACAGCGACACCGTGTCGTCGATCGCGGCGCGCGCCTGATCGAAGACGGCGACCTCAAGGTTCGTGCCATGCGCCACGGTGCCGGTGTCGGGCGCGATCTCTCCGGTCAGCATCTTGATCAGCGTGGTCTTGCCCGCGCCGTTCGGACCGACAAAGGCGATGCGGTCGCCGCGCTGCACGCGCAGATCGAACGGATGCAGGATCACCCGGTCGCCGAACGCCTTCGAGATGCCCTTGGCCTCGATCACCCGCTTGCCCGACTGGGTCCCCGACTCCAGCGCCATCGCGGCCGTTCCCTGGCGGCGGATCTGGCCCGCCCGCTCGGCGCGCAGGGCAGCCAGCGCCCGAACGCGGCCCTGGTTGCGCTTGCGCCGGGCGCTGATCCCCTCGACCGCCCAGCGGCCTTCGGCCTTGATCTTGCGATCCAGCTTGTGGCGGGCCTCGTCCTCGGCGGCCCAGGTGGCCTCGCGCCACTCCTCGAAGCCGTCGAAGCCGCGCTCCTGCCGGCGCACCTCGCCCCGGTCGATCCACAGGGTTGCCCGCGTCAGGCGGCGCAGAAAGGCGCGGTCGTGCGAGATCAGGACAAAGGCCGTGCGACTGTCGGACAGCTGTTCCTCGAGCCAGCCGATCGCCTCGATGTCCAGGTGGTTCGTCGGCTCGTCCAGCAGCATCAGTTCCGGCGCCTGGGCCAGCAGCCGGGCCAGCGCCGCGCGGCGCCGCTCGCCGCCCGAGGCGGTGGCGACCGGGCGGTCGGGGTCGAACTTCAGCCCCTCGGCCGCCATCGCCACGCGATAATCCTCGCCCAGGGGCAGGCCGGCTGCGGCAAACTCGCCCAGCGTGGCAAAGCCCGACAGGTCGGGGTCCTGCTCCATGTAGCCAACGGTCGTGCCCACCGGCACGATCACCTCGCCCCGGTCCGGCTCGACGAGGCCCGCCATCACCTTCATCAGGGTGGACTTGCCAGACCCGTTGCGGCCGACCAGGGCCACGCGGTCGCCGGGCTGGACGGTCAGCGACAGGTCGTCGAAAACGGGATTGCCGCCGAAGGTCAGCGAAATGCCGGTCAGTTGCAGAAGGGGTGCGCGCGCCATGCGCGGCGGTTAGCGCGGCAGGCCCGGGGCGTCAACGCCGCCTCAGGCCGCCAGCGCGGCAACGACGCGCCCGGCCAGCCGGTGCAGGTCGTCGCGGTATCCGCTGCGGGCCGAGGGCCGGTCGGGGTCGCTGGTCATCGCGACGGCCGCGGCGGGCGTGCCCGGTGCGGCGGGAAAGACATAGATCATCTGGCCGCCATAGCCCCAGCCATAGCGCACCGGCCGCCCGCCGATCCGCGACAGGAACCAGCCATAGCCGTAATCCTCGCCCGTGAAGAACGAGGCCGTCCGCCGCCGCCAGCTTTCCAGGACCCAGCCGGACGGAATCACGCCCGCGCCGCCCGCCGCATAGGCCGCGCCGAACGCCAACAGCGACCGCGTGCTCATCGCCATCTGGTTGCCGCCCAGGTGAATGCCCTGCGGGTCGCGTTCCCAGTCGGCAATGGCAAAGCCGGGAATGCCGCCCAGCCAGTCGCGGGCCAGCGCCAGCGTCGGCCGTCCGCCGACCTGCGCCAGGATCGCCGACACCAGATGCGACGAGGCGGTCGAATACAGCATCCGTCCGCCCGGCTCGGTCTCGAACGGGGCGGCCGGCGCCGCGCGGACCCAGTTCCGGCTGCCGACCCAGCGCCCGTAATTCGGCCCCGACTGGCGCTGCAGGCCGGCCTGCATGGACAGAAGGTGCCCCAGCGTGATGCGCGCCAGCCGCGGATCGGGATCGGGCGGCAGGTCCGCCGCCAGAAGGGGCGCGATGCGCTGGTCAGGACCCTGCAACAGGCCCCGCGCGATGGCGATACCGGCCAGGGCCGAAATCACCGACTTGGACGCGGACTTGATGTTGGTGGGCCGGTCGGGATCAAAGCCGCCATAGCCGCGCGCGGCCACCTCGGCCCCGTCGCGCCACACGGCGACGGCGCGCAGGCGGTCCAGCCCCTGCGCGTCGTCCAGCACGGCGCCCACGGCGGCGGCGGCAGCCCGCGCCGTCCGCGCGGTCGCCAGGATGGCGGGTGCGGCCAGCACGGCCAGCCCCGCCCGAAGAAGATCACGGCGCTGCATCCCGGCGATATGGGCACTCGTCCCGACCCCGCAACCGCCCGGGCGCATCGCCGGACCGGGCCTGTCAGAAATAAAGCAGTTTAGTCGGGTATTGACGGCTCGCACCGGCTGCGCCACACCAGCCCCATAGCTTGACCAAAGGACTCAACCATGACCCGACTGATCCTGGCCGCCCTCATCGGCTCGACCGCGATGCCCGCGCTGGCGCAAGAGGTGAACATCTATTCCCACCGCCAGCCCGAGCTGATCCAGCCGCTTCTGGATGCGTTCACCGCCGAAACCGGCATTCCCGTGAACGTGGCCTTCGTGGACAAGGGCCTGGTCGAGAAGCTGAAGGCCGAGGGCGACCGCTCGCCCGCCGACCTGATCCTGACCGTGGACGTGGCGCGCCTGGGCGAGGTCAAGGACGCGGGCGTGACCCAAGCCGTGCAGGACGCGGCCCTGGACGCGGCCATTCCCGCCAACCTGCGCGACGCGGACCATCACTGGTACGGGCTGACCACGCGCGCGCGCATCGTCTATGCCAGCAAGGACCGCGTGGCCGACGGCGAGGTCACGACCTACGAGGATCTGGCCGATCCGAAATGGAAGGGCCGCATCTGCACCCGGTCGTTCACCAACGACTATAACGTCGCCCTGACCGCGGCTTATCTGGCCCACCACGGCCCCGAGGCGACGACGCAATGGCTGGAAGGGATCAAGGCCAACCTGGCGAAAAAGCCCGAGGGCGGCGACCGCGACCAGGTCAAGTCGATCTGGGCCGGCGAATGCGACATCAGCCTGGGCAACACCTACTACATGGGCAAGATGCTCGAGGACCCGGAACAGAAGGCATGGGCCGAATCCGTCCGCATCGTGTTTCCGAAGTTCGAGGACGGCGGCACCCATGTGAACGTCTCGGGCGTGGCGATGACAACATCGGCGCCCAACAAGGACGCCGCGCTCAAGCTGATGGAGTTCCTGGCCAGCGACACCGCGCAGAAGATCTACGCCGAGACGAACTATGAATTCCCGATCAAATCGGGCGTGGCGCTGTCCCCGGTGGTGCAAAGCTGGGGCGAGTTCACGCCCGACAGCGTCGATCTGACCGAGATCTCGCGCCTGCGGCCCGACGCGCTGAAGCTGATCCAGCAGGTCGATGTCGATGGCTGACGCCACGGCGGCGGCGGCGCCCAAGCCAGAGGCCTTTGACGGGCGACCGGCCTGAGGCCTATCAAGGCGGCTCATCCAGTCCCGGGGGGCCGCCGATGCCATGCAAGATCATCATCGACACCGATCCGGGGCAGGACGATGCCGTCGCCATCCTGCTGGCGCTGGCCTCGCCCGAACTGCAGGTCCTGGGCATCACGGCGGTCGCGGGCAATGTCCCGCTGCCGCTGACCGCGCGCAACGCGCGGATCGTGTGCGAGCTGGCCGGCCGCCCGGATGTGCCGGTCTTTGCCGGCTGCGACGCACCGCTGACACGCCGGCTGGTCACGGCCGAACATGTCCACGGCAAGACCGGGCTGGACGGCGTGGACCTGCCCGCGCCCGCCATGCCGCTGCAGGATACGCACGCCGTCGATTTCATCATCGACACGCTGCGGCGCGAGGCGGCGGGCACCATCACACTGGTCCCGATCGGCCCGCTGACCAACATCGCATCGGCCTTTCGCCGCGCCCCCGACATCATCCCGCGCGTGGCCCGGATCGTCATGATGGGCGGCGCCTATTTCGAGGTGGGCAACGTCACCCCCGCCGCCGAGTTCAACGTCTTCGTCGATCCCGAGGCCGCCGCCGAGGTCCTGGCCGCCGGCGTGGACCTGGTGATGATGCCGCTGGACGTGACGCACCGGGCGCTGACCAGCCGGGCATGGGTGGACGCGATGGCCGCCACCGGGCCGGTCGGACGCGCGGTGGCCAGCTGGACCGATTTCTTCGAACGCTTCGACAAGGCGAAATACGGCCACGAGGGCGCGCCGCTGCACGATCCCTGCGCGGTCGCCTGGCTGGTCGCGCCCGAGCTGTTTTCCGGCCGCCGCATCAACGTCGAGATCGAGACGCAGGGCCGGTGGACCACCGGCATGACCGTCGCCGACTGGTGGGGCGTCAGCGGGCGGGCGGCGAACGCCCTGTTCATGCGCGATGTGGATGGGCCTGCGTTCTTCGACCTGCTGACCCGGCGCATCGGGGCGCTGGACCGGCCGGGCTGACGCGCCGGCGCGGGGTGGACAAGATCACGGCCGCGCGGCATGGACGGCCCCATCGCTGCCCGCGCAGTCCCGCCCGGTCGGTCCCGCCGCTTGCTCCCCCTGGCCCTTTCTCCCTGGTCCCGTCGATGCCGCCCCATACCGCCCCCTTGCTGCCCCCTGCCCGCCACACGGCCGCCGAGGACGCACAGGGCATGGTCTTCGGTGCCGCCATGGCGGGCTTTGGGGCGTTCCTGCTGGCCAGCGCCGGGCTGATCACCGGGCAGATGGCGGGGCTGGCGCTGCTGATTTCCTATCAAAGCGGCTATGCGTTCGGGCCGGTCTATCTGGTCCTCAGCCTGCCGTTCTATGGCTTCGGCTATCGTCGCCTGGGACTGGCCTTCACGGTGCGGACACTGGCCTGCGTGCTGATCATGGTCGCCGTCAGCCTGGTGCTGCCGGCGCTTGTGGGGTTCGACCGGCTGCATCCCGGCGCGGCGGCAGTGCTGGCAGGCTTCACCTCGGGGGCGGCGTTGCTGGCCCTGTTTCGCCACCGCGCCAGCCTGGGCGGCATCGGCATCGTGGCGGTGGACCTGCAGGACCGGTTGGGCATCAGGGCCGGCTGGGTGCAGATGGGCTTTGACGCGGTGCTGTTCGCTGCCGCCGCGATGATCCTGCCCTGGGACCGGGTGCTGTGGTCGGCGCTGGGGGCGGGCGTCGTCAACCTGGTGATCGCGATCAATCACCGGCGCGACCGCTATGTGGTCTGACGGGGCGCCCCGGGCGTCAGGCCGGCACGCCCATCGCGCGCTTGACGGTCGCGGTCCAGCCCAGCAGGCGCTGGTCGCCCGCAAGGATGACCGGACGCTTCATCACCGAGGGACGCTCGCCCAGCATGGCGACCGCATCGGCGGCGCGCTCCTCCTCGGACATGGCGCGCCAGGTCAGGCTGGCGCGGTTCACCAGGCGGTCGCCGAACGCCTCAACCAGCGTGCGCCGCTCGTCCTCGGACAGCGGCTCGTCCTTGACGTCGCGGAACGTGACGGTCCAGCCGGCGTCCTGCAGCGCGGCCTGCGCCTTCTGGCAGGTCGAGCAATGGGCCAGACCCAGCATCCGCAGCGTGCCGGCCATGTCAGATCAACGGCACCAGCGGAACGCCGCAGGCCGACAGCACCAGCAGGGCGGCAAGGGCAAGGTATCGGGTCATCGTCGGCTCCTTCACCATGGGGGGCCATCCTGCCCGCAGGCCAGGGGCTGGGCAAGTCACGGCGGCGCGAGCGTCACAGATCCCCATGCCCCGCGTGGTCGCCGGCGGCGCGATGCAGCCCGGCGCGGACACGGCGCATCGCCCACCAGACCGCCCCCACCACCAGAGGCGTCAGCGCCGCAATCACCACCGCCTTGTCGATCGCCAGCGCATGGGCCAGCGGATAGGCGGCATAGCCGATCAGCCCGACGGCATAATAGCTGATCGCCACCACCGACAGCCCCTCGACGGTGTGTTGCAGCCGCAGTTGCAGGTCGGCGCGGCGGTCCATGCGTTCCAGCAGCGCCTGGTTCTGCGCGCTGCGCTGCACATCGACGCGGGTCCGCAGCAACTCGCCCGCCCGCGCCGCGCGGTCCAGCATCTCGGCCAGGCGCCGCTCCGCGGACCGGATCGTCCGCATCGCAGGCTCGAACCGGCGCGTCATGAACTCGGCGATGGTCTGGCGGCCCTGGAACCGCACCTCGCGCAGGGCCTCGATGCGGTCCGAGACGATGGCGTCATAGGCGGCGGTGGCGCCAAAGCGGAACTGATGCTGGGTCGCGGCGGCCTCAAGCTCGGCCGAGACGGCCAGCAGGTCGGCCAGCACCTGGTCGGGCTGGCGGGCCTGGTCGGGGGCGATCAGCGCGGCCAGCCGCGGCTCGAGCGCGTTCAGCCGCGCGGTCAGCGCCCGCACGCGCGGCAGGCCCAGCATGGACATCGCGCGATAGGTCTCCAGCTCCAGCAGGCGCTGGACAAGGCGGCCGATGCGGCCCGGCCCCACCTCGGGGCGAACGAAAACGGCAAAGCGCGTCCAGCCCGCCGCGTCGATGCGAAAATCGGTCGCGATCACCCCCTGCCCGTCCAGGACGCCCGCCACGCTCAGCCCGTCCTCGGCGAACATCCCCGCCAGCCGGTCGCCGATCCGGGTCGTATCCTCGGGCAGCAGGTCGATCTGGACCATGGCCGCCACCACGCGGCGGCCGGGGGCGGTCGCCTGCCAGGCGGCCGGCAGGATCGCCGCCGCGGACGGATCGAACGGCCGCTCTGGCAGCCCCGGCGCGAAGGCCACGTAGCTCACGAATTCCGTATGATTCTCCCACCGCAACTGGTGGCGGCCCAGCATCGCGGCATAATGGCTGGCGCCGGGCTGGGGCGCGGGGGCGCCGTAACGCACGGCCAGGGCCGCCAGATGGGCAATGTCGGCGGCCGGGTCGCGGTTCGCGGCGTCACGGGGTTCCTTGAACGCCACCAGCACGGCCGTCGCCGGCGCCTGCAGCCGCGGGGACGGGCGGGCATGAAGCTCGTTCACCATCGCATAGCGCAGCGGATGATCGACCGGGTCCATGACGCCGGGCGCAGCGAGGTCGGCGGGCTGGTGCGGGTCGGGGTTCGGATCGCTCATCCGCCGCAAACAAACCGCAAACCGCGCCCTGTGCAAGCCCCGCGCGCGGCGTCTGCGCCGACAGTCGCAGGGCACGGGCGGCCTGCCCCGGGGCGCCGAATGCGGCCCTGGGGTAGACCCCTGCGGACCTTTCGCGCCCGCGGGGCCCGGATGTTCCCTTCGCAGTTGTGATCGCCGCGGCGTTGCGCGGGGTCACGACGTGGGCCATTGTCGCCAAAAACGCGGGTCAAGCGGGGACGGACCATGACCATTCACATGCGGGCCGTGTCGGCCGCGATGCTGCTGGCGCTGGTCGCCTCGTGCGGGCCGGGCAAGTTCAAGCAGTATTCCGGCCCCCCGGTCACGCAGGTCGTGGTGAACAAATCGGCCCGGCAGATGCTGCTGTTCAGCGGCAGTTCGATCATCGGGGCCTACAACGTCAGCCTGGGGAACGAGCCGCAGGGCCACAAGCAGTTTTCCGGCGACGGCAAGACGCCCGAGGGGAACTACTTCATCGACCGGCGCAACCCGGACAGCCGCTATCACCTGTCCATCGGGATTTCCTATCCCGACCCGCAGGACGTGGCGTTCGCGGCGTCGGTGGGACAGGACCCCGGCAACGACATCTTCATCCACGGCCAGGGCCCCGAAGGGCGCGCGCTGGCGCCCATCCGGGGCGACTGGACGGCAGGCTGCATCGCCGTGACCGATGCCGAGATCGAGGACATCTATGCCATGGTCCGGGACGGCACGCCGATCCAGATCAATCCCTGACAGGACCGCCGCCCGCTTTCGGCATCAAGGCCCCTGCGTCCCGCGCGGGGGCCTTCCCGTTCAAGGACCGCGCCAAAGGAAAACCCCCGCCGGTCGGGCGGGGGCTTGGGCCTGCGTGCGGTCCGGTCAGTCGATCATCGGCAGCAGCGCGTCGATCGACTTCTTGGCGTCGCCATAGAACATCCGCGTGTTTTCCTTGTAGAACAGCGGGTTCTCGATGCCGGAATAGCCGGTGCCCTGCCCGCGCTTGGACACGAACACATGCTTGGCCTTCCAGACCTCCAGCACCGGCATCCCGGCGATGGGGCTGTTGGGGTCTTCCTGCGCGGCCGGGTTCACGATGTCGTTCGAGCCGATGACGATGGCGACGTCGGTGGACGGGAAATCCTCGTTGATCTCGTCCATCTCCATCACGATGTCATAGGGCACCTTGGCCTCGGCCAGCAGCACGTTCATGTGGCCGGGCAGGCGACCGGCGACCGGATGGATCGCAAAGCGCACCTTCTTGCCCGCCGCGCGCAGCTTGCGCGTCAGTTCCGACACGGACTGCTGCGCCTGCGCCACGGCCATGCCATAGCCGGGGACGATGATGACGCTGTCGGCCTCGTTCAGGGCCGCGGCCACGCCCTCGGCGTCGATGGCGATCTGCTCGCCCTCGATCTCCATCGCGGGGCCCGTCTCGCCGCCGAAGCCGCCCAGGATCACGCTGATGAAGCTGCGGTTCATCGCCCGGCACATGATGTAGGACAGGATCGCACCCGAGGACCCCACCAGCGCGCCCACCACGATCAGCAGGTCGTTGGACAGGGTGAAGCCGATCATCGCCGCCGCCCAGCCCGAATAGCTGTTCAGCATCGACACCACGACCGGCATGTCGGCCCCGCCGATCCCCATGATCAGCGACCAGCCGATGAAGCCCGCGATCAGCATGATGACCAGCAGCCACAGCATCGCCGGACCCCAGCCCGCGACGTAGAACAGCGTCAGCAGCAGCGCGACCAGCGCCGCGGCAAGGTTGGTCCAGTGGCCGCCCCGCACCTTGCGCGGCTTGCCGTCGATCTTGCCGGCCAGCTTGCCATAAGCGACGACCGACCCGGTGAAGGTCACGGCGCCGATGAACACGCCCAGCGCCACCTCGATCTTGAGCATGGCGATCTCGGCCGGGGTCTTGTGCGCCAGCACGGCGGCAAATCCGCGGAAGACGTCGGTGACGCCGTTCGCGCGGGCCCACATCACGCGGCCCATCTCGATCTGGGCGTTCAGGCCGATGAACACGGCCGCCAGACCGACAAGGCTGTGCATCGCCGCGACAAGCTGCGGCATCTCGGTCATCTGCACGCGGGTCGCCAGGACATAACCGCCGGCCCCGCCGATGACGATCATCAGCAGCGACAGCCACCAGTTGTGCAGGCCCGGCCCGAACAGCGTGGCCACGACCGCAAGAGCCATGCCGACGATGCCGTACCAGATCGCGCGCTTGGCGCTTTCCTGGCCCGACAGCCCGCCCAGCGACAGGATGAACAGCACGGCCGCGACGACATAGGCGGCGGTGGTAAAGCCGAAGGCGGGCAGCGCCTCGACCATGGACGACGGAATGCCGGGGCTGACGACAGGGTCGAGGCCCGGTGCAGGCGTGGTGATCACGGTGGTGGCCATCGACGCCTCCTTACGATTTCTGGAACATGGCAAGCATCCGGCGCGTGACCAGGAAGCCGCCGAAGATGTTGACCGCGGTCATCAGCACGGCCAGCGCGCCAAGGATCACGACCCAGGCCGACCCCGACCCGATCTGAAGCAGCGCCCCCAGGATCACGATCGAAGAGATCGCGTTGGTGATCGCCATCAGCGGCGTGTGCAGCGAATGGGCGACGTTCCAGATGACGCTGAAGCCGACGAAGCAGGCCAGCACGAACACGATGAAGTGCGACAGGAACGACGCCGGGGCGAACAGTCCGATCAGCAGCATCACCAGCGCGCCCACGCCCAGCAGCGTGACCTGGCTGCGGGTCTGCGCGCGGAAGGCCGCAAGCTCCTGCGCGCGGCGTTCCTCGGGGGTCAGTTCGCGCGGCTTTTCCTTGGGCTTCTGCACCGCGATCGCCTGGATCTTGGGCGGCGGCGGCGGCCAGGTCACGTCACGGTCCTTGGTCACGGTCGCGCCGCGGATCACGTCGTCGTCCATGTCGTGGACCAGCGTGCCGTCCTTGGCCGGCGTCAGGTCGGCCAGCATGTGGCGGACGTTGTTGCCGTACAGCTCGGACGCCTGCGCGCCCATCCGCGACGGAAAGTCGGTATAGCCGATGATGGTGACGCCGTTGTCGGTCACGATCTTTTCGTCGGGCACCGTCAGGTCGCAGTTGCCCCCGCGCTCGGCGGCCAGGTCGATGATGACGCTGCCCGGCTTCATCGCGGCGACCATGTCCTCGGTCCACAGCTTGGGCGCAGGGCGGCCGGGGATCAGCGCCGTGGTGATGACGATGTCCATCTCGGGCGCAAGCTCGCGGAACTTGGCAAGCTGCGCCCCGCGGAACTCGGGCGACGAGGGCGCGGCATAGCCACCCGTGGCGGCGCCGTCCTGCAGCTCGTCCTTGAAGTCGAGATAGACGAACTCGGCCCCCATCGATTCGATCTGCTCGGCCACCTCGGGGCGAACGTCGAAGGCATAGACCTGCGCGCCCAGGCTGGTCGCGGCGCCGATGGCGGCCAGGCCCGCCACCCCCGCGCCCACGATCAGCACCTTGGCCGGCGGCACCTTGCCCGCGGCTGTCACCTGCCCCGTAAAGAACCGGCCGAAGTTGTTCGCGGCCTCGATCACGGCGCGATAGCCGGCGATGTTGGCCATGGACGACAGCGCGTCCATCTTTTGCGCGCGGCTGATGCGCGGGACCATGTCCATCGCGATGGCGTTGACGCCGCGGTTGCGCGCGGCCTCCAGCAGCTCGGCGTTCTGCCCGGGGTAGAAGAACGAGATCAGCGTCTGGCCTTCGCGCATGGCCGCCATTTCGGCGTCCGAAGGCGGACGCACCTTGGCCACCACGTCCACCGCCGCGATCAGCGCCGCCGCGGTGGGATGCACCGTCACGCCGGCCCGCTCGTACGCCGCGTCCGAAAAGCCGGCGCGGGCGCCTGCGCCCGATTCGACGTGGACCTCGTGACCCAGCTTTTGCAGATGCCCGGCCGAGGACGGGGTAACGGCAACCCGCGCCTCGCCTTCGGTCGTTTCCTTCAACGCGCCAATTCGCACCGGCCGGCCTCCCTGTATCGCCACCTTCGCAACCGCGGAATGGATAGCATCGCGCAATAATGTTTCACAAGCGGCCCGGCAGCGTTTCGTTGCTGTCGCCCTCAAAGCAGGCGCGTCACGCACCCGCGCCGCGGGGGCCGCCCTGGGCCGGCGGCTGTCCTGCGCCAGCCAGCGCGGCTGCCGCGTCGACTGGCAACGGTCCCCGACGAGGATGCGACCCCGAACCGCTTCCTGAGCGTGCGGACGCCGTCCGACAACGGCAGGGGACGCACGCGCGGCTCACCCGCCTGACGCACGCAGCGCCAAGGCACAAGGCGCGGCCCTGGGGGTCATGCGAAAACCGCCGCACCCGGGGGCGCGGCGGCTGTCGTGGAACCGTGTGGCTGGTCCGTCCTCAGTTCGTCGGGGCCGGCGTGGTGACCGGGGCCGTGGTCGTGGTGGTCGTCGCGGCATCGGCCGCGGCGTCGGCGGCATCGGCCGCAGTTTCGGCAGCGGCGTCCGCGGCGGCGCCCGTGGCGGTGGCGGCGTCCTGCGCAGCCTCGCCCGCCGTTTCGGCAGCTTCGCCCGCGGCGGTGGCCGCGTCAGCCGCGGTCGTGGCCGCGGCGCCGGTGGTCGCCGACGTGTCGGTGGCGGTGGTGTCGGTCGCCGTGGTCGTGGCCGTGTCGGTCGTCGTCGTGGTCGCCGGCTCGGTCGTGGTGGTCGCAACCGGCGCGGTCGTCGTCGCGGTCGACGAGGTCGTCGTCGATTCGGTCGTCGTGGGCTCGGTGGTGGTGGTCGTGGTCTCGGTGTCGCCGCCCATGAACGTCGACAGCAGCCACCAGGCCAGCGCCAGCGCCAGCAGGATACCGATGATCAGCGGCAGCGGAGAGGCCTTCTTCTCCACCGGCTCGACATAGGTTTCCGTCACGACCGTCGACCGGCCGCTGGGGTCGACCGGGCGATGCGGATCGGTGGCGTCGGTGCGGCGGGGATCGTTCGGGTCGTAATGGGCCATGAATGGTCTCCTTGAAGATATGCGAACACGGTCGGGGGTCCCCTTGCCACGCACCGCAGTCGGACGGCACGGCCTTGGCTTGCGACCCGGCTATCCTGCGCTTAACACGCCGTTACAGCACAAGTTCCGCGCACAGACCACTTTTTCGGCAGTGAGGCAAGCAATGGCAGAAACGCGCCGCCTTGGCGATTACCGCCCCTGGGCCTTTGCCCTGACCGCCACGCGACTGGCGTTCCGCCTGGACCCCGACGCGACGCTGGTGCGGTCGGATCTGCACCTGAGGCGGGCCGGACCCGGCCCCCTGGTGCTGGACGGCGGCCCCGGGCTGATCACCCGCGCGCTGACCATCGACGGCGCGGACATCGACCCGGCGCACATCACCCTGGGCGACGGGCGGCTGACCATCGACGCTGCCGCCCTGCCCGCCGGGCCGTTCGTCTTTTCGGCCGAGGTCGAGATCGCGCCGGCCGCCAACACCGCGCTGGAGGGGCTGTACCTGTCCGGCGGCATCTATTGCACCCAGTGCGAGGCCGAGGGCTTTCGCCACATCACCTGGTATCCCGACCGGCCGGACGTCATGGCCCCGTTCCGGGTCCGCATCGAATCCGACCTGCCGGTGCTGCTGTCGAACGGCAATCCCGCGGCCGCGGGGCCGGCCTGGGCGGAATGGGACGACCCCTGGCCCAAGCCCGCCTATCTGTTCGCGCTGGTGGCGGGCGATCTGGCCGCCGCCAGCGACCGGTTCGTGACACGTTCGGGCCGCGACGTGGCGCTGAACGTCTGGGTGCGGCCTGCCGACGTGGACCGGGCGGGCTTTGCGCTGACCTCGCTGAAAAAGGCCATGCGTTGGGACGAGGACGTCTATGGCCGGGAATACGACCTGGACGTGTTCAACATCGTGGCCGTCGACGATTTCAACATGGGCGCGATGGAGAACAAGGGCCTGAACATCTTCAACGCGCGCCTGGTCCTCGCCAGTCCCGAGACGGCGACCGACGCCGACTACGAGCGCATCGAGGCGGTGATCGCGCACGAGTATTTCCACAACTGGACCGGCAACCGCATCACCTGCCGCGACTGGTTCCAGCTGTGCCTGAAAGAGGGCCTGACGGTGTTCCGCGACCAGCAGTTCACGTCCGACATGCGCTCGGCCGCGGTCAAGCGGATCGAGGATGTCGTGACCCTGCGCGCCCGCCAGTTCCGCGAGGATGCCGGACCGCTCGCCCATCCGCCGCGCCCCGACCATTACCAGGAGATCAACAACTTCTACACCGCCACGGTCTATGAAAAGGGCGCCGAGGTGATCGGGATGCTCAAGCGCCTGGTGGGCGACGACGGCTATCGCGCGGCGCTGGACCTGTATTTCGACCGCCACGACGGGCAGGCCTGCACGATCGAGGACTGGCTTCAGGTGTTTCAGGACGCCACGGGCCGCGACCTGACGCAGTTCAAGCGCTGGTACACCGACGCGGGCACCCCGCGCCTGCGGCTTGCCGAGGACTGGGATGCGGACGCAGGCCGCCTGACCCTGCGCTTTGCCCAGTCCACACCCGCGACGCCGGGCCAGCCCGACAAGCCGCCGCGCGTGATCCCCATCGCCTTGGGTCTGATCTCGCAGAATGGCGACGAGGTGATGGCGACCCGCGTGCTGGAGATGACCGAGGCCGAGCAGGACTGGCGCTTCGACGGCTTGGGCAGCCGCCCGGTCGTGTCGCTGCTGCGCGGCTTTTCCGCGCCGGTCACGGTCCAGCGCCAGATCGGCCGCGACGACCGCGCGGTGCTGCTGGCCCATGACACCGATCCGTTTGCGCGCTGGCAGGCGGGCCACGATCTGGCGATGGAATCGCTGGCAGCCCTGGCGCAGGGCGGCGAGTCCGATCCGGCGCTGAGCCATGCGCTGGGGGGCCTGCTGGCCGACGCGGGCCAGGACCCCGCCTTTGTCGCGCTGGTCCTGCGCCTGCCGTCCGAGGATGAGATCGCGGCCGAGATCGTCACCCACGGCGGCGTGCCCGACCCCGATGCCGTCCACCGCGCACGCGAGGGGCTTGCGGCAGAGATCGCCGCCCGGCACGCCGGCGTGCTGGGCCGGATCTATGCCGAGATGACCGTGGCCGATCCTTACGCGCCGGATGCGGCGCAGTCGGGCGCGCGCAGCCTGCGGCTGGCGGCGCTGTCGCTGCTGTCGCGCATCGACGGGGGCGACCGCGCGCGGGCCTTGTGGGACAAGGCCGGGAACATGACCGAACGGCTGGGCGCGCTGGCCGCGCTGGTCAGCCTGGGCGCCGCCGATGCGGCGCTGGACGACATGCGGGCGCAGTTCGGGGCCAACCGCCTGGTCATGGACAAGTGGTTTGGCGTGCAGGTGACGGCCGCGCCCCCCGCCACGGCGGTCGCCACCGCCCGCAGGCTGGCGGCACGCGACGATTTCGACTGGCAGAACCCCAACCGCTTTCGGGCGCTGGTGGCGGGGCTGGCCGCCAACCCGGCCGCGTTCCATGCCGCCGACGGGTCGGGATATGATTTCGTCGCGGACTGGCTGATCCGAATGGACCCGGTCAACCCGCAGATCGCCGCCCGCGTCAGCACCGTGTTCGAGACCTGGACCCGCCACGATGCCATGCGCCGCGATCGTGCCCGCGCGGCGCTGTCGCGGATCGCCGCGGCGCCGGGTCTGTCGCGCAACACCGCCGAGATGGTGTCGCGCATTCTTGCCACTGGCGGCTGACCCGGCTTGCGGCCCCCCCGGACCCCATGGATAATCGCCTGACCATGACCACGCGCCCGCCCGTCAAGCCCGCCGCGTCCGCAGCCGCCACGGGGCGACTGCCTGCCCGGACCGAGATGCAGCAGCGGCTGGACCCGCTGATCGCCGAACGGGCGCCGTGGTTTTATTCGGGCAAGCCGCATCACACGCTGGCCAAGGCGATGATGATGCGGCTGCTGCGCTATCCCCGTTCGATCGAGCTGGCGACCGAGTTCCGCGACCTGCCCACGGACGAGATCATGCGCCGCGTCTCGGCGCTGATCGTGCGCGACCTGCGCGTCGAGGGCATCGAGAACCTGCCCGCGACGGGTCCCGCGCTGATCGTGGCGAACCACCCGACTGGCATTGCCGACGGCATCGTGCTGCACGCCGTCGTGTCGGCGGTGCGCGACGACCTGTTCATCTATGCCAACCACGACATGATCCGCGTGCTGCCCCAGACCGAGGAGCTGATCGCCCCGGTCGAATGGCGGCTGGAAAAGCGCAGCCACGCCAAGACCAAGGCCACGATGGACTATACCCGCGCCGCGCTGGGTCAGGGCCGGATCGGACTGATCTTCCCGTCGGGGCGGCTGGCCAAGCGCCGCGGGCTGACGCTGCACGAACGCCCGTGGATGGCCAGCGCCGTGATGATCGCGCGCAAGTTCGGCGCCCCGGTCATTCCGGTCCACATCCGCGCCCGCAACTCGGCGCTGTTCTATCTGCTGGACGCGATCCACCCCACGCTGCGCGACGTGACCCTGTTCAACGAGGTGCTGAACAAGGCCGGGCACACCTATCGCATCAGCATCGGCGAGCCGATCGACCCCGCCACCCTTCCCCCCCGGTCCGAGGACGGGATCGAGGCGCTGCGCCGGGCCGTCCTGTCGCTGCCGCCGCCGAGCACCTCGGCGGCGCACCTGTCGCACCTGCGCGAGGCACGCCGCCGCCGCCGCGCCACCCGCCAGCCGATGGGCGAAAAGCTCTAGCCCGCGCCACGCCCGTGCCAGCCCCGCAGCCGGACCTTGCCGCGGCCTTGTCAGCGCCCCACGGCCATGTCGTCGCGGTGGACCAGCGCGCTGCGCGGGTCATAGCCCAGGATCGCGGCGATCTCGTCGCTGCGGCGGCCCGCGATCTTCTGCGCCTCGGTCGAATCGTAGCGCGCCAGGCCCTGCGCCAGCGCGGCACCCTGCGGCCCCCGGATCGTCACCGGGTCGCCGCGGTGAAAGACCCCGGCGACCGCCGTGACCCCCGCGGGCAGCAGCGAGCGGCCCTGCGCCAGCGCCGCCGCCGCGCCCGCGTCAATGGACAGCTCGCCCCGCGGCTTCATCGCGGCGATCCAGCGCTTGCGGGCCGCCTGGGGGTCGCTTTCGGGCAGGAACCACGTCACCCGCGCGCCGCCCGCGACCGCCGACAGGGGCCGCAGCACGGACCCCTCGGCGATCGCCATGGCGCAGCCGCCGCTGGTCGCGGTGCGGGCGGCCATCAGCTTGGTCTTCATGCCACCCTTGCTCAGACCGCTGACCGGATCGCCGCCCATCGCCTCGATCTCGGGCGTCAGATGCGCGACCAGCGGCAAATGGCGGGCCTCCGGGTCGGTCTTGGGGTTGGCGGTGTAAAGCCCGTCCACGTCCGACAGCAGCAGCAACTGGTCGGCCCCGCAGGTGACGGCGATCTGCGCGGCCAGCCGGTCGTTGTCGCCAAAGCGGATCTCGTCGGTCGCCACGGTGTCGTTCTCGTTGACGATGGGCACCACGCCCAAGCCAAGCAGCGTCTCCATCGTGGCGCGGCTGTTCAGATAGCGGCGGCGGTTTTCGGAATCCTCCAGCGTGACCAGGACCTGCGCCGTGGTGACGCCATGCGGGGCCAGCATCTCCTCATAGGCGCGGGCCAGGCGGATCTGGCCCACGGCCGCGGCGGCCTGCGCCTGCTCCAGCATCAGGGCGCCCGCGGGCAGGTTCAGCACGCGGCGCCCCAGCGCGATCGACCCCGAGCTGACCAGCACCACGTCCGCCCCGCGCCTGCGCCAGTCGGCCACGTCGTCGCACAGGCCCCGCAGCCAGTCGGCCCGCAGGCCCTGCGGCCCGACCAGCAGCGCACTGCCGATCTTGACCACCAGCCGGCGGGCGGCGGCGATGTCCGGCGTCACGGCTGCCATGGCGCGGGGTTTTCCACCTTGCGGACGCGGGTCGGCGCGATGCGCTCCCACAGCGCGCGCAGCACCTCGGTCACGCCGGTGCGCGCGACCCCGGACATGACCATCACCGGCGTTCCCAGTTCCGCCTCGAGCGCGGCGCGCCGTTCGGCCACGACGTCTGGCGTCAGCGCGTCGATCTTGTTCAGGACGGTGATGCGCGGCTTGGCGGCCAGCACGTCGGAATAGGCCTCAAGCTCGGTCAGGATCGTGCGGGCGTCGGCCGCCACGTCCTCGGCCGTGCCGTCCACCAGGTGCAGCAGCACGTTCGAGCGTTCGACATGGCCCAGGAACTGGTCGCCCAGACCCCTGCCCTCGCTCGCGCCCTCGATCAGGCCGGGAATGTCGGCCATCACGAACTCATGCGAGTCGATGCCGACAACGCCCAGGTTCGGGACCAGCGTGGTGAACGGGTAATCCGCGATCTTGGGCCGGGCATTGGACACCGCCGCCAGAAAGGTGGACTTGCCCGCGTTCGGCAGGCCCACCAGCCCCGCGTCCGCGATCAGCTTGAGCCGCAGCCACAGCGTGCGTTCCACCCCCGGCAGGCCGGGGTTTGCGTGGCGCGGCGCGCGGTTGGTCGCGGACTTGAAGTGCAGGTTGCCAAAGCCGCCGTTGCCGCCCTTGGCCAACAGCACCCGCTGGCCCGCATCGGTCAGGTCGGCGATCACCGTCTCCTGGTCCTCGTCCAGGATCTCGGTCCCGGCCGGCACCCGCAGCACGATGTCGTCGCCGGACGCGCCGGTCATCTGGCTGCCCATCCCGTGCTGGCCGGACTTGGCAAAGAAATGCTGCTGATAGCGGAAATCGATCAGCGTGTTCAGCCCGTCCACGGCCTCGGCCCAGACATCGCCGCCGCGGCCCCCGTCGCCCCCGTCCGGCCCGCCGTATTCGATGAACTTCTCGCGCCGGAACGATACTGCCCCCGCGCCGCCACCGCCGGACCGGATGTAGACCTTGGCAAGATCGAGGAACTTCATGGCACTCTCCGGGCGCAGGCAAGGCGCAGGGATACGCCCGCGCGGTGCTGGCCGCAAGCCGGGTCGGGGGACCGCGCCGCGCAGACCGCCGTGCGGGCCGGGGCGGTCGGCAGGTCGCGGGCCTGCCTGCGGCCGGACAGGCCAGGGTCTTCCATTTGCGCGCACCCGGCCCCACATCGCGGTCATGACCATGACCCATGCCCCCATTCCGTTCGACAACTCCTATGCCCGGCTCGGGACGGGGTTCTTCACGCGCACCTTGCCGACGCCGGTGGCCCAGCCCGGGCGCGTCGCGCTGAACCGCCCGCTGGCCGCGCGGCTGGGGCTGGACGCCGACTGGCTGGACAGCGACGAGGGCCTTGCGATGCTGGCCGGCAACGCCGCGCCCCCGGGCGCCGAGCCGATCGCCCAGGCCTATGCCGGGCATCAGTTCGGCGGCCTGTCGCCGCAACTGGGCGACGGGCGCGCGGTGCTGCTGGGCGAGGTCGTGGCGCCTGACGGCGCGCGCTTCGACATCCAGCTGAAGGGGTCGGGGCCGACGCCCTTTTCGCGCCGCGGCGACGGGCGTGCGTGGCTGGGGCCGGTCCTGCGCGAATACGCGGTCAGCGAGTTCATGGCGGCGGCCGGGGTGCCCACCACCCGCGCGCTGGCCGCCGTCACCACCGGCGAGGCGGTGTGGCGCGAAACCGCGCTGCCGGGCGCGGTGCTGACGCGCGTGGCGTCCAGCCACATCCGGGTCGGCACGTTCGAGTTCTTCGCCATCCGCGGCGACATCGACCGGCTGCGCGCCCTGACCGATCACGTCATCGCGCGCCACTACCCGGACGCAGACGGCGCGCTGGGGATGCTGCGCGGCGTCATCGCGCGCCAGGCCGAGACGGTGGCGCACTGGATGGCCCTGGGGTTCATCCACGGCGTGATGAACACCGACAACATGGCCGTCAGTGGCGAGACGATCGACTATGGCCCCTGCGCGTTCATGGACGCCTATCATCCCGACACGGTGTTTTCCTCGATCGACCGGAGCGGCCGGTATGCCTGGGCCGAACAGCCGCAGGTCGCGGTCTGGAACCTGGCGCAGCTGGCCAGCTGCCTGATTCCGCTGATGGGCGAGGACACCGACCGCGCCGTCACGGCGGCGACCGAGGCGGTCCACGGCTTTCCGGCGCTGTATCAGGCGGCATGGATGCGGCGTTTCGGGGCCAAGCTGGGGCTGGCCGACCCCCACCCCGACGATCGCGCGCTGGTCGAACGCCTGCTGACCCTGATGGCCAACGCCGGCGCCGATTTCACCCGCACCTTCCGCGGGCTTGTCACGGGCGAGGCCGCGGCCGAGTTCGCCAACCCGGCGCCCTTCCTCGACTGGCAGCGCGACTGGCAGGCGCGCGGGCCGGACCTTGCGGTTGCGGCCGCGGCGAACCCCGTGCGCATCCCCCGCAACCACCGCATCCAGGCGGCCATCGACGCGGGCGTGACCGGGGATTTCGCGCCGTTCCACCGGCTTGTGGCGGCCGTGACCGCGCCCTTCGACGACCGTGCCGAGTGGCGCGACCTGTCGGCCCCGCCGGCCAGCAGCGAGGCTGTGCGAGTCACCTATTGCGGCACCTGAGATCCGCGCCCGCCACTGGAAACCCGGTCGCGGGCGTGGCAGCACTGGCCCATGACACCCACCCGATCCCTGCGCGTCGCCAGCTATAACCTGCACAAGTGCCGCGGCTTGACCGGGCCTCATGCACCCGAGCGCAACCTTCAGGTCATCGCCGACCTGCGCGCCGACATCGTGGCGCTGCAAGAGGTCGATTTCCGTTTCGGCGCCCGGCCCGAGGCACTGCCGCGCCGGATGATCCAGGACATGACGGGCATGGTGCCCGCGCCCCATCTGACCACCAGCGAGCAGTCGCTGGGCTGGCACGGGCAGACGATCCTGCTGCGCCCCGACCTGGCGCAGGTGGCCAGCGTGCGCCGCCTGCCCCTGCCCGGCATCGAGCCGCGCGGCGCGCTGGCGCTGCGGCTGGCCGAACTGACCGTCGTGGTGGTGCATCTGGGGCTTGCGCGGTCGTCGCGGCGCGCGCAACTGGCCCGGCTGGCGGCCAAGGCGGCGCGGATCGGGGGGCAACGGTTCATCCTGACCGGCGACTTCAACGAATGGCACGACGACCGCGGCCTCGAATCGCTGTCCGGGCTGGACGTGCTGGCGCCCGGACCAAGCTGGCCCGCCCCCTTTCCGCAGCTGCGCTATGACCGCATGGCGCTGTCGGCCGGGATCGCGGTCCTCGACAGCGGCGTTCACGACAGCCCGCTGGCGCGACGCGCATCCGACCACCTGCCGATCTGGGTGGATATCGCGCTATAATCCGGGCGACCGGGTTCCCCCCTGCCCGCCGCGCGGCTATGAGGCTGCAGCGTTCGGCAAAAAGAGGGCCCCATGACCGCCATCATCGACATCTTCGCCCGCGAGATCCTGGACAGCCGTGGCAACCCCACCGTCGAGGTGGACGTCACGCTGGAGGACGGGACCATGGGCCGTGCGGCCGTGCCGTCGGGCGCATCCACCGGCGCGCACGAGGCGGTCGAAAAGCGCGACGGCGACAAGGGGCGTTACCTCGGCAAGGGCGTGCTCGAGGCCGTGGCGGCCGTCAACGGCGAACTCTCCGAGGCGCTGATCGGCGAGGACGCGACCGAGCAACTGGCCATCGACCGCATGATGATCGAACTGGACGGCACCCCCAACAAGGGCCGGCTGGGCGCGAACGCGATCCTGGGCGTCAGCCTCGCCGTGGCCAAGGCCGCGGCCGAGGCGACCGGCCAGCCGCTGTACCGCTATGTCGGCGGGACCGGGGCGCGGCTTCTGCCGGTGCCGATGATGAACATCATCAACGGGGGCGAGCACGCCGACAACCCGATCGACATTCAGGAATTCATGATCATGCCCGTCGCGGCCGAGAACATCCGGGACGCGATCCGCATGGGGTCCGAGGTGTTCCACACGCTGAAGAAAGAACTGTCGGCGGCGGGCCTTGCCACCGGCGTGGGCGACGAGGGGGGATTCGCGCCCAACCTGTCGTCCTCGCGCGACGCGCTGGACTTCATCCTGCGGTCGATCGAAAAGGCCGGCTACACGCCCGGCGACGACATCATGCTGGCGCTGGACTGCGCCTCGACGGAATACTTCAAGTCCGGCCGCTACGAGATGACGGGCGAGGGGAAATCCCTGACCCCGCAGCAGAACGTGGACTATCTGGCGGCGCTGTGCGCCGACTATCCGATCCTGTCGATCGAGGACGGCTGCGCCGAGGACGACTGGGACGGCTGGCGGCTCCTGACGGAACGGCTGGGGGCATCGGTCCAGCTGGTGGGCGACGACCTGTTCGTGACCAACCCGGCCCGCCTGGCCGAGGGCATCGCCAAGGGCTGCGGCAACAGCCTGCTGGTCAAGGTCAACCAGATCGGCACGCTGTCGGAAACGCTGGACGCGGTGCGGATGGCGGATCGCGCCGGCTACACCAGCGTCATGTCGCACCGTTCGGGCGAGACCGAGGACGCGACCATCGCGGACCTCGCCGTCGCCACCAACTGCGGCCAGATCAAGACCGGCAGCCTGGCCCGGTCGGACCGGCTGGCCAAGTACAACCAGCTGATCCGCATCGAGGAGATGCTGGGCGCGACGGCGGAATACGCCGGCCGGTCCATCCTGCGGGGCTGATCCGCGTCGCGTGCCCGCGCCGGGGGCTGCCCGCCCCCGCGCATCGGCCCCGGGCCCGGTCGAAGGCGCCAGCATGCGGCATTCTGCATCTTTTGATGCAGCCTGCCCGGCTTGCGCTGGCCAAACGGCACCATGCTTCCTATCTCTGTCCGGACGCTGTCCGTGCCTGAGGTGCCCATGCCTGCGACCACCGCCCCCCCGACCCACGCCGCCAACCGCCCGGTTGGCCAAGCCATGCGCCGAGGGGCCGCCGGCCGCTGCCCCGCCTGCGGCGAGGGGCGGCTGTTCACCGGCTATCTGCGGGTCAAGGACCACTGCCCGTCCTGCGGGACGGACCTGCATCACCATCGTGCCGACGACGGGCCGGCGTATGTGACCATCCTGATCGTCTCGCACCTGGCGGCCTCGCTGATGCTGACGATCTATACGCTGTATCGTCCGTCGACTCTGGTGATGCTGGGGGTGTTCGTCGGCGGATCACTGCTGCTGTCGCTGCTGATGCTGCCGCGCGTCAAGGGCGCGTGGGTCGGCTTTCAGTGGGCCAAGCGGATGCACGGCTTCGGCCAGGCCGCCGAGGACCCCGCCCACGCTGTCAGCCCGCAAAGCGCCGAGTCGCGACGGTGAGCGACGGGCAGCACGCCCCGGCCGCGCCGTTGGCCGATACGCCCGCCGCGCCGGCCCCCGACCGGCTGCGCGATGCGGCGACCGTGATCCTGCTGGACCGCTACGCGGACGGGGGGCCGGCCGTGCTGATGGGGATGCGCGGCGCGGCCGCGGCGTTCATGCCGGCGAAATACGTCTTTCCCGGCGGCGCCGTTGACCCGGACGACCGTCACGCGGTGGCGGTGCCGCTGGCCGATGCCTGCGCGGCCCGGCTGGCGGCCGAGCGTCGCACCGATTCGGACATCACCCCCACGGCGCTGGCCCATGCCGCCCTGCGCGAGTTGGAGGAGGAGACCGGGCTGCGGCTGGACCCTGCGGCGGACGGCGCGCTGATCTTTGTCTTTCGCGCGATCACCCCGCCGGGCCGCACGCGGCGGTTCGATGCCCGCTTCTTCCTGATCGACGCGCGGCACATCGAAGGCGACCGGCATGATTTCTCGCGCGCCTGCGACGAGCTGAGCCACCTGCACTGGGTTGCGCTGGCCGAGGCCCGCGCCCTGGACCTGCCCTTCATCACCGAAGTGGTTCTGGCCGAGATCGAGGCGATGGCCGCGGCGGCGGGGAATGGCCCGCTGACCGCCCCCTCCACCGTGCCGTTCTTCGACAATCGCGGCGCCGAGCCGCGGTTCGTTCAGCTGTCCTGATCCATCAGGCTTTTCAGCCGCGCCCGCTCCTCGACCGTCAGGGCCACGACGGGGGTCGCCGTCTCGCGCCGCCGGCGCAGGAAACCCCACGCCCCCAGCGCCGCGACCAGTGCCATCAGCGGACCGGCCGCATAGAGGATCAGGTTGCCCCCCTCGGCCCGCGGTTCGAACAGGACATATTCGCCGAACCGGGTCGTGACCGCGTCGATCACCTGCGCGTCGCTGTCGCCCGCCACCAGCCGCTCGCGCACGTAAAGCCGCAGGTCGCGGCTGATCGGGGCGTTCGATTCGTCGATGTTCTCGCCCTGGCAGACAGGGCAGCGCAGCGACTGGCTGATCTCTCGCGCACGGGATTCGAGGGCCGGGTCGGCCAGAACCTCGTCGGGCTGCACCGCCAGCGCGGCCACCGGCAGCGACAGCGCCAGGGCAAGGCCGAGGATCGCGCGCCTCATTCCGCGGGGACCATGCCGGGCGTGCGCCGGGCCGCGGCGGCGACCCGCCAGCGGCGATCCGAAAGGCTGATCAGCCCCCCCAGCGCCATCAGCCCGCTGCCCAGCCAGATCCAGAAGGCAAAGGGCTTGATATAGCTGCGAACCGCCCAACCGCCGTCCTGCTGCGGGTCGCCGATCACCAGATAGATGTCGCCGAACGGGCCGCTGTGGATCGCGGCCTCGGTCGTGGGCATCGCCTGCACGGGATAGACGCGCTTTTCGGGGTGCAGCGTCGCCACCGGGCGGCCGTCGCGGGCGACCTGCATGACCGCGGTCGTCGAGGTATAGTTCGGGCCGGGCAATTCCTCGACCTCGGCCAAGGTGATGTCGTACCCGGCGACGGTGAAGGTCTCGCCCACGCGCGCGACGCGGATGTCCTCGACCTGCCAGGCCATCAACAGGCTGATGCCGATGAAGGTGACGCCAAGGCCCGCATGCGCCGTGACCCGGCCCCAGTCGGCGCGCGGAAGGCGTGTCAGCCGGCCCGCCTGACGTCCGGCGCGCTGCCAGATGTCGATGGCCGCGCCGCCGATCAGCCAGGCCCCCAGCGCCGCGCCGACCACGGCCAGCGCCGAGTGGCCCGTCGAGACCGCGAATGTCAGCGCCGCCACCGCGACCGCCAGGATCGCCGCCGGCCGCAGCGTGGCGACGGCCCGGCCGATGCGGCCCCGCTTCCACGGCAGGATCGCCCCGATCGGCAGGGCGACGGCCAGCGCGATCATGAACGGCGTGAACGCCTGTTCGAAGAACGGCGCCCCCACTGACAGCTTACGTCCCCAAGCCAGTTCGGCCACCAGCGGCCAGATCGTGCCGACGAACACCACAAAGGCCGCCACCGCCAGCAGCAGGTTGTTCAGCAGCAGCGCGCCCTCGCGCGAGACGGGCGCGAACACGCCGCGCGCCGTCATCGTACCCGCGCGCGCCGCATACAGCGTCAGCGCGCCGCCGACGAAGAACGCAAGGATCGCCAGGATGAACACGCCCCGCGACGGGTCCGACGCAAAGCTGTGGACCGAGGTGATGACGCCCGACCGCACGATGAACGTGCCGATCAGCGAGAACCCGAAGGCCATGATCGCCAGCAGGATCGTCCACGCCTTCAGCGTCTCGCGCTTTTCCACGACGATGGCGGAATGCAGCAGGGCCGCGGCCAGCAGCCAGGGCATGAAGCTGGCATTCTCGACCGGGTCCCAGAACCAGAACCCGCCCCAGCCCAGTTCGTAATACGCCCACCACGAGCCCAGCGCGATGCCGATGGTCAGGAACACCCAGGCGGCCAGCGTCCACGGCCGCACCCAGCGCGCCCAGGCCGCGTCCACCCGCCCCTCGATCAGGGCGGCGACGGCAAAGCTGAACGACATCGAAAGCCCGACATAGCCGAGGTAGAGAAACGGCGGGTGGAACGCGAGGCCCGGGTCCTGCAGCAGCGGGTTCAGGTCGCGCCCGTCGAACGCGGCCGGGTTCATCCGAAGAAACGGGTTCGAGGTGAAGATGATGAAGGTCAGGAACGACGCCCCGATGGCTCCCTGGACCGACAGCACGCGGGCGCGCAGCGCGGGCGGCAGATGTTCACCAAAGCTGGCGGCGGCCGCGCCGAACAGCGCCAGGATCAGCACCCACAGCAGCATCGAGCCTTCGTGGTTTCCCCAGACCCCGGTGATCTTGTAGAGCATGGGCTTGGCCGAGTGGCTGTTTTCATAGACCAGCGCCACCGAGAAGTCCGACGTGACGAACGCCACCGTCAGCGCCGCGAACGCGATGCCGATCAGCCCGAACTGCGCCAGCGCCGCGGGGCGGGCAGAGTCCATCCAGGCGGGCCAGCCGCGGGTTGCGCCGACCAGCGGCACGACCGTCTGGAACAGCGCCACGGCCAGCGACAGGATCAGCGCAAAATGGCCAAGCTCGGCGATCATGTGAAAAGCCCCCCGGAACGCTTCCGAGGGGCAAGGTAGTCTTTTGGGGGCGCAGGGGCCAGTGCCTGTGCTGCGGCCTGGCGTCACGGACCCGTCATCGACCGGCCCGACCCGCGCGCCAGTCGCGCAGCGCGGCGTTGTCGGCCAGATCGTCGTCGTGGGCGGGACGGGCCGGGGCGGCGGGCGCGGCATCGCCCGTGACCGTGACGGTCGCCACCGCCCCGGTCAGCGGCGGCGGCGGCGGTGCGCGCCAGCCATCGTCGGCGGCCACGGGCGACGCGGGCGCGCGCCAGCCGTCGTCGGCGGGCGTCGTCCTGCGAGTCCCCGCCGCAACGGTGGCGGACACCCGGGTGCCGGGCCACACACGGCCCCGAAAATAATGCGCCTCGCGCGCCCCGAAGTAGAAGCTGACGATCGCCCCCATCAGCCACCACAAGGGCTCCGGGACCAGCGCCAGCCCCTGCATGCGGTGCGAAAAGCCGACAGGCTCGACCATCGCATAGATGAACAGCCCGATCGTTCCCAGCGTCAGCAAGGGGCGCGGCAACCGGTTCAGCCCGTTCATCAGCCCGTCGAACCAGCCAGACGGCGCCCGGCCGAACTCGGCCTGCAACTGGTCCATGGCCTGTCCATACGCCTGTTCGTCCAGCTCCATCCGGCGGGTCGAATTGGGGGTGAACACCTCGGCCACGCCCGTGGCCGCATTGGACACGGCGGTCACGGTCTGGCCTACGTTCAAAAAGCGGTCGATCATGCCCATGATGCAGTCCTTGCGTGGTGCTCAGTCAGGGTCAGGTGATAGCGTGGCGCGATGAAGGCCTCGGCGCGGGTGATCCAGCCGCCCTTTCCCCCGTCCTGCCGGCGGGCGTACTTGCGGCTGGCGGGACGCGCGTCGGCCAGCGCATAGTAATGGTTGCGGCGCGCGATCCCGTAGGCGTCGGCCAGGTGCCGGGGCGCAGCCTCGGCCGCGGCGCGGGCCGCCGCGATGGTGCGCGGCCCCACGATCCCGTCGTCGCGGCAGGAAAACCCCATGCGCGTGACCAGCCGCTGCAACAGCCGGACGGCCTGGCTGCCGGCGTTCACCTGCATGTCGAAGACGCTGGCCTGCACGATGGACGGCAACTGGTCCAGGTGCGGCGCGCGGAAATAGTGCTGCACATAGATCGCGGCCGCACGACCCCGGGTCAGCCGCCGCAGATCGTCGGTGCCGACGCGGCCGTCGCCGTTCAGATCGATCCCAAGCCGGCGCAGCGTGCCGATGGTGACGCCGTGGTTAGTGGCCCCGCCGGGATCGTCGGGGTCATCCACATAGCCCCCCTCGCGCGCGACGATCTGCGCCGCGATCTCCTCGACCGTCTGCATTCCTGCCCCCCTTCCGCTGAGGGGATCAGGCTGCCTCGGGGCCGTTAACGGGCTGTTAACCCTGCGCGCGTTGCGTCAGGAGTTCGGACCCTTGTAGAGCCCCTGCTCCTTGAGCGAATCCGCCACCTCGCGCGGCATATAGTTCTCGTCGTGCTTGGCCAGGATCTCGTCGGCGACAAAGACACCGCCCTGCATCTGGCCGGTGCCGATCATGCCGGCGTCCTCGGCGAACAGGTCGGGCAGCACACCCGTAAAGCGGACCGGCACCGCCTCGGCCCCGTCGGTCACCGTGAAGGTCACGGTCTCGCTTTCCCCACGCACCAGAGAGCCCGCCTCGACCAGCCCCCCCAGGCGGAAGACCTCGCCTGTCTCGGGCGGCTCGCTCGCCACCTGGCTGGGCGATCGGTACAGGTTGATCCCGTCGCGAAAGCCATAACCGATCAGCGCGGCCGACAGGGCCAGCGCCACGGCGGCGGCGGACAGAACCTGGATGCGGCGCTTTTTCTTGAGAGATTTCATTCTGGTGCCCTCATCGTCTCAGGCGGGTTCAAAGGTGATCTGCCGGCGCAGGAACTGCGTGGCCTTGGTGGATACGCGCGCCGGATCGCCGGTCGTCAGATAGCGCGAGACGGTTCCCTTGCCGCGGAACCCGGGGCGCCGCGCCAGATAGTCGGCAAGGCTTTCCGCCACCAGGTCGGCCTGCGAGAAAACCTTGACCCCGTCGCCCAGGGCGGACTGGAAAGTCCTTTCCATCAACGGGTAATGGGTGCATCCCAGAATCGCGGCCTGCGGGTGGGGCATCCGGCGCTTCAGCGCCTCGACATGGGACCGGACCAGCGCCTCGGCCAGCATCTCGTCGCCGTCCTCGATGGCGTCCACCACGCCGCCGCAGGGCTGTGCCTCGACATCGACGCCGATGGCGCGGAACGCCAGCTCGCGCTGGAACGCGCGGCTGGCCACGGTGGCGGGCGTGGCGAACAGGGCGACGTGCTTGACCTCGACCTCGCGCGGGGGGCTGTTGTCGCCCCAGTGGCGTTCGGTCAGCGACTCGATCAGGGGCACGAAGACGCCCAGCACGCGCTTGCCGGGGGGCAGCCAGCTTTCCTGCATCCGGCGCAGGGCGGCGGCGCTGGCGGTGTTGCAGGCCAGGATCACCAGATCGCAACCCTCGGCCCACAGCCGTTCCACGCCGCGGCAGGTCAGGTCATAGATGTCGTCGGCGGTCCTGACGCCATAGGGCGCATGGGCGTTGTCGCCCAGATACACCAACGGCAGGTCCGGCATCCGGGCGGCGATGGCCTGATGCACGGTCAACCCGCCCAGACCCGAATCGAACACGCCGACCGCCATGCACACCCTCCTGGTTGCTGCGGATCATGTAAGGGCTGAGGCCCCCAAGCGCCATGACTTCGATCAGGTCGCGTCATCAAACTCGCGCGCGCCGGGGGGGGGGACCGCCCCGGCGCGGCCGGTCACTCGGCGGCGATGCGCATCGCCTCGCCGCCCTGGCCCTGCGGCCAGCCGCCGGCCCGGAAGGCGGCGATCAGCTCGTCGCGCCGGACCTGCGCCTTGTCGGCAGCGGCATCCTTGATGAAGCCATAGCCGCGGATCTCCTGCGGCAGGGCGGCCAGTTCGCGGGCGATCTCCATCGTGGCCGGCGTCACGTTCGGCAGCACCTCGGCCATGTCGCGTTCGTAGGCGGCGATCAGGGCGCGCTCGCGCCGGCGCTCTCCCTGCCAGCCGAAGACGTCCAGCGGCGTGCCGCGCAGGCCGCGCATCGCGGCAAGGCCCCGGAACACCGGCAGCATCCACGCGCCGAACTCGCGCTTTTTCGGCCGCCCCTCTGCGTCCTTGCCGCCCATGAAGGGCGGGGCAAGGTGAAAGGTCAGCCGCGTGTCGCCGTCAAAGGTGCGGGCGACGCCCTCGGCGGTGGTCAGGTGCAGGCGCGCGACCTCGTATTCGTCCTTGATCGCCAGCAGCCGGTAATAGCTTTCGGCCACCGTCTCGCGCAGTTCCGGTGGCGCGGTCTCGACCAGCGTCAGAAAGCGCCGCTTCAGCCGCTCGCCCTGATAGCCGACCAGCCGGTTTGCGCGATAGGCGACGGGGTCGAAGATCTGCTGCAGCACGGGCGCGGGCGCGGCCTGATCGGGCAACAGCACGGCCCAGCGGCCGATGTGGAAGGCGCGCTTGTTTTCCTCGGCCTTGGCGCCGTTCAGCTCGATCGCGCGCAGGATCGCCGCCTCGGACAAGGGGATCAGCCCCTGCTGCCAGGCCGCGCCCGTCACCAGCATGTTGGAATAGATCGAGTCGCCCAGATAGCGTTCCGCCAGCCTGGACGCGTCAAGAAAGGCCACCCGGTCGCCCAGCCGCGCCTGCAGCGACAGCTTCAGCCGGTCGGACGGCACGTGAAAGTTGCGGTTGCGCGTGAACTCGCCGGTGATGATCTCGTGGTCGTTGACCACCGCGCCGGTGCGGCCGTTCGTCATCAGGCCGATGGTCTTGGCGCCCGCCGTCACCACCAGGTCGCCGCCGATGATGGCGTCGGCCTCGCCGACCGCGACGCGGATGGCGCTGATGTCGGCGGGGTCGTTCGCCAGCCGCAGGTGGATGTGGACCGCGCCGCCTTTTTGCGCCAGGCCCGCCATCTCCATCATCCCCGCGCCCTTGCCGTCCAGTTGGGCGGCCTGCGCCAGCACCGCGCCGATGGTCACGACGCCGGTCCCCCCGACGCCGGTGATGACGAGGTTGTGGGTGCCGTCGATCACGGGCAGCGCGGGCGCCGGCAGGTCGGGCAGGTGCAGCGCCTCGGCGGCGGGCTTGCGCAGCGTGCCGCCCGAAACGCTGACAAAGCTGGGGCAGAAGCCCTTGACGCAGCTGTAATCCTTGTTGCACGACGACTGGTCGATGGCCCGCTTGCGGCCCAGTTTCGTGTCGAAGGGCACGACAGACACGCAGTTCGACTGCACCGAGCAGTCGCCGCAAGCCTCGCAGACCTCGGGGTTGATCCAGACGCGGCGATCGGGATCGGGGAACTTGCCCTTCTTGCGGCGGCGGCGCTTTTCGGCGGCGCAGGTCTGGACATAGACGATGGCCGTGACGCCGGGCTGCTGGGACAGTTCGCGCTGCACCGCCATCAGGTTGGCGCGTTCCTCGAAACGCAGGCCCGACGGGAACAGATTGCGGTCGATCTCTTCCTTTTCGTCATAGACCAGCACCACCGGCACGCCGATCGCCTGCAATTCGCGCACGATCTGGGGCGCGGTCAGCTCGCCCTCGTTCGGCTGGCCGCCGGTCATCGCGACGGCGTCGTTGAACAGGATCTTGTAGGTGATGTTGGTGCCAGCCGCCTTGGCCGCCCGGATCGCGAGAGAGCCCGAATGGTTGTAGGTTCCGTCGCCAAGATTTTGAAATACATGGGGACGGTTGGAAAACGGCGCCTCGCCGATCCAGTTCGCGCCCTCGCCGCCCATCTGGGTGAAGCCGGTGGTTTCCCGGTCCATCCACTGGACCATGTAGTGGCAGCCGATCCCCGCATAGGCACGGCTGCCCTCGGGCACCTTGGTCGAGGAGTTGTGCGGGCAGCCCGAGCAGAACCACGGCGTCCTGACCGCAATCTCGGGGGCATTGTCGTTGCGCCGGGTTTCCGTCAGGCGCGTCATCGCGGCCTCAAGCCGGTCGGTGCGGCGGCCTTCCTCGATCAGGATGTCGCCTAGGCGCTGTGCGATCAGCACCGGGTCCAGCGCATAGCGGGTCGGGAACAGCTCCAGCCGCCGCCCGTGTTCCCAGGTGTCGCCCTTGTGCCAGCCATAGACGCGGCGGCCGCGGCGGTCGTCGAAGATCGCCTCCTTGACCTGCACCTCGATCAGCTTGCGCTTTTCCTCGACCACGATGATCAGGTCCAGCCCCTCGGCCCATTCGTGAAAGCTGGTCATGTCCAAGGGCCAGGTCTGGCCGATCTTGTAGGTGGTGATGCCCAGCCGCTCGGCCTCGGCCTGGTCAAGCCCCAGCAGCGACAGCGCATGAACCACGTCCAGCCAGTTCTTGCCCGCGGCGCAGATGCCGATCCGTGCGCCCGGCTTGCCCCAGACGCGGCGGTCGATGCGGTTCGCGCGGGCAAAGGCCTCGGCCGCGAACCGCTTGAAGTCGATCATCCGCGCCTCTTGCGCGACCGGCGTGTCGCCCAGGCGGATGTTCAGCCCGCCGTCCGGCATCACGAAGTCGTCGGGGATGACGAAGTTCATGCGGAAGGGGTCGCCGTCCACGACGCTGGTCGCCTCGACCGTGTCCTTCATGGTCTTGAGGCCCGTCCAGACGCCCGCGAAACGGCTCAGCGCCCAGCCATAAAGGCCGAAGTCCAGAATCTCCTGCACGCCCGCGGGCGACAGCACGGGGATATAGGCGTCCACCATCGCCCAGTCCGACTGGTGCAGCACGGTCGAGGATTCGCCGGTGTGGTCGTCGCCCATCGCCATGACGACGCCGCCATGTTTCGATGACCCCGCCATGTTGGCGTGGCGCATCACGTCGCCGGTGCGGTCCACGCCCGGACCCTTGCCATACCACAGGGCGAAGACGCCGTCGTATTTCCCCTCGCCGCGCAGTTCGGCCTGCTGGCTGCCCCAGATGGCGGTCGCGGCCAGATCCTCGTTCAGGCCCGGCTGGAACAGGATGTTCGCAGGCTCCAGCAGCGTTCTTGATTTCATCATCTGCAGGTCGACCCCACCCAGGGGCGAGCCGCGATAGCCGGTGCACAGACCGGCGGTGTTCAGCCCCGCGGCCTTGTCGCGCGCCGCCTGCATCAGCATCAGACGGACCAGCGCCTGCGTCCCGTTCAGCAGGACGTGGCGCTTGGACAGGTCGAAACGATCGGTCAGCGAAATATCCTGGACGCTCATCTGATCCCTCCCGAGGCGGCTGGTGCAGTATAGGTCAGAATTGCTGACCGATAAAGCATTTTGTTTTATGCCCTCACGCCTGTATGCGCTGCGTCGAATGCATGGCTGGCCCGCGCCGGCCGAATGGCGGGGTTCGAGAATGGACTGGGACAAGCTGCGGATATTCCACGCGGTTGCGGATGCAGGCAGCCTGACCCATGCTGGCGATGTCTTGCACCTGTCGCAATCCGCCGTCAGCCGGCAGGTCCGCGGGCTGGAGGAGTCGCTGGGAACGACCCTGTTCCACCGCCATGCGCGCGGCCTGATCCTGACCGAACAGGGCGAGATGCTGTTCGAGGCCACAAAGGCCATGGCCCGCAAGCTGGACACGACCGCCGCGCGAATCAAGGACAGCGAAGAGCATGTCTTCGGCGAGCTGAAGGTCACGACGACCACCGGCTTCGGCACGCTGTGGCTGGTGCCGCGCCTGGCCAAGCTTTACGCGCGCTATCCCGATCTCAAGATCGACCTGCTGCTGGAGGAGCGCGTCCTGGACCTTCCGATGCGAGAGGCGGACATCGCCATCCGCATGAAGGAGCCCAGCCAGGCCGACCTGATCCGGCGACGGCTGCTGAACATCCGCATCCGGCTGTTCGCATCGAAAGAATATCTCGACCGGGTCGGCACGCCCCGGACCATGGCGGACCTGTCCCCCCACCGGCTTATCTGCCAGAACCCGGCCACGCCCCAGGTCTCGGCCGGCGCGGTGCTTGCACAGACGCTGCTGGCGCAGAACATGGCCTCGACCCTGCTGATCAACAGCTATTTCGGGGTGCTGCAAGGGGTGCTGAACCACGTCGGAATCGGCATCCTGCCCGACTATCTGGTGACGGACTTTCCCCATCTGGTCAGGGTCCTGCCCGACATCGAAAGCGCCGAGGTGCCGGTGTTCCTGGCCTTCCCGGAAGAGTTGCGCAGTTCACGCCGCGTCGCGGCATTCCGCGACTTCGTTCTGGAGGAAATCCAGTCACTTCGGCGCAATCTGGGCGAATGAGCCTGCCTCGCCGCGCATCAATCCGTTGCACCCATGCAACATCTGCATGGCCGGAATGCTGCACCCGCATCATGTTCGCGCTTGCACGATGGGCAGCTTGCCCATATTTCCGATCTCGAAGGGTGACGGCAAGGCAACTTCCGTTCCTTCAACCTCCCTGTTGGACTTGAGCCGGGCATATGCCCGGCTTTTTTTTGCCCGGCGGCGCGAATGGCCCGGCGCGCGGGTGCGCTCGCATCCTCCCTTCCCTCGTGCCCCCCCAAGCCGTAAAAGCCGGGCATCACGGGCAGGGCAAAGGCGCAGGATCATGCAGGAACCGACCATCACCGACGATCTGATCGCCGCCCACGGTCTGAAGCCCGACGAATACCAGCGCATCCTTGACCTGCTGGGACGCGAGCCGACCTTCACCGAACTCGGCATCTTCTCGGCGATGTGGAACGAGCATTGTTCCTACAAGTCGTCCAAGAAATGGCTGCGGACCCTGCCCACCACCGGCCCGCAGGTGATCTGCGGCCCCGGAGAGAATGCGGGCGTCGTGGACATCGGCGACGGGCCCGATGGCCAAAAGCTGGCCGTCGTCTTCAAGATGGAAAGCCACAATCACCCCAGCTATATCGAGCCGCATCAGGGCGCCGCAACCGGCGTCGGCGGCATCCTGCGCGACGTGTTCACCATGGGCGCGCGCCCGATCGCGGCGATGGACGCGCTGTCGTTCGGTCGTCCCGAACATCCCCGCACCGCCCATCTGGTCAAGGGCGTGGTCGAGGGGATCGGCGCCTATGGCAACGCCTTCGGCGTGCCGAACGTCGGCGGAGAGGTGCGGTTCCACCGCGCCTATGACGGCAACTGCCTGGTCAACGCCTTTGCCGCCGGGCTGGCGCAGGCCGACCGCATCTTCTATTCCGCCGCGTCTGGCGTCGGGATGCCGGTCGTCTATCTCGGCGCCAAGACCGGCCGCGACGGCGTGGGCGGGGCCACCATGGCCAGCGCCGAGTTCGACGACACGATCGAGGACAAGCGTCCCACCGTGCAGGCCGGCGACCCCTTCACCGAGAAATGCCTGCTCGAAGCCTGCCTCGAGCTGATGCAGACCGACGCGGTGATCTCGATCCAGGACATGGGCGCTGCGGGACTGACCTGCTCGGCGGTCGAGATGGGCGACAAGGGCGGTCTCGGCATCCGGCTGGACCTGGACCGGGTGCCCACCCGCGAGACGGCGATGACGGCCTATGAGATGATGCTGTCGGAGTCCCAGGAACGGATGCTGATGGTCCTCAAGCCCGAGAAGGAGGCCGAGGCGCGCGCGATCTTCGAGAAATGGGACCTTGATTTCGCAATCGTGGGCGAAACCATCGCCGAGGACCGTTTCCTGATCCTGCACGGCAACCACGTCAAGGCCGACCTGCCGCTGTCGAAGCTGTCGTCGAGCGCGCCGGAATACAACCGTCCCTGGGTCGAAACCCCTGCTGCCGCCCCGATGCCCGCCCTGCCCGACATGGCGCCGATCGCGGCCCTGCGGACGCTGATCGGCTCGCCCAGCTACGCCCACAAAGCCTGGGTCTGGGAACAGTATGACAGCCAGGTCGGCGGCGACACGATCCGCAAGCCGGGCCTTGGCGCGGGCGTCGTGCGCGTCCACGGCACGAACAAGGCGCTGGCCTTCACCAGCGACGTGACCCCCCGCTATGTCAAGGCGAACCCCGTGCAGGGCGGACGCCAGGCCGTGGCCGAGGCGTGGCGCAACCTTGTCGCGGTGGGCGCCCGGCCGCTGGCCGCGACCGACAACCTGAACTTCGGCAATCCCGAAAAGCCCGAGATCATGGGCCAACTGGTCGGCGCGATCCGGGGGATCGGGCAGGCCTGCGAGGCGCTGGACATGCCGATCGTGTCCGGCAACGTCAGCCTTTACAACGAAACCGACGGCCAGGCGATCCTGCCCACCCCCACCATCGGCGCGGTCGGGCTGATCGAGGATCTCGACCACCTGATCGCAGGCCGGCCCGGCCCGGGCGACGTCGCGGTGATGATCGGGGCGGCCGCCGGGCACCTGGGCCAGTCGGCGCTGGCCGCCGAGGCCTGGGGGATCGAGGCCGGAGACGCCCCGCCCGTGGACCTCGAGGCCGAGCGCCGCAACGGCACGTTCCTGCTGTCCAATCGCCGCCAGGTCCATGCGGCCTGCGACCTGTCCGACGGCGGGCTGGCGCTGGCGGCCTTTGAAATGGCCGAGGCGGCGGGCATCGGCGTCACGCTGGACAGCAGCGACATCGCTCAGCTCTTCGGCGAGGACCAGGCCCGCTATCTGGTCGCCTGCCCTGCCGCGAACGCCGAGACGCTGGCGGCCCATGCCGCAGCAGAGGGCGTGCCGGTCGCCGTGGTCGGCCGCTTCGGGGGCGAGGCCGTGGACCTGGGGGGCGACCGGGCGCCGCTGGCCCAGCTTTCGCAGCTTTACCGGACGGCCTTTGCCGCGGCGATCCGCGGCGATCTGCCCGACCACGCCTGACGCGCTGGCCGCGGCGGCCGCGGTCTCAGCCGGCCTGCCCGCCGCTCGACGGCGCCTCAATGCCCGGACCGCCGGCGCCCGGTGCCGCCCTGCCGGGGGCGGCCTCGGGCAGGATCACGGTGAAGCGGCTGCCCCGGCCCTTTTCGCTGTCGATCTTCAGCCGGCCGCGATGACGGGCGACGATGTGCTTGACGATCGCCAGTCCCAGCCCCGTGCCGCCCTTTTCACGCGACCGGTGCGTGTCCACGCGATAGAAGCGTTCGGTCAGCCGCGGCAGGTGCAGCGCCTCGATCCCGTCGCCGTTGTCGGCCACCTCGGTCGCCCAGCCGGGACCGCGCAGGGCGGGTTCATGCGGAATGCGGGTCAGCGTCACCGTGACCTGGCCGCCGCCGTACTTGATCGCGTTCTCGAACAGATTGTGGAACACCTGCATGATCTGGTCGGCGTCGCCCGGCAGGCGGACGGGCTGGGCCGTGCCGCGCAGCGTCAGCGTGACGCCGCTTTCGCGCGCCGCGGGTCCGGTCGTCGCTGCGACGCTGCGGATCAGTCCGGCAAGATCGACGATCTCGGCCGGGCGGCGACGCTCCTCGCCCTCGACCCGGCTCAGCGACAGAAGGTCGGCGATCAGGCGGTTCATGCGCCCGGCCTCGCGCGCCATGATGTCCAGAAACCGTTCCTGCGCGGCCGCGTCGTTGCGCGCCGGGCCGCGCAGCGTGTCGATGAAGCCCATCAGCGCGGTCAGGGGCGTGCGCAGCTCATGGCTGACGTTGGCGACGAAGTCGCGGCGCATCTGCTCGGCGTGCTCGACGCCCGTGCTGTCCTCGATCACCACGGCCGCGCCGTGCCCGCCCTGGACGGCCAGCGGCGACACGGTCACGACGGTGCTCAGATCGCGCCCCTGCGCGCTGATCGTGGCTGCCAGCCGGGCAGCCCCCGCACGCGCGGGCAGGCCCGCGGGTGGGGGTCCTTCGGGCTTCAGCACCCAGTCCAGCGCCCGGTTCACCGCGGGCTGGCGCACCACCGTCACGAACGGCCGGCCGATCGGGTCGTTGCCGAACATCGCCGTGCTTGCGGCGTTCGCCGCGGCGACCCAACCGGCGGGGTCCACGACCAGCATGGCCACCGGCACGACCTCGCAAATCTGTTGCAGCCGGTCGCTGTCCACCAGCCGCGCCCCGTCAGCCCACCGACCGCAGGCCGGCGCGATAGCGCGCGGCGTTGGCTCGATAATGGGCGGCCGATCCGCGCAGGCGCGCGACCGCGTCGGCGTCCAGCATCCGCACCACCTTGCCGGGCGCGCCCATCACCAGCGCGCCGGGCGGGATCTCCTTGCCTTCGGCGATCAGCGCGCCCGCCCCGATCAGCGCGCCCGCCCCGATCACCGCACCGTTCAGGATCGTGGCGCCCATGCCGACCAAGGCCCCGTCCCCGATCGTGCAGCCGTGCAGCATGGCGCGATGGCCCACCGTCACATCCTGCCCGATGGTCAGCGGGCAACCGGGGTCGGTGTGAAAGACGCACAGGTCCTGCACGTTCGATCCGCGGCCCACGCGGATGGGCTCGTTGTCGGCGCGCAGCACGGCGCCCCACCAGACGCTGGCCTCGTCCTCCAGCTCGACGCGGCCGATCAGCTGCGCGTCCGGCGCCACCCAGGCGTCCGGGGCGATCCGCGGCGCGACTCCGTCCAGTTCCCAGATCATGCCTGTTCCTCCATCAGGGCCTTGACGAACGGGCCCAGCGCGGGGCGCCGGTCGCGCCGCAGCCGCTCGGCCGTCAGGATGGCGCGCAGGTCGCCCTCGGTTGCGTCCAGGTCGTCGTTGACCAGCACATAGTCGTATTCCGCCCAGTGGCTGATCTCGTCGCGGCTCTTGCGCATCCGGTCGCGGATCACCGCCTCGTCGTCCTGGCCGCGCCCGCGCAGGCGCCGCTCCAGCTCGGCCAGGCTGGGGGGCAGGATGAACACCGACACCACATGCGGCCCCAGCGCCGAGGCGCGGATCTGCTGTCCGCCCTGCCAGTCCACGTCGAACAGCGTGTCGCGCCCCTCGGCCATCGCCGCCTCGACGGGGCCGCGGGGGCTGCCGTAGAAATTGCCGAACACCTCGGCGTGCTCGAGCATCTGCCCGGCCTCGACCATGGCGCGAAAGGCCGCGCGATCGGTGAAATGATAGTGCCGGCCGTCCACCTCGCCGGGGCGCGGGGGCCGCGTCGTGGCCGACACCGAAAACCGAAGCGTGGGGTCCCACTCCATCAGCCGCCGCGCCAGCGTGGACTTGCCCGCCCCCGAGGGCGAGGACACGATGATCAACAATCCCCTGCGCTGCATTCCATTCCCTTTGCCGGCCCGCCCCACTTGGCCGAGACGACGGGGGCAGGTCAACCCGTGGCGCGCCACAACCCCTTGGTGTATCGCGGTCATTCACTCGCGCTTTAACCAGCCGTAAACTTGTTGCTCACGTTCGCAGGCCGGCTGCGCTAGACTGGGGGTGTTCCCGGCCGCCCGCGCGCAGCCGGTCAGGCCAGGATGACGGAATGGACGAGCGCAACGACAGAACCGACAGCCCCTCCGGTCCCGAGATCCCGGGACCGGCCTGCATTCGCCCCCTTGCCCAGGGGGACGGCGCAGGCGGCGACCGGGTCCTGCGGCTGGCCGATTTCGACCCTGTCCAGCCCGCCCGCATCGTCGCGGACCTGCGCGATTACTGGCAGTCGCTGCGCGTCGGCCGCGCCATTCCCACGCGCGCCGATGTCGAGCCGCGCGGCCTGCGCCGGGCGCTGGACTTTGCCTTCGTGCTGGAACGGGTCGCACCGGGCGCCGCGCGGTTTCGTCTGGCGGGGCGGCACCTGATCGACCTGATGGGGATGGAGGTCCGGGGCATGCCGCTGTGCGCGTTCCTGTCGCCCTCGTCGCGGGGGCGGCTTTCGGACGTGCTGGAAACCGTCTTCAAGGGGCCGCAGATCGTCCAGCTGGGCCTGACGGCCGCCGCAGGCTATGGCCGCCCCGCCCTGTCGGGACAGATGCTGCTGTTGCCGCTGCGCTCGGATCTCGGGGACGTGACACGCGCGCTCGGCTGCCTTGTCAGCACCGGAGAGATCGGGTCCGCGCCCCGCCGTTTCGACCTGATCGCCGAGACGCTGATCCCGGTGATCGAGGGGGCGCGGGTGCTCGACCCCTGGCCCTCGGCTGCCGGCTTTGCCGAACAGCCGGCGCCGTGGCAGGCCGCGCCGCTGTCAAAGGCGCCGACGCCGCTGATCGACCGGCCCGCCGACACGCCGCAATCCCGGCGCGCGGCCTTTCGCGTCATCCCGCGCAACGGCGACTGACCGCGGCCCCCTTTGGGGGCGTCGCCTTGACGTCACCCGTGGCGCGCCTGCCGGGGCCGACGCCACCTGGAGGCCGTGACCCCGATCAGACCGCGTCGCGCAGGCCCGCAGCGGTGCCGGTCCGGCGGGCGCGCAGTTCCTCGGCGACCAGGAAGGCCAGCTCCAGCGACTGGCTGGCGTTCAGGCGCGGGTCGCAGGCGGTGTGATAGCGGCTCGACAGGTCCTCGTCCGTCACGGCGCGCACGCCGCCGGTGCATTCGGTCACGTCCTGGCCGGTCATCTCGAAATGCACGCCGGCGGGAATCGTGCCCTCGGCGGCGTGGACGGCGAAGAACTCGCGCACCTCGCGCAGCACCGAATCGAACGGCCGCGTCTTGTAGCCCGAGGCCGACTTGACCGTGTTGCCGTGCATGGGGTCGCACGACCACACGACCTGCGCCCCCTCTTGCTGCACGGTGCGGATCAGGCGCGGCAGGTGGTCGCCCACCTGCCCCGCGCCAAAGCGCGCGATCAGCGTCAGGCGGCCGGCCTCGTTGGCGGGGTTGAGCCGCGCCATCAGCCTTTTCAGGTCGTCGGCGCTGATCGAGGGTCCGCATTTCAGACCGATCGGGTTCTGCACGCCGCGGCAGAATTCGACGTGCGCGCCGTCCACCTGACGCGTGCGATCGCCGATCCACAGCATGTGGCCCGACCCCGCGACCGGCAGGCCGGTGGTCGAATCGATGCGCGCCAGCGCCTCCTCGTACTCCAGCAGCAACGCCTCGTGGCTGGTGTAGAACTCGACGCTGCCAAGCTCATGCGCGGTTTCGGCGGTGACGCCCGCCGCCTGCATGAAGGCCATGGCGTCGCTGATCCGGTCGGCGATGTCGCGATAGCGCGCGGCCTCGGGCCCGTCGGTGAAATCGCCGATCCAGCTTTGCACGCGGTGGATGTCGGCGTAGCCGCCGGTGGAAAAGGCCCGCAACAGGTTCAGGCTGGCGGCGGCCTGGGTATAGGCCTGCAGCATGCGGACGGGATCGGGGACCCGCGCGGCCTCGGTGAAGTCAAAGCCGTTGATGATGTCGCCGCGATAGCTGGGCAGTTCGCGCCCGGCGATCACCTCGGTGGGCGCGCTGCGCGGCTTGGCGAACTGGCCCGCCATGCGGCCGACCTTGATGACGGGCATCTGCGCCCCCCAGGTCAGCACGACGGCCATCTGCAGCATCACCTTGAAGGTGTCGCGGATGTTGTCGGCGCTGAACTCGGCAAAGCTTTCGGCGCAGTCGCCGCCCTGCAACAGGAATGCCCGCCCCTGCGCCGCGTCGGCCAGGTGCGCGCGCAGGCGGCGCGCCTCGCCGGCAAAGACCAGCGGGGGGAAACGGGCAAGCTGCGCCTCGACCGCGTTCAGGGCGGACGTGTCGGGATAATCCGGCATCTGGACGCGCGGATAGGCCCGCCAGCCGCCGCGCTGCCAGTCGGACGGCGCGGCAGCACCGGACAGGGCACGAGGGGCTTGGGTGGTCTGGGCCATGAGATCCTCCTTGGAACCCCGTGGTTATAGGCGACCGGGGGCCAAAGGGAAAGGCCGGGGACCAGCCGGCCCCCGCAAAGGGCGGCGCCCCGCGCGGGATCGCCCCTGCCCGCCCGCGCGGATCGCCAGCGCCCCTGCCGCACGCGCGCGGCCTCGCCACCCGCCCGGGGCGCCCACCCGCATGGGGGGCTTGTCCCGCCGCCGCGCCTCCGCTGTCCCGCGCGCGCCGCTGCCCTGCGGCGTGCCATATGGCTTGCATGGTCCGGCCCGTTCTCATTATCTCCGCCGGTCGCCAGGATGCCGCCATGCCCAGCCCCGCCGCCCTCTTGCCCCCCCACCCTGCCCGGCCGCGGCGGTTTCTGTTCCTGTTGCTCGACCGCTTCACGCTGATCTCGTTTGCCGCGGCAGTCGAGCCGCTCAGGCTGGCCAACCGGGTCAGCGGGCGCACCCTCTACGACTGGCGGCTGGTCGGCGCGGGCGGGGTGGATGCCACCTGTTCGGCCGGCGCGCGCATGGCGCTGGATCACGGGCTGGACGTCGCGGCCCAGCCCGGGGATGTCGTGCTGGTCTGCGGCGGACTGGATGTCGCGCAGGCGGTCACGCCGCCGGTCCTGTCCTGGTTGCGCCGCAGTGCGCGCCAGGCCGCGGCGGTGGGCGGGCTTTGCACCGGGGCCTGGGCGCTGGCGCAGGCGGGGCTGCTGGACGGCAGGCGGGCCACCATCCACTGGGAAAACCATGACGGCTTTGCCGAGGCGTTCGACGGGGTGGACCTTTATCGCACGGTCTTCGTGGACGACGGATCGCGCCTGACGGCGGCGGGGGGCACCTCGCCCATCGACCTGATGCTGCGGCTGATCGGGCGCGAGCATGGTCCCGACCTGGCGGCCCTGGTGGCCGACCAGCTGATCACCACCCAGGTCCGGGCCGAGGACGACAGCCAGCGCCCGTCCATCCCCTCGCGCATCGGGGTGCGCCATCCGCGGCTTGCGGCCGTCATCGCCCGGATCGAGGCCAACCTCGAGGACCCGATCAGCCCGGCCGTGCTGGCCCGCGACGCGGGCATGTCGATGCGCCAGCTGGAACGGCTGTTTGCGCGCTATCTGAACCGCACGCCGAAACGCTATTACATGGAAACGCGGCTGGCGCGGGCGCGCAACCTGCTGGCCCAGACGGACATGCCGGTGATCGAGGTGGCGCTGGCCTGCGGCTTTTCCTCGACGGCGCATTTCTCGAAATGCTTCCGCGCGCAGTATGGCGCCACGCCGTTCCGGGCGCGGGGCCTGTCCCCGGCCACGGCCCCAGGCGTCCCGGCCGCGTCCGGGTAACGCGGCGGACGGCGCAGGGCGCCACCCACACGACACTTTCTTTTCGCACAGGGCGACTCTAGGTTCGCGCAGGACTCCGGTCCAACATGGGAGAGAACGAATGAAAAAACTGCTTCTGGCCACCGCCGCCGCCGCCCTGACCGCAGGCGCCGCCGCGGCCGAGGACATCAAGATCGGCATCTCGATGGGGTTCACGGGGCCGCTGGAATCGATGTCGCCGAACATGGCCAAGGGCGCTGAGCTGGCGATGAAGGAGGCCAGCGAGTCCGGCAAGCTGCTGGGCGGATCGACCGTCACCTCCGTTCAGGCCGACAACACCTGCGCCGACGCGGCTGCGGCCGTCGCGGCGGTCGAGCGGCTGGTGAGGTCCGAAAAGGTGAACGGCATCGTGGGCGGCATGTGTTCGGGCGAGACGATCGCCAGCCTGGAAAAGGTGGCGGTGCCCAACGGCATGGTGATGATCTCGCCGTCGGCCACGTCGCCCGCGCTGACCGACATCGACGACAAGGGGTTCTTCTTCCGCACCTCGCCGTCCGACGCCCGCCAGGGCGAGGTGATGACCGACGTCATCCTGGACCGGGGCCTCAAGTCCGTCGCCGTGACCTACACCAACAACGACTACGGCAAGGGCCTGGCCGAGGCGTTCAAGTCCTCGTTCGAGGCCAAGGGCGGCACCGTCACGAGCATCACCTCCCATGACGACGGCAAGGCCGACTACTCGGCCGAGGTCGGCGCGCTGGCCGCCGCGGGCGGCGAGGCGCTGGTCGTCGCCGGCTACGTCGATCAGGGCGGCTCGGGCATCGTGCGCGGGGCGCTGGACGCGGGCGCGTTCGACACCTTCGTCTTCCCCGACGGGATGGTGAGCGAGTCGCTTGTCACCAGGTTCGGCAGCGAGCTGGAAACCTCGTTCGGCCAGAACCCCTCGTCCGAGGGGCCGGGCCGCGATGCCTTCGTGGCCCTGGCCACCGCGAACGGGTTTGACGGCACCACCGCCTTTGCCGCCGAATCCTACGATTCGGCCGCGCTGATCCTGCTGGCCATGCAGGCGGCCCAGTCCGCCGACCCCAAGGTCTACAAGGACAAGGTGCTGGACGTGGCCAACGCGCCGGGCGAAAAGATCGGCGCGGGCGAACTGGCCAAGGCGCTGGACCTGCTCGCCGCGGGGACCGACATCGACTATGACGGCGCAACCTCGGTCGAGCTGGTCGGACCGGGCGAAAGCGCCGGCGTCTTCCGCGAGGTGGACTTCAAGGGCGGCAAGATGAACGTCGTGGGCATGCGCTGAGGCGCGGTGGACGAGGCGACCCGGCGCCAGCCGCGCCGGGTTGCGCAACGATGACGGCCCCTTCAGGGGCGGCGCCCGCCAGGGCCGCCAATCCGAAGGGCCACCCGGCCAAGGGGCGCGCCGCCCGGCCGGGCCACAGGGGGTAAGGCAATGATCCGGGTCCATGACCTGCACCGGCATTTCGGCGGCTTTCGCGCCGTCGACGGGGCCAGCCTGAGCATCCGCACCGGCTCGATCACCGGGCTGATCGGCCCCAACGGCGCGGGCAAGTCCACGCTGTTCAACGTGATCGCGGGCGTGCTGCCGCCGACCTCGGGGCGGGTCGAGATGGACGGCGAGGACATCACCGGCCTGGCCCCGCACCAGCTGTTCCACAAGGGCCTGCTGCGGACCTTTCAGATGGCGCACGAGTTCGCGTCGATGACGGTGCGCGAGAACCTGATGATGGTTCCGTCCCGCCAGACCGGCGAGACGCTGGTGAACGCCTGGATCAAGCGCGGCGCCATCCGCGCCGAGGAGGCGGCCCTGCGCGCCCGCGCCGACGAGGTGCTGGACTTCCTGACCATCAGCCATGTCGCCGAGGAAAAGGCCGGCAACCTGTCGGGTGGGCAGAAAAAGCTGCTGGAACTGGGCCGCTGCATGATGGTGGACGCCAAGATCGTCTTTCTGGACGAAGTGGGCGCGGGCGTGAACCGCACCCTTCTGGGTACCATCGCCGACGCGATCATCCGCCTGAACCGCGAGCGCGGCTATACCTTCTGCGTGATCGAGCATGACATGGATTTCATCGGCAAGCTGTGCGACCCGGTGATCGTCATGGCCGAAGGCAAGGTGCTGGCCGAGGGTCCGGCCGCCCACATCATGGAAAACGAGGCCGTGATCGAGGCTTATCTGGGCCGCGGCCTGAAGAACAAGGCGATGGTGGGGGCATGAGCGATCCGTTCGCCAACCGCGGCAACCGCGACGCCTCGATCGTGAACCCGCGCCCGGCCGGCACCGCCGATGGAACGCGGGGCAGCGGTCCCGTCCAGCCCGGCCGCGCCGGCGATCCGTTCCTGATCGGCGAGGCGATGCGCGGCGGCTATGGCAAGGCCGACATCCTGAACGGCTGCACGCTGGCCGTGGAAAAGGGCCAGATCGCCGTGATCGTGGGCCCCAACGGCGCGGGCAAGTCTACCGCGATGAAGGCCATCTTCGGGATGCTGACCCTGCGCGAGGGCAGCGTCCGGCTGGACGGGCAGGACATCTCGGCGCTGAACCCGCAGGACCGCGTGCGCGCCGGCATGGGGTTCGTGCCGCAGGTCGCCAATGTCTTCCCGACCATGACGGTCGAGGAGAACCTGGAGATGGGCGCCTATATCCGCAACGACGATGTCCGGGCGACGATGGCGCAGGTCTATGACCTGTTTCCCGCCGTTGCCGACAAGCGCCGCCAGAACGCGGGCGAGCTGTCGGGCGGCCAGCGCCAGCAGGTCGCCGTGGGCCGCGCGCTGATGACCCAGCCCAAGCTGCTGATGCTGGACGAGCCGACCGCAGGCGTGTCGCCCATCGTCATGGACGAGCTGTTCGACCGCATCATCGAGATCGCGCGCAGCGGCATCTCGATCCTGATGGTGGAACAGAACGCAAAGCAGGCGCTGGACATCGCGGATGTCGGCTATGTGCTGGTGCAGGGCGCCAACCGCTATACCGGCACGGGGGCCGAGCTGATGGCCGACCCCGAGGTGCGCCGCACCTTCCTGGGGGGCTGAGGATGGCACGCCCCGCCCCATTGTCGCCCGCCCTGCGCCCTGGTGCGGCCCTGGCGTCTTGGCTCGCCGCCGCCGTCCTGTCGTCCACGATCCCTGCCGCAGCCCTGACGGCCACCGACGGCGCCGCCAGCACGGTCGCCGCCGGCGCCGGCGGCGATCCCCATCGGCCCGTGCACGATCCGGCAGACCTGCGGCCCGAGGCCCCCCTGCCCCCCGATGCACTGGTTCCCGGCGCGGCCGGCGTCACGGTGCTGGTCTGTTCGGCCGACCCGCCGCCCATGGACGCCTCGGGCGCCCTGGGGGCCGGAACTGCGGCCCCTGCCCCCGGCCCTGCTCGCATCGTGCGCGTGGACGACCCCTGGGCCGCGCACCCGGTGATGACGGGCCGGGGCGACGCCGTTCCGGCCCGGTTCTTCAAGCGCGGCCGGACGCTGATCTTCGATGCCGGGGCCGAGACGCTGTACATCGAGCGTGACCACCGCAGCTTTACCTATACCGCCAGTTTTTCCGACGGCGTCACGACGTGGCATGGTAGCTGCCGCGCCATGAGCGGCGACTGACCTCATGGCCCACCGCCGCCGCCCCGCACCGACCCCGCCCCGGCGAGCCGCCGATTGCGCCCCGCGCGCCCGCATCTGCCCCAGAGAGGACTGATGGACCTGCTCAACGCGCTTGTCGCGATCCTGAACTTCGTCGTGATTCCGGCCTCGGCCTATGGGGCGCAGCTGGCGCTGGGCGCGCTGGGGGTCACGCTGATCTACGGCATCCTGCGGTTTTCCAACTTTGCCCACGGCGACACCATGGCCTTTGGCACCGGGATCACGATCCTGCTGACCTGGGGCCTGCAAGCGCTTGGGATCAGTCTTGGACCGTTGCCTAGCGCGCTGCTGGCGCTGCCCCTGGCCATTGCGCTGACGGCGGTTCTGGTGCTGGTCACCGATCGGCTGGTCTATCGCCATTACCGCCGGGTCAAGGCCGCGCCGATCGTGGTCGTCATGGCGTCGGTCGGCGTGATGTTCGTGATGAACGGGCTGACCCGCCTTCTGATCGGGGTGGACGAGATCCAGTTCGCGGACGGCGCACGGTTCGTCGTGTCGGTCCCGCAGTTCAAGGCGATGACCGGACTGGACGAAGGGCTGGCCCTGCGGACCACGCAGGCGATCACGCTGGTTCTGACCGCGGCCGCGGTGTGGGCGCTGTTTGCCTTCCTGAACCGCACGCGGTCGGGAAAGGCGATGCGGGCCTATGCCGACAACGAGGATCTGGCTCTGCTGTCGGGGATCGATCCCGAACGGGTCGTGCGCCTGACCTGGATCATCGCCACCGCGTTGGCGGTCACCGCCGGGGTTCTGTACGGCCTTGATAAGTCCTTCAAGGCCTTCAACTATTTCCAGATCCTTCTGCCGATCTTCGCGGCCGCCATCGTGGGGGGCCTGGGCAACCCGCTGGGGGCGGTGGCGGGCGGTTTCGTCATCGCGTTCTCCGAGGTGGCGCTGACCTATCCCTGGAAGAAGATCGCCGAGTACCTGGGGTTCGAGCCTGCGAGCCTGCTGCAACTGCTGTCCACGGAATACAAGTTCGCCGTCAGTTTCGTCATCCTGATCGTGGTGCTGCTGGTCAAGCCGACCGGCCTGTTCCGCGGCAAGTCGTACTAAGGGGCCGCCGATGTCATCCACCCGCCGGGCCGATGCGCCTGCCAGCCCGCTGCGCGCGCCGCTGCTGTTTGCCGCCGTGGCGCTGCTCTATGTGCTGGAGGGAACGCTGTCGAACGCCTGGTTTTCCGGGTCGTGGAACAGCGCGCTGACGATCCTGAACATGGGCCTGATCTCGGCCGTGACGGCGCTGGGCGTCAACATGATCTGGGGGTATGGCGGGCTGTTCAACGCGGGCGTCGTAGGGTTCCTGGCGCTGGGCGGGCTGGCGCCGGTGCTGATCGCGACCCCGGCGGTTCCGGGGGCCTGGGCAGCGGGGGGACCGCGCGTCCTGCTGGCGCTGGCCGCGGGGCTGGGCGCCCTCGCCCTGGCCGCGGCGGTCGCCCGGCGCACCCCGCCGGTCTGGCGCGTGCCGGCGGCCGCGGTCGTCGTTCTGGCCGGCTATGTGCTGTTCCGCGCGGTCCTGGACCCCGCTGTCGCCGCGATCGAATCCAACAACCCGGCCAAGGCCGGCAACATCGGCGGACTGGGCCTGCCGGTGCTGCTGTCCTGGCCCGTGGGCGCGCTGTTCGCCGCCGCCGCCGCCTGGGCGGTGGGCAAGGTCGCGCTGGGGCTGCGGTCGGATTATCTGGCCATCGCCACCCTGGGCATCGGCGAGATCATCATCGCCGTCCTCAAGAACGAAGGCTGGCTGGCGCGCGGCGTTCTGAACATGACGGGCGTGCCCCGGCCCGTGCCGTACGAGCTGGACCTGCAGGCCGACCCCGCGTTCGTCGCCCGCGCGGCCGGCTGGGGCATGGACGTGGCCACCGCGTCCGGCATCTGGGTCAAGCTGTGCTACGCCGGGCTGTTCGTGGTGGTGCTGGTCGCGCTGATCGCGCTGTCGGAACTGGCGCTGCGCTCGCCCTGGGGGCGCATGATGCGCGCCATCCGCGACAACGAAATCGCGGCCTCGGCCATGGGCAAGGATGTCACGCGCCGCCACCTGCAGCTGTTCGTCATCGGCTCTGCCGTGATCGGGCTAGCGGGCGCGATGATGATCACCCTGGACGGGCTCATGGCGCCCGGCGGCTATAACCCGCTGCGCTATACCTTCCTGATCTGGGTGATGGTGATTGTCGGCGGGTCGGGCAACAACTGGGGCGCGGTGCTGGGCGCGTTGCTGATCTGGTTCCTGTGGATCAAGGCCGAGGTCTGGGGGCCGGCCGCGATGGCGCTGCTGACCGCGCCCCTGCCCGATGGCCCCATCCGCACCCACCTGATCGACAGCGCCCCGCAGATGCGGTTCATCGCCATGGGCGCGGTGCTGCTGCTGGTGCTGCGGTTCGCCCCGCGCGGCCTGCTGCCGGAACGCTAGGAACCGGGGGGCGCGGCCCCCGCGCCCCCGACGATGTCGGCCAGGAAAGCTCTAGAGATCGACGCGGTCGGTCTGCCCCGCGGCGAAGCGGCGCAGCACGGCCGGGTAAAGCCTGTGTTCGGCCGCAAGCACGCGGGCCGCCAGCGTCTCCGGCGTGTCGCCCGGATGGACCGGCACCCGCGCCTGTCCCAGGATCGGGCCGTCGTCCAGCGCCGAGGTGACCAGATGCACGCTGGCCCCCGCCTGCACGTCACCGGCCGCCAAGGCGCGGGCATGGGTGTTCAGGCCCGGATACAGCGGCAGCAGCGAGGGGTGGATGTTCAGCATTCGTCCGGCAAAGCGGTCCACGAACCCGGGCGTCAGGATCCGCATGAAGCCCGCCAGGCAGATGATGTCGGGCCGTGCGTCAAGCAGCGGTCCCAGCAGGGCGGCCTCGAAGCCCCCGCGGTTGCCGCCAAAGGCACGGTGATCGACCGCCGCGACCGGAATGCCCAGTGCCGCCGCCTTGCCCAGCCCTGCGGCGCCGGGATCGTTCGAGGCCACCAGCACCGGGCGGGCCGGATGATCGCCGGTCATGCTGGCGACCAGCGCCATCATGTTCGATCCGCCGCCGGAAATCAGGATGGCGACCCGTTTCACCAGGGCTTGCCGCTGTAGCGGACGCCCTGCCCCCCGGCCACGCGACCCAGGTGGCAGACCCGCTCGCCTGCCTCGGACAGCACCGCCGCCAGCGCGTCGGCGCGATCCGGCGCAACCACCAGCACCATGCCGATCCCGCTGTTGAAGGTCTTGAGCATCTCGGCCTGCGGGATGCCTGCGACGGCGGACATCCAGCCAAAGACCGCAGGCGGGGTCCATGCGTCCAGATCGACCTCGACCCCCAGCCCCGCGGGCAGCACGCGGGGCAGGTTCTCGGTGATGCCGCCGCCGGTGATATGGGCCACGGCGTGCACGCCGCCGGCACGGATCGCGTCCAGCACCGGGCGGACGTAAAGCCGCGTGGGCGTCAGCAGTGCGCGCCCCAGCGGTCCGTCGGCAAAGGGCGCGGGGTCGTCCCAGCCCAGGCCGGCCTGCTCGACCACCTTGCGCACCAGCGAATAGCCGTTGGAATGAACCCCGTCCGACGCCAGCCCCAGCAGCACGTCGCCCGCCGCCACGCCTTGCGGCAGCTGCGTTCCCCGTTCCATGGCGCCCACCGCGAACCCCGCAAGGTCAAAGTCGCCGCCGTGGTACATGCCCGGCATCTCGGCCGTCTCGCCGCCGATCAGGGCGCAGCCGGACCGCCGGCAGCCCTCGGCGATCCCGGCGATGACGCGGGCGGCCTCGTCCACGCGCAGCTTGCCGGTCGCGAAGTAATCCAGAAAGAACAGCGGCTCGGCCCCCTGGCAGACCAGATCGTTGACGCACATGGCGACCAGGTCGATGCCGATGGCGTCCAGCTCGCCCGTGTCGATGGCGATGCGCAGCTTGGTTCCTACGCCATCGGTCGCCGCGACCAGGATCGGATCGGTGAACCCCGCCGCGCGCGGATCGAACAACGCGCCAAAGCCCCCCAGCGCGTCCATCACCCCGGTTCGGGCCGTCGCCGCCGCGGCGGGCTTGATCCGGTCGACCAGCGCATTGCCGGCATCGATATCCACCCCCGCCTGGGCATAGGTCAGGCCCTGCGGCCGGCTGTCGGTCATGGTGGGGTCCTTTGCGCTGGAATGGGGCTGACGCGCGGCAGACATAGCGCAGCCCCCGCGGCGGGGCAATCGCGCCGCCCGCCGCGGGCGCGTCCGCCGCTTGACCGCACGCGCTGCATTTGCGACAGCCTTGCCACGGCGGCCCAAGGCGGGGCCCGTAGCTCAATGGTCAGAGCAGGGCGCTCATAACGCCTTGGTTGGGGGTTCAAGTCCCTCCGGGCCTACCAACCGCCGCAGCGGGCCGCCGCTTTGCCGGCGTCGCCGGTCCGTGACCAGATGTGAACGCCGGTGGCCTCGCGTCCGGCGCGCGCAGCCTGCAAGGTGGCCGCGACATGTTCAGCAGGACAGGACCCACGATGCCGACCCGACGCCATATGCTGACCGGATTTGTGGCTTTGGCCGGATGTGCCGCCGTGCCGGCGCTGGCCCAGTCCACGCCCAAGGCGAACCCGGTCCCCCCCGTCATCCGCAAGGCGCTGGAACAGGACCCCAACGCCCCGGCGATCGGCGCGGCGCGGCCCACTGCGGTGATGGTCGAGTTCTTCGACTACAACTGCCCGCATTGCCGCGCCGGCCTGCCGACGGTTGCCCGTCTTCTGCGCACCGACACGGGGCTGCAACTGGTGCTGCGCGAATGGCCGGTGTTCGGAGAGGGGTCGGTCTATGCCGCACGGGCGGCGCTGGCCTCGCGGACGCAGGGGAAATACTGGGCGTTCCACACGGCGCTGCTGCAGATGAAAGGCAGGGCCGAGGAAGCGACGGTTCTACGCACCGCCCGCCGCGTGGGGCTGGACGAGGCGCGGCTGCGCGCCGACATGGACACGCAGCCCGTCAGCGACCACATCGCCCAGTCCGAGATGATGGCCAGCCATTTCGGCCTGATCGGCACCCCGACCTTCATCATCGGCAGCCGGTCGAGCTTCGGCCGCCCCGACGAGGCAGAACTGCGCGCCATGATCGCTGATTATCGCGCGGCCTGACGGAACACGGGGCCTCTAGGCATTCACCAGCGGCACCCCGAAGGTCGTCTCGAACCGTGCCTGGACCTCGGGCGGCAGCGGCGCCCCGCCTGCCAACCCGCTGGTCCCCAAGGTGAAGAAGGCCGGTCGCTTGATACGGCACGAACCGGCACGATCACAGCTCGACCCCCGCTGCCCGCGCGGTGTTGCGGACGTGGTCGCGCATCCTTTCAGCGGCCGCCGCGCCGTCGCCACGGTCCAGCGCCTCGACGATTCCCCAGTGCTCGGCGATGGATTGCCGCATCCGGTCGGGGTTCGTGTTCGGGATGGGATGCCGCTGGGTTTCCGTCAGAAGCTGCTGGACCGTGCGATAAAGGTTCGTCAGCATCCGGTTGGGGCAGGCCGCGGCGATGCCGAGGTGAAACGCAAGGTCCGCCTCGACATGGGCCATCAGGTCGCCCGAACCCCAGGCGTCCTCGAAGGCCTGCGCCGCAGCGTTCAGGTCCGAAAGGACCGGCGGCGTCATGGCGGTCGCGGCCAGCCGGCACAGTTCCGCCTCGATCAGCACCCGCGTCTGGAAGACGTCCCGCAGGTCATGGGCGTCGTCATACCGCCAAGGGGCTGAGGCCGGGCGGGACGCAGGGTCCAGCACGAAGGTGCCCCGCGCCGGCAGGGTCTGCACGAGGCCCAGCGTCTCCAGCGTCAGCAGCGCCTCGCGCAGCGAAGGACGCGACACGTTCAACTGCCCCGCCAGCAGGCGCTGCGAGGGAAGCTTCTGGCCCGGCTTCAGCTCGCCCGACCGGATCATCTGCTGAAGACGACGGGCGATTGCCTCGGTCAGCGGACCCTTGTCCCAGATCATGTCCGTGGCCCTTTCTTGCGGCACAGCCCGCCCCCCCCCCTGCTCGGCCCTCAACATAAATGTTGCAAAGCCCCAAGGCCCATGCGTCAATACTGGTCAGACCGGTTTGCCCGGTCAAACCAAAAACAAGCACAACGGGGATCTATCATGCACGGAAACAGAATGCGACGGCTGGGACTGGCCCTGGCCCTGCTGGCGGGATCGGTGGGGGCCGCCGCGGCCCAGGACAAGCTGACGGTCGGCGCCAACATCGGCAACGTGCCGTGGGAGTTCCAGGACGACTCGGGCAAGTTCATCGGCTTCGAGATCGACCTCGTCGCCGCCGTGGCCAAGCGCCTGGGCGCCGAGGTGGAGACCGTGAACATTCCCTTCAACGGGCTGTTCTCGGCCGTGCAGTCGGGGCGCATCGACATCGCGACCTCGTCCATCACCATCACCGACGAGCGGCTGAAGTCGGTCAGCTTCGCCCAGCCGTATTACGACAGTGACCAGTCGCTGACCGTGGTCGAGGGCGGCCCCGCCTCGCTGGAGGACATGAAGGGCAAGGTCGTCGGCGTCGATACCGGCTCGACCGGCGACATGTGGGCCAGCGCCCAGCAGGAGACCTATGGCTTTGGGGAAATCCGCCGCTATGAGGGGCTGGCCCCCGCCATGCTGGACCTGACGGCCGGGCGGATCGACGGCTACATCTCGGACATTCCGGCCCTGCTTTACTACGTCAAGGACAAGCCGAACCTGAAGGTCGTGGCGCGGATCGAGACAGGCGAGAAATACTCGATGATGTTCGCCAAGGATGCGGAACTGGCGACGCGCGTGAACGCGGCGCTGGACGAGCTGAAGACCGATGGGTCCATGGCCGAGCTGCACGAGAAATGGTTCGGCGTGGCGCCCCAGGCGGGGTCCTCGACCGTCACCGTCCTGCCGATGCCTTCGCTGAACTGATCCGGGACGCGGGTCCGGGGGGCTGCCCCGGGCCCGGCCTGCGGACCACAGGCAAGGGACGCCCATGGATCTCTTTGACACCTTCCTGAACGCCGAGGTCATGCGCCGCAGCCTGCCCATGCTGATGCAGGGCCTGTGGATCACGCTGCAGCTTGGCACCGCCAGCATCGTTGCGGGGCTGATCCTCGGGCTGGCGCTGGCGATGATCCGGCTGTATGCAACAGCCCCCTTGCGGCTGCTTGCGCGGGTCTACATCGACATCTTCCGGTCGATCCCGCTGCTGGTGCTGCTGATCATCGTCTATTACGCCCTGCCCTTTGTCGGGGTGCGCCTGTCGCCCTTCGTTTCGGCCATGGCCGCGCTGACGCTGGTGTCGGGCGCCTATACCGCCGAAATCTTCCGCGCGGGCATCGAGGCGATCCCCAAGGGCCAGTTCGAGGCCTCGGCCGCCCTCGGCCTCAGCGGGCCGCAGACCATGAAAGAGGTAGTCCTGCCCCAGGCGGTCAAGATCGTGATTCCGCCGCTGACCAACAATTCGATCAACGTGGTCAAGGACACCGCGCTGGCCTCGGTCGTGGCGATGCCGGACCTGCTGAAACAGGCGACGCAAGCGCAGGCCCTGGCCGCGAACCCGACGCCGCTGATCGTGGCCGCGGCGATCTATGTAGCCTTCCTGTGGCCGCTGGTGGCGGCCGTGTCGCGGATGGAACGCCGCTTTGCCGCAAGGAGACGCTGAGATGACGGGGTTCGTCAGCATCAGGAACCTGCGCAAATCCTATGGCAGCTTCGAGGCCCTGAAGGGCATCGACCTGGATGTCGCCAAGGGCGAGGTCGTCTGCGTGATCGGCCCCTCGGGGTCGGGCAAGTCCACGCTGATCCGCTGTATCAACCGGCTGGAAGGCTTTTCCCCCGAAAGCAAGATCCGCGTGGACGGCATCCCTGTCGCCACGGGTCGCGCCCTGGCCCGGGTCCGGGCCGAGGTGGGCATGGTCTTCCAGTCCTTCAACCTGTTTCCGCACCTGACCGTGCGCGAAAATGTCATGCTGGCCCCGCGAAAGGTGCGCGGCACCTCGCGCGCCGATGCGGCGGTGCGTGCCGACCAGCTTCTGGCCCGCGTGGGCATCGCCAACCAGGCCGACAAGTATCCCGAGCATCTGTCGGGCGGCCAGCAGCAGCGCGTGGCCATCGCCCGGGCGCTGGCCATGGACCCGCAGGTGATGCTGTTCGACGAGCCGACCAGCGCCCTCGACCCCGAGATGGTGGGCGAGGTGCTGGACGTGATGCGCGACCTGGCCCGCACCGGCGTCACCATGATCGTCGTCACCCACGAGATGGGCTTCGCCTCGCAAGTCGCGGACCGCGTGATCTTCATGGACGCGGGCCAGATCGTCGAGCAGGGCCCGCCCGCCCGGATCCTTTCCCACCCCGTCGAGCCGCGCACCCGGAACTTCCTCGGCGCCGTGCTGAACCATTGAAGGCAGAGACCAGATGACTCCTCTCGACATGGACCACGTCCGGTCCCAGTTCCCCGGGCTGCGCGACGACTGGGCCTTTTTCGACAATGCGGGCGGGTCGCAGATCTGCCAGCCCGCGCTGGACCGCGTCGTCGAGTTCCTGACCCACCGCAACGTCCAGATCGGCGGCAGCTATGCCGTGTCGCAGGCGGCGGCCGAGGCCCTTCAGATGGGGCGCGAGGCCGCGCGGACGCTGGTCAACGCCGCCCGCCCCGAGGAGATCGTCTTCGGCCCTTCGACCACGGTGCTGCTGCAGAACCTTTCTGCCGCGATGCGCAGCCAGTTCCGCCAAGGCGACGAGGTGATCGTCACCATGGCCGATCATGAAAGCAACATCGGCCCCTGGATGCGGCTCAGGGACGCCGGCGTGACGGTAAAGGTCTGGCCGCTGAACCCGCAGACGCAGGACCTGCAACTGTCCGACCTTGCGCCCCTGATGACCGACCGCACGCGGCTGGTCTGCGTGACCCATGTGTCGAACATCCTGGGCAAGGTGCACCCGGTCGCCGACTTCGCCCGTTTCGTGCATGACCGCGGCGCGCTGATCTGCGTGGATGCGGTCGCCTATGCGCCGCACCGGCTGATCGACGTGCGGGCCTGGGACGTCGATTACTACGCCTTCAGCCTCTACAAGGCCTATGGCCCGCACGGGGCGCTGATGTATGGAAAATACGACCTGCTGGCCGAGCTGGACGGGCTGTATCACTATTTCTACGGCAAGGACAAAGTTCCCGGAAAGCTGGAACCCGGCAATCCCAGCTATGAATCCGCCTACAGCACCGACGGAATCGCGGACTATCTGACCGGGCTTGCCCGGCACCACGGCGCCAGCGGCGACCGCCGCGCGCTGGTCGGCGCGGCTTACAATCTGATCACCGCGCAGGAGGATCTGCTGACCGACCGCCTGCTGTCCTGGCTGTCGTCGCGCAACGATTGCCGCATCATGGGCGAGGCAAAGAACCACGGCAGCACCCGCGTCCCCACCATCGCCTTCAAGTTCCACGGCGTCGATTCCGGCGACATCGTCCGCGCGATGGACGACCACGGCATCGCCATGCGCTTTGGCGACTTCCATTCGCGCCGCCTGGTCGAGCATCTGGGCCAGGATCACGCGGGCGGCGTCCTGCGCGTCTCGCTGGTGCATTACAACACCGTCGAACAGCTGGACCGGCTGACCGAGGCGTTGGGCGCGATCCTGGCGAAAGCGGCGGCATGACCGGACTGGACCTGGTCGTTCGGGGCGGGACGGTCGCCACCGCCGCGGACAGCTATCGCGCCGATGTCGGCATCAAGGGCGGCCGCATCGTCGCCATCGGCGAGGCGCTGTCGGGGGCCGAGGCGATCGACGCAAGCGGCCTGCTGGTGCTGCCGGGCGGGATCGACGCCCATGTCCATCTGGACCAGCCCACGTCCGACGGCACGGTCATGGCCGATGACTTTGCCAGCGGCACGCGCTCGGCCGCGGCGGGCGGCAACACGACGGTCCTGCCCTTTGCCCTGCAGATCAGGGGCCAGTCCCTGCGCGCCTGCGTCGAGGCGTATCACCGCAAGGCCCAAGGGCGCTGCCACACCGACGTGTCCTTTCACCTGATCATCAGCGACCCCACGCCGCAGGTTCTGGGGCAGGAACTGCCGGCCCTGGTGCGGGACGGATACACCTCGTTCAAGGTGTTCATGACCTACGACGACCTTGTGCTGAACGACGCCCAGCTGCTGGATGTCTCCGAGGTTGCCCGGCGCGAACGGGCGCTGGTCATGGTCCATGCCGAAGGGCACGACGCGATCAAGCACGTGACCCGCCGTCTGGAATCCGAGGGCCGCACCGCCCCCTTTTACCACGGCCAGGCCCATGCCCAGGTCGCCGAACGCGAGGCCACCCACCGCGCCATCAGCCATGCCCAGCTGATCGACGTGCCCGTCGTGATCGTCCATGTCTCGGGCCGCGAGCCGATGGAGCAGATCCAGTGGGCACGGGCGCGCGGGCTGAAGGTCCACGCCGAGACCTGCCCGCAATACATCGCGCTGACCGCCCAGGACCTGCACGGGCTGAACATGGATTTCGACGGCGCGAAATATGTCTGCTCGCCCCCGCCGCGGGATGCCGACAGCCAGGCGGCGATCTGGCAGGGGCTGCGCGACGGCACCTTCGACATCTTTTCGTCCGACCACTGCCCCTTCCGCTTCAAAGGGCCGGCGGACACCGGCAAGGACAATCCCCGCGCCCGCACCTCGTTCCGCTGGGTGCCGAACGGCATCCCCGGCGTGGAAACCCGCCTGCCGATCCTGTTCTCCGAGGGTGTCTCCAGGGGTCGCATCAGCCTGCAGCGTTTCGTGGCGCTGACCTCGACGAACCCGGCGCGGCTTTACGGCCTTTATCCGCAGAAGGGCAGCATCGCCATCGGCGCGGATGCCGACCTGACGCTGTGGGACCCGGCGCTGACCCGCCCCATCCGGCAGGCGGACCTGAACCACGGCTGCGACTACACGCCCTATGAGGGGCTGGAGGTCACCGGCTGGCCTGTTCGCACCCTTTTGCGGGGGCGCACCATCGCGATCGACGGTGCCCCGGTCGATGAACCCACCGGCACCTACCTGCCCCGCCAGACCAGCGAGGCGTTCGGGCCCGGCGGATAGACGACCCGGTGCAATCGGGTGGCCCTGCAAAAAGCACCGTTGCCGCGCCCGCCATGCCTGCCGCACGGGCACAGGAACAAGGGTCGCGCGTCATGCGGCACCAGGGCGTCCGGAGGCAGCAAAGACGAACAGGGGCTGCATCTCGTCCAGCGCAAACCACATCAGCCGCTTGCGCTTCATGACCGGATCGGGCGGGTGGCCCTATTCCGGCAAGGCTGTGGCGGGCCTGACGCTGCGATCCTCGCCTTCGAGCCATCGCGCCTGACTCCATGCCGACGCAGAAAGGAGGGTCGCCCCGGGTCAACCGGGGCCGCCAGACCACGCCCCCATCGTCCCGCCGTCGCCAGGGTTCCACGAATCGCGGGGGTCCCGACGGGAGGCAGCAATGGCCCGAAGGGTGCGGCCAGAGGGCCCGGGCCTTGGCTCCGGGCTCACCCCTGCCACGCCGTGGCCGCTGCCGCGACGTTCTGTCACATGACAGCACTTTCGCAGGAACCTGACAGACTGTCAGTTTCCGCCCCTCCGCAAACACACGGAAACCGGGTCCCGCCGCCGCCGAACCTGACATCCTGTCAGACTCCATCGCCTGAAGAGCCCCCTCAATAGTTTGCTATCATTGAGAAAAATCGACAAGCAGCGCGATTGATCTGCTAACCACGTCCCTGACAGAACCTTTGATCTGCCGCATCCGGCCAGACCGCAGGCGCGATCTCGAACGAGGGGACAAGATGAACAGGCTCGGGTTTCTCTTCGCCACGGGGCTTTGCGGCATCGCCGGGACGGCCCTGGCTCAGGATGTCTTCATCGCGGGTCTTGCCCCTTCGGTGCGGCCCGCCGGCGCGCCTGTCATCACCCAGATGCACAAGGATGCCGCCTGGTATGCCCGGGCGCTGACCGGCGTGACCGAGCCCTTCCCCGCCAGCCTTCGGTTTCTTGAAGACCAGGGGGCCTGGTTCACGCCGTTCACCCATCCGGGGATGCCGGCGCCCTATGACATTCGCGGCTGGCACAGCGGCGACGGCCCCACCCCCGGGAAGACGGGCCAGTAAGGGTTTCCGGGCGCCGCCCGGAAAGGATCGCAGGGCCGGGAAGCGACCGGTTCTGCCCAATGCAGACAGTGGGAGATATCAGGATGAAGACCTCGATGAAACTGGCCCTTGCGGTCATTCTCTGCACCGGTTCGGCGATCGCCGCCAATGCCGAAACCAAGCCCGCCACGGACGGGATGTCCGGCATGGGCGGCATGTCCGGCATGTCCGGCATGGGCGGCATGTCGGGCATGGGCGGCATGTCGGGCATGTCGGGCATGGGCGGCATGTCGGGTATGGGCGGCATGTCCGGGATGGGCGGCATGTCCGGGATGGGCGGCATGTCCGGGATGTCCGGGATGGGCGGCATGTCGGGCATGGCTGGCGGCACTTCGCCCTGGGTCTGCACGCAGTATTCCTTCGTCGGCGGCCAGTCCGGCATGGGCGGCATGTCCGGAATGGGCGGCATGTCCGGCATGGGTGGAATGTCGGGCATGGGCGGCATGGCTGGCATGGACGGGATGTCCGGCATGGGTGGTATGGCCGGCATGGGCGGCATGTCGGGTATGGGCGGCATGTCGGGTATGGGCGGTATGTCGGGTATGGGCGGTATGTCGGGCATGGGCGGTATGGCCGGCATGAACGGCATGTCCGGCATGGGCGGCATGTCTGGCATGGGCGGCATGTCCGGTATGAGCGGAATGGCGGGTAATGCCGGCAATCCCGGCTGGGCCTGCACCCAGTACACCTTCGCCGGTGGCGGTCAGTCCGGCATGGGCGGCATGTCCGGGATGGGCGGCATGGGCGGCATGTCCGGCATGTCGGGCATGGGTGGCATGGGCGGCATGTCGGGCATGGGTGGCGCCTGGACCCCGCCCAAGAACTGATCCGCACGATATCGGTCCGGGGGCGGCGGTTTCCGCCGCCCCTGCTTAACCTGCCAGCCGGGACCACATCCATGAAGACATTCGAATCGCTGATCGGTGTCCTGTTCGGCATCGCGTTCGCCACCGCCGCGCCCGCAGCCCCCGTCGCGGCCAAGCCCGCAGCCCCCGTCGCGGCCAAGCCCGCAGCCCCCGTCGCGGCCGCGCCCGCGGCCTCCGTTGCGGCCGAGGCGGCCGTCCCGGACGCCGCTGCCCCCGCAGACGCTGGCCCCTACGCCGATCTGGCCGATGATGCGGTGATCGACATCGAACCGGTGCCCTATCCCGAGGGCGTCACCTATCGCAATCCGCCCCCCGCCACCAAGGACGAGATCGCGCGCATCGGCGCCGCTCTGAAGGCGCTGACGGCCGAAATCCCGACGCTCGACTACGAGCGCGCGCGCTTTCACCCGCTGCACTTTCCGCCGATGGTGAATGGCGCCAGCAACGAGGAATGCCTTGCCTGCCACAAGGAGATCGTGACCCATACCCCACGCGAGGCCTCTCCCGCAGGGGTGCCCGCCTCGGCCACGATGGCCTGGTACCAGACGCTGGATACCTATGTCGGCCCGCAGGCGGACTTTCACTATCGTCACATGGGCAGCGACTTTGCGCGCCAGGTGATGAATCTGGAATGCACCTTTTGTCACAAGGGCAACGACCCGCGTGAGGAAAGCCCCGACATGATGCCCGGCAGGGCCAACTTCACCGCGCCCGACACGCCGGAATTCACCCTGCGCAAGATGGTCAACCCTTCGGAAACCTGCCTGCTGTGCCACGGCGCCATGCCGGACCCGGTGAACATCATGGGCCTTGGCGGCGACTGGCACGAGGTGCGCGCCGACATGGAAACCCCCGAGGCCCCGAACGGCTGCATGAGTTGCCACGCCGAAACCTTCCGCACCAACCGCCACCAGGTAGACTACCTCAACGCCGCGAACATCGAGGAACTGGCCCGCACCGGCACCTCGGACTCGTGCTTCGGCTGCCACGGAGGGCGGGCCTGGTACCGCAATGCCTTCCCCTATCCGCGCACCCCCTGGCCCGGCATGGACACCGAAACCACCCCCGACTGGGCCCTGAACCGCCCCGTGGCGTCCAAGCCCGAGCATCAGCTTCCCCCCGCCGCCGAATGAAGAGGACGATCCGATGAACCGACCTTTCCGCCCCGACCTCTTCGACCGGCTGCTGAACCCCACCCGCCGCATCTTCCTGCAATCGGCGGCGGCCACGGCGACCGTCGGCCTTGCCACCAGCGGGACCGCCCGCCCGGCCCAGGCCTTCGCCTTCGAGCCCTATCCACGCGACGACGATCTGACCACGGTCGTCACCTCCTGCGCGCATAACTGCGGCGCGCGGCACATGCTGGTGGCGCACAAGAAGGGCGACGTGATCGTGCGCCTGTCCACCGACGACGGCACCTATCAGGGCGACGCCTACGGCACCGACACCGAGGAAAAGCCGCAGCTGCGCGCCTGCCTGCGCGGCCGCAGCTACCGCGTCCGGCTGTATTCGCCCGAACGCCTGCTCTATCCGATGAAACGCGTCGGCAAGCGCGGCGAGGCCAAGTTCAAGCGCATCAGCTGGGATCAGGCCCTGACCGAGATCGCCGAACGCATGGTCCATCTGCGCGACACCTACGGCCCCACCGCGCTTCTGGATCAGGCCTATGCTGGCGCCTCTTACGGTGTGCTGCACAAGTCCGACCAGATCGAGGGGTTGCTGGCCCGCTTCATGGGCATGTTCGGCTGCCGCACCAATTCCTGGTCAGTGCCGTCCTATCAGGCCACCACCTTCTCAAGCCGGATGAACTTTGGCACCATCGAGGACGGCAACGAAGATGATGCCTTCGCCCACAGCAAGCTGATGGTGATGTGGGGCTGGAACCCGGCCTATACCTTCCATGGCGGCAACACCTTCTATTACCTGCGCATGGCCAAGCAGCGCGGCTGCAAGTTCGTGGTGGTCGACCCGCAATACACCGACAGCGCCGCCGCCTATGACGCCTGGTGGATTCCGATCAAGCCGAACACCGACGCCGCGATGATGGCGGGCATGGCCCACAATATCTTCGACAAGGGGTTGCAGGACCAGGCCTTCATCGACCGTTTCGTGCAGGGGATGGACCCGGGCACCATGCCGGATTGGGCCAAGGGGCAGGAAAGCTTCAGGGACTATATCATGGGCACCATGGATGGCGTGCCCAAGACCCCCGAATGGGCGTCCGACATCTGCGGCGTTCCGGCGGCCGACATCATCAAGCTGGCCGACCTGTACGCCACCACCAAGCCCGCCGCGCTGAAGGCAAGCTGGTCACCGGGGCGGGCGGCCTACGGCGAACAATACAGCCGCATGGCCAATGCCCTGCAGGCGATGACCGGCAACATCGGCATTCTCGGCGGCTGCGCCGAGGGGGTCGGCAAGGGCTGGCATGCCGAGGCCGTGGCCTATCCCTACGACCAGTATGCCAATATCTGGTATGCCTCGATCAAGTCCGACCGCTGGGCGCATATCGTGCTCAACTATCCCAATGTCACCCGCGAAGAGGCCGGGCTCTGGCCGCGCGCGGACAATCTCGACGGGGTGATCCCGAATATCCGGGGCATCTTCTGGCAGGGGTCGGACTGGCTGAACCAGCTGACCAACATCAACAAGGAAATCGAGGCGATCCGCAAACTCGAGGCCGAGGGCGACAGCGAAAGCCTGCTGGTCTGCATGGACAGCACCATCACGCCCACCGGGATCTGGGCCGACTATCTTCTGCCCATCGCCACCCACTTCGAACGCCACGACGCGGCCCTGCCCTGGTACAAGGGCCATTACTACATCCACCGGCCGAAGGTGATCGAGCCCTTGGGCGAATCCAAGACCGACTTTCAGGTGTTCACCGAACTGGCCTATCGGCTTGGTTTCGGGCCCGCCTACAACCCCAAGGCCGACCGCAGCTATTTCCACGACAACGATGCGGTGGACGAGGCGTATCTCATCGACTGGTGGGCCAAGGTGCAGTCCCATCAGGGCGTCACCTGGTCGTGGGAGGAGTTCAAGAAACGCGGGGTCTACAAGTTCGTCTTCCCCGAACCGCACGTCGCCTTCCGCAAACAGATCGAACAGGGCGTTCCCTTCGAAACCGCCTCGGGCAAGATCGAGATCTTTTCGGGCCAGCTGGCGCAGATCACCGACTGGACGCGCACGCAATACGGCTATTACATCCCGCCGATCCCGAAATGGATCGAGCCCTGGGAAAGCCTCAACAGCGAGGCGACGAAAACCTTTCCCTTCCACATGATCACGCCGCACCCGCGCTGGCGCACCCATTCGATCTTCAACAACATCGCGTGGCTGCGCGAAACCTTCAGCCAGGAAACCACGATGAACGCCTCGGATGCCAAGCGCCTCGGCATCGCCAACGGCGACACCATCGAGATCTGGAATGACCGCGGCCGGGTCGTCACGCCGGTCTATGTCACCGAACGGTGCATGCCCGGGGTGGTGGTGCTGCACGAAGGCTCGTGGATGGATATCGACAAGGACGGGATCGACCGGTCCGGCAACCCTGACTTCCTGACCCTCGACAACCCCAGCCCGGCAGGGGCCTTTGCCTACAACACCATTCTGGTTGACCTGAAAAAGACCGACCTCGCGCACCGGCCCGGCTGGGATCAGCTTGCAACCGCGCGCAGCCACGTCTTCCGGCGCGACATGTGACCGTCAGAGGGGAAACAAACCATGGCAAACACCACTGACAAGGCCACGATCAAGGCCGCCGTCCTGAAGAAAAGGCGCGAGGTCTACACGCCCGTCGTGCCGGACATGCAGCTGGGCTTCATCCACAACAACGTGGACTGCATCGGCTGCCGCGCCTGCGAAATCGCCTGCAAGGACAAGAATGGCCTTGCTGCCGGTCCGCGCTTTCGGCGGGTGCAATACATCGAAGGCGGCATTTACCCGGACGTGTTCGCCTTCAAGATCAACATGTCCTGCAACCACTGCGCCGAACCGGCCTGCCTGCCGACCTGTCCGACAGGGGCGATCTTCAAGCGGGCCGACAACGGCGTGGTGGATATCGACACCACGCTCTGCATCGGGTGCCGCAAATGCGAGGCGGCCTGCCCCTATGGCGCCCCGCAATTCGTGCCCGAGGAAAACGTCGTCAAGAAATGCAACATGTGCATCGACGAACTGGAAGCCGGTCGCAAACCCTACTGCGTCTCGGCCTGCATGATGCGCGTGCTCGACATCGGCCCGATCGACCAGCTGCGCGAAGGCACCTACGACACCAAGGCGCGCGGCCCGAACGACGAGGTGGTCAGGCAGGTCCGGTCGATGGCCGACCCGGAATTGACCGATCCCTCGATCGTGTTCGTTCCCCATTCCAAGGGGCGGGTCGACAATGGCTGACACCCTCGCCGTCCCCGCCGCCCTGCCCCAGGCGCCGCCCGCCACCTTCCCCGATGGCTCGCCTGCGCCGGCCCAACTGGCGGTCTGGTCGCAGGTTCTGGGCCTGATCGTGCGGCTGCACGACCGCGAGGCCGATGCCGACCTGATCGCGGGCCTGCGTGCCGCCCGCGTGACCGAGCTCTTTGCCACGCTGCTGCCCTCGGACGAGGGCACGCAGGTCGCCGCGGCCTTTGCCGCGATGCTCGACCAGCTTCCGGCCTGGCCGGATGACGCCTGCCTGGACGAACTGGCCGCCGATTATGCCGACATCTACCTCAACCACGGCTTCCGCACCTCGCCCAACGGGTCGGTCTGGCTGACCGACGATCACATCGAACGCCAGCAGCCGATGTTCGACGTGCGCGAATGGTATGAGCACTACGGCATCTCGGTGCCGAACTGGCGCCTGCGGTCGGACGATCATGTCGTCCACGAACTGCAATTCGTTCAGCACCTGCTGGCCCTGGCCTCGCCCGCGGCCGCCTATGACGCGGCGCGGTTCCTTGACCGCCATGTGCTGCCCTGGGTGCCGGATTTCTGCGCCCAGGTCGCGCAGCGCACGCGCGAGCCGTTCCACGCGGTCGCCTGCCTGCTGACCCGCGCTGTGCTGATGGAAGTGCGCGACGTGCTGGCCGACCTCACCGGCCTGCCGCAAGACGTCATCCCCCACGCCTGGATGCGCGAGGCGGAACGCGACCGGCGAGCCGCCGAGGCCGCCGAACAGGACCGCCCCTTCGTTCCCGGCCTTGCCGAAAGCTGGTAACGCACGATGGCCACGCAGTCGCCATTGCCGCAATTCGACGGCGACGCCTGCAGCCTCGGGTGGCTTGCCCTGTCCGAATGCGGTGCCTGCGCCCGGTCCTGCCCCACCTCTGCCCTTGTGTCCGGGGAAGATGGCCTGATGCTGGACGCAGCGATTTGCACCGGCTGCGGGGCTTGCGCCGCCGCCTGCCCGCAGCGCGCCGTCGCCATCGAGGGCGTGTCGCCCCTGCCACCCATTGCCCCCGACCGCGCCGGCCGGATGCTGCTGGTCTGCCCCGCCCGCGTCCCCGGCGGCGTCTGCCTGCAGGCGCTGGGCCTTGAGGCGCTGGCCGCGCTGTGGCTTTCCGGCCTGCGCAGCCTGCACCTCGACACCGGCGATTGTGCCAGCTGTCCCTCGGGCAGGGCGCTGCCTTTCACGCAAACCCTGCAGACGCTGAACGCGATTCTCTCCGACCGCGCGCTTCCCCCCCTGCACACGGCCCCTGTCACCGGCACCCGCCTCCCCCGCCTCTCGGATGGCCGCGACCGCGTGGACCCCTCGCGCCGCGCGCTGTTCGGCAGCCTTGCCCGCGGCCTTGCCCCTGAAACCCGGCCGGCCCTTGCCCACCTGCAGGCGTACCCCGGCCCGGCCCCCCGCCACGCCCATTCCCCCCGAATCGACCCCGCGCTCTGCACCGGCTGCAATGCCTGCCTGCGCATTTGCCCCGCCTCGGCAATGACCCTGATCAATACGGCCGACGGCAACCCCGCCTACCATATGGCTTCGTCTGATTGTTCCGGGTGCAGCCAATGCACCGAGGTGTGCGAGTCCGATGCCATCACCATCGACACCCTTGCGCCCGCAGCCCCGGATCTGGCCCTGCGCCGGTTCCAGTGTCGCGCCTGCGGCACGCCCGGCCACCTTCCGGCAGATCACCTGCGCGCCGATGGCCTGTGTCCGATCTGCGCCCGCACCCGCCACCACGCGAAACTGCATCAGGTGATCGCGTGATCCTGCCGCACCTGCGCGTCAGGCCCACTCTGCGCGCGTGGCTCAATCCGCGGTCCCCGCCCGGTCTGCGCGCGTCCCCCAGTCTGCGCGCTTGGGCCGATCTGCATGAATGGATCGGCGCCAGCCTGCAACGGCGCTTCATCGCCACCCTGGCCGCCGTTCTGCTGGCGGCCTCCGCGCTGTTTCTCTTGCTGATCGCCGACCTCTACCGCGCCCGCATCACCGACGAACACGCCCGGGCCTCGCTGCAGATCAACACCCTGCTGCAGGCCGCGCTCGAAAACGCCATGCTCAAGCGCGACCTGCCCGGCCTGCACGGCATTCTCGACGATCTCGGTCGCCAACCCGACATCGCCGCCGTGCGCATCCTCAATCCCGGCTTCGACGTGCGCTTCGCCTCGGACCGTGCGCTGGAAAGCACCCGCCTCGACACCACGGAAACCCGGGCCGCGCTTGCCGACCGCCAGCCGCGCACCCTGCTGGTCGCCGACGCCCCGGGCGGCCCGGTGCTGCGGTCCATCAATCCGGTCCACAACCAGCCGCCCTGTCAGGTCTGCCACGGTCCGATCGCCGAACACCCGGTCAACGGCCTGCTGGTGGTCGACTATTCCGCGGGGGGCATCACCACCGATACCCGGCGCGGCGTCCTGTTCCTGGCGCTCAGCGGCCTTGCGGTGATCCTGGCGCTGTCGTTGGCCGCCTGGGCCGTCATCGCCCGCACCGTTCTCGCCCCGCTGGCCCTGCTTGGTGCGGGGACCGAGGCGCTGGCCCAGGGCGATTTCAGCCACCGCATCCCTGTCACCGGCACCGATGAACCCGCCCGCCTTGCCACCGGATTCAATGCCATGGCCGACCTTCTGCAATCCTCGGTCGCCCGCCTGCACAATTCTGAACGGACCTTGCAGGCGGTGATCGACGCCATTCCCGACGGCATCCGCGTCATCGGCCCGGATTACCGCATCCTCATGGCCAATGCCGCCTATGCCGCCCATGTCGGCAAGCCCCTGGCCGAGGTCGTGGGCGCCCTTTGCCACACGTCCTCGCATCGCCGCGACCGGCCCTGCCCCGACACCCTGACCTGCTGTCCGCTGGCCGAACTGCGCATCGCCCGCGCGCCGCTCACCTGCCGCCAGATCCACCTCGGACCGGCGGGCGAGGATATCCACGTCGAAGTCGCCGCGGCCCCCGTCACCCTGATGCACGACGGTCAGCCCGTGGATTGCGTGGTCGAGGCGATCCGCGATCTGGAACAGCAGGCCCGCCTGACCCAGGAACACCGCCTGTCGGAACTCGGCCTGCTCGCCGCCGGCATGGCGCACGAGATCTTCAATCCCCTGTCCTCGGTCGTTCTGCTCGTCTCGGCGCTGCAGGCAGACACCGCCGCCGGGCGGCACGAGGCAACGCCGGCCCGTCTTGCCACACTCCACGATGAAATCGCCCGCACCCTGGCGATCACCGACAGCCTGCTGCTGCTCTGCGCCCCGCCCTCGCCCGAACCCCTGCTGATCGACCTTGACCGGGTGATCCCCGAGGCGCTGGCGCTTCTGTCCTTCCAGGCCCGGTCCACCGGCGCCGGGATTCGCTGCGACATCGATCCCGGCCTGCGGATGCTGGGCTCGGATGGCGACATCCGCATGCTGATCACCAATCTGGTGCTCAACGCCCTGCACGCCATGCCCAAGGGCGGCACCGTCACCGTGACCGGCCGCGCCAGCGGCGGCGAGGTTCTCCTGCGCGTCGAAGACACCGGCCACGGCATCGCCCCCCGCGATCTCGACCGCATCTTCCTGCCGTTCTGGACCCGCCGCGCCGATGGCAGTTCCGGGCGCGGCCTTGGCCTGTCGATCGCCCAGGCGGTGGTCGACCGGGCCGGGGGCCGCATCGCCGTCGAAAGCACGGTCGGGGTCGGCACCCGCTTTACCATCCGCTTCCCCGATCCCGACCATCCCTCCGCAGAGGCTTCGGCATGACCCAGCCCGCCCCGGAACGCATCCTGGTGATCGAGGATGACCGCGCGCTCAACCGCCTGCTGATCGAGCAACTCGAACGCCTGGGCTATGCCGCGCAGGGGGCAGGCGGGCGGGCCGAGGCGCTGGCCGCGCTTGCAGGGTTCCGCCCGGCGCTGGCGCTGCTTGACCTGCGGCTGCCCGATACGGACGGGCTGCAATTCCTGCCGGAACTGCGCGAATATTGCCCGGTGATCATCCTGACCGCCTATGGCTCGATCGATCAGGCCGTCCAGGTGGTGCGGGCCGGGGCCGCCGATTATCTGGTCAAGCCGGTCTCGGCGCAAAGCCTTGAACTGGCACTGAAACGGTTTTTCGATACGGCGTCGCTCCTGCGCGATCTGGCGTTCTGGCAGGCGCAGGCCCGGCGGGGCCGGGACGCCGAACTGGTCGGCACCAGTCCCGAGATGAACGACGTGCGCAGCCTGATCTCGTTGTTCGCGGGAACCGAGGCACCGATCCTGATCCTGGGCGAAGGCGGTTCGGGCAAGGAACTGGTGGCCCATGCGCTGCACGCGCGGTCCAGGCGATCGAATGGCCGGATGATCTCGGTCGATTGCGATGGCGGGCTGCCCGCCGCCGAGCTTTTCGGCGAGATGCGCGAATCCTCCGGCCACCAGATCAGCCGCCACGAGGGGCTGATCGCCGCTGCCGAAGACGGCACGGTCTTTCTGTCGGGGGTGGACCGGCTTGCGCCCGACGTTCAGGCCAAGCTCTTGCGCACCATCGAAACCTCGACCTATCGGCCGGTCGGATCCTCTGTTTCGCTGCCTTCGGCGGCGCGCTTCATCCTGTCGTCCAACCTTGCGCCGGAAGACATCGCGCCCGAGGGCGGGGCGCGCAACGAACTGCTGTTCAGGCTGTCGGCCTTCACCATCACGATGCCGCCCCTGCGCGCCAGGCCGGGTGACGTCGCGGTGCTGGCCGAAAGCTTTCTTGCCCATCGCAGCTTCCAACGCTCGATCCCCAAGCGGTTCAGCCCCGCCGCGCTGAGCGCGCTGACCGCCCATGACTGGCCCGGCAATGTACGCGAGTTGCGCAATGCCATCGAGCGCGGCATCATCATGTCGGCCGGCGAAGAGGTGATCGAACCCGGCCACCTCGGCCTTGCGGCGCCCAAGAGCAAATCCGCCCCCGGGCGCGAGGGGGCCCAGGTCACGCTCACCTTCGCGCTTCCGCCCGGGATGGACGAATTGCGCGACGCCTATCTGCAACTCCTGCTCGACCGCTACGGCGGCAACCGCCGCCGCATTGCCGAAATCCTGCAGATCAGCGAACGCAACACCTACCGCCTGATTCAGAAACTGCCCCCCTCGCAGGATGCGTCCTGACAGCCCGACCCCCGGCGCGGGGCGCAAGATCACCGGGCAGGCCGCCTTTCGTCTGTGTCCCGGTATCCTCGGGGGGAACGGGCCACCGGCACAAAGCGGGGCAGACGGCGGATAAGGTCGCAGCCGGTGCGGATTCAGGCTTTGGCGAGATGACTGGGGAACTTGCGGGGCGGGGATCGGTGGCGCAGGCGGTCGGCGGCGATGCGAGAGGATGTCGCCGCGGGTCGCCCCATGGTCGTGAGCCGGACGAATGGCCTGCCGCAGCGCGGTTTCTTCGATCCTGCAGGCGCGCACAGGCGCCGGGGCCAAGTCCTTGCAGCACAGATTTCGATCGCAGGCGCGAAGGAAAGGGAGCAGCGCGCTGCACAGGGAAGAGTCGAGTCCTGATCAGGTCGCCCGAGAGAGGGAGGTTCTCCGGCAACCTGAAGCCGGCCGTATGATCGCGCAGCGGCGCATCGTCACCGAGCCCGCCGGCCGGGTGCTAGCCTGCCGGCAAAGGACCGGGAAACAAGCAACAAGTCCATAGATTTACAGAAAGGTAATGGCGGAGAGGAAGGCCGCCTCATTAGCCTAATGCCGACAAATGCCGACTATTTTTTGCCTGTTTTTTCATACGGTTGCAAAAAAGGTCGTCGGGAACAGTCGGCTTGAATCCTGTCCAATCGCCCCCCTATTTGTGGGGAAGGGCGCTGATTGTGGGGAAGGCTGATGGCCCAAACGAAGGAATTGACGGCGCTGGACGTGAAGCGGTTGCCCGCGCCTGACAAGCCCAAGATGGTCGCGGTTGGCGGCGTCACGGGCCTGTATCTGAACCTGACGCCAACCGGGGGGCGGTCGTGGATCATGCGCGCCACCATCGGGGGCAAGCGCCGGGACGTAGGCTTGGGCAGCTATCCCAGCACGTCCTTGGCTGCGGCGCGCGAGGCGGCGCGGGACATGCTGGCGAAGGCCCGCCTTGGCATCGATCCGGCGAAGGAACGGCAAGAGGCAAAGGCCGAGCTTACCAAGGGACAGACATTCCGCGCCGCCGCCGAGGACTACCTGTCGCGCAAGCTGGTGGAATTCGATCATCCCAAATCGAGGCAACAGTGGCGCAACACCCTGGAAACCTATGCTTACCCCAAGTTGGGCAGCATGGACGTTGCCGCGATCACCTTGCGCGACGTGCTGGCCGTGCTGGAACCGATCTGGGCCAGCAAGACGGAAACCGCGTCCCGGCTGCGGGGCAGGATCGAGCGCGTCCTTGATGCGGCAGCGGTGGCCGGGCACCGGCCCGAGGACGCGCCAAACCCTGCTAGGTGGCGGGGCGGGCTTGAATTTCTGCTGGCGCGGCCCTCGAAAATTGCGGCGGTGGAGCATCACCCTGCCCTGCCGGTCGAGCGGATGCCGGACTTCTGGCGGGCGCTGGCGCGGCGCAAGGGGGTTGGCGCGGACGCGCTGCGGTTCGCCCTGCTGACTTGGGCGCGGTCGGGCGAGGTTAGAGGGGCCACGTTTGAAGAACTGGACCTAGAGCGGGCGGTCTGGGTCGTGCCACCGAGCCGGACCAAGCAGCGGCGGGAACATCGCGTTCCCCTGTCGCGGCAGGCCGTGGCGCTGCTGACCGCTTCCCCCCGGCGAGAAGGGCTGATCTTCCCGGCCCCGCGCGGCAAGCAGTTGACGGACATGGTTTTCACCACGCTGCTAAGGAAGATGGATGCCACGGAGATTGCGGCCGACCGGCCCGGCTGGCGCGATCCGCGCGCGGGGGGGCGCATTGCCACCCAACATGGCATTTCCCGAAGCACGGCGCGTGATTGGGCGGGCGACCATACCGAATTCCCCGTGATCTGGTCGAAGCCAGCTTGGCGCATAGCCTGGGCGCGGTGGAAGCGGCCTATCGCCGTTCTGACGCCTTGGAGCGCCGCCGCGAGATGATGCAGGCTTGCGCCGATTTTCTAACCGGCTGAAAATTACCCCATATTGCAAAGATGAATTGCGGCGGGCGAAAAAAGCTCGCCGTTTTCTTTTTGCTGAATGCGGGAATTAAGTTATGCGTCCCGTGTCCGCTTAACATTCCGAAATAGCAAGGCTGGATTGGTCAATACCTATTGACCGGTATTAGCCGGGCCCTGACATAATGGGGTATGAAGTCAGCTACGGAGAAATGTTATGGCGAATGAAAGCGCGATCCCGGTCCACCCGGAATGGCTGACCGACAAGCAGGTTGCGGCGTGGCTGTCGTGCCACAAATCGACCGTGTGGGATTTGGCGAAAGCAGGCCGCATCCCCAAGCCGCACAAATTCACCAATGGCATGAGCCGGTGGAATTGGGAAGAATTGCAACAGTGGAAAAACGAAATGGTGGCGTGATGGGAAAGAACATCGAAGCGACTGCGCAATACTGCGCCGAACAGGCGAGTGACCTTTTCAGCGGCGAAAAGGCGCTGATGCCCGAAGTGCAAGAAATCCTGCAAAGGCGGTTTGCCCTGGCAATCGGGCATAAGGTCCGGGTTCATTCGGGAACAATGACGCGCGCCGAGGTTGAAGTCTTCGCCGGGGCGGCGATCCCCCCGAACCTGATCCCGGTCTTCTGCCTTGCGGTCGGTGTGACGCCAGAGGGCTTCCCCGCCTTTGCCGCGCAGGGGTTTCTTGCCGACCATGAGCCGACGCCCGAGGAAATCAAGCGGGCGGAAAGAGGCGCGCTTGACGCGTTCGGCTATGGGAATGATGTGCCACGCTTCACGATTGAACAAGGCACCCGGCATTGAAGCAAAAGGCCCCGGCGAGGGTGAAACGCCGGGGCCAGTGTCGAGAACGCGAAGCCAATCGCGCGCCTTGAATATAGGCGCATCTGCCCCGCCAAGGCAACACCTAATTCGAGGCCATGCCCAATGAACGCCCAAACACCTATTTTTCCAGAACTCGACATTTCCGTGCTTGAACTATTCTGTGCGCTGGTCGCCGCTGACGGGCAGAAAGAGCATCTTTTTTACACATACCCGGACAACAAGCAGAAATTCCGGGAAGTGGAAAAAGCGGGCCTGGACCCTTACCGATTTTATTGGGGCAAACCGTCCGATTTTTCTGCCCAACTGACCGCCGATCAACTCGAAGGCCGCGCGGTTTCCGTTTTTCCGATTAGTAGTGAAATCCTGTTCACCGATCAGGACGGCGATCCGAGGGCATATCGGCTTGCCGAGCGTATCCCCCATGCTGACCTGACGCCCACGACGACTTACCAAACGTCCCTGCTGGGCGAGGTCTTTCTATGGCGCTTGCGGGGGCCGTTGTCAGACTTGGGCATCCCTTCCGAGGTCCGGGCCGCATGGCAGCCGGAGATTGAGCGTTACCTGCAATCGCCCTGGTTCCAGCGGCTCAAGGCGACCATTCCCCCTGAGTGGCATGAGACGCTTGCACGGCGCGTGTCGTTGGAATGGTTCGTCACCGCCGCTGATCTGGCCGAACTGACGGGGGGCGACGACAGCATCATCTGGCGCGGCATCCGCGCGCCCGGCTTCTGGCACCGCAAGGTGCAGCCGGAGAAAGGCCGCGACGGAGCCGCCTTTCAGGTAAAATTCAACAGTCCCGAAAATGCGCGCGCAACGCTGACGCAATTGAGGCAAGGCGCGTCACTGTTTCAGAATAAGCTGCGAAAAGCGATCATGAGAAAGCGCGAGCGTGAAAGTCGCGCGGCGGTTCCATCAGGAGAAGCAGGTGAACTGGCGGCATGGGAATATCTGCTGCAATTCGTTCCAGTTGGAAACTATAGCACGGCGGCAAAGGCAGGCTTTGCGCTGGACGAAGCTTTTGGAGACGACGCGCAAGAAATTTGGGAAAGCTGGGTGGACGAAAACACAAGCCTGAACAATCCTGAATGGGGCAACTGGAAGCATTATGAGGCGGGATTGGGTTTTATCCACGCGGTCGCAAAAAACGAGGGCGCAGACATGACGCAATTTTACGACTTGAAGAAAGAGCGCGAGAAGCGCAACGCAAAAGTGTCACAACGAAAACTGTCTTTGTTGAGGCTGGACAAGATCGAAGCCCCCCTTTCGTCAAATTACGTCGTGAAAGGCTTCTTGGGTGAAGGCGAGCTATCGGTGATGTATGCCGCCCCCGGATCGAAAAAGACGTTTCTTGCGCTGGACATGGCCTTGCATGTTACCAGCGGCACGCCTTGGTTCGGAATGCGTGTCAGGAAAGAGCCGGGCGCGGTTGTTTTCGTGGCGGCGGAAGGCGGCGAAGGCTTCAAGAGACGCATTGCCGCGTTCAAAAATGAACGCCCTGAAATTGCCGAGGCGGCGCTGAGCCGGTTCTTCCTTTATCCGGGGGTGATCGATCTGGGGCCGGGCGGCGCAGGGGCCGAGGAATTGCTGGACGCGATCAGGCGCGACGTGAACGGGCCGGTTTCCATGATTATCATTGACACGCTGGCGCGAACAATGGGCGCGGGCGACGAGAATGCACAAAAGGATATGGGAATTTACATCGCATCGGCTGATGCCTTGCGCGAGGAAACGGGCGCGCATGTGATGATCATTCATCACAGCGGCAAGGACGTGTCCAAGGGGGCGCTAGGGTCCAGCGCATTGCGCGGCGCGGCCGATACCGAGATCGAGCTTGCCCCCGATGATGACGTGCAAGGACTGGTCATCATCAAGAACACGAAGCAGCGGGACATGGCCGCCGGGCGTGAACTTGGGTTCATGCTGCATGACGTGGACTTGGGCCGGGATGACGATGGCGACCCGGTAAAAAGTGCGGTTGTCCTGCAATACGACATGACGCGGAAGCCCCCCGCCTCGGTGAAGCTGGCAGCACAGCATCAGCTTGCGCTGGACCTATTGCACAGGCTGGAAGCCGATGCGGATGGCTGGTCCAGCATGTCCGAGTGGGATGATGCCTGCGAGGATGCGGGATTGTCGCAGGCCGATACGCGCCACAGCCGCCGTAAGGCATTCACGCGGGCCGTGGCCGCGCTGGTGAAGGCGGGCCGGATCGAGAGCAACGGCGAGCGCGTGCGGATCGTGAGAACCCCCGATGATGACGTTATTTGAAGCGGGACAAGCGGGACATGTCCGGGACATGTCTGGACATGTCTGCAAGCCCCCCAGACGGGACAGACAGGGACACACCCCTATAGGGGTGTCCTGTCCTGTCCCGGTAGGGCCGGGACATGGGAAAGGTGGGGGCGTTCCGCCTTCTGGTTCCCGCTTCCCGACGCCCGATCTGGTGCCAATGCCCCGGACCCCTCGGGGGGTGCCGACGCGCAGGGGGGAGTTTCCCCCTCACATTTCCGAACGCGATCTGAAAAATTACGAGGTTGAAAATGGCACGTCCTGTCAGTGAGGCGACCCTCGCCCTGGACTTCCTCGCCACGCTGAAAATTCCCGAAGGCAAGCTTGCGGGCAAGCCGATGAAGCTGGCGACGTATCAGAAAGAGTTTGTGCGCGGCGCGCTGACAAAGAACGTCAATACCGGCGTGCTGTCCATCGGACGCGGCAACGCCAAGACGGCGCTGTCCGCCGGGCTGGCGCTGGGGCATCTGGTGGGAGCCTTCGATCCGCAGCCCCGCCGCGAAATCATCTTGGCCGCCCGCAACCGCGATCAGGCGAAAATCGCATTCGGGTTCGTGCTGGGCTTCATCGCGGGGCTGCCCGAGGATGAACAAGCCCTGTTCAAGATCAGGCGCGGGCAGGTTCTCGAAATCGAGTATCCCGGCAGCGGCGGGGGCCTGCTGCGCTGCATCGCGGCCGACGCAAAGACCGTGCTGGGGGGAAGCCCGACCTTTATCGTCATGGACGAGCGTGCCGCCTGGGAACCCGAGAAAGGGGACGCGCTGGAAAACGCGCTGCTGTCCGGCATGGGCAAGCGCGATGGACGCGCGCTGATCATCAGCACAAGCGCGCCGGATGACGCGAACACCTTTAGCCGCTGGATCGATGAACCCCCGCCCGGAACCTATGTGCAGGAAAACCGGCCCGAATTCGGGCTTCCCGCCGACGATCTGCCGTCGTTGCTGATTGCCAACCCCGGCGCGAAGGAAGGCATCGGGTCCACGCCCGAATGGCTACAGGCGCAGGCGCAGCGGGCGATTGCACGCGGCGGGCACGCGCTGTCGAGCTTCCGCAACCTGAACCGCAACGAGCGCGTGAGCGTGGAGAACCGTTCGGTGCTGGTGACGGTGGACGAATGGATGACGGCCGAGGTCACGCCCGACGCCCTGCCGCCGCGTGAAGGGCCGTGCGTCCTTGGCGTGGACTTGGGGGGCAGCCGCAGCATGTCCGCAGCGGCGCTGTATTGGCCGCTGACAGGCCGTCTCGAAACGGTCGGGGCCTTCCCGTCCGTTCCCGGCTTGGGCGACCGTGGAGCCGCTGACGGCGTTTCCGAGCGTTACTTGACAATGGCCGAACGGCGCGAGCTGGTCACGCTGGGGGAGAACACGGTTCCGCCGGCCGCATGGCTGGCCGATCTGCACCGCCGCGCGGCCGGTCATCCCGTTTCCGCAATCACGGGGGACCGCTTCCGCTGGGCCGAATTCAGCGAGGCGCTGCAAAAGAGCGGGTTGGCGCGGGTGCCATTCGTGAGCCGGGGCATGGGCTGGAAGGATGGAAGCGAGGACGTGGAACGCTTCCGCCGTGCGCTGTTTGACGGGCAGGTGAAAACCGTGCCGTCGCTGTTGCTGCGATCCGCCTTTGCCGATGCGATTGTGCTGATTGATCCGGCGGGCAACGCCAAGCTGGCAAAGGCGCGCTCGAAAGGCCGGATCGATGCCGCCGCCGCAACGATCTTGGCGGTTGCCGAAGGGCAGCGGATGATTGCGCGCCCGCAATCCACCGGGGCGCGGGTGGGGTTCGGATGAGCCGCAGCCGTTACCCCGATTATTCCGTCAAGGTGCGGCAATCCGCGCAATGGAAGCGGCTGCGTTGGGAAATCCTGAAACGCGACGGGTTCCGCTGCAAAATCTGCGGCGCGGTCGGCCGGCTGGAAATTGATCACATCAAGCCGGTGCGCAATCACCCCGAATTGTCGTTTGGCGCAGAAAACCTGCAAGCCCTGTGCGTCCCCTGCCATTCGCGCAAGACGCAATCCGAGACGGGGGACCGCAATTCCTGTTCCCCCGAGCGGAAGCAATGGCTGACCCTATTGCGGAACGGGATTTGACGCGGCATTTATCGGTATGGCCCCTGATACCCCGTGAAGGTTATGTCCAATGCTGAATTCCGTCAAAATCGCCAAGCGGCAATCTGAAATTCGCCAGCAACTCGCAATTCTTGCGGCGAAAGAAAACCCAGACGAAAACGAAACGCGGCAAATGGAAACGCTGGATGCGGAGTATCGATCCAACGAAACCCGCTACCGCGCCGCGCTGACGGCCGAAGATGAAACCCGCAATGCCGCGCGCGAGGAACTGGAAACGCGCGAGGGGCGCGAATGGGATGAACTGGTGTCGCGTTTCGAGGCGCGCCAGATTGTCGCCGCGCTGGATCACGGGGCGCAACTGACCGGCGAAACCGCCGAGATTGTGCAGGAAATGCGGTCGCAAGGGAACTATCGCGGCTTCCCCGTGCCGCTGGCGGCGCTGGAACGGCGCGAGCTTGTGACCGGCACCACGGTTGCCGCTGACGTGCCCCGCCCGGTGGCGAGCCGCCCCCTCATTGACCGCGTGTTCCCCGCCAGCGTGGCGGGGCGACTGGGGGCCGAGGTCGTCAACATTACCCAAGGCAACCTGCTGTTCCCCGTCGCTACGGGGGGCGCGGTGGCGGGCTGGGCACCGACCGAGGGCGCAGACGTGCCGGGGCCGTTCCCGTTCAAATATGCCGAGCGCGCCCTGACCCCCGATCACACGCTGGGGGCGCATATGCGTATCACGCGCCGCGCGCTGAAACAGGCGGGGGCGGGCCTTGAAGCCGCGATCCGGCGAGACATGAGCGCGGCAATCGAAGCCGAGCTTGACCGCACGATCATCAACGGCAAGGGCGCGGATGGCGAACCGCTGGGCATCATCCCCGGCGCGTCCGAATACGGGATTGCCTCAACCCCCGTGGGGACCGTGCCAAGCTGGGCCGCGTTCCGCGCCGCCGCTGTCCGCTTCATGCAAGGCAACATGGCGAAAAGCCCGTCCGAAATCCGCGTGGCCTTCGATCCCCTGGTTTGGGGCGATCTGGACGCCGCGCTGATCGAAGGCACCGCCGTTTCGGAATTCGACCGGCTGACGAAGAACATTCCGGCAAGCCAGATTGCGCTGACCAATGTTCTGCCGGACGGCACCGCGATCCTGACGACGAACGCGGGTGGCGTGGCCCCGATCTATGTGGGGATTTACGGCGGGCTTGACGTGATCCGCGATCCGTATTCGGACGCGCAATCGGGCACGCTGCGCCTGACCGCGCTTGTGACCGCCGATGTGACCGTGGCGCGCGGGTCGCAACTGCTGATCCTCACCGGCCTTTCGGGAACCCCCTGATGACCGCACATGCGCAACAGGCAGCCAGCGTGATCCGCCGTCATGGAACGGTTGGCTATCTGTTGCGCGCGGTCGAGGTCGCGGGCGAATTCCCGTGGGAACCGGGTTCAACGCAAATGACGGCTTATCCCTGCCGCATCCTGATTGGCAGCTTTCGCGGGCTGGAACTGGCAAACACGCTTATTCAGGTGAACGATGTGCGCGTGCTGATTTCCGCCGAGGGGCTGCAAATCACGCCGGAAACATCGGACGTGCTGCAACTGTCCAACATGGACCGCACGTTTCAAATCCTCGCCACGCGCGAGGCGATGCCTGCGGGCGTGCCGCTGTATTACGAGGTTCACGCCCGATGATGCCGCTGGAAATCCGCGCCGCAACCGGCGGTTCATCGATCCTGACCGCGCGCTTTCCGTATGGCGACCGTGCGACCATCAGCGACGGGGGGAAATCCGGCCGTCCCCGCAAAGAACAATTCCGGCCTGGGGCCTTCACGCATTCGATCAATTCCCCCAATCAGGAAATCAATCTGCTGGTGGGGCATGATTTCTCGCGCCCGCTGGCAAGCAAGAATGCGGGAACGCTGCAAGTCGATGACCGCAAGGATGCGCTGATCATTGAAGCGGAAATGCTGCCCGCCATGAAACAAACGAGCCATTGGCAGGATTTCTTCGCGGGCTATTCGTCCGGGCTGATCACCGGCATTTCCCCCGGTTTCCGCATCCCCCCGCCGTCCGCCGTTCCGGTGGCGGAAATCTTCGAGGAAGAACCGCCGTCGCTGGGCCGGGCGATCATCCGCACGATCCTTGCGGCGATCCTGTTTGAATTCAGCCTTGTGACGCGGCCCGCCTATCGCAAGACAAGCGTGAGCATCCGCGATTATGTGCCGCCGTCTGAGGTCAGCCCCGACGACGCGGCGAATGATCCCTATGCCATGCCGTCGCAATTCCGCAATCCGCAGAACAGGTGGCGCTGATGACGGTTGTTCGATTTGCCGCATGGTCGCGTGAGGAACAACCGCTGCACGGCTGGTTGCCGGTGCCCACGTCCAACCCGGATGCGGCTGCAATCCCCCCGGCCGCGATCTGGCGGCGCTTGGAGCATTGGGCAGGCCGGTATTTCATCAAGCGGCCGATCACGTTCGAGTTTGAGGGGCCGGGCTTTGTCCAAAAACAGGACGTTGCCTTTGAGGGCGCGGAATATCAGGTCATGGATTGGAATTCCGGCGAAATCGTGACCATTCCCGCACCGATGCCGCGCAACGCGGGAAAGCAATACGTCCCTGCCGGACGTTACCGCGCCACCGGGCTTGCCGGTCTTGAATTGGCGCTATTCCCTGAAATCACCTATGCGGCGGGCATGTTCGCCAACTATCTGGCCGAGGTCCAGAAAGCCCCCGAGGGCGCGCATATCGCCGCTGAAAGCTATTCGATCAGCTTGGGCGGTGACGTGACCGAAAGCTGGCGCAAGGGCCGCAACCCGGTTGCCAACGCGCTGTTTGCGTCCGGCGCGGCGTCCATCCTGCTGCCGTTCAAAAAGACGAAAGGCAAATACCTGTGAAATTGCTTGACCGTCTGTTGCGCCGTGATGCGCCCCCCGTTGAAAAGCGCGCCGAATATGTCGGCGTGACACATCAGATTGTCGCGGCGCGGGCGGAATACCTGTTCGGCCGGTCCAACTTGGCCGAACTGACCGCGACGGTGCAAACCTGCGTGACCTTGTGGGAAAACGGCATGGCCCTCGCGGACGTATCGGGCACTGACTTGTTCGGCCCGGCCCAGCTTGCCATGACGGCGCGGTCCTTGGCCCTGACCGGCGAAGCCCTGTGGATCGTGCGCGAGGATGGCACGCTTGCGCCCGCGACCGACTGGACCATCAGCACGCGCGGGGGGCAGCCGGTGGCCTACCGCGTGACCGTGCCGGACGTGAACGGGGGGCGGGCCGAGACGCGGCTTGCGGCCGAGGTTTTGCACGTCCGCATCGGGGCTGCGCCGTCCGCGCCGTGGGCTGGGCGGTCCCCCCTGGCGCGGTCCAGCCTGTCGGCCGAGTTGCTGGCGGCGGTCGAGGTCGCGTTGCGCGACGTGTATCGGGATGCCCCCTTCGGGTCGTCCGTGATCCCTTTCCCCGAAGCGGCCGAGCTTGATCTGGACGACATATCGCGGGGCCTGCAAGGCTACCGGGGTCGCGTGCTTGTGCGCGAGAGCGTGCAGGTCCAAGCCGCCGGGGGGCCTGCCCCTGCCGCTGACTGGCGGCCGTCCGACCTGTCCCCCGACCTGTCGCGTTCGGGCTTCCCCGACGCCCTGCAAGCGGCCCGTGGCGCGATCTGCACCGCCTTCGGCGTCCTGCCCTGCCTGCTGGTGCCGAACGGACAGGGACCGGCGATCCGCGAAGCGCAGCGGCATCTGGCCGTGTGGCAGTTGCAGCCGATGGCGGCGCTGATGGCGCAGGAACTCACCGCCAAGCTGGGCGCATCGGTGGAAATCGACGTGGGCCGTCCGCTGCAAGCCTTCGACGTGTCGGGCCGCGCGCGGGCGCTGGCGACGATCATCGGCGCGCTGGCGCAGGCCAAAGAGGCGGGCCTGTCCGATGACGTGGTGCAGGCCACACTGGAAAAGGTGAACTGGTCAGAGGGCGACGGCATCGCCTGACGGGAAGCTTGACAGAGCAGGGAATGGGATGGTGTGGTTCACTAAAAATCTTCCCACCGTTCTATGAGTATGCAATATGAACATATTGTTAGCTTTGTGTTTCGTCGGTTTTGCTGTGTTTTCGGTAGTGCAGCTAATTATGACAGTTTTCCAGAAGCCCCGGTTGCTGCACTTGAAAAGGTCGGGGTTAGGACTTCTAGGAGCTTTCCTGTGCCTTATAGGCGGCGCTGTGATCTCCTTTGATTCTGACGTTGTTAGCGTCTCGGATACGTCAACAGGGACTACGGTTGAACCTTCTGGTGATATACAGGAAGGTAGCAGTGCAACTCAGAACAAGGTAGCACCGGCGGCGCCAACAGTTGCAGCTCTCGACACCGTCCCTGCGCTAAATGCACAAACTGGAAATCCGCGACCGCGACCTCGACCAGCCGACCACGCTGACAAAGTGCCAGAAACGGAAGCACCTAGAAAAAACGCTGAGAACACAACAGAGATACTTCCTGGGCAGTGGGCGCGGGCGTTCTGTAAAATGGTTGATAGAACCGGCCTAACTTCCTCTCCTTGCGAAGTTAGCTTATGGAATAGTGAAATTATCATATCAATTGATATGATAGCAAGCGAAGCTCGTGCGCTTTGCCCTGATTTAGTCAAAATGATGAAGGGACAAGGAGCGACGTTCGATCCGGGTTGGACCTTGCAGATACGAAGCCCCTACAGCGGCGATCAGTCGATAGCCTTCTGTCGTATCAGCTAGTCCGTGACGCCCTCGGCCTTCTCGTGCGCACTATGGCCGCGTTCGTCGGGGGATGGGGCGACCGGCGGGCACGAGCTTCAAAGCCGGGTTGTGCTTAACATCACGCGATTGTGTGGGGAAGCCCGTGGGGAAACCGGAGCGAACACGGAAACCCTCAATGAAAACAATGTCTTGCAGGGATGTCTGGCGGAGACGAAGAAACCGAGAACATGGTTTCAAGCGCCTTCATCGAACCTCACGAATGGCAACCAAGTAGCTGTGATAAATAACCTTTATCCGTCAGAAGCCCTCATCGGGCCTCATGCGGATTTAGACCAGCTCAGTGCCGTTCGCTACCTTTGCCGTGTCCGGGTAGCGCATAACGGAGACCATGATGGCACTGACCGTGAAACACATCGAAGCCGCGAAGCACGGCATCGCGAAGGAGCGCATGAGCGACGGCTCGGGCCTTTATCTGCGCCTCTATCCTTCTGGCAAAAAGGTTTTCCAGGTGCAGGTCGGCAAGGAGCCCGGCTCCTCTTCCAGGGTGTGGGTGAGCCTTGGGGTCTTTCCGGAACTCAGCCTCAAGGAAGCCCGTGACGTCGCGGGTTGGGTGCGCCTCCAGTCCTCGCGCGGCTGGACTGCCGATCGGATCCGCACCGCGCTGCGTTCGGATAACGGCGCAACCGGCGATGCACCTGCGAACGCGCCTACCCGTCAGGTCACTTTCCGCGAGGTTGCGGAGGTCTGGTTCAAGCGTAAGCGCGCCGGACTGAAGAACGGCAAGCACATCGACCAGAACTGGAACACGATGGTGGCCTATGCCTTCCCAACGCTGGGCAACCGTCCGATTTGCGAGGTCGCGCGGCTCGAGGTGGTGGAGGCACTCCGTCCGATCTGGCACAGCAAGAACGAGACGGCGCGCCGGACGCTCGGCCGGATCCGCGAGGTCTTCGAGGTCGCCAAGCTCGAGCATGATGTCGGGATCAGTCCTGCCGATTTCGACCCCAAGATCGCCTATGGCCATGTGCGGCGTCGGACCAAGCACTTCGGCGCGCTGGTCTGGGAGCGCGTCCCGGAGTTCTGGGCCTGGCTGCAGGAGGCTCCCTGCGACGAGCAGACGCGACAGTTCGTCATGCTGCTGGTGCTGAGCGCCAAGCGCACGGGCGAGGTTCGCTTCGCCCGCCCCGGGTTCCGGAATGCCCGGGCATCAACCTGGACCACGCCCGCCGAGTTGATGAAGCGGGGGCGGGAGCATCGCGTGCCTCTGAGCCCGCAGGCCGAGATCGTCTGGGAGAATGCGCTGCTGCTGACCCAGGATCCCGCCTTTGTGTTCGGCAAGCCACGGAACCGGTCCGGCGTCATCTGCGAGAACACCGCCCTGAAACTGGTGAAGGGTTTCGATCCTTCGATTACCGGACATGGCTTCCGGTCAAGCTTCAAGGGCTGGGCGCGGGCACAGCGCCGCTATGAGCACGACGCCATCGAGTTCGCTCTTGCGCATCGTCTGCCGCCGCTCGAAGAGGCCTATCTTCGGGAGGACCTTCTCACCGAACGAAGAATCCTCATGCGCGACTGGGCGGACTACGTGACAGCTGGAAATCTGCCGGCGCGCTTGCTTGAGCAGATCTGATCACGCCGGAAGCCGGTCTGCTGTTCATTTCCTTCAGCAGACCGGCTCCGCCACTGCTCAGCGGTTTCAAGAGCCGTGTCGGCCGAGATGACCGCCATAAGGCCAGCTATCATACGGTCCGCATCCTGGATTGGACGCCCCGTCCCAGCCAGCACCGACGCCAGCACCAGGTCCGTTCCGCGTGAAGGTCGGTGCTCAGTCAGCAGGCGCGCCGAGGCGACCGGTCGCACGATGCGTCTGCGGGCCTTCACGGCGGCAAGCACGTCCCTTGAGAGGTTCCGCCCGAATTGGAGCCATGCCGACGACACCGGCAAGTGGCCCGGCAAGCGGCGTTGCCTGGACGGAAGGGCGCGCTTAGGATCGCATGACGGCTGCGCGCGCAGGATCACGTCCGTCAATGTGGTGTAATTCCCCAGATGGCCTGAGTGTTGATTTTCACCTGAAACTGACCCGGGTTTTCCATCGAGAAGTGACCCACCTTCAGGTTATGTTTCGTGGGTCAGGCTTGGGTCAAGGCATGGCCGGCCTCCTTGGTTTTCCTGGCTGCTGCCGCTGAGCTTGCCTTGAAGCGGAAGCTGTCGTTTCCGGTCTCCAGGATGTGGCAGCGGTGGGTGAGGCGATCGAGCAGCGCGGTGGTCATTTTGGCGTCGGCGAAGACCGAGGCCCATTCGCTGAAGCCGAGGTTGGTGGTAATCACGACGCTGGTGCGCTCATAAAGCTTGCTCAGGAGATGGAAGAGCAGCGCACCGCCCGAGGCGCTAAACGGCAAGTAGCCCAGTTCGTCCAGGATCACGAGATCGAGCCGGGTCAGGCTTTCAGCGATCTGTCCGGCCTTGCCCCTGGCCTTTTCCTGCTCGAGCGCGTTGACCAGTTCGATGGTGGAGAAGAACCGGACCTTTCGCCGGTGATGCTCGATGGCCTGGATGCCGAGAGCGGTTGCGACATGGGTCTTGCCGGTGCCGGGGCCGCCGATCAGCACGACGTTCTGCGCGCCGTCGATGAACTCGCAGCGGTGGAGCTGGCGCACCGTGGCCTCGTTGATCTCGCTGGCAGCGAAGTCGAAGCCCGAGAGATCCTTGTAGGCCGGGAAGCGCGCGGCCTTCATGTGATAGGCAATGGAGCGCACTTCGCGTTCCGCCAGTTCGGCCTTCAGCAGCTGGGACAGGATCGGCACGGCCGCCTCGAATGCCGGCGCCCCCTGTTCGATCAGGTCGGCGACGGCCTGGGCCATTCCGTGCATCTTCAGGCTGCGAAGCATGATGACGATGGCAGCACTGGCGGGATCATGACGCATGGCGGTCTCCGATCTGCGCCCGCAGGTCGTCATAGCGTTCGACGTTCGCCTTTGGCTCGTGGCGCAGGACCAGCGCCTGCGGAGTATCGATACCAGGACCCCCGCTGGTCTTGCCGTCGATCAGCCTGTGCAGCAGATTCAGCACATGGGTCTTGGTCGCGACGCCTTCGGCCAGAGCCATTTCCACAGCAACCAGCACGGCCTGCTCATCGTGGTGCAGGACCAGCGCCAGGATATCGACCATCTCCCGATCGCCACCGGGTCGTCGCAGCATCTGGTCCTGCAATTGCCGGAAAGCCGGGGGCAGTTCCGCGAAGGGCGCACCGTTCCTGAGGGCACCCGGCTTGCGCTGGATGACGGCCAGATAATGCCGCCAGTCATAGATCGTGCGCGACGGCAGGTGATGGGACCGCTGGATCACCCGCTCATGTTCGCACAGGATCTGTCCCTCGGCAGCAACCACCAGCCGATCCGGGTAGACCCTCAGGCTGACGGGCCGGTTGGCGAAGGGCGCCGGCACGCTGTAGCGATTGCGTTCGAAGCTGATCAGACAGGTGGGCGAGACACGCTTGCTCCGCTCGACGAAGCCGTCGAAGGCAGGCGGCAGCGGCATCAGCGCAGTTTGCTCCTCAGCCCAGGCGTCGGCGACCGTTCCGGGCAAAACCCCGTGCGGGATCTCGCGCCACAACTCCAGGCAGCGCCGTTCCAGCCAGGCGTTCAGCGCCGCCAGGTCAGGAAAGTTCGGCATCGGCTGCCACAAACGAGGGCGTGCATCCTGGACGTTCTTCTCGACCTGCCCCTTCTCCCACCCTGACGCAGGATTGCAGAACTCAGGCTCGAAGACATAGTGGTTGGTCATGGCGAGGAAGCGGATGTTGACCTGCCGTTCCTTCCCGCGACCGACGCGATCGACCGCCGTCTTCATGTTGTCGTAGATGCCGCGGCCCGGCACGCCGCCGAAGACGCGGAACCCGTGCCAGTGGGCATCGAACAGCATCTCGTGGGTTTGCAGCAGATAGGCCCGGACCAGGAAGGCCCGGCTGTGCGCCAGCTTGATGTGGGCGACCTGAAGCTTCGTGCGCTCGCCCCCCAGCACCGCGTAATCCTCGCTCCAGTCGAACTGGAAGGCCTCGCCCGGGCGGAAGATCAGCGGAACGAAGGTGCCGCGCCCTGTGGTCTGCTGCTCGCGCTGCCGGTCCACCCGCCATTGCCGGGCAAAGGCCGCGACCCGGCCGTAGGAGCCGGTGAAGCCGAGTGCCACAAGGTCGGCATGGAGCTGCTTCAGCGTCCGGCGCTGCTTGCGTGACTTGCCGGCTTCCGTCTTCAGCCACGCCGCCAGCTTCTCGGCAAACGGATCGAGCTTGCTCGGCCGCTCAGGCGTTGCGAACCTCGGCTCGATGGTGCCAGCGTTCAGATACTTCCTGATGGTGTTGCGCGACAGACCGGTCCGCCGTGCGATCTCCCGGATCGGCAGCTTCTCCCGCAACGCCATGCGTCGAATGATGTTCAAAAGTCCCATGTGGATCACTCCGTTACCCCGCCGCGCTCCGCTTTGGGGAAGGGTCACATGGGTCAGTTCTCAGTGGAAATTACGCGCCTACCCGGGTCAGTTCCGGATGAAAATCAACAGTCCGGGGTTGAAGCGTCGAAACTCCACCTCGACCATACACCTCGATGGCCACCTCGGGTTACACCGGCAGCGCCAGCGAAATTACACCACCTGCGCGGACACTACCGCGCGCAGAACGGCGCGCTTCAGGCACTGCCCCGACCGGAGGAAGACCCATGACCGGCAAGACCCTGTTCATCACCGGCGCCTCCAGCGGCCATGCTGATCTTTCCCGCCATCGCCCCGCCGCCCGCCACTGACCCTGATCGCGGTCGCCGAACGGTCAGCTGCCGGGCATCCTTCGGTCACCTTTCATGCGAGGCAATGCGCCAGTCCAGTTCCTGATGTCGTTTGACAGGGAACAGCAAGGCCGCCGAACTCTGGGCCGTGCAGGCGGCGGTTCATCCCCGCGCCTGCGGGGAACAGGGGCGGCGCAACTCGTTCGCCTCATCCGAGGACGGTTCATCCCCGCGCCTGCGGGGAACAGTTGCGGCGCTGTCGGCGATATAGGGCACGCCGCGGTTCATCCCCGCGCCTGCGGGGAACAGACGATGATGCAGCCCACCTGCGTGGACGGGTCCGGTTCATCCCCGCGCCTGCGGGGAACAGCCGCGGAACGGGACGATCTGGCCCACCGCGACCGGTTCATCCCCGCGCCTGCGGGGAACAGCGCATCCGCGCCGCCGTCCAGCGCGGCGCCGCCGGTTCATCCCCGCGCCTGCGGGGAACAGGAGCCAGCCCCCGGACATCTTCACCGCCGTGGCGGTTCATCCCCGCGCCTGCGGGGAACAGAGGGTATCGATGTCCCCGCTGCGGATGCGCGCCGGTTCATCCCCGCGCCTGCGGGGAACAGCTCGTTTCGGGGCACCCTCGCCGGCGGTCACACGGTTCATCCCCGCGCCTGCGGGGAACAGCCGCGCCGCAGCGGCCGGTTCCAAAGCCCGCCCGGTTCATCCCCGCGCCTGCGGGGAACAGGATCACCCAGGTGGGCTTTTTCGTCTTGGCCGGGGTTCATCCCCGCGCCTGCGGGGAACAGCGATTGACGAAATGCCCCATCACGATGCTGCGCGGTTCATCCCCGCGCCTGCGGGGAACAGGGTCTCGTCGTAGTCGTATTCGATGCCAGCGACGGTTCATCCCCGCGCCTGCGGGGAACAGAAATCGACCTGGGCGCGCTAGGGATTGAGCGTCGGTTCATCCCCGCGCCTGCGGGGAACAGGCCCCCTGCCGCCTCTGCACCGCAGGCGAGATCGGTTCATCCCCGCGCCTGCGGGGAACAGTCGCCGAACGCCACGAGGAAAAGCTGCTGGCCCGGTTCATCCCCGCGCCTGCGGGGAACAGTCCCAGTCGTCGGCGCTGATCTGGCGGGTGCGCGGTTCATCCCCGCGCCTGCGGGGAACAGCGAGCAGTTGCCGAGCCGTCACCCCGCCGTGGCGGTTCATCCCCGCGCCTGCGGGGAACAGGGCCTCGACCAGCTGCTGCGCGAAGACCATGGCGGTTCATCCCCGCGCCTGCGGGGAACAGAGCTGGATGGAGGCGTCGATCCACTCGCCGGGCGGTTCATCCCCGCGCCTGCGGGGAACAGTATTTGAATGGGATGACGCCGCCGGTCCCGCCCGGTTCATCCCCGCGCCTGCGGGGAACAGTGGATGCCGCCGAATGACACGTCCCGCCCTCTCAGTTCATCCCCGCGCCTGCGGGGAACAGAGATGGTCGAACTCGCCCTCCTCCTCGCTCACCGGTTCATCCCCGCGCCTGCGGGGAACAGCGCATCACCTGCGGCCCGGCGAAAATGCCCACAGGTTCATCCCCGCGCCTGCGGGGAACAGGCCTGCGCCTTGCGTGCCGTCTCGGCATCTGCCGGTTCATCCCCGCGCCTGCGGGGAACAGAGCGGTGCCCCGGTGGTCGCCCATCCATGCGATGGTTCATCCCCGCGCCTGCGGGGAACAGTGATTCACATAGATCGGCAACCGCTCAAACCCCGGTTCATCCCCGCGCCTGCGGGGAACAGGCCTTGATGCCGAGCGAGTTGATGCGCGTGATCGGTTCATCCCCGCGCCGGTCGTGTCTCGGAAGTGGTGGAAATTGGAAGGCGGCGTAATCTCCGGGTGAAGTCTCACCCACCCAACCGGCGGCGGCAACCGCCAGGGAGATCA
>NZ_QLUV01000001.1 GCF_003286075.1 Paracoccus endophyticus | reverse complement strand
GAGCAACCGTTCCCGGCCTCCCCGTCCCGTCTGGCGTCCCCGCCGTTCGGTGAAGCGGTATCTAGGGGGAGAGAGAAAAAGGAGCAAGAGGGAAATTTGAAAAAGTTCGTCCTACTGTCGTATTTCTGTTCAAATCACTGGTTTTGCCTGTCTTTTCTTCAGCGCCCCCAGCCATCTGGACACCCCCGGCAACCGCAGACCCAGCAGAAGGACGGCCCCTGCCCCCACCGCAAGACCCTTGGGCGGCCACAGCTTGTAGGCCCACAACCAGTGCAGAATCCCCAGCAGAACAGCCGCATAGACCAGCCGGTGCACGGCTTTCCAGCGTTTCGGCCCGAGTCGCCGGATCATCGAATCGGAGGAGGTTACGGCCAGAATCGCCAGAATCACGAAACCCGCCATGCCGAAGGTCAGGTAGGGCCGCTTGAGGATGTCGCGCGCCGCCTGCTGCCACAAAAGCCCCATGTCCAGAACCGCCCAGGCCAGGACGTGCAGCACCCCATAGCTGAAGGCCAGCAGCCCCAGCGGCCGCCGCAGCCGGATCAGGTTGATGCGCCCCAGCCGCAAAAGCGGCGTCACGCACAGCGTCACCAGCACAAGGTACAGCGTCGTGCGCCCCAGCCGGTGCTCGATGTCCCGGACAGGGTCCACGCCCACGGCGCCAACCAGCACATCCCAGACCAGCAGGGCCAGCGGGATCGACCCCAGCAGCCACACCGACCAGATCGGCAGACGACGCAGGCGGTCCGCCAGCGCCCCCGGGATGCGGTCCATCAATAGTCCCGCGCCAGATCCATCCCCGCATACAGCGAGGCCACCTGGTCGGCATAGCCGTTGAACATCAGCGTCTCCTGCCGGCCGCCGAACAGCCCTGCGCCGATGCGCCGCTCGGTCGCCTGGCTCCAGCGGGGATGGTCAACGGTCGGGTTCACGTTGGCATAGAAGCCGTATTCGGATGGCTGCATCTGCTGCCATGTGGACACGGGCTGGCGGTCCGTCAGGGTGATGCGGACAATGCTCTTGATCGACTTGAAGCCGTATTTCCACGGCACGACCAGCCGGATCGGCGCGCCGTTCTGGTTGGGCAGCGGCTTGCCGTAAAGCCCTGTCGCCAGCAGCGTCAGCGGATGCATCGCCTCGTCCAGCCGCAGCCCTTCGCGATAGGGCCAGTCCAGCGTGGCGCGGCGCTGTCCCTTCATCTCCTCGGGGCGCAACAGGGTTTCGAACGCGACGAACTTCGCGCCCGGCTGGACGCCCGCCCGCGACAGCACGTCTGCCAGCGGCACGCCCATCCACGGGATCACCATGCTCCACGCCTCGACGCAGCGCAGGCGATAGAGGCGTTCCTGCACGGCGCTGTCCGGGGCAAGGTCGGCGACCGACCAGCTGCCCGGACGATCCACCAGCCCGTCGATCTGCACGGCCCAGGGGGTCGTGGTCAGCGCGCCCGCATTCTTGGCGGGGTCAGTCTTGCCCGTCCCGAATTCGTAGAAGTTGTTATAGTTGGTGATGTCCTCGAAGCTGTTGGGCTTGTCCGCAGCGGCCAGTGCGGGGGCTGCGGCCACAGCTCCCGCGCCCGCCAGAAAGGCGCGACGGTTCAGGAACACGGCTTCGGGGGTGACGTCCGACCAGTTCAGTTTCATGGCGATCCCCTTGTCTGGCCGCAGACTAGTCCCGCCAATGCCATCCGGGCGAATCACGTTCCCGCCACGCGGACGCCCCGGCCCGAACGGGCCGGGGCCGTGCGCTTACTGCAAGGGCACGTCGGCGGGGCGCTCGGCCGCGCCATGCGCCCCGGTGCTGACGCGGTTGCCCACGACCAGCCCGTCCGGGCCGGCCGTCACCCGGACGGTCTGGCCGTCCAGAACCTCGCCCGCCAGCAGCATCTCGGCCAGCGGGTTCTGCAGCGACCGCTGCAACACCCGCTTCAGCGGACGCGCGCCGAACACCGGGTCATACCCTTCGTCGGCCAGCCATTTCCGCGCCGCGTCGTCCAGCGCCAGCGTGATCTTGCGATCCGCAAGACGCTTTTCCAGGCCGCGCATCTGGATGGCGACGATCCCGTCCATGTCCGCCCGGCTCAGCCGGTGGAAGATGATGATCTCGTCCAGCCGGTTCAGGAACTCGGGCCGGAAATGGCCGCGCACCGCCGCCATCACCTGCTCGCGTGCGGCCGAGCTGTCTGCCCCCTCGGGCAGCTGGCTCAGCGCCTGCGCGCCGAGGTTCGAGGTCAGGATGATCAGCGTGTTCTTGAAATCGACCGTCCGCCCCTGCCCGTCCGTCAGCTGGCCGTCATCGAGCACCTGCAGCAGCACGTTGAAGACGTCGGGATGCGCCTTTTCCACCTCGTCGAACAGGATCACCTGATAGGGCCTGCGCCGCACGGCCTCGGTCAGCACGCCGCCCTCGTCATAGCCGACATAGCCCGGCGGCGCGCCGATCAGCCGGCTGACCGAGTGCTTTTCCATGAACTCGGACATGTCCACGCGGACCATCGCGCTGTCGTCGTCGAACATGTACTCGGCGATGGCCTTGGTCAGCTCGGTCTTGCCGACGCCGGTCGGGCCCAGGAACAGAAAGCTGCCCAGGGGCCGCCTGGGGTCGTTCAGGCCGGCCCGCGCCCGGCGCACGGCGTTCGCGACGGCCTTCACCGCCTCGGACTGACCGATCACCCGCCGGCCAAGCTGGTCCTCCATCTTCAGCAGCTTGTCGCGCTCGCCCTCCAGCATCTTGCTGGTGGGGATGCCGGTCCAGCGCTCGACCACTTCGGCGATCTGCTCGGGGCGCACGGCCTCCTCGACCAGGACGCCGTCGCCCTGGTCCTCGGTCTCGGCCAGCTGACGCTCCAGTCCCGGGATGATCCCGTAGGACAGCTCGCCGGCCTTGGCCAGGTTGCCCTCGCGCTTGGCCTGCTCCAGCTCGGCCCGCGCGCGGTCCAGCTGCTCCTTGATGTGGCGCGACCCTTCCAGCTTGTCGCGCTCGGCCTGCCACCGGGCCGTCATCTCGGCGCTGCGGTCCTGCAGGTCGGCCAGGTCGCGCTCCAGCCGCTCCAGCCGGTCGCGGCTGGCGGCGTCGTCCTCGCGTCGCAGGGCCTCGGCCTCGATCTGCAGCTGCAGGATCTGGCGGTCCAGCTGGTCCAGCTCCTCGGGCTTGCTGTCCACCTCCATCCGCAGGCGGCTGGCCGCCTCGTCCACCAGGTCGATCGCCTTGTCCGGCAGGAACCGGTCGCTGATATAGCGGTGGCTCAGGGTGGCGGCGGCAACCAGGGCCGCGTCGCTGATGCGGACGCCGTGGTGCAGCTCGTACTTCTCCTTGATCCCGCGCAGGATGCTGATCGTGTCCTCGACCGTCGGCTCCTGCACCAGCACGGGCTGAAAGCGCCGCGCCAGCGCCGCGTCCTTCTCGATGTACTTGCGATATTCGTCCAGCGTCGTCGCGCCCACGCAATGCAGCTCGCCCCGCGCAAGCGCCGGCTTGATCAGGTTGGCCGCGTCCATCGCGCCCTCGCTCTTGCCCGCGCCGACCAGGACGTGCAGCTCGTCGATGAACAGGATGATCTCGCCCGCCGCCGTCTCGATCTCCTTCAGGATAGCCTTGAGCCGCTCCTCGAACTCGCCGCGGTATTTCGCGCCGGCGATCAGCGCGCCCATGTCCAGCGCCATCAGCTTCTTGTTGCGCAAGGATTCGGGCACGTCGCCGTCGATGATGCGCAGCGCCAGCCCCTCGGCGATGGCGGTCTTGCCGACGCCGGGCTCGCCGATCAGCACGGGGTTGTTCTTGGTGCGCCGCGACAGCACCTGCATGGTGCGCCGGATCTCCTCGTCGCGGCCGATGATTGGGTCGATCTTGCCTTCCTCGGCGGCCGCGGTCAGGTCGCGGGCGTATTTGCTCAGCGCCTCGAACGTATCCTCGGCGGATGCGCTGTCGGCGGTGCGGCCCTTGCGGATGTCGTTGACGGCGGCGTTCAGCGACTGCGCGCTGACCTTTCCGGCCTCCAGCGCGTCCTTGGCGCGGGTGTTCACCATGGCCAGCGCCATCAGCATCCGTTCCACCGGAACAAAGCTGTCGCCGGCCTTTTTCGCGATCGTCTGCGCCTCGTCCAGCACCCGCACCAGCGAGGTGTCGACATAGACCTGCCCGTCGCCGCCCGACACCCTGGGCAGCTTGGCCACGGCCTGGTCAACCGCCGTCCGCACGGCGCGGGGATCGCCCCCGGACCGGGTGATCAGGTTGGCGGCCAGCCCCTGATCGTCGTCCATCAACGCTTTCAGCAGATGTTCCGGCACCACGCGCTGGTGCCCCTCGCGCATGGCGATGGTCTGCGCAGACTGAATGAAGCCGCGCGACCGCTCGGTGAACTTTTCCATGTCCATCGGCAATATCTCCCTCTCAGCCCCCGCCCTGGCGCCGCCCGGCATGGCGCGGCCCGCTGCGGGTCTGGCTTTCAGATGGGCAGGGCCAAACGGGGTTTCAAGCGGCTCGCCCGGCTGTCATAAGCAGGATGTTTCAACGGGATGGATGCACATGGACGACCGTCTGATCGTGGCGCTGGACGTGCCGGACGCGCTGTCGGGGCTGACGCTGGCGACGACGCTGGGCGACGCGGTGTCGTTTTACAAGATCGGGCTGGGGATGCTGACCGGCGGCGGGCTTTCGCTGGCCAACGAACTGAAGCACGACCACGGCAAGCGCATCTTCCTGGACATGAAGCTGTTCGACATCGGCGCCACCGTCGAGGCGGCGGTGCGCGGCCTTGCGCGGTTCGACATCGACTTCCTGACCGTCCACGGCGACCCGCATGTGGTGCGCGCGGCCAAGCAGGGGGCGGCGGGGTCGAACCTCAAGATCCTGGCCGTCACCATCCTGACCTCGCTGGACCGGGCCGATCTGGACGCAGCCCTGATCCGCGAGGGCGACCTGCACGACCTGACCGTGGAACGCGCCGCCCGCGCGTTCGAGGCCGGCGCCGACGGCATCATCGCAAGCCCCCGCGAGGCGCAGGCGATCCGCGCCCTGCCCGGCGCGCGCCTGATCGTGACGCCGGGCGTCCGGCCCGCGGGCGCCGCCGCGGGCGACCAGAAGCGGGTAGAGACCCCCGCCGCCGCCATCACGGCCGGCGCCGACCACATCGTCGTCGGCCGCCCCGTCTGGCAGGCCGCCGACCCCCGCGCCGCCGCCCGCGCGATCCTGGACGAACTGCCCGCGCGCTGACCGCCGCGCCATGTTATCATCGGACCGGCAGCCGGCGGAGGACGGGATGAGCGGGATTGAGCCAGCGCACAGCGGCGCCGAGCAGCGCGCCGACAACGATCTGGTTCTGTCGTTCCTGCGGGTGCGGCAGGCCATCGGCCTGCTGGGGTTCTTTCTGCCGGTGGCGCTGCTGGTCTGGTCGCTGACGCTGGGTCCGGGGCTGCTGCCCACCATCTCGGACTATTACTACTCTCCCATGCGCGAGGTGCTGGTCGGCACGCTCTGCGCCATCGCGGTCTTTCTGTGGAGCTATGAGGGCTATGATCCCCGGCCCGGCGAATGGCTCAGCGACCACGTGGCGGCGCGCACCGCAGCACTGGGGGCGCTGGCCATCGCCTGGGCGCCGATCCGCACCGATCCGCTGCTGGACTGCCGGACGACCGAGCCGCCGCCGCTGATCTGCACCGCCAGCCAGGATGCGTTCGGCGAAGGCTTTGCCTATGTGCTGCACTGGGTGGGTGCGACCGTGTTCTTTGGCGCGCTTGCGGTGTTCTGCCTGGTGCTGTTCGTGCGCGGAGCCGCCCAGACGCAGGAAAAGGCGGCCAGCAACCGCATCTATCGCCTGTGCGGCTGGACCATCGTCGGCTGCATGGCAGCCATCGCGCTGCTGAACATCACCGGCGCCCAGGCGGCGCTGGCCGCGCTGGCCCCGGTGTTCTGGCTGGAAACGCTGGCGACCTTTGCCTTTGCGACCTCGTGGATGGTCAAGGGCGATTCGCTACGACCGGTGGTGCGCGCCGTCGCCCGCACCGATCCGCCCCTGCCGCCCGCGCCCCCGCCCCCGGCCGGACGGCACGCCGGCGCAGGGACGGGCGTGGCCGCCGACCCCGCCCCCCACGACTGACCTACCCCCGCGCCAGCATCTCGCGCACGACGTCGCGGAAATGCGGGACCGCGCGAGGGTGGTCCACGAACTCGGCCACCGGCATCAGCCGCAGCTCGGCGCCCTCGTCGCCCAGCCGGGCGGCGGCGGCCTCGGCCTCGGTGATCTCGGCGTGGAAATAGAACCCGACGCGCCCCGGCTTGTGGGGCAGCGGACGCGCGCCCCCCGACAGGCGCGCGGGGTCCAGCCGCAGGCCGGTTTCCTCGGCCAGCTCGCGCAGGGCGCAGGCCACCGGCGTCTCGTCGCCCTCGCGCCCGCCACCGGGCAGGTCCCAGCAGCCGGGCCAGTTGATCGTCGGGATGTCGTCGCGGCGCATCACCAGCACGCGGTCGCCGCAGGTCAGCACCAGCTTGGCCCCGCGCCAGGCCACCGGGTCGGGGTTTGCCGTCATGCGCGACGGCGCCCCTGCGGGACCGGCGCGACCCCGCGGCGGCACACCGCCGCCGTCATTCCGCCGCCAGCGCGGCGGGGGGCTCGCCCGCGCCCATCAGCGCCAGCGCGGCCAGCACGGCACCGAACCGCGCGGCAAAGGCGCCAAAGCCCGCATGCGGCGCAATGCGCGATTCGTCCATGTACAGGGCGCGGTCGATCTCGATTTGGACGACATGGCGGTTCTGCGCGGGACGACCATAGGCGCTGGCCACATAGGCCCCCGCAAAGGGGCTGTTGTGGCGCACGGCAAACCCCGCGGCGGTCAGGGCCTCGGCCACCGCGCCCGTGACAGCGGGCGCGGCCGACAGCCCGTTGCGGTCGCCGATCACGATCTGCGGGCGCGGTCCGGGCAGATGCGCCAGCGCCTCGCGCGGCATCGAATGGACGTCGATCAGCACCGCCCGGCCGAACCGGCCCGCCGCCTCGGCCATCAGCGTGCCCAGCACGGCATGATAGGGTTGCCAATAGGCGTCCAGCCGGCGCGCCGCCTCGGCCCGCGACAGGGGCGCGCGCCGGATCGGGCGGCCCTGCCCCACCACGCGGGGAATCACCCCCAGGCCGGACTGGATGCGCGGGCTGGGCGGGCGGGGCGGCACGCCCGTCACGGCCAGCGGGTCCAGCTCGTCCAGGCCGCGGTTCAGGTCCACGAGGCAGCGCGGCACCCGCGCCGCCAGCACCACGGCGCCCGCCGCGACCGCAGGCGCGATCAGCCGGTCCACGAACGCGTCCTCGGACGATCGCAGCAGATGCGCGTCCAGCCCCGATTCCGCCAGGAACCAGTCGGGATAGTCGCGGCCCGAATGGGGCGAGGCGAAGATCACGCCCCCCGCCCAGCGGTCTGGCCGCGACAGGGTGAACGGCGCAGGCGCGGGGTCCGTCATGGCAGAGCGGGTCCTGAGAATCCGGTGGGTCAGGGTCCGACTATACCCGTTGCACGCGTCTCGCCAACAGCACTTGCGCGGCCTGTGGGGTGCCTATATAGACACGCGCACCACTGCGGTTCGGGACCTTGGTTCCGGGGCGCATGGAACGGGCGGTTAGCTCAGCGGTAGAGCACTACGTTGACATCGTAGTGGCCACTGGTTCGATCCCAGTACCGCCCACCATCTTTCGCCGCCCCCGGGCATTGACCGGGGGCATTTCAGTTTCAAGGCGCGATGCGAGCGCCGCGAAGAGGGAGAAAACCGATGAAGGTTCGCAACTCGCTGCGTTCGCTGAAAGAGCGTCACCGCGACTGTCAGATCGTGCGCCGCAAGGGCCGCGTCTATGTGATCAACAAGACGCAGCGCCGGTTCAAGGCCCGCCAGGGCTGAACGCTGCCACAAGGCTTCGGGACGCCCGCGCCGCAAGGCCGCGGGCGTTTCCGTCTGTGCGGCGCCCCGACGACGCCCGCCCGCATCAGTTCTGCGGCAGCAGCGCATCGGCCAGCAGCCGCACGATCGTTCCCTGGTTCAGATAGCCGCTGACCCGCAGGTTGCGGTCCTGCTGATAGCTGCGGATCGCCTGCCGGGACCGCTCGTCAAGCTGGCCGTCCACCGCGCCGGGGTCCAGCCCCATCTGCTGCAACCGGGTTTCGACCAGCTGCATCGCCACGCCGTCCAGATCCAGCCGCGCCTCGTCGGCCGCGTCCTGCCGGCCGCGCGCGCGCAGCGCCTCGTAGGCCTGCCGGGCGGGGGCGGCGTTCGCGCCCTGCGGGAACCGGTCCAGATAGGCGCGGTATGCCGCCATCGTGTTGGCGGCCCGTGCCCGGTCCCACGCCGCGGTTTCGTTCGCCCCGGTCAGCCGCGCCAGGGCCTGCCGCGCCTCGCCCGCGTGAACGCCGTCGGGATAGCGTTGCAGATAGGCCTGCAGCCCGGCCTGCCCGCCCCCTGCCCCCACACGCGTCCAGTAAGCCTGATCGGCGGCCCGGGTCTTGGCCCGCACGCGCTGGGCCTCGGCCTCAAGCGCGGCGAGGCGGCGGCTTGCCGACGTGTCCAGCAGCTGCAACTGGTCGCGGGTCAGATAGCCCGTGGCGGGCTGGCCATTGTTGCGCTGCCAGGCGGCGAGCGCGCGGCGGGTCTGGTCGCCGAACACCCCGTCGATGCCGCCCGTGTCGAAGGTCAGCAGCGTCAGCTGCCGCTGGATCTGCGCGCGCCGCGCGCGGTCAAGGTTCAGGCCCGCCTCGACCTGCGCCGCAGGGTCGGGCGAGACGCCGGGCCCGGACAGTTCTGCCATCCGTCCACGCGCGGCCCCGGCAAAGATGCTGCGGGGGTATTTCGACAGGAACTCCTGATAGGCTGCAACCGCGTTGGCCCGCTTGGCCCGCGTCCAGGCCGCCATTTCCTCGTCGCCGGGGCGCTCGACCGTGTCGGGGGGCGGCGCGACCACCGGCGTCGCGCCGCCGACCGGGGCGGCCGGCAGGACGACGGGATCGGTGCCGGCCAGTTGCCGCCGGGCCGCGGCCGCATGGCGGCCCCTGGGATACTTCGACAGGAACTCGCGCCAGGCCGCGGCGGTGCCGGCGCGCCTGGCGTTCTGCCAGGCGCGCTCCTCCTCGGGATCAGTGGGGCGGGCCTCGGCCCGTGCGTCACGCTTCACCTGCCGCAGGGATTCGCCCGCCGCCAGAACGGCGCGCAGGGTCGATCCGGGCCGCGCCAGCACCTCGGCCCCGTGCCGCACGCCCTGGGCACGGCCCACGATCACCGTCACGCCCTTAGGCGGCTCCATTGGGCCAAACCCGCGCCGCAATCCCGCGCCCAGCGGGAACAGGGCGCGGTCGGTCCCCAGCATCAGCGTGGATCCCGGGCGCCCCCCGGCCATCGCCGCCATCACCACCGACAGCGGCACGCCCACGCTGTCGGCCTGCATCAGGTTGACGGGCCCCGCCTCGGTTCCCAGAAACCAGGTGTCGGTGGCTGAACTGACGAACCGGCCGATCAGGACGACGACCCGCGGTCCGGGGTCGGGATCGGCACGCAGCAGGTCGGCCAGCGCGGCCCGGACCTGCGCCGAGGGCAGGTTCCGCCCCTCGACCATGCGAAAGCCCGATTGCTTGAACCCGGCGATCGCGGCGCTGGCGTCGGTTTGACCCACGGCGGGCAGTTGCTGATAGTCGCCGTTGGTCAGCACCACCGCGCGCGGCTCGGCCCACGTGGCCGCGGGCGTCAGGGTCGTCCAGGCGGCCAGAGCCGCGGTTCCCAGCATCGTGCCGATCCGGCGTGGCATGGCATGGTCCCCTTGCGGTGGCGTTCCTGGGTCAATGTCCGGGCGGCCGTTCGGTTTCCGACCCCCCGGACATTCGCCGGATCAGTTCCGCGGCACCGCCTGCCCGCGCAGCCGCGCCATCTGGTCGGCGTTCAGATAGCCGGTCGCCGGCAGGCCCGCCGCGCGCTGCCAGGCCGAGATCGCGGCCCGCGTCCCCGACCCGAACCGGCCGTCGATGCCGCGCGTGTCGTGGCCCAGGGCGTTCAGCCGGGTCTGGATCTCGGCCCGCGCTGGCTGGTCCAGATTCAGCGCGGCCTCGTCGGTGGCCTGCGCGCCCGTCGCGCCCGACACCACCGGGACCGCCCCGCCGTCGCGCAGCGCGCGCAACTGGCCCTGGGTCAGATAGCCGGTGCCCGCGTCGCCCCGCGCCCGCTGCCAGGCCCCGATGGCCGCGCGGCTGCCTGCGCCAAAGCGGCCGTCGATGCCGCTTGTGTCATAGCCCAGCGCGCTCAGCCGCCGCTGGACGGCCAGGCGGTCCTCGGTCGTCAGGTTCAGCGCCAGTTCGCCCTGCGCCGCGTCCTGCGCGCCAGTGGCGACGGGCTCGGCGACGGCCGTGCCGCGCAGGGCGGCGACCTGGGCGGCGGTCAGGAACCCGGTCCCGGCCAGGCCCTGCTTGCGCTGCCAAGCGGTGATCGCGGCGCGCGTGCCCGATCCGAAGACGCCATCGACGCCGCGAGTGTCATGGCCCAGCGCCGTCAACCGCCGCTGCAGGTCGGTGCGGTCGGCGCGCGTCAGGCCCAGCGCCGCCTCGGTCGCGCCGGCGTCCGCCGCCCCGGCCGCGGCGGCCGCGGCCGCGGGACCTGCGGCCGCGATCAGCGCATCGGCCTGCGTCCGGTCCAGATAGCCCGTTTCGGCCAGCCCCTGACCGCGCTGCCAGGCCGCAATGGCGCGCCGCGTGCCAGAGCCGAACACCCCGTCGATGCCGCGGGTGTCGTGGCCCAGCGCGCTCAGCCGGCCCTGGATGGCGCGGCGCTGGTCGCGGGTCAGGCCCAGCGCCTGCTCGGCATCGGCACCCGCGGTTGCCCCACCCGCCGGCCCGCCCTGGGCCGCGCCCTGGTCGCGGGCGATCGCCTCGGCCCGGGCGGCATCGGCGGCGGACAGGGCAGCCCCCGCCCCGTCCGCGGCCGCGGGCGCGCCGTCCACGGGCACCCCCAGATCGGCCAGCCGCGCCTGGGCCACCGGCACATAGCGCCCGTTCGGGAAGGTGGATAGATAGTTGCGGTACGCATCGGCCGTGCCGCGGCGGATGGCCAGTTGCCACAGCAACTCGTCCTCGGCGCTGGCCGCCGGGGCGGGGGGCGCCATCGGCCGCGTCGTTCCCGGCAGCGTCGTGGCGCCGGGCAAGGCCGGGGCGACCACGACCGGTGCCTGCAGGGCGGCCGCGCCGCCTGCGGTCAGGATGGCGGCGCAGAGCGCGGCGGAAAAGGACAGTCTGACCATTGTGGTCCCCTTGTTCGGGGGCCGTGGTCAGCCATAGCTGCGACGATCCTCGATCACCTTGCCGTCGTTCGGCAGTGATCCCGGCGCAACCAGTTCGACCCGGCCCTTGAGCTTGAGTGCATCCAGCACCGACGCCTCATATAGCGCGGGGTTTTCCCCTTTGGTTTCAAGTTGCACCACCATCACGTCCATTTCATCCCGCCGGTCGGCAATGACACGGGCGCGTGACACCTCAGGGTGGCGCGCGACAAGCTGGGCGACCTGCTCGGGGCGCACGAACATGCCCTTGATCTTGGCGGTCTGGTCGGCACGGCCCATCCACCCCGTGATGCGCATGTTGGTGCGCCCGCAGGGGCTTTCCCCCGGCATGACCGCCGACAGGTCGCCCGTCGCAAAGCGGATCAGCGGATAATCGGGGTTCAGCGTGGTGACGACCACCTCGCCCACCTCGCCGTCCGGGACCGGATCGCCCGTGCCGGGGCGCACGATCTCGACGATCACGCCCTCGTCCACGATCATCCCCTCCATCGCGGGGGATTCATAGGCGATGTTGCCCAGGTCGGCCGTCGCATAGCATTGCAGCGTGACGATGCCACGGTCGGCATAGGCCGCCCGCAGGCTGGGAAACAGCGCCCCGCCGCCGACCACGGCGCGGGTGATCGCCAGCCGCTCGCCCAGTTCGTCGGCCCGGTCCAGGATGACCTTGAGGTAATCGGGCGTCCCCGCATAGCAGGTGGTGCCCACGTCCACGGCGGCGCGCACCTGCAGGTCGGTCTGGCCGGTCCCGGCCGGCAGCACCGCCGCGCCCACGGCCCGCGCCGCGCTTTCGAACATCATGCCCGCAGGCGTCAGGTGATAGCCGAAGCAGTTCTGCACGATGTCGCTGCTGCCCACCTCGGCCGCCGCCATGAAGCGGCCAAGCCGCCACCAGTCGCCCTCGACCCGCCCCGGTTCATAGATCGGGCCGGGCGACTGGAAGATGTGGTTGAACTCGTGCGGGTGGCGCGAGGTATAGCCGCCGAAGGGCGGCTTTTTCTTCTGCGCCTCGGACAGCTCGGACTTGCGCAGCACCGGCAGGCGGGCCAGGGCGGCGCGGTCCCGGATCTCGTCGGGATCCACGTCGCGCAGCGCGCGCGCCATCGCGGGCGTCTGGCGGGCGTTCGCCACCGCGCGGGCCAGTGCCGGGGCGAAGGCCGCCTCGCGTTCGTCGGCGCTGCGGGTTTCCAGTTCGTCGTAATGGGCCATGGTCTTCCCCTCAGGCCAGCCAGCGCTTGCGGCGGCGATAGGACCGCACGTCGCGAAAGGACTTCCGCCCCTCGTCCGACATGCCCAGATAGAATTCCTTGACGTCCGGGTTCTCGCGCAGCGCCGCGGCCGGGCCGTCCATCACCACCCGGCCGCTTTCCAGGATATAGCCGTGGTGGGCATAGCGCAGGGCGACGTTGGTGTTCTGCTCGGCCAGCAGGAAGGTGACGCCCTCGCCTTCGTTCACCGCCTTGACGATCTCGAAGATCTGCTCGACCAGCTGCGGCGCAAGGCCCATCGAGGGCTCGTCCAGCAGGATCGTCTCGGGGCGCGACATCAGCGCGCGGCCCATCGCCACCATCTGCTGCTCGCCGCCCGAGGTATAGCCGGCCTGCGACCGGCGGCGCTCCTTCAGGCGGGGGAAATAGGCATAGACCATGTCCAGGTCGCGCTTGATTGCGGCCGACCCGTCGGTGCGGGTGTAGGCGCCGGTCAGCAGGTTCTCCTCGACGGTCAGGTGCTCGAAGCAGTGGCGCCCCTCCATCACCTGGATGACGCCCTTGCGGACCAGGGCCGCGGGATTCAGCGCCGCGATGTCCTCGCCCCGATACAGGATCGAGCCCTTGGTGACTTCGCCCCGCTCGGAATGCAGCAGGTTGCTGACGGCCTTCAGCGTCGTGGTCTTGCCGGCGCCGTTGCCGCCCAGCAGCGCGGTGATCCCGCCTTTGGGCACGGTCAGGCTCACCCCCTTCAGCACCAGGATGACGTGGTTGTAGATGACCTCGATGTTGTTCACCTCCAGCAGCGCCGGCGCTGCGGGCTCCGCGGCAGGTGCGGCAGGGGCGGGATGGGCGGCGTCCAGCATGGCAGGCCCTTTCTGGATCGAAGGTGGCGGTCCGCCGTCGGTGCGGCGTATCCCCGGCCGCGACGGGCCGGGGATCAGGGTCAGGCGGTGGCGGTCAGCAGCGCAGGGTGATCCCGGCCTCCTTGGCAAAGGCCTCGCTGTCGGCATCGATCAGCGGCTGCAGCACCTCCTGGTCGGGTTCGGTGAACTCGCTGATCAGGGTCCACTTGCCCGCCGCGGCGTCCCACTGCTGGATGCGGGCCATGCCGCTGCCACCGTGGTTTTCGCAGGTCATCGTGATCTCGGGGCCGAAGTCGGGCAGCCCCAGCTCGGTCAGCCGCTCGGGCGTGATCTCCAGCGCCTCGAACCCGTCGCGGACCTGGGCGGCGTTCACCGTCGGGGTGCCCGACAGCTCCTGCGCCTTGCGGATCGCCTCGGCGATCACCAGCGCCGCGTACATGCCGCGCGAATACAGCACGCTGCCGACATGCTCGCCGCCCTGCGACGCCTTGCCCGGCTCGACCACGAACTTGTTCAGGTCGGCATAGATCGGGTACTCGGTGCCCACGCCGTGGAAGGTCGCGGACTTGTAGCCGTTGGCGGCGGCGCCCGCGGGCTTTACGTCGACTTCGGACCCTGCCCACCAGATGCCGATGAACTGGTCCATCGGATAGCGGACGTTCGCGGCCTCCTGGATGGCAGCCTGGTTCATCACGCCCCAGCCCCACATGATGACGTAGTCGGGCTTTTCACGGCGGATCTGCAGCCACTGGGACTTCTGCTCCTGCCCGGCCGCGGCGTCGACGGGCAGTTCGGTCAGGGTGAAGCCATGCTTCTTGCCAAGCTCCTGCAGGGTGCGGATCGGCTCCTTGCCATAGGCCGAGTTGTGGTAGAGCAGCGCGATCTTCTTGCCGTCCAGCGAGCCGCCGTTCAGGTCCAGCAGGTGCTTGACGATGACCGACGCCCCGTCCCAATAGTTCGCGGGCGCGTTGAACACCCATTCGAACACCTTGCCGTTCTTGGCCGAGGTGCGGCCATAGCCGGGGGTGTAGAGGGGGATCTTGTCCACCGAGACCTTGGGGATCAGCTGATAGGTGATCCCGGTCGACAGCGGGTTGTAGACCAGCGCCCCCGTCCCCTTGGTGGACTCGTAGCACTCGACGCCCTTTTCGGTGTTATAGGCCGTCTCGCATTCCGGCACCTGCACCTTTTGCCCGCCGATGCCGCCGTCGCGTTCGTTCAGCAGCGTGAAATAGTCGTTGAAGCCGTCGGCGTACTGGGTGCCGTTCGCGCCGTAGGGGCCGGTGCGATAGCTGAGGTTCGGCACGACCAGATCGGCCAGGGCCGGGGCGGCGGCCAGGATGGCGGCGGCGACCAGCGAAGCGAAGCGAAGTGTCATCGGTTTCCTCCCAGGGGGGTCAGGGTTGTGCCGGGTTGCGCCCGGTCTGGTTGCAAAACGGGTCAGTGCGGGAACGGCCACAGCCGCAGCTTTTCCTTGGTCAGGCGCCACAGCTGCGCCAGCCCGTGCGGCTCGACGATCAGGAAGACGACGATCAGCGCGCCCACGATCATCAGCTCGATATGCGCGGCAAGGTCCGTGGGCCAGCCCAGCGTGCCGACCAGCACGTTCTTGAGCAGCACCGGCAGCAGCACCAGGAACGCGGCGCCGGCGAAGCTGCCGAAGATCGAGCCGAGGCCACCGATGATGACCATGAACAGGATCAGGAAGGACTTGTTGATGCCGAACGCCTCGCCCACCTCGGCCGCGCCGAGATAGACCGAGAAGAACAGCGCCCCGGCCACGCCCACGAAGAACGACGAGACGGCGAAGGCGGTCAGCTTGGCGGTCAGCGGGTTCACCCCGATGATCTCGGCCGCGATGTCCATGTCGCGGATCGCCATCCACTTGCGCCCCACGGTGCCGCGCGTCAGGTTGCGCGCGATCCACGCCAGCCCCACGGCAAAGACAAGGCACACCAGATACTTGGCGGGCGCGCTGGTCTGCGGGCCCGTGACGAACCAGCCCAGCACCGTGCGTTCGGGCGCGGTGATCTGTCCCGAGGCGGAATAGTTGTAGAACCACGGCACCTTGTTGAACAGCCACACCAGGAAGAACTGCGCCGCCAGCGTCGCCACGGCCAGGTAGAACCCCTTGATGCGCAGGCTGGGCAGCCCGAACAGCATGCCGACGACCGCCGTGATGCCGCCCGCCAGCAGGATGTGGATCAGGATCGAGATGTCGGGAAACGAGGTGGACAGCTTGTAGGTCGCATAGGCGCCCACCGCCATGAACCCGCCCGTGCCCAGCGACACCTGCCCGGCATAGCCGGTCAGGATGTTCAGCCCCAGCGCCGCGATCGAATAGACCAGGAACGGGACCAGCACGGCGTTCGCCCAGTAGTCGTTGATGACGAGCGGGATCACCAGGAACGCCACCGCCAGCGTCGCGTAATAGCCCCACCGGTCCAGGCGCAGCGGGAAGGTCTGGCTGTCCTCGCGGTAGCTGGTCTTGAAGTCGCCTGCCTCACGGTAAAGCATCACGCGGTCCTTTCGTGGCGGTCGCGCCGGGGGTTTTCCACCCCCGGACCCCCGAGGATAGTTCTGCAAGGAAGAACAGGACCAAGGCCCACGTCACACCCTCTCGATGATCTTCTCGCCGAACAGGCCCTGCGGCCGGAACACGAGGAAGATCAGCGCCAGCACATAGGCGAACCAGTTCTCGGTCGCGCCGCCGACCAGCGGGCCGACATAGAACTCGAACAGCTTCTCGCCCACGCCGATGATCAGCCCGCCGACGATGGCCCCGGGGATCGAGGTGAAGCCGCCCAGCATCAGCACCGGCAGCGCCTTGAGCGCGATCAGCGACAGGCTGAACTGCACCCCGGACTTGGACCCCCACATGATCCCCGCGACCAGCGCGACGAACCCCGCGATCGACCAGACCAGCACCCAGATGAAGCGCAGCGAGATGCCGACCGACAGGGCGGCCTGGTGGTCGTCGGCGACCGCGCGCAGCGCCCGGCCCTGTTTGGTGTACTGCGAGAACACCATCAGCGCCGCCACCAGCATCGCCGCGATCGCCGCCGCCCAGATGTCCAGCCGGTCGATGTAGAAGCCGTAGCCGGTCCACTGCTCGGTCACGGTCATCAAGGCCTCGGACGCGCCCTTGGGAACGCCCACGTCCAGCATCTTGATGTCGGCGCCCCACATCACGTCGCCCAGCCCCTCGAGGAACCACGCAAGGCCGATGGTGGCCATGAACAGGATGATCGGCACCTGGTTGACCAGATGCTTCAGCACCAGCTTTTCGATCGCGATCGCCAGCCCGACCATCACCAGCGCCGTCAGCGCGATGGCGACAATCGCCGGCAGCGTCCAGCCGAACGTGTCCAGATGGGTGCCGAAGGTTGCATTGATCATGTGCGCGAAGGGCACCTGCCCGTTCTGCAGCCCCACCAGCGTCAGTGCGGCGAACAGCGCCATCACCCCCTGGGCATAGTTGAACACGCCCGAGGCCTTGTAGATCAGAACGAAGCCCAGCGCGACCAGCGCATACATCACCCCGGCCATGAGGCCGTTCACCACAACCTCGGCGGCATAGAGGAACTGTTCCATCAGCGGACACTCCGAAGGCAGGCGGGAACCGGTCGGGCGATCGGGGCGGGACTAGTCATGGGCCACCCCCAGATAGGCGTCGATCACCTGCTGGTTGCTGCGGATCTGGTCGGGGGTGCCGTCGCCGATCTTGCGGCCGTAATCCATCACCACCACCCGGTCCGACAGGTCCATGACCACACCCATGTCGTGTTCGATCAGGGCGATGGTGGTGCCGAACTCGTCGTTCACGTCCAGGATGAAGCGGCTCATGTCCTCCTTCTCCTCGACGTTCATGCCGGCCATGGGCTCGTCCAGCATCAGCAGCTTGGGCTCTGCCGCCAGGGCGCGGGCCAACTCGACGCGCTTCTTCAGCCCGTAGGGCAGGCGGCCCACCGGCGTCTTGCGGATGTTCTGGATTTCCAGGAAGTCGATGATCTTCTCGACCTTCTCGCGGTGCCAGGTCTCCTCGCGCTCGGCCCGGCCCCACCACAGGGCCTGTTCCAGCAGGCTGGATTTCATCATCGTCAGCCGGCCGGTCATGATGTTGTCCAGCACCGACATGCCGTCGAACAGCGCGATGTTCTGGAACGTCCGGGCGATGCCCAGGCGCGCGACCTCATAAGGCTTCATCTGCGGGCGCCGCTGCCCGCGGAACCAGACCTCGCCCTCCTGCGGGACGTAGAAACCGGACATGACGTTCATCATCGACGACTTGCCGGCGCCGTTCGGGCCGATGATGGCGCGGATCTCGCCCTCGCGGATGTCGAAGCTGATGTCCTTGATCGCCACCACGCCGCCAAAGCGCAGGGTGATGTTGCGCATGTCCATCAACACGCCGCCGATCTGGCGGCCGTCGGCGGTGACATGGGGCTGAACGGCCGAGTCCGTCGCTGCGGGATCAGTCAGGGCGGGGGCAGTGGAGGTGGTCGGGGTCATTCTGCGGCCATCTTGTGATGCACGGCGGGGAAGGTGCGGGCGTCCTCGATGCGCACCGTCGCCTTCAGCACGCCCTTGCGGCCGTCCTCGTAGGTGACTTCGGTCTCGGTGCGGATGCTGTCGCGCCCGTCGTACATGGCCGCGATCAGGTCGGCGAACTTCTCCGAGATCACGCCGCGCTTGACCTTGCGGGTGCGGGTCATCTCGCCGTCGTCGGCGTCCAGCTCCTTGTGCAGGATCAGGAAGCGGTGGATCTGGCAGCCCGACAGCATCGGGTCCTGCGCGACCGAGGCGTTCACCTCCTCGACGTGCTTGCGGATCGTGGCATAGACCTGCGGGTGCCCGGCCAGTTCCTGGTACGAGGAATAGGCGATGTTGTTGCGCTCGGCCCAGTTGCCGACCGCCGTCAGGTCGATGTTGATGAACGCCGTGCAGTGGTCGCGGCCGGCGCCGAACACCACCGCCTCAAGGATGTTAGGGAAGAACTTCAGCTTGTTCTCGACGTATTTCGGCGCGAACAGCGATCCGTCGGCCATCTTGCCCACGTCCTTGGCCCGGTCGATGATCCGCAGGTGCCCGCTGCCCGGCTCGAAGAACCCGGCGTCGCCCGTGGCCACCCATCCCTGGTCGTCCTTGGTGGACCGGGTCGAGTCCGCGTTCTTGAAGTATTCGACGAAGGTGCCGGGGCCGCGGTAATAGACCTCGCCGTTCTCGGCGATGCGGACCTCGACGCCCGGCGACGGGACGCCCACCGTGTCGGAGCGCACCTGCCCGTCGGGCTGCTGGGTGATGAACACCGACGCCTCGGTCTGGCCGTAGAGCTGCTTGAGGTTGATGCCCAGCGAGCGGTAGAAGTCGAAGATCTCGGGGCCGATCGCCTCGCCGGCGGTATAGCCCACGCGGATGCGGGAATAGCCCAGCGTGTTCTTCAGCGGGCCATAGACCAGCAGGTTCCCCAAGCCATAGCGCAGCCGGTCCACCAGCCCCACCGGCTTGCCGTCCAGCAGCGCCGGGCCGATCCGGCGGGCCAGCCGCATGTAATGGTCGAACAGCCATTTCTTGAAGCGGCCGGCGTCCTCCATGCGGATCATGACGTTGGTCAGCTGCCCCTCGAACACGCGGGGCGGGGCGAAGAAATAGGTCGGGCCGATCTCGCGCAGGTCGGTCATCATCGTGTGCGGCCCCTCGGGGCAGTTCACGCAGAATCCCGTCCAGGTGGCCTGCCCGACCGAAAAGATGAAATCGCCCACCCAGGCCATCGGCAGATAGGCCAGCACGTCGTCGTCCGCCCTCAGCCCGTCGAAGCTGGACGAGTTGCGCGCCGTCTCGATGATGTTGCGGTTCGACAGCACCACGCCCTTGGGCTTGCCCGTCGTCCCCGAGGTGTACAGCATCACGCAGGTGCTGTCATAGGTCAGCTCGGCGATGCGGGCGTCCAGCTCGGCCTCATAGCGCTGGCGGGCGGCGCGGCCCTCGGCCTGCACGTCGGCCAGCCAGTTCATGCGGGCGTGGTCGTATTTCCGCATCCCGCGCTTGTCGGTGTAGATGATCTGCTGGACGGTGTGGTCGTCCTCCTCGGCCTCGATCACCTTGTCGACCTGCTCCTGGTCGCCGCAGACCACGAAGCGGGCGCCGGAATGGGTCAGCACATAGGACATCTCGGCTGCCGCCGCGTCCTGGTACAGCGGCACCGGCACCGCGCCGCACATCTGGGCCGCCACCATCGCCCAGTAATGCGCCGGCCGGTTGCGGCCGATGAGGGCGACGTGATCGCCCCGGTTCAGGCCCAGCGCCAGAAAACCGATCGCCAGCGCGCGGGTTTCCTCCAGCGTCTGGGCCCAGGTCCAGCTTTGCCAGATGCCGAATTCCTTTTCCCGATAGGCGGGGCGGCCGCCCATGCGGGCGGCGTTTCGCGCCAGCAGCGCGGGAATGGACCGCAGGTCGACCTGCGGTTCAGCCAAAGCCGTCATCGTGTTCCCCCCTTCGGTGCGCGGGCACCGCTGTCCGGCAACACCTCCCTGTCCCCGGACGCACAAGCCTTCGCGGCCAATCCTTGCGGCAGTTTTACCCGATTCCTACAAATTGTTACCGTCTTTCGCCCGGGCGCGCGCGGTGCTAGCCAAGGCGCATGGTTCCGTCCGACAGCCGCGCCGAACTGACCCAGTCGGGGTTGAACCTGATCCAGCAGGCGATCTCGATCTTTGACGCCGACCTGCGGCTGGCCGTGTCGAACCGGCCCTATCAGCTGATGTTCGACCTGCCCGACCGGCTGACCCGACCCGGTACCAGCTTCGAGGACACGATCCGCTACATGGTGCTGCGCGGCGAATACGGCCCGCAGGACGATCCCGAGGCGGCGGTGCGCGCCCGCGTCGCGCAGGCCCGGACGTTCCAGCCCCATTACCTCGAGCGCACCCGCCCCGACGGCAGCATCATCTCGGTCGAGGGCTCGCCCCTGGGCCAGGGCGGCTGGATCGCCGTCTATACCGACATCACCGCGATCCGCATGCAGGAGGTGCTGCTGCGCGCCCGGTCCGAGGAGCTGTCGGGGCAGGTGCTGGCCCACGCCGAGCGCCTGTCGGCCGCCAACCGCGAGCTTGCCGCCACGAACGCCGCCCTGCAGGAGGCCAAGCGCGTCCTGACCGAAAGCGAGGCCCGCACCCGCCATGTGACCGAGATGGTGCCCGCCCACATCGCGCATGTGGCGGCCGACTATCGCTACACCTTCTCGAACCGGCAGATCGACAAGGTGTTTCCCGGCGCCGCCCCCGGCATCGTCGGCCGCACCGTGGCCGAGGTGCTGGGGACCGAGACGTTCGCCCGCCTGCGCCCGCACCTGGACGCCGCGGTCGCCGGCCGGCCGCAGGTGTTCGAGGTGACGCACCCCCCGTCGGGCCGGCGCATCCGCATCGCGCTGACCCCCGACGGGGCGGGCGCCGGGGCCTATGTGCTGTCCACCGACGTCACCGCCGAGGTGCAGGCCCGCGAGGCCCTGACCCACGGGGCGCGGCGTGCGGCGGCCGCGCAGATGACATCGGGGCTGGCGCATGACTTCGGCAACCTGCTGACCATCATCCTGGGGTTGCAGGGCCGCCTCGCCCGCGCCGGGCTGCCGCCCGAGGCCGCCGACGACGTGGCCGGCACGCTGGCGGCCGCGCGGCGCGGCGCGGCGCTGCTGGCGCGGATCGCCAAGATCACCGCGCCCCGCGACATGACCCTCGAAGCCGTGGACCTGCCCGCCCTGCTGGGGGACCTGGCGGCCATGGCCGGCCCCACGCTGGGGCCCGGGCTGGCGCTGGCCGTGGACTGCGGCCCCGGCATGGGCCAGGTGCTGCTGGATCCGGGGGCGCTGCAGGATTCGCTGCTGAACCTCATCCTGAACGCACGCGACGCGATCGCCGGGGCCGGGATGGACAGCGGCCGCATCGCGCTTGAGGCCCGGGCGGTCAGCGACTGGCTGGAGCTGTCGGTCACCGACAGCGGCCCCGGTTTCACGCCCGAGGCGCTGGCCCGCGCGGTCGAGCCGTTTTTCACCACCAAGGGCGGCCGCGGTTCGGGCCTGGGCCTGCCGATGGTCTACGACCACGCCAAGCTGGCAGGCGGGACGCTGCGGGTGGGCAACGTGCCGGGCGGCGGGGGCCGCGTCCGCCTGCGCCTGCCGCTGCGCCGGGTGCTGCGCCAGATGGTCCTGCTGGTCGAGGACGACGACGACATCCGCGCGCAGGTCCGCGCCATGCTGACCGGCATGGGCCATGCCGTGATCGAGGCCGGATCGCTTGCCGAGGCGCAGGGCCTGGCCGACCTGCCAGGGCTGACGCTGGTGCTGTCGGACCTGCAACTGGGCGATGGGTCGGGATCGGCGCTGGCCGCGGGGCCGCTGCCGCTGATCCTGATGACCGCCCTGCCCCCGGACGACCCGGACCGCCGCGGGCTGGGGGTGCCGGTGCTGACCAAGCCCTTCGCCGCGGCCGAGCTGGCGACGCTGATCGCCGCCCGCACCGCCCCCGCGCGCCCCGGTTCCCCGCCGGCGCCCGACCTCTCGCTGCCCGCCCCCTCGCTGTCCGCCTCGAGGCACGAGGCCGCCCCGGCCGATCCCGCCCGGCCCGGTTCCGCCACGCCCGACTCGGCGCCGGGCAAGCCCGCCCCACGATGAAGGCCCCCATGACCGACGCCCCGCTGATCGCCATCCTGGACGACGAGCCCGACATCCGCCGCCTGCTGGCCGCCACGCTGGAGGAGGCGGGCTTTCGCACCGCCGCCTTCGCCCGCGCGACCGAGTTCGAGGCGGGCCTGCGCCGGATGACGCCCGACGCCTGCCTGATCGACCTGGGCCTGCCCGACCGCGACGGGCTGGCGCTGGTCCACCGCCTGGCCTCCGAATCGGGCGCGGCGATCATCATCATCTCGGGCCGCGCGCAGGTGCAGGACCGCGTCACGGGGCTGGAGCTTGGGGCCGACGACTATGTCACCAAGCCCTTCGACCCGGCCGAGGTCGTGGCGCGCATCCGCGCCCGCCTGCGCCGTCCCGCGCGCGAGGTCGCGCGCCCGTCGCAGCGCGCCCGCTTTGCGGGGTGGACGGCCGATTTCGACCGCTATGCCCTGACCGGCCCCGATGGCGCGGACACGCCGCTGAGCCACGCCGAAGCCGAGATGCTGCGGATGTTCCTCGACAGTCCGCGCCGCCTGATCAGCCGCGCGCAGATGCTCGAGACGCTGGGGGGTGCGGCGGGCGACAGCTTCGACCGGGCGATGGATGTCCGCATCTCGCGCCTGCGCACCAAGCTGGGCGAGGACCCGCGCAACCCGCGGCTGATCAAGACGATCTACGGCGCGGGCTATATCTTCCTGTCCGGGGTCGAGTGGGGCTGATACCGCACTGCGCCCCTGCGCCGTGTCCCGCGCGTTCTGCCGCAGCGACGCGCTTGCCTGCACGCCGCCCGCGCCGCAATCATCCCCCAAACGGAGGACTGCCATGCTGCTTGGCCGGATGATGACCCAACCGCTGTCGATCGGATCGCTGATCGACCATGCCGCGCGCTGGCACGGCGCAACCGAGATCGTCTCGGCCCTGACCGAGGGCGGGTTCGAGCGCGTGACCTGGGGCGCGGTTGCCGACAACGCGCGCCGCATCGCCTCGGCCCTGATCCGCCGGGGGATCGAACCCGGCGACCGGATCGGCACCGTCGCCTGGAACAACCGCCGCCACCTGGAACTGTACTTCGGCGTGCCCGGCGCGGGGATGGTCTGCCACACGATCAACCCCCGGCTCACGCCCGAACAGCTGGTCTATATCGTCAACCACGCGTCGGACCGGATGCTGTTCGTCGAGAAGACCTTCGTGCCGCTGATCGTGGCGGTGCGCGACCGGCTGACGTCGGTGCGCGGCATCGTGCTGATGGGGCCGCGCGACGACGACGCGGCCACGGCCCTGCCGGGCCTGCTGTTTCACGACGAGCTGCTGGCCGAGGGCGACCCCGCCTTCGAGTGGCCGCCCGTCGAGGAAACGGCGCCCTCGGGGCTGTGCTACACCTCGGGGACCACGGGCAACCCCAAGGGGGTGCTGTATTCCCACCGTTCGACCATCCTGCACGCGCTGTTTGCCAACCAGCCCGACGGGCTGGCGGTCAGCGCGGCCGATTCGATCATGCCGGTCGTGCCGATGTTCCACGTCAACGCCTGGGGCCTGCCGCACATGGCCGCGGCCGCAGGCGCCCGGCTGGTGATGCCGGGTCCGCGGCTGGACGGCGAAAGCCTCGCGCGGCTGATCGACGCCGAGCGCGTCACCATGGCGGCCGGGGTGCCGACGATCTGGATGGGCCTGCTGGCCGCGCTGGATGCGGGGGTCGCCACCGCCGCGACCCTGCGGCGCACGATCGTCGGCGGATCGGCCCTGCCGCCGTCGATGCGCGCGGCCTTCCGCGACCGCTACGGGGTCGAGCTGGTCCACGCCTGGGGCATGACCGAGACGAGCCCGCTGGGCACCGTCAACGCGCCGCTGGCCAAGCACCTTGACCTGCCCGCCGAGGACCAGGACCGCATCCGCAACGGCCAGGGCCGCCCGCCGTTCGGGGTCGAGCTGCGGATCGTGGACGCCGAAGGCCATGTCCTGCCCCCCGACGGCCAGACCGAGGGCGAGCTGCAGATCCGGGGCCACTGGATCGTGGACAGCTATTTCGGGCAGGAAAAGCCCGCGCTGACCTGGGACGGCTGGTTCGACACCGGCGACATCGCCACGCTGGACGCCGACGGATTCATGGTGATCCGCGACCGGTCCAAGGACATCATCAAGTCCGGGGGCGAATGGATCTCGACCGTCGATCTGGAAAACATCGCGATCTCGCACCCCAAGGTGGCCAATGCCGCCGCCATCGCCGCGCGGCACCCCAAATGGGACGAGCGCCCGGTGATCTGCGCCGTCCGCCGACCGCAGGCCGACCTGACCGAGGCCGAGTTGCTGGCGCATTATGCCGGCAAGGTCCCGCGCTGGCAGATCCCCGACCGGGTGATCTTCCTTGACACGCTGCCGATGGGCCCGACCGGCAAAATCGTCAAGGCCCGCCTGCGCGAGCAGCATGGCGATGTCCTGTGGGACGAGGCGCTGGCCGCGTTGGCGTCCGAGCAGGCCGGACAGGGGATGGGGCGCGCGCAGGACTGACGCCCCCTGCCGCCGGGGCCTAGCGGCGCGCGATGGCGTAAGCCTCCAGCGCGCGCTGGCGGCCGGCGGCCAATGTGACCACCGGCGGCGGGCGGCGGCGGGGATCGACCCGCCAGGCGCGGGGCGCGGCCTCGGCAAAGGCGTCGGCGCCGGGGCCGGTCAGCCAGTGCGCGCGATACCGCCCCGAGGGATCGAACCGGTCGCCCTGGCTGTCGGGGTTGAAGACGCGGAAATAGGGCGCGGCGTCCGGGCCGCTGCCGGCCACCCACTGCCAGTTCATCGCGTTCGACGCCGGGTCCCAGTCGATCAGCGTGTCGTCGAACCAGCGCGTGCCCACGCGCCAGTCGGTCAGCAGGTGCTTGGTCAGGAAGCTGGCCGCGATCATCCGCACCCGGTTGTGCATGCGCCCGGTCACGTACATCTCGCGCATGCCGGCATCGACCATGTCGATGCCCGTCTGGGCGCGGCGCCAGGCCTCGGCCTGCGGGTTGTCGGCTTGCCAGGGAAAGCCGTCCCAGTCGCGGTTCCAGTTCTGCCGCCCCATGTCCGGGCTGTGCCGCATCAGGTCACGGGCGAAGTCGCGCCAGCCCAGTTCCGACAGGAACGTCTCGGCCCCCGGCCCGCCCCGGTCCAGCACGGCGTGCCAGATGCTGCGGGCCGAGATCTCGCCCAGCGCCAGCGCGTCCGACAGGCCCGAGGTGCCCAGCGGCCGGTCCGGCCGGTCACGGTCGGTGCCATAGGCGGACAGCGAGTCCGCCAGGAACGCGTCCAGCCGCTGGCGCGCGGCCGCCTCGCCGATGCGGGCGTGCCGGGCCAGCACGGCGGCCCCCCGGTTCATGGCCGCGCCCAGGTCCCAGTCCGCCGGGTCAAGCCCCGCCGGCCAGTCCGCGGGCGCCGGCACCGGGGCCGTGTCCAGGGGCGCGGCAATGGGTCGGGCGCGCAGGGATTTCCAGAACGGGGTAAAACGGCGATAGGGCGTGCCCGCCCCCGTCGCCAGCGTCCCCGAGGCCATCAGGTTGTTGGCCGGGTGCAGCACCAGGGGCAGGCCCTGCGGCACCGCAAAGAAGGGGTGCGGATCGCACAGGTGGATCGCCTGCGCCCCGGTGTCCGCCAGCAGCCCGGCCAGCGTCGTCCGCGCGTCGCCGCGCCGGACCACCAGTCGGCTGCCTAGGTCGCGCAGCCGCGCGTCCAGCGAATGCATCGATTGGCCCAGCCGCCACTGCGCGGCCGCGCCCGGCGGGACCGTGGCGTCGTCCAGCACCGCGACCGGGATGACCGGACCGGCCGCGGCGGCCGCCGACAACGCGGGGTTGTCGGCCAGCCGCAGGTCGCGGCCGACCCACCACAGGGACGGCCGCGTCATCCCCGGACGCCGCGCGCCGGGCGGCCCTGCCCGGCGGTCACGATGCCGACGTGTCCCAGCCCGAGATCTGCTTGGAGTCCATGAACTCCTCCAGCCCCCAGACGCCGCCCTCGCGCGCGCGTCCCGACGCCTTGACGCCCCCGAAGGCCGATCCGCGGCCGCGGCTGACGCCGTTCATCTCGACCATGCCGGACCGCAACTGGCGCGCCAGCCGGCTGCGGCGGGGGCCGTCCTGCGTCTGGACGTAGTTGGTCAGCCCATAGATGGTGTCGTTGGCGATCCGCAGCGCCTCCTCCTCGGTGTCGAAGGGCATGATCGCCAGCACCGGGCCGAAGATCTCCTGCCGGGCGATGGTCATGTCGTTGGTCACGTCGGCGAACACCGTGGGGCGGACGAAATAGCCGCGGTTGACGCCCTCGGGCAGGCCGGGGCCGCCGGCGACCAGGCGCGCGCCCTCGTCGATGCCGGTCTGGATCAGGCCCTGGATCTTGTCCCACTGCTGCCGGCTGACCACCGGGCCGATGTGGCGGCCGGGCTCGTGCGCGCTGCCGACGGCGGTGTCCTCGGCCACGCGGCGCGCGGTCTCGATCGCCTGCTCATAGACGGGGCGTTCCACCAGCATCCGGGTCGGCGCGTTGCAGGACTGCCCCGAGTTGTAGAACACGTGCCGCGCGCCGCGCACCACCGCCTTGGGGTCGGCATCGGCAAAGACCAGGTTGGCGCCCTTGCCCCCCAGTTCCAGCGCGACCTTTTTCACGGTGTCGGCGGCGGCCTTGGTGATGGCGATGCCGGCGCGGGTCGATCCGGTAAAGCTGATCATGTCCACGTCGGGATGCGTGGACAGCTGCGTGCCCACGCCCGCCCCATCGCCGTTGACCAGGTTGAACACGCCCGCGGGCACGCCCGCCTCGTCCAGCACCTCGGCAAAGACCATCGACGACAGCGGCGCGATCTCGGACGGCTTCAGCACGACGGTGTTGCCGGCCAGGATGGCGGGGATCACCTTCAGCGTGACCTGGTTCATCGGCCAGTTCCACGGCGTGATCAGGCCCACGACGCCGATCGGCTCCCATGCGACCATGCTGGTGGGGGCGTGATCGCCCAGCGGGCGGATGAACTGAAAGTCGCGGAACGCATCGATGAACGCCTCGATGTGGAACGACCCCGATCCGGCCTGATCCTCGCGCGACATGTCGGTGGGCGCGCCCATCTCGGCCGTCATGGCCGCCGCGATGTCGTCGTTGCGCCGCCTGTAGACGGCCAGGATGCGTTCGGCAAGCGCCAGCCGGTCCGCGGGCGGCGTCTGCGACCACGCCGGGAACGCCGCCTTGGCGGCCGCAACGGCCCGGTCGGTGTCGGCCTGCCCGCCCAGCGAGATGACGGCGACCGGCTCTTCGGTCGTGGGGTCGATCACCTCCAGGTCGCGTGCCGCGGCGGGGTCGACCCACGCGCCGTCGATATAGAATTTCCGCTTGTCGGCCATTTGCGTCATGGCTGAATCCCCCTGCATTCACGTTGCGCGCACGGTCGCACCCGCCCCGCGCCGCCGCAAGGCCGTCGCGGCGGGCGATCTGCCGATCCGCCGGGCAGACTGCCGCCGATCATTCCCCGGCGTGCGGGGGCGGGCCGCCATCGGGCTGGCAATCGGGCGCGGGCCGCCTATGGTTCGCGCAACGATCATCACAGCAAAGGACGCCGTCATGGCCTTGCGGATCAACGACATCGCGCCGGATTTCACGGCCGAGACATCGAACGGACCGATCAGCTTCCACGAGTGGGTCGGCAACAGCTATGCGATCATCTTCAGCCACCCGCGCGACTTCACCCCCGTCTGCACGACCGAGTTCGGGGCCGTCGCGCAACTGGCGCAGGAATGGGAACAGCGCGGCACCAAGGTCCTGGGCGTGTCCGTGGACAGTGCCGAGGACCACCGCAAATGGAAGCGCGACATCGAGGCGTTCTCGGGCTCTCCGGCGAACTTCGCCATCGTGGACGACACCTCGCTGCAGGTCGCCAAGCTGTATGACATGCTGCCTGCCGACGCCTATCTGCCCGACGGGCGGACCGCGGCGGACAGCGCCACGGTCCGCACCGTCTATATCATCGGTCCCGACAAGAAGATCCGGCTGATGATGACCTATCCGATGTCGGTGGGCCGGAACTTTGCGGAAATCCTGCGGGCGCTGGACGCGGTGCAGGCGACCGACGGGGTGCCGATCGCGACCCCGGCCGACTGGGTGCCGGGCCAGGACGTGATCGCCGCGCTGTCGCTGACCGACGAGCAGGCCGAGGCCAAGTTCGGCAAGGTGGACCGGAAGCTGCCCTACCTGCGCTATGTCGCGCAGCCCGCCCGGGGCTGACCGGCCCCCGCCCGCCGGTTGCCCGCAGGACGGTTCCGGCGGACGCATCCCTGCCCATCGCGCAAGGCTCGCGTGACCCACCCTCGGTCGTCCCCGACCACCGGCAAGGCCCGTGTCACCGGGCATTTCCCGAGGGTGGGCGATCTCGAGGTGCTGGGCCCTGTGCTCGACCGCCTGCGCGCCGAGGGGGTGGCTTTCGCCGTGTCCCCCTATCGGCAGGAGAACCGGTGTCGACGGACCCCGCCCGGGTGGATGCGGCGACGCTGGACCCGGCCACCTTCACCCATCTGATCGTGGTGTCCTGACACCAAGGCCCCCAATGAAAAGCCCCGGCCGCACGCGGCGGCCGGGGCGATCTGGCAGGGCAGCGGCCGGGGGTTATTCCGCGGTCGCCTCCTCTTTCTTCTCGGTGATTTCCTCACCCGTCTCCTGATCGACCATCTTCATGCCCAGGCGGACCTTGCCGCGGTCGTCAAAGCCCAGCAGCTTGACCTTGACCTCCTGGCCCTCCTTCAGCACCTCGTTGGGGTGCTGAAGGCGCTTGCCGGAAATCTGGCTGACATGGACCAGCCCGTCGCGCTTGCCGAAGAAGTTCACGAACGCGCCGAAATCGACCAGCTTGACGACCTTGCCGGTATAGACCTTGCCTTCCTCGGGCTCGGCCACGATCGACCAGATCATGTCGTGGGCCTTCCTGATCGATTCGGCGTTCGCCGACGCGATCTTGATGGTGCCGTCGTCGTTGATGTCGACCTTGGCGCCCGAGGTTTCCACGATCTCGCGGATGACCTTGCCGCCCGAACCGATCACTTCGCGGATCTTGTCGGTCGGGATCGTCATCGTCTCGATGCGCGGGGCGTGGGCCGAAAACTCGCGGCGGCCTTCCTTCAGCGCCTTGGCCATCTCGGCCAGGATGTGCATCCGGCCGTCACGGGCCTGCGCCAGCGCCTGTTCCATGATCGCCGGCGTGATGCCCTGGACCTTGATGTCCATCTGCAGCGAGGTGATGCCGCGTTCCGTCCCGGCCACCTTGAAGTCCATGTCGCCCAGGTGATCCTCATCCCCCAGGATGTCGGTCAGGACGGCATACTTGCCGTCGTCTTCCAGGATCAGGCCCATCGCGACGCCGGCCACCGGCGCCTTCAGCGGCACACCGGCGTCCATCATGGCCAGCGACCCGCCGCAGACCGACGCCATCGACGACGAGCCGTTCGATTCGGTGATCTCGGACACGACGCGGATCGTATAGGGGAACTCGGCCGGGGCCGGCAGGACCGCTTGCAGGGCGCGCCACGCCAGCTTGCCGTGGCCGATCTCGCGGCGGCCGGGCGACCCCACGCGGCCCACCTCGCCCACCGAATAGGGCGGGAAGTTGTAGTGCAGCATGAAGTTCGACCGCGACGTGCCGTGCAGCGCGTCGATCATCTGCTCGTCGTCGCCGGTGCCCAGTGTGGTGATCGCCAGCGCCTGGGTTTCGCCACGGGTGAACAGGGCCGAGCCGTGGGTGCGCGGCAGGATGCCCACCTCGCTGTCGATGGCGCGCACCGTGCGGGTGTCGCGGCCGTCGATGCGGGCGCCGCCGTTGATGATGTCGCCGCGCAGGATGCCCGATTCCAGCTTTTTCAGCGCCGAACCCAGGTTCGGGTTCGCCAGGTCGTCCTCGGACAGGCCCGCCTTGACCTTGGCCTTGGCCGCCTCGATCAGGTCGCGCCGCTCACCCTTGTCGCGGACGGCATAGGCCGCGCGCATGTCGGCCTCGCCCAGCGATTTGACGCGGGCATACAGGTCCGAATAGTCGGGCGACTGGAAGTCGAAGGGTTCCTTGGCGGCAGCCTCGGCCAGTTCGACGATCAGGCCGATGACCGGCTGCATCTGCTCGTGGCCGAACTTGACCGCGCCCAGCATCTCGTCTTCCGACAGCTCATAGGCCTCGGATTCGACCATCATCACGGCGTCGCGGGTGCCGGCGACGACCAGGTCCAGGCGCTGCTCGGGGTTGGACCGCAGATGGTCCATGTCCTGCACCTCGGGGTTCAGGACATAGGCGCCATGGGCAAAGCCCACGCGCGCCGCGGCGATCGGACCCATGAAGGGCACGCCGGAAATCGTCAGCGCGGCCGAGGCGGCGATCATCGCCACGATGTCGGGATCGTTGACCAGGTCGTGGCTCAGCACCGTGCACATGACCAGCACTTCGTTCTTGAAGCCGGGCGCGAACAGCGGGCGGATGGGACGGTCGATCAGGCGAGAGGTCAGCGTCTCCTTTTCGGACGGACGGCCCTCGCGCTTGAAAAAGCCGCCCGGGATCTTGCCGGCGGCATAGAATTTTTCCTGATAGTGCACGGTCAGCGGGAAAAAGTCCTGACCGGGCTTGGGCTCACGCGCGAACGTCACGTTCGCCATGACCGAGGTCTCGCCCAGCGTGGCGATGACCGAACCGTCGGCCTGGCGCGCGACCTTGCCGGTTTCCAGGGTCAGGGTCTCCTGACCCCACTGGATGGATTTCTGAACAGCAGCTTCAAACATCTGGTTTCCTCTGGGTGCGTGCCGGCCCTCCGGTCGCCCCTGTCAACATGGCGGCCCCATTGCCGCCGCCCCTATCCTTTGCATGCGGCCCGGGGCTGGCCTCACGTCACAGATTTGCCGGCCATACCGGAAAAGCGCGTCCCGGGAAAGCGCGATGATCGACGCCCGCCCCTCGGGCGATGACCCGGACTGCCGGTGCCATCCGGGACGACCCATATGGGAACGCCCGCAGCAATGGCCACGGGCGTCCGGTCGTTCCGCGCGGGGGCGAAGGCTGCCTTAGCGGCGCAGGCCCAGCCGGGCGATCAGGTCGGTATAGCGCGCCTCGTCCTTGCGCTTGAGATAGTCCAGCAGCTTGCGGCGCTGGGCCACCATCATCAGAAGGCCACGGCGCGAGTGGTTGTCCTTCTTGTGGCTCTTGAAATGCTCGGTCAGCGTGGCGATGCGCGAGCTGAGGATGGCCACCTGCACCTCGGGGCTGCCGGTGTCGCCGGCCTTGGTGGCGTATTCGGCCATCACGCGGGCCTTGTCTTCGACGGTGATCGACATCGGGGTCTCCTGTCGGAAAGGGTTATGGCGCAGGCCGGGATGTCGTCCAGCACGGGCCCTTGGAGGGATGCCGCCGGGGGATTCGGACCGGCGGACCGCTGGCGCATACAGGGAACGCGACCGGAAAGCAAACCCCCTGCCGCCCGGCGGGCACGGGTCAGGCCCGCGTCACCGCAATGTCTGCGGCGGCAAGGCCGCGGGGCGTCAGCACATGGGCCACGGCCTGCCCGTCGATCCGCAGGATGGCGGTGCCGTCGGCCTGCCGGTCGATGTCGATCCGCGGGTGCGGCGCATCCGCGGGCAAGGTGATGGTGATACGGTCATGGCGCGGGTCGAAATCGGCCAGCGTGGCCGGGCCGTGCGCGTCGGGCGGCGCGCCTTGCAGATCGAACCGGTCGCTGCCCGCGCCGCCCTCGGCCCAGTCGCCCGACCCGACCGACAGCCGGTCGTCGCCCCCGTCCCCGTGCAGCCAGTCGGGCCCCGCGCCATCATCGTCGCCGATCAGCCAGTCGTCGCCCCCGTCCCCCGCCAGGTCGTCCGACCCCTTGCCGCCGCGCAGCGCGTCGTTCCCGCCGCTGCCGGTCAGCCAGTCGTTCCCCGCGCCACCGTCCGCGCTGTCGTCCCCTTCGCCGCCAAAAAGCGAATCATCGCCGCCGTCGCCGCTGAGGCGGTCATGGCCGCCATCGCCCACCACACTGTCGCCGCCGCCGCCGCCCGACAGCGTGTCGTCGCCGCCCTGCCCCAGGGCGTCGTCGCCGTAGAGCACGTCATCGCCGCCACCGCCCTGCACGAGATCGTCGCCCAGGCCCGCGCGCACATCGTCATGGCCGCCCTGCGAGACGATCTGGTCGCACCCCTCGGTGCCGCTCAGCCATTCGTCGGCTCCGCTTCCCCAAAGAAAGCGGACGGGTTCGGGGTCAGGCCCGACCGACGGGCCGCCATCCTGGCCCTCGCCCTGGCCGTCGCCGTCGCCGTCGTCCTCGCCGGGCAGGGCGCGGGTCTCGCCCTCGCCCTCGTCGTCCCCGTCATCCGAGGCGAAGTCCAGGGCGACGCCCATCATCAGAACGGCAATCATGCTTGCGACAACCAGCATGGGCGATCCTCCGGTCCTTCGGGCCGCGCCGAACGCCGGCTGCCCTGACCGGATCATAGCTGGCCAACCCCCTGTCCCCGAACCGGAAAGTTCAGACACGGTTAACGCGCGCCCCGGGCGACGGGCGGCCGCGGCCTGCTCAGGGGGTCAGGCGCCGCGGCGGCGCAGATAGATGTAGTACGCCCCGCCCCCGCCGTGGCGCAGATGAGCGGGCACGACCTGCAGCACCACCCCGACCAGCGGCGCCATGTGCAGCCAGTGCGGCACCTCGTGGCGCAGCGCGCCCGATCGCGTCGGCAGCGGACCATGATCGCCCTTGCCCTTACCCGTGATGACCAGAACCAGTCGCCGTCCCTGAGCGTGCGCGGACAGGATGAACCCGGTCAGCTCGGCCTTGGCCGCCGCCAGCGTCATGCCGTGCAGGTCAAGCCGGGCCTCGGGGCGCAGCTTGCCGCGGGTCAGCTGCTTGTGAGTCTTGTGATCCATCCGCAGCGGATGCGCGGCAAGCCGCTCGGCCGGGCCGGGCGCGGGTTCGTGCCGCGCAAGGGGGGACAGGCCGGGCGCGCCGGACGCAGCCGCGCCTAGACGGAAACCCGCCGGCAAGGGGACGGGGGGCCGGGGGCCGGTCGCGGCCGCGCGGGCGGAAACGGCGCCGGTCGAGCGGCCGGCGGCCGGCCCGGAGGCGGTGGGCAGGGAAAAGGACGCGGCCCCGGGCTGCGGATCGGCGATGGGGGCGAACTGCGCGCGCTCGGCCGCCGTCATGGGCGCCACCTTGCGCGTCACGCGCGACCACAGGTCGCGGTCCTCGTCGCTCAGCCGTCCGCCCTTGCGGCGGCGGGCCGACGGGGCGCGGGGCCCCTTGGTGCCGGGCTGTCCCGCGCCGCCGCGTCCTGGCATGGTCAGGCCGTTGCGACCAGCTGCCAGTTGGGATCGTCCTGTCCCATGCGGCGGGCAAAGGTCCAGATGTCGCGCTGCTTGCGCGCGGCTTTGGCATCGCCGTCCACCACCGCCCCCGAGGCGTCGCGGTGGACCGAGATCAGCTCGCCCACGAAGCGCACCGACACCTCGCCCACGCCGGTCGCCGGATCGTACTCGGCCCCCTCAAGCGCGGTCTCGCGGGTGCCCAGATAAGTGACCTCGGACGTCACCCCGCGCGCCTGGCGCTCGGCGATCACGCCGTCCAGCGCCTCGGCCACCTGCGGGGCCAGGAACGGGCGCACCTCGGTCAGGTCGCCGCGCTCGAAGGCGGTCAGGATCATCTCGTAGGCCTGGCGCGCGCCCGCCAGGAACGGGCCGACCGCAAAGCCGGGCTCGGCCTGCTGCATCGCGGTCAGCGCGGCGGCGGCGGGCGATCCGGCGGGGGCATGGTCCAGCACGTCGCTGCCTTCGTCGATGTCGGGTGCGGCGGCCGCGGGGCGGCCCAGGACCGGCACCACCGGACGCGGCGGCTCGAACCCGTCGCGCGTGCCCAGGACATTGCGCAACCGCAGGATCAGGAAAACGGCGATGGCCGCGAGAACGAGGATCTGCAGCATCGGGTTGGACATGTGGCCTGCGCCTCTGGTTTGTCGTGCGGGATTGCCTGACTATGTAGGGAGCGGTGCCCGGCAAGTCCAGTTCGGCACCCGCCGAAGACCGGCGATCACCGCAGGGGGTGCCGATGTGGCTGCTGGTTCCGTTCGTCGTTCTGCCGATCGTCGAGATCGCGCTGTTTCTCAAGGTCGGCGATCTGATCGGGTTCTGGCCCACGATCGGGCTGGTGATCCTGTCGGCCGTCGCGGGATCGGCGCTGATGCGCCGGCAGGGGGCGGCGGCGATGGCCGACCTGCAGGGCGCGTTCCGCGAGCTGCGCGACCCGACCGGGCCGCTGGCGCATGGCGCGCTGATCCTGCTGGCCGGGGCGCTGATGGTCACGCCCGGGTTCTTCAGCGACAGCGTGGGCCTGGCGCTGCTGGTGCCTGCCGTGCGGCGCTGGGTGATCCGGCGGCTGGGCGCACGGATGCGGATGACCCGCGTGGGGTTCGGCATGGGCGCGGGGCTGCGGGGCGCGCCGCAGCGCGGCCCTGCGGACTGGCCCGGGCGCGGTGACGCGGGCGCGCGGGGGCGCGGCGCGGTCGTGGACGCGGCGTTCACCGTGGTCAACACTGAGCCGCCCGACGCCGGCGGGCCGCAGGACCCCCAGGACCCGCCGCAGGACCCGCCCCGTCCCGGCCCGCGGCCCCGATCCGGCTGGACGCGGCATTGAGGCGCCTTGCGCGCTTTGCTATCACCGCGGCTGACGCTTCATCCAGGGATACACCATGACCGACGACACCCCGGCCAACGGCACGGCGCAGCCCGCGCCCCCGCAGCAGCCGCAGGACCAGACGGTCCGCCTGAACATCCTGGCCCAGTATATCCGCGACCTGTCGTTCGAGAACGTGGTGGCGCAAAAGGGCCTGACCGGCGGCGAGGTCCAGCCCGAGATCAGCATCCAAGTCAGCCTGGACGCCCGCAAGCGCACCCCCGACCACCAGTACGAGGTGATCTGCAAGTACAAGGTCACGTCGATCAATTCGGCCGACAAGGCCAAGCTGTTCCTGTGCGAGCTGGACTATGCGGGCGTCTTCCACATCGAGGGCGTGCCGAACGAGCAGATGCATCCGTTCCTGATGATCGAATGCCCGCGGCTGCTGTTTCCCTTTGTCCGCCGCATCCTGTCGGACGTGACGCGGGACGGGGGATTCCCGCCCTTCAACATGGACCCGGTGGACTTCGTGGCGCTGTACCGCAGCGAAGCCGCGCGGCGCGCGCAGGCCGAACGGCCCGCCGACCGCCCGCTGTCGTGATCTGATCGCGCCGCGGCCCCCGCAGGCCGCGGCGTTCCGGTGCCGGGGGAACGCATGCCGCGACGGGCCACACGGGCATGGCAGCGGATGCTGTCGGGGCGCCGGCTTGACCTGCTGGACCCCACGCCCATGGACATCGAGATCGAGGACATCGCCCACGGCCTGGCCTTCGTGGCGCGCTGGAACGGCCAGACGCACGGCGACTGGGCCTATTCCGTCGCGGAACACTCGCTGCTGGTCGAGGAGATCTTCGCGGCGCGGGACCCGGGCGTTCCCGCCCGCTGGCGGCTGGCCGCGCTGCTGCACGATGCGCCCGAATACGTGATCGGCGACATGATCTCGCCGGTGAAATCCGCGCTGGGCGTCGAATACGGCGAGATGGACGCGCGGCTGGCGGCGGCGATCCATCGCCGCTTTGGCCTGCCCGCGACGCTGCCTGCGCCGGTCAAGCGCGCCATCAAGCAGGCCGACCGGCTGTCGGCCCGTCTTGAGGCGGTGCAGATCGCAGGGTTCACCGCGGCCGAGGCGAACCGGCTGTTCCCGGTGCCCGGCGACGGGGCGCCGGACGGGCTGGCGATCCGCCTGCGCCCCCCGGCCGAGACCCGCGCCGCGTTCCTGGACTGCTTTGCCGCGCTGATCGCGCAGGTGGACCGGGACTGACCGCCACGCGGCGGTCAATCCCGCGCCGGTTTCAGATCGCGAACTCGGACAGGTCGCGGCCCGAGGCGATCTGCTCCGTCACCCAGCGCGGACGACGGCCGCGGCCCGACCAGGTCTGCGACGGGTCTTCGGGGTGGGCATAGCGCGGCGCGCGGCCGGCGGCCTCGTCGGCCCCGCCTGCGGCCTTGCGCCCGCGTCCCCGGCCGCGCCCCCCGCCGGCCGTCAGGTCGGCCAGGTTGAAGCCATGCTCGCGCGCGGCTTTTTCGATCGCCTCCATCGCCTCGCGTTTGCGCCGCGTTTCGAACGAGGCAATGGCCTGATCGACCTGCTTGCGCAACGCGCGCAGCTGGTCCAGGTCCATTCCGTTCAGATCGACATCCATTACAGGTTTTCCCTTGAAGACATTCTCTGTCCCATTCATCGCAGAGAAAAGGGCCCTGTGCAATGGATCAATCTATTTCGGACCGCGCTTTGCGAGAATGCGCTGCAATGTGCGGCGGTGCATATGCAACCGCCGGGCCGTTTCGCTGACATTGCGGTCGCATTGTTCGTAAACGCGCTGAATATGTTCCCAGCGCACCCGGTCCGCCGACATGGGGTTTTCGGGCGGGGGCGGCAATGCCCCCCCGGCGGCCAGAAGGGCGCTGGTCACCTCGTCGGCATCGGCCGGTTTCGAAAGATAGTCGGTGGCGCCCATCTTGACCGCCGCCACCGCGGTCGCAATCGCGCCATACCCGGTCAGCACCACGATGCGGGCATCGGCGCGCCGTGCCCGCAATGCGTCCACGACGTCCAGCCCGCTGCCATCCTCGAGCCGCAGGTCGATCACCGCATAGGCAGGGGGATCGGCCTGGACAGCCGCAAGCGCGCCCGCGACACTGGTGGCGACCCGGGTGCGAAATCCCCGGCGTTCCATGGCCCGTGCCAGGCGCGCGACGAACACCTCGTCGTCATCGACCAGCAGCAGGGCAGGGTCCGGGCCGATCCGGGTGGCGATATCGTCGGACATGACAACTCCGTTGTTGGCCCCTGCGGTCATAGGACCATTTGCCGCACCCCGTCAAACGCCATTCCCCGCATCGATCCGAACCCCGAATGCGCCCGCCGCGTTCATTCGGCCCGAAAGCCGGGGTTCAGGGCGCGGTCACATCCGCTCGACGAAACAGGCAACGCGATCGGCCATCTCCTCGGCCGTCACGTCGCGGCCGAAGAAATCGACCGTGCCGTGGCCCGGCAGGACAAGGAACGTCGTGGTCATGTGATCGACCAGATAATTTTCCTTGTCCGTCTCGTCGTTGAGCTTGAAATAGAACCGCCAGGCTTTCGCGGCCTGACGGATTTCCTCGTCCGACCCGGTCAGCCCGATCATCCGCGGATGCATCGCGTCGGTGAACTGGGCCAATTGTTCGGGCGTGTCGCGGCGCGGATCGACGGTCATGAAGACCGGCGTCACCTCGATCCCCTTTCCGTCCAGCAGATCGACGGCCGCCGCATTGCGGGCATTGTCCAAGGGGCAGACGTCGGGGCAGAACGTGTATCCCATGTAAAGCAGTGAGGGCTTGGCAAAGACCTGCGCGTCGGTCACCCGCTCTCCGGTTTCCGAGGTGAGGGTGAACGGCGCCCCCAGCGCGCCCGCCCCCCCGGCCACCGCGCCGCGCCGGCACTGGGCGAACGCGTCGCCCCCCGTGGGTTTCAGCCACAGCCATCCCATCAGCAACAGCAGTGCCGCCGCGGCCATTCCCAGGAACATGATGCGCCGGTGGGTCATCGTCTCGCCCTCGCGTTGAAGCCGGTGTTGGCGGTCGCTATCAAGCAAGGGTCAGGTAACGCAAGGCGACACAGATGCCGCTGACCAGCTATCCGCCGTTTGCCGCACGCGCGCGCGCCCTGCCCGACCCGATCCGGGCGCGCACGCTGGTGGCGCTGCGCTGGGTGGCCCTGTCGGGACAGGCCGCGGCCGTGGTCTGCGGGCTGGTCCTGGGGGTCGAGTTGCCGCTGCGGCCGATCCTGCTGATGATGGGCCTGTCCGCCGCCTTGAACCTGTGGCTGATGCGCCGCGGGTCGGGTCGCGTCACGCCCGCGCAGGCGACCGCGCAGCTTTGCCTGGACGCCGCGCAGGTCGGCGTCCTGCTGACGCTGGTCGAGGGCATCCGCAACCCGTTCGCGCTGTTCGTGCTGGCGCCCCTGACCATCGCGGCCACCGCCCTGCCCGCCCGGTTGACGGCGGTCGTGGGCGTGGTGACGGCGGGGATGATCCTGCTGATGACGCTGCATGACGCGCCGCTGCGGCTGGCGGCCGACGCGCCGCTGTCGCCGGGGATCGTGATGACGATGGCGCATGTCCTGGCGCTGATCATCGGCGGGGGGTTCTTTGCCCTTTACGCCCATCGCGTCGCCTCCGAACTGGCCGCGGCCTCGGACGCGCTGGCGGTCACGGGAATGGCCCTGGCGCGCGAACAGCGGCTGCAGCATCTGGGGGGCGTCATCGCCGCCGCCGCGCACGAGATGGGGACCCCGCTTGCCACCATCAAGCTGATCGCGGCCGAACTGGCCGAGGAACTGGACGACATCGTCGCCGAGCGACCGGGCCTGGCCGACGACCTGGCGCAGCTGCGCCAGTCCGCGGACCGCTGCCGCGACATCCTGCGCAGCATGGGCCGCGCGGGAAAGGACGACCTGCACCTGCGCCACGCCCCCCTGGCCGCCCTGCTGGACGAGGCGGCCGGCCCCCACCGCGACCGCGGCAAGCGCATCGTCGTCGATGTGGGCCCGCTGGCAACGCTGCCGGTCCGGCGCGACGCCGGAACGATCCACGGGCTGCGCAACCTGATCCAGAACGCCGTCGATTTTGCCGCAGGCGCCGTCACGGTGACTGCCCAGAGCAGCGGCGACACCCTTGTGCTGGCCATCCAGGACGATGGTCCGGGCTATCCGCCCCATCTGCTGGGCCGTCTGGGCGAGCCGTTCCTGACCACCCGGCGCGGCGGCTCGGGCGCGCCGGGCACCTACGAGGGCATGGGGCTGGGGCTGTTCATCGCGCGCACGCTGCTGGAACGGCAGGGTGCGACCGTCACGTTCCAGAACGACGGCGGGGCGCGGGTGACGGTGTCCTGGCCGATGGACGCGATCACCGGGGACGACCGGGCGGCGCTGGGTACCAATCCTTCAATCCAGGGTTGATAGGGATCGGCCAGGCCGGTTAACCCTGTCTTAAGCAAGCCCGTGGTACCGCACGGGTGAACCGCGCGCAGGCCGCCCGCGGGCCGGGGGGACGCGATGTCGGCAACCGTGACGATGGGGATGGCGCTGCTGGCGGCAACGCTGTCGGTCCTGCTGGCGCTGATCGCCATGCGCCTGGTCGATCCGCTGCTGGATGCCTTGCGGGGCCGGCGGGCCGGGCGGCGCGCCGGTCCCGACCCGCAGGCCGAACCGCTGTGCCTGCTGCTGCGCGACGGCCATGTCATCGACGCGACCGCTCCGGCCCGCGCCCTGCTGGCGACGCTGCCGGGCGACAGCGACTGGCAGCGGCTGTCGGCGTGGCTGGGTCAGCGGTTCGACGACCCCCAGGCGGTGATCGCCCGCGCCCGCGACGACGGCCGGGTGCAGGTGCGGGGCAAGGGGGGCCTCGGCGCCGCCACGCTCAGCCTTGGGGTCGAGGATCTGGGGGCGGGCGTGCTGCGCCTGACGATCGTCGATCCGGCGGCCGAGAACGCGGGCATCGTCATCGACGCGCAGTCCCTCGCCGCGATGGAGGAGGAACTGGCCGTCCTGCGCGAATCGATGGATCACGCCCCGGTCCTGATCTGGCGCGAGGATCCCGACGGCGCGGTCACCTGGGCCAACGCCGCCTATCTGCACGAGGTCGAGACGCAGGCCGACGGCGAGGTGCGCTGGCCCATGCCGCGCCTGATCGAGGTCGGCACCGCCGAGCCGCTGTCGCCGCGCCGCGCCAGCATCCGCATCGACGACCGGGTGCGCTGGTATGACTGCCACGTCCGGTCCGCCGACAGTCACCGGATGATCTTCGCCGTTCCTGCCGACGATGCCGTGCGCGCCGAACGCAGCCTGCGCGAGTTCGTCCAGACGCTGACCAAGACCTTTGCCGACCTGCCCACGGGGCTTGCCATCTTCGACCGGGACCGGCGGTTGCAGTTGTTCAACCCGGCGCTGATCGACCTGACGGGCCTGTCCACCGGCTTCCTGACCGCCCGTCCGACCCTTTATGCGGTGCTGGATGCGCTGCGCGAGGCGCGGATGGCGCCCGAGCCCAAGGACTATCGCAGCTGGCGCACCATGATGGCCACGCTGGAGGCCGCGGCCGCCAGCGGCCACCATGTCGAGACGTGGAACCTGCCGGGCGGGCAGACCTATCGGGTGACCGGCCGCCCGCATCCCGACGGGGCCATCGCCTTTTTGTTCGAGGACATCACCTCGGAAATGGCGCTGACGCGCCGCTTTCGCGCCGAGCTGTCCCTGGGCGCCGAGGTGCTGGACACGGTCAGCAACGCGCTGGCGGTGTTCGACGCGGACGGACGGCTGATCAGCGCGAATCGCGCCTATGCCCGGCTGTGGGGCGAGGGCCAGCCCTCGACCCTGCGCGGCCATCAGGAGCTGTGGCGCCGCGCGGCAGGCGAGGGCACGGGCTTTGACGGGCTGCGCAAGGCCCTGGCGGACGCCAGCCGCGAGGGCGCGCCGCGCGGCGCCATGTCCGCCCCTGGCGGCGGGCTGCTGACCTGGACGGTGCGGGCGCTGTCGGGCGCGCGCCGCATGGTGATGTTCGACGACCCCCTGCCGCAGGCCGAGCCAACGGCCGGAATCGCGGACGCCCCGGCGCGTGCCCTGCCCGCGCCACCCCCGTCCGTTCAGACGGTGCGCGAGGCGCAGGGCGTGGCAGCGGGCGCGGCCTGATCGGCCGGGCCATCGACAAGGCGCGACGACGACGCCCGCGCGGCCCCGCGGCGGCGGCGGTCTGGGCCCCGGCCTAGGCCTGAGCCCGGGCCTCGCGCGCGCCAAAGATCGCGCTGCCGACCCTGACATGCGTCGCGCCCTCGGCAATCGCGCGCTCGAAATCGGCGCTCATCCCCATCGACAGGCCGGCCAGCCCATTCCGTTCGGCAAGGGCGCGCAGCAGGCGGAAATGCCGGACCGGATCGTCCGCGTCCGGGGGGATGCACATCGCACCCGCAAGCGGCAGCCCCATCCGGCGGCATTCTGCGACAAAGGCGTCCGCCTGGTCGGGCAGGACGCCCGCCTTTTGCGGCTCGGCCCCGGTGTTAACCTGCACGAACAGCGCGGGCAGCGCGCCGGTCTCGTCGCCGAGCTGCGCCAGGCGGCGGGCCAGGGACGGGCGGTCCAGGCTGTGGATCGCGTCGAAGAACCCGGCGGCGAGGCGCGCCTTGTTCGACTGCAAGGGGCCGATCATGTGCAGCGCCACGTCGGGGTGGCGCGCGCGCCGGTCGGTCCAGCGGGCCTGCGCCTCTTGCACATAGTTTTCGCCGAAGACGCGTTGCCCCTGCGCCAGCACGTCGTCCACCCGGTCCGCCGGCTGCGTCTTGCTGACGGCGATCAGCGTGACGCAGCCCGCCGGCCGCCCGGCGGCCGCCTCGGCCTGCGCGATGCGCGCGCGGATCTCTGCCAGTCCCATCGGCTGCCTCCGTCTTCCGGCCGGCCGCCCGCCGCGGCCCTTTCACGCGGGGTCGCAAATGAAAAGAGCGGGCGCAAGGCCCGCTCGATTCCGTCTGCCGTCGATCCGAAGGGATCAGAAGCTGAACTTGATACCCATGTCGGCACGGGTCTCGTTTTCCGGGTAGATCTCGTTCTTGATGATCGAACCGGCCAGGATCGCACCGCTGCCCAGGTCATAGGACGCACCGACGCCATAAGCGTTGTAGGTGTCGTCGAACTCGTCAGCAAAGGCTTCCTCGATCACGACTTCGCGGGTGATCCACAGCGCCTGCAGGCCGATGCCGTTGGCCATCGCGTATTCGACCGAAGCGCCATAGGCTTTGTCGTAGTCGACGTCGAACGCGCCCGCAGTGTCTTCGAACACCAGTTCGCCAAGCGAACCCCGGCTGCGGTCGTCGTAGTCGGCGTAGAAGGCCTTGATCTTGAACTCGCCGATCGAGCCGCTACCACCCAGGACGATTTCACTGCCGTCGCCGTTCTCCGAATACGCCAGGCCGACGTTGTAGCCACTCATCTCATAGGCCGCGGCCAGCGAGAAGGCGACGTCGGTGTCGTCATCATCGTCTTCGATGGGCTCGCCGGTCACGGGGTCCAGACCAAGGTCGTTGTAGCAGGACAGGTCGCCGGCGATGACATAGGAAGGGCCACAATCGCGACGCGATCCGTCCGACATGGACGCGAACAGCTTCACGCCCTGGAAGGTGTACTCGTACAGGGCGGTCGGGCCCTGGTTTTCGTTCTCGCCGTCGCCGGTCAGATAGTCGATCTCTTCCGGGTTGCCGGCGAATTCGCCGTTGGTATAGCCCATTTCGGTCAGGTCGCCGATCGCGGCTTCGGCCGCCGAGACGACGTCGCCCATCGACAGCTTGCCGAAGGTCCCCGAGATGAAGACGAATCCATCGGTCCCGTGGGCAGCCGAGCGGCCGTCCGGGTTGGCCGAGTAGTTTTCTTCGTCAACGCGGAACGCACCGCCGAACGACAGGCCCGAATCGGTTTCGCCGGTCAGGTTGAACTTGGCGCGGGCGCGGCTGGAGAACTGCATGTCCTCGCCGTCGTACACGATACCCATCCGGCCATCGCCGGTGACCGCGACTTCGGCGTAGGCGGCACCCGACAGGGCGACCAGCGCACTGGTGGCGAAAAGAACCTTTTTCATGGCTTTCCCTCTTGTCTCTCTATGTCCCCAACCCGGCCTTGCGGGCTGGGTATGGCGCTAGCTGTCGCCCGTTCACCCCCGCAATGCAACGAAATGGCCCCGATGCCAGCCACTTGGGCCGTTCCGTGATGCACAAGCGCCACAGTCCGTTGCAGGACCGCGACCCCGCGCCAGACCCCCCGACAGGGCCGCCGCCCGGGACCCCGTCCCGTGGCCCCGCCCCCTTGGCCCGGCCCGCGCGGCGGGGCGCACAAGAGCTTGTCGCCCCGCAGGCAAACCGGCTAAGGCTGGCCGCAACGCCCCGCCGCAGGGGCCCTCCGGGATGATCCTGCCATGACCGTTCGCGCCGCCCCGCCGTTCCGCCATCCGCTGCGCCTTGCGGCGGTCCTGTCCCTGACGGTGGCGCTGGCGGCCTGCGGCGGCGGCCAGCGCGGCCCGCTGGGGCTGCCCGCGTCCGACCACCAGGCCAGAGAGGCCGCCCAGCCGCGCCAGTCCACGATCTGGGACCTGTTTTCCAACCGCGAGGACCCCAACCGCGCCGTGGCGGTGAACCGCTATCTGTGGAACGCCAGCCTGGACGTGCTGGATTTCCTGCCCATCCAGACGATCGACCCGTTCACGGGGGTGATCGTGACCGGCTATGGCACGCCCCCGGGCGGCGGGCGCGCCTATCGCGCGACGGTCAAGGTCAGCGATCCGGCGCTGGACGCGCGCAGCCTGAAGCTGTCGTTGCAGGGTGCGGGCGGCGCGGCCGTCGCCCCCGACACCGTGCGCGCGGTCGAGGATGCGATCCTGACCCGCGCGCGCCAGCTGCGCGTCCGCGACGGCAGGCTGTAGCGCGGCCCCGCAAGGCCGCCCCCCGGCGCACGATCTGGACCTGCGGGGGCCGGGCAGATAAACCCGCCGGGCAACCGCCGCCCGGAGACCTGCCATGCCCTACGATCCCGCGACACGCGAACCGCACTGGCAACAGGCCTGGGACCGCGCCGCCAGCTTTCGGGCGACGCGCGACGCGCGACCGAAATACTATGTGCTCGAGATGTTCCCCTATCCCAGCGGGCGCATCCACATGGGCCATGTGCGCAACTATACCATGGGCGACGTGGTGGCGCGCACCAAGCGCGCGCAGGGGTTCAACGTGCTGCACCCGATGGGCTGGGACGCGTTCGGGATGCCGGCGGAAAACGCGGCGATGGAACAGGGCGGCCACCCGCGCGACTGGACCTATGGCAATATCGCCACGATGCGCGGCCAGCTCAAGCCGCTGGGCCTGTCGATCGACTGGACGCGCGAATTCGCCACCTGCGACGACGATTACGTCACCCAGCAGCAGTCGCTGTTTCTGGACATGCTGGACGCCGGGCTGATCTATCGCAAGGCCGCCGTGGTCAACTGGGACCCGGTGGACAGGACGGTGCTGGCCAACGAGCAGGTGATCGACGGCAGGGGCTGGCGGTCCAACGCCCCGGTGGAACGGCGCGAGCTGACGCAATGGTTCTTCCGCATCTCGGATTACTCGGACGAGCTGCTGGGCGCGCTGGACGGCCTGACCGGCTGGCCGGACAAGGTCCGGCTGATGCAGGCCAACTGGATCGGCCGGTCGCGCGGGCTGCAGTTCCGCTTTGACACCGTGAACGCGCCCGGATTTGCGCAGATCGAGGTCTACACCACCCGGCCCGACACGCTGATGGGCGCGAGCTTCGTCGCGATCAGCCCGGACCACCCGCTGGCGAGATCGCTGGAGGCCGACCCGCGCATCGCGGCCTTTGCCGCCGAGGCGCGCAAGCTCGGCACCTCCGAGGAGGCGCTGGAGACGGCCGAGAAGCTGGGCCTGGACACCGGCATCCGCGTCCGCCACCCGCTGGACCCCGCGTGGGAGCTGCCGGTCTGGATCGCGAACTTCGTTCTGATGGATTACGGCACCGGCGCCATCTTCGGCAGCCCCGCGCACGACCAGCGCGACCATGATTTCGCGGTGAAATACGGGCTGCCGATCCGCGCGACCTTCGGCCTGCCGGGGATGGACGCGGGCCAGGCCGACGCGCTGGTCGCAGCCGCCCCCTTCGTGCCGACCAAGTCCGAGCCGGTCCGCTATGTGCGCGGCTTCGCGGGCGAGCGCGACCAGACCGGAGAGGCGGCGGTGGACGCCGCCATCGCCCATGCCGAGGCCGCGGGCTATGGCGAGGGTGTCACGAAATACCGCCTGCGCGACTGGGGCATCTCGCGCCAGCGTTACTGGGGCTGCCCGATCCCGGTCGTTCATTGCGAGGCCTGCGGCACGGTGCCCGAGGCCAAGCAGAACCTGCCGGTCCTGCTGCCGGCCGACGTCAGCTTCGACGTGCCGGGCAACCCGCTGGACCGCCACCCGACCTGGCGGCAGGCCCGCTGCCCGAACTGCGGCGGACAGGCCCGGCGGGAAACCGACACCATGGACACGTTCGTCGATTCGTCCTGGTATTACGCGCGCTTCACCGCGCCCCACGCGCCGACGCCCACGGTGCGCGAGGACGCCGACTACTGGATGAACGTGGACCAGTATATCGGCGGCATCGAGCACGCGATCCTGCACCTGCTGTATTCCCGCTTTTTCGCCCGTGCGATGGTCAGGACGGGGCACCTGCCCGACACGGCGAGGGAGCCGTTCAACGCCCTGTTCACGCAAGGCATGGTGACGCATGAGATCTATCTGACCCGCGACGACCGGGGCCGGCCGGTCTATCACCTGCCCGAGGACGTGACCGACGGAAAGCTGGCCGACGGCACCCCGGTCCAGATCATCCCCTCGGCCAAGATGTCCAAGTCTAAGAAGAACGTCGTGGACCCGGTGAACATCGTCTCGACCTTCGGCGCCGACACCGCGCGCTGGTTCATGCTGTCCGACAGCCCGCCCGAGCGCGACGTGGAATGGACCGCCGCCGGGGCCGAGGCCGCGGCCAAGTTCCTGGCCCGCGTCTGGCGGCTGGCCGAGGCCGGCGCCCAGGGCGACGCGGCCGCGGACGACCCCGACCTGACGCGGGCCGCCCACCGCGCCATCGACGAGGTGACGCGCGCGATCGACGGCTTCGCCTTCAACAAGGCCGTCGCCAAGCTGTACGAGCTGGCCAACGCGCTGGCGAAATCGCCCGCGTCGGGCGAGCCGCGCCGCGCGGTGCTGCGGCTGATGGCGCAGCTGATGGCCCCGATGGTGCCGCACCTGGCCGAGGATGTCTGGGCGATGGCGGGCGGCGCCGGCATGGTCGTGGACGCGCCCTGGCCCCAGGCCGACCCGGCCGCGCTGGTCAGCGACGCGGTGACGCTGCCCATCCAGATCAACGGCAAGCGCCGGGCCGAAATCACCGTTCCGCGCGACATGGCCGCGCCCGAGGTCGAGGCGATGGTCCTTGCCGACGAGACGGTGCAGCGGTTCCTCAACCACCAGCCGCCGAAAAAGCTGATCGTCGTGCCGGGACGGATCGTCAATGTGGTCGCCTGACCGCCGGTCGGCGCTGGCCGCCATCGCGGGCGTCGCGCTGCTGGGGGCCTGCGGCTTCACGCCCCTCCATGCGCCGGGCGGCGCGGGCGCGCGGCTGCTGGGGCAGGTGCGGGTGGCCGATCCGCGCACGCCAGACGATCATGCGTTCCTGCGCCGGATGACGGAACGGCTGGGGCCGGATCAGGCGGCGCGCTATGACCTGGCCTATGCGCTGCGGATCGCGGTGGTGCCGCAGGCGATCACCCCCGACGCGGTGACGACGCGCTATTCCCTGAACGGCACCGCCGCCTATGCGCTGACCGACCGCACGACCGGGCAGGCCGTCGCGCAGGGCGAGGTCAGCAGCTTTGCCAGCCATTCCACCGTGGGCACGGTCATCGCCACCACCGCCGCCGAACAGGACGCGCGCGACCGGCTGGCCGTCATGCTGGCGGACCAGGTGGTGACACGGCTGTATGCGGCCCTGCCGGCGCGATGATCCTGAAGGGCCCCGAGATCGCCCGCTATCTGGCGCGGCCCGATCCGACGCGCCCGGCGCTGCTGATCCATGGCCAGGACGCGATGCGCGTCGCGCTGAAGCGGGCCGAGGCGGTGGCCGCCCTGACGGGCCCCGATGCCGAGGCCGAGATGCGGCTGACCCGCATCCCCGGCGCAAGCCTGCGCAGGGACGCGGCCGCCCTGCTGGACGAGGTCAAGGCGGTCGGGTTCTTCCCCGGTCCCCGCGTCGTGCTGGTGGACGACACCCCCGACGCGGCGGCGCCGGCGATCGCCGTGGCGCTGGACGCCTGGGCGCATGGCGACGCGGTGATCGTGGTGACCGCGGGCGGGCTGTCCAAGGGGTCCGCCCTGCGCAAGCTGTTCGAGCCGCACAGGACAGCCGTCACCGCCCCGATCTATGACGACCCCCCCGGCGAGGAGGAGATCGCCCGCTGGCTGGCGGACGCGGGCCTGCGCGCCGTGCCGCCCGCCGCGATGCGCGACCTGACGGCGCTCGCCCGCGCGCTGGACCCCGGCGACTTTCGCCAGACGGTCGAGAAGATCGGCCTTTACAAGTTCGGCGACGACTCGCCCCTGACCCCCGACGAGATCGCCGCGCTGGCGCCCGCCACGGTCGAGGCCGACGTGGACGCGCTGATCGACGCCGCGGCCGAGGGTCGCTCGGACGCGCTGGGTCCGCTGATGCGGCGGATCGAGGCGCAGGGCATCGCCCCGGTGACGCTGTGCATCGCCGCGCTGCGCCATGTCCGCGCGCTGCATGCCGCGGCCTCGGACCCCGGCGGGGCGGCGGCGGGGCTGGCGCGGCTGCGCCCCCCGGTCTTTGGCCCCCGACGCGACCGCATGGCCCGGCAGGCCCAGTCCTGGGGGATGCGCGCGCTGGAGGACGCGATGCACCTGATGGTGGACACGGACCTGACGCTGCGGTCGCGGTCGCGCGCGCCCGCCATGGCGGTGGTGGAACGCGCGCTGATCCGGCTGGCGATGATGCCGCGGGGCCGGCGGTGATCCACGCGCCCCACGCGCTGGTGATCGGCGCGGGCCCCGCCGGGCTGATGGCGGCCGAGACGCTGGCCGCATCCGGCGCCCGCGTGCTGGTGGCCGAGGCGATGCCCACCCCGGCCCGCAAGTTCCTGATGGCGGGCAAGTCGGGGCTGAACCTGACCCGCGACGAGCCGGCCGGGGCCTTTGCGGCGCGCCTGTCGATGGGCGCCGCCCTGGCAGCCCATCCGGCGCATTTCGGTCAGGACGACCTGCGCGCCCTCGTCCGGGACTTCGGCCCGGCCGAGGTCATGGGCTGGGCGCGCGGCCTGGGCATCGCGCTGTTCACCGGATCGACCGGGCGGGTGTTCCCGGTGGGGATGAAGGCCTCGCCCCTGCTGCGCGCGTGGCTGTCGCGGCTGGACGGCGCGGGCGTCGTGCTGCGCACGCGCTGGCGCTGGGGCGGGTTCGACGGCGCGGCGCTGGTCTTTGACACGCCGGAGGGCGCGCTGCGGCTGACCCCGGCCGTCACGGTGCTGGCGCTGGGCGGGGCCAGCTGGCCGCGGCTGGGATCGGACGCGGCCTGGGTGCCGTGGCTGCGCGCCGCGGGGGTCGGCATCGCCCCGTTTCGCCCCGCGAACATGGGGTTCCGCGTGGACTGGTCGCCCGCGATGGCGCCGCTGGTCGGGCGCGCGGTCAAGGGCACCGCACTGGCCGCGGGCGCGCTGTCCAGCCGCGGCGAATGGGTCATCGCCCGCGCGGGCATCGAGGGCGGCGGCGTCTACGAGATCGCGGCCGCGCTGCGGGACGGCGCGCCGGGCACGGTGGACCTGGCCCCCGACCTGGACCCGGCGGGGCTGGCCGCGCGGCTGGCGCGTCCGCGCGGGCGGCTGTCGGTCGGCAACTGGCTGCGCCGCGTGCTGGGCGATCCGGTGCGCGTGGCCCTGCTGCTGGAATGGGGGCGGCCGCTGCCCGACGATCCGCGGGCGCTGGCCGCGCGGATCAAGGCGCTGCCGCTGCGCCACGCGGGACCGATGGGGCTTGACCGGGCCATCTCGTCCGCGGGGGGGATCGTTTCGGACGCGCTGACGCCGGATCTGGAACTGCGCGCCCGCCCCGATGTGTTCGCCGCGGGCGAGATGCTGGACTGGGAGGCGCCGACCGGCGGTTATCTTCTGACGGCCTGCCTTGCCACGGGCCGCCACGCCGGGCGCGCGGCCGCGGCGCGGCTGCGCGCCTAAGCGACATGCGGACCCTGCAGGGCGGGCCTGCAAAGGGCGCATATTGACGCAGGGGCGCGGCGCGCGCCACTGTGCCCGTCCTGCCGACTGCCCTGCCTCTGACCGGAGCCCTTGCCGATGTCCCGCGACAGCGCCCGCCTGTTCACCCCGGTCCTGATCGGCGGCTCGATGATCCTGATGATCAACTTTGCCCTGCGGGCCAGCTTCGGCGTGTTCCAGATCCCCGTCGCCGAGGATTTCGGCTGGCCGCGCGCCGATTTCAGCCTGGCCATCGCCGTCCAGAACCTGGCCTGGGGCATCGGCCAGCCGGTCTTCGGCGCGCTTGCGGAACGCTGGGGCGACCGGCTGGCGATCATCCTGGGGGCCGCGCTCTATTCGCTGGGGCTGGTGATGACGGCGCTGGCGACCACGCCCGCCGGGATGCAGGTCTGGGAAATCGCCGTGGGCTTCGGCATCGCCGGGACCGGCTTCGGCGTGATCCTGGCGATCGTTGGCCGCGCCGCCAGCGACGAGAACCGCAGCCTGGCCCTGGGCATCGCCACCGCCGCCGGCTCGGCCGGGCAGGTCATCGGCGCGCCGCTGGCCGAGGGGCTGCTGGCCGTCCTGCCCTGGCAGCAGGTGTTCATCGTCTTTGCCGCGCTGGTCATGCTGGTGCTGCTGTTCCTGCCGATGCTGCGGTCCACCCGCCCCGCCAGCCGCCACGAGATCGAGGAATCGCTGGGCACGGTCCTGAAGCGGGCCTTCACCGACCCCAGCTATCTGATGATCTTTGCGGGGTTCTTTTCCTGCGGCTATCAGCTGGCCTTCATCACCGCGCATTTCCCCGCCATGATCACCGAGATGTGCGGCCCGATCTCGCCCGATGGCGGGCTGGCGGCGCTGGGGATCACCACGACATCGGCGCTGGGGGCGGTGGCGATCGGGCTGATCGGCATGGCCAACATCGCCGGCTCGATCCTGGCGGGATGGCTGGGCAATCGCTACAGCCGCAAGTACCTGCTCGCCGGGGTCTATACGCTGCGGACGCTGCTGGCGGCGTGGTTCATCCTGACGCCGATCACCCCGACGACGGTCGTGGTCTTCTCGCTGGCGATGGGATCGCTGTGGCTGGCCACCGTGCCGCTGACCTCGGGCCTGGTCGCCTATATCTATGGGCTGCGCTACATGGGGACGCTGTACGGATTCGTGTTCCTGTCCCACCAGCTGGGCTCGTTCCTGGGCGTGTGGCTGGGGGGCAAGCTGTATGACCTGTATGGCGACTATACCGTCGTGTGGTGGGTGGGCGTGGGCGTGGGCGCGTTTTCCGCGCTGATCCACCTGCCGGTGCGCGAGGCGCCGATGCCGCGCCCGGCCGCCGTCGCGGCCTGATCGGCCGCCGCCCCGGTCCGCCCGCTGTCGGTCCGCCCCCTGTCGGCCCTCTCTCGTCGGTCCGCTGCCTTCAGCCGGCCGCCGACAGGATATAGCGGGCCGTGATCAGGTCCAGATGCGCGCCGCCGCCGTTCTTGGCCACGGTGATCTCGTCATCCGAGCGGCGGGCATAGGCCCCCGCGGGCAGGTCGTAGAAATCGCCCAGGATGTCGGTTTCCGCGATCACGCCCGCGTCCAGCGGAATCTGGATCTCTCCGATATGGCCCAGGGTCGTGACGCGGCTGTCCACGAACAGGCGCGCGCGGCGCAGCACCTCGTCGTCGGCCTCGCGCATGTCGGGGCGATAGGCGCCGATCAGGTCCACATGGGTGCCCGGCGACAGCCAGTCGCCGTGCAGCACGGGCTGGCGGGCCATGGTGGCGGTGGCGACGATCTCGGCATCCCGGACGGCCAGTTCGAGGTCGCGGGCCACCCTTGCCCCCTTGCGCTCTGCCAGCGCCTGAGCGGCGGCGGCCGAGCGGTTCCAGATCGTGATGGCGGCGTCGGGAATCAGCGCGCGATAGGCGTCGATCATGCTGTCGGCGACGTTGCCTGCCCCGATCACCAGCACCCGCCGCGCGTCGGGCCGCGCCAGCCGGCGCGCCGACAGCAGGCTGTCGGCGGCGGTCTTCCACCGGGTGACCAGATGGAAATCGACGATCGCCTCAAGCACGCCGGTCGCATCGTCCAGCAGGGTGACGGCCCCGTTGACCACCCCCAGGCCGTGGTCCGCGTTGCCCGGAAACACCGTCGCCGGCTTGACCGCCATCCCCAGCCCGTCGATCCACGCGCTGCGCGTCAGCAGCGTGTCGGCGCCCCGGTACAGAAAGCTGTCGGCCACCTCGGCGCGCGGCATCTCGTGCCCGGCGGCGATGGCGTCGGTCAGCGCGATCCAGTCGAGCCGCGGCTCGACCTCGGGTCCGATCAGGCGAGGGGTCGTCATGGGCAGGTCTTTCGCTGGGCCGGGTCGGCGATCACAGCGCAGGCTTTAGGCGGCGGCCGCCCGACCCGCAACCCTGAGGCGTGCAGCGCCTTGCCCCGGCTGCGTCAGCGCGCGCGCCCCGTTGCGCCCGGCAGCCGTTTGCCGCAGCGTGCGCCCGCAACGACCTTGGGGTCAGGCCATGGGCGCCTTTCTGACTGCCGGCACGATCGCGCTGACGCTGGGCTATATGCTCAGCCAGTTCTATCGCGCGTTTCTGGCCGTGCTGACCGGCACCCTGCAGACCGAGCTGGGGGCGACGCCGGGCGACCTGGCGCTGTCGTCGGGGATGTGGTTTCTGACCTTCGCGCTGATGCAGCTGCCGATCGGCTGGGCGCTGGACCGCATCGGGCCGCGCCTGACCGCGTCGGCGCTGCTGGCGATGGGGGGCGGGGGCGGGGCGGCGGTGTTCGCGCTGGCGACGCAGCCCTGGCACCTGCATGTCGCGATGGGGCTGATCGGGATCGGTTGCGCCCCGGCGCTGATGGCGGCCTATTACATCTTTGCCCACGACCATCCGCGCGCGCAGTTCACCATGCTGGCGGGCGCGGTGGTGGGCTTCGGCTCGCTGGGCAACATCCTGGGCGCGGCGCCGCTGGTGTCGCTGATCCAGGCCGTCGGCTGGCGGCCCGCGCTGTGGCTGATGGTCGCCCTGACGCTGGCCGTGGCCGCGCTGCAGGCGCTGACCGTGCGCGACCCCGCCCACCACGGCGGGGCACCGCAGGGCCGGCTGTCACAGATCCTGTCCCTGCGGGCGCTGTGGTTCATCCTGCCGCTGTTTGCGGTCAGCTACGCCGCCTCGGCCGCGATCCGCGGGCTGTGGGCCGCGCCTTACCTGCGCGACGTGTTCGGCGCCGGCGACACGATGATCGGCCGGGCGACGCTGGTCATGGGGCTGGCGATGGTGATCGGCAGCTTCGTCGCCGGACCCGCGGCGCGACTGATCGGATCGACGCGGCGCGCGGTGCTGGCGGGCCATGTCCTGGCGGTCGCCACGCTGGCCGGGCTGTGGCTGGCGCCGGGCCACAGCCCGGGCCTGTCCGTGGTGCTGCTGGGCCTGATCGGGCTGACCGGCACCAACTATGCGCTGGTCATGGCCCATGCGCGGTCGTTCCTGCCCCCGGCGCTGGTCGGCCGGGGGGTGACGCTGCTGAACATGTTTTCCATCGGCGGCGTGGGGGTGATGCAGTTCGCCTCGCGCCCCGTGCATGCGACGGCGCAGGCGCTGAACCCACCCGCGCAGGCCTATGGCCTGCTGTTCCTGTTCTTCCTGGTGCCCATGGCGGTCGGGCTGGCGCTGTACCTGCGCACGCCGGAGTCCCACGATGCCTGACCCGCGCGCCATCGAGGTCGTGGCCCCGAACCTCAAACGCCGCCTGTCGGGCGTGACCGCGACCGTGGTGCGGCTGATCCCGGTGCAGGCGCGGATGATCGGCATCGTGGCGACCGGCCCAGGCCTGCCGCCGGACCTGCCGCACATTTCGCTGGCCCGCGCCGCGACCCTGCCGCGCGACCGCTGGCGCGTCTGGCACGCGCGGCGCAACACGGAAATGGCGCTGGGGCTGGTCCTGCGGCAGGTCCTGCGCCGCCGCTATCGCCTGCTGTTCACCAGCGCGGCGCAGCGGCGGCACACCGGGTTCACCCGCTGGCTGATCCGGCGCCAGGACGCGCTGATCGCCACCTCGCCACAGGCCGCGTCGTTCCTGCAACGGCCGGCGACGGTGATCCTGCACGGCGTGGACACGGCCGTGTTCCAGCCGGCCGCCGACCGCGACGCGCTGCGCCGCGACCTGGGGCTGAACCCGGACGCGGTGCTGGTCGGCTGCTTCGGACGGGTGCGCGCGCAAAAGGGCGTGGACCTGCTGGTGCGCGCCGCGATCCAGGTGTTCCCGCGCCACCCGCGCGCGCAGCTGATCCTGACCGGGCGCATCACGCCCGACAACCGCGCCTTTGCCGACGGGCTGATGGCCCAGGCCGCCGCCGCGGGACTGGCCGACCGTATCCGGTTCCTGGGCGAGATCCCGTGGGACCAGGTCGTGCGCCACTATCAGGCGCTGGACCTGTTCGCCGCCCCGGCGCGGTGGGAAGGCTTCGGTCTGACCCCGCTGGAGGCCATGGCCTGCGGCGTGCCCGTCATCGCAGCGCGGGTCGGCGCCTATGAGACACTGGTCCGCGACGACGAGACGGGGACGCTGATCCCCCGCGACGACCTGCCCGCGCTGGCCGCGGCCCTGGACCGCTGGCTGGCGGACGACGCGGCGCGCGCCCGGGCAGGCCAGGCGGCGCGCGCCCATGTGGCCGCGAGTCACGCGATCGAGGGCGAGGCCCGCGCGATCATCGCTGTCTATCGGGGGTTGCTGGGATGACGCCGCTGCGCTTTCTTCTGGCCCGGACCATGCGGAACGAGCCGATGCTGGCCACCCTGTCCGCGCCCCTGTCCGATCTGCACGCCGAACTGTCGGGGCGGCAGGTCGCGCTGGTCGGAAACGCGCGCGCCCTGGCGCAGGCGCAGCAGGGCGCGCAGATCGACGCGGCCGACCTGGTCGTGCGGATCAACCGCGCGCCGATGCCCGACCCCGCCAGCCACGGGACCCGCACCGACTGGCTGGGGCTGGCCGTGCGCCTGCCTGCGGCCGACCGCGCGCGGCTGGCCCCCCGCCGCATCCTGTGGATGTCGCCCAAGCGCAAGAGGCTGGACTGGCAGACCGCGCACAGCCCCGGATTCTACCTGCACCCGCTGGCCGATTACGCCGCCCTGACGGCCGAGCTGGGGGCGCCGCCCACCACCGGGGCGATGCTGATCGGGCTGATCCTGTCGGCGCCGGTGGCCGGGCTGACGCTGCACGGGTTCGATTTCTTCGCCAGCCAGTCCCTGTCGGGCCGCCGCCGCGCCGCGCAGGTGCCCCACGATTTTGCGGCCGAGGCCGCATGGGTCGCGCGCGCGGCCGAGCGCGACGCGCGCCTGCGGCTGGCCTGAGGGGCGCGCGCGACCGGGATGCGCGCGTGCCCGGTCGATGCTAGACAGCCGAAAACGGAGAGCATCTGATGCGACAGCTTTCGGCGCTGCTGGCGGTGGCGATCATGGCGATGCCGCTGGGGGCGAACGCCCAGACCCGGACCGCCGAGGACGAGTTCGTCTGCGCCACCATCGCGCCCGACGCCGCGCGGGCGGTCGGCCTGCGGGCGGCCGGCAACACCCAGCGCCAGACGATGCAGATCCTGAGCGACACGGTCGGCGCGCGGCTCAGCAACCGGCGCAACGTTCCGCTGGCCGCCCGCCAGCAGCTCGCCTCGCTGTACATGGCGGGGATGGCGCGGGCGGTGCAGCAGATCTATTCGGTTCCCCTGTCCGATCCGATGTTCCGGCTGGACGAACAGACGGTCCGCATCCTGTTCTACGAAGGCTGCATGGGCCGCTGACCGCGCGGGTCCCGGGCTGCACTCCCTGCTGGCCGTCCGGGGTTTCTTATCGCCGTTCCCCGCGGCGTGCCTCGGCCGGACGACAGGCCCCCCTCAGGACCCGATCGACGCCTCGTCCCAGATCTGCGTCAGCGAGCGGTTGCCCACCCGCATCAGCCGCGCCAGCGTCGCCCCCAGCGCGGTCGCGTCGCGCCGGTCGGCGCAGGCGCCCACATCGACCGCCACCCCCGCCAGCGACACCAGCCCCATCTGCCACGCCAGCCGCGACAGCAGGTCCGCCTGCGCGACCAGGGCGGCCATGTCCCCCGCCATCGCCGCGCCGCGCGCCGTCGCCAGGGCCTGGGCCAGCTGCTCCAGCGCGATGCCCATCACGTTCTGCGCGGCCAGCTCGCCCAGCTCGTCCACGATTTCGCCCACCCGCCCGGCGTCGAGGCGCACCGCCTCGTCGAGGGCGAGAACCGCAAGGTTTGCCATGTCCGTTTCCCTTCACCCGTGTCCCCACACGTCCGGGCACCATCTGCCCGCAGGCGTTGAGATTTCCTTACCCCCCGCCGTGAAAACCCCTCGAACTTTACGCGACGGCTGGATATGCACGCGCAGCAGCCGTGACACAGGAGGAAACGATGACCACGGGCCGTCCTTTGCCGCAGTATCTGGTGCAGCGCTATCACGGCTGGCACGCCACCTCGTTCACTGAGAACCGCGCCTGGTATCGCCGGCTGGCCAACGACGGACAGCGGCCGCGGGCGATGGTGATCTCGTGCTGCGATTCGCGCGTGCATGTCACGTCGATCTTCGGGGCGGACACGGGCGAGTTCTTCATCCACCGCAACATCGCCAACCTGGTGCCGCCCTATGCGCCGGACGGCGCCCAGCACGGCACCTCGGCGGCGGTGGAATACGCCGTGACCACGCTGCGGGTCGCGCATCTGATCGTCATGGGTCACAGCCAGTGCGGCGGCGTCAAGGGATGCCTGGCGATGTGCGCGGGCCACGCCCCCGATCTGGACGAGACGACCAGCTTCGTCGGCCGCTGGATGGACATCCTGCGCCCCGGCTATGACCGCGTCCGGGATCTGCCCGAGGACCGGCAACTGGCCGCGCTGGAACAGCAGGCGGTCCTGATCTCGCTGGAAAACCTGATGACCTTTCCGTTCGTTGCGGCCGCGGTCGAGTCGGGCGAGCTGTCCCTGCACGGGCTGCTGCACGACATCTCGGACGGCACGCTGACGCAGTTCGACGGCCAGGGCTTCGGCCCGGTCTGACCGCGACGGGGCGGCGACGGGCTGCGTCCCGCGCGCCGTCCCCCCTCAGGCCACTCGCAGGTGATCGATCTTGGCCATGTGGCTGGCGATCTGCCCGACCTCGACCAGCCACAGGCCGACCAGCAGCGGGTCGCGGGGCGCGGCATGGACGCCCGGCGCAAAATGCCCGGCCAGCACCGCCTCGGCGGCCATCGCCACCGGCACGGACACCAGTTGCGCCATCGCGGTCCCCGCCGGGCCGCCCTGCGCGTCCAGCACCCATTCCTTTCCGAACACCGGCGCGCCGTTGCGGCTGGCGTGCAGGGCCACGCACAGCACGACGCGGTCCGGCTCTCCGGGGGCATAGGCGTGGTCGGTGCGAAAGCGGTCGGCCATCTGCCGCAGGCGGGCGTCGCCCTCGGGGCCGTGCAGCGCGGCAAGCTCGGCCAGGACCGGGGCCCAGGCCTCGCGCCAGCCCTTCAGCCGGATGGTGCCATGCACGAACTCGTGGATGTGCCAGGCGGGATCGAAGCCGTAGTGATCCGTGAACGCCGTGGAATCGCCGGTCGGATGAACCTCGAACCGTTCGGGCGTGGGCAGTGGCGCGTCGTAGGATCGGGTCGCCTGCCACGGCGGGTCGATCACCTGCGCGGCGCCCTCGCGGATCACGCGCGCGGGCGCGCGCAGCGCCTGCAGCACCTCCAGCGGCGAGCACGACACCTTGTAGCGGAACCGGTTGGGATGTTTCGGGATGCCGCCGCAATAGCTGGCAAACCGCACCCTGTCGCCGGGCTGCGCCACATGGCGATAGTCGTTGACCAGATCATGCGCCACCAGCTGGTCGATGCCGGGGTTCAGTCCCACCTCGTTCACCAGCGCCACGCCCGCATCGACCGCCGCCTGTTCCAGCGCGGCCATGTCGCGCGAGATGAGGCTGGGGCAGACGAAATGCGCGCGCCGGTCCAGGCAGACCCGCGCCAGGGCGACGTGCCGGTCGGCCGGCAGCAGCGAGACGACCACGTCGCCCGGCCCGACCGCATCCGCAAGCGCCGGCAGGCCGAATTCGCGGATGTCCGCGGCCAGATTGCCCACGGCGCCACGGGCCTTGTCCACGGTGCGGTTCCAGACCGTCACCGGCACGCGGCCCGACAGCAGGCGGCGCAATCCGGGGACCGACGTCAGGCCCGTTCCGACCCAGTGGATGGTCATGGCGACAGCCCTTTCAGATGCGCGTCGAAGAGGGCGGCGGCCCGTCCCCACGGCCCTGCGTCCAGGGCGTCCAGCCCGCGCAGCACCGGCAGCAGCTGGCCGGCGTAATCCGTGCTGGATTCGCGCGGCAGCAGCGCGGGCAGGTTGTCGATGGCGGTCACGTCCAGGGGCGGGGCCTCGGCCACCCGCCGCGCCGGGGCGGCCCAGTCGGTGGTGCGGTCATAGACCTTGATGGGGGAAAAGTCGCTGCCCGGGTCGCAGGCAATGTCGGCGATCACGGTCAGCGCGCGGCCGGGGTTGACCGCATCGGCCGGGACCAGGACCGGCGTGCCCGGCACCGCCAGGATGCCGTTCAGGAAGATGTCGTGCAGCAGGATTTCGGGAAATGGTCCGCCATTCGCCGTTTCGGCGAGGTCCCATTTCGTGACGCGCACGCCCATTTCGGCGCACAGGTCGCAGGCCCCCGTCCCGACCCGCCCCAGGGCGCCGACCACGATGGCGCGCGGGCGCGGCCGGCCGGTGGCGTCCAGCTCGGCCCGCAGCCCGGCGGCCAGCGCATCCCTGTCGGGCTGGGGCGCGACCGGCCCGCACAGGGCGCCACGCTGCTGCGCCGCCCAGCATTTCAGGGCGACGGCCGCGCCCGCGAACCCGGCCCAATAGCCGAACGCCGCAAGCCTGCGCCCGTCTTCGTCCAGCAGGTATTCCAGGTCGTAAAGCCGCCCGCCCCCGTCCCGGAACCGGCGCAGCAGCCCCTGGCCGGCGGGCTGGCCCTTGAAGGCATGGCCGAACATGACGTGGCGATGCCTCAGGGGCGAGCCGTCGTCGGGCAGTTCCTTGAGACCGAAGACGATGGCGTCGGCGGGCGCCGCGGGCCATGTCCCCGCGGGCGCCAAGGCCGCCCCGGCGGCGGCATAGTCGGCGGTCGGGATGATGCGCGTGGGGCTGTCCTCGACGGTGACGCGAAACCCTGCGGCGATCAGCGCGCGCACGCCGTCGGGGGTGATTCCGACCCGGCTTTCGTCAGGGCGGCTTTCGGCCCTTACCCACAGATGCGTCATGCTGGCCCCCCGTGGCGTTGCGGTCACGCGCGGCGTGGGCCGCGGCAGATGGGGAAAGGCTTACGGAAAGGCCGCCGGATGGTCCAGCGGCCGGTGCCCGCCCAGGAACGGCCCCTCGCCCGCCCGGTCGATGCGGGCGATGGCGGCAGCGATGTCCTCGGTGACGACCGACATCGTCCAGGCGGTCGCGTGGACCATGGTGGCGGCGTCCAGCGCCAGCGCGACATGGCCCGGCCAGAACAGCAGGTCGTTGCGACGGATGTTGGCCACGGACGGGAATGTCGCGCGCTGCAGGTCGCTGTCGCCCGGGCAGGCGATCCCGCAGGCCAGCAGCGCGGCCTGCGCCAAGCCGGAACAGTCGATGCCGACCCGGCTGTTGCCGCCCCACAGATAGGGCGTGCCCAGCAGGGACAGCGCGACGGCGGCAGGGTCATCGGCAGGCGCGTCGCCGATGTGCTGGACGGGCACGAAGAATCCATCGGACAGCCGGGCAAAACGACCCTCGATGCCGCTGACCGACAGCCGCGCCCCAAGGGACAGCGCGCCCCGTTCCCTCTGCTTGAAATCCGGTGCGGCATAGACATGGGTGGCGGGCGCGGTGACGCGGTGGGTGATGGGGGGAAGCTCATCCGTCAGCGTCCTGCGCATCACCCAGCCGCAATAGCCGTCGGCCGCCGCCTGCACGAAGGCCCAGCCGTCACGCTCCTCGATCAGCGTGACATCGGCCCCATGCAGAAGCTGGCGATCCCGCGCGCCCGCCGGTGCGCGCAGCAGGTCGGCGATGCCGCCCACAACCCGCAGGGGCTGCCCCTTGGTGGTCGCGGCGCGGTCGATGCCGCTGCCGCGCAGGGCCACGCGGTCGGTCGCGGGGGTCAGGCGGCGATCCATCACACGATCCGCGGCAGGGCGGCCAGGATCGCGCGCATCCCCTGCCCCACGCCGCCCTTGGGTCGCCCCGGCGCAGGCGTCGGCTGCCAGCCATAGATGTCGAAATGCGCGTAGACCCGCGCCCCTTCGGTGAAGCGGCGCAGGAACAGCGCGGCGGTGATCGCGCCCGCGAATCCGCCGCCCGGGGCGTTGTCCAGATCGGCGATGGCCGGCTCGATCATCGTCTCGTAAGGCTCCCAGAACGGCATGCGCCAGATCGGGTCGGCGGCCTCGCGCCCGGCGCGGAACAGCGCCTCGGCCGCCGCCTCGTCGTCGCAGAAGAACGGCGGCAGGTCCGGCCCCAGCGCTACGCGCGCCGCCCCGGTCAGCGTGGCCATGCTGACCAGCAGGGCGGGCGCCTCCTCGGCCGCAAGCGCCAGCGCGTCGGCCAGCACCAGCCGGCCCTCGGCGTCGGTGTTGTTGACCTCGACGGTCAGCCCCTTGCGGCTGGTCAGCACGTCGCCGGGGCGGATGCTGTCGGGTCCGACGCTGTTTTCCACCGCCGGGATCAGCACCCGCAGCCCGCCGGCCCGGCCCATGCGGGCCAGCGTCTCGGCCAGCCCCAGCACGTTGGCCGCACCCCCCATGTCCTTTTTCATCAGCCCCATGGACGAGGCGGGCTTAATGTCCAGCCCGCCGGTGTCGAAGCACACGCCCTTGCCGACCAGGGTGACGGCGGGCCCGTCGCCGGGAAAGCGCAGGTCGATCAGCCGGGGTTCGCGCCCCGACGCGGCGGCCCGGCCGACGGCGTGGATCATCGGGAAATCCCGCGCAAGGTCGGCGCCCTGCGTGACGGCGACGGCTGCGCCGTGCCGGGCGGCCAGGTCGCGCGCCGCCTGTTCCAACTCTGCCGGGCCAAGATCGGACGCGGGCGTGTTGATCAGGTCGCGCGCCAGGTATTCGCCCGCCGCCATCGCCAGCAGCGCGTCCGCGTCCGCGCCCGCCGGGCAGACCAGCCGCGCGCGGGGCGCGTCCGCCGTCTTGTAACGGTCAAAGCGATACTGCGCGAACAGCCACCCCAGCGCGCCCTGCGCCGCGTCAAAGGCCTGCGGCATTTCGGCCAGATGCCAGGCGCCCTCGGGCAGCGCCTCGGCGGCCTTGGCCAGCACGAACCGCTCGCGCGGCGGGCGGTCGCCGGGCGCGGCGGTGCGGCCCAGGCCGAACAGCGCGCCCGCGACACCCTGCGGCCCCGGCAGCAGGCAGACCTGCCCCGCCTTGGCCGCAAAGCCCGCCGCGCGCGGAAAGGCCGGGTCGATGCCGGCAGGCCAGACCGGGCCGTCCCCGCCTTGCGCGACCAGCCACAGCGGCCGGCTGTCGGCATCACGGGGGGCAAAGGCGGGGTCGGTCATCGGCGGCTCCTGCTCGGTTCGGCCTGTTGTGCGCCGGGCCGCACGCCCGGAAAACCCCCATTCTTCCTTGTGGAAATATCCCGCGGGGTGCGGGGGCGCGCAGCCCCCGCTCGCACGCGTGCCGCCTTCACTTTCCCGCCATTTCCGGCTATGGCCGCGCGTCTTGATCGAAAGGGAACCTCGATGGGCTACAAGGTCGTCGTTGCGGGCGCCACGGGGAACGTGGGCCGCGAAATGCTGAACATCCTGGCCGAGCGCCAGTTTCCGGTGGACGAGATCGTCGCGCTCGCCTCGCGCCGGTCGCTGGGCACCGAGGTCAGCTTTGGCGACAAGACCCTGAAGACCAAGGATATCGAGGGCTTCGACTTCACCGGCTGGGACATCGCGCTGTTCGCCATCGGGTCGGACGCGACGAAACAATACGCGCCCATCGCCGCCAAGGCGGGCTGCGTGGTGATCGACAACTCGTCGCTGTACCGCTATGACCCCGACGTGCCGCTGATCGTCCCCGAGGTGAATGCCGACGCGATCACCGGCTATTCCAGGAAGAACATCATCGCCAACCCCAACTGCTCGACGGCGCAGATGGTCGTCGCGCTCAAGCCGCTGCACGACCGCGCGCGGATCAAGCGGGTCGTTGTCAGCACCTACCAATCGGTGTCGGGCGCCGGAAAAGAGGGCATGGACGAGCTGTGGGAGCAGACCAAGGCGGTCTACAACCCCACCAAGGACGTGCCCCCGAGCAAGTTCCAGAAGCAGATCGCCTTCAACGTGATCCCGCAGATCGACGTGTTCCTGGACTCGGGCGAGACCAAGGAAGAATGGAAGATGGTCGCCGAGACCAAGAAGATCATGGACAGCAGCGTCAAGGTCACGGCGACCTGCGTGCGCGTCCCGGTCTTCGTCGGCCATTCGGAATCGATCAACATCGAGTTCGAGGAGTTCCTGGACGAGGACGAGGCCCGCGATATCCTGCGCGAGGCGCCCGGCGTGCTGGTGATCGACAAGCGCGAACCCGGCGGCTACGTCACGCCCATCGATTGCGTCGGCGACTATGCCACCTTCGTGTCCCGCATCCGGCAGGATTCCACCGTCGAGAACGGCCTGAACCTGTGGTGCGTCAGCGACAACCTGCGCAAGGGCGCGGCGCTGAACGCCGTGCAGATCGCCGAGCTGCTGGGCAGCCGGGTGCTGAAGAAGGGCTGAGCCGGATCAGGAAAAGGTCCAGTGGACCTTTTCCCCGGCGAACGCCCGGAGCGCAAGCGGAGGGCCGGAGCACGGCCCCCGCAAACAGTCCGGCAGTCCGGCAGCCCGGAACGTTCTGAGCGCCGGCAAGGCCGGATCGGGACATGGTCCAGCCCTGCCCTTCTGATCACCGTTGACGGCCCCTGCCCATCCGGCGGGGGCCGTTTCGCATGGCCGCCCATCGGCGGCCGTCTGCTGGGGCGCGGCGCGACACGCGTCCGTGATCGAACGCGGCGCGCGGCGGGACGTTGATCCGTCGCAAGTGCCGCATGGCGCGCGCGCCTTCGGTCACGACATCCGCCGCGCAAGGTGAAGAGGCAGTGACCCGGGACGCGCGTAGCATGCGGCCACAAACCGAACTCTTGAGGAGACCGTCTCATGGCCTATTCCGGACTGATTGCACCCGGCACTTCGCGCGTCGGGTCCATCTCGCCGATGAGGGACTACGACACCTATAACACCACCTTCATCGAGGGGCTGACCTATTCGGTCGCGGCCAAGGGCGTCTCGTCAGGGTCGGGCACGCTGTATGACCCCAATATCTCGCTGTACAACAGCAATGGTACGCGGGTGCTCTACAACGACGACATCAACCCGGCCAACGACAGCACGCCCGGCGTGAACCGCGATGGGCAGATCACTTTCACTATCGGCAACGGCTGGACCGGCACGTGGACTCTGGGTGTCGGCGAGACGGGCAACAACGCCACTGGCAGCTATACGCTGACCGTGTCGCTGGGCTATGCGACCAACGGCAACGACCGGGTCGTCGGCACCGGGTCGAACGACGGCATCCACGGGATGGACGGCAACGACACGATCTATGGCCAGGGCGGCAACGACAATCTGGTGGGCGCCCTGGGCAACGACCAGTTGCTGGGCGGGGCCGGTGCCGACATCCTGAACGGCGGGTACGGGGCGGACGTGCTGCGCGGGCAGGACGGGGCGGACAGGCTGCTGGGCGGGGCCGGGGCCGACCGGCTGATCGGCGGCGCGAACGCCGACCGCTTTGTCTTCAATGCGGTGTCGGACTCCAGCGGCCGCACGGTCGACGTGATCTCTGCCGGCGACGGCGCGACCGCGTTCCAGGGCATCGGCGTCCGGGGCGGCGACGTGATCGACCTGTCGGGGATCGACGCCAACGTGAACTATGCCGGCAACCAGACCTTCGGCTTTTCCGCCAGCCGGGCGGCAGGGACTGTTGTCCTTAGCCAGGACAGCTACGGAAATACGATCCTGTCGGGACACGTCAACAACGACCGCGTGGCCGATTTCCGTCTGGTCATCCAGGACGGGTCCGTCAGCCCCTACGCCTACAGCGCTGACGAGTTCGTGCTGTAATCCACGCGGAACGGACGGGTCGCGCCGCGGTTGTCACCCCAAGGCAACCCCGAGGAGTGCGCGATGACCCGTTTCGTCCTGAGCACAGTTCTGGCGGCGGCGCTGGCTGGACCGGCCGCCGCCGATTTCAATGCGACGCCCCCCAACGCCCCCGACCAGCAGCCCGCATTCGCCGGCCAGACCCGCGCGCCGGTCCTGCCCGACGACATCGCGCTGGCCACCACCACGGTCGCCGACGGCCTTGAGCATCCCTGGGGCATGGCCGAACTGCCGGATGGCGGATGGCTGGTGACCGAACGGCCGGGGCGGCTGCGGATGGTGTCCGCAGACGGCCGCGTCGGCCCCGAGATCGCAGGCCTTCCCCCGATTGACGCCCGCGGACAGGGCGGGCTGCTGGACGTGCTGGTCGCCCCCGACTTTGCCGACCGCCGCGTCTGGATCAGCTATGCCGCCCCGGCCGAGGGCGGCAGGAACGCCACCGCCGTCGCCACCGGCACGCTGTCGGCCGACGGCAGCACGCTCGAGAACGTGACCGAAATCTTTCGCCAGACCCCCCCTTGGGCCAGCGACAAGCACTTCGGCTCTCGGCTGGTGCTGGACGGACAGGGCGGGCTGTTCGTGACGCTGGGCGAGCGGTCCGACCCCGCGCCCCGCGCCACCGCGCAGGATGACGACAACCACATCGGCAAGCTGGTCCGCATCGACCCCCTGGGGGGCGCGGCGGGCGCGCGCGTGGACGGCTGGCTGCCGGAAACCTTTGCCAAGGGCTTTCGCAACGTTCAGGCCGCAGCCCTGGACGGGCAGGGCCGGCTGTGGACCGTGGAACACGGCCCCAAGGGCGGGGACGAGCTGAACCGCCCCCAGGCCGGCAAGAACTATGGCTGGCCGATCATCACCTATGGCCTCGATTACAGCGGCAAGCCGATCGGCGAGGGGATCACGGCACAGCAAGGGCTGGAGCAGCCGGTCTATTACTGGGACCCGGTGATCGCGGCCAGCGGGCTGGCGTTCTATGACGGCGCGATGTTCCCCGAATGGCAGGGGAACGCCCTGATCGGCGGGCTGGTCGGACGGGCGCTGGTGCGGCTGACGCTGGACGGCGACCGCGTCACCGGCGAGGCGCGGCACCTGCAGGGCATCGGCCGCGTCCGCGACGTCGAGGTGGCGCGCGACGGGTCGGTGATGCTGCTGACCGACGCCCGGAACGGCGCGCTGGTCCGCGTCACGCGGGACTGATCAGAACTTGAGCAGGTCGTCCTCGGCATCGGTCGCATCCAGCCCGAGGGCGGCCATCCCGGCCTCGAGGTGGTCGGCCAGCCGGGGCTCGCCCATCAGGTAATCCTCGGTCGGCGTGGTCTTTTCGGCCCGCGCGGTGGCGACGGCCTCGGCCAGTTCTTCCGCCTCATAGGTGCCGCGGCCGATCCACATGACCGCCGTCAGCGCCGCCTGCTCGTCGTCGTTCAGCCCGGCGATGAAGTCGCGCAGTTCGAAGGCATTGCGCCCGCCCCGCCCGTCCAGCCCCTGGTCATAGTCGCGGGCGCGGATGATGACGAAGGCGATCTTGTCGGCACTGATCTCCAGCATGGTCGGTCCCCTTTTCCCCGCTTGTCGCCCCACGGGGCACGGGCGTCAATCAGCGCCCGAACAGCCGCTCGATGTCGGCCAGCTTCAGCTCGATCCAGGTGGGGCGGCCGTGGTTGCACTGGCCCGACCGGGGCGTGCGCTCCATCTCGCGCAGCAGGGCGTTCATCTCGTCCCCGGTCAGGCGCCGGCCCGACCGGACCGAGCCGTGGCAGGCCATCGACGACAGCACCGCGTCCAGCCGCCCCTGCAGGCGATCCGACGCGCCCAGGTCCGCCAGGTCGTCGGCGATGTCGCGCAGCAGCGCGGCGGCATCCACGCGCCCCAGCGCGGCCGGCACCTCGCGCACCGCGATGCAGCCGGGGCCGAACGGCTCGAGCGCCAGCCCCAGCCGGTCGAGGTCCCCCGCAACCGCCAGCAGGGTCGCGGCCGCGTCGCCCAGATCGACGATCTCGGGGATCAGCAGTGCCTGAGAGGGGATGCGCGCGGCCGCCGCCTGCGCCTTGAGCCGTTCATAGACCAGCCGCTCGTGCGCGGCGTGCTGGTCCACGATGACGATGCCGTCGCGGGTCTGCGCGACGATCCAGTTCTCGTGCAGTTGCGCGCGGGCCGCCCCAAGCGGGGCGTCGGTCGCCAGCCCCTCCGGCTCGACGCGGGCGGCGGCCTCGGCAAAGCCTGCGGCCGGACCGGACGGCAACGGCGCCTGCGCGGCCAGCGACAGCGCGGCAGCCGTGGGGGACAGACGAGCGGGCATTATGGGGACGTGCGACAGGCGAAGGGGCGGGCGCGGGTCGGGTTCGGCGCGGAACGCCGCCAGCGCCGCCGCAGCCCCGGTGGTGGCGGCGCGATGCCCCGCGCCCGCCAGCGCGTGGCGCAGCGCGGTCACGACCAGGCCGCGCGCCGCGTCGGGTTCACGGAACCGCACCTCGGCCTTGGCGGGGTGGACGTTCACGTCCACCTGCCTGGGGTCGCAGGCCAGATACAGCACCGCCGCCGGATGCCGCCCGGACGGCAGCGTGTCGAAATACCCCGCCCGCAGCGCGCCGGTCAGCAGGCGGTCGCGGACGGGGCGGGTGTTGACGAACAGGTGCTGCGCCACGGCCGCGCCGCGCGAACAGGTCGGCAGCCCCGCCAGCCCGGTCAGCCGCAGCCCGTCGCGGGTGGCGTCGATGGGCACCGCATTGTCCAGGAACTCGCGCCCCATGACCCGCCCGACGCGGGCGGCCAGGGCATTGAACAGATCGCCCTGCTCGGCATCGGCGCGAAACAGCATCCGGCCCTCGTCCTCGTCGGTCAGGGTAAAGGCGGTGGCGGGTTCGGCCATGGCCAGCCGGCGCATCACCTCGGCGATGGCCTGCGTCTCGGCCCGGTCAGAGCGCAGGAACTTCAGCCGCGCGGGCGTGGCGAAGAACAGGTCGCGCAGTTCGACCACCGTGCCGCGGTTGCTGGCCGCCGGGCGGACCGGACCCGCGCGTCCGGCGCTGACGGCGATCTGCGCGGGCTCGTGCCCGGCGGCGCGGCTGGTCAGGGTCAGCCGCGCGACCGCGGCCAGGCTGGGCAGCGCCTCGCCCCGAAAGCCGAAGCTGCGGATGTCCAGCAGGTCGGACCCGTCGATCTTGGACGTCGCGTGCCGGGCCAGCGCCAGCGGCAGGTCGGCGGCCGTCATGCCGCAGCCGTCGTCGGTCACGCGGATCAGCCGCTTGCCGCCGCCGGCGATCGCCACCTCGATCCGCGTGGCGCCGGCGTCCAGCGCGTTCTCGACCAGTTCCTTGACGGCCGAGGCCGGACGCTCGACCACCTCGCCCGCGGCGATGCGGTTGGCGGCGGTCTGGTCCAATTGGCGGATGACCGGTCGGATGTTGGGGTCCTGGCGTATCATGCCACCATATCTAGCACAGACCGGACAAAGATCACCCGATTCGCCCCCTGCTGCGTCGAAAAGGGAACCGGGCCATTGCTGAACGGTTGATCCTGCAATCCACAGGATGCGAGGACCGGACATGAAGACGATGGCAATGATGACGGCGGTTGGCATGGCGCTGGCCGTTGCGGGCTGCGGCCCGAACACGGCGACGCGCGCCACGACCGGCGCGGCCACAGGTGCGGTTGTGGCCGGTCCTGTCGGGGCGGTTGCAGGCGCAGCCCTGGGTGGCACCGGGGCCGTTCAGGTCAAGTGATCCCAACGGGGTCGGGACACCGCCGCGCCTCCTCCCCCCGGGCGCGGCGGTGTCTTGTGTTCAGTCGGCGACCAACCCCTCGGGGCGGCCGACAAGAACAAAGCGCAGATCGCCCGAATCCAGCAGCGTTTGCGCGACCCGCTGCACGTCGGCGGCTGTGACCGCCTCGATCCGCGGGTTGCGCGTGTTGACGTAATCGCGCGGCATTCCCATCAGCTGCATGCCGGTCAGAATTCCCGCGATCTTGCCGTTGCCGTCGAACCGCAGCGGGTATTCGCCGGTCAGATAGGTCTTGGCGTCCGCAAGCTCCTGCTCGGTGACGCCGCCCTTCATGCCGTCCCAGACCGTGCGGACCAGATCCACCGCCTGACCGGTGGTGGCGTTGGCGGTGGCCATGCCGCCCCGCCATGTCTCGCCCAGCACCTCGTTGGCCAGTCCCGTGCCCACGCCATAGGTCAGCCCGCGCTTTTCGCGGATCTCCTCCATCAGCCGGGACGAGAACCCGCCGCCGCCCAGGATGTGGTCCAGCACGAAGGCCGCGAAATAGTCGGGATGGTCCATCGGCAGCCCGGCCTGGGCAAAGCTGACCACGGTCTGCGGGCTGTCCCAGTCGATGACCGTGGTGCCCCCTGTCAGCAGCAGCTCGGCCCGGGGCGGCAGCGGCGCCGTGGCCTGCGCCGGCAGGTCGCCCAGTATGGCGTCGATCAGCGCGCCCAGGTCGGCGGCGGTGATGTCGCCCGCCGCGGATACGATCACGCGGTCGCGGGCCAGCACCCGGTCCTTGGCGGCCAGCAGGTCCGCGCGGGTCAGGGCCGCCACGCTGTCGGCGGTGCCGTCCACCGGCGTCGCATAGGGATGATCGCCCCAGGCCTGCCGCGCCATCTCGCGCGCTGCCAGGGTCTGGGGATCGGTGTCGCCCGACCGGATCGACGCCTGCACCTGGGCGCGGACCCGCTCGATGGCGTCGGGGTCAAGGCGCGGCACGGTCAGCGCATCGCGGATCAGGGCCGCGGCCTCATCGCGATTGGCGGTCAGCAACCGCGCCGAGACCGTCACCGCGTCGTTGTCTGCGCCGAAGGACAGGGTCGCGCCCGTCGCCTCCAGCGCCTCGGCAAAGGCGGCGGCGTCGCGCGCGCCGGCCCCCTCCTCCAGCAGTCCGGTCATCAGGTTGACGGCCCCGCGCCGCTCCGGCGCATCGACGGACGCGCCGCCGCGAAATGCGATGTTCAGCGCGACGAAGGGGATCGAGTGATCCTCGACCAGCCAGGCCGAAATGCCGCCGGGCGAGGTCGTCTCGTGGATGTCGATGGCGCGGGCGGGCAGCACGGCCAGCAGCGTCAGCGCCAGGGCAGAAAACAGGGTGCGGATCACGGACGGGCCTTTCCGGTGGTGACGGGGGCCTCGGCGCCTGCCGCGGCGGGCGGCGCCGGGGGCGGAGCGGCGGGGAGAGCGGCGGGCGGCGGGGCGGTCGCGGCAGGGGACGCGGCCGCATCGGTGGCGCCCTCGGCCACGCCTGCGGCCGGTTGCGCGGCGGGGACCAGCGCCGCGTCCCCAACCGCTGTGGCATCCGCCGCCTGTGGCGCATCGGCGGCCGGTTGCGCGGCGGGGACCAGCGCCGCGTCCGGGAGGGTCGCGCCGCTGCCGGCCGTGGCGGCGCCCGCCTCGGCCGGCAGCAGCCACGAGGTCACGCCGGGCCGGTCGCCCAGCACCAGCGCCGCGGCGGCGCGCACGTCCTCGGCCGTCACCGCCGCCAGCAGGTCGGGCCAGTCGTTCACGTCCTGCACCGACAGCCCGATCGACAGCCCCTGGCCATAGTCATAGGCCCGCCCATGCGCCGAATCGCGTTCATAGATGCGCGCGGCGCGCAGTTGCGTGCGCACCCGCTCCAGCTGCTCGGGGTCGGGGCCCGACTGCATGAAGCCGTCCAGCGCCGCCGCCAGCGCCGCCTCGGCGTCCGCCTGGGCCACGCCCGGGACGGGGACCATGGCCAGCAAAAAGCTGGTCGGATCGACGGCCAGCCCGTCATAGCCCGCGCCCACGTACAGCGCCTTGCCCGGCAGGACCAGGGCGCGGCCCAGGACCGAGGTCTGCGGCGATCCCGCCAGCAGTTCGGCCAGCACGGTCAGCGCCGCGGCCGTCCTCTGGTCGCCGGGGTTGCGTTCGGGGGCGATGACGCTGCGCGACAGCACCGGCTGCGCGACGCGCGGGTCGGACATCTCGATCCGCCGCTCGGTCCGTTGCTGCGGCTCCTGCGGGCGTGGGCCGCGCTCGGCGCCCGGCTTGGGCGGGATCGGGCCATAGTGCTTTTCCGCCAGCGCCCGCACCTGTTCGGCGGTGACATCGCCCGCGACGACCAGCACGGCGGCGTTCGGGGCGTAATGGCTGTCGTACCACGCCATCGCGTCCTCGCGCGTCAGTCCCTCCATCTCCTGCCGCCAGCCGATCACCGGGCGGCCATAGGGGTGGTTGTAGAACTGGACCGCGCTGCGTTCCTCGCCGAACAGCGCCGAGGGATCGCTGTCGGTGCGCTGGGCGCGTTCCTCCAGCACGACCTGGCGTTCGGCCTGCCAGTCGTCCTCGCCGATCCGCAGGTTTTCCATGCGGTCGGCCTCCATCCCCATCACCAGGTCCAGCCGGTCGGACGCGATGCGCTGGAAATAGGCGGTGAAGTCGTAGCTGGTGAAGGCGTTGTCCATGCCGCCGTTCGCCGTGACCGTCCTGGACAGCTCGCCTGCGTCCAGCGTGTCGGTGCCCTTGAACATCAGGTGTTCCAGGTAATGGGCCAGCCCGGTCTTGCCCGGAACCTCGTCGGCGGACCCGATGCGGTACCACACCATCTGGACCACGACGGGCGCGCGGTGATCCTCGATCACCACAGCCTGCATGCCGTTGGCCAGGGTGAAATGGCTGACGCCGGGCGGCATGGCCGCAGGGGCGGGCGCAGCCGCGGCGGGCGGTGCCGCGGCGGCCGGGGGTTCGGGCGCCGGCGCCTGGGCCGGCGCGGCCAGCGCCGTCGTCAGCAGCAGTAGGGCAGCCGTGGGCAGGATGGGGCGACGCATGGAAAACCTCCGCTGTTGGGGGAAAGGTGGTGCGCCCGCCTGGCCGGCGCAACCCGGCCGCCGGTCAACCCGTGGTGAACGCGGCCCCTTCCCCGACGCGCGCAGCGGGTCAGGCCGAAGTCAGGCCGGCGTCAGTCGGCCACCGGCGGCGCGCTGGGGGTCTGGACGCCGGTCGGACGCCAGCGGTCCAGTTCGCTCCAGCTGTCCAGCGTCTGCGGGCGATAGGCGCGGTAATAGACCCCGTTGCGGGTGACCCGTTCCAGCGCACGGCGGCCGTGGCGCGACCGATAGGCCTGATCCTCGGCGGCGGTGACCTGGCGGATGCCGGGGGTCACGCCCGCGCGGCCGGCATGGGCGATCAGCGCGCCGTCGCCCGCGCCCACCCCCTGGGCCGACAGCCGGCCCGGATCGCCGCCCAGCGCGGCCACGGCATCGGCGGCGGGCGCGGGGTCGGTGATGTTGGCCCCGCCCGGCGTGGGGGGCGGCAGTTGCGCCAGGTCCGGCGGCATGGACAGGGCGCGCGTCGGCAGGATCGAGAATTCGTCGGGGCCGTCGCTGCTGCTTCGGGTGTTCATCAGCCGGCCGTCGTCGCTGCACGCGCCCAGCGCCGCGACCACCATGAAACCCAGCGCGAGTGCCCGCATGTCGATGGCTCCGATCCCCGTTCGCGCCTGTCTAGCGCGTCTTGTCCTGTGCGTCACGGGTCTTGTCCGCCCCCGCCGCCGCGGCCTTCTCGACGCGGGCGGGTCCGGGCTGGAACACCAGCCCCAACGCCCCTGCAAAGATCGCGATGTCGGCCACGTTGAAGCTGTAGGGGTTGCGCCAGCCCGGAAACGACATGTTCAGGAAATCGGCCACCGCGCCATAGGCGATGCGGTCGATGACATTGCCCAGCGCGCCCCCGATCAGCAGCCCGGCCGCAACCTGCGCCAGCCGCCCCGGGCGGACGCGGACCAGCCAGACGCCGACCCACACGCAGATCGCCAGCGCAACGGCGACCAGCACCCAGCGCATCACATCCTCGCTGGACGCCAGCAGGCCGAAGTTCACGCCCTGGTTCCACGCCATCCGCAGGTTCAGCCACGGGTCGAGTACGTCGATCGCCTGCACCTCGACCAGGTTCAGCGCCTGCACGACGATCCATTTCGTCAGCTGGTCCAGCGCCACGATCCCCAGCGCCACCCCCCCGGCCCACCACAGCGAAGGCGGCGGCGGGGGAGGAGGCGGCGGCGGCGGTTCGGCCGCCTTGCGCTTGCGCGGGGCACGCGACGCGGCGCCGTCGCGGGTGGCGCTGCCCGCCTTGCGCGGGGCCTTGGGCCGGGGGGCCGGGGGCGGCGGATCGGCCGCGGGGGTGGGGGGCGGGGTGTCGGTCATCGGCTCAGTGGCGGAAATGCCGCTGGCCGGTGAACACCATCGCCAGGCCCAGCCGGTCGGCCGCGGCGATCACCTCGTCGTCGCGCATGGACCCGCCGGGCTGGATGACGGCGCGCGCGCCGGCCTCGGCCAGCGCCTCGATCCCGTCGGCAAAGGGAAAGAACGCGTCGGACGCGACCGCCGCCCCTTCGGTCAGGGGGGCGGGCAGGCCCAGCGCCTGCGCCATGTCCTCGGACTTGCGGCGGCCGATGCGGGTGCTGTCCACCCGGCTCATCTGGCCCGCGCCGATGCCGACGGTGGCCCGGTCGCGCGCATAGACGATGGCGTTCGACTTGACGTGCTTGGCGACGGTCCAGGCGAACATCAGGTCGTCCAGTTCCCGTGCGTCCGGCTGGCGCCGCGTCACGACCCGCAGGTCGGCGGCCGTCACGCGGCCGTTGTCGCGGGTCTGCACCAGGAACCCGCCCGCGACCTGGCGAAAGGTCAGCCCCGGCGCGCCGGGGTCGGGCAGCCCGCCGGTCGTCAGCAGGCGCAGGTTCTTCTTGTCCGCAAAGATCGCGCGCGCCTCGTCACAGGCGTCGGGGGCGATCACGACCTCGGTGAAGATCTCGGTGATGGCGCGGGCCGTCGCGGCGTCCAGCGGCTGGTTCAGCGCGATGATGCCGCCAAAGGCGCTGGTGCGGTCGCAGTCGAAGGCGCGGCGATAGGCCGCCTCCAGCGTGTCGGCGCGGGCGACCCCGCAGGGATTGGCGTGCTTGATGATCGCAACGGCGGGGCCTGCCGCGGGGTCGAACTCGGCCACCAGTTCGAAGGCAGCGTCGGTGTCGTTGATGTTGTTGTAGGACAGCGCCTTGCCCTGTCCCTGGCGCGCGGTGGCAACGCCCGGCCGGCCCGATCCGTCGGTATAGAACGCGGCCTGCTGATGGGGGTTTTCCCCATAGCGCAGCGGCTGCGCCAGCGTGCCGGCAAAGGCGCGGCGGCGGGGCGTGTCCTGCCCGATCGCGCCCGCCATCCACGTGCTGACGGCCGCGTCATAGGCGGCGGTGCGCGCATAGGCGGCCTGCGCCATGCGCTGCCGGAACGCCAGCGTCGTGGCGCCTGCGTTCGCGTCCAGTTCGGCCAGCAGGGCGCCGTAGTCGTCCACGTCCACCAGCGTGGCGACGAAGCCGTGGTTCTTGGCCGCCGCCCGGATCATCGCGGGACCGCCGATGTCGATGTTTTCCACGCAGTCGCCATAGGGCGCACCGCGCGCCACCGTCGCCTCGAACGGATAAAGGTTCACGACCAGCAGGTCGATGTCCTCGATCCCGTGTTCGTCCATGGCGGCGCGATGCTCGGCGTTGTCGCGCAGCGCCAGCAGCCCGCCGTGGACCCTGGGGTGCAGCGTCTTGACGCGGCCGTCCATCATCTCGGGGAAGCCGGTCAGGTCGGCCACATCGCGCACCGGCAGCGCGGCCTGGCGCAGGGCATGGGCGGTGCCGCCGGTGGACAGCAGGTCCACGCCGCGGGCGTGCAGCGCGCGGGCGAAATCGACCAGCCCCGCCTTGTCGGACACAGAGATCAGCGCGCGGCGCAGGGGAATGCGGTCGGTCATGGCGGCCCCGGTTGGGATTGTCTGGCGTCACCTAGCGGCTGAACGGGGCAAGGTCCAGCGCCCACGCCGCGGGTCAGGCCCGCCGCAGCCGGACCATGAAAAAGCCGTCCAGGCCCCCCCGGTCCGCCCAGTGGTCGGGACGGGTGCGGATCGCCCCCTCGGGCGTGATCCAGGCAGGGTCCAGCCCCGGCAGCGTCGGCGGCTCGACCGCCAGCCCCGGATGGCGGGCCAGCGCGGCGGCAAGCTGCGCCTCGCCCTCGGCCCGGTGGATCGAGCAGACGGCATAGACCAGCCGCCCGCCCGGCCCCAGCATCGACAGCGCACTGTCGATCAGCCGCGCCTGCAGCGCGACCAGATCGGGGATCATCGCGCCGTCGCGGATCAGCGGCAGCTCGGGGTGGCGGCGGATCGTGCCGCTGGCCGAACAGGGCGCGTCCAGCAGCACCGCGTCCAGCGGCGCGCCGGGCCGCCAGTCCAGCGCGTCGGCTGCGACCAGCCGGGCGGTCAGGCCGGTGCGGGCCAGGTTCTCGGCCACGCGGTCCAGTCGCGCGGGCGACAGGTCGATGGCGGTGACATCGGCGCCTGCGGCCGCAAGCTGCATCGTCTTGCCGCCCGGCGCCGCGCACAGGTCGGCGATCGCCTCGGCCGGGCGGGGGTCCAGCAGCCGCGCCGGCAGCGCGGCCGCCGCATCCTGTACCCACCACGCCCCCGCGGCATAGCCCGGCAGCGCCGACACCTGCGTGCCCGCGGGCAGGCGGTGGCTGCCGGTGGGCAGGGCCTCGCCGGGCGTGTCGCCCTTCGGGGTCAGGTCCAGGGGCGCGGGCCGTTCCTGCGCGGCCTCGATCGCGGCGGCGACAGCCTCGCCCCAGCGTTCGGCCACGGGGCGGCGCAGCCAGTCGGGCAGGCGCACGGGCGGGGCCGCGTCCCAGGCGGCCCGCGCGTCCGCCGCGCGGCGCAGGACGGCGTTGACCATCCCCGCGGCGGCGGCGGATTTCGGCCCGCCCGCGCGGGCCAGCGCCACGGCGGCGTTGACCACGCCGTGCGGCGCCTCGGCCAGGGCCAGCATCTCGGTCACCGACAGGCGCAGCAGGTCCAGCGTTCCGGGGCGGGTGCGGCCGGTCAGCAGCGGCGCCAGCACGGCGTCGGCGCGGCCCCTGTGGCGCAGCGTGTCGGCGGCCAGCCGCTGGGCGCGGGCACGGTCTGGCGGGGCCAGCCGGTCCAGCGCGCCCGCAGCCTCGGACAGGGTCGCGCCCTCCCGCACCGCGGCCAGCAGGCGCAGCGCGCCCTGGCGGGCGGGATCGACCGCCTTGTCGCGGGTGTCGCCGGCGTGCGCGGCGCTGCGCGCGGGGTTCGGCTTGGCCGCCGCAGGACCGCGCGGCGCCGATGCGCGGCGCGGGCGCGCGCCGGCCCCGGCGGGTGCGGTGTCGTCGCGCTTGTTCATCGGCTCTCCGGCGCTTAGCTGAAAGAGGGTGATACAGAACCGCAGCGGGGTTTGCCATGATCGACGACACGCCAGACGCGCCGGCCGGACCGGACACCACGACCCAGGCCGACGCCAGCCCTGACGACCTGCCGCCCGCCGCCCGCCGCGCCCTGGCTGAGGCCGAGGCCCGGCGGCGCGAGGCCAAGGCCTTGGACCTGCCGCCCGAACTGGGGGGCCGCGACGGGCCCGAGCCGGTCCGCTTCGGCGATTACGAACGCAAGGGGATCGCGGTCGACTTCTGACCGTCAGGCCGCGGCGGGCCGCAGCACCGGCTGCGCCGCGCGGGCCCCGCGCAGATAGCGGGCATAGCCCAGGTCGCCCGATTCGATGTCGGGGGTGCGGCCGGTCATCAGGTCGGCCAGCACCGCCGCCGACCCGGCCGCCATCGTCCAGCCCAGCGTGCCGTGGCCGGTGTTCAGCCACAGGTTGCCAACCGGGGTCGCGCCGACGATGGGCGTGCCGTCCGGCGTCATCGGTCGCAGGCCGGTCCAGAAGGTCGCGGCGTCCAGATCGCCCGCCCCCCCGAACAGCTCGCCCACCGACTTTGCCAGCGTCGCCCGCCTGCGCGGCGACAGCGACAGGTCGAAGCCGGCCAGTTCCGCCAGCCCCCCCACGCGGATGCGGTCGCCCAGACGGGTGATCGCGACCTTGTAGGTCTCGTCCATCACGGTGCTGACCGGGGCGCGGCTTTCGTCCACGATCGGCAGCGTCAGCGAATAGCCCTTGACCGGATGCACCGGCAGCCTGATCCCGAAGGGCCGCACCAGCGCGGGCGAATGGCTGCCCAGCGCCACGACAAAGGCGTCCGCCGTCAGCCGCCCGGCCGAGGTCAGCGCCGCCTCGATCCGGCCGGCCGTGCCCTCCAGCCCGTGGATGGTGGTGTCATAGTGGAACACGACGCCATGCGCCGCCGCCAGCGCCGCAAGACCTTGGGTAAAGATGTGGCAGTCGCCGGTCTCGTCGCCCGGCAGGCGCAGGCCGCCGGCCAGCCGGTGACGCGCCTGCGCCAGCCCGGGTTCGGCCGCGATGCAGCCGTCCACGTCCAGCTCCTCGAACGCCACGCCGTCGGCCTTCAGGACCTTGATGTCCTTCTGCACGGCCTTGACCTGCTTGGCGTCACGGAACACCTGCAGCGTGCCCTGCGTGCGCTCGTCATAGCGGATGCCGGTCTCGGCACGCAGCATCCCCAGCCGGTCGCGCGAATATTCCGCGATCCGCATCATCCGGGACTTGTTCACCGCATAGGCGTCGGACGTGCAGTTGCCCAGCATCCGCGCCATCCAGCCCGCCCGGACCGGATCGGCGGAGGCGTGCAGCACCAGCGGCGCATGGCGCTGGAACATCCAGCGCAGCGCCTTTTGCGGGATGCCCGGCGCAGCCCAGGGCGTCGAATAACCGGGGGAAACCTCGCCCGCGTTGGCAAAGCTGGTCTCCATCGCGGCGGCGGGCTGGCGGTCCACGACCGTGACCTGATGGCCCGCGCGGACCAGCGCCCAGGCACTGGTGACGCCGATAACCCCTGCACCCAGAACGACGATCTTCATCCCGCTAACCCCCCCGGTCGATGCGACGAAAGGAACCATCGTCGAAACACGGGGAAATGTGCTTGCGATTTGCGGCGCGCACGGACGCTGCCGCAGAGTTTTCTTCGGGATCAGCGCCACCTGGCCGAACAATCTTCGACGATCGTCCCAAAGCGCCGCCGAATCACCCGCGGACAGCGGCTGCATCAGCGTCCCAAGGGGGCGGCAAAGGCCCCTGGCACGCCGTCACAGCCCCAGCACGTCCGCCATGTCGTATTCGCCCGGCCCCTTGTCCTGCCCCCACAGCGCGGCGCGCAGCGCCCCGCGGGCAAAGATGGCGCGGTCGGTGGCCAGATGGCGCAGCACGACGCGTTCGCCGTCGGTGGCGAAGATCACGTCATGCTCGCCCACGACGTCGCCGCCGCGGATCGCGGAAAACCCGATGCTGCCCGGGACCCGGGCGCCGGTCATCCCCTCGCGCGCGGGCACGCGCAGGTCGGACAGCGCGCCGCCCCGCCCCTCGGCCGCGGCCTCGCCCAGCATCAGCGCGGTGCCGGACGGGGCGTCCACCTTCATGCGGTGATGGGCCTCGACGATCTCGATATCCCAGTCCGCGCCCAAGGCTGCGGCCACGCGCCGGGTCAGCCCGACCAGCAGGTTGACCCCCAGGCTCATGTTGCCGGCGCGGATGATCGGGGCGTGGCGGGCGGCGGCGGCGATATGCGCCAGGTCGTCGGACGACAGGCCGGTCGTGCCGATGACGTGGACGGCGCGGGCCTGCGCGGTCAGCTCGGCAAAGGCCACCGTCGCCGCAGGGGTGGTGAAGTCGATGACCGCCTGCGCCCGGGCGATGGCCGCGACCGCGTCGTCGGTGACGGTGACGCCCAGCGCCGCGCCGCCCATGGCGGTCCCCGCATCCTGCCCGACCCAGGGGTGGCCCTCGCGCTCGACCGCGCCCACCAGCCGACAGGCGTCCGAGGCGGCAACGAGGCCCGCCAGCATCCGGCCCATCCGGCCCGAGACGCCGGTGATGACGATACCGGGTTGTTCCATGCACGCCCCCCAACGGCCGCCTGATCCTGCGTGCGGCCGGTCTATCCGGTTGCCGCGGCGCGCGCGACCCCCTACATCTGCGGCCATGGCCTATCGTTCCCCCCCTGGTTCCGGTCCGTCGCAGCGCCAGCTGCGGGTGGGCGAGTTGATCCGCCGCAAGCTGGCGGATGTTCTGCTGCGCGGCGACGTGCACGACCCCGACCTGAACCGCCACTCGATCACCGTGGGCGAGGTGCGCACCTCGACCGACCTCAAGGTCGCCACGGTCTATGTGCTGCCGCTGGGCGGCCAGGGCGCCGAGGAGGCGCTGGCCGCGCTGCGCCGCAACACGCGCGAACTGCGCCACCATGTCGCCAAGGACATGACGCTGAAATACGCGCCCGACCTGCGGTTCGTGCTGGACGAGACGTTCGACCGCATGGACGACACAAGGCGGCTGTTCGCCGACGACCGGGTGCGCCGCGACGTCGAGGCCGGGACCGAGGACGGCGACGACGGCGAGGACGGCGAAGACTGGGATGCCGGCGCCGAGGCCGCGCGCGACGCCGGCCGGGACGATGATCGCTGAGCTGAGGCGCCGGCTGGGGCTGGCGCTGGGCGGCCTGGTCGCGATGACCCTGCCCGCCGTGGCCGAGTTGTGCGACACCCGCCAGTTCGAGGGCGCGGGCTATGCGGTCTGCACCGTCGAGGCGGCTGACCAGGGCAAGCTGCGGCTGTGGCTGGACGGACCGGACGGCCGGGTGCTGGGCGATTTCGCCGCCGTGCGCGCCCAGCTTGCCCCCGGCGAGGTGCTGGGATTCGCCATGAACGCGGGGATGTATCACGCCGATTTTGCGCCGGTCGGGCTGTACCGGGCCGAGGGGGTGGAACGCGGCGCGGTGGTGACCGCGGGCGGCGGCGGCAACTTCGGCATGCGGCCGAACGGCGTCTTCTGCGTCGGCGCCAGGGCGCCATTCCAGGTCATCGAAAGCCGCCGCTTTGCCCGCGTCCAGCCGCACTGTCGTCTGGCCACGCAGTCCGGGCCGATGCTGGTCATCGACGGCGCACTGCATCCCCGTTTCCTGCCCGACAGCGACAGCCGCCATGTCCGCAACGGCGTCGGCGTGTCGGGGGACATGGGCACGGCATGGTTCGTGATCTCGGACCGCGCGGTGACGTTTCACGAATTCGCGCGGTTCTTCCGCGACGGGCTGGGCGCGCCCAACGCGCTGTATCTGGACGGCTCGATCAGCCGGCTTTACGCGCCGGCCCTGGGCCGCGCGGACTGGGGCCGGCGGCTGGGCCCGATCATCGGACTGGTCGAGGGGCCCTGATGGCACGCAAGAAGGGCCGCGACATTTCCGGCTGGCTGATCGTGGACAAGCCGGCGGGGATCGGATCGACCGACGTGGTGGGCCGCGTCCGCTGGGCGCTGGATGCGCGCAAGGCGGGCCATGCCGGCACGCTGGACCCCGACGCGACCGGCCTGCTGGCCGTGGCGCTGGGCGAGGCGACCAAGACCGTGCCCTACCTGACCGAGGCGCTGAAGGCCTATGACTTCACGGTGGCCTGGGGCGCGGAAACCGCGACCGACGATGCGGCCGGCGCGGTGCTGCGCCAGTCCGATGCGCGCCCCACCGCCGCGCAGATCGAGGCCGCACTGCCCGCGTTCCGCGGCGACATCCTGCAGGTGCCGCCGGCGGTGTCGGCGGTCCGCGTCGACGGCGCGCGCGCCTATGACCTGGCCCGCGACGGCCAGGCGGTCGATCTGGCCGCCCGCCCGCTGTGGGTCGAGGCGCTGGAGCTGCGGGAGGCCTGGCCCGATGACGCCGACCTGCGGATGGTCTGCGGCAAGGGCGGCTATGTCCGGGCCATCGCCCGCGACCTGGGCCGCGCGCTGGGCTGCCTTGGCCATGTCGCCACGCTGCGCCGGGTCTGGTCGGGACCGTTCGACGTGGCCGACGCGATCCCCTTCGACCGCGTGGACCGCGCCGCCATGGCCGAGCTTGAGGCCGCGTTGCGCCCCATCGAGGCGGCGCTGGACCTGCCCGAGATGCGCGCGACCGACCAGGGCGCGATCCGCATCGGGCATGGCAACCCCGGTCAGGTGCTGGGCATCGCCGACTATGGGTCGGAGGTCTGGGTCAGCCATCAGGGCCGCGCCATCGGCATCGGCCGCTACCTGGGCGGCGAGGTGCATCCCTCGCGCGTGTTCGTCCCGCCGGCCGGCTGACCCGCGCCGCCAGCAGCAGCGGCGCGGCCGGCGATCAGGCGATCAGGCGATCGACACGTCCCGCGTCTCGCGCCCGATCATCAGCGACACCAGGGCGGCCAGCACCAGCAGCCCCGCGAACAGCCCGATCATGGCGCTGAAATCCCGCGTGGCCAGCGCCGCCATCACCGACGGCGCGGCGAGCCCGCCCAGCCGGGCTGCCGCCCCCGCGGTGCCCATGCCCGTGGCGCGCAGCGTCGTCGGATAGACCTCGGGCGTCAGGGCATAAAGCGCCCCCCAGGTCCCCAGCAGCGCAAAGCTCATCAGCAGCAGGGCGGCCGCGACGACCAGCGTGGCCTGCGCGGACACGAACAGCAGGCAGCCCGCCGCCGACAGCATCAGGAAGATCCGCAGCGTGCGCTGGCGGCCCCAGTTTTCCACGCCCCAGGCGGCCAGCGCATAACCGGGCAGCTGCGCCAGCGCCAGCAGCACCAGGAATCCGTAGCCGCGGACAAAGCCCAGCCCGTCGGTCGCCAGCTTGCCCGGCAGCCAGACGAACACGCCGTAATAGGACAGCGAGACGAGAAACCACACCGCCAGCACCGCGACGGTCGTGCGCGCCAGCGCAGGCGCCATGATGCCCCCCTGCGGGACGGGCGCGGTCGCGGGCAGGATCAGGCGCGCCTCCGCAGGCAGCGGCTGGGCGCCGTTCGCGATGCGGACGCGGTTGACAACGGCGCGCGCCTCGGGCTCGCGGTCGCGGCGCAGCAGGTACATGGGCGATTCCGGCACCCACATCCGCAGGAAGATCCCCAGGCAGGCGGGCAGCGCGGCCACCAGGTAGATCAGCTTCCACGGCTGGGCGATGCCGGACGTCGCGGCATACCAGGCCGTCAGCGCCACGACCAGCGTGCCCACGGCCCAGAACCCCTCCAGCCAGACCAGCCAGCGGCCGCGGTTCTTCGGGGGCAGGAACTCGGCCATCATCGCATAGTCCACGGGCAACGTGCCGCCCACCGCCACGCCGGTCAGGAAGCGCAGCGCCAGCAGGGCGGTCAGGCTGGGCGCAAAGACGCACGCGATGCCGAAGACCGCGTCGCAGGCCACCGTCGCCATCAGCACGTTGCGCCGCCCGATGCGGTCGGCCAGACGGCCGAACAGCGCCGCGCCGATGAACATGCCCAGGAAGAACAGGGTCCCGGTCTGCAGCGCGGTCGGCATGTCGACGCCGAACTGGCGCGCGATCGAGGGGGCGGCAAAGCCCACGGCCACGACCTGCATCGCGTCGGCCGCCCAGACCAGGCCGAAGATTCCCAGCAGGCGGCGCTGAAAGCGCCCGGCCCCCGCCTCGGCCAATGCGTCGTCCACGGTGCGATTCATGGCGCGGTTCCCCCGTCGCGTTAATGAAGAAGGGGCCGCGCTGCTGCGCGACCCCTTTCCGATGTCTCTGCCCTTCAGGCGTTGACGCTGTCCTTGAGCGCCTTGGCCACCGTGACCTTGACGACCTTGTCGGCGGGCTTGGTCATCATCTCCTGCGTCTGCGGGTTGCGGACCTGGCGTTCCGGGCGGGCGCGGCAGGCGACCTTGCCGATCCCCGGCAGCGTCAGCGCGCCGCCTTCGGACACGACCCGCGCGACCAGCGACTGGATCGCGTCCAGCGCCGCGGACGCGGTCTTCTTGTCGCTGCCCATCTCGTCGGCAAGCGCGGCGACCAGCTGGGTCTTGGTCATGGGTTTCGCAGGGGCTGTGGCCATCGGACCTGTCTCCTCATGTCACCCGCATCCGTGCGGGCCAAAATCGCGCCACGGAACGGTGGCATGGGCACTGCTACAGCGGGTTTTTACCGGCAGTTCAAGCCTTTTTGATCCCCGCGCGCATCGAAGGCGCCGGTTCGGCCCAAAAAGGCACAGAAGCCCCCGCGCCGCGGCCCGGCCGCGCGTCGCCCCGCGAAAGCCCTTCAAAGAAAGGCGGTTTCGTCGAACGAGCGCAGCTTGCGCGAATGCAGCCGCTCCAGCGGCGTGGCGCGCAGCTTTTCCATGGCCCGGATGCCGATCAGCAGGTGGCTGGCGACCTGGGTGCGATAGAAATCCGTGGCCATGCCCGGCAGCTTCAGCTCTCCGTGCAGGGGCTTGTCGCTGACGCACAGCAGCGTGCCATAGGGGACGCGGAACCGGAACCCGTTGGCGGCGATGGTGGCGCTTTCCATGTCCAGCGCCACGGCGCGGGACTGCGACAGGCGCTGGACCGGGCCGGACTGGTCGCGCAGTTCCCAGTTGCGGTTGTCGATGGTGGCGACGGTGCCGGTGCGCATGATGCGCTTGAGGTCGTAGCCGTCCAGCCGCGTCACCTCGGCCACCGCGTCCTGCAGGGCGACCTGAACCTCGGCCAGGGCCGGGATCGGCACCCAGACGGGCAGGTCGTCGTCCAGCACGTGATCCTCGCGCAGGTACGCATGGGCCAGCACATAGTCGCCCAGCCGCTGGCTGTTGCGCAGCCCCGCGCAGTGGCCGACCATCAGCCAGGCATGCGGGCGCAGCACCGCGATGTGGTCGGTCGCGGTCTTGGCGTTGGACGGACCCACCCCGATGTTGACAAGGCTGATCCCCTGCCCGTCCGGCCGCTTGAGGTGATAGGCCGGCATCTGCGGGGTCTTGGCGACCGGGACCGAGGCATCGTCGGCGCGTTCGATCAGGTGGTTGCCCGGCCCCACGAACCCGCTGTAGCCGGACGCGGGATCGGCCAGTGCGCGCCGGGCGAAGGCCTCGAACTCGTCCACGTAGAACTGATAGTTGGTGAACAGCACGAAGGTCTGGAAATGCTCGGGCAGGGTCGCGGTGTAATGCGCCAGCCGGGCCAGCGAATAATCCACCCGCTGGGCGGTGAAGGGCGCCAGGTGCCGGGTGCCGTCGGGCAGCGGCCCGGCAGTGCCGTTCACGATGTCGTCGTTCATCGTGTCCAGGTCGGGCACGTCGAACACGTCGCGCAGGGAATAGTCCAGCACCCCTTCCTGCGGGACGTTCAGGTCGCTGCGGGTGGCGACCGCGAAGTGGACCGGCATCGGGGTGTCGCTTTCCCCGATGGCGACGGGAACGCCGTGGTTGCGGATCAGCAGCCCGATCTGCTGGACCAGATAGTCGCCGAACAGATCCGGGCGCGTGATCGTCGCCGCATAGCTGCCCGGCAGCGGCACATGGCCGAACGCCAGCCGCGAATCCCCCATGTTGTGGCTGGAGGTGGTCAGCCGGATCTCGGGGTAGAAGGCGCGATACCGGGCGCGCGGCTCGCGTCCCCCCAGCGTCGCCATGAAGCGGTCCAGCAGAAAGCGGGTGGCGCGGTCGTAAAGCTGGACCAGCCGCGCCACGGCGGCGGCGGGATCGTCGAAATAGGCGCGCTCGACCGGGTCGGGCGTCTCGACGGGCAAAAGCCGGCTGGTCCTGTCGATCCGCATCTCGTCCATGCCGCCATGCTGACAGGGGCAGCCGGCGGTGACAAGCGTGCCCGTGGGGCTGCGCGGGGCTGCGGGGGGCGCGCGGGGCTGGCAACGGGTCCCCGACGCCCCTATCTGTCAGTCATGGAACTCTCGATCCTCGATCTTGCCCCCGTCCCCGAGGGGGCCGACGCCCGCACCGCCATCGGCCGGTCCGTCCGGCTGGCCCAGGCCGCCGAGGCCTTGGGCTATGCCCGCTTCTGGCTGGCCGAACACCACAACATGCCCGGCATCGCCAGCGCCGCGACCGCCGTGCTGATCGGCCATGTGGCCGATCACACGCGCACGATCCGGGTGGGCGCGGGCGGCATCATGCTGCCCAACCACGCGCCGCTTGCGGTGGCCGAGGCGTTCGGCACCCTGGCCACCATCCATGGCCCCCGCATCGACCTGGGGCTGGGCCGCGCGCCGGGGGGCGACGGCGCGGTGATGCACGCGCTGCGCCGCGGCCTGTCGCGCAACGACGATTTCCCCAACGACGTGATCGAGCTGCTGACCTATCTCGGCCCGCCCCGCCCCGACCTGGCGGTGGCCGCCCATCCCGGACAGGGGACGGCCGTGCCGGTGTGGATCCTCGGCTCGTCGCTGTATGGCGCAAGCCTGGCGGCGGCGCTGGGCCTGCCCTATGCGTTCGCGTCGCATTTCGCCCCGAACGATCTGGACGAGGCGGTGCGCCTGTATCGCCAGCGGTTCCAGCCCGGCCCCTGGGGCGAGGCGCCGCGGTTCATGCTGGCGGCCAACCTGTTTGCGGCCGACACCGACGCGCAGGCGCGCCGCTTGCAGACCAGCCAGCAGATCAGCTTTGCCCGGCTGCGGTCGGGCCAGCCGGGGCTGCTGCCGCGCCCCGTGGATGACCTCGATGCCCATGTCGCGCCCCACCAGCAGCGGCTGGTGGACGCCGCGTTGCGGATCACCGCGGTCGGCGGGCCTGACACGGTCAAGGCGCAACTGGACGCGCTGATCGCGCAGTATCGGCCCGACGAGCTGATCCTGACCGGCAACATCTGGGACGAACAGGCCCGGCTGCGGTCCTATGCGATCGGGGCCGAGGTGATGGGCCTGTCGTCCCGCAGCGCCGCCGCATGAGGCTGGTGACGCTGGGCCACGGCTATTCGGCGGGGTTCCTGACCCGGCTGCTGGTCGCGCAGGGCTGGACCGTCACCGGCACCACCCGCGACGATCCTGCGCGCGTGCAGGCGGCAGGCGCCGCGCCCCTGCGCTGGCCGGGGGAGGAGGACGCGGTGCGCGCCGAACTGGCCCGCGCCGACGCGATCCTGCTCAGCGCCGGGCCGGGACCGGACGGCGACCCCGCGCTGCGCGATTTCGGCCCGGCCATCGCCGCCAGCCCGGCGCGCTGGCTGGGGTATCTGTCCACCACCGGCGTCTATGGCGACCGGCAGGGGGCGTGGGTGGACGAAACCGCCGCGCTGACCCCCGCCACCCGCCGCGGGCGCGAACGCGTCGCCGCCGAGGCCGCCTGGCAGGCGCTGGCCGCGGCCCACGGCCTGCCGCTGCACATCTTCCGGCTGGCGGGGATCTATGGCCCCGGACGGGGGCCGTTCGAAAAGATCCGCTCGGGCACCGCGCGGCGCATCATCAAGCCCGGGCAGGTGTTTTCCCGCATCCACGCCGAGGACATCGCGCAGGTGCTGACGGCCTCGATCGCGCGGCCGGCGCCGGGCGCGATCTACAACGTCTGCGACGACGATCCCGCCCCCCCGCAGGACGTGCTGGCCCATGCCGCCGCGCTGATCGGCGCGCCCATCCCCCCGGCCGAGGATTTCGCCACCGCCGAGATGACGCCGATGGCGCGCAGCTTCTATGCCGAAAGCAAGCGGGTGGCGAATGACCGCATCAAGCGCGACCTGGGCATCACGCTGCGCTATCCCGATTACCGGGCGGGGCTGGCGGCCCTGCTGAACGGCGGGGGCGACTGAGGGCCACGCCGCACCCGCGGCCGGTGCCCGCTGTCGTCTGCGCGAACCGCCGCTGGCAGGGCCGGGCCGGCGCCGTCCCTGCCCCCCTGATGGGATGGTCGGCTAGCGCCCGACCCGGCAGCAGCCGGTCAGCAGGCGCGAGGACTGTCCGCTGCCCTCCAGGATCACGGTGACGCCCATGGGATAGACCTCGTCCGACATGCCGTCGCTGCACTGTTGGCTGCGGATCACGGCCGTCAGGCGCCCGCCGCTATCGCCCCCGATCATGGCCTGCGTGCGCACGGGGTTCAGCCCGTCGGTCAGCCCGGCGCGCAGTGTCAGGGCGCGCGCCGCCGCCTCGGGCGTGTCATAGGTCAGGGTGCCGTCGAACTTGGTCAGGGACCAGAACGGCTCGGTTCCCAGGCAGGTCAGCTGTGGTGCTGCGACAGGCGCGGCGCGGACCAGATAGCGGCCGTTGACCCAGCCGGTGCGGGTGCCGTCATAGATGCGCGCCCAGCCGTTGGGGGCAGTGTCCACGACCTCCAGCCCGCGGGCATTGGCGGGCAGCGTGCCGACGATGCGCGCTTGCGCGCTGGGCTCGGCCCGGATGTTCAGCACGTCGCGGGCGGACACGCCGGTCACGTCGTACAGGGTGGGGGTGGCCAGCGCCGGGGTCGCCAGCGCGGTCAGAAGGGCAAGCAGCAGGGCACGGATCATGACAGGGCTCCGGTCAGGCGATGGTCGTGCCGAAAACATGCCCGATCCCGGCCGTCACCGCCATGGCAAATCCGCCCCACAGCAGCACCCGGACCACCGCCCGGCCGACCGGCGCGCCACCCGCGCGCGCCCCGATCGCGCCCAGCGCCGCCAGCGCCATCAGCGTGACGACCAGAACCACCGGGACCAGCTGCGCCCGTGGCGCGGCCATCGCCGCCAGCAGCGGCACCGCCGCCGCCGCGCTGAACGTCATCCCCGACGCAAAGGCCGCCTGCATCGGGTTTGCGGCGTGAACCTCGCTCAGCCCCAGCTCGTCGCGGATGTGGGTGGCCAGGGCGTCATGCTCGGTCAGCTCGACCGCGGCCATCAGCGCGGTGTCGGGGGCCAGGCCCCGCGCGATGTAGATCGAGACAAGCTCCTCCAGCTCGATGTCGGGCTGCGCGCTCAGCGCCCGCTTCTCGCGCCGGATGTCGGCCTTTTCGATGTCGGCCTGCGAGCTGACGCTGACATATTCCCCCGCCGCCATCGACAGCGCCCCGGCAGCCAGCCCGGCGACGCCCGCGATGGCCACCGCGCCCGGTGCGGGGGTGGACATGGCCACCCCCACGATCAGCGAGCTGACCGAGACGATGCCGTCGTTGGCGCCCAGCACCGCCGCGCGCAGCCAGCCCGAGCGGCTGATGTAATGCGGGTCGTGCGGATGGGCTTCGGGATGGGTATGGCGGGTCATGCCCGATCCTTTATGCGCGCGGCCGCCCCGGTGCCAGCCCGCCGGGGCCGGTTGCCGGGCGCCTGAACCGCACCACAGGCGAGGAACCGCTGGCAGGCGTGCAGGACCACCCTGTCAGTCGATCGAGAACCAATCCTCGTCGATGCGGCGGACGACACAGGCCGCGCTGGTCCGCAGGCCGCTGGGACTCGTCTCCGCCTTGTCGTCCTCGCCCGGATCGAAGTGCGCCCTCAATCCGGGAAGACATTCGCGTGCTTTGGTCGCCCCCCTGCAAGACGGCGAAGACAGGGCCGCATGACGTTACCGAGGGCAACCCCTCGCCGCTCAGGCCCGCCGTCCCAGCGCGGCCACGCCCAGCACTTCCAGCACCTTGGCCTCGATCTGGGGGGCGTCCATGGCGGCGGCGCGGTACATCGCCTCGGGGCTGGCGTGGTCGATGAAGGTGTCGGGCAGGACCATGCTGCGGAATCGCAGGCCGCGGTCGAACACGCCGCGGTCGGCCAGCAGCTGCGCGACATGGCTGCCGAAGCCGCCCGTCGCGCCCTCCTCGATGGTGATCAGGGCCTCGTGCTCGCGCGCCAGGCGCAGGATCAGGTCTTGGTCCAGCGGCTTGGCAAAGCGGGCGTCCGCCACGGTGGGCACCAGGCCGCGGGAGGCCAGCGATTCGCGCGCGGCCATGACCTCGGCCAGGCGGGTGCCGAAGGACAGGATGGCGACGCGCCCGCCCTCGGCCACGATGCGGCCGCGCCCGATCTCCAGCGGGGTGCCGCGGTCGGGCATCTCGACGCCCGTCCCCTCGCCGCGCGGAAAGCGGAAGGCGCTGGGACGGTCGTCCAGGGCCGCGGCGGTCGCGACCATGTGGACCAGCTCGGCCTCGTCGGCGGCGGCCATGACCACGAACCCCGGCAGGTTGGCCAGAAACGCGATGTCATAGGCGCCGGCGTGGGTCGCGCCGTCCGCGCCGACCAGCCCCGCGCGGTCGATGGCGAACCGCACCGGCAGGCGCTGGATCGCCACGTCATGCACCACCTGGTCGTAGCCGCGTTGCAGGAACGTGGAATACAGCGCGCAGAACGGCCGCATGCCCCCCGCCGCCAGCCCGGCCGCAAAGGTCACCGCGTGCTGTTCGGCAATGCCCACGTCGAAGCAGCGGCGCGGAAAGCGGTCGGCGAACAGGTTCAGCCCGGTGCCGTCCGGCATGGCGGCGGTGATGGCCACGATCCTGTCGTCGGTCTCGGCCAGCCGCAGCAGCGATTTCGCGAACACCGCGGTATAGCTGGGCGCGTTCGATTTCGCCTTGGCCTGCTCGCCCGTGACGACGTCGAACTTGGCGCGCGCGTGGCCGCGGTCGGCGGCGTTTTCCGCGGGACCGTAGCCCTTGCCCTTTTTCGTCACCGCATGGATCAGCACCGGCCCGTCGGCGCGCGCCTTGACCGTGCGCAGCAGCGGCAGCAGCTGGTCCAGGTCGTGCCCATCCACGGGGCCGACATAGGAAAACCCCAGTTCCTCGAACAGCGTGCCGCCGATGGTCATGCCCTTGAGCATTTCCTTGGCCCGGCGCGCGCCTTCCTGCATCGGGTGGGGCAGCAGGCCCACCGCGCCCTTGGCCGCGGCCTTCAGGTCCTGAAAGGGGCCGCGCGTGTAAAGCCGCGTCAGATAGGACGACAGCGCCCCGGTGGGCTGGGCGATGGACATCTCGTTGTCGTTCAGCACGACGATCAGCCGCGTGCCCATGTGGCCGGCGTTGTTGAGCGCCTCGAAGGCCATGCCCGCGCTCATCGCGCCGTCGCCGATCACGGCGATGGCGTCGCCCGGATCGCCGCCCAGGTCGCGCGCCGCGGCAAACCCCAGCGCCGCGCTGATCGAGGTCGAGGAATGGCCCGCCCCGAACGGGTCGAAGGCGGATTCGCTGCGCTTGGTGAACCCCGACAGCCCCCCCTCCATCCGCAGGGTGCGGATGCGGTCGCGGCGGCCGGTCAGGATCTTGTGGGGATAGCACTGGTGGCCCACGTCCCAGATGATCTTGTCGCGCGGCGCGTCAAAGACGGCGTGCAGCGCGACGGTCAGTTCGACGACCCCCAGCCCCGCGCCCAGATGCCCGCCCGTCACGCTGACCGCGCTGATCGTCTCGGCCCGCAGCTCGTCGGCCAGCTGGTGCAGTTCGCGGTCCGACAGCGCCCGCAGGTCGGCGGGCGCGGCGACGCGGTCCAGCAGCGGGGTCGGGGGACGGTCCGGGCGGTCGGTCATGGCGTGCCCTTTCCCGGGCGGCTGGCCTGCGCTGGCTGCGCGGGCGTCAGGTCTGGCGGTGGATAACGAAACGCGCCAACGCCCGCAAGTTTCCGGCCGCGTCGCTTTCTCCGTAGGGGTCCAGCGACGATTCCGCCCGCGTCACCAGCGCGGCCGCCTTGTCGCGCGCCTCCTCGAGGCCCAGCAGCGACACGAAGGTGGCCTTGCCGGCGGCGGCGTCCTTGTGGACGCGCTTGCCGGTCGTGGCCTCGTCGCCGGTCACGTCCAGGATGTCGTCGGCGATTTGGAAGGCCAGCCCCAGCTGGCGCGCATAGTCCGCCAGCGGCGCGGGATCGGCCTGCGCCATGATCGCGCCCGCGGTCGCGGCAAAGCCGATCAGCGCGCCGGTCTTGGCCTGTTGCAGCGTCTTGACGGCGGCCAGGTCCAGCGGCTCGACCGCGGACTGCGCGGCGATGTCGCGCGCCTGTCCCCAGACCATGCCGCGCGCGCCCGCCGCGTCGGCAAGGCGGCGGATCAGCGCCATCCGCTGCTCGCACCCGCCGATCGCCTCGTCGGTCAGCTGGCGAAAGGCCAGGGTCTGCAGGGCGTCGCCCGCCAGGATCGCCGTCGCCTCGGACCACTGGATGTGGCAGGTGGGCATGCCCCGGCGCAGATCGTCGTCGTCCATCGCCGGCAGGTCGTCGTGGACCAGGCTGTAGGCGTGCAGCATCTCGACCGCGACCGCCACCGGCAGCGCGGCCGTGTCGGGCAGGTCGTGCAGCCGCGCCGATTCCAGGACCAGAAAGGCGCGCACCCGCTTGCCGCCGACACAGGCATAGCGCATCGCGTCGGCCAGGTCGCCGTCGGGCAGGTCGGCCAGCGCGTTGTCCAGCCCCTGCTGCACGGCGGCGCGGACCGCGTCCATGCGGGCCTTCATCACAGGCCTTCGGCCGGGGTGGTGCCGACCGGCTCGCCGCTGGCGGCCAGCATGATCTTCTCGACCCGCTCCTCGGCGGCGCGCAGGCGACGCTCGCAGTGGGCGCGCAGCTGCGCGCCGCGTTCGTAGAGCGCGATCGACTGCTCCAGCGTCGCGTCGCCATGCTCCAGCCGGCCCACGGTCGCCTCCAGTTCCTTCATCGCGTCCTCGAAGGACAGCGTCTCGATTTCGGGGTCGCTCATCGGGCGGGTTCCTTGAGTGTCTCGACATGGACGCGGGCGGACCGGCCCAGCGCCGCCAGATCATAGCCGCCTTCCAGCACCGATACCATCGGCGCGCCAACGTCGCGCGCGGCGTCGCGGATCAGCGCCGTCACGGCCCCGAAATCGGCATCGTCCCAGCACAGTTCGGCCAGCGGGTCGTCGCGGTGCGCGTCGAACCCGGCCGAGATCACCACCAGCCCCGGCCGCCAGTCGCGCAGGCGCTGCGCGATCGCGGACCACGCCGCGCGCGCATCACGGCCGCCCGAGCCGGGCCGCAGCGGAATGTTCAGCATCTGGTCGTGCGCGCCGCGTTCCGCCGCTGCCCCGGTGCCGGGATACAGCGGCATCTGGTGGGTCGAGGCGAAGAACGCCCGCCGCTCGGTCCACAGCAGGTCCTGGGTGCCGTTGCCGTGGTGGACGTCGAAATCCACCACCGCCACCCGGTCCAGCCCGTGATGGTCCAGCGCGCGCATCGCGGCGATGGCGGCGGTGCCCAGCAGGCAAAAGCCCATCGGCGTCTCGCGCTCGGCATGGTGGCCGGGCGGGCGCAGGGCGACAAAGGCGCTGTCGTCCTGGCCCGACAGGACCGCATCGACCGCGGCGCAGGCCCCGCCGACGGCGTGCAGCGCCGCCGTCAGGCTGCCGGGCGCCATGTGCGTGTCGGCGTCCAGCGCCACATGGCCCTTCGCGGGCACGGCCGCGCGCAGGCGATCCAGATGCCGGGCGGGGTGGCAGCGCAGCACCTCGGCATCCGCCGCCAGGGGCGCGTCCCGGCGATCGAGCGGCAGGTCGGACAGAGCCTCCAGCACGGCGGCGCGGCGCGACACCTGTTCCGGGTGGCCGGGCGGATTGACGTGGGAATCCGAGGCGGGGTGGGAATACAGGATGGTCATGAGGGCCGACGTTAGGCGCAGGCCCCCTGCCCCGCAAGCGGCCCTGTTCTGCGGCCCGTCTTGCCGGGGGGGCCGTCCTGCAAGCGGCGCGTCAGACCGCGACGCTGTCGATCAGCCGCACCGGCCCCAGCCAGGCCGCGGCCAGCAGGCGGGCCGGGCCGTCCACCCGGTCCAGCGGCGCCAGTGTCCGGGGGTGGCGCAGGTCCAGGTATTCCACACGGTCGAACCCGCCCGCGACGATCCCTGCCCGCGCCGCGTCCAGCACCGCGGCGGGCGCCCGGCCCTGCCGCAGCGCGTCCGCGGCATGGGCCATCGCCCGGTGCAGCGCCGGCGCGGCAGCGCGATCGGCAGGCGACAGGCGCTCGTTGCGCGACGACAGGGCCAGCCCGTCGGCCTCGCGCACCGTGGGACAGCCCGTGACGGTAATGGGGATGTTCAGGTCGGCCACCAGCCGATGCACGATCTGCAACTGCTGCCAGTCCTTTTCGCCAAAGAACGCCCGGTCGGCCCCGGTCATCAGGAACAGCTTGGCCACAACGGTCGCCATGCCGTCGAAATGGCCGGGCCGGAAATCGCCGCACATGCCCTGCGTCAGCCCGGCAACGCTGACCGTGGTGGCAAAGCCCGGCGGATAGACCTGATCGACCGTGGGCGAAAACAGCAGATCGACGCCGCGGGGTTCCAGCACGGCGCGGTCGCGGTCCTCGGTCCGGGGATAGTTTGCCAGATCCTCGGGGCGGTCGAACTGGCGCGGGTTGACAAACAGCGTGACGATCACCCGGTCGCACGCGGCGCGCGCGGCATCCACAAGGCTGAGATGGCCTGCGTGCAGGGCGCCCATCGTGGGAACGGCGGCGATCGTTTCGCCGGCGGCGCGCCAGCCCGCGACGGCCGCCCGCAGGTCCGCGACGGTGCGGACCGCCCTCATGCGCCCGTCTCGTCGGGGAAGACATGGTCCGGCCCGGGAAAGCGGCGGGCGCGCACGTCATCGGCATAGGCGGCCACCGCCGCGGCCGCGGCCGCGCCCAGTTCGGCATAGCGGCGCACGAAGCGCGGGCGAAAATCGGTGAACAGCCCCAGCATGTCGTCGATCACCAGGATCTGCCCGTCGCAATCGGCCGACGCGCCGATCCCGATCGTCGGCACCCACAGATCCGCGGTGATGATGCTGGCCAGGCCGTCGGGCACCTTTTCCAGCACCACGGCGAACGCCCCGGCATCCGCCACGGCGCGGGCATCCGCGCGGATGCGGTCGCCGTCGTCGCCGCGGCCCTGCACCTTGTAGCCGCCGAACACGTTGACCGACTGGGGGGTCAACCCGACATGGGCCATGACCGGCACGCCGCGCGCAACCAGAAAGGCGATGGTCGGGGCCATGTACGCCCCGCCCTCCAGCTTGACGGCGCCGGCGCCGGTCTCGCGCAGGATGCGGACGGCGGCCTCGAACGCCTGCTCGGGGCCGCTCTCGTAGGCGCCGAAGGGCAGGTCGACCACGACCAGCGCGCGGTCGGACCCGCGCATCACCGCCTGCCCGTGCAGGACCATCATGTCGAGCGTCACCCCCAGCGTCGAAGGCAGGCCGTGCAGCACCATCCCCACGCTGTCGCCGACCAGGATCACGTCGCATTGCGCGTCCACCAACCGCGCCACGGGCGTGGTATAGGCCGTCAGGCAGACCAGCGGCGCCCCCCCCTTTCGGGCCACAAGGTCGGGCGGTGTGACCCGCCGGATTGCTGCGCCGACGCTCATGCGAATCTCTCCTCCCGGTTGTAACCGGGCTGCAGCTTAGCCCCGGCACGGCCGCTTGTAACGCATTCGTTATGTCGCAGCTATGCGGTCAGCCGCGCGCCGTCGTGGCCGGTGATGGTGGCCTCGACCAGCGCGCCCTCGGGGCGGTCGACGGCAAACGCGACCTCGGTGAACTGCTCGGTGCGGCCCAGGCGCGGGCCTTCGGTCAGGATGCGGTGGGTGCGCCCGGTCTGCGCGGCCAGATGCGCGCCCAGCGCCGCGTCGCCCACGGCCCGCAGCCGGGCGGCGCGGTCCCGGACGGTGGGGCCCGGCACGGGCGGCATCCGCGCGGCGGGCGTGCCCTGGCGCGCGCTGTAGGGGAACACGTGCAGGAAGGTCAGGCCGCAGTCCGCGACCAGCTTGACCGAGTTCTCGAAATGCGCCTCGGTTTCCGTGGGAAAGCCGGCGATGATGTCGGCGCCAAAGACGATGCCGGGCCGCAGGCGGCGGGCTTCCTCGCAGAAGGCGATGGCGTCGTCGCGCAGATGGCGGCGCTTCATCCGTTTCAGGATCAGGTCGTCGCCGTGCTGAAGCGACAGATGCAGATGCGGCATCAGGCGCGGCTCGGTGGCGATCGCCTCCATCAGCTCGGGGTCGGCCTCGATCGAGTCGATGGAGGAAATCCGCAGGCGCGGCAGGTCCGGCACCATCCGCAGGATGCGCCGCACAAGGTTGCCCAGCCGCGGCTGGCCCGGCAGGTCCGCGCCCCAGCTGGTCAGGTCCACGCCGGTCAGCACGACCTCGTTGAAGCTCCGGTCGCGCAACCGCCTGATCTGGTCCACGACCACGCCCGCCGGGACGGACCGGGAATTTCCCCGGCCATAGGGGATGATGCAGAAGGTGCAGCGGTGGTCGCAGCCGTTCTGGACCTGCACATAGGCGCGGTGGCGGCCGAAGCCGTCGATCAGGTGGCCCGCCGTTTCGCGCACCGACATGATGTCGTCGACCATCACCCGTTCGGTCCCGAAATCGGGCGCGGCAAGGCGCGTCCAGGTCTCGGGCTGCATCTTCTCGTGGTTGCCGAGGACGCGGGCGACCTCGGGCATGGCCGCAAAGGTTTCGGGCTCGGTCTGCGCGGCGCAGCCCGTCACGATGATCGGCGCGCCGGGGTGTTCGCGCGACAGGCGGCGGATTTCCTGGCGGGCCTTGCGGACGGCCTCGGCCGTGACGGCGCAGGTGTTGACGATCACCGCGCCGTCAAGGCCCGCCCCGCGCGCCATCTCGGCCATCGCCTCGGATTCATAGGCGTTCAGCCGGCAGCCCAGCGTGGCAAAGATCGGCGGCGCGGTCATGCGACGCCCGCCAGCCACTCGGGCGACAGCACGCCGTCGAAGACCCGCGCGACGGGGCCGGTCATCCAGACCCCGTCCGTCCGCCAGTCCACGACCAGCGTGCCGCCGTCCAGGTCCAGCGTCACCCGCCGTCCGGTCAGCCCGCGCCGGTGCGCCGCCACGGCGACAGCGCAGGCGCCGGACCCGCAGGCCAGCGTGACGCCGGTGCCGCGTTCCCAGACCCGCATCCGCAGCCGGTCGGGCGTGGTCGGGCTGGCGAATTCCACGTTGGTGCGTTCGGGAAACAGCGGGTCGTGCTCGATCCGGGGACCCAGCGCGGCCAGGTCCACGGCCTCGGCATCGGGGACGAAAAAGACGCAGTGCGGGTTGCCCATGCCCACCGCCGCCGGATCGCCGGGCAGCGGCAGGTGCAGCGTGTCGGCCGCGCGCGCCAGCGGCACGCGGTCCCACTCGGTCTGCGGCTGGCCCATGTTGACGGTCACGCCGTCGCCTTCGCGCAGGGCGGCCAGAACGCCGCGCGCGGTGGAAAACCGCAGCTGCGCGCGCCCCGTCTGCGCCATCACCAGATCGGCCACGCAGCGCGAGGCGTTGCCGCACGCGCCCGCCTGGCTGCCGTCGGCGTTCCAGAACACCAGCCGGTAATCAGCCTGCGCGTCGGGCAGGATCTCGGCCAGCTGGTCAAAGCCCACGCCGCGGTTGCGGTCGCCCAGCGCGCGCGCCAGCGCGGGCGTGACCACCCTGCGGCCCGAGGCGCGGCCATCGACGACGACGAAATCATTGCCTGCCCCGTGCATCTTGACGAAAGGCAGGCCCGAAAGGCTGTGGCGGTCCATGGCGGCCCTATACGCCGCCCGCCGGGTTTGTGCCAGTGGCCCATGATTTTCCCCTTGACCCCTGCCCGGTGCATGGGTAATCGGCGGCCCTGTGTTGGGCCCATAGCTCAGTTGGTAGAGCAACTGACTTTTAATCAGTGGGTCACAGGTTCGAATCCTGTTGGGCTCACCACTGTTCTCATTTTATCGTTTCCTTTCACGGTGTTATGAACCTGCTTTGTCCAACGGGCGAAGGTGTTGGACATTGTTGCCGGGAAGCAGCGCCAGCGCGCCGGCCGCCAGCTTCACGCGGTTTGCGGCTTGGACGTAGCGCCGCGCCTCTTGCGTCGTCTTGTGCGCGAGGAAGGCCATAATCTGAAATTCGGAAGCGCCCTGATCCGCAAGACGGGTTGCGCCATACTTGCGCAGGCCATGCGCGCGGCACTCGTCCGGCAATCCGGCTTCGCGGCACTGATCGGCAAACCAGTTGCCAAAGCTCTCGACCGTGTAGGGATTGCCCTCGCGATTTAGGATGAACGTCGCCTGCGACGGCGGAAGCTGGCGAAGCTCGGCCCGCAGCTCGGGCAGGTATTCCAGAGGAAGCTCGACTTCCTGCCCGGTCTTGATCCGCCGATACCAGATATTTGCGCCCTTGATGTTCATGCGTCCCATCGCGCGCGCGTCCTGCCGGGCTGCCCCGGTGCCAAGGAACAGCTCGAACGCCAGCCGGGCAACCGTGCCGCTGGCGTGATGGTCGCGGAACTGTTCGACCTGTTCCTCGGTCCAGGTATGGAACCCGCCCAACTTAACCTTGCGACGATCAACCTGTTCGGTCGGCGACACGCCGTTGAAGCCAAGGCGCTTGCGCGCGTGGGTGTAGATTTCCGACAGCTCCTTGTGCAGGCGGTTCGCCGCAGTCGGCCCGCCCTTCATGTCCATCAGGTGTTCGACATGGTAAGGTTGCAGATCGGACAGGCGCGCGGCCCCAATCTTTTCCCTGATCCAGTCCAGCCGCAGCCGCTTATGATAGCGGGTCGTCTCGCGCAGATCGCGGAATTTCTTGCCCGCCAGATAGTCGGTGATGGTGTGGTCGAACGTGCCGCGCGAGTGCTGCGATTTGGGCAGATCGGGCTTCCCGGTGATGGCCGCGTTGTAGGCCGCGACCATGGCAGGCGAACCCCACGGGCCGGGAAGATAGGTGTCGATCTTGCGGCCCTTGATCGTTTTGCGCAGGCGGATGCGTTTGCCGCCGCGCGGGTCGTCAACAATGGTCGCACCGGAAAAGGGGTTCTTGCGCGTCATCGGCCGATCCCCAACATCTTGTCGATTTCGTTCGGGCCGCTGGTCGTCGCGCCCGCCGTGATGGTGATTCGCGTTCCGTCCGGCCGCTCGGCCGATACCGTCCAATGCTCGATGTTGGCTTCGCGCATCACTTGCGCGTAGCCTGCCAACTCGTTCTTGGGGATGGTGACGGGACGGGCAGCCATGCGTCAGCCCTCGCCTTTAGCGTCGGCCCACAACTGCGTGGCAATCAAGCTCATGGTGCCGGGCGAAGCTGTCCGCTCCACCAGCAGGCCGCGCGGAATGGTGACATATTGGGGGTCGCCCCTCTCGCCCTTGAAGGGAACGACGCGCTCGCCGGCGATCTTATCTTCGCTGCCATAGGTCCACTGGACAAGCTCCGCCATAACGTCGCCCGGACGGACAGTTAGAGACAGCATATGTCGGCCGAACCAAGCCGAGGCATCGTTAATTCCTCGGTCCAGATACAAACTGAAAATGAACGCAAGCACATCTTCCAGCGTCTTCGCGCCGGGGAACAGGCTGGCGAACTCGTCGGCCGTGACAACCTCGCGCCACGTCTGCGAATAGCCCAGCGTGGGCTTGTGGCGCAGTTGACCGAACCGGCGCACACGGTCCACCGCTTGCGACGGACCGTCACATGCCAGCAGAGCGATTGTCATGCGCGCGGCGTCCAGCGGTGTCATGTCGGGGGCGTTCACGCCCCGTGCGCCCGTGGTCAGCAGGCCTGCCTCTTTGAGCGCACGGGCATAGACCGTTACCGTTTTACCCTCCACGGAGAAGGTATCGGCGATCATCGAGAGGAAAGGACCGGATTTCATGATCCAATGCGTAGCACACACTTAGCGTGCCGGCAAGCGTAATCGTGCTGCGCGCGTTTAGGCTTGCGCTCGGGTGTCGTCTCGCCGCTAATGCTGCTGCAATCTTAGAGCAAGAAAGGCTCAACTATGGACGATGTTATCTACGACGCGCTTGTCGATTTGAAAGCGAGCCTCGACAAACAGGCCGAAGTGCAGGAACAGCTATTGTCGACGATGAAAGCCCTGATCGGGACGCTGCAAGAGGTCGCAACGGAGAACGCCGACCTCGCCGATGTTGTGCGCGCGGTTGCCGCTGGTGAAAAGCCTGCGGAAAGGATGTTCCCATAAAATCTTCGCTCGCCCAGAAGAAAGTCGGGGCCGGTGCAACATCCCGCTGCCCCGGCCCCTGCCCCAGACGCGGGGCGTAGCGCATACACGCGCTGCGTTGGCTGGCCCCGGTTACAAGCCGTGCCAGCCTGCGCCGCGCCCCCGAAAGGTTCTCAAGGGCCGCGCCGTGACGGGGTTGTTCGGTCGCTGAACCGGGGCACTCGCCGTCTGATCCCAGATGCTTCGCGGTTGAGCTACCGCAGGGCGCATCCCGGCCCTGTCTCGTCATTCCTGCCAGTCGATGAACGTCATGGCGTCTTGCAGCGCCGCGCCGTCCAGACCGGCCTCCTTCGCGGTGGCGTAGGCTTGCAGCATCGCCCCGAAGGCCCGCGCCTTGCCGCCGTGGTCGTAAGCCTGCATCGGCCGCACCACGTCCAGCGTCACCGGCTGGCCCAGCTTGGCCGTCGCTTCCTCCGCCACGATCAGGGCGAGGGGTTGCAAGACAAGCTGCGCCAGGTGCCGCTGCGCCTCCCGCACAAGCGGCCCAGTGGTTGCCGGGTTCAGCAGCGCGGGAAGGACGCCATAGGCCATCAGGACCGCGCCACGGGCCGCCTGCAACGTCTCGGCCGTCATGGCGCGCTGCATGTCCGGGGTCAGGCCCTCGACCCGCTTTTCAAGCTGCGGGTGCATCCCGGCCGCGACCGCCTGCGCCGTGCCCTCAATCACCAGAGACTGTCCGCGCGCGCCCCGGAAGGACCGCCGCAGGGATGCCATGTCCTCGGACGATGAGTCGGGCAGTGGCACGATCTGACTGCCGATCGGCGCATCCCGCCACACGTCGCGCAGCGCGCACTCGACCTCTTGCAACAGTGATGCCGAGAGGCTGGCCCGATGCAGCGGCGACGTGCCCGCCCAGGGCGTTACGGGCGAGCTTCCGATGCGGACATGCAGCACTTCGCCTGCAAGGACGGTTTGGGAGTGCCCCCCGCCCACTTCGGACACGCTGACCCGGTAGGCGGTCGGCTCGCCATGCAGGGTCTTCATGTCCCAATCGGTAATAGGCAACAGCCGGTCCCGGATCAGGAACACGGCCTCGCCCCGCAGGGCCAGCGAGCGGGCCAGCATCGCCAGCGCCCGCCGATCTAGCAGGTCGGTGCCGGTCACGTCCGCCAGGGTGAAACCGCTTTCCCAGAGGCTCACACAGCTTTGAACGGTCGCCGTCAGCTCGGCCATGTTGGACCGGCCCGACAGCCATTCGGCCCGCGCCGCGATCAGATCGGCGGTGTAGCCCGTCGCCAGGGCGCGAGTTTCGGACGGGGGATAGTTGCCCACCTCCCGTTGCCGCCGGAACAGATCGAAGATCCCCATTATGCCCTCCATCGGTTCAAGGGATAGGCCGGGCCGCGATAGGGTTGCCGGTCCTGATGCGTCTCCCAGCTCCGCGCCTCGATCTGCGCCTCGGGATAGGCGGGCCGGGTGACGGTCGAGACCTCGAACAGCTCGGCCTCGGTGATCGTCCGGTGCAGCCCGCCCGCCCGCTGCTCGATCCGCTCACCGCCGCGCGGCACGCGAAAGCCGGGCGACAGGCCCCGGATAAGCCCGGCCCGGTGCGCGGCGATGAAGTCCGCCGCCCAGGTCGTGCCGCCGTCGATCTCCGCCTCCAGCCGCAATGCGTCGTCGTCGTCGGACAGGCGCAGGTTGCCCGCCGACCGGGATGCAAGCGGCCGGTCGTAGCTGTGACCCGCCAACAGGTGGATATCCTCGCCCGCCTCGATCCGGGCAGCAAAGGCGCGCGGCGCGATGGACTCATACCGCCCCGGCGCAAGCTCCGTTTCCCGGCCATAGGGGAAGGTGGCGCGAAGGCGGGTTGTCCCGCCCTCGGCCCGCAGCTCAAGGCTGCCGTTCATCGCGCCCCACAGCATCAGGGCGTCCCCGCCAGGCCGGTCAGGATGCGCGTCTGCATCCCGCGCGGGACGGTGAAGTCGGCCGTCACCAGTCCCGTCAGGACAAGCTGCCCGCTGGCCGCCTTGGTGTAAGGGTCGCGGATCAGGTCGATCCCGCCATAGATGCCGAGATAGCCCGGCGCGATGCCCTGCACCGTCGCCGTCATGATCGCCGTCGCGGCGGGGATGACGTTGCTGATCGCCGCCGTGCCCACGTTCTTGACCAGGCGGTCCCATTCCCACATCGGCGCCGAGTCGGCGGCTTGCAGGCTGTCCAGGTCCGCCCAGATCGCCGGGGGGAAGCCGATGTTCACCTGCGACGGGGACGTGATCGCGTTGCCCTGCATGAAGGCGACGATCGCGGTCCGGAACGCGCCCCAGGTCGCCGCCGCGCCAACCGCCGTGCTGGCGATGCCGTAGGTCGCCGCGCCGGGGATGATGCCGAGAGGCTGGCCCGCCGCGCCGCTGCCGTTGATGACCACGCGGTCCAGCTCGGCCCCGATGACCGCGTTCAGGTCGCGCCGGATCGCTTCTTCCAGGCCCTCGCCGGCCTGTTTCAGCGCCTTGCGGCTGATGACCATCTGCGCGCCGCCCGTGTGATCCGGGGTCAGGCTGCGCTCGGTCGTGGCGTAGGGGTTGGGTGCCCCCACGTTGCCCAGCTCGGTCGTCTGCCAGCCGAAGACGGCCCCGGACGTGGCGACGGGGAACGCCAGCTCGCCCCGCTCGATCTGGATGCGCTCGATCCCCAGCTTCGCCGCGACACTCGCGGGGAACAGCCGGTCGATGACGTTGCGGTAGGTCTTGGGCTTGATCTGGTCCGCCGCGACGGTCTCGCCCGCGCGGGTTTCCAGCGCCGCGAACGGAACCGGGATGCCCTGATAGCCGCCCGCGTTCCGCAGCTCGGCCACGACCTCGGCCGTCGCTCCGGTCAGGGCGCGGCCCTCGTCGATCGCCAGCGCCACCTGCCGCAGCTCGAACCGGCCGACCAGCTCCGCGAACTGGCGGTCGCTGCGCGTCTCCAGGTCCGCCCCGGCCTCGCGCCGCTCGGTGTCTTCGGCGGTCAGGGCCGCGCGATAGCGGGTCTCGTTGGTCCGATACTCGCCGTCCAGCGTCTCCATCGAACGGGTCTCGTCTTCGGTCGGGCTTTCCTTTCCGACCAGGGTTGCGAGCTGCTGCCGGATTTCCGACTGACGGCGCGCGATCTTCACAGAATCAAGCATGTGTTTCCTCGTTGCTCGATAGGGGGGGATTGTCGGCCATCAGATCGTTGACAGCCTGCCGCCAGCCTTGGCGGTCATACGAAGGCGGGGGATTTCCCACCTCGATGCGGGTCTTTGCCGAGTGGCAGGAAGGGCACCGCATGGCGCAATTTTCGGGGGAATAGGCCAGGTCAGGCCGCAGCCGGACGGGCACGATATGGTCGCACTCCAAGCGGCCCCGGCTCTTGCCGCAGTCCACGCACTTGAAGCCGTCGCGTTCCAGAACGGCCATCCGCAGCGTGTGCCAGCGCGGGCCGCGCGTGACGCGCTTGCTGTGGCGGGTGTAGTCGTCTCTCAGGCCCACGCGACCCTCGCTTTCCGGGTCGGGGCCGCCAGCATCCGCTGCCCCTGCGCCACGGCCAGCACGGTTGCCGCCGCCGCGTCAATCCGGCCCAGGGACCGGGCTTTCGCCAGCTTGGCGTTGTTCGCCGGGTCGTTCAGGACAATGGCGTCCGACATGGCGGATCGCAGCAAGAGCGACGGAACCGCCCTGACCTCGCCGTCAAACAGCGCCCGCCGGAACCGCTCCACGTCTTCGCTGCCGTCCTTCCAGCCGAAGCCGCGCCAGACGAACGGGACACGCAGCCCCGCCTTGTCCAGCGCCTCGGTGAACTCGGCATGGCGGAACCTGTCACCCACCACACAGGCCGGGGTGATCCCGTCCAGCTTGCGGACGATCTCCGCCAGCCAGGGGCCGGGCGGAACGGTCGCCTCGCCCATGGTCGTCAGCTCGCCCCGGTCCTGCATCTGTACGTAGCGGTCGGACACGCCGTCAGACGCGCCACGATCTGCCAGGCCGGGCGTTCCGGGGAACGTCCCCAGCGCCTCCAGCCGGCCGGTCTGCGGCCAGTAGAACGCCGCCGCCGACATGCTGCGACTGCCGCCAAGGTCGATGCCCAGGATGCACGGCCCGTCGCGGTCGGGCAGGTCCGCCGGGTCCACCTCCGACGACAGCCATTCGTCCACCGTCACCAGGACGCTGCGGTTCTCGGTCGAGACCCGCTCATTCCGGTTCAGGTTGCGGAAACTGGACAGCGCCGATCCGCCCCGCGCAATCGCCCGCCGGGCTTGTGCGACCAGCCAGTCCGCCGTCGCGCCGATGCCCTCGGTCGCGCCGGGGTTGGCCTGCAAGAGACTGTCCAGATCGTCGGCCGGCAGTCCGAAGGGGGGCCGGTGTTCCTGCACATACGTTCCAGGCGGGGGTTCATCCAACCAGCGGCTGAACGTGTTGGCGTCGTCGGGTGCGCTCGTGCTGATGATGAGCGCGCGGCCGTCGCGCTTGCCGAGACCCGACAGGATCGCGTTCTCAAGGTTGTCGCCCTTCTCGCGCTCCCAAGCGGCCCGCTCGTCCATCAGGGCCAGCGTCGGTGCCCCGCCCAGGATGCTCTTGCCATCGGCCGCGATGCAGCGCGCCAGCCCGCCGCCGTTACCCTCGAACTCAACCTCCAGCTTGGCGCGGCGGATGGTGAACAGCTCCTGCTCGTCTTCGGGCAACCCCTCGATGAACCCCACCAGGAACCCGAAGGCGGTCTTCGCCTGATCCCGGTTGCGCGCGGCGAAGAGGATTTCCCGCTTCGGCTGATCGTCCCAGACGCCCTTGAGCGCCCCGAGCGCCAGCCCCGCCGCCGTCGCGGTCTTGGCGTTGCCGCGCCCGATCGACAGGACGCCCACCATCACGCCATCGGCCAGCGCGCCCCGGACGAACTGCCGCTGGAACTCCGCCAGCCTGAGCGGTTGGCCCGCCAGCTTGCCCTCGGGAATCCGCAGCGTCTCCAGGAAGGCAATGGCGATCGCGGCCGGATTTTTTTCGTCTGCAACAGGTAGCCGCCGGTACCTCTGCCGTTTCAAAGTCTGCGGATTGGGACCAGACGCCACAGCGCCCCGGACAGCGGCTTGCGCGCTCTTTCCGCCCTTACCCACCAGCGCGCCCTTGTCGCCCTGTGCGCCGCTCTCTGCGCCTCTGCGGGTCATGCCCTGACCCTCCGATACCGCGCCGCGATCCGGGCAGCGGCGGGGACAAGGCCGGGCTTGGCATCGGCATTGCCACGGTTGTCATAGGCGAACGCGGCCTGCTCCATGATCGCCAGTTGCAGGTCGTCGGGGACGCTGCGCGCGTCGTCGCCGAACCCGGCTTCATAGGTCACGCGCACCGGGCCGTGCATCCAGGCGGGCAGCATCAGCACGGGCCAGCGGTCCCCGGTCACGCCGTTGACCAGCGGTGCACCGTCCGCCGTCACGTTGGCATCCGGGGCAAGCGGCCCGATTGGCAGGGCGTGAACCAGATCGGGCTGCCGTTCGTCTGCCAGAACCGTCAGGCTGATCGTCTGCCGGGTCAGGGCAAGGTCGCAGTAAGCCTCGATCTCACGGGCGGCTGCCAGCACCATGCGCTGGATCGCCAGATCGTCGTCATCTGCCATGACGCGCAGGTGTTGCTTGGCGTCGGCCAGGTCCACAGGGACAGCCAGCGCGGGCGTGCGGGTGTAGGTCATCGGGTGGCCTCTTGAGCGGTCCGACACGCCACCGCTTCCGTCGCCACACGCCCGCCAAAGGTGGCGCATCCCCGCCAAGGGGTGCGCACACACCTAGGGGTTATAGGGGTGTGTGACAGAGGGGGGGATGAAGGGGGGATGAAGGGTGTGGTGAAGGGGGGGATGAAGGGCGTCATTCTGCGGCCTCCAACCAGGTCACAGGTCGCGATGGCGAACCGCCGTGAATGACCTTGACCTTGCCACTGGCGAGCAGTTTTTCCATCGCGGACCGCAGGACTTTCTTGTTGCAACCCTCGGCATCGGGATGCGTCTCAAAGACCTTCGGCGCGTAATTTAGCCCTCCCGATGCGTTGACCTTGCGGCCCTGCATCGTGACCTCGCGCAAGAGGTGCAGGAACACACGCTCCGACTTTGCGCCCGCTGCCAGGCGGTCCAGGCCCTGCGGCTCGGCATCGCGCAGAAACACGCCCTCGGTCCACGTAAGGGTCAGCTCGCCCCCGACACGGCCGTAGTTCGCCTTCTTGGTGGACAGCACGCGCTTGTCGGGGTCCGGCTCGTATCCATCCTGGACGATCCGTTCCAAGTAGAGCCGGGACCGGACGCTGTTGTTCCAGGCGGTGCTGCCACTGGTCCCCGTGCCGCTGGCAAGCCCGGTCAGGGACGGGTGCCCCAACAGCAGGACCGCGCATTTCTTCCGCAGCGCCAGACCCCGCAAGATGCTGATGAACTGCCGAACCGCTGCCCGGTCGTTTTCATTGGCGGGAAACAGGTCCGCCAGCGTGTCCAGCACGATCAGGGACGGTTGCTCATCGGCGGCGCGGGCCTCGATCTCATCGAACAGCGCCGTCTGCGCCAAGGCGATCTTGGTTTCCACCGCCAGCAAGGCATCCTCACCCGCCAGTGACCGGATCGTCAGTCCGGCCAGATCGGACCATTCCAGGCGCATCTGCCGCCGGATCGTGTCCAGGCGGATATGCAGTTCGTCGTCGTCATCTTCGGCGGACAGGAACAGCGCCCGGCCCTTCGGCACGGGGATGTTGAGCCATGCGCGCCCCGTGGCGGCGCTGACGGCCAGTTGCAGGGCGGCCAGTGACTTGCCGGTGCCACCGTCGCCGCTGAACAGCGTGACGGTTTTCTGGGGCACCATGCCTTCGACCAGCCATTGCCGGGCGGGGACAGGGCGGCCCGCCAGGTCGGCGGCACTGTAGAACCGCGACGTGCGTTCGGGCTGCGGAACAATCATGGAAGGCGCGCTCCGATAGTCGGGGCGGCCCTCGGGGTGCTGGGGTTCTTCCATCCCCTTCGTCAGTCCGCTGCGGATCGTGGCAAGCGCCGCGTCCGCGCCGTTCTCGCCCACCAGCCCGCTTGCCTGCGCCGCATGCAACAGCGCCGCCTCGACCTCGGACAGGTCCAGATAGCCCGCGGCGATCTTGTGCCCCAGCTTCACCGCAGCGTTGTTCAGGGTGTTGTTGCGGGTGCCGTTCATGGCGCGCGCGACAATCTGCGTTTCGCTTTCCAGCGCCCGCTGCGCCCATTTCTCGCCGCGCTTCTGTTCTTCCAGCGCGGTCAGTTCCGGCGACCAGTTGGGAAGATCAAAGGCAACCATAAGCGCCTCCTTCCCAGCAGTATTCGGGGCCTGACAGGCTGGGCAGGGACGGGGGCAGGACGATGTATCCGCCGTCGCCCCGCACATCGACGCCATCCGCCAAGATGCCCGCAGAGTTCTTGAGCGGGCCGGAGTAGCGCATGAACACATGCAGTCCGCCGCTGGGGGTCTTGGCTATCACCGGGGACATGGTGAACGGATCGATTCCCGCCGCCCGCAGGTTTGCCAGCCCGTCCACGCCGTTCTTGCGGTCTATGTCCAGGACGACCAGCCCGGACCGCTCACCTGTGGGCATCCCGATCATGGCGAGCGGCCAGCGGGTCCACCAGGCGCGGATCGTGTCCGCATCAGTCGTGGCCCGTCGCTGTTTCAGGTCCGGGTGCCCATCGGCGCCCTTGCCCCATTTGACCAGCGGCTTCTTTTCGCCGTCGATCTTGGCCGCCGGGAACACCGGCAGTCCCTTGGCGGCGTAAGACAGGGCCGCTTTCAGCAGCTCCTTGCGAAAAAGGTCCGCGCGTTCGGCACGGGTGCCTTGATAGGGCCAGCCCGGTTCGCTATGATGGTCGGTGACAGTGCTGCTATGCAGTTCAGCCCCGGTTGCGCCCGCCAGCGCGCCGGGGTTTTCGTTTTCGCCGTTGGACAAAGCGGAATATTCCGCAATGTTTTCAATGCGGCCGGTTCGGGCATGTGGACAGATTACAGCGTTGTTTTGACAGGACTCTTCATGTCCTGTTGGGCTCACCACTGTTTCTCGTTATCTACAACGCTGCTGACGCCGTCCTTGGGGGATCAGCGATGGCCCTCTTGGTGCTGGTCACTCGATTGGTCACGGCCTTGGACGGCACGGGATTCTCCGCCGCCATGCGCTGTGCGGAACGGCACCGCGGGGCATTCTGTAAGGACCACGCAGCCTTCGATCGATCGACAACGGTCCGGGCCCCGGGCAGCGGCGTGACCCTCCGTATCCTCGGTTCGGCGATGGCTGCCGGGCGCCAAGCCTTTGGGGGGTGCGGCGCACCAGTCGGACACGCTGCGGGCGAGGGAATCTTCGCGCAGATGCGGCTGCGACAGCAGTCAGACCTCGCGCGTGACCTCCAGCGCCTCGATCGCGACGGCGGGGTTGCCGGTCAGCGACCGGGCCAGTCGGTCCGGCAGGACGCCGATGCCGCGCCCCGACTCCAGAAAGCGCCGCAAGAGCGTCAGGTCGGAGGTTTCGAGCCGGGGTCGCGAGCCCCCCAGCATCGCCTGAAGGGCCTGCATCTCGGGCGTTTCCAGCCACGGGCCGGGATAGGCCGTGACGATGGGGACGACGGCCGGATCGCTGGGGCGAACCAGCGCGAACTGCAATGTGCCGACCCGGCGCATGGTGAAGCCCCCCCGGCTCGGGCGGCCGAGGCGCAGGGCAAAATCCGCCTCCCAGCGCGACATGGCGACATGGTGGTCCGAGGTGTCGATGGACAGCACCAGGTCCGGCTCGGCTTCCAGCAGCTGCGGCAGGGCCGGGGCCAGGTAAAAACTTGCAAGGGCGCCAACGGTGGACAGCCGCAGCGAGTTCGGCATGCTGCCGAAAGCCGATGTCTGCGCAAGAGGCGGTGCCCACTTCGGCAGGCCCTTCCGACGGGCTGCCAACTGACGCTGCGCTTGAAAGAGCGCACAGGTCTGGCCTGCCCGGAGCCGGGGGTCGCGCCGACCGGGGCGGATTCGTCCCCCTCGGCGAAACCCTGGCGCTCACAGGCGTGTCTGCGCCCGGTGCTATCCATCATAGCATGAACGCACCCTCGGGTTGACATACTCACGTTACAAATCGGCTCTAACGCGACCTGGCGGGCATGATCATTCCTCTTGGTGAGCGTTGGCCTGCGTATTGGAAAGCAACGACATTGCACCATTCCTGCCCCGCCCTCATCGGCGGGGCTTTTCCATGGCCTGACGCCAGCCCGTGCGGGGACGGTGCACCATCCCGCTGCAACCTGTCCCTGCCCAGACGCAGGGGATGCGCGCAAAGGGCCAGTTCTTGGGGCGCCGCGCCGGGCACACGTCGGCGGCAAGATCGGCGCTATCCGTGGGCTTCGACCGTGGCACACGGCCCATCAGCCCCGGTTGCGCCCCCCCAACGCGCGGGGGTTTTCGTCTTGACGCTGGACGATGCGGCGCCTCAGCCGCGCTGGACCAGATAGCGCCGCGCGCCGTCCGGGGTCGGGGCCTGGTCCAGCAGGACATGGCCCGCCTCGGCGCAGAAATGCGGCACGTCCAGCACCGCGGCGGGGTCGGTCGCAATCAGCGCGACCTGCGCGCCCGGCGGCAGCGCCGACAGCGCGCGGCGCAGGCGCAGGACCGGCAGCGGGCACAGCAGGTGGCGCGCGTCCAGTTCCAGCGGCGCGGCCGGGTCTGCGGTGGCGGTCATGCGGGGGCGCGCGCGGCCCGCAGGCACCACGCCCGGGCCTCGGCCGCCGTGACCGGCGTGGCAAGCCCGTCGGCAAAGGCCTGGAACGCGGGCATCTGGGCGGGGGCGACGGCGGTCAGGACCGGCACGCCGCCGATCAGCGCGCGGGCGATCAGCGCGCGAAAGCCGCGGCCCGCGGCCTCCTGCTTGCCGAACTTGTTGACGATCAGCAGGTCCGCCCCTTGCGCCAGCGCCGCCTCGGCCAGGCCCACGGCGCGTTCCAGCGCGTCGCTGTCCAGACGGCAGCCGGTCGAGCCCGCGCCCAGCGACTGAGAGATCGCGACCCGCGTGCCGCCCGTGCCCAGAACCTCCAGCACGATGTCGCAGGCGCAGTCGGGGCCGCGGTCCAGGCTGTGCTGCACCGCGCCCGCCAGGCGCAGCCCCTGCGCGGCCAGGCCGCAGGCCAGCGCCGCAAGGGCGGGGGCGGCGTTGTCTGCATCGTCATGGATCAGATAGGCCAGCATGACCCCCTGATAGAACCCGCGCGGCCCCCCGGCAATCCCGTCCCGTCCCGTCCGCCGTCCGGCACCCTGGCCGCACGATCCTGCCGCGGGGCTTGCCCCGACCGGCGGGGGGCGCCAATCCTGCGGCATGACGGAACCGACGGGCATCGTGCTGGCCGGGGGGCAATCCCGGCGGATGGGTGGGGGCGACAAGGCGCTGGCCGACCTGGGCGGGCAGCCCATGATCGCGCATGTCATCGCCCGGCTGGGCTGCGCGCGGGCGATCAGCGCCAACGGCGATCCGGCGCGGTTCGCGCCTTTTCGCCTGCCGGTTCTGCCCGACAGCGTGGCCGGGTGGCAGGGGCCGCTGGCCGGCGTGCTGGCAGGCATGGACTGGGCCGCCGCGCGCGGGATCGCGCGGATCGTGACCGCGCCCGCCGACTCGCCGTTCTTTCCGCGCACCCTTGCCGCCCGCCTGCTTGCCACCCCCGCACGGGTCGCGCTGGCCTGCCACGACGGCCGCGACCATCCGGCCTTCGCCGCCTGGGACACGGGGCTGGCGGAGGATCTGCGCGCCGCGCTGGGGCGGGGCGAGCGGCGGATGATCGACTGGATGCAGGCGCAGGGCGCCCTGCGTGTGGCGGTGCCGGGGGACGATCCGTTCTTCAACGTCAACACGCCGGCCGATCTGGATCGCGCCCGCCTGCGGCTTGCTGGACAATCGCCGGGCGCCCCTGTCTTGTGACGGCGACCGCCTTGGACGGTTCAAAGGGGGACCGCATGGATCTGAAATCCGTCCTGATGGGGCTGAGCTTTGCGGTGATCTGGGCGTCGGCGTTCACCGCCACGCGGGTCGTCGTGCAGGAGATGCCGCCGCTGAGCGCGCTGGTCGTGCGCTTTGCCATCTCGGCCGTCATCGCCATCGGACTGGCCCGCGCCATGGGCCAGACCATGCGGCTGACGCGGGCCGAATGGCGCACCGTCGTCGTCTTCGGCCTGTGCCAGAATGCGCTGTATCTGGGTTTGAACTGGATGGGCATGCAGTGGGTCGAGGCGTCGGCCGCCGCCATCATCGCGTCCATGATGCCGCTGCTGGTGGCCTTTGCGGGCTGGGCGATCCTGGGCGAGCGGCTGCGGCCGATGGCGGTGGCCGGGCTGGTCGTGGGCGTCGTGGGCGTCACGATCATCATGGGCGTGCGGCTGTCGCACGGCATGAACCTGCTGGGGCTGGGGATGTGCCTGGCCGCCGTCGTCGCGCTGACCGTCGCCACCCTGGCCGTTCGGACGGCCGGCGGGGGTCCGAACGTGCTGATGATCGTGGGGCTTCAGATGGCGGTGGGGTCCGCGGCCCTGGTGCTGCCGGCGCTGGCGCTGGAATGGGGCCGCCCGATCGACTGGGGCATCCCGCTGGTGGGCGGCCTGACCTATTCGATCCTGGTGCCGGGCATCCTTGCGACCTTCATCTGGTTCCGGCTGGTCACGCGCATCGGCGCAGTGCGCGCGGCGGCGTTCCATTTCCTGTCCCCGCCGTTGGGCGTGGCCATCGCCGCACTGTGGCTGGGCGAGCGGTTCGGCTGGTCGGACGTGATCGGCTCGATCATCGTCGCCATCGGCATCCTGATGGTGCAGCTGGCCCGCGTTTCGCCCAGGCCGGTTCAGGCGGCCTCACCCGACGCGGCCGCGTCCACGGCCCGGCGGGTGCCCCGCGGCCCTGACAGCGCCCGACCCCGGGGCCGATCGGCTCGGTGTCGGGGATCAGGGGGCGGACACGGGTGAGGGGCTTGCCGACCCGCAGGTCCGCGGCCGAGTAGCAATCGCCCGGCAAACAGTCGTGGCCCTGCAGGGCCTCGGCGACCCGCGCGATGTCCTTGATGGCGCAAGGGCGGCACGGGATGCGGGAACCGGCCGGTCCGGCGCCGCGGTCGCGGCAACCGGCGGGGGGTCCGGCGCGTTCAGGCGTGATGCGCGCCGACGATTTCCTTTATCCGACCGAGGCCGGGCTTTACTGCCCGGCGGGCGATTTCTTCATCGACCCGGTGCGCCCCGTGCCGCGCGCGCTGATCACCCACGGCCACGGCGACCACGCCCGCGCCGGGCACGGGGCGGTCATGGCCACGCGGCAGACGCTGGACATCATGGCGATCCGCTATGGCGAGGAGTTCACCGCGACCCGGCAGGTGGCGGACGGGCCGGTCAGCGTGGGTGGGGTCGAGGTCAGCTTTCACCCGGCGGGCCATATCCTTGGCTCGGCCCAGATCCGGCTGGCCTGCGCGGGCGGCCCGGTCATCACCGTCTCGGGCGATTACTGCCGCACGCCGAACCCTGTCTGCGCCCCGTGGGAACCTGTGCCCTGCGACATCTTCGTGACCGAGGCGACCTTTGGCCTGCCGGTCTTCAAGCACCCCGACCCAGGCGCGGAAACGCGCAAGCTGCTGTCCAGCATGGCCGAGTTCCCCGACCGCCCGCACCTTGTCGGCGCCTATGCGCTGGGCAAGGCGCAGCGGGTGATCGCGCTTCTGCGGCAGGCGGGCCATGACGCGCCGATCCACCTGCACGGCAGCGCCCAGCGGCTGAGCGACTATCACCTGGCCGAGGGCGTCCCCCTGGGCGAGTTGCGCCCCGCCACCACGCCGAAGGCACTCGAGGGGCAGGTCGTCATCGCCCCCCCATCCGCCTTCGCCAGCCCCTGGGTCCAGCGCTTCCGCGACCCGGTGATCTGCTTCGCCTCGGGCTGGATGGCCGTCCGCGCCCGCGCCCGGCAAAGGGGCGTGGAACTGCCCCTGGTCATCAGCGACCATGTGGACTGGCCGCAGCTGACGCAGACGCTGTCCGAACTGCGCCCGTCCGAGGTCTGGGTCACGCATGGCGCCGAGGAGGCGCTGGTCCGCTGGTGCGAGCTGAACCAGCTGCGCGCCCGCCCCCTGCGGCTGGTCGGCTACGAGGACGAGGAGGAATGAAGGCCTTCGCCGCCCTGCTGGAACGGCTGGCCTTCACGCCTGCCCGCAATGCCAAGCTGCAGATCCTGCAACACTATCTGGAACGCACCCCCGACCCCGACCGCGGCTATGCCTTTGCCGCGCTGACGGGCGATCTCAAGCTGCGGGCGGTGACGCCGGGCCTGCTGCGGGGCCTCGCCGCCCAACGCTTCGACGAGGTGCTGTTCGCGCTGTCCTACGACTTCGTCGGCGATCTGGCCGAGACGATCGCGCTGATCTGGGAGGGCGAGCCCGGAGGCGAGTTGTCGATCACCGAGGCCGTGCGCCTTCTGGAAACCACCGGCAAGGCGGGCCTGCCCGCCGCCATCGCGGGGGTGCTGGACCGGCTGGGTCCGTCCGAACGGCTGGCCTTTCTCAAGCTTGCCACCGGCAACCTGCGGATCGGCCTGTCGGCCCGGCTCGCCCGCACGGCGCTGGCGCAGATGGGCGCGCCGACCTTGGACGAGATCGAGGAGGTCTGGCACGGCCTCAAGCCCCCCTATCCCGAAATCTTCGCCTGGGTCGAGGGCGGCCCGCGTCCCGACCGCGCCGCGCTCGCGCCCTTCCGGCCGGTCATGCTGTCCACCCCCATTGATCTGGACGAGCTGCGGGCGCTGGACCCCGCCACCCATGTCGCGGAATGGAAGTGGGATGGCATTCGCGTGCAGGCGGTCAGCGACGGCGGTGTGCGGCGGCTGTATTCCCGCACCGGAGAGGACATCTCGGGCGCCTTCCCCGACCTTGTCGCCGAGATGACCTGGGAGGGCACGGTCGATGGCGAACTGCTGGTCCGCAGCCAGGGCGGGGTCGCCAGCTTCAACGAGCTGCAACAGCGGCTGAACCGCAAGACCGTCAGCCGCGCGCTGCTGGCCAGCCACCCGGCGGGGCTGCGCGTCTATGACCTGCTGATCTGGAACGGCGAGGACCTGCGGCCCCGTCCCCTGACGGACCGCCGCGCGGTGCTGGAGACCGCCGATTTCCGGTCGGACCGCATCGACGTCTCGCCCCTGCTGCCCTTCGCCACATGGGACGACCTGGCCGCCCTGCGCGCCGAACCGCCCGACCCGGTGATCGAGGGCGTGATGATCAAGCGCCGCGACGCGCCCTACGTCGGCGGCCGCCCGCGCGGACCCTGGTTCAAGTGGAAGCGCGACCCGCGCGTGGTGGACGCCGTGCTGATCTATGCCCAGCGCGGGCACGGCAAGCGGTCGGGCTATTATTCCGACTTCACCTTCGGCGTATGGGCGGGCGACACGCTGGTCCCCGTCGGCAAGGCCTATTTCGGCTTCACCGACGAGGAGCTGCGCGAACTCGACCGCTTCGTGCGCGCCAACACGACCGAGCGCTTCGGCCCCGTCCGCGCCCTTGCGCCCAGGCTGGTGGTCGAGGTCGCCTTCGAGGGCGTCAACCGCTCGGCCCGCCACCGCTCGGGCGTGGCGCTGCGGTTTCCGCGCATCAGCCGCATCCGCTGGGACAAGCCCGTGGCCGAGGCCGACCGGCTGGACACGCTGGAGGCGATGATCGACGCGCCGAATGTGTTCGACGCCGAGGCCGCGCGGGCGGGCGTGCGCCACGGGCGGACGAAGCGGCGGGGCGGCGCGAGCGGCCCGCCCGAAGAAATGGGGGCTTCGCGCCCCCTGGATGGGGCCGAAGCCCCATCCCCCCCCGCGGGATATTTGGGCAAGGAAGAATGAGCCTGCCGCCCGCCTTCGCCGACTGGTTCGCGCGACAGGGCTGGACCCCGCATCCGCATCAGCTGGCGCTGCTGGGGGCGGGGGGCGACAGCCTGCTGATCGCGCCCACGGGGGGCGGCAAGACGCTGGCCGGGTTCCTGCCCTCGCTGGTGGAACTGGCCGAGGGCTGGAAAGGACTGCACACGCTCTATGTCTCGCCGCTGAAGGCGCTGACGGCGGACATAAGCCGCAACCTGGCGCGGCCGGTGGCCGACCTGAACCTGCCCATCCGGGTCGAGGACCGCACCGGCGACACCAAGACCAGCGCCCGCCAGCGCCAGCGCACCGACCCGCCGCAGATCCTGCTGACGACGCCCGAAAGCCTGGCGCTGATGCTGTCCTATCCCGAGGCGCCGAAGATCTTCGGCAGCCTGCGCCGGGTCGTGCTGGACGAGCTGCACGCGCTGGCGGAATCCAAGCGCGGCGACCAGTTGATGCTGGGACTGGCGCGGCTGCGCAGCCTGTCACCGGGCCTCATCGCCACCGGCCTGTCGGCGACGGTCGAGGACCCGCAGGCGCTGGCGGATTTCATGGGGGGCGCTCGGGTCGTCCATGCCGACCCCGGGCCCGATCCCGACATCGCCATGCTGCTGACCAGCCGGCCCCCGCCCTGGGCCGGCGCGGGCGGGCGCTATGCCGTGCGCGACGTGCTCAAGGCCGTGGCCGAGGCGGGCACCACGATCATCTTCATCAACACCCGCGCCCAGGCCGAGCTGTTCTTCCAGGCGCTGTGGGCCGAGAATGACACGAACCTGCCCATCGGCCTGCATCACGGCAGCCTTGCCCGCGAGGCCCGCGCCCGGGTCGAGGCCGCGATGGCCGCGGGCGAGTTGCGGGGGGTGGTGGCGACGGGGTCGCTCGACCTGGGGATCGACTGGGGCGACGTGGACCTGGTGATCCAGGTCGGCGCGCCCAAGAACGTCAAGCGGCTGGTCCAGCGGATCGGGCGAGCGAACCACCGCTACAACGCGCCATCCCGCGCGCGGATGGTCCCCGCCAACCGCTTCGAGGTGATCGAGTGCATCGCCGCGCTGGAGGCCGTGCGCGCGCGCGACCTGGACGGCGACGCGCGCGGCCCGGGGCCGCTGGATGTCCTGTGTCAGCACATCCTGCTGACCGCCTGCGCGGGACCGTTCGAGGCCGACGCGCTCTATGCCGAGGTCCGCACGGCCGGTCCCTACTGCGGCCTGTCGCGGGCCGATTTCGACGACTGCCTGAACTTTACCGCCACCGGCGGCTATGCCCTGCGCGCCTATGACCGTTGGCAGCGGCTGATGCAGCGGGGCGGGTTGTGGGGGTTGCGCGACCCCCGCGCCGCCCGCGACCTGCGGATGAATGTCGGCACCATCGTCGAGGCCGAGATGACCAAGGTCCGCTGGAAGCGCGGCGGCGGGCTGCTGGGCGAGGTCGAGGAATCCTTTGCCGCCAGCCTCGTGCCCGGCGACACCTTCCTGACCGGCGGCCAGATCGTCCGCTATGAAGCCCTGCGCGAACTGGTGGTCGAGGTCAGCCCCAGCCCCCGCAAGGAGCCGAAGATCGCCGTCTTCTCGGGCGTCCGCATGCCCATGTCCGCGGAACTCAGCCACCGCGTGCTGGCCCTGATCGGCGACCCCGCGCGGTGGGAGGTCCTGCCCCAGCCCACCCGCGACTGGCTGGCGCTGCAGGCCGAGGTCTCGGCCGTGCCCCGGCCCGGCACGCTGCTGGCGGAAACCTTCCCGCACATGGGCCGCTGGCACCTGGCCGTCTATGGCTTTGCCGGGCACAATGCGATGCAGACGCTGGGCCTGCTGCTGACGCGCGCGATGGAGGCGGCGGGACTGGGACCGCTGGGGTTTTCCTCGACCGACTATGCGCTGCTGGTCTGGTCGCTGGACCCGGTCACGGACCTTGGTCCGCTGCTGGACCGCGACAGCCTGCGGGCGGGGCTGGGGGACTGGCTGGCCGACAACGCGGTGATGAAACGCACGTTCAAGAACGTGGCCATCATCTCGGGCCTGATCCACCGCAACATGCCGGGCGGGCGGCGCAGCGGCAAGCAGGCGACGTTTTCGACCGACATCCTCTATGACACGCTGCGCCGCCACGACCCCGACCACCTGCTGCTGCGGATCACCGCGGCCGAGGCGGGCCGCGGACTGGTCGATTTCGGCCGCATCGACGAGATGCTGGACCGGTCCCCCGTCCTTGACCACCGGCGACTGGACCGCGTATCCCCCCTGGCCGCACCCCTGATGCTGGAAATGGGGCGCGTCAGGATCGAGGGGCAGGGCCGGATGCGGCTGGCCGAGCAGGAGGCAGAGGCGATGATGCAGGCCGCAGGATTGCAGCTGACCGACGACCCCGGGGGCTTCGATGCGCCCGCGGCGGCAGCGGCCCTGCCCGAACGGTCGCGTCCGTCGCGGTCGCGCACGGCCCGATGACGGGCTTTGCCTTTGCCTGGCAGGGACAGTCCTTGCAGATGCGCTGCTCGGGTGCGCTGTGGTGGCCTGCGGGCCGCTGGCTTGTCGTGGCCGACCTGCACCTGGGCAAGTCGGAACGCATGGCCCGGCGCGGGGGCGCGCTGCTGCCACCCTATGAGACCGCCGAAACGCTGCGCCGCCTGGGGGACGAGCTGGACGCCCTGGACCCCGCCGTGGTGATCAGCCTGGGCGACGGCTTCGACGACGACGCGGCGGCCGGCGCGCTGGATGCCGATGCCCTGTGCGCGCTGGACGGCATGGCACGGGCGCGGGACTGGATCTGGGTGGCGGGCAACCATGACCCGGCGCCGACCGCGCCCTTGCCGGGCCGGATGCTGGACGCCGTGGCGCTTGGGGGGATCACCCTGCGCCACGAACCGCAGGGCGATGGCCCCGACATCAGCGGCCACTATCACCCGGTCGTGCGGCTTGCGGGCGCGCGGCGCCGGGCTGCCCTGATCGGGCCGCAGCACCTGATCCTGCCCGCCTTCGGCCGCTATACCGGGGGGCTGGATGCGGCCGATCCCGCGCTGTCGCGCTGGGTCGCGGGGGGGATCGCGGTGGCCTGCGTCCACCGGGCCCTGCCGCTGCCCCTGCCCGCCCCCGTGCGGCAGAGAGGACGGCCCCTACGGCCCCTGCCCTGAACCCCGAACGCCCGTCAGCGTTCCCGCGCCCGACGGCCGCGCCTCACTCGCCTGCCCGCCCGGCGCAAACCCGGCCGCCCATGCAGAAAGGGCCGCCCCAAAGGACGGCCCCTGAACAGGACAGCGTGGCCGATCAGAACTTGAAGTTCAGGCCCAGCTTGAGGTTGTTGAACTTGGGCGTCGCAGAGGTGGTTACGCCAGGCTCAAGTTCGACAGTGGTACTGCCGAAGTCCGAATACTCCCATTCACCAGTGACCGACATGCGGTCGGTGAGCTTGCGTTCCGCACCCAGCCCCAGGACATAGCCCTCGGCGTCGTATTCGGTTTCAGCTCCGGCGAAGTCATAGGTGAAATCGCCTCGCTGCCAACCGGCGATGCCATAGACCAACGTGTCCGGGCGCACCGCATAGCCGGTCTTGACCTTGACAGCCAACAGACTGTCAACCTGCGAGTCGAACGTTCCGCCGCCCAGCGCCAGCGGCAGGTCGAATTCGTCACTGATGTCGCCCGCCTGATACGACACTTCGGGCCCGACGACCCAACGATTACGCTGCCAGCGGTAACCAGCGCGAATGCCGGCGTTGGCGCCCGACAGCTCATGGGTGCCCAGCAGACCATCGCCCGTAAATTCGCCGACATCGTCGTCGCCGCCGAAGGCATAGCCCAAGGTCAGGCCGGCATAGCCGCCTGTCCACTCGGCGGGTTCGGCCGTGACGACCACGGGGGCCACAGGCTCGACCTCGACCGCCGGGGCCGTGAATCCGCCCGCATGGACGGCGCCGGCAGACAGGATCGCTGCGACAACGGCGAATGCGGATGTGAAGGTCATGGCAGGCTCCTGTTCCTCGGCGGTTGCCGGGTTGCACCCGGTCATCGCCTTGTCAGCGGCAAACATAGCGACGCGGGCTTTCCCCTGCAACGCCCGGGCCGCCAAACGGATGCTTGGGGCGCCCCGCAGGCGGCCGACCCGTGACCCATATGCCACAGCCCGCGGGGCGGCTCAGGCGTCCAGGTTCTCGACGTTCAGCGCGTTCGCCTGGATGAAGTCGCGCCGCGGCTCGACCACGTCGCCCATCAGCTTGGTGAAGATGTCGTCGGCCTCGGCCACGTCCTCGATCCGCACCTGCAGCATGGTGCGCGCCTGCGGGTCCAGCGTGGTTTCCCACAGCTGCTCGGGGTTCATCTCGCCCAGGCCCTTGTAGCGTTGCAGGCTCAGCCCCTTTTCGCCCTCGGCGAAGATGGCGTCCAGCAGCGACAGCGGGCCCGAGATGGGCACCGTGCGCTCCTTGCGGACCAGCACGGCGCGCGCGCCATAGACCTCGGCCAGCGCGTCCGACATCTGGCCCAGTCGCCGGCTTTCGCCCGACCGCAGCATCGGGCCGTCCAGGGTCCGCGTCTCCTCGACGCCGCGCAGCAGCCGCGACAGGCGCACGCCGCCGTCCTGCGTGGGCCGGGCGGACCAGCCGCGCTCGTACTCGGCGGCGATCATGTCCAGCCGGGCCGCGACCGCCTCGCCCACGCCCGCGGCGTCGGCGTCCAGCGCGCCGGGCCGCATGGCCCCCGCGATGGCGGCCTGCTCGGTGATGTGGGGCGGGTAATGCGTCGGATAGGACCGCAGCACCCGCCGCGCCAGCCGCGCCTCGTCCACGACCCGGGCCAGGTCCGCGCCGGTGATCTCCTCGCCCGATCCCAGGCGCAGCGCCGCGCCCTCGATCCCCTGCTGGACCAGGTAATCCTCCAGCGCCGACTGGTCCTTGAGATAGACCTCGGACCGGCCCCGCGCCACTTTGTAAAGCGGGGGCTGCGCGATATAGAGATGCCCGGCATCGATCAGGTCCGGCATCTGGCGGAAGAAGAACGTCAGCAGCAGCGTGCGGATATGCGCGCCGTCCACGTCGGCGTCCGTCATGATGACGATCTTGTGGTAGCGCAGCTTCTTGAGGCTGAACTCGTCGCGTCCGATGCCGGTGCCCAGCGCGGTGATCAGCGTGCCGATCATGTCCGACGACAGCATCCGGTCAAAGCGGGCGCGTTCCACGTTCAGGATCTTGCCCCGCAGCGGCAGCACCGCCTGGTTCTGGCGCGACCGTCCCTGCTTGGCCGACCCGCCGGCGCTGTCACCCTCGACGATGAACAGCTCGGCCAGCGCGGGGTCCTTTTCCTGGCAGTCGGCCAGCTTGCCGGGCAGGCTGGCCACGTCCATCGCGGTCTTGCGGCGCGTCAGCTCGCGCGCCTTGCGCGCGGCCTCGCGCGCCAGGGCGGCCTCGACGATCTTGCCGGTGATGGACCGGGCTTCGGCGGGGTTTTCCTCGAACCACTCGGCCAGCTTTTCGTTCACCAGGGTCTCGACCGCGGGGCGCACCTCGCTGCTGACCAGCTTGTCCTTGGTCTGGCTGGAAAACTTGGGGTCGGGCACCTTGACCGACAGCACGCAGGTCAGCCCCTCGCGCGCGTCGTCGCCGGTGAAATCGACCTTTTCCTTCTTGGCGATGCCGCTCGTCTGGGCATAGTTGTTGATCACCCGCGTCAGCGCGCCGCGGAATCCCGCCAGGTGGGTGCCGCCGTCGCGCTGGGGGATGTTGTTGGTGAACGGCAGCACGGTTTCGTGATAGCTGTCGTTCCACCACATCGCGATCTCGACGCTGATGCCGTTGCGCTCGCCCTGGATGAAGATGGGATCGGCCAGAACCGCCTGCTTGCTGCGGTCCAGATAGCGCACGAACTCGCGCACCCCGCCTTCGTACAGCAGCTCGGTGCGCAGCGGCTCGGCGGGGCGCTCGTCCTCCAGCACGATGCGCACGCCGCTGTTGAGGAACGCCAGCTCGCGCAGCCGCGCCTCGAGCGTCTTGAACTGATAGTCGAGGTTCGAGAACGTCCCGGTTCCCCCGTCCACCCTGGACGACGCGAGGAACCGCACCTCGGTCCCCCTTTCGCCGGGCTTGGCGTCGCCCACGACGCGCAGGTGCTCGACCGTGTCGCCGTGTTCGAAGCGGACGAAATGTTCCTTGCCGTTGCGCCAGATCCGCAGCTCCAGCCAGTCCGACAGCGCATTCACCACCGACACGCCGACCCCGTGCAGCCCGCCCGACACCTTGTAGCTGTTCTGGTCGAACTTTCCGCCGGCATGCAGCTGGGTCATGATGACCTCGGCGGCGCTCACGCCCTCGCTGGGGTGCATGTCCACGGGGATGCCGCGGCCGTTGTCGCGCACGCTGACGCTGTTGTCGGCGTGGATCTTGACCAGCACAGAGTCGGCGTGCCCGCCCAGCGCCTCGTCGATGCCGTTGTCCACGACCTCATAGACCATGTGGTGCAGGCCCGAGCCGTCGTCGGTGTCCCCGATATACATGCCGGGACGTTTGCGCACGGCCTCAAGGCCCTTGAGGACCTTGATGGAATCGGCGTCGTAGGTGGCCTGGGGCGCGGCGGCTGCGCTCATGCGTGAAAAATCCTGCGGTTGACCCGCCTGATATAACCACGCGGGGCGGGGATGTCACGGCAATCGCACGACGGGCACGCGCGCAGGCGCGGCGACCTGCCAGCGCCGCTGCGCCAGCCCGCGGACGCTGCGGCGGGCAAAAGGCGGCGGCCGCGCCGCGCGGCGTCAGTCGCGCAGGAACCGGCGCAGCACCTGTTCCAGCTTGCGCGCGCCCACGGGCGCCATCGCCTTGGTGTGGTCGTGGCTGATGCGTTCGGCCGACAGGCCCGCGCCCATGTTGGTGATGACCGACACCGCCGCGCAGCGCAGGCCCATGAACCGCGCCAGGATGATCTCGGGCACCGTGGACATGCCCACGGCATCCGCGCCCAGAACGCGCGCGGCGCGGATCTCGGCCGGCGTCTCGAACGACGGGCCCGAGAACCAGCAATAGACGCCCTCGGGCAGATCGACGCCCTCGGCGGCCGCGGCCTCGCGCAAGGCGGCGCGCAGGGCGGGGTCGTGGGCGTCGGTCATGGGGACGAACCGGGCGTCGGTCGCCTCTCCGATCAGGGGGTTGGCGCCGGCGAACGCGATGTGGTCGGACAGCAGCATCAGCGATCCGGGCGGCAGATCGTCGCGCAGCGATCCGGCGGCGTTGGTCAGGACCAGCCGCTCGCAGCCGAGTTCCGCCAGGACCTCCAGCGGCAGGCGCATCGCGTCGGCGCGCCCGGTTTCATAGTAATGCGCCCGCCCGCCCAGGACCGCGACGCGCCGCCCTTCCAGCGTGCCGATGAACAGCTGCGGCACATGGCCCGACACGCCCGCGTGGGGGAACCCGTCCAGGTCGGCATAGGGGATCGCCACGCCCCGCACCATGGACCCCAGATGGCCCAGCCCGGACCCCAGGACCAGCGCGCAGTCCGGGGGCGCCGCCCCCGCGCGGTCGCGGATCAGGCGGGCAAGTTCAGCGCTCCTTGACATAGGGTTCGCCTCCGGCGCGGGGGGGTGTGGCGCGGCCGATGAAGCCCGCCAGGATGATGACCGTCAGGATATAGGGCAGCGCCGTCATGACCATCGAGGGCACGGTGATCGGTCCCAGCTCCAGGCTGGGAAAGCGGTTGGCCACCGCCTCCATCAGGCCGAACAGGAAGGTGGCGCCCAGCGCCCGCCAGGGCCGCCAGTTGGCAAAGATCAGCGCCGCCAGCGCGATATAGCCCCGCCCGGCCGTCATTTCCTTGACGAACCCCGCCGACAGCCCGGTCGCCAGATAGGCCCCGGCCACACCGCACAGCACGCCCGCGATCAGCACCGCCGCCCAGCGCAGCCGCACGACCGACACGCCCGCGGTATCGACCGAGGCGGGGTTTTCCCCCACCGCGCGCAGGCGCAGGCCAAAGCGGGTGCGATACAGCACCCAGCCGGTCGCCGGCACCAGCGCCAGCGCCAGATAGACCAGCGGCGTGTGGCCCGACAGCACCTCGGCATAGAGCGGGCCGATCACCGGCACGCCGCGGAGCGCCTCGGCCCCCGGCAGGGTCACGGGCGCGAACCGCGCCGCCCCCTCCAGCGAGGGCGTGCGCCCGCCCAGCCCGAACCAGCTTTGCCCCAGCAGGACCGTCAGCCCGGACGCAAGGAAGTTGATCGCCACGCCGGAAATCAGCTGATTGCCGCGGAACGTGATCGCGGCCAGCGCGTGCACGCAGGCCAGCGCCAGCGAGGCCCCGATCCCGGCGGCCAGTCCCGCCCAGACGCTGCCCGTCACCGCCGCGACGGCGGCGGCGGCAAAGGCCGCGATCAGCATCTTGCCCTCAAGCCCGATGTCGAACACGCCCGCGCGTTCCGACCACAGCCCGGCCAGGCAGGCCAGCAGCAGGGGCGCCATCAGCCGCGTCGCGCTGTCGAGGATCTGGAGGAGCGTCGCCAGATCCATCACGCGCCCCCCCGCCGGGCGAACAGCGGCGCGATCAGCATCCGCACCATGTTGTCCAGCGCCCCGGTGAACAGGATCACCAGCGCCTGGATCACGACGATCAGCTCGCGCGGGATCTGGGTGAACAGCGCCAGCTCGCCCCCGCCCTGATAGAGGAACCCGAACAGCAGCGCCGCCAGCAGGATGCCCAGCGGATGGTTGCGCCCCATCAGCGCGACGGCGATGCCGATGAAGCCCGCGCCCTCGACGCTGTTCAGCACCAGCCGCCCCGCCTCGCCCATGACATTGTTGATCGCCATCAGCCCCGCCAGCCCGCCCGAGATCAGCATGGCGACCACGGTGATGCGCGCGGGCGAGATGCCGGCATAGCGGGCCGCGCGTTCCGACTTGCCGAAGGCGCGGATCTCATAGCCCAGCCGCGTGCGCCAGATCAGCAGCCACACCAGCCCGCAGGCCGCCAGCGCCACCAGGAACGACACGTTCGCGGGCGTGGCCTTGCCCCAGTCCAGGCCCAGCGCGGCGGCCATGTCGGTCAGGCGCGGCAGCGCCGTTCCCTCGGGGAACCGCGCGGTCGCGGGGTCCATGCTGCCGGTCGGGCGCAGGACGTTGGCCAGCAGATAGTTCAGCGCCGCCGCGGCGATGAAGTTGAACATGATCGTGGTGATGACGATGTGGCTGCCGCGTTTCGCCTGCAGCCAGGCGGGGATCAGCGCCCACAGCGCGCCAAAGGCCGCGCCCCCCAGCATCGCGGCGGGCAGCGCCAGCGCCCAGTGCGGCCAGGGCAGCGCCAGGCACACCAGCGCGACCCCCAGGCCCCCCATCGCGGCCTGCCCCTCGCCCCCGATGTTGAACAGCCCGGCGTGATAGGCGACCGCCACCGCCAGCCCGGTGAAGACGAAGTTGGTGGCGTAATACAGCGTGTAGCCCCAGCCATAGGACGACCCCAGCGCCCCCGTGACCATGGTCTTCAACGCCAGCCACGGGCTTTCCCCGATGGCCAGGATCACCAGCGCCGACAGGCCGAACGCCAGCACCAGAGAGATCAGCGGGGTCAGCACCAGATCGGCCCAGCGCGGCAGGCGGGTCATCGCGCGCGCCCTTCGCCGACGCCGGCCATCATCAGCCCCAGCTCGCCCGCCGTCGTGGCGCCGGGCAGCCGCTCGCCCATGATGCGGCCGTCGAACATGACGGCGATGCGATCGGACAGGGCCAGGATCTCGTCCAGCTCGACCGACACCAGCAGGATCGCGGCGCCCGCGTCGCGCATCTCGACCAGGCGGCGGTGGATGAACTCGATCGCGCCGATGTCCACGCCGCGGGTCGGCTGGCCGACCAGCAGCAGGGCGGGGCCTTCCTCGATCTCGCGCGCGCAGACGATCTTCTGCTGGTTGCCGCCCGAAAAATTCCTGGCGGCAAGGTCCGACAGCGGCGGGCGCACGTCGAAGCGCTGCATCAGCCGCGCGGTGCGCTGGCGGATCGCGTCGTTGTCCATCATCGCGCCCGCCTGGTATTCGGGGTCGCGGTGATGGCCGAAGACCATGTTCTCCCACGCGGCGAAATCCATCACCAGCCCCTCGGCCTGCCGGTCCTCGGGGATGTTGCCGATGCCCACCCGGCGGCGCTGGCGCGCATCCGCGCCCGCCAGCGGCAGCGCCGCGCCCTTCAGCGTCGCCCGCCCCGTGACCTGCGCGCCGGGTTCGGGATAGCCGCCCAGGATCTGCAGAAGCTGGCTCTGCCCGTTGCCGCTGACGCCCGCGATGCCCAGGATCTCGCCCGCGCGCACGGTCAGGTCGATGCCGCGCAGCCGCTCGACGCCGTCCGCGTCCACCATCCGCAGGCCCGCCAGCTCCATCACGGGCGCGCCGGGGGCGGCGGGGGCCTTGTCCACCCGCAGCAGCACCTTGCGCCCGACCATCAGCTCGGCCAGCGCCTCGGGGGTGGTGTCGGCGGTCGGCACGGTCGCCACCATCTCGCCCCGCCGCATCACGCTGACGGCGTCGGTGATCTGCATGATCTCGCGCAGCTTGTGGGTGATCAGGATCACGGTCGCGCCCTGGTCGCGCAGGCCGCGCAGGATGCGGAACAGATGGTCGGCCTCGGGCGGGGTCAGCACGCCGGTCGGCTCGTCCAGGATCAGGATGTCGGCGCGCCGATACAGCGCCTTGAGGATCTCGACCCGCTGCTGGTGGCCGACGGACAGGTCCTCGACCACGGCGTCGGGATCGACCTCGAGCTGATAGTCCGCCGCCAGCTGCCGCAGTTCGCGCCGCGCGCGGCCCAGCGAAGGGGCCAGCAGCGCCCCATCCTCGGCCCCCAGGATCACGTTCTCCAGCACGGTGAAGTTCGGCACCAGCTTGAAGTGCTGGAACACCATGCCGATGCCCGCCCGGATCGCGGCCTGGCTGTCGCGGATCGCCACCTCGCGCCCGTCGATCAGGATCTGCCCCGCGTCGGGCCGGTAGAACCCGTAAAGGATCGACATCAGCGTGGATTTCCCCGCGCCGTTCTCGCCCACGATGCCGTGGATCGTGCCGCGCCGCACCGCCAGCGCGATGTCGCGGTTGGCCTGCACGGGGCCGAACGCCTTGCTGATGCCCCGCAGCTCGATGGCGGGCGGCGCGGCCGTGGCCGGTCGCGCCGCATCGCCGGTGGCGGCCGTCAGGCCCACGATCGCCCGCCCGCAGCCCTGCTCATTCCACCGGGCAGGCGTTGTCGGTCATGTAGTCGTGCACCGTCAGGGTGCCGGCCACGATGGCGGCGCGGGCCTCGTCGATGGCCTTGACCATGTCCTCGGTCATCAGCGCCTTGTTGTGCTCGTCCATGGCCAGCGTCACGCCGTCGGATTTCAGGTCCATGACCTTGACGCCCCCGGTGATCGCCTCGGGGTTGCTGAAGGCGTCGTAGACGGAATTGTCCACGCGCTTGACCACCGAGGTCAGCACCTTGCCCGGATGCAGGTGGTTCTGGTTCGAATCGACGCCGATGGACAGGATGCCTTCGTCCGCCGCCGCCTGCAGCACGCCGATGCCGGTGCCGCCCGCCGCGGCATAGATCACGTCCGCGCCCTGCGATTTCTGGGCGCGGGCCAGCTCTCCGCCCTTGACCGGGTCGTTCCAGGCGGCCGGGGTGGTGCCGGTATAGTTGACGAGGACCTTTCCGTCCGGCCGCGCCGCCTTGAAGCCCTGGGCATAGCCGCACTGGAACTTGTGGATCAGCGGGATGTCCATGCCGCCGATGAAGCCGACCGTGCCGGTCTTGGACGCCTTGGCGGCGGCGATGCCGGCCAGATAGCTGCCCTGTTCCTCGGTGAAGACGATCGACTGCACGTTGGGCTGGTCCACCACCATGTCGATGATGACGAAGCGGTTGTCGGGATAGTCGGGTGCGACCTTGTTCAGCACGTCGCCAAAGGCAAACCCGGTCATCACGATCGGGTCCGCGCCGGCTTGCGCCAGCCGGCGCAGCGCCTGCTCGCGCTGGGCCTCGGACTGCATCTCCAGCTCCTTGTAGGTGCCGCCCGTCTCGGCCTTCCAGCGCTCGGCGCCGGCATAGGCCGCCTCGTTGAAGGACTTGTCGAACTTGCCCCCCAGGTCAAAGATCAGGGCCGGTTCGGCGCTCGCGGCGGCGGCCGACAGGGCCAGCGCCGCGGCGCAGCAGGCCAGGCGGGTCATCAGGGTCATCGGTGGCACCTATCTTGCAGGGGGCGGACCCCGGATCGCCGCCGATTAGAGGTGCTGCCCCGGCGGCCGTCAATGATCTTTGCCGCGCCCGACACGGCGGACCCCGTGCCCGCCGCGAACACCCCGCGCGCCTATTGGACAGGCGCAGGCAAAGCTGCTAACCGCGGCCTGCAAAACCGTCGAGAGAGGTGCCATGTCCCGTCCCGCCGCCGCCGCAGCCGACCGCACGCACTGGACCGGGGCCGAGGCCCGCGCCATTCTGGACCTGCCGTTCATGGAGCTGCTGTTTCGCGCCCAGACCGTGCATCGCCAGCACTTCGACCCCAACCGCGTCCAGCTGAGCCGTCTGCTGTCGATCAAGACCGGCGGCTGCCCCGAGGATTGCGGCTATTGCAGCCAGTCGGCGCGGCACGGATCGGGCCTGTCCGCCTCGAAGCTGGTCGAGGTCGAGCGGGTGATCGCCGAGGCCCGCCGCGCCCGCGACGCCGGGGCCACCCGCTATTGCATGGGCGCCGCCTGGCGCAGCCCCAAGGACCGCGACATGGACCAGGTCGTCGCCATGGTCGAGGGCGTCAAGGCGCTGGGCATGGAAACCTGCATGACGCTGGGGATGCTGGACGCGGGCCAGGCGCGGCGGCTCCGGGACGCGGGGCTGGACTACTACAACCACAACATCGACACGTCCGAGCGCCACTATCCCAACGTCATCACCACCCGCAGCTTTGCCGACCGGCTGGACACGCTGGCCGTGGTGCGCGACAGCGGCATCAAGGTCTGCTCGGGCGGCATCCTGGGCCTGGGCGAGGGGCAGCAGGACCGCGTGGACATGCTGGTGACGCTGGCCAACCTGCCCGAGCCGCCCGACAGCGTGCCCATCAACATGCTGATCGCGATCCCCGGCACCCCGATGCAGGATGCCGAGGCCGTCGATCCCATCGACTTCGTCCGCACCATCGCGCTGGCGCGCATCATGATGCCCCAAAGCCATGTCCGCCTGTCCGCCGGCCGCACCGGGATGTCGGACGAGATGCAGGCGCTGTGCTTCTTCGCGGGCGCGAACTCGATCTTTGTCGGCGACACGCTGCTGACCGCGGGCAACCCCGACGAGGACCGCGACATGCGCCTGCTGTCCCGGCTGGGGATGTCGCCGATGGTCGCGCATGAACACGCGCCGCAGGACGCAGCCCCCTTGCCTTCGGCGCCCGACCGGGCCGCCATGCCGGTGCCGATCCTGCGGTGAGCGGGCCTGCGATGAAAGGGCCTGCGGAGAGCGGGACGGCCCCCGACCGCCTGGCGGTCTTTCGCGCCGACCTGGACGGGCTGGCGGCGGCCTCGCGCCAGCGGCGGCTGATCCCGCGCGCGGGCGTGGACTTCGCCTCGAACGACTATCTGGGCTTGGCCGGCGCGCCGCGCCTGCGCGACGCCGTGCGCGCGGCGCTGGACGCGGGCGTGCCGGTGGGGGCGGCGGGATCGCGCCTGCTGCGCGGCAACACCGACTGGCACGAGGCGTTCGAGGCCAAGGCCGCGGCCTTTTTCGGCGCCGAATCCGCGCTGGGCTTCACCGGCGGCTATCCGGCGAACGTCGCGCTGATCTCGACGCTGCCGCAGCGGGGCGACCTGCTGGTGATGGACGCGCTCAGCCACGCGTCCACCCGCGAAGGGGCGCGGCTGACCCGCGCCGCGGTGGCCGAGTTCCGCCACAACGACGCCGGCCACGCCGCCGACGTGATCGCCGACTGGCGGCGCGGCGGCGGGCGCGGCGCGGCGTGGATCGCGGTCGAAAGCCTCTACAGCATGGACGGCGACCGCGCCCCCTTGGACGATCTGGCCGCGCTGGCCGAGCGCGAGGGGTTCCTGATCGTGGACGAGGCGCACGCCACGGGCGTCTGGGGTCCCGGGGGGCGCGGCCTCGGCCACGCGCTGGAGGGGCGGGAATGCGTGATTACCCTGCACACGCTGGGCAAGGCGCTGGGCGGATCGGGCGCGCTGCTGTGCCTGCCGCGCGTGCTGCGCGCGTTCCTTGTGAACCGCGCCCGGCCCTTCATCTTCGCCACAGCCCCTTCGCCCCTGATGGCGGCGGCCGGGGCCGAGGCGCTGGACATCCTGCGGGACGAGCCGGACCGGCGGCAGCGCCTGCACGACCTGGTGGCGCTGTTCGGGCGCGAGATGGCCACCCGCCTGCCCCATCTGCCGATGTCGGGCAGCCAGATCGTGCCGCTGATCGTGGGCGCGGACGCGGACGCCATGGCGCTGGCGGGGCGCGTGCAGGCGGCCGGGTTCGATGTGCGCGGCATCCGCCCGCCCACGGTGCCGCCCGGTACCGCGCGGCTGCGCGTGTCCCTGACGCTGAACGCCTCGGCGGCCGACGTGACCCGGCTGGCCGAGGTGCTGGAGGATGCATGGCCCGCTTTGTAATCACGGGCACGGGGACCGACATCGGCAAGACGGTGTTCGCCGCCGGGCTGGTCGGCCTGATCGGGGCCAGCTACTGGAAGCCCGTGCAGACCGGCGTGACGCCCCGGCCCGCAGGCGCGCCCGACGCCCCCGCGCCCGGCAGCGATGCGGCGTTCGTCCACCGCATGACGGGCGCGCGCATCCACCCCGAGGCCGTGGTCCTGCCTGCGCCGCTGTCGCCGCACCGCGCCGCCGAACTGGCCGGCGTCGCCATCCCCGCGCTGACGCCCCCCGACGGCGACCCGCTGGTGATCGAGGGGGCCGGCGGCGTGCTGGTCCCGATCACCCGGCAGCTGCTGTCGGCGGACCTGTTCGCCCGCTGGGGCCTGCCGGTGATCGTGGTCGCCACGACGGGGCTGGGCACCATCAGCCACACGCTGACGGCGCTGGAATCGCTGGACCGGCGCGGGGTGCGGGTTCACGGCGTGGCCTTCGTGGGCGACGACAACCCCGACAACATCGCCACCATCGCCGCGCTGGGCGGGGTGCGGGCGCTGGGTCGGCTGCCCCGCCTGGACCCGCTGACCCCCGCCAGCCTGGCCGCCGCGATGCAGGCGGGCTTCGACCGCAAGGATTTCGCATGACCGTCCCCGCCCGTCACGCCGACCGGCCCCATGCCGATCGCAACCACGCCCCCCGCCGCACCGACAGCGCGGTCTGGCGGCCGTTCACCCAGCACGCGACCGAACCGCCGCCGCCGGTCGTCACCCATGCGGCGGGCGTCCACCTGACCACCGACCGCGGCGTGCTGATCGACGCGGTGTCCAGCTGGTGGGTCATCACCCACGGCCACCGCCACCCCCCCATCATGGACGCGATCCGCGACACGGCCGAGCATCTGGACCAGGTGATCTTCGCCGGGCTGACCCATGCCCCGGCCGAGGATCTGGCGAACGCGCTGGTCGGCCTGGCCCCGCCCGGCCTGACGCGGGTGTTCTATTCCGACAGCGGCTCGACCAGCGTCGAGGTCGCGCTGAAGATGGCGCTGGGGTTCTGGCGCAACACCGACCGCCCCCGCCACCGCATCGCCGTGATCGAGCACGGCTATCACGGCGACACCATCGGCACGATGAGCGTGGGCGAGCGCGGCGTCTTCAACGCCAGCTACGAGCCGCTGATGTTTTCCGTCGATCGCCTGCCCTTTCCGCGCGGCGACGGCGCGGGGACGCTGGCGATCTTCGAGACGCTGGCCGCGACGGGCGAGATGGCCGCGGTGATCGCCGAGCCGCTGGTGCTGGGCGCGGGCGGGATGCTGATGTATCCGCCCGAGGTGCTGGCCGGGCTGCGCGCGATCTGCGACCGCCACGGGGTTCTGATGATCGCCGACGAGGTGATGACCGGCTGGGGCCGCACCGGCCGGCTGTGGGCCTGCGACCACGCCGGGGTCGCCCCCGACATCCTGTGCACGTCCAAGGGCCTGACCGGCGGCGCGATCCCCCTGGCCGCGACGCTCGCGACCGAGGCGGTGTTTCACGCCCACTGGTCCGAGGACCGGGCCAAGACGTTCTTCCATTCGTCCAGCTACACCGCCAACCCGCTGGCCTGCGCGGCGGGGCTGGCGAATGCCCGCATCTGGGCCGAGGGCGGGATGCAGGCGCGGCTGGACGCGGTGGGCGCGATGCAGGGCGACCGGCTGGACGAACTGGCCCGCGATCCCCGCTTTGCCAACCCGCGCCGCACCGGCACCATCGCGGCCATCGACCTGCGTTCGGACTCCGAGGGCTACATGGCGGCGGTGGGGCCGCGCCTGCGCGCCCACGCGCTGGACCGGGGCGTGCTGCTGCGGCCGCTTGGCAACACGGTCTATGTCCTGCCGCCCTATTGCGTGACCGCCGCGGACCTGGACGCGGTCTGGGGGGCGGTCGCCTCGTTCGCGGACTGACGCGGAGACTGACGCAGACTGACGCGGACCGGGGCACCCATCCGGCAGGGACGGCGCGCGACCCTGCTTGACCGGCGCGCGGCGGGCGGGCAGGCAGGCGGCATGATCGACGTCCGCCCGGTGATCCACGCCATTTCCAGACTGGCCGTCGCAATGGGCGGGCTGATGATGCTGCCGATGGCGGCCGACCTTCTGCGCGGCGATCCCAACTGGCGGGCGTTCCTGGCGGCGGGCACGGTCACGATCCTGGGCGGCACGATGACCGCGCTGGCCACGCCCTCGCGGTCCGGCACGCTGACGCTGGAACAGGCGTTCCTGCTGACCTCGGGCCTGTGGATCGTGCTGCCGGTGCTGGGCGCGCTGCCCTTCATGCTGGGCGCGCCCGCGGCCAGCCTGACCGACGCGATGTTCGAATCGATGTCGGGCATGTCCACGACCGGCGCCACGGCGTTCCCGCGCCTGGACGACCTGCCGCGCGGCACGCATCTGTGGCGCGGGCTGCTGCAATGGTCGGGCGGGCTGGGGATCGTCGTCGTCGCGATGGTCTTCCTGCCGGTCATGCGCGTGGGCGGCATGCAGTTCTTCCGCTCCGAGGGGTTCGACACGCTGGGCAAGGTCATGCCCCGCGCGGGCAGCATCGCCCTGCAACTGACCGAGATCTATGTGGGACTGACCCTGGCCTGCGCCCTCACCTATGCCGCGCTGGGCCTGAGCGGGTTCGACGCCATCATGCACGCGCTGACGACCTGTTCCACGGGCGGCTTCTCGAACTATGACGCCAGCTTCGGCAAGTTCCTGGGCGCGCCCGAGATCGCGGCCTCGGTGTTCACGATCCTCGCCTCGATCCCGTTCGTGCGCATGGTCCAGGCGATGCACGGCGACCTGAGCCCGATGTGGCGCGACAGCCAGATCCGCGCCTATCTGGCGATCATCGCGACGCTGGTCGCCACCATCGTCGCCTATCAGGTCCTGTGGCTGGGCGCGCCGGCCAGCACGCGGCTGGGAACCGAGGTGCTGTTCAACGTCACCACGATCATCTCGGGCACCGGTTATGCGTCGGTGGACGTGACGCAATGGGGCCACCTGCCGTTCGTGCTGCTGATCGCGGCGGGGCTGATCGGCGGGTGCAGCGGATCGACGGTCTGCTCAATCAAGGTCTTTCGCTATCAGGTCCTGTTCGAGGCGGTGCGCGGCCAGCTGGCGGCGATGCAGTCGCCCCACCGGGTCCGGCCGCTCAGGCTGCAGGGCCGGCGTCTGGACGCCGACGTCGTGCATTCCGTCATGGCGATGTTCACGCTGTTCATCCTGACCTTCGGCCTGCTGATCGTGGCGCTGGCGCTGACCGGGCTGCATCCGCGCACGGCCCTGACCGCCGCCTGGACCGCGATCGCCAACGTCGGGCCCGCCTGGGGACCCGAGGTGACGGGCAACGGCAGCGTCGCCAACTTTCCGACCACCGCCAAGTGGCTGATGATCGTGGGCATGTACCTGGGGCGGCTTGAGCTGATCACGGTGCTGGTGGTGCTGATGCCGCGGTTCTGGCGGCAATAGGGCCGCCCGCCCCCGCTGCCCGCGCCGTCAGGCAGACGCTGCGGGGGCGGGGGCGGGGGCGGGTGCAGCGGGCGTGGGACCCGGGACGGGGGCCGCCGCCGGGTCCACCACCGGGCCCGCCGCCGGAGGACGGACGCCGAACACGACGCAGTACAGCGCCGGCACGAACACCAGCGTGATCAGCGTGCCGGCGATGATGCCCCCCATCATCGCGAACGCCATCGGCCCCCAGAACACCTGGCGCGAGATCGGGATCAGGGCGAGGCTTGCCGCCGCGGCGGTCAGCAGGATCGGGCGCGCGCGGCTGTCGGATGCCTCGAAGACGGCCGCCCAGGCGCTGCGGCCCCGGTCGCGCAGCACCTCGATCTCGTGCACCAGGATGATCGAGTTGCGGATCAGGATGCCGACCAGCGCCAGGATGCCCAGGATCGCCACGAACCCCATCGGCACGCCGAAGGGCACCAGCGCCGCCACCACGCCGATCAGGCCCAGCGGCGCCGCGGCAAGGACGATCAGCGACAGCCGCAGGCTTTGCATCTGCGCCATCACCAGCACGGCCATGGTCAGCAGCATCAGCGGCACCACCGCCGCGATCGGGGCCTGGCTCTGCCCCGAGCTTTCGACCGTGCCGCCGATCACCACCCGCACGTCGGGCGGCAGCGTGGCTGCGAAGGCGTCCACGCGGGGCGCCAGCGCGGCGACCAGCGTCGCGGGCTGGTCGGCGGTGGCGATCGCGGCCTTGACGCTGACCGTGGGCAGCCCGTCGCGCTGGGCGATCAGCGGCTGCTCGGTGTCGTAGGACAGCGAGGCCAGCGCGGCGAGCGGAATCGGCGTACCGCTGGGCATGGCGATTTCCAGCGTCTGGATCGATTCCAGCGACTTTCGGTCCTCGGCCTCGCCGCGCGCGACGACGTCGATCAGGAAGATGCCGTCGCGCAGCTGCGTCACCGTGCGGCCCGAGAACAGCGCCGCCAGCGCGCCCGCGACGTCCTGGTTCGACAGGCCCAGCCGGCGCGCGCGGTCCTGATCGACGGCGACGCGGACGACCCGCGCGGGTTCGTTCCAGTCCAGCGACACGTCCCGCAGCCGGGGTTCCGCGGCGATCACGGCGGCCAGCCCGCGCGCGGCGTCGCGGGCGGCGGCGATGTCGGGGGCGCTGACCCTGTACTGGACGGGCTTGCCAACCGGCGGGCCGATTTCCAGGTTCTTCACATAGACATCGGTGCCCACCATCTCGGCGCGGGCAAAGGCCGACAGCCGCGCCTTCAGCGCGTCGCGGGCGGCCAGGTCCGGGGTCTGGATCACAAGCTGGCCCATGAAGGGGCCGGGCGTCGGCACGTCCATCGCCAGCACGAAGCGCGGCGAGCCGCGGCCCACGTAGCTGGTCCAGAACAGCGCCTCGGGCTGCCGGGCCAGGAAGGCGTCCAGCTGCGCGATCGAGGCATCGGTGCGCGCGATCGAGGCATTGTGGCGTTCCGTCACGTCGATCACCACCTCGGTCCGGTCCGAGGTCGGGAAGAACTGCTGTTCCACGAACTGCATCGCCCAGACCGATGCGCCGAAGATCGCCAGCGTCGCCGCCACCGTCAGCCACCGCATCCGCATCGCAGCCCGCAGCAGCGCGCGAAAGCCCCGGCGCAGCGGGCCGGGGCGGTCGGCGTGGTGCGTCATCCGGCTGGGCAGGAACGTCACCCCCAGAAGGGGCGCGAACAGCACCGCCACGATCCAGCTGACCACCAGCGACACGGCGATGACGACAAACAGCGAAAAGGTGAACTCGCCCGCGGCCGAGCTGTTCAGCCCGATCGGGATGAACCCCGCCACGGTGACCAGCGTGCCCGTCAGCATCGGAAACGCGATCGAGGTCCAGGCATAGCTGGCGGCCTCGGTCAGGCTCTCGCCGATCTCCAGCCGCGAGATCATCGTCTCGATGGCGATCATCGCGTCGTCGACCAGCAGCCCCAGCGCGATGATCAGCGCGCCCAGCGAGATGCGCTGCAGCGTGATGCCCCAGTAGTCCAGCACGACGAAGGTGATCGCCAGCACCAGCGGGATGGTCAGCGTGACGACGAACCCCGCCCGCATGCCCAGGCTGACGAAGCTGACCAGCAGCACGATGCCCACCGCCTCGGCCAGCGCGGTGATGAAATGGCCCACCGCATCCTCGACCACCTGCGGCTGGTCGGCGAACTTGTGCATCTCGATGCCCACCGGCAGGTCGGCCGCGATGCGGGCCATCATCGCGTCCAGCGCCGCGCCATAGGTCTGGATGTTCTCGCCCTGGCGCATCGCCACCTCCAGCCCGATGGCCTCGCGCCCGTTGTAGCGAAACAGCGACGCGGGCGGGTCGGCATAGCCGCGGCGCACGGTGGCGACGTCGCCGAGGTTGAAGAAGCGGTCGCCGATCCGCAGGTTGACGGCGGCGATGGCGGCGGCGTCGTCGAACTGGCCGTCCACGCGGACCAGAACCTGTTCCGGCCCCGCCTGGACGATCCCCGACTGCGCGATGGCGTTCTGGGCCGCCAGCGTCTGGATCACCTCGTACTGCTGGACCCCCAGCGCGGCCAGCCGCGCGGACGAGAACTCGAGGTAGATCTGCTCCTCGCGCACGCCCAGCAGGCTGGTCTTTCCGGCCTGGGGCAGCCCCTGGATCTGCTTGCGGATGGCCTCGACCCGGTCGCGCAGCTCGCGCTGGGTGAATCCGTCGGCGGTGAAGGCATAGATGTTGCCGAACACGTCGCCGAAGCTGTCGTTGAACTGAAAGCCCGCGAACTCCTGCGGGAACTCGGGGCGGATGTCGGACATCATGGACCGGACGCGCTTCCACGTCTCGGCCACGGCGGGGCCGCGCACCGTCTCCAGCAGCTCGACATAGACGACGGCCTGTCCGGGCAGCGTGACCGAGCGGGTGAACTTCAGCTCGTCCAGCTCCTCCAGCTTGGTCTCGATGCGGTCCGTGACCTGGTCCAGCGTCTCCTCGATCGTGGCGCCGGGCATCGCGGCGGTGACGACCATCACCTTGATGGTGAAGTCGGGGTCCTCCTCGCGGCCGAGGTTGCGATAGGCCATGATCCCCGCGACCATCGAGACCACCAGCAGGAACCAGACGAACGACCTGTGGCGCAGTGCCCAGTCCGACAGGTTGAAGGCGCTGCGTCTCATCCTGGCCGTCCTGTCGGGGGGCGGGCCGCGGCCCGTGCGTCGGTGGGGGAGGTGGCGGCCCGGGGGCGGGACGGACAGGCGCGCGGGCGCATCATGGATCGACCCGGCGGCCCACCGCCTGCCCCTCGGCCAGCGAGTTGACCCCGCGGATCACGACCTCGTCGCCGGCCGCAAGGCCCGCCGTCACCACGACGCGGTCGGCCCAGCCCTCGCCGGTGGCGATGGCGCGGCGGGTGACGACCCGGCCCGCATCGGTGCGGGCGACGACCCACACCGCCGGGGCGTCGCCGCCCACGATGGCCGCGGCGGGCACGGTCAGCACCTCGGCGTTGCCGTCGGCCCGCACCGCGCGGATCAGCGTGCCCAGCCGAAAGCCGCGCGCGTCCGCCAGGGTCAGGTGGACCCGGCGGGTGCGCGTCTGGGCATCGGCGACCGGTTCGACCCGGTGCACGACCGCGCGCACCGGCGCGGCATCGGCGGCGGCGCGGCTGACCAGGAACGCGGTCCCGATCCTCACCCCCATGGCGCGCTGCGCCTCGCTTACGTCGATCCTCGCCTCCAGCCCGTCCTCGCCCGACAGGGTCAGCACCGGCTCGCCCGCAGCGATGACCGCGCCCTTGCTGGCAAAGACCTCGCTGACGACCCCGTCGATGGGCGCGCGCATCTCGGCAAAGCCTTGCGCGTCGCTGGCCCGGACCAGTTGCGACCGGGCCTCGGCCATCGCGGCCTCGGCGGCGGCAAGGCCCTGCTCGGCCTGTTCCAGCTGCGCGCGCGAGGCGACGTTGCGTTCGGCCAGCGCGCGCGTGCGCTCGGCGGTGCTGCGTGCGGTGGACAGGTTCACCTCGGCCGCCGACACCGCCGCCTCGGCCGCGCGGACGTTGCCGTCCAGGGTCTCGCCGTCGAGGCGGGCCAGCAGCGCCCCCCGCCGCACCCGGTCGCCGATGTCCACGTCGCGTTCGACGATGCGGCCCAAGGTGCGGAACGCCATGTCCACCTGCGACCGCGCGACGATGATGCCGGGGATGCTGCGGACCTGCGCGGCCATGTCGGTCACGATCTCGGTCACGACGGGGCGCGGCGGCGCCTGGGGCGCGGGCGCCTTGGCCGTGTCCCAGGGCAGGGTCAGCGCGGCGAGGGGACTGGCCAAGGCCAGCGCCAGCGCGCCGGCGATCAGCAGCCGCGCCGCATGGCAGCCCACGCGGGTCATGGCCGCACCTGCCCCGCGGTGACGCGCCGGCCGGGAAACATCATCTGCGACCCCTCGCCCACGACGGTATCGCCCGGCTCGACGCCCGATTGCAGGATCACCACCTCGGTCTGGAACCGCTCGACCGTGACCGGCGTCAGCGTCGCCCGGCCGTCCGGGCCGACCCGCCACACCGCGGGCTGGTCCCCGGTCACGGTCAGCGCCGTCCAGGGGACCACGATGCCGGTCCCGACCGGCAGGCGCACGCTGCCCCGCACCGCTGCGCCCAGCAGCGAGGTGTCGGTGGGGCCGGGGATCGTCGCGCGGACGGTGACTGCCCCGGTCGCCGGATCGACCAGCGGCGCGATCTCGCTGACCGTCGCCGTCAGGGTGGTGCCGGGCCGGTCCAGGGGGTGCAACATGACGGCCGCGCCCATCGCGGCGTCAAGATCGGGGCCGTCGGGGGCCTGGAACACCGCCTCGAGGCCGGTCAGCGCAGCCACCTGCAACACGTCCTGCGCGGGGCCGACGATCTGGCCCGGCTCGCCCGACCGGACGGTCACGACCGCCGCTTGGGGGGCCCTCAGCTCGGTGTCCTCGCGGGCGCGGGACGCCTGATCGACGGCGATGCGGGCGCGCTCCGCCTCGCCCTCGGCGGCCGACAGGGCGCGGCGCGCGTCGTCGCGGGCTGCGGCGGTGCCCACGCCCCGCCGCAGCATCTCGTCCGAGCGGGTGGCCGCCTGCTGCGCCTGCTCCAGCGAGGCCAGCGCCGCGCCCAGCGAGGCCTGGGCGGCCGCCAGCGCCTGTTGCTGCTGGACGGGGTCCAGCCGCGCCAGCACCTGGCCCTCGCGCACGCGGTCGCCGGCATCGACCAGCACCTGGATGATCTTGCCGCCCTGGGGAAACGACAGGGCGATGCTGTCGCGCGCCGCGATGGTCCCGGTCAGCGCCATGTCGAAGGTCAGCGGCCGGCGCGCCACGGCCACGAATTCGACCGCCAGCGGCGCGGCAGTCCGGGACGCGCCGGAACCCGGTGCATCGGGCCTCTGCGCGGGCGCGGCCTTGACCAGCACGGCAAGGACGGCCAGCGCCATCAGGATAACGGTCGCAAGCGACCGGGGGCCTGTCGAGGAAGTCTGCCGCACGAGCTGCCTGTCCTTTGAATGGCTGTTCTATTGCCGGCCCCGGCTGGCAATGGAAAGCACATTGAGGTGAGGATTTTACGTGACGGCCGCCCGCTGGTGGAACCGGGGCTGGTCCCACGAGCCCTCGCGCAGGATCGCGGCCAGCGTGGCGACGGCGCGGTCCACGTCGTCCGGCCCGTTGAACAGCGGCGCAAAGCCGAAGCGCAGCAGGTCCGGGGCGCGGAAATCGCCGATCACGCCGCGGTCGATCAGCGCCTGCATGACGGCGTAAGCCTGCGGATGGCGCAGGCTGACCTGCGACCCGCGCAGGGCCGGATCGCCGGGGCTGGCCAGCACCACCTCCGGGCAGGCGGACCGGACGCCGGCGATGAAGGCCTGTGTCAGCGCCACCGAGCGCGCGCGCAGCGCGGCCATGTCCACGCCCTCCCACACGTCCAGCGCCGCCTCCAGCGCGGCCAGCGCGATGACCGGCGGCGTGCCGACGCGCATCCGCTCGATCCCCGGCGCGGGGGCATAGGCGGGGTCGAACGCAAAGGGCGCCGCATGGCCCATCCAGCCCTGCAGGACAGGTTGCGCCGCGTCGGCGTGGCGGGGGTTGACCCAGATGAACGCCGGCGCGCCCGGCCCGCCGTTCAGGTACTTGTAGGTGCAGCCGACCGCGAAATCGGCCCCCGCGCCCAGCAGGTCCACGTCCACCGCGCCCGCCGAATGGGCCAGATCCCAGACCGTCAGCGCCCCCGCCCCCTGCGCGGCAGCGGTCAGGCCGGCCATGTCGTGGCGCCGGCCGGTGCGGTAATCCACCTCGGTCAGCATCAGGACGGCCAGATCGGGGGTGATCGCCGCCGCCACATCCTCGGGCGCCACGACGCGCAGCTCGGCCCCGGTCATGCGGGCCAGCCCCTGCGCGACATACAGGTCCGAGGGGAAGTTGCCGCTGTCCGACAGGATCACCCGGCGGCCGGGACGCAGGGCCAGCGCGGCGGACAGCGCCTGAAAGACCTTGATCGACAGCGTGTCGCCCATGACGACCTGCCCCTCGCCCGCACCGATCAGCCGCGCGATCCGGTCGCCCACGCGGCGCGGCTGGTCATACCAGCCGGCGCGGTTCCAGCCGGTGATCAGCATCCCGGCCCACTCGTCCCGCATCATCGCCGCCACGCGGTCGGCGGCATGGCGCGGCATCGGGCCCAGCGAGTTGCCGTCCAGATAGGTGATCCCGTCGGGCAGGTGAAAGGCGCGGCGGGTGGCGGCAAAGTCGGTCATGGCGGTCCCCTTTCGCCAAAGGCTAGCAGCGCAGGCGGCGGCTGCAAGGTGGGCCTTCGCCGCCGTCCCCCCGGGTGCCTGCCGCGGCCTTCGCCGCCGGCTATCCGCCCGGCCCGTCCGCGCGCCTGGACACCTCCGTGATCCCTGAACCCGCCCGAAAAGGCCTCGGGCGGCCTGAAATATCCTCGGGGGAAGAGGCCGAAGGCCTCGCGGGGGCAGACAGCCCCCGTGCGGCGGCGCAAGGGGCCGGGCGGCCGGCGGGGGGGACAGGAACGGCCCTCGGGACCTGTCCCCGGCCTTACCCCTCGATCTTTCCGAAATCCGCGATCAGGCGGCCCGCCCCGCGGATGCGCGACAGCAGGTTCAGGCGGTTGCGGCGGAGGATCTGGTTGTCGGTGTTGACCTGCACCGCCTCGAAAAAGGCGTCGATGGGCGCGCGCAGGGCGGCGATGGCCGCCATGGCGGCGGGGAAGTCCTCGGCCCGCATGGCGGCGGAAATCTTCGGCTCGGCCGCGTCGAGCGCGGCGAACAGCGCGCGTTCCTCGTCGGTGTCCGCGAATTTCGGGTCCGCGCCGAAGGAATATTCGACGCCGTCCTTCTCCTCGGCCTGCGCGAGGATGTTGGCGGCGCGCTTGAGCCCCTGCAGCAGGTTCGGCCCGTCCCCGGTCCCCAGCATCGCGTTCAGCGCGGTGGCGCGGTTGACCACCAGCGTCAGGTCGTCGCTGCCCGGCATCGCCAGCACCGCGTCGATCACGTCATGGCGGATGCCCTGATCGCGGAGATGGACCTTGAGGCGGTCATGGAGGAAGGCGAGGAGGTCGGCGGCTACAATCTCTGGATCATACGCCGCGATAAGAACCGTTTTTGACTCCGGTTCGGCTTTCTCTGCCTCCTCGAAGAGGGCAGCAATCAGTTCGTTGTGCAACAACTGCGCCGCTGGGATTTTTGAGAGCGACGCATATTTTTCTCTTGTCGCCGAGGCATCAGCCGACAGCACGGACAGCGCTGACTTAGCATTTGCAGGAAGCGATGAGAAAAAGACGTCATTCAGCACTAAGCGCAGCTTATTCCCCAGCACCAGCCGGATCACCCCCAGCGCCGCGCGCCGCAGCGCAAAGGGATCTTTGCTCCCGGTCGGCTTCTCGTCGATCGCCCAGAAGCCGGTCAGCGTGTCCAGCTTGTCGGCCAGCGCCACGGCGACCGACATAGGCGCGCTGGGCACCTCGTCCGACGGCCCCAGCGGCGAATAGTGGTCGCGGGCGGCGTCCGCGACCGCGTCCGGCAACCCGGCGGCCTGCGCGTAATAGCGGCCCATCGTGCCTTGCAACTCGGGGAACTCGCCGACCATGGCCGACCGCAGGTCCAGCTTGGCAACCCTTGCCGCCTGCTCGGCCTGATCGGGGTCCGCCCCCACGGCGGGCGCAATCTCGCGGGCGAGCGCCGCGATCCGCTCCACCCGGTCGGCTTGCGAGCCGAGCTTGGCGTGGAAGGTCACGGCCTCCAGCCCCTTCTTCCACGTCTCCATCCCCGACCGCGCCTCGCGCAGGTCGTTCTCCCAGAAGAAGGCGGCGTCCGACAGGCGGGCGGCCAGGACGCGCTGGTTGCCGGCCAGGATCGTCGCGCCGTCGTCGGGCGTCTCGATGTTGGCCACCGTGACAAAGCCCTCGATCCGGCCCGTCCTGGGGTTGCGGGCCGACAGGAACTTCTGGTGCGCCTTCATCGAGGTCTGCAGCACCTCGGGCGGCAGGTCGAGGAAGCGGTCCTCGATCACCCCCATCAGCGGCACGGGCCATTCGACCAGCCCGGCCAGCTCGGCCATCAGCCCCTCGTCCGCCACGATCTCCCACCCGCGGGCAAAGGCGCGGGTCGCGGCCTCCTGCCGGATCGCGGAGTCGCGCTCGGCGGGGTCCAGCATCACGCGGGCGCGGCGCAGCTTGGCGGCGTAATCGTCAAAGCCCGTCACGCGGAAGGCGTCTGGCGCCATGAACCGGTGGCCGCGCGTCGTGTCGCCGGCCGTGATGCCGTCCACGGTCAGCGGCACGACCTGCGCACCCGCCTCGTCCGACAGGATGGCGATGATCGAATGCAGCGGGCGGACCCAGCGCAGCGGCCCCGACCCCCAGCGCATCGACTTGGGCCAGGGAAAGTCGCGGATCGCGGCCTCCAGCACCTCGGCCACGATCTCGGGCGCGCCGCGGCCGGGCCGTTCGATGACGGCGAAGAAGACCTCGCCCTTTTTCTCGGCCCGGCGTTCCAGCTGCTCCAGCGTCAAGCCGGTGGACCGCAGGAAGCCCTCGATGGCCCCCGCGGGCGCGTCCGTCCTCGGCCCCTTGCGCTCCTCGCGCACGGGGCGGGATTGCGCGGTCAGCCCCTCGACCGCCAGCGCCAGCCGGCGCGGCGTGGACAGGGCATTGGCGGACCGATAGGTCAGCCCGGCCTCGACCAGACCGTCGGTGATCAGGCGCCGCAGGTCCTCGCGCGCGCGCGACTGCATGCGCGCCGGGATCTCCTCGGAGAACAGCTCGATCAGCAGGTCGGGCATCAGTCCATGACCTTTCGTTCCGGGGTCTTGTCGTTGAACTGGTGCCAGGCAAAGGCCCGGCCGTCGGGATAGACGACGATCACCCGGTCCACGTCGGGGCGCACCTCGGCCTGCCCCAGCACCGCCTTTGCGGCCCCGCTTTCCAGGTCGGCCGTCAGCGCGCGCGCCGAATAGCACTGGAACCAGTTCGGCCCGTTCAGCGGCGTCGCGGCGGGATAGGGGGCAGCCTGGGCGACCTGCGCGGGGTCCAGCGTGAAGCAGGCGCGATAGCGGATGGGCGAGGACGAGGCGTCGATGGCGCGGAACCCCTCGATCGCGACCGGATGCGTGGCCCCGGCCGCGTCCGTGACGACGATCTGCCCCGCGCCGGTGATCTCGTCCACCTCCTCGTAGAAGCCGTAGACCTGCAGATACCAGACCGCCATTCCCGCCAGCAGCGAGACCAGCACCAGCATCGACACCATGATCTTGCCCGATGTCATGCGACGTCCCCCGGGGTTGTGCCGGTCGCGGCCTCGGTCGTCACGAACAGGTCGGCGCAGGCCTTGGCCAGCGCGCGCACGCGGCCGATATAGGCCTGGCGTTCCGTGACCGAGATGACGCCGCGCGCGTCCAGCAGGTTGAAGATGTGGCTGGCCTTGATCGCCTGGTCATAGGCCGGGTGCGCCATCGGGATGCGCCGCCCGGCGCTGTCTTCCGCAGGCGCCTGAAGGATGCGGGCGCATTCCGCCTCGGCGTCCCTGAAGTGCGCCAGCAGCATGTCGGTGTCGGCCACCTCGAAGTTCCAGCGGCTGTATTCGCGTTCCGTCTGGCGGAAGACGTCGCCATAGGTCAGCGGGATCGGGCTGTCGGGGGCGTTGAAGGGCATGTCCATGACGTGTTCCACGCCCAGCACGTACATCGCCAGCCGTTCGAGCCCATAGGTCAGCTCGCCCGAGACGGGGCGGCAGTCGTGGCCGCCGACCTGCTGGAAATAGGTGAACTGGCTGACCTCCATCCCGTCGCACCAGACCTCCCACCCCAGGCCCCAGGCGCCCAGCGTGGGCGATTCCCAGTCGTCCTCGACAAAGCGGACGTCGTGGATCAGGGGGTCCAGCCCGATCGCCCGCAGGCTGCCCAGATACAGGTCCTGCAGGTCCGGGGGCGAGGGTTTGATGATGACCTGATACTGATAGTAATGCTGCAGGCGGTTCGGGTTCTCGCCATAGCGCCCGTCCGTCGGGCGGCGCGAGGGCTGGACATAGGCCGCGGCCCAGGGGCGGGTGCCCAGGGACCGCAGGGTGGTCGCCGGGTGGAAGGTGCCGGCGCCCACCTCCATGTCATAGGGTTGCAGCACGGCGCAGCCGGTCGCGGCCCAATAGGATTGCAGGCGCAGGATCACGTCCTGGAAACAGCGCGGGCCGTTCGCGCCGGGCGTGGCCCGCGCGCCCGCATCGGCGATGCCGGCGCCCTGATCGGTCTGGGGGCTGGTCATTCCAGCGTCCTTTCGCATAACTGACGCGAATGTCAGGCGCCTTCTAGGGGGCGGGTCTGACCGGGTCAATGACGGGTCACGAACGGGGCGCGGATGCGAGCTTGGGCTTTTCTGATCGCGATGTTTCTGCCGGGGCTGGCGCTGGCCGAGCCCGTCGTCCTGCGGCTTGAGGCCAAGCGCGACGCCGGCGCCGCAGCCGAGGCCGCCGCCCGCTGGGCGGCGCAGTTTCCCGACGTGGTGACGTTTGCGCTGAACGAGGGGTGGACCGCCATCGCGCTGGGCCCGATGGAGCGCGCCGAGGCGCAGGCCAGGCTCGAGGCGCTGAAGGGCGCGGGCCGCGTGCCGGGCGACAGCTTCCTTGGCCCCGTGCCCGACGCGCTGACACCTGCGTCCCCGACGGCGGCCACGGGGCAGCCGGACGCCGCGCCCGCGCCCGATCCGTCGGCCGACCCCACCGCCGCCCAGCCGCAGGCCGGCGCCCCCGACCAGCCCACAGCCGGCCAGCCCACAGCCGACCAACCTGCCCCCGACCAGCCCGCGCCCGGCGACTATATTCGCCTGCAGGCCCTGGCCACGCGGGCCGAGGCGGACGCGGCGCTGGCCGACTGGCGCAAGGATTTCCCCGAGGCCGGGCTTTACGCCCTGCCCGACGGCTGGTTCGCCGTGGCGCTGGGGCCGATGGCGCGCGACACGGCTGCCGCCTGGCTGGATGCGATGCAGGCGGCGGGCCGCGCCGCGGATGATGCCTTCGTCGCAGGCGCGGACCGCCTGGGTCCGGTCGCCGATGCGGGCCGCGCCCCCGACCTGCCGCCGCCCGGGAACGCGCCCCTGCCGCCGCTGGACCAAGTCCAGCGCGCGCTGCGCTGGGCCGGGCTTTACGACGGCGCGATCGACGGCAAGGACGGGCCGCGGACGCGCGACGCCATCGCGGCCGAGATCATGGCCCAGCGCGCCGCCCCCGACGCGGGCACGGCCATGGCCGCGCTGATCGCACGACGCGCGGCCTGGCGCGACCAGATGGGCCTGACCCGGCTGGACGACGCGGCCAGCGGCCTGTCGGTCACTGCGCCGATGGACCGGCTGATCTTCGACCGGACCGAGCAGGGACTGTCGATCTATGGCCCGCGCGACGGCTCGGGCGCCGCGCTGATCCTGTGGTCGGCGCCGGGCGGCCAGCAGGAGATGCTGGACTTCACCGGCCTTGTCACCGCGCTGGGCTGGGTGCCCGCGCCCGAGCGCATGGTGACGCCGGGCCGCGCCGTGCTGCGCGGCCAGAACGCGACCCACATCGGCCAGGCCGAGGCGCGGGTCGCGGACGGGCGCGCCGAAGGCTTTGTGCTGATCTGGCCGCTGGCCGATGCCGAGGACCAGCCGCGCGTCGCGGCCGAGCTGAGCGACAGCTTTGCGCGCAGCCCCGCCCCCCCTGCGGACGGCCAAGCCGCGCCCGCCGCGGCAACGAACGGCTTGGACACGATCCCGGCGGATGCGACGCAGCCGGCGGCGGGCGCGGACTGACGACCCCGGGTGCGTCCTGTGCGCGGGACTCTCGACCGCGGCAAACGCGGCGCGCCCGCAGGCCGTGCATTTGGCGGCGGCGGGATGGACGGCCTTGGCCGCATCATCCGTGCGGGCGTGCCGACCGGCGCGGACGCACGACGCCCGGATTCGATGCAGCAGGCCACCGAAGGCTAAGGGCGCCGTCCGGCAGGACTCCCGGCTGTCGGTCAGGGCGCAAGGAAACGGCCGCACCGCGCCCCCGGATCGCCGCGGCACGGGCCTGTCCCGTCCGTCAGCCGGGTTCGGCGATCTCGACGGCGAACGCGGGGCCGAACCGGTCCAGCCGGGGCGCATCCAGATAGCGCGACAGGTCGCGCGGGCGGTCCTGCGCGATGCGCCGCAGCGTGGCGTTGCCGACCGACAGCGGCTTTTCGGTGCCGTCCTCGCCGCGTGCCAGCCGCCGCTGAGCGGCGTCCAGCCGGTCGAACAGCGCGCCTTCGGGTCGCCCGGCCAGCGCGCGGCGGGCGGGGTGCATGGGCGCGACCTCGCCTGCGATCACCGACAGGAAGGCCGCGCCGAAGCTGTCGAGCTTTTTCGCGCCCACGCCCCCGATCCGCGCCATGTCGTCCAGCGTGCGCGGCCGGGCCTGCGCCATCTCGATCAGCGTGCGGTCGGGAAAGATCACATAGGCGGGCACCCGCGCCGCCTCGGCCAGCTCGCGCCGCTTGGCCTTCAGCGCCGACAGCAGGGGCGCGTCCTCCTCGTCCACCTGGGTCCTGACGACGGTGGCGGGACGCGCCTTGCGGACCAGGTCGCGGCGCAGGATCACCGCCGCCTCGCCGCGCAGGACCGGGTGCGCGGCCGCGGTGATCCGCAGCCCGCCGTGGCGTTCGGGGTCGGGGCGGATCAGGTCGCGGCCCAGCATCTGGCGCAGGATCGCCTGCCATTCGCCCTTGGGCGTGGCGCGGCCCACGCCAAAGGTCGGCAACTGGTCGTGGCCGCGCTGCGTGACCTTGTCGGTCACGGTGCCGGTCAGCACGTCGATGATGTGGCCCTGGCCGAACCACTCGCCCGTCCGCAGCACCGCCGACAGCGCCATCCGCACCGGCTGGGTCGCGTCGAAGACCTCGGGCGGGGTGTCGCACAGGTCGCAGTTGCCGCACGGCTCGGCCGTCTCGCCGAAATAACCCAGCAGCACCTGGCGCCGGCAGGCCGCGGCCTCGGCCAGCCCCAGCAGCGCGTTCAGCCGGGCGTGGTCGGCCTCCTTGCGGTCGGGCGGGGCCAGCCCCTCGTCGATCTGGGTGCGGCGCAGGCGGATGTCGTCGGGGCCATACAGCGTCAGCGTTTCCGCAGGCGCTCCGTCGCGGCCCGCGCGGCCGATCTCCTGGTAATAGGACTCGATCGACTTGGGCAGGTCGGAATGGGCCACCCAGCGGATGTCGGGCTTGTCGATGCCCATGCCAAAGGCCACGGTCGCCACCACCACCAGCCCGTCCTCGCGCTGGAAGCGGCCCTCGACCTCGCGCCGCCGCTCGGCCTCCATGCCGCCGTGATAGGCCGCGGCCGGGATGCCCGCCTCGTTCAGCGCCGCCTCCAGCGTCTCGGTCCGGGCGCGGGTCGCGCAGTACAGGATGCCGGACTGGCCGCGCCGGGCGGCGGCGAACTCCATGATCTGGCGGCGTGGCCCGTCCTTGGGCTGAAAGGCCAGGTGGATGTTGGGCCGGTCGAAGCCGCGCAGGAACGCCGCAGGGCGCGCGCCCTCGAACAGACGCGCCACGATCTCCTCGCGCGTCTCGGCGTCCGCCGTCGCGGTGAAGGCCGCCAGCGGCACGCCCAGCGCGCGCTTCATCTCGCCCACGCGCAGATAGTCGGGGCGGAAGTCGTGGCCCCACTGGCTGACGCAATGCGCCTCGTCCACGGCCAGGGCGGTCACGCCCGCGCGCCGCAGCAGGGGCAGCGTGCCGCCCGAGGCCAGGCGCTCGGGCGCCATGTAGAGGATCTTGAGCGTGCCGGCGGCCAGCGCGTCGAAGACCTCGCGCGTCTCGTCGTCGGTGTTGCCGCTGGTCAGCGCGCCGGCGGCGACACCGGCGGCGCGCAGGCTGCGGACCTGGTCGCGCATCAGCGCGATCAGCGGCGAGATGACGACCGTCACGCCGTCCCGCATCAGGGCGGGCAGCTGATAGCACAGCGACTTGCCCCCGCCGGTCGGCATGATGGCCAGCACGTCGCGGCCGGCGGCCACGGCCTCCACGATCTCCTGCTGGCCGGGGCGGAACGCGTCGAAGCCCCAGACCCGCCGCAGCAGGTCGGCCGCCTGCGGGTCCGCCATCAATAGCCCAGGAAGAACCCGGCGTTGTTCGCCAGCGCCCGTTGCAGGATGACGATACCGATGAACACCACCAGCGGCGCCAGGTCCAGCCCGCCCATGTCGGGCAGGATGTTGCGGATGGGTCGATACAGCGGCTCGAGCAGCCGCGACAGCCCGTCCCAGACCTGCGCGACCAGCGGCTGGCGCAGGTTCAGCACCTGAAAGTTGATCAGCCACGACATGATGATGTGGGCGATCATGATGAACCAGATCACGTCCAGGATCAGCATCAGCGCCTGAAAAAGCGTCGTCATCGCGGCCTCGCCTCCGAAAGGGTGGGCATCAGGTAGGCGAGAGCGCCTGCCGGCGCAAGGCGCGCCGCATCGCAACGCCGCGCAAGAGACCGGCGGCACACTGGCGGCACACTGGCCCGGCACGCGCGCGGGCGGTGCTGGACGGCCGGCGAAGCGCTCTGCGGGCGGGCGACCCACGCCGGGGGGCACGACCCGTGCGGCGTGGCGGGGCCGTCCCGCCCCGCCGCCCGTCACGCCCCGTCACGGTTGACGCCCGCGGCAGGCCGTCCTAGCCCCGGCGCAGGTCCGCACTGTCCAGGGGGCGCCCATGTATCCGCTGATCCGCTTTGCCCGAGAGGTGGTGGCCGCGCGCCGCGCGCCGCGCCTGCCGCCGCTGGGCATCCACGTCTCGACCCATCGCTGCTGGCCCTGGGACCTCGACCCCTGGATCGAGCTGAACAACGGCCGCACCCTGACGCTGTACGACCTGGGCCGGATTCCGATGGCGATCCGGCTGGGCATCACCGACACGCTGCGGGCCCGGGGCTGGGGCTTCACGGTGGCGGGCAACTCGGTTCGCTATCGCCGCCGCATCCGGGCGATGCAGCGGTTCACGCAGGTCTCGCGCATGCTGGGCTGGGACGAGCGGTTCCTGTATATGGAGCAGTCGATGTGGACCCGCGGCGACTGCGCCAACCACATGCTGCTGCGCGTGGCGATCGTCGGCGGGCAGCGCGCGGGCATCGTGCCGCCCGCCGACTTCATGGCCGCGATGGGCCACCCCGAGGCCAGCCCGCCCCTGCCCGACTGGGTCCTGGCCTGGGTCGAGGCCGACGCCCGCCGCCCCTGGCCGCCCCGGATCGGCGACCTTGGGGATGACCGAACCGACGACTTGCCAGCCTGACCCGCCCGGTGCCTTATGCGCCGCGATCAAGGGGACCGGGGGTGGCATGGACCGCAGGCGGATCTGGGGCTGGTGGTTCTTCGACTGGGCCAGCCAGCCCTACAGCACGCTGCTGCTGACCTTCATCTTCTCGATCTACTTCGCCGAGGTGGCGCAGCACCGCTTTGCCATGCTGGGCGCGGCGGACGCCGTCCACGCGGGCGCGCAGGCGCAGGCGATGTGGGGCTATGCGCTGTCGCTGACCGGCATCGCGATCGCGGTGCTGGCCCCCGTGCTGGGGGCGGTGGCCGACACCACGGAGCGGCGGATGCCGTGGATCTGGCTGTTCTCGGCGCTGTATGTCGTGGGCAGCGCGGGGCTGTGGACCCTGACCCCCGACGGCGGCGCGCTGACCCAGGCGCTGGTGCTGTTCGGCATCGGCCTGATCGGGATGGAGTTCGCCACCATCTTCACCAACGCGCTGATGCCCTCGCTGGGCACGCGGGCCGAGATGGGGCGGATTTCGGGAACCGGCTTCGCCTTCGGCTATCTGGGGGGCGTGGTGGCGCTGGTCGTCATGCTGGCGTTCTTTGCCGAAAGCCGCACGACGGGCCTGACGCTGCTGGGCAACCCGCCCGCGCTTGGGCTGGACGCAAGCGCGCGCGAGGGCACGCGCTTTGTCGGCCCGTTCACCGCGATCTGGTACGCGGTCTTCATGATCCCGTTCTTTTTGTGGGTGCGCGAGCCTGCGGGCACCGGCACCCCGTTCCGGGCCCGCCGGGTCGCGGCCGACCTGGGCCGGCTGATCTGGTCGCTGCGCCGCCGCCGATCGCTGGCGGCGTGGCTGGCCTCGTCGATGTTCTCGCGCGATGCGCTGAACGCGCTCTATGCCTTCGGCGGCGTCTATGCGGCGACGGTGCTGGGCTGGCCGGTGATCTGGTCGGGCGTCTTCGGCGTGGTCAGCGCGGTCGCCGCCGCCGTCATCAGCTGGCTGGGCGGGCGGGCAGACCGGCGCTGGGGGCCCAGGCCCGTGATCGCGGTGGCCATCGCCGTGCTGATCGCCGTCTGCACCCTGGTCGTCGGGATGAGCCGGCAATCCCTGTTCGGCCTGCCGCTGGACCCCGGCTCGCGCCTGCCGGACGCGCTGTTTCTGGCCTGCGGCGTGGCGATCGGGGGCGCGGGCGGCGCGCTGCAGTCGGCCAGCCGCACCATGATGGTGCGCCACACCACCGCGGCCCGCGCGACCGAGGCGTTCGGCCTTTACGCGCTGTCGGGCAAGGCCACCGCCTTCCTGGCCCCCCTGCTGATCGCGGTCGCCACCGACCTGTCGGACAGCCAGCGGATCGGCATCTCGCCGCTGATCGTGATGTTCCTTCTGGCGCTGGCGCTGCTAAGCTGGGTCAACCCAGAGGGAGAGCCCGAACCGTGATCCGCAAGACCCTGACCCTGGCCGCCGCGCTGCTGGCGCTGGCCCTTCCCGCAGCGCCCGCGCTGGCCGATCCGCTGGCCAAGGACGTGTTCGGCGGCCAGCGGGCGCCCAGCCGCGGCCAGCCGCTGGCGATCGGCGGCTATTCGCGGGGCTGCGCCGCGGGCAGCGTGCAACTGCCGGAAACCGGCCCGACCTGGCAGGCGATGCGCCTGTCGCGCAACCGCAACTGGGGCCATCCGCAACTGGTCGATTTCCTGATCGACCTGTCGCGGCAGGCGACGCGCTTCGGCTGGCCGGGGATCTATGTCGGCGACATGAGCCAGCCGCGCGGCGGCCCGATGCTGACCGGCCATGCCAGCCACCAGATGGGGCTGGACGCCGACATCTGGATGCTGCCCCCGTCCAGCCTGCGCCTGTCGCCGGCCCAGCGCGAAAGCCTGTCGTCGCAGTCGGTCGTGGCGCGCGGCGGCGTGGCGCCCAGCCCGCTGTGGTCGGCCTCGCACCATGCGCTGCTGCGGGCAGCGGCGTCCGACCCCCGCGTCGCCCGCGTCTTCGTCGATCCGGTCGCCAAGGTGATGATGTGCCAGTCCGAACGCGGAAACCGCGGCTATCTGCGCAAGATCCGTCCCATCGCCAGCCATGACTATCACTTCCACGTCCGTCTGGCCTGCACCAACCGGGGCTGCGAGGATCAGGCCGCCCCGCCGCCCGGCGACGGCTGCGACGAGGCCGCGCAGTGGATCCGCGACCGCATCGACCCGCCGCCCGCGCCGCCGCCGAACCCCGAGTATCGCCACCCCCGGACCTATCGGCTCAGCGAGTTGCCGCGCGCATGCCAGGCCCTCGTCAGGCGCTGATCGCGGCGGCACTCGCCGCGGCACTCGCGCTGGCGGCGGGGTCGCTGCCCGCCGCCGCCGCCACCGTCGATTACCTCGGCACCTTCGTCTGGCGCGGCAGCGACGCCGATTTCGGCGGGTTCTCGGGGCTGGAGCTGGACGAGGCGGGCGGGCGCTATACCGCGCTGTCGGACCGCGGCACGGTCCGCTGGGGCAGCGTGGACCGCGACGGACAGGGACGCATCCGCGCCCTGACCACCGCCGGCACCGCGCGGCTGCAGGACAGCGGCGGCAACAAGCTGCGCGCGGGCTATCTGGGCGACGCCGAGGGGCTGGCCATCGACGCGCAGGGCCGGCTGTTCGTCAGCTTCGAGGGGCTGGACCGCATCGCCCGGTTCGACACCCCCGACAGCCCCGCCGTCCGCATCCCGCCCGCGCCGCAGTTCAGGCGCCTGCGCCCCAACGCCGGGCTGGAGGCACTGGCCGTGACCCCCGACGGCGACATCCTGACCATCCCCGAGGCCTGGCCCGCGCCGGCGGGCAAGGACGGCGGCTTTCCCGTGCTGCGGCGCAGCGGCGACGCATGGACCGTGCCGTTCCGCATCCCCCGGTCGGGGCCGTTCGTCCCGGTGGGCGCGGACGTGGGGCCGGACGGCCGGCTCTACCTGCTCGAGCGCGCCTTCAAGGGTGTGCAGGGCTTTGCCAGCCGGGTGCGCCGGTTCGACATGACGCCCGACAGCCTGTCGGCCGGCGAGGTGCTGATCGAGACAGGCTTTCTGCGCCACGACAACCTCGAGGGACTGGCGGTCTGGCGGGACGCGCAGGGCATCCGCCTGACGATGATCTCGGACGACAACTTCCTGTTCGTCCAGCGCACGGAACTGGTGGAATACCGCGTCCGCGACTGACCGCGGCTTGACGCAGCGGGTCCGGGCGTCCTAGACGCGGCCCGTCCCGCCGCCGGGGCCGAGTTCTTCCGCCACCTTGTAAAACGGAAATCATCCATGCGTTCGCTGTTGCCCGCGGTCCTCGCGATGGCCGCCGTCGTGCTTGCCTCGAACATCCTGGTCCAGTTCATGCTGGGCGACTGGCTGACCTGGGGCGCGCTGACCTATCCGATCGCCTTCCTTGTCACCGACGTGACCAACCGCGTCCACGGCGCCGCCGCCGCGCGCCGCGTCGTCGTCGCGGGCTTTGTCGCGGGGGTCGCCTGTTCGCTGGTCGCGGCCGGGCTGGACAAGACCACGCTGCGGATCGCGCTGGCCTCGGGGCTGGGGTTCATCACCGCGCAGCTGCTGGACGTCGCGATCTTCGACGCGCTGCGCCGCCGGACGTGGTGGCAGGCGCCCTTCCTGTCGTCGCTGGTCGGCTCGGCGGTCGACACGGTGCTGTTCTTTGCCATCGCCTTCGCGGTGATCCTGCCGGCCGACGCCAACACCGGCTGGGCCAACGAGATCCTGCCGCTGCTGGGCCAGGGACCGGCGGCGCCCCTGTGGGTGTCGCTGGCCCTTGCGGACTGGATGGTCAAGCTGGCGCTGGCGGCGCTGGCCCTTGTGCCGTTCCGCCTCATCATCCGCAAAATCTTGTCCGGGCCGGTCGAAAACTGATTGACTTGCCCCAAGGCTGTGGCACCCTTCCGAGCAGCGTCAACAGCGAAAGGAGGTGGTCCAGTGTCGAGAGTGATGTTGGAGAACGGAGTCGGGACAGCCGGGGGGTCCGCCGCCTGAGGGCATCCCCTGAGGCACAGAACCTGTGGCTGGGACCGGATGCATTCCATCCCTAACCGGACCATCTCCCATGATCTCGCGGGCCGTCCCTTGGGGCGGCCCGTCCGTGTTTCCGGGCGGCGAAGGCCGGCGCCCGTGACCTGCGCGGGCTTGCGCGGCACGCCCGCCCGTCGCATCGCTGTCACGCCGGCCCTGCAAGACGCACGCGACCGCACGACCCTTGCAGGCCCCCCATGACGCCGCGCTGTTCCATCGTCATCCCCTGCCGGAACGAGGCCGGCGCCATTGCCCCGCTGCTGGAGGGCGTCGCCGCGGCCATGGCCCCGCTGGCCCCGTTCGAGGTGATCGTGGTCGATGACGGGTCCGAGGACGACACCGCGCGGATCGTCCTGGACATGGCGGCGGCCCGGCCGTGGCTGCGGCTGCTGTGCCATCCCCGCACGGGCGGGCAGTCGGCGGCCATCCACAACGGCGTGCTTGCGGCCCGCGCCCCCCTGATTGCGACGATGGACGGCGACGGCCAGAACCCCCCGGAGGAACTGCCGCGGCTGCTGGCGCCGCTGCTCGACCCGGGGCCGGGGGGACCGCCCGACCTGGGGCTGGTCGCCGGGCAGCGCGTCGGGCGCAAGGACCCGGCGTCGCGGCGGGTGGCGTCGGTGCTGGCCAACCGCCTGCGCGCGGCCGTGCTGGGGGACACGACGCGCGACACGGGCTGCGGGCTCAAGGCCTTTCGGCGGGATGCCTATCTGGCGCTGCCGTTCTTCAACCACCAGCACCGCTATCTGCCGGCGCTGTTTGCGCGCGACGGCTGGGGGGTGGCGCTGATCGACGTGTCCCACCGGGCGCGGCGCGCGGGGCGGTCGAACTATTCCAACTGGCAGCGCGGGCTTGTGGGCGTGGCCGATCTGGCCGGGGTGGCCTGGCTGATACGGCGGCGCAAGACCGTGCGCGCCGTCGAGCGGAAGGCGGAGCCATGACCGAACTGCTGCATTTCTTCAACGTCCATACCACGGCCGAACTGCTGTGGGTCCTGTTCGGCTTTTTCGCCCAGGCGCTGTTCATGATGCGGTTCCTGATCCAGTGGATCGCCTCGGAACGGGCCAGGCGGTCGGTGGTGCCGGTGGCGTTCTGGTATTTCTCGCTGGCGGGCGGGGTGACGCTGCTGGCCTATGCCGTCCACCGCCGGGACCCGGTGTTCATGGCGGGGCAGGCGCTGGGGACCATCATCTATGCGCGCAACCTGTGGCTGATCCATGCCGAACGTCACCCCGGCGATGGCTGAGCGGGCGACGGCCGCGCCGCGGGCGCTGGCCGTCATCCTGGCGCTGACCGCCTGGCGGCTGGCCTGGCTGCCCGCGTCGGACCTGGAACTCTATGTGGACGAGGCGCAGTACTGGCTGTGGGGGCGCGAGCTTGCGGCGGGGGCCTGGTCCAAGCCGCCGCTGGTCGGCTGGCTGATCCGGGCGGCGAACGAGATCGCAGGCTCGGACGCGGCCTGGGTGGCCCGCCTGCCCTGGCCGCTGGTCCACGGCGCGGCGGCGGTCGCGGTCATGGGCGTGGGGCGGGTGCTGGCGGGGGACGCGGTGGGGGCGTTGGCGGGGGTGGTCTATGCCACCCTGCCCGCCGTCTCGGTGGGCAGCATTCTGATCTCCACCGACAGCCCGCAGCTGCTGGCGCTGGCGCTGGTCCTGCTGGCGTGGCTGCGCGCGCCGGGTCCGTGGGGCGCGGCGCTGGCCGGGGCGGCGCTGGCGGCGGGGATGTGGTCGAAATACGCGATGCTGTTCGCCCTGCCGGGGCTTGCGGTGGCCGCGTGGATCGACCCGCGCTGGCGTCGCCCGTGGGGCCAGGCGGGCATCGCGGCCGCGGTCGCCCTGGTGCTGTTTGCGCCCAATATCCGGTGGAACCTGACCCATGACCTCGCCACCGTCCGGCACACGGTGCAGAACGCCGACTGGCAGGGCGGTCTGGACCTGGGCCGCGCGGGTCTGTTTCTGGCCGAACAGTTCGCCGTCGCCGGCCCCTTGGGCTTTGCCGCGCTGCTGGTCGCGCTGGCCCGGCGCTGGCCGACGGGGCTGCGCGGCCTTGTCGCGCTGACGGCTGCGCCGCTGGCGATCGTGGCCGCACAGGCGGCGCAATCGGGCGCGAATGCGAACTGGGCGGTCGGGGCCTATGTGCCGGGCGCGGTCCTGGTCGCGGCGCTGCTGGCGCCCCGCCCCCGGCTGGCCATGCTGGCGGTGGCGCTGAACGGCGGGCTCGCGCTGGCGCTGCCGGTGATCGGGACCCGCGCGCAGGACTGGCAGCGCGACGGCGCGCCCGTGCTGGCGCGCTATGTCGGCAACGCGGCGGTGGCCGACGCCGTGCTGGACCGCGCCGCGCAGCAGGGCGCGGGCCTGATCGTCGCCAGCGACCGCGCCCTGCTGGCGCAGCTTGTCCTGCGCGCCACGACCACCGGCGGGCCGGCGGTCGTCCGCACCGTCCCCGCCCCCTGGGGACCCGAGCCGAGCCATTACGACCTGATCTATCCCCTGCGGGACGAGCCCGGTCCCGCGCTGTGGGCGGGGGACGTGGCGCATCCGCCCGCCTGCGCGGACCCGGTCCTTGCGCTGCCGCCCGGCCGGGGCGAGCTGGGCGGGCGGGCGCTGGCGACCGCCGCTGTCGCGCCAGACTGCCTGGACCGGTTGCGTCGCTAGGCGGGGCGTCCGGCAGACCCGCCCCCGCCGTCACGAAAAACCCCGGCCGCCCAGGGGGCGGCCGGGGCGGATGCCCGTGCAAGGGGGCGGCGTCAGATCCGCTCGATGGCCAGCGCGATGCCCTGGCCGCCGCCGATGCACATGGTGATCAGCGCGGACTTGCCGCCCGTGCGCTCAAGCTCGTACATCGCCTTGATGGTCAGGATCGTGCCGGTCGCGCCGATCGGGTGGCCCAGCGCGATGGCGCCGCCGTTCGGGTTCACCTTGTCCGCGTCCAGCCCCAGGCCCTTGTTCACGGCCAGCGCCTGCGCCGCGAACGCCTCGTTGCTTTCGATCACGTCGAAGTCGTCCGTGGTCTTGCCGATCTTCTCCATCAGCTTCTCGACCGCCGGAATCGGGCCGATGCCCATGACCTCGGGGCGCACGCCCGCATGGGCATAGCCCAGCAGCCGGAACTTGGGCGTCAGGCCCGCCCGCGCGGCCGCGTCGGCGCGCGCCAGCACGATGGCCGCGGCGCCGTCGTTGATCCCGCTGGCGTTGCCGGCGGTCACGGTGCCGTCCTTCTTGAACACCGTGCGCAGCCCCGCCAGCGCCTCGGGCGTGGTGGACTTGGGATGCTCGTCGGTGTCGAAGTCGACCGTGCCCTTGCGGGTCTTGACCGGAACCGGAACGATCTGCTCCTTGAAGCGGCCTTCCTGGATGGCGCGGGCGGCGCGGGTCTGGCTTTCCAGCGCGAACGCATCCTGCTGGTCGCGCGACACCTGATGCTCGGCCGCGACGTTTTCGGCGGTGACGCCCATGTGGCCGGTGCCCATCGGGTCGGTCAGCGCGCCGACCATCATGTCCAGCACCTGCTGGTCGCCCATCTTGGCGCCGTGGCGCATCGAGGGGACGATGTAGGGGCCGCGGCTCATGCTTTCGGCCCCGCCCGCCAGACCGAAGTCGGCATCGCCCAGCATCAGCGACTGCGCGACCGAGGCGATCGACTGCGCCCCCGACCCGCACAGGCGGTTGACGTTCATCGCGGGCGTGGTTTCGGGCACGCCGGCGTTCAGCATGGCCACGCGGCCCAGGTACATGTCGCGCGGCTCGGTGTTGATGACATGGCCAAAGGCCACCACCCCGATCTGCTCGGGCGAGACGCCGGCGCGCTCCATCGCGGCCTTGGCCACCGTGGTTGCCAGATCGATGGGCGGGATTCCCGCCAGACTGCCTCCGAACGCGCCGATCGCGGTCCGCGCGCCGCCCAGGATGACGATGTCGTTGTCTGCCATGGAAAGAGTCCCCCAAGATGAATGTCCCTGCCGGGGACCTTAGCGGCCCGGGGCGTGCAGGCAAGGGCCTGCGACCCGCGCCGGACGCGGGACCGCCGATGCGGCCGGCGCCGCGACGGGACGGGCGCGCGACAATTTCCTCATTTCCCCGTCTGCGGTTTCCCCCTAGGATCGTGCGAAAAATCACAAGACCCTGGGGCAGTCTGGCATGAACACCTATCTGAAACTGGCGATCGTGATGCTGGTGGCGTCCTGCGGGGGCGGCGGCGGCAGCTTCAAGGCGCCGCGGCAACTGGACAACGCCTGCGCCATCGTGGCCGAGCGCCCCGCCTATCTGCGCGCGATGCGCGACAGCCAGCGGCGCTGGGGCGTGCCGGTGGCGGTCCAGATGGCGGCGATTCACCAGGAATCAAAGTTCGTGGGCGACGCCCGCACGCCGCATCAGTACGCGCTGGGCATCATTCCGATCGGGCGGCAAAGCTCGGCCTTCGGCTATTCCCAGGCGCTGGACGGCACGTGGGAGGAGTATCTGCGCGACACCGGCAAGCGCCGCGCCCGGCGCGACGACATCCGCGACGCCACCGACTTCATGGGCTGGTACATGAACGGCACGACCCGGCGGCTGGGCATCGCGCCGCACGACGCGGGGTCGCAGTACCTGGCCTATCACGAGGGGCGCAGCGGATTCGCCGACGGCAGCCACCTGTCCAAGCCCTGGCTGCTGGGCGTCGCGGGCCAGGTGCAGTCGCGCGCCGCCATGTATGACGCACAACTGCGGTCCTGCGGACGCGCCTGAGGCCGCAGGCGCGGTCCGCCGGACATCGCCCTGCCAAGCCGGCCGCGGCCGCCGGGCCGGCGCGGTCAGTTCCGCCGCTCGGCCTCGGCGGCGATGGAAAAGCGCGACGGCGGGATCGACACGCCCTTTTTCATCTGGCCCAGGATGACCGTCGTGCGCTTGCCGGTGTCGTCGGTCACGACCCACTGGCGCAGCTCGGTCGGGTTGGCGGTGAACACCATCTGGATGTTGCCGTATTCCGGGTGCGCGGGGTCCTGCGCCTTGACGACGGTGGTGTTCTTCTTCTCGGTGTGCGCCGTGACCATGCGGGCGCGGCCCAGGTTGATGTTGTCGTCCAGGATGATCGACAGCGGCGTCTTGGACAGCGGGTACTGCTGCGCGCCGGTGTTCGATTTCTTGTCGAACACGGCGACCTGCCCGCCCGACGCCAGCACCAGCGTCTGGTCGCCCCTGTATTCGAACCGCACCCGGCCGGGGCGCTGGATATAGACGGTGCCGGGCGTGACCGAGCTGTTGGGGTTCACCTGCGTGAACTCGGCCACCACGGTCTTGAGGCTGTTGAGATAGCGGGAGATCTCGTTGAGGGGGATCTTCTCGGCCGCCGCCGGCAAGGCGAGGACGAGGGCGAAGGCGGGCGCAAGCGCGAGAGAGCGAAGGATCATGGGCCGGATCATACGGGCTTTCCAAAGGGTTGCACGTCACGAAACCGGGACGGCCGGGGCCGCAACGCTCGCGCGCGGGTGAACGTTCCGCGCTACAGCGGCCGGCCGGCCAGCAGGCGCGGCATCGGGTCGATGGACAGCCCCGCCGCCTGCCGCATGAAGGCCCGGCGCAGCGGCCCGGTCGCCGTCACCGCCCCCATGCCCAGGCCCCGCGCCGTCCGCAGCAGGATGTTGTCGTTCGAAAACAGCCGGTTCACGCTGTCCATCCCCAGGCCCAGCGCGGTCGAATCGAACCGCCGCCAGACCTGATAGCGGGCCAGCACGTCCGGCGCGCCGATGTCCTCGCCCCGCCGCGCGGCATCGACCAGCACCTCGGCCAGCGCCGCCACGTCCCGCAGGCCCAGGTTCAGCCCCTGCCCGGCGATGGGATGGACGCCGTGCGCGGCATCGCCCACCAGCGCGATGCGCGGCGCGACATGGGCGTCCGCCAGGCTGAGGCTGAGCGGATAGGAAAACCGCGGCCCTGCCAGCGTGATCTCGCCCAGGAAATCGCCGAACCGGGGGCGCAGCAGGTCCAGGAAGCGGGCGTCGTCCAGCGCCGCGATCGCCTGCGCGCCGGCATCGGGTTCCGACCACACGATGGAACTGCGGTTGCCCGGCAGCGGCAGGATCGCCAGCGGGCCGGTGGGCATGAAATACTGCCACGCGGTGCCGTTGTGCGGGCGCTCGTGATCGACCGCGGCGACCAGCGCCGTCTGCCCATAGCCCCAGCCGCGCCGGGTGATGCCCGCGCGCGCCGCGACCCCCGACCCGCGCCCGTCCGCGCCCACCAGCAGCCGCGCCGTCAGCGTCCGCCCGTCCGACAGGGTGACGGCGACATGGCCCGGCCGCCCGTCCTGCGCCACGACCTGCGTCGCGGGCACATGAGTCACGCGCCCCGCCATCGCCTGCATCAGCGCGGAATAAAGATGGCGGTCCTCGACCATGTGGCCGACGGCGCCCTCCTCGATCTCGGCGCTGTCGAAGACTAGGCGGAACGGGTCGGCGCCCTCGCCCGGATGGCCCTGCGCGGCCTCGACTCGCAGGATCGGCTGGGATCGCGGCGCAAGCCCGTCCCACAGGCCCAGCGCCCCCAGCAGGCGGCGCGAGGCCAGCGCCAGCGCATAGGCGCGCCCGTCGAAGTCGTCGGCGGCGCGGGCGCGGGCGGGACGCGCGTCGATGACGGCGACGGAAAACCCGGCGCCGGCCAGCGCCAGCGCCAGCGCCGGGCCGTTCAGCCCGCCGCCCGCGATCAGGATGTCATGGTTCGGTGTCATGGCCGCAGACTAGGACGACCCGGCGACAGGGTCCATGCGGCATCGCCGCGTCCAATCGGCGGCGCGGCGGCACGCCCGGGCGCGGCGGGCCGACCCGGACGAGTGCTGCGCCGCAAGCGCACCCTGCGGGTGGGGCGTGCGCCGCACGCGTCCGCGGTCCTCGTCGGGACGGGCCGCCCTCCCACGGGCCGCCGTCCCACGGGCCGCCCCTTTCCGCCACCCCCCCGGGCCTCGGCCTGTCCCACGCCGCCATTGCCGCGCAAGCCGCGGGGGTCTAGCCTTTGCGCCGGCAAGCCAGGGGGTGCGGATGGAGTGGCGGACGACATCGGCGACCGACCAGGGCCGGGCGATCCTGGCCGGGCTGGTCAGCCCCGTGGATCTGGCGGACGCCTATCTGGACGCCATCGCCCGCCACCCGGACGGGGCCCGCATCTATGCCCGGCTGACCCCCGACCGCGCGCGCAGCGAGGCGATCGCCGCGCATGACCGCGCCCGCGCGGGGCTGCGCCGCGGCCTGCTGGACGGCGTGGCGCTGAGTTGGAAAGACAATTTCGACAGCGCCCTGGTCGCGACCGAGGCCGGGTCGCTGCTGCTCGAGGGGCGCACGCCCCCCACCGACGCGGGCCTGCTGGCCACCGCCTGCCTGCAGGGAACCGTCTGCCTGGGCAAGACCCACATGACGGAACTGGCGTTTTCCGGGCTGGGGCTGAACCCGCCGGTCGCCACCGTGCCCAATGCGCTCGACCCTGCGCTGGTCGCCGGCGGCTCGTCGGGGGGGGCGGCGGTCTCGGTCGCGCTGGGGCTGGCGGCGGCGGCCATGGGGACCGACACCGGCGGCTCGGTCCGGGTGCCGGCGGCGTGGAACGGGATCGTCGGCTTCAAGCCGACGCATGGCGCGCTGGACATGACGGGCGTGCTGCCGCTGTGCCGCCGCTTCGACGCGGCCGGCCCGCTGGCCCGCACGGTCGAGGACTGCGCCGAGATCGTGGCCCTGCTGCGCGGCGAGGCCGCGCCCGACCTGCGCGGCGCGGACGCGCGCGGCCTGCGCCTGATGGTGCTGGACGGCGCCCCCTTCGACCAGGCGCGCGACGCCCCCGTCGCCGCGTTCGAGGAGGCCGTGGCCGCCCTGGCCGCCGCGGGCGCCCGCATCACCCATGCCGCGCCCGACTGCGTGGCCCGTGCGCTGGCGCTGTCGCCCACGCTGTTCGCCCCCGAGGCCTATGGCATCTGGCGCGACCAGATCGAGGCCGCGCCCGAGCTGATGTTCCCGCCGATGCTGGACCGCTTCCGGGGCGGCCAGACGGTCGGTGCGGCGGATTACGTCGCGGGCTGGGAAACGCTGGCGCGGCTGCGCGCGGACTGGGCGGCGGCGGTCGCCCCCTTTGACGCGGTGATCCTGCCCACGGTCGCGATCATGCCCCCGGATGCCGCGCGGCTGGAACGCGACGCGGCGTTTTTCGCGGCCGAGAACCTGCTGGCCCTGCGCAACACCCGAATCGCCAATCTGCTGGGCCTGCCTGCGATCACCCTGCCGACACGGCGCCCGGCCTGCGGGGTCATGCTGATGGGCCGCGCGGGCGCCGACCGGGCGTTGCTGCGGACCGCCGCAGGGGCCGAATCCGCCCTGCGGGACTGACCGTCCGCAGCCCGCCGCGGCCCGGCTTTGGCTGGACGCACGGCGGCTTTGCCGATAGTCTGACGGCAAACGGGGCGACACGACTCCGTCAAGCGAGGCAGAGTCATGGCATCCCCCGAGCGGTTCTCGAACCTGCCGGCCTATGCGTTTCCGCGTCTGCGGCGGCTTCTGGCCGACGTGACGCCCGGCCCGGACCCGGTGGTGATGACCATCGGAGAGCCGCGCCACGACCTGCCCGACTTCGTGGCGCCGACCCTGGCCCGCAGCGTGGGTGAACTGGCCAAGTACCCCCCGAACGAGGGCACGCCCGCGCTGCTGGCCGCGATCTCGGGCTGGATCGGGCAGCGCCACGGGATCGAGGTCGGGGCCGACCGCATCACGGTCCTGAACGGCACGCGCGAGGGGCTGTTCAACGCGGCGCTGGCGCTGTGCCCCGAACGCAAGAACGGCGCGCGGGCCAAGGTGCTGGTGCCCAACCCCTTCTATCAGGTCTATGCCGTCGCCGCCGCCGCCGTGGGGGCCGAGCCGGTCTTCGTGCCGGCCACCGCCGCGACCGGCCACCTGCCCGATTTCGCGGGCCTGGACGCGGCCACGCTGGACGGCACGGCGATCTGCTATCTGTGCTCGCCCGCCAACCCGCAGGGTGCGGTCGCGGACCGCGACTATCTGGAAGCTCTGGTGACGCTGGCCGACCGGCATGATTTCCTGATCTTTGCCGACGAATGCTATTCCGAGATCTGGCGCGACGCGCCCCCGCCCGGCGCGCTGGCCGTGGCGCAGGCGCTGGGACTGGCCGATCGGGTGATGATGTTCAACTCGCTGTCCAAGCGGTCGAACCTGCCGGGGCTGCGGTCGGGCTTTGCCGCCGGGTCCGCCGACGCCATCGCGCGGTTCCGGGTGCTGCGGTCCTATGCCGGCGCGCCCGTGCCGCTGCCCCACCAGCGCGTCAGCGAGATTGCCTGGGCGGACGAGGATCACGTCGCCGCCAACCGCGCGCTGTATCAGGACAAGTACGCCATCGCCGACCGGGTGCTGGGCACCATCCCCGGCTATCTGCCGCCGCAGGGCGGGTTCTTCCTGTGGCTGCCCGTCGAGGACGGAGAGGCCGCGGCGCGCCGCCTGTGGGCCGAGGCGGGCGTGCAGGTGCTGCCCGGCGCCTATCTCGCGCGCGACGTGGACGGGGCCAACCCCGGCGCGGGCTATGTCCGCGTGGCGCTGGTCGGCCCTGCCGCCGAGACCGAGGACGCGCTGGCCCGCCTGCGCGACTGTCTGTACCAAGAGGGAAGCTGAGGCATGGCAAGCTGGCAGGCGAAACACCGCGACCCGCTGTTCGACCAGACCACGCAGGCGGCGCTGGAGCGTCGCGTCAAGGAACTGGTGGGCGCGGGGCTGGTCGTCGCGGGCATCCTGGTCGCGATGATGCTGTTCAGCTATTCCCCCGACGACCCCGGCGTCGGAACCGCCACGGACCAGCCCGCGCAGAACCTGCTGGGCCGGGTGGGCGCCTATGCCGCCTCGGCGCTGTTCATGATCACCGGCTATGGCAGCTGGATGCTGGCGGTGGCCGCCGTCGCCTGGGGGCTGCGCCTGATGGTGCACAGGGGCGAGGACCGGCTGATCCGCGGCGTCTTCACGCCGCTGGCGATGGTGCTGGTGTCGATTTACGCGACCTCGATGGTGCCGCCGCCGGGCTGGACGCAAAGCTTCGGGCTGGGCGGGCACCTGGGCGACATGCTGATGGGCGCGATGCTGGGGCTGATGCCCCTGCCCGCCGCCGTCGGGCTGAAGATCCTGGCGCTGCTGTCGGCGGTCGCCTCGGTCGCGTTCGGGGGTTTCGTGCTGGGCGTGGACCGGGCCGAGGCGATGGGGATCGGGCGGTTCCTGGCCACGGGCCTGGCCACCGCCTATGACCTTGTGATGACGGCCGCAGGCTGGGGGGGCCGCGCATCGGTCGCCGCCGCGCGCGAGCTGCGCCGCCGCGCCGAGGCCCATCGCACCCGCGCCGCGGGCGAGGGCGAGACCGAGGCCACCGAGGCCCCGGAGGCGCCCCCCGCCCGGCTGCTGGCGCGGCTGCGCCGCCCGTCGGGGCAGGCGGTGCCCGAATCCGAGCTGGTGGAGCCGGAGCCGCATTATGACGACAGCCCCGGCCCAGATGCTGCGGCGATCCAGGCCCGCATCGCCGACGCGATCCGCCATCGCGCGGAACAGCCCGCCGGGGACCCGGCCGCGCGGTCGGTGCTGTCGGCGGTCACGGCGCGGCTGACCGGGCGCGCCCCCGCGCCGCCAGAGCCCGCCGCCCCCACCGACGCCGAGGCCGGCCGCGTGACGATGCCGCCGATGCGCCGGCCCGCGCCCCCGCAGCAACCCCGCGCCGAGGCGCAGCCCGGCGCAGCCTTCGAGGACGCCGCGCCTGGTGACTATGAAGGTCCCCCCCTGACACTGCTGACCGCGCCCGGCACCGTCGAGCGCCACGCCCTGAGCCCGGAGGCGCTGAACGAGAACGCCCGCCTGCTCGAGGCCGTGCTGGACGACTATGGCGTCAAGGGACAGATCACCGCCGTCCACCCCGGTCCGGTCGTCACGCTGTACGAACTGGAACCCGCGCCCGGGCTGAAGGCCAGCCGCGTGATCGGCCTGTCCGACGACATCGCGCGGTCGATGTCGGCGCTGTCGGCGCGCGTGTCCACCGTTCCGGGCCGCACCGTCATCGGGATCGAGCTGCCCAACCAGCGCCGCGAAAAGGTCGTGCTGCGCGAGATCCTCGCCTCGCACGCCTTCGCCGACACGGCCATGCCGCTGCCGCTGGCGCTGGGCAAGGACATCGGGGGCGAGCCGGTTGTGGCGAACCTGGCCAAGATGCCCCACCTGCTGATCGCGGGCACCACCGGGTCAGGCAAGTCGGTGGCGATCAACACCATGATCCTGTCGCTGCTCTACAAGCTGACGCCGCAGGAATGCCGCCTCATCATGATCGACCCCAAGATGCTGGAACTGTCGGTCTATGACGGCATCCCGCATCTGCTGTCCCCGGTCGTCACCGACCCCAAGAAGGCCGTCGTCGCGCTGAAATGGGTCGTGTCCGAGATGGAGGAACGCTATCGCAAGATGTCCAAGATGGGCGTGCGCAACATCGAGGGCTACAACGGCCGCGTCCGCGAGGCGCTGGACCGCGGCGAGATGTTCCGCCGCACCATGCAGACCGGCTTTGACGAGGACACCGGCGAGCCCGTCTTCGAGACCGAGGAGTTCCAGCCCGAGGCCTTCCCCTATATCGTCGTCATCGTGGACGAGATGGCCGACCTGATGATGGTCGCGGGGAAAGAGATCGAGGCCTGCATCCAGCGCCTGGCGCAGATGGCGCGGGCGTCGGGCATCCACATCGTCATGGCGACGCAGCGCCCGTCGGTCGATGTGATCACCGGCACGATCAAGGCGAACTTCCCGACCCGGATCAGCTTTCAGGTGACAAGCAAGATCGACAGCCGCACCATCCTGGGCGAACAGGGGGCCGAGCAATTGCTGGGCATGGGCGACATGCTGTATATGGCCGGGGGCTCGCGCATCACCCGCGTCCACGGGCCGTTCGTCAGCGACGAGGAGGTCGAGGAGGTGGTGAACCACCTCAAGTCCTTCGGGCCGCCCCGCTACATGAGCGGCGTCGTGGAATCGCCCGACGAGGAGCGCGAGGCCGAGATCGACGCGATCCTGGCCACCGACGGGTCCGACGACGTGCTGTACGACCAGGCAGTCGCCATCGTCGCCAAGGACCGCAAGTGTTCCACCAGCTACATCCAGCGCAAGCTGGCCATCGGCTACAACAAGGCCGCGCGCCTGGTCGAGCAGATGGAGGAGCAGGGCGTCGTCAGCGCCGCCAACCACGTCGGCAAGCGCGAGGTCCTGGTCCCCGAGGTGTGACGGCCTGTCTGCGGGCCTGCCGGCCCCGTCGGGCGCGACCGGGCCCGCGTGACGCCGAGCCGCTGCGCGCGGGCTGGGACCAGCGAGGCTGGGGCCGGCGCGTCAGCCCGTCAGCAGGCGGGGACAGCTGCGCGCGAGCCGGGCGCCCAGCCCTGTGGCGGCGGTCCGGCCCGCACCCGACCCTTTCCCTGCCGCGGAATCTTGCGGCCTGCGGGCCGGGCCCGTGAACGATCGCTGCGCCAGTGCGTTGTCGCAGGGGCATCGCTGCCCGCGAAACCTTGCCACACGAGGATCAGCCATATGTTCATGCGCGTCGACCAGCTCCAGACCGAGCTTCCGCCCCCCAAGAAGGCCGACCCCAACGCTGCCGCCGCCCTTCAGGAGCTTCTGGGCGGCAAGTACGGCGAGATGTCCACGCTGGGCAACTACATGTTCCAGAGCTTCAACTTCCGCTCGAAGTCCAAGCTCAAGCCCTTCTACAACCTGGTGGCCGCGATCACCGCCGAAGAGCTGGGCCACGTCGAGCTGGTGTCCCACGGCATCGCGATGCTGGCCAACGGTCCCGACAAGCCGGGCGCGGACGAGCGCAACGGCGGCGACATCTCGAACGCGCCCTTTGCCGACATGAAGGACATCCGCTCGGCCGCGTCGTTCTTTTCCCACGCGGGCGGCGCGGTGCCGGTGAACTCGAACTCGATGTCGTGGAACGTCGACATGGTCACCACGACCGGCAACGTGGTGTTCGACCTGCTGCACAACTTTCACCTGGAATGCGGGGCGCGCCTGCACAAGCTGCGGGTCTATGAATCGCTGACCCACGACAACACGACCGGGCGCGAGGTCTGCGGCTATCTGCTGGTCCGCGGCTCGGTGCACGCCCACGCCTATGCGCTGGCGCTCAAGAAGCTGACCGGCATCGCTATCGAGCAGATGCTGCCCACGCCCAACATCCCGCTGGACAAGATCCCCGAGTGCCAGAAGTACCTGGTCGAAGGCTCGCACCGGCGGCTCTATACGTTCTCGACCGGCGACTATCAGGCGATGCGCGGCATCTGGGAGGGCGAGCAGGCGCTTCCCGGCGACCCGCCCGGAGAGCTGATCGTGGTCGAGGGGATGCCGGACGGCGGCAAGATCCACGACCTGACCGGCCAGCCCTCGGCCTTCACCCCGGACTATGCGCCCGAGGAGATGTACGAGATCGCGCAGCGGCTGACCAAGGCGGCCGCGCAGGGCGCAGGCTCGCTCTGATCCCCGACCCCGGCTGATGGGCGCCGAACGGATCGGCCCGTCTCTCGACACGAGAGGCAGGCCGTTTCCGGTCCGCGTGGTCGGGCGGTGGCATCCCCGCGGCGGGCTGCGGGACGCCTTGCCCGCCCCCCCTTGGGCTGCCCCGCGTTCAGTCGCCGTAATAGGCGCGGAACCACTGCACATAATCGACGACGCCCTGCCGCACGGTCGTGCGCGGCACCTGCCCGGTCAGGGCGGTCAGCAGGGTGGTGTCGGCCCAGGTCGCCGGCACGTCGCCGGGCTGCATCGGTTGCAGGTCGCGGATCGCGGTGCGCCCGGTCGCGGCCTCGATCGCGGCGATGAAGTCGCCAAGCTGCACGGGCGCGCCGTTGCCGATGTTGACCACCCGGAACGGCGCGACCGGCGACAGGCTGTCGCACGCCCCCGCCGGCACCGTGCCGGGCGCCGCGTCGATCAGCCGGGCGACCGCCGCCGACAGGTCGCCGACATGGGTGAAATCGCGCTGCATCCGCCCGTGGTTGAACACCCGGATCGGCTGGCCGTCCAGGATGGCGCGGGTGAAGAGCCAAGGCGCCATGTCGGGCCGCCCCCACGGGCCATAGACGGTAAAGAACCGCAGCATCGTCACCGGCAGGCCGAACAGATGGGCATAGGAATGGGCCATCGCCTCGGTGGATTTCTTGGTCGCGGCATAGAACGACATCTGGGTGTCGGCCTTGTCCGTCTCGCGATAGGGCATCGCCGTGTTGGCGCCGTAGACCGAGCTGGTCGAGGCCAGCAGCAGATGCGCGGGCGGATGGGCGCGTGCGGCCTCGAGCAGCTCGAACGTGCCCAGCAGGTTCGCCTGGACATAGGCGCGCGGCGTGTCGATGGAATGGCGCACGCCCGCCTGCGCGGCCAGGTGGATCACCGCGTCGGGCCGTTCCGCCGCGAACAGATCGGCCAGCAGGCCCGGCGTCTCGACCGTCCCGCGCAGGACGCGGAACTGCGGGTCCGGGGTCAGCCGCGCCTCGCGCGCGGCTTTCAGCGCCGGGTCGTAATAGTCGTTGTGGCTGTCCACGCCGACGACCCGCCAGCCCTGGTCCAGCAGCCGCCGCGACAGGTGGAATCCGATGAACCCCGCAGACCCGGTGACCACCGCCGTCCGCATCAGTCGGCGCCGAACAGGTCGCGGGTGAACACCTTGTCCGTCACGTCGGCCAGGTCGGGCGACATCCGGTTGGTGATGATCAGGTCGGCGCGGGCCTTGAACTCGGCCAGGTCGCGGACCACGGGCGAGTTGAAGAACTGGCCCTCGGTCAGCACCGGCTCGTACACGATCACCGGGATGCCCTTGGCCTTGATCCGCTTCATGATCCCCTGGATCGAGCTGTCGCGGAAATTGTCGGACCCCGCCTTCATCACCAGCCGGTGCACGCCCACGCAGGCCGGGCGACGCGCGATGATCTGCTCGGCGATCACGTCCTTGCGGGTGCGGTTGGATTCCACCACCGCCGCGATCAGGTTCTGCGGCACGTTGCCATAGTTCGCCAGCAGCTGCTTGGTGTCCTTGGGCAGGCAATAGCCGCCATAGCCAAAGCTGGGGTTGTTGTAGTTGCCGCCGATGCGCGGGTCCAGGCTGACGCCCTCGACGATCTGGCGGGCGTCCAGCCCCTTGGTCAGCGCATAGCTGTCCAGCTCGTTGAAAAAGGCGACGCGCAGCGCAAGATAGGTGTTGGAAAACAGCTTGATCGCCTCGGCCTCGGTCGAGCCGGTGAACATCACCGGCATGGTCTTGTCCTCGGCCCCCGCCACCAGCAGGTCGGCAAAGCGCCGCGCGGCCGGGGTCTGGTCGCCCACGACGATGCGCGACGGGTGCAGGTTGTCGTAAAGCGCGCGCCCCTCGCGCAGGAACTCGGGCGAGAACAGGATCGCGTCGGTCCCGTGCTCGGCCCGCATCCGCTGGGTAAAGCCGACGGGGATGGTGGATTTCACGACGATGGTGGCGTCGGGCGCGTGCCGGCGCGCCTGCGCGATCACCTGCTCGACGCTGGAGGTGTCGAAATGGTTGGTGCGCGGGTCATAGTTCGTGGGCGTGGCGATGATGACATAATCGGCCCCCGCCAGCGCCTGACCTGCATCCAGCGTGGCCGTCAGGTCCAGCGCGCGGGTGGACAGAAAGGCGCTGACCTCGGCGTCCTCGATCGGCGAGCGGCGGGCGTTCACGGCATCGACCCGCGGCCCGGCCACGTCCAGCGCCATCACCCGGTTGGCCTGCGCCAGCAGCACGGCCAGCGACAGCCCGACATACCCCAGTCCGGCAACAGCGATCTTCATCCGTGGCTCCTTCGCTTCCGTGCGCAAGGGATGGACCGGCAGACGCGCGGCGGCAAGGGGCGGGCGGCCGCGCGGCATGGACCGGCGCCGGCGCCGGGGCGGGCTTACAGCGGCGCGGCGACCAGCCCGCGGCGCGTGGCGCGCCCGGCCAGCGCGGCGGGCACGGCCAGCCGCGTGCCGGGTCCCGCGCGGGCCGCAAGCCACAGCAGGTCCGCCCGCGACAGGGCAATGCAGCCCGCCGTCGGGAACCCCGGCCGGCGCCACTGGTGCAGAAAGATCGCCGAGCCGCGCCCGGGCCGGGCATCGGGCCAGTTCCAGTCGGTGACCAGCACCAGGTCGTACAGCGGATCGGCCCGGCGCAGCCGTTCGTGGCTGGGGCGAAAGGGCGCGCGCACCGCGTGGTTATAGGCCGGATCGCCCGGCGCATCGCACCACAGATCGCCCGGCCCGATCGGTTCGGCCCAGGGCGCGGGCCGGGCCAGCCGGTCGGGCCGGTACAGCAGCCCCGCGATGCGATGGACCCCTGCCGGGGTGGCGCCGTCGCCCTCGGCCTTGGCGGCGGTCACGCCGGCGCGCCCGATGCTGCAGGGCATGATGCGGCCAAAGGCGCGCAGCCCGCCGGGGGACAGCACCATCACAGCAGATGCCCCGACTTGGCCGCCTTGACCGACAGATAGGCGTCGTTCCAGCGGTTGCGCCCCACGGCCAGCGGCACCCGCTCGACCACCTCGATGCCATGCGCCTGCATCATGGCCACCTTGCGCGGGTTGTTGGTCATCAGCCGCACCGCCGAAAACCCCATGCGGCGCAGCATCGCCGCGCCCAGGCGAAAGTCGCGCTCGTCATCCTCGAAGCCCAGGCGGTGGTTGGCCTCGACCGTGTCGAATCCCTGGTTCTGCAGGCCATAGGCGCGCATCTTGTTGGCCAACCCGATGCCGCGCCCTTCCTGGTTGAGATACAGCAGCACCCCGTCCCCCGCCTGCCCCATCGCCGCCAGCGCCGAGGCGAGCTGCGGGCCGCAATCGCATTTCAGGCTGCCCAGCACGTCGCCGGTAAAGCAGGCGGAATGCAGCCGCGCCAGCACGGGTTCGTCGCGGCGCGGGCTGCCGATCTCGACGGCGTAATGCTCGGTCCCGCCATCGGCGGGACGCAGGATGTGCAACTGCGATCGTTCCGCCGCGGCCAGCGGCAGCCGCGCGGCGGCGACGGGGGCCAGCGCCGTTTCCGCGGCCAGTTGCGCCAGCATCGGCCCCGCGGGCAGCGCGGTCAGGCCGGGCGGCGCGGACACCCCGGCCACGATCACCAGCGCCGGCAGCAGCTGCGCCGACTTGGCCAGGCCGATTGCGGCGCGGTGCGCGGCCACGTCCGCGCCCGCGTCCTCGGGGCGGTCGGTGAACAGCGGCCCCTTCATCGGGGTCATCAGGTCGCCCGAGGGGTCCGCCACCGCCCGCAGCCAGGCCACGTCGGCGTCGCCCGGCACCCGCACCCGCGCCAGGTCGCCGTCATAGGCGCGCGCCTTCAGCGTCTCGGCCCGCCGGTCGGTGATCGCCAGCACGACGCGGCCCAGCGCCCGCAGATCGGCCAGCCGCGCCGGGGTCAGCGTTTCCACGGCCGCGACCAGATGCCCGTCGATCACGACCGGCAGCCCGACGCGCAGGTCGGTGCGCGCCCGGCTGATCGTTTCGCACAGCGTCGGGACAAGGCTCATGCTCGGGGGCTCATGATCGGGGCACAGGGTCGGGGCACAGGGTCGGAACACAAGGTCAGGGCACCGGGCCGGCGCGCCGGACCGGGGCAGGCCCGCTCGTCGGAATGCAGGACCCTGAAACAGTCCGTAACATAACACCGCCCCGCGACAACTGCCCGTGAGAAACATTGCAACCTGCTGGACCGGGGCGCTTGCGCCGCCATGTCTGTCCCCTAGGAACCGCATGGAGGCTGAGATGGCTGGTCTGAAGAAGATCCTGCTTGTCGATGACGAGGACGACCTGCGCGAGGCCCTGGCCGAACAGCTTGTCGCCACCGAGGATTTCGACGTGTTCGAGGCCGGGACCGGCGCCGAGGCCGTCGAGAGGACCAAGGGCACCATCTTCGACCTGGTGGTGCTGGACGTGGGCCTGCCCGACACCGACGGGCGCGAACTGTGCAAGCGTCTGCGCAAGCAGGGCGTGAAATGCCCGGTGGTCATGCTGACCGGCCACGACACCGACGCCGACACGATCCTGGGCCTGGACAGCGGCGCCAACGATTACATCACCAAGCCGTTCAAGTTCCCCGTCCTGCTGGCCCGGCTGCGCGCGCAGCTGCGCACGCACGAACAGTCCGAGGACGCGGTCTTCCAGCTTGGCCCCTATACGTTCAGGCCGTCGATGAAGATGCTGATCGACGCCAAGGACCGCAAGATCCGGCTGACGGAAAAGGAAACCAACATCCTCAAGTTCCTGTATCGCGCCAAGGACGGCGTGGTGCCGCGCGACGTGCTGCTGCACGAGGTCTGGGGCTACAACGCGGGCGTCACGACCCACACGCTGGAGACCCACATCTATCGCCTGCGCCAGAAGATCGAGCCCGATCCGTCCAACGCCCGCCTGCTGGTGACGGAAAGCGGCGGCTATCGGCTGGTCTCCTGAAGGGCGTCGCGCGAAAGCTGTCGGGCGCGGGAACCGGCACGCCCCTGAGGTGTTCTGTCTGTGAAGCCCAGTGACCGGGGATACGGTCACATCCCCTCCTCCCTGTCCCTGGCCCCGGCTTTTGCCGGGGCTTTTTTTTCCGCCCGCCCGCCCGATGCGCCCGCCGAACAGGGCCGCTCAGCCGCGCCCGTGCGGCGCGTCCCAGTCGATCACCGGGTTGATCGGGATGATCCCGAACGGATTGATGTCGGGGTGGCTGCGGTAATAATGATGGGTGATGTGGTCCTGCCGCACGGTGTCGGCGATGCCCGGCATCTGGTACAGGTCGCGCGTCCAGCCCCACAGGTTCGGATAGTCGCGCAGCCAGGCGCGGTTGCACTTGAAATGCGTGTGATAGACCGTGTCGAACCGCACCGCGCTGGTGAACAGGCGCCAGTCCGCCTCGGTCAGCCGGTCGCCCGTCAGATAGCGGTCGCGCGACAGGCGCTCGTCCGCCCACTGCATCGTCTGGAACACGGGGCCGACCGCCGCGTCATAAGCCTTCTGCGTCGAGGCAAAGCCCGCCCGGTAGACCCCGTTGTTGAACTGCGGATAGACCCGCTCGTTCACCGCCTCGATCGCGTCGCGCAGCTCGGCCGGCCAGAACCGCACCGCGCTGCCGGTCAGCGCGTCGAAGGCGCTGTCGAACATGCGGATGATCTCGCTGGATTCGTTGGACACGATGGTCTGCTGCGCGCGGTCCCACAGGACCGGCACCGTGGTCTTGCCGGTCATGTGCGGATCGGCGCGCAGATACAGATCGCGGATATGGTCCGCGCCATACAGCGCGTCGCCGGTCGCGCCGGGAAAGTCGGTCGCAAAGGACCAGCCGTCCCGCCCCATCACCGGATGCACGACCGAGACGCCGATGTGCGGGGCCAGCCCCTTCAGTTCGCGGACGATCAGCGTGCGGTGCGCCCAGGGGCAGGCATACGAGACATACAGGTGATAGCGCCCGCTTTCCGCCGCGAATCCGCCGCGGCCGGACGGACCCGGCGCGCCGTCCGGCGTGATCCAGTGGCGGAACCCGGCGGTCTGGCGTCGATAGTCGCCCCCCGCGCCGGGGTCGGACCCGACGGGGCCATAGGTCCAGCGGCCGTCCACAAGCTGGTTCATCGGCTTTCCCTTTTGCCCGGCGCGGGCTATTGCGCGCGCCATGTTCACCGTTGCCACCTGGAACATCAACTCGGTCCGGCTGCGTTCGGCGCTGGTGCTGCGGCTGCTGACCGACGAGGCGCCCGACGTGCTGTGCCTGCAGGAATGCAAGGCCCTGGTGGACCAGATCCCCGCGCAGCTGTTCCACGACGCCGGCTATCGCTGGATGGTCGCCCGCGGCCAGCGCGGCTACAACGGCGTGGCGATCCTGTCGCGGCTGCCGATCACCGACGCGGGCGACCGCGACCACGCGGGGCTGGGCCATGCCCGCCATGTCGCGGCCCGGCTGGACAACGGCGTGACCATCCACAACGTCTATGTGCCCGCGGGCGGTGACGAGCCCGACCGCGAGGTCAACGTCAAGTTCGGCCAGAAGCTGGATTACCTGACCGACATGCGCGACGCGTTCCGCGCCGACCGGCCCGCACGCTCGATCCTGGTGGGCGACCTGAACATCGCCCCGCGCGAGGATGACGTCTGGTCGCACAAGGTCTTGCGTCGGATGGTCAGCCACACGCCCATCGAGGTGCAGCACCTGACCGACGCGCAGGAGGCGGGGGCTTGGGTGGACATCACGCGCAAGGACATTCCCACAGGCCCGCTGTTTTCCTGGTGGTCCTACCGCAACCGCGACTGGCAGGCGTCCGACCGGGGCCGCCGGCTGGACCATGTCTGGGCCACGGCCGACATTGCGGCCTCGGGCCACGCCAGCCGCATCCTGCGCCCGGTGCGGGGATGGGACCAGCCCAGCGACCACGTGCCGGTGATGGCCAGCTTTGACCTGCGGGTCTGAGCGGGGGACACGATCCGCGGCTGAGGCCGGGCCGGTGTCGGCCAGCGCGTGACCGCCCAGGTCCCTCAGCCCCCCCGCGACGATCAGCACCGGCAGCGGCGGCATCGAGACGCGGAGGCCGCGGAACACGCCCGCGCGGATGTCCGTCCCGGGCCTGCCCGCGCAGCGCGCGCCCCGCGTGAACAGGATCGGCAGCGCAGCCCGCCGCAGCGGCGGCAGCGTCGCAGGCGCCGCCCCCTTTCATCCGCCCGCCCCAGGGGCCATATTGCCCCCGACCGGAACAACCAGAGGGCCGTGCGATGTTGCTTCAGGGCGCGGGCGAGCAGCCGCAGACCGCCGATTTCATCAAGGACGTCACCGAGGCCGAGTTCATGGCCGAGGTGATCGACGCCTCGATGAAGGTGCCGGTGATCGTCGATTTCTGGGCGCCGTGGTGCGGGCCGTGCAAGACCCTTGGCCCCGCGCTGGAGGCCGAGGTGTCGCGCCACAAGGGCCGCGTCCGCATGGTCAAGGTCGATGTGGACAAGAACCAGATGATCGCCTCGCAGCTGCGGGTGCAGTCGATCCCGACCGTCTATGCGTTCTTCCAGGGCCAGCCGGTCGATGCGTTCCAGGGCGCGCTGCCCCCCAGCGAGATCCGCAAGTTCGTGGACAAGCTGATCGCGCTGGGCGGCGACGACGGCGGCCTGGGCGCCGCGCTGGAGGCGGCCGAGCAGATGCTGGCCGAGGGCGCCACCGACGACGCGGCCGAGACATTCGCCGCCATCCTGGACGAGGAAGGCGAGAACGCGCAGGCCTGGGCCGGCCTGATCCGCGCCCGGCTGGCCGGGGCCGACACCGACGCCGCCGCCGAGGCCCTGTCGCGCGTGCCCGCCGCCGTCGCCGGGTCCGCCCCGGTCGAGGCCGCCCGCGCCCAGCTGGCGCTGGCGCAGCAGGCCGCCAAGGCCGGGCCGCTGGCCGACCTGGAACGGCGCGTCGCAGCCGAGCCGGGCGATCACCAGGCGCGCATGGACTATGCCACCGCCCTGCATGCCGCGGGCCGGGTCGAGGAGGCGATCGACCAGTTGCTTGAATCGTTCCGCCGCGACCGGGACTGGAACGACGGCGCGGCCAAGACGCGGCTGATCACCATCTTCGACGCCATGAAGCCCAACGACCCCCTGGCCCAGAAGGGCCGGCGGCGGCTGTCGTCGCTGATCTTCGCCTGACATGCCGCGCCGCGAATCCGCGCTGCCCGACACCATCCCGCTGTTCACGCTGCCGGGCGCGGTGCTGCTGCCGCGCACGCGCCTGCCGCTGCAGATCTTCGAGCCGCGGTACCTGCAGATGATGGAGGACGTGCTGAAGTCCGGCCATCGCCTGATCGGCATGATCCAGCCGGCGGGCGACGGGCTGGCCAGCATCGGCACCGCCGGGCGCGTCACCATGTTCTCGGAAACCGATGACGGGCGGATGATGGTGTCGCTGGCGGCCGTCTCGCGGTTCCGCCTGGTCGAGGCCATCGACGGCTTCACCCCCTATCCGCGCGGTCGCGTGGACTGGTCGGGGTTCAAGCGCGACCGGGCCGGGCAGTCCGCCGACGACCCCGCCTTCGACCGCGCCGGCTTCATGGAGCGGCTGGGCCGCTACATGGCCGCGCATGACCTGTCCACCGACTGGAACGCCGCCGAGGAGGCCGAGGACGAGCTGCTGGTCAACAGCCTGGCCATGCTGCTGCCCCTGGGTCCCGAGGAAAAGCAGGCCCTGTTGGAGGCCGAGACCCTGCCCGAACGGCGCGCCATGCTGGACGGGCTGATCGAATTCGCGCTGCACATCGGCGGCGACGACGAGGAGCGGATGCATTGACCCGGACCCACGAGCCTGCCGTCCCCACCTTTGACCGCCACATGCTGGAGGCGCTGGTCTGCCCGCTGACGCACGGCCGGCTGGACTATGACGCCACCCGGCAAGAGCTGGTGTCGCGCACGGCCGGGCTGGCCTTTCCGATCCGCGCCGGCATCCCGATCATGCTGATCGGCGAGGCGCGCCAGATCAAGGCCGACGATGACGCGGTGCCGAAGGTCTCGAACCCCTGGGCCGCCGGCGACTAGGCCAGCCGGTCAAGGGCGCGTCAAAGCCCCGCGTCCTCGTCCGCTCCGATCATCAGGTTGAGGTTCTGCACCGCGGCCCCCGAGGCGCCCTTGCCCAGGTTGTCCAGCACCGCGACCAGCACGGCGCAGCCGCTGTCGTCGCTGCCATGCACCGACAGTTCCAGATCGTTGGTGTCGTTCAGCACGGTGGGCACCACGCGCGGCTGCGGCGGGATCACGCGGACAAAGCGTTCGTCGGCGTAATGCGCGGCCAGCGCATCGTGCAGGTCGGCCAGCCGGCGGCCATTCAGCTGCACCGGCACCTGCACGACCATGCCCTGGGCGAATCGCCCCACGGCCGGCGCAAAGACCGGCCGGCGGGTCAGGGCGGACCGGGCGATGATCTCGGGCAGATGCTTGTGGGCCTGGCCCAGGGCATAGACGAAATGGTCGGGCGCGCCCTGGCCCTCCATCTCGGCGATCAGATCCTTGCCGCCGCCGGTATAGCCGCTGACCGCGTTGATCGAGGCGACCTCGTCCGCGGCCAGCACCCCCGCCGCGACCAGGGGCGCCAGCAGGGCGATCGCGCCGGTGGCATAGCAGCCGGGGTTCGACACGCGCGCGGAGGCCGCGATGGCCGCGCGGGCGCCGGGCGCCAGCTCCGCAAAGCCATAGGTCCAGCCATCCGCCACGCGATGCGCGCTGGAGGCGTCGATGAAGCGCACGCCCCGGCCTTGGGGCAGCCCCTCGGCCAGCGCCACCGCCTCGCGCGCGGCGGCGTCGGGCAGGCACAGGATCGCCACGTCCGCGGCGGCCATGGCGTCGCGCCGGGCGTCGGGGTCCTTGCGCCGCGCCGGGTCGATCTGGATCAGGTCGACGTCGCTGCGCCGGGCCAGCCGGTCGCGGATCTGCAGGCCGGTGGTCCCTGCCTCGCCATCGATGAAGACCCTGTGCGCCATGATCGCCCCCCTGTTCCGTCCGGCCCGATGTGGCCCGTGCGGTCAGGGGGCGCAAGTGGGCGCGCGCACCAGGAACCGCCGCTCGCGCCCGTTGTCCAGGCTGAACATCCCGCCACGGCCGGGCACGGCGTCGATCAGCAGGTCGGTGTCGGCCCAGGCCGCCGCCTGCGCGCCGCCGGTATAGAACGGCGCCGCGCCGACATGGCCCAGCAGCACGTCGCGTTCGCTCAGCCGGAAATCGCCCAGCGCATAGCACATGGGCGAGGACCCGTCGCAGCACCCGCCCGACAGGTGGAACATCACCGGCCCGTGGTCGGCGACGATCTCGGCCAGCAGCGCCAGCGCCGCGGGGGTGGCGGCCACGCGGTCGCGGGCGGGCAGAGGGTCGGGGGTCATGCGGCAAGCCTTTCCTGAAGGAAGGTCAGGACCCGCCGCTCCTCGGGGCGCAGGGCGGGTTCGTCCAGATCGTCCGCGATCTCCTCGCGCAGGTCCAGCACCAGATCGTCGGACAGGTAGGTTTCGATGACCGCCGGGTGGACATAGCACTTGCGGCAGATCGTCGGCGTGTTGCCCAGGCGGGCCGCGACGCGCTCGATCGCCTCGCGCACGTTGCGCCTGGCCGCGGCCTCGCTGTCGGCCGCCTCGTATTCGGCCAGCGCCAGCGCGGCCAGGACCGTGCCCGTCCAGGTGCGGAAATCCTTGGCCGTGATGTCGCGGCCGGTGATGTCGCGCAGATAGGCATTGACGTCGCCCGAGGTCACGACGCGCTGCTGGCCTTCGTCGTCAAGGTACTGGAACAGGTGCTGGCCGGGCAGGTCCTGGCTGGCCTTGACGATCCGCGCGACGCGCCGGTCCTGCACGTCCAGCGTCCAGTGCTTGCCGCTTTTGCCCTTGAACGAGAACCGGACCTCGGACCCCGCGACCTTGACGTGGCGGTCCTTCAGCGTGGTCAGGCCGTGCGACTTGTTCTGCCGGGCGTAATCGGCGTTGCCGACGCGGATCATCGTCGTCTCCAGCAGATGCACCACGGTCGCCAGCACCTTCTCGCGGCTCATCCCGGGGCGGGCCATGTCGGCGTCCACCCGGGCGCGCAACCCCGGCAGGGCAGCGGCGAAATCCAGCATGCGTTCGTACTTGGTGCTGTCGCGCACCTCGCGGAAGCGGGGGTGATAGCGGTATTGCTTGCGCCCCTTGGCGTCACGGCCGGTGGCCTGGATGTGACCGTCCGGGTCAGGACAGATCCACACATCGGTCCAGGCCGGCGGGATCGCCAGCGCCTTGGCGCGGGCCAGCACCGCCTTGTCCCGGATCGTTCGCCCCTCGGGGTCGCGAAAGGAAAACCCCTTGCCCGTGCGGCGGCGGGTGATGCCGGGGTCGGCGTCGGTCACATAGACCAGCCCCACGCTTTCGGCGGCGTCCTGGGGATCGACGATGGTTCCGCTGTCGCTGGGCATGACCACGCTGTCCGTTTCCGGCCGAACGCCGCGGGCAGCGTTGCGGTTCAGCGGCTGGTCCCGCAGCCGCGCCGGACGGCACGAAAGGATGTGGCGCGCCCCGCGGGGGGGCGCGCCGGTGTCGCCTTAGAAGAAGCCCAGCTTCTTGGGGCTGTAGCTGACCAGCATGTTCTTGGTCTGCTGGTAATGATCCAGCATCATGCGGTGGTTTTCGCGCCCGATGCCCGACTGCTTGTACCCGCCAAAGGCCGCGTGGGCCGGATAGGCGTGATAGCAGTTGGTCCAGACCCGGCCCGCCTTGATCTCGCGGCCCATGCGATAGCAGGTGTTGGCGTCGCGCGACCACACGCCCGCGCCCAGGCCGTAGAGCGTGTCGTTGGCGATCGACAGCGCCTCGTCACGGTCCTTGAAGGTCGTGACCGACACCACCGGGCCGAAGATCTCCTCCTGGAAGATCCGCATCTTGTTGTTGCCTTTGAAGATCGTGGGCTTGATGTAATAGCCGCTGGACAGCTCTCCGCCCAGATCGGCCGCACCGCCGCCGGTCAGGACCTCGGCGCCCTCGTTCCGGCCGATCTCCAGATACGACAGGATCTTGTCGCGCTGCTCGCCGGACGCCTGCGCGCCGATCATCGTGTCGCCCTGGCGCGGGTCGCCCTGCTTGATCGCCTCGACCCGCTTGACCGCGCGTTCCATGAACTTGTCGTAGATCGACTCCTGGATCAGCACGCGCGACGGGCAGGTGCAGACCTCGCCCTGGTTCAGCGCGAACATGGTGAAGCCTTCCAGCGCCTTGTCGAAGAAGTCGTCGTCTTCACGCGCGACGTCCTCGAAGAAGATGTTGGGCGACTTGCCCCCCAGCTCCAGCGTGACGGGGATCAGGTTCTCGGACGCGTACTGCATGATCAGCCGCCCGGTCGAGGTTTCGCCGGTGAAGGCGATCTTGCCGATCCGGTTCGACGACGCCAGCGGCTTGCCGGCTTCCAGGCCGAATCCGTTGACGATGTTCAGCACGCCCGGCGGCAGAAGGTCGCCGATCACGCTGACCCACAGCATGATGGACGCGGGCGTCTGCTCGGCAGGCTTCAGCACGACGCAGTTGCCTGCGGCGAGTGCGGGGGCCAGCTTCCAGCAGGCCATCAGCAGCGGAAAGTTCCACGGGATGATCTGGCCCACGACGCCCAGCGGCTCGTGGAAGTGATAGGCCACGGTGTCGTCGTCGATCTGGCTCAGCGAGCCTTCCTGCGCCCGCAGGCAGCCGGCAAAATAGCGGAAGTGGTCCACGGCCAGCGGCAGGTCGGCGGCCATCGTCTCGCGGATGGGCTTGCCGTTGTCCCAGGTTTCCGCCGTCGCCAGCAGTTCCAGGTTCTGCTCCATCCGGTCGGCGATCCTGAGCAGGATGTCGGCGCGGGCCTGCGGGCTGGTGCGGCCCCACTTGTCGGCCGCGGCATGGGCGGCATCCAGCGCCGCCGTGACGTCGTCGGCATCCGAGCGGGCGATCTCGCCGATGACGGCGCCGGTGATCGGCGTCGTGTTCTCGAAATAGCGGCCGGCCCTGGGCGCAACCCAGGTGCCGCCGATGAAGTTGTCGTAGCGCTTGGCAAAGGGCATCGCGCTGACACCCTTGAACTCATGCGTCTGGTCGTTCGGCATCTCTTCCTCCCTGAAGTCGATGTCTGTCGATCTGTCCCGGCCCTTCACGTCCGGGTCGCCTGCCATGCTGCGGCGGGGCGCCCCTTCGGGTCAATTCGCGCCCGGCCGATTCGCAGGGCCGACTGTCTCATCGCTGAGACAGGGGCCGTCACCTGCGCGGGCCAGCAGCCCCAGCCGCGCCATTTTTCGGTAAAGCGTGGCCCGGCCCACCCCCAGCGCCCGCGCCGCGGCCGAGACGTTGCCGTCGGCGCGCGACAGCGCCCGCATCAGGGCGGCCCGCTCGGCCCGGTCAAGGCCCCGCATCTCGTCGTCGCGCCCGATCAGGTCGGCCAGGGGACGCGGCTTCAGCGCGCCCTGGCGAGGCAGGCCCAGTGCCCGGCGCGCGTCGCGCGTGGCCCCGATCGCCAGGTCGTCGCGGTCGACCGCGACCAGCGCCTCGCCGCTGTCGCCCGCCACCACAAAGCGCGCGCCGACAAACGCCGCGCGGAAATACGCCGCCTCGATCTGGCGCGCGGTCTGGCCCACCATGGCGCCGATCAGCGCGTTCATCGGCCCGGTCTGGTCGGCACGCGCCGACGAGACGTCCAGCGCCGCGATCATCTGCCCGTCGGGTCCGTGGATCGGGGCGTCCAGACAGCTCATCGCGGTGTTGCGGGACAGGAAATGTTCGTCGCGGTGGATGATGACCTGCCGCCCCTCGGCCAGGCAGGTGCCGATGCCGTTGGTCCCCTGCGCCGATTCGGACCAGTCGGCGCCGGGGGCAAGGTCCCAGTCGTCAAAGGCGGCGGCGTCGCCCTCGGCCACCCGCCGGTCCAGCACGATCCCGCACGCATCCGTCAGCAGCACCGAACAGCCCGTCGGGCAGACCAGCCGGTACAGCGCGTCAAGCTGCGGGGCGGCGACATGCAGGAATCCGTCCAGACGCTGCCGCCGGCGGGCCAGCGCCGCCCCGTCTAGGCGGTCGGCGCGCGTGTGCGCGGCCGGGTCCAGCCCGTGCTTGACGGCCGAGCGTCGCCAGCTTGAGGTCAGGGCCGACAGGTCGCCCGTGGCGTGCGTCCGCTCGATCACCAGGTCCGCGTGAGGCCGCTGGGCCATGATTCGCAATCTCCCCCGCGCCACTATAGCAGCCGGGGCCGGCCGCACCGCAACTCGTGCGAAAGTCGGGGGCGTCAGTCCCACTCCATCTCGGCATAGGCGGCGGCGGCGTTGCGGGCGGTCGTGGCGTCGAACTCGGCCCAGGTCCCACGCTGCGGCGCCATCGCCGCAACGATCGCGGGCACGGCCTGCGACAGCCCTTGCCCCGCGTCCAGCGCCGCGCGCACCGCGTCGCGCAGGGCGTTCAGATACAGCGTCTCGTCGGCGGCCGCCTGCGCCAGGCCGGGCGCCACGGGTCCGTGGCCGGGCACCACCGGCGCCCCGCGGGGCGGCTGCGCCAGCCACGCCAGCCAGCCCTTCAGCGAGCCGTCCACCACCGGCGTCAGGCCCCGAAACACCAGATCGCCCGTGAACAGCGTGCCGGTCAGGTCGTCGTGCACCGTCAGGTCGCTGTCGGTGTGGGCGCGCGGCACCGGGTGCAGCCGCAGGCTGCGGCCCCCCAGATCGAAAGACTGCGGCCTGTCGATCAGCCGCGTGGGCGCGACCAGCACGGTGCCCAGCCACGCCTGCGCCCCGATCTGCGCGGGGATGCTGTCCATCCAGGTGTCGCGGCGCGCGTCCAGCGCGGCGGGCAGGCGGGCGTCGCCCACGATCTCGGCCCCTGCTTCGGCAAAGACCTGCGCGCCGGCGATGTGATCGGGGTGCATGTGGGTCAGGATCACCGGCCCGATGGGCAGGGGCGTCACCCGGCGGATGGCGGCGAACAGCCCCTCGCCCTGGGCGCGAGAGCCGCCGGGGTCGATGACCGCGACGCGCTCGGTGCCCACGACGAACGACAGGTTGGCGATGCCGCCGCCGTTCGACGGCGACAGCCCCTCGTCCGCGCCGCGGTGGACGTGGATGCCCGGCGCGACCTCCTCGACCGGCAGGGCGGGGGCATCGGACAGGGGCGCGCAGGTCCAGCCCCGCGCCACCAGACCCGGATGGGCCGCGATCCACCCCGATGCGACCGAATCACCCCGGGCGGCGCAGGCGGCCGGGTCGGGCGCGATGCCCGCCGGCAGCAGGCGCGGGGCACAGTCGGTCGCCGCCGCGGCCAGGCAGGCGGTCAGAATCAGAACCTGCATTGCCGAACCTTCCCGAACGCGATCGACCGTATATTCCCGCGTCCGCGCGCGGCCCTGCATTTTCTGGCCCGTCTGCCACTTTCGTCTGCTTGCCACATGACGCCACTACCTTAGCCTGAGGGTTCGACCGGCTTGCCCGGTTCCATCGACGGAGAGACGACATGGCCTGGACCAAACCTTCGCTCAAGGAAATCGCCTGCGGCATGGAAATCAACATGTATGCGCCGGCCGAGGACGAACCGGTTCTGTTCTGAACCGCGACGACGGTTCGCGGCCCCGCCCGTCCGGCGGGGCCGCATCGCCGGCGGCGTTCGACGCGATGCGCATCATCATCCTGGGGGCGGGCGCCGGCGGCGGGCTGCCGCAATGGAACTGCGGCTGCGTCCACTGCAACGCCGCGCGGGCCGGCCGGCTGGACGCCATGAGCCAGAGCAGCCTTGCCGTCAGCGCCGACGGCGAGACCTGGGCGATCCTGAACGCCTCGCCCGACATCCGCGCGCAACTGGCGGCCACCCCCGCGCTGCACCCGACCGGGCCGCGCACGCTGCCCCTGCGGTCGGTTCTGGTCACGAACGGCGACATCGACCATGTCGCCGGGCTGCTGACCTTGCGCGAATCCCAAGCCTTCGACCTGTTCGCCACCGCCGCGATTCACGCGGTCTTGGACGCGAACCCGGTGTTCGGCGCGCTGAACCCCGATCTGGTGACGCGCCGCGCGCTGGCCCTGGACCGGGCGGCGGACCTTGCCCCCGGCCTTGGCGCCACGATCTTTGCCGTGCCCGGCAAGGTGCCGCTGTATCTGGAAGGCGAGACGGTGCAGACCGACCTGCTGGCCGAGACCACCGTCGGTGTCGAGCTGTCGGCGAACGGCCGCCGGGCGCTGTACATTCCCGGCTGCGCCGACCTGCCCGACTGGCTGGCCCAGCGCATCGCCGGCGCCGACCTGGTGCTGTTCGACGGCACCCTGTGGAGCGATGACGAGATGATCCGCGCGGGCCTTGGCACCAAGACCAGCCGCCGGATGGGGCACCTGCCGGTGTCCGGCCCGGAGGGCAGCCTGGCGCGCCTGACCGCGCCCGCGCGCCGCGTCTATGTGCACGTCAACAACTCGAACCCGCTCTGCGACCCGGCCTCTCCCGAATCGGCGCAGGTCCGCGCCGCCGGGTGGCAGGTCGCCCACGATGGCATGGAGATCACGCTGTGAACGCCCCCCGCACCAATGTCCCGCTGTCCCGCGACGCGTTCGAGGCGCGGCTGCGCCGGATCGGGGACGAGCGCTATCACGACCTGCATCCGTTCCACCGCCGCCTGCACGGCGGCCAGTGCACCCCCGACGAGGTGCGCGCCTGGGTCGTCAACCGCTGGCAGTACCAGTCGCGCATCCCGATGAAGGACGCGGCCTTCCTGTCGCGCGTCACCGATCCCGACCTGCGCCGCGTCTGGCGGTCGCGGATCGAGGATCACGACGGCGGCGTCGCCGAGGGCGGCGGCATCCGGCGCTGGCTGGCGCTGGCGCGCGCGGTCGGGCTGGACCCCGACTATGTCGCCAGCGGCGTGGGCGTCATGCCCGCCACGCGCTTTGCGGTGGACGCCTATGTCCGGTTCGTGCGCGACATGCCGCTGCTGGATGCGGTCGCGGCCAGCCTGACCGAGATGTTCGCGCCGCGCATCCATGCCGAGCGGATCGAGGGGCTGCTGAGGCATTATGATTTCGCCGACGACGCGGCCCTGTCCTATTTCCGCACCCGCCTGACCGAGGCGCCCAAGGACGTGGCGTTCGGCCTGGCATGGGTGCTGGACCACGCCGACACGCTGGAAAAACAGGACGCGGCGGCCGCGGCGCTGACCTTCAAGACCGATGTTCTGTGGGCGCAGCTCGACGCACTGTGGCACGGCTATGTCGCGGGCGCCATCCCGCCCGGCGCGTGGCGCCCCGGCGAGGGGCTGGCGCCATGACCGCCCAGCCGCTGCCCGCCCTGGTCCCTGGCCCTGACCCGGCGGCCGCCGCCGTCCCCGTCCCGACGGCCGCGGCCCCGTGCGACGACGCGGGCTTTGTCGCCCCGCCTGCCGATCCGGCGCTGGACGCGGGCATGATCCCGTTTCTGCCGCGCGGCGTGCGACTGGCGCGCGACCACGTGCGCGACATGGCGATCCTGCAGGCCCCGGAACGCGCGATGCAGCTTGACGCGGTGGGCGAGGCGATCCTGACCGCGCTGGACGGCCGCCCGCTGGGCGCCATCGTGGCCGACCTTGCCGCCCGCTATGCCGCGCCGGCCGACCAGATCGACGCCGATGTCCGGGCCTTCCTGCAGGGGCTGATCGACCGCCGCATGGTCTTCGTGAGGGCGCCATGACCATCGCCGGGCCACGCGATTTCCAGGGCAACCCGGTCACCCCCGGCCTGCCCGTGGCCATGCTGGCCGAGGTCACGCACCGCTGCCCGCTGTCCTGCCCCTATTGCTCGAACCCGGTCGAGCTGACCCGCGCGGACGCCGAGATGCCGGCGGCGCTGTGGGCCGGCGTCTTTGCGCAGGCCGCGGCCCTGGGGGTGTTGCAGACCCATGTGTCGGGGGGCGAGCCCGCCTCGCGCCGCGACCTGGCCGACATCGTGCGGGGCGCGCGCGACGCGGGGCTGTATGTCAACCTCATCACCTCGGGGCTGGGGCTGACGCTGGCGCGGCTGCGCGATCTGGAGGCCGCGGGGGTGGACCATGTGCAGCTGTCGCTGCAGGGGGTGGGCCGGACCGCGGCCGACCGCATCGGCGGGATGCAGGGGTCGTGGGACCGCAAGATGCAGGTTGCCCGCTGGATCGCCGAGATCGGGTTTCCGCTGACCATCAACGCGGTCGTCCACCGCCAGAACCTGGACACGCTGCCGCAGATGATCGACCTGGCGCTGGCCATGGGCGCGCGCCGGATCGAGGTGGCGACCGTCCAGTTCCACGGCTGGGCCGACCTGAACCGCCGCGCGCTGATGCCCACGCGCGAACAGGCGGCCCAGGCGCGCCGCGTCGTCGATGCGGCGCGGGCGGCGCTGCGCGGGCGGATGGTCATCGACTATGTGCCCGCCGATCACCACGCCCGCTTTCCCAAGGCGTGCATGGGGGGATGGGGCTCGACCGGGCTGAACGTCACGCCCGACGGCACGGTCCTGCCCTGCCACGCCGCACAGACGATCCCCGGGCTGACCTTTGCCAATGTCCGCGACACGCCGCTGGCCGCCATCTGGCACGAAAGCCCCGCCTTCAACGCGTTCCGCGGCACCGCCTGGATGCCCGAGCCGTGCCAGAGCTGCGAGCGGAAAACATTGGATTTCGGTGGCTGCCGCTGTCAGGCTATGGCCATGGCGGGACAGGCCGCGGCCACCGACCCGGTGTGCAGCCGGTCGCCCCTGAACCCCGCCGTCCACGCCCGGGCCGACGCCGATGCGGCCGCGCCGACCGACGAGCTGATCCACCGCCGCATGGCGCGAGAGGAGGCGCCCCGACCATGACCGTCCTGACCCGCCTGCTGCCGTTCGCCCTGGCCGCGCTGGCCGCACCCGCATGGGTCGCGCCAGGCTGGGCCGCCGACAATCCGCTGGTGCCCTCGCCCGTCTGGGACGACCTGCGATCCTCGATCATCGGCACCGAAACCGATCCGCCGGTGGACCCGGCGGTTCTGGATCTGGACGCGCCCCCGCGCGCCGACAACCCGGCGCTGGTCCCGATCCGCATCACCCAGCCCCCCGGTGCGCCCCGCATCGCACGCCTTGCGCTGGTGATCGACGAGAACCCCGCCCCGGTCGCGGGCGAGTTCACCTTCGGCCCCGCCACCGCCCCTCTCGATTTCGAGGTGCGGGTCCGGGTCAACGCCTATTCCGACGTGCGCGCCATCGCGACGCTCGACGACGGGCGGCAGGTGATGGCGGGGCGGTTCGTCAAGGCCTCGGGCGGCTGCGCGGCACCGGCCGGACAGGCGGGCGACCCGCGCGCGTCCATGGGCCAGATGCGCTGGACGGCCGAGCCGACGGGCGAGCGCGCGATGGGCACGCTGATGATCCGCCATCCCAATTTCTCGGGATTGCAGCGCGATCAGGTGACGCTGCTGGACATCCCGGCCGAGTTCATCTCGACCGTCGAGATGCGGCAGGGGGACGAGCTGCTGATGACGATGGAGGGGGGGATTTCCATCTCGGAAAACCCGGTGTTCCGGCTGGGCTTCGTCCCCAACGGCCAGCCCGTCACCGTCACGGCCGCCGACACCGAGGGGCGGACGTTCACCGATCGCTTCGGACCCGGCAGCTGACCGCGCGGACCCGCTGGCGGCCGCAGCCGGCTCAGTGCCGGGCGCCCTCGCGCGCCTTGGACGTCAGGACCACGGGGCGCGAATCCTCGGGGCGGAACGCCTCGCGCTGGCTGGAACTGGGGCGGAACCGCATCTTGATGCGATAGACGCCGTCCTCGGCCGTGACCTCGGCCTCGCCTTCAAGCTGGACGGCGAAGGCCTCGATCAGCTGGCTGCCAAGGCCCGTGCCCTCAAGCTCGGCGGTCTCGGGGCTCAGCGAGTTCTCGACCTGCAGGCACGCCCAATCCTCGCTTTCGCGGGTCAGGGTCACGCGCACCCAGGGCGGCGTTCCGGGATCGGGACGGCCCGCGTATTTGACCGCGTTGGTGAACGCCTCGTTGGTCAGCAGGCTGAGCGGCACGGCCTGGTCAGGCAGCAGGGTCAGCGGCTCCAGCCGCGTTTCGATCCGCAGGTCGGTGCCCGTCGCCACGGTGGCCGAGCTCATCTGCTGGATGATGTCGGCGACCAGCCGCTCGGCCTCGACCGAATCGAGATGCTCGGCCTGATAGAGATTGCGATAGATCGTCGCCAGCGACTGCACCCGATCCTGCACCGAACGCAGCACCCGCTTGGCGTCGGCATGGTCGATCACCCGGCTTTGCATGTTGATGATCGAGGCGATCAACTGAAGGTTGTTCTTGACGCGGTGGTGGACCTCTTTCAGCAGGACGGTCTTTTCCTGGACCGCCTCCTCCATCGCCGCCTCGTCGCGGATCAGGATGCGGGCCATGTTGTGGAACGTCTCGCTGACGTCCGCGATCTCGGCCGGGGCGTTCTGCAGCACCGGGGGCGGGGTGGACCGGTCGCCGATGGCAAAGCGCCGCATCTGCCCGCGCAGTTCGCGCACATGGCGCAGCACCAGCCGATAGACCGCGAAATAGGCCACGGCCAGCGACACGATCCACAGCGCCAGTGGAAACAGCACCGCGGCGAAACGTGACAGGCCCAGCCCGGCGATGCCGGTCTGCCGCGGGCTCCAGCTGCCCAGGGCATAGACGAGGCCCGGAACCACCGACACCACCGCGAAGACGCGCTTCTCGTCCGCGTTCGACATCTCGGCAAAGGTCGTTTCCCGCCGCGCCACCAGCTGCGACAGCGTGACCCCGCGCGGCAGGATCGCCGTCGTGTCCACGTCGCTGTCGGACGACAGCGTCTGCCCGGCCGCGTTGAAGGTCACGATATGGGCGCCGTCCGTGCCGGGCGTCGTCGCATGGGTGGACCGCAGCAGGTCATGCGACAGCGACACGGCGATATAGCCCAGCAGATCGCGATCCCGGTAAAGCGGCTGCGAGACGATGACCACCGACTGCCCCGACAGCACGCCCCGCGCCGTGGCCGTGATCAGCGTCGAGGGGTTCTGGACGAACGCCTTGTAATGGGGCGACGACGACAGATCGGTGGGCGGCGCGCCGGTCGAGTTGCAGCGGTTGATCCCGTCCACGCCGGTAAAGCCCGCAAAGACAAAGCTGGCGCTGCGCTGGACGAAGTTGCGCATCACCTCGGAACAGGCCTCGGGGTCGTCGAGCGTGGTCAGCACCGCCGGTCCCAGCGCATCCGCCGTGCCGATGGCGCTTTGCAGAAGCGCCCGCTCGCCGGCCGCGGCGGCCGCGGTGCGGCCCAGCAGGGCCAATTCGGCCGCGCGCTCGGCCTCGCGCGACAGATGCAGGGTCTGGATGATCGAGATCAGGCCGATGGGCAGGATGGCGATGGTCAGCAGCATCCCCAGGCGAAAGCCCAGGCTGCGCGTAAAGCCGAACAGTTCGCCCGCCGACCGCGGCATCCGCCGGTCGCCTCAGCGAGAGACGGGTTGATGCGCCGCCATCACCGCCTTGGTCGCCCGATCCGTCATGTCCAGTTCCTCGCCCTCGACCATGTGCAGCAGCTCGGCCAGGCGGCGCCGGCCGCGGTTGGCCCGCGACTTGACGGTCCCCACCGCGACCCCGGTCATGCCGGCGGCCTCCTCGTACGAGAACCCCGAGGCGCCCACCAGGATCAGCGCCTCGCGCTGTTCGTCGGGCAGCTGCTCAAAGGCGACGCGGAAGTCGTTCATCGCCAGCCGGCCGTCATGCTCGGGGCGGGTCGCCTGGCGGGCGGCATGGATGCCGTCGCTGTCGCTGACCTCGCGCCGGGTCTTGCGGCGGGCGGAATAGAAGGTGTTGCGCAGGATGGTGAACAGCCAGGCGCGCAGGTTCGTCCCCGCCTGGAACTTGTCCATGTTGGTCCACGCCTTGACGATGGTGTCCTGCACCAGGTCGTCCGCCGACGCCCCCTCGCGGGTCAGCGACAGCGCAAAGGCCCGCAGTGCGGGCAGGTGGTTCACCAGTTCGCTGCGCGGATCATCGCCTGACCGCGCGTTCGTCTCGGATCGGGTCATGTCGTCCGTTACTCCTGCTCGCGCAAACGCTGCAGCAGCGACAGGAACCGGTCCGGCACGTCTTGCGAGGTTTCCTGCTCATACACCTTCCGCAGATTCTCGTCGATCTGCTTCTCGATGGCGGCGCGCTTGCGCTCTTCCCGCCTCATGGTCATTTTTTCTTTTATCCCGGAAATCTTGTGCGCACGGTGGCCAACCGTTAGAGGTTCGTGAAAGTTCCCGAAAGGGCCAAGTTTATCGAGGTTGTGATGTCCGCTGCTGATCTTGCCCAATCCATCGGCCGGGAGCTGCCCTATCTGCGCCGTTACGCACGGGCGCTGACCGGCAGCCAGACCGCCGGCGACAATTACGCGGCCGCCACGCTGGAGGCCATCCTCGCCGATCGCTCGCTGATGAACGGCGAGGACACGCGGATCGGCCTGTTCCGCACCTTCCACGCCATCTGGCAAAGCTCGGGGCAGCCGGTCGAAAGCGACGACCAGTCGGCGCGCGAGGCGGCGGCGCAAAGCCACCTGCGCGGCCTGACCGCCAACTCGCGCGAGGCGCTGCTGCTGCGCACGATCGAGGAGCTGCGCTATGACCAGATCGCCCAGATCATGCAGGTCGAGCAGGACGAGGCCGAGGAGCTGGTCCAGATCGCCCTGAACGAGATGGGCCGGGCCATCCGCGGCCGCGTCATGGTGATCGAGGACGAGACGATCATCGCCATGGACCTGAAGGGCATCGTGCAGGCCATGGGCCACGAGGTGACGGGCATCGCGCGCACCCACAGCGCCGCGATCGAACTGGCCCACGACCGCCGCCCCGACCTGATCCTGGCCGACATCCAGCTGGCCGACGGATCGTCCGGCGTCGATGCGGTCAACGAGCTGATGGGCAGCCTGGGCGACGTGCCGGTGATCTTCATCACCGCCTTCCCCGAACGGCTGCTGACCGGCGACCGCCCGGAACCCGCGTTCCTGATCTCCAAGCCCTATTCCGAGGAACAGGTCCGCTCGGCCGTTTCGCAGGCGATGTTCTTCGCCTCGACCGAGGGGCTGGGCGCGGCCTGACGCCCTCTGCCGGTGTATTCGGACCAGGAAAAGCCGGGCGCGTCAGCCCGGCTTTTTCATGGGCCGTCCCGCCGCATAGGTTTCCACCACCGCCCGGTCGTCGCCCATCGTGGTCAGCACGAACAGCTCGTCCGCCAGATCGGCGGCGCGATCCATCCGCAGCCGCATCGCGGGCGTGGCGCGGGCGTCCAGCACGACCAGATCGGCCTCGGACCCCGCATCCAGCGTCCCGATCCGGTCGGCCAGCCCCATCGCCAGGGCGTTGCCGCGCGTGGCCCAGTGCATCAGCTCCAGCGGGTGCAGCCGGTGGCCGCGCATCTGCGACACCTTGTAAGCCTCGCCCAGCGTCCGCAGCATCGACCAGTCGGTGCCGCCGCCGATGTCGGTGGCGACGCCGGTGACGATGCCGGCGCCGTGCAGGCGCTTGCGGTCAAACAGCCCCGAGCCCAGGAACAGGTTCGAGGTCGGGCAAGAGATCGCGCGGGTGCCGGTGTCCGCCATGCGCGCGATCTCGCGGTCCGACAGATGCAGGCAGTGGCCCATCAGGCTGCGCGGCCCCAGCAGCCCGTAGTGGTCATAGATGTCCAGGTAATCGCGGCGGTCGGGATACAGCTGCAGGGTCAGCGCGATCTCGTCGCCGTTTTCCGACAGATGCGTCTGGATCGGGCAGTCGGGGAAATCCTGCGCCAGCGCCTGCGCCGCCGCCATCTGCGCGGGGCTTGAGGTGATCGCAAAGCGCGGCGTGATCACGGTGGACAGCCGCCCATGCCCATGCCAGCGGCGGGCCAGCGCGGCGCTGTCGTCATAGGACGACTGCGCGGTGTCCAGCACGCCCGGCGGGGCGTTGCGGTCCATCATCACGCGGCCCACGTTCATCCGCAGCCCGCGCCGGTCCGCCTCGGCCAGCAGCGCGTCGGCGGACACGGCGTGGCTGGAGGCATAGACGCTGGCCGTGGTCGTGCCCGCGCGCGCCAGCTCGTCCAGGAACGCGCCGGCCGCCCAGGCGGCATGATCCGGGTCGGCAAAGCGGCTTTCCTCGGGGAAGGTATAGCGGTTCAGCCAGTCCAGCAGGTCGCGGCCCCAGCTGGCAGTGACCTGCAGTTGCGGGAAATGGATATGCGGGTCGATGAAGCCGGGCAGGATCAGGTGCGGCCGGTGGTCGATCTCGGGCAGGCCCTCGGCGCGCAGGTCCGCGTAGTCGCCCACCGCCGCGATGCACCCGCCTGCCACGACCAGCGCGCCGTCCTCGACATGGCGGTGCGCCGCGGCGCTGTCGGTCGGGTCGGCGTGGAACGTCAGCAACCGGCCGCGGATCAGCGTCCTCATGCGATCGCCCGCGCCGGCGCCAGCAGCCGCGCCGTCACCTCGGCCGCGGCAAAGGCCGCGATGACGGCGGGGCGCTTGTCGCCGGTCGGGTTGGCCCCGATGGGGCAGACCAGGGGCGCGGGGTCGATCCCCTGCGCGCGGGCGTGGCGCGCAAAGGCCGCGCGCTTGGACGCGCTGCCGATCATGCCGACATAGGCCGCGCGGCCCCACGACAGCGCCTCGGCGGCCAGCAGGAAATCCAGCGCATGGTCGTGGGTGACGATGACGATGGCCGCGCCGGGCGGGGCGGCACGAATCTCGGATTCGGGCAGCGGCGTCAGGCGCGCGGGCACGTCCCCGGCGGCGGCCAGTTCCGCGGCACGGCTGTCGATCAGCAGCGGGGCCAGCGGCAGCGGGGCCAGCGCGCGCGCCAGTGCCCGGCCCACATGGCCCGCGCCAAAGATCAGGACGGGCGGGCGCGGGGGTTCGGGCGTGGCGGGCGCGCGGTCCAGCGCCAGCGTGACGCGTCCGCCGCAGCACTGCCCGATCTCGGGGCCCAGCGGCACGTCCATGGCGGCGCCGTCCTCGCCCCGCGCCAGCATCGCGCGGGCGCGGTCGATCGCCATCCATTCCAGCGCGCCGCCGCCGATGCTGCCGGTCACTGTATCGGGGCCGACCATCATCTCGGCCCCGGCCTCGCGCGGCGTGGACCCGCGGACGGCGGTGATGCGGACCCGGATCATCGCCGCAGCCGTTCCACCGCCATCAGCACCCGTTCCGGCGTCGCGGGCGCGTCCAGCCGCGGGTTTTCGCGGTAATTGGCGACCGAGGCCACCGCCATGCCGATCGCCTGAAACGCCGAGATGCCCAGCATGAACGGCGGCTCGCCCACCGCCTTGGACCGCTTGATCGTCATCTCGCGGTTTTCCGACCAGTCGGCCCGCGCCACGTTGAAGACCCGCGGCCGGTCGCCCGCCAGCGGGATCTTGTAGGTCGAGGGCGCGTGCGTCCGCAGACGGCCCTGCGCGTCCCACCACAATTCCTCGCTGGTCAGCCAGCCAACGCCCTGAACATAGCCGCCCTCGATCTGGCCGATGTCGATGGCCGGGTTCAGGCTGCGGCCCGCGTCGTGCAGGATGTCGGCGCGTTCGATCACGTATTCGCCGCTCAGCGTGTCCACCGATACCTCGGTCACGGCCGCGCCATAGGCAAAGTAATAGAACGGCCGCCCGCGCCCGGTCGTGCGGTCCCAGTGGATCTTGGGCGTGCGATAGAACCCGGCGGCGGACAGGTGGACGCGGGCCAGATAGGCGGTCTCGATGAACTCCGACCAGCGCATCGATTCGCCGCCCATGTGGACGCAGCCGTCGGCGAAGCGCACCTGATCCGGCGTCAGCCCCTTGGCCGCGCAGGCGAACGCGACCAGCCGCGCCCTGATCTGCCCGCAGGCGTCCAGCGCCGCCATGCCGTTCAGGTCCGTCCCGGTCGAGGCCGCCGTGGCCGAGGTGTTGGGCACCTTGTCGGTGGCCGTCCGCGTGACATGGACCAGCCCCAGATCGACCTGGAACGCATCGGCCACGACCTGCGCCACCTTGACGTGCAGGCCCTGCCCCATCTCGCAGCCGCCGTGGTTCAGGTGGATCGAGCCGTCCGCATACACATGGACCAGCGCGCCCGCCTGGTTGAAATGCGTGGCGGTAAAGCTGATGCCGAACTTGACCGGGGTCAGCGCGATGCCGCGGCGGATCGGGCCGTCGCCCGCCTGCATCCGCGCGTTCCAGTCCAGCACCGCCTGGCGCCGGCGGCGGTAATCGGACGACGCCTCAAGCTCGTCCAGCAGGCGGGGCAGGATCATGTCCTCGACCGGCTGGTGATAGGGGGTCAGGTCGCCGTCGCGGTACAGATTGGCCCGCCGCACGTCCAGCGGATCGCGATCCAGCGCATAGGCGATGTCCTCGATCATCCGTTCGGCCGTGATGACGCCCTGCGGGCCGCCAAAGCCGCGAAAGGCGGTGTTGGAGACGGTGTTCGTCTTAATCGGGTGCGACCGCAGCCGCACCGCCGGATAGAAATAGGCGTTGTCGCCGTGAAACAGCGCCCGGTCCGTCACCGGACCCGACAGGTCGGCCGAGAACCCGCAGCGGGCGTAATAGTCACCGGTGACGCCCAGGATGCGCCCGTCGTCGTCAAAGCCCACGCTGTAGTCGACGACGAAATCATGGCGCTTGCCCGTCGCGGTCATGTCGTCGTCGCGGTCCGGGCGCAGCTTGACGGCCCGGCGCCAGCGTTTCGCCGCGATGGCGGCCACGCAGGCGAACAGGTTCATCTGGGTTTCCTTGCCCCCGAACCCGCCCCCCATGCGCCGCACCGTCACGACCACCGCCGCCGCCGGCACCCCCAGCGCATGGGCCACCATGTGCTGCACCTCGGTCGGGTGCTGGGTCGAGACGTGCAGCGCGATCTCGTCCCGCTCGCCGGGAATGGCCAGGGCGATCTGGCCCTCAAGGTAGAAATGATCCTGCCCGCCGATGGCAAAGCGCCCGTCGATGCGGCGGGGCGCGGCCGCCAGCGCCGCGTCGGCGTCGCCGCGCGTCAGAGTCAGGGGCGGCGTCACATAGCCCGCGCCGCCGTCGCGCGCGGCGATCGGGTCCAGCAGGTGCGGCAGCGGGTCATAGTCGATGCGCGCCAGCGCCGCCGCCCGCCGGGCCTGGTCGCGGGTTTCGGCAATGACCGCAAAGACCGGCTGGCCCCAGAACTGCACGACGCCGTCCGCCAGGATCGGATCGTCGCCCCGCCCCTGCGGCGACACGTCGTTGTGGCCCGGCAGGTCGGCGGCGGTCAGCACGCCGACGACGCCCGGCGCGGCGCGGACCGGGTCCAGGTCCATCGACCGGATGCGACCGTGCGCGATCTGCGACAGGCCCAGACAGGCGTGCAGCGTGCCCACCGGCTCGGGCAGGTCGTCGGTATAATCGGCCTGTCCGGTGACGTGCAGCACGGCGGAATCATGGGGCACGGACTGGTGCACGCCGCCCCGGATGGTGGTGTCGCTCGCGTCCTTCATGGTCAGTCCCCTGCCGCGCGGGCCAGCCGGACCGGCTGGTCGCCGCCCGCCTGCTCCAGCCAGAGCCGGCGGAAAAAGTTGCGCGCGATGGCGCGGCGATACGCGGCGCTGGCGCGCCAGTCGTCCAGCGGCTGAAAGTCGTCCAGCACCGCCGCGCCCGCCGCGGCAAAGCTGGCGGCTGAAAACGGGGCCCCCGTCAGCGCGGCCTCGGCTGCGGGTGCGCGCCTCGGCGTGCCCGCCATGCCCCCAAAGGCCACGCGCGCGGCTGTGATCACGCCGCCGGCCACCTCGATGCGGAAGGCCGCCGCCACGGCCGAGATATCGGCCGACCGGCGCTTGGAGATCTTGTAGGCCGCGACCCGCGCGTCGCCCCGGCGCGGCAGGACGATGGTTTCCACGAACTCGCCCGGTCGGATGTCCTGCTGGCCGTAGGCGATGAAGAAATCCTCCAGCGGCAACTCGCGCCGCAGCGCGCCCCGGCGCAGCACCAGCCGCGCCCCCAGCGCGATCATCAGCGGCGGGGTTTCCCCGATGGGCGAGCCATTGGCGATGTTGCCGCCGATGGTGCCCATGTTGCGGACCTGCCAGCCGCCGATGCGGTGCCAGTAATCGCTGACCTCGGGGAACTCGGCCTCGATCAGGGGCACCGCCTCGGTATAGGTCACGCCCGCGCCGATGCGGATGTGATCGCCCCCGACCTCGATCCGCTTGAGCCCGTCGAGATGGCCGATGAAGACCGCGGGTGCGATCGGGCGCAGGGCCTTGGTCACCCACAGGCCCACGTCGGTGGCCCCGGCGACGATGGTGGCGTCGGGGTGGTCGTCCAGCACGGCGGCCAGGTCGTCCACGTCGGCCGGCAGGATCGCGCGGTCAGCCCCGTCGCGCGCCACCTCGACCCGCGCGCCCTGCATCGCGGCCAGCCTGGCGGTCACGGCCGCGCGGTCCCGTTCGATGCGGTCGCCCGCCTGTCCGCCCGCGGCCAGCACCGCCTGCGCCGCGCGCACGATGGGGGCATAGCCGGTGCAGCGGCACAGGTTGCCCTGCAGCGCGGTCTCGATCGCCGTCACGTCGGCGGCCGGGTCGGTCATCCACAGCCCGTAGAGGGCCATCACGAAGCCGGGCGTGCAGAACCCGCACTGGCTGGCGTGGTGGTCCACCATCGCGCGCTGGACCGCGTGCAAGCCCCCGTCCGGGTCGCGCAGCTGTTCGACCGTCACGACATGGCAGCCGTGGCAGGACGCAAGGAACCGGATGCAGGCGTTCACGGGTTCATAGACCAGACGGCCCTCGTGCAGCCGGCCCAGCAGGACGGTGCAGGCCCCGCAGTCCCCCTCGGCGCAGCCTTCCTTGGTGCCGGTCAGGCGGCGTCCGATCCGCAGGAAATCCAGCAGCGTGTCCGACGCGCCGCACTCGGTCAGCCGGATCTCGTCGTCGTTCAGCAGGAATGTCAGCATCGCGCCCCCTTGCCGCCAAGCCTAATCCGATTGGCGCGCAAGGAAAGCCCCGCCAGTGCGCGCCGCCGTCACGGCCGCGCGCAGCGCCGCGATCAGGGCGGCGTCGGTGCGGGGCCGGTCGGGCGCGATCCGCAGGCTGCCCCGCGGGCCGGCGACGGGGCGCGCCACGCTGCACGCGGCATGGACCGCGTCCACGGCGGCCGCCGCAAAGGCTGGGACATGGGCCGCCTCGACCCCGCCGCCGGCCATGATCTGGATGCGACCCGCGGCCTGCACGACCAGCGCCGACAGGGCCGCCGCCCCGTCCACCGCGCGGGCGGCGTGGCCTGCGGTCATGATCCGGGTCACGCCCAGCGCCACAGCCGCCTCAAGCGCCTGCGCGGCGTCCGGGGTCACGTCGAAACAGCGGTGCAGCGTCACCTCGATCCCGGCGGCGGCGTCGATCTGGCGGGCCAGCGCCTCGGCATCCAGCCGCCCGTCGGGGCGCGAGACGCCGATGACGACGCCCGCCAGCCCCGCGTCGCGGACGGCGCGGATGTCGTCCAGCGCGACAGACAGGTCGTCGGCCGAGAACAGGAAATCCCCGGCTCGCGGCCGGATCATCGCATGGACCGGCACGCCACAGGCCGCCGCCCGCCGCATCAGCCCCACGGACGGGGTCAGCGCGCCCAGCGCCAGCGCCGCGCACAGTTCGATCCGGTCGGCCCCGCCTGCTGCGGCCAGCGCCAGCCCCTCGGCGTCGTCCACGACGATTTCCAGCTGCATGCCATCCCCCTCTCGCGCGTCTGCGCGCCGGGGGTTATCACACCGGCAGGGACCGGGGGCAAACGGGCAAGGGGGGACAGGGGTGATCTGCGGCGGGCTGGACATCGGCGGAACCAAGATCGAGGCGCGGCTGTTCGACGCCGCGCTGGAGACGGTGGCGACCCATCGCGTGCCGACGCCCCGCGACAGCGCGGACGCGTTCTTCGACGCGCTGGCCGCGCAGGTGGGCTGGCTGGCGGGGCAGGCGGGTGCTGCGGACCTGCCGGTCGGCATCGCCATGACCGGCGTCGTGGAACCCGACAGCGGCATCGCGCGGACGGCCAACCTGCCGATCAGCGGCCAGCCGATGCAGCGCCACCTGATCGCTCGGCTGGGCCGCCGCCTGCCGGTGATGAACGATTCGATGGCGCTGGCCTTTTCCGAGGCGAACGGCGGCGCGGCCGAGGGTTCTGACGCGGCGGTGGGGCTGATCCTCGGGACCGGGGTCGCGGCGGGGCTGTGCACCGCGGGCGCGCCCGCGCCCCGCTACGGCGGTATCGCCGTCGAGATCGGCCACGCCGGGATGCCCGCCCGCGCCCTGCTGCGCCACGGCCTGCCGCTGTGGCCCTGCGGCTGCGGGCGCGAGGGCTGCGTGGAAACCTATGTCGCGGGGCCGGGGCTGACCCGACTGGCCCAGCACGCCGGGCTGGGGCCGCTGAGCGCGCCGCAACTGGTCGCCGCCGGCGAGGCGGCCGCGCCGGTGCTGGCGGTCTGGGCCGACCTTGCGGCCGAGTGCCTTGAGATGTTGCAGATGACCATCGACCCGCGCGTGGTCGTGCTGGGCGGGGGGCTGTCGCAGATGCCCGGCGTGGCGCAGCGGCTGACGGACGCGCTGCCCGCCCGGCTGATGGCCGGGGTGCCCGCGCCGGCGATCCGGGTCGCGCGCTTTGGCGATGCCAGCGGGGTGCGCGGCGCGGCGCTGCTGGCCCGGCGCATCGCGGACGGATCCCTGCCCTGGACGCCCTGATCGCCCCCGACCTGACCTGGCAGGCGGGCGCGCTGCGCCCCGGCCTTGCGATCCGCATCGCGCGCGGGCGGGTGGCCGAGGTCCGTCCCCTGGGCGCCGACCGCCCCGACGCACGCCCGCATCTGGCGATCCCCGGTCCGACCGACCTGCAGGTGAACGGCGGCGGGGGCGTGCTGGTGAACGCCGACCCTTCGCCCGCCGGCCTGCGCGCCGTGCGCGCGGCACACCGGGGGCTGGGCACCCATGCCATCCTGCCCACCGTCATCACCGACGCGCCCGAGGTGATGGAGGCCGCCGCCGACGCCGTCCTGGCCGCGCGCGGCGAGGGCATCGAGGGGCTGCACATCGAGGGGCCCCACATCGCGCCCGACAAGCGCGGCACCCACGACGCCCGCCACATCCGCCCGCCCGACGCGCGCACGATGGCGGTGCTGGCCCGGCTGCGCGCGGCGGGCGTGCCGGTGATGCTGACGCTGGCCCCGGAACGGGCGGACCCCGCGTGGCTGGCGCAGGCGGCGGCGCTGGGGGTGGTGCTGTCGGCGGGTCACAGCATGGCCAGCGCCGATCAGGCCCGCGCGGCCTTTGCGCAGGGCGTGACGATGGTCACGCATCTGTTCAACGCCATGCCGCCGCTGGGGCACCGCGCGCCGGGGCTGGTGGGCGCCGCGATCCTGTCGGACGCCTATGTCGGGCTGATCGCCGACGGCCACCACGTCGCCTGGGACGCGCTGCGCATCGCGCTGGCCGCGCACCGCCCCGACCGCAGCCTTCTGGTGTCGGACGCGATGCCGACCGTGGGCGGGCCGGACCGCTTCAGCCTTTACGGGCGCGAGATCACGGTCCGGGACGGCCGGCTGGTGAACGCCGAAGGGGCGCTGGCGGGCGCGCATGTCGATCTGGTGACCTGCCTGCGCCGCCTGCACCGCGACGGCGGCATCGCGCTGGAGCGCTGCGTCGCGATGGCGACCGACATCCCGCGCGCGGCCATGCGCCTGCCGCCGCTGGCGATCGGCCCCGGCACGCCGGCCGCCCAGGTGGCCACGCTGGACGACGGGCTGCGGTTTGCCGGATGGCTGGGCTGAGCGCCGGATCTCTCGCCGGGGTTACGCGGGCGTGATGGCGATCCCCTCGGCCGCGGGTTGATCGGACCGGACCGTGCTGCCACACCAAGGAGAACGCGCGCCCGAGGTGGTCATGCTGCTGTCCCGTCTAGCCCTGATCGTGCTGTGCGCCGCGCTGGCCCTGCCGGCGCTGGCCCAGCAGGGCGCGGGCCCGCCAGCGGGCGGCGCCGGTCCACCCGGCCCGGCCGCCGTCGGCGTGACCCCCCTGCGGCGCGAGGACGTGACCGTGACCGTCACCCTGCCGGGCCGCGCCGTCGCCGTGGCCCGCACCGAGATTCGCCCGCAGGTGGGCGGCGAGATCGTCGAGATCGCCCATCGCGGCGGCGAGCAGGTCGCCCGCGGGACCGTGCTGTTCCGCCTGGACACCGAGACGCTGGCGGCCGAACTGACCGCGGCCGAGGTCGCCGTCACCGGCGCCGAGGTTGCCGTCAGCGGCGCGCAGGCGACGGTGGATCGCTATGACCGCCTGCAGGGGACCGGGGTCAGCCAGGCCGAGCTGGAGACCGCGCAGGTCGCGCTGGCGGGCGCGCGGGCGGTGCTGGCGGGCGCGCGGGCCGAGCGCGACCTGGCGCAACTGGCGCTGGACCACGCCGTCATCCGCAGCCCCATCGACGGCGTCGTCGATATCGCGGCGGTCTCGGTCGGCGACCTGGTGACCGCCAGCCAGACCGCGCCGCTGACCACGGTCACGCAGCTTGACCCGATCTATGTCGATGTCTCGCAAAGCCGGGCGCGCGTCCTGCGTGACCGGGACCGCGCGACTCAGGGCAACCTGCAGCCCAGCGCGGGGCCGGACGCGCGGCTGATCCTGGAAACCGGGCAGGCCTATCCGCTGGGCGGGCGACTGGTCAGCCCCGGCATCGCGGTGTCGGCCACGACCGGCACGGTGCCTGTCCGGCTGGAGTTTCCCAACCCCGACCGCCTGATCCTGCCGGGGCAGTTCCTGCGCGTCGAGGTGACGGTCGGCACGGTCAACGCGGTCCTCGTCCCCCAGCGCGCGACCAGCCGCGCGGCCAGCGGCGCCCTGACCGCCTTTCTGGTGCGCGACGGCCGCGCCGATCAGGTGGTGCTGACCGAAACCGGCACGCACGAGAACGCCTGGATCGTCACCCAAGGGGTCGAGGCCGGCGACATGCTGGTGCTGGACGGGCTGACCAACCTGCGCGACGGCGCCGAGGTGACGACCGTTCCGGTCGAGATCGACGCCACCGGCGTCGTGCGCGAGATCGGCGCGCTCTCGGTGGAACGCCCTGCCGCGACCGGGGCCGCGGATGGCGCGCGCCCCGCCGGTGACGCGCAGGCGGTCCCCGCACAGGCCCCCGCCGCACAGGCCAGCGCGGCCGGTCCCGGCACCATCGACCGAGGCGCGGCCACCCGGACGGCGGTGGGTGCTGCGCCCGTGGCACGCTGATGGCGCAGTATTTCATCCATCGTCCGGTCTTTGCCTGGGTCCTGGCGATCGTCACCATGCTGGCCGGGCTGTGGTCGGTGCTGGGCTTGCCCGTGTCGCAATACCCCGACATCGCGCCCACCACGGTGCGGATCACCGCCAGCTATCCCGGCGCCACCGCCGAGGCGGTGCAGAACTCGGTCACGACCCGGATCGAGGACACGCTGACCGGCATCGACGGGCTGATCTATTTCGAATCCAGCTCGTCGCAGGGGCGGGCGTCGCTGACCCTGACCTTCGACGACAGCGTCGAGCCGACCGACGCGCTGAACGACGTGCAGTCCAAGGTCCGCAGCGTCGAATCGCGCCTGCCCACGCCGGTTCAGACCCAGGGGGTGTCGGTGACGCGGTCCACCTCGTCGATCCTGATGGTGGGGGCGGTCGCGTCGGCGGACGGGCGCTATCAGACGGTCGAACTGGGCAACCTGCTGGAGGAGATCATCGAGGGTCCGGTCAAGCGGGTCGAGGGGGTGGGCGGCGTCAACGTCTTCGGGTCCGGCTATGCGATGCGGATCTGGCTGGACCCGCTGCGGCTGGCGCAATACCAGCTGACGCCTTCGGACATCACGGCGGCGGTGGCCGAGCAGAACGCCACCGTCTCGGTCGGGTCGCTGGGCAGCCAGCCGGTGACGCAGGGCCAGCAGTTCACCGCCACGATCACCGCCCAAAGCCAGCTGACCGGGGTCGAGGACTTTCGCCGCATCCTGCTGCGCACCGGCGAGGACGGCTCCTCGGTCTGGCTGGGCGACGTGGCCGAGATCGAGATCGGGCAGGAATCCTATGGCTCGGGCTCGCGGCTGAACGGCAGCAACGCGGCGGGCTTCGGGGTCAATCTGGAAACCGGGGCGAACGCTGTGGACACCGCGGCGGGCGTGCGCGCGGTGCTCGACAGCCTGCGCCCGGCGCTGCCCGAGGGGGTGGACCTCTATGTCGCCTACGACACCTCGCCGTTCGTGGAACGCTCGATCGAGAAGGTCTATCACACGCTGATCGAGGCGATCGCGCTGGTCACGGCGGTCATCCTGATCTTCCTGCAGAACTGGCGCGCCACCATCATCCCGGTCGTCGTGGTGCCCGTCGTGCTGCTGGGCACCTTCGCGGTGCTGGCGGCCATGGGATATTCCATCAACACGCTGACCATGTTCGCGATGGTGCTGGCCATCGGCCTGCTGGTGGACGACGCCATCGTCGTGGTCGAGAACGTCGAGCGCGTGATGGCCGAGGATCACGTCGGGCCGGTCGAGGCGACGGAAGTCTCGATGCGCCAGATCACCGGCGCGCTGGTCGGCATCGCGGTCGTGCTGTCGGCGGTGTTCCTGCCGATGGCCTTCATGGCGGGGTCGACGGGGGTCGTCTATCGGCAGTTCTCGGTCACCATCATCAGCGCCATGATGCTGTCCCTGGCGGCCGCGCTGATCCTGACCCCGTCGCAGACGGCGGTGCTGCTGCGTCCGGCGCACGGCCCCGCGCGGTTTGCGCCCGCGCGCTGGTTCAACGCCGGGTTCGACCGGCTGACCGACCGCTATGCGCGCGCGGTGGCGCGCATCGTGCGCCGCCCGTTTCTGGTGCTGCTGGTTCTGGCCGGCCTTTCGGCGGCCGTCTGGGCGCTGTTCGCCCGGATGGAATCGACCTTCCTTCCGACCGAGGATCAGGGCGTGCTGATGGCCCAGATCAACCTGTCCGAGGGATCGACCACGCAGCAGACCCTGGCCGTGGTCCGCGAGGTCGAGCAGTATATGCTGACCGAGGAAACCGCCGTCCGCTCGACCTTCGGGGCGCTGGGCTTCGGCTTTTCGGGCACCGGGCAGGGCCGCGCCACGCTGTTCGTGCGGCTGAAGGATTTCGACCAGCGGCCGGATGCGGACCAGTCCGCCCGGGCCATCACCCAGCGCGCCAACGACCGCTTCCGCGGCCACCGCGCGGGGCGCGTCACCTTCATGCAGCCGCCGCCGATCCAGGGCCTGGGCAACGCGGCCGGGTTCGAGATGTTCCTCATCGACCAGTCCAACCAGGGGCTGCGCGCGCTGCGCGAGGCGGCGCAGACGGTCGAGATCGCGGCCGAATCCGACCCGCGCCTGACCAACGTGCAGGGCCGCGGCGACGAGGACGACGCGGCCCTGCGGCTGGACATCGACGCGCAGCGGGCCGAGGCGCTGGGGCTGAGCCTCTCGGACCTGAACGGGATGCTGTCCACGATCTTCGCCGGGCGCGAGGTCAACGATTTCGCGCTGGGCGCAACGCTGCGCCCGGTGATCGTGCAGGGCGAGGCCGGCTTTCGCATGCAGCCCGAGGACCTGGAGGCGTGGTACGCGCGCAACGCCTCGGGCGAGATGGTGCCGTTCTCGGCCTTCATCTCGACCCGCTGGGAACCCGTCTCGCCGCGGTTGGCCCGGTTCGAGGGGACGGACGCCATCGCCATGTCGGGGGCCGAGGCCGAGGGCTACAGCTCGGGTCAGGCGATGGACGCGATGGAGGAACTGGTCGCGCAGGTGCCGGGCGGCTACGGCGTCGCCTGGACCGGGCTGGCCTATCAGGAACGCCAGTCGGGCAATCAGGCGCCCTATCTGTATGCGCTGTCGGCGCTGGTCGTGTTCCTGTCGCTGGCGGCGCTGTATGAAAGCTGGTCGGTGCCGTTCTCGGTCATCCTGTCGGTGCCGGTGGGCATCCTGGGCGCGGTGCTGGCGGCGCTGGCCTTCGGCCAGGCCAACGACGTGTATTTCAAGGTGGGCATCCTGACCACCATCGGGCTGGCCGCCAAGAACGCGATCCTGATCGTCGAGTTCGCCCGCGACCTGGAAACCCGCGGCCGCAGCCCGGCCGAGGCCGCCATCGAGGCCGCGCGCCTGCGGCTGCGGCCGATCCTGATGACCTCGCTGGCGTTCATCCTGGGCGTGCTGCCGCTGGCCATCGCGACGGGCGCGGGGGCGGCGGCGCAGAACTCGATCGGCATCGGGGTCATGGGGGGGATGATGGCCGCGACGTTCCTGGGGATCTTCCTGGTCCCCGGGTTCTACGTCGCGGTGCGCCGCCTGACGGGCGACCGCCCGCCTAAACAGGTCGCCCGCGCCGCACGCTAGCCGTCAGGCAGGACCGCCCAGCGCCGTGCCCAGCGTGCGCGCCGCCCGCGCCAGCAGCGGGGCCAGCGCGTCGATGCGCGCAAGGTCAAGCCGCGCGGCGGGCCCCGCCAGCGTCAGCGCCGCGACCGGATCGCCGATGCCGGAAAACACCGGCGCGGCCAGCGCGGCCTGCCCGTCCGCGGATTCGCCCAGGTCGGTCAGCACACCCCGGTGGCGCAGCGTTGCCAGGTCGGCCGTCAGCTCGCCCTGGTCGGTCATGGTGCGCGCGGTCAGCGCCGGCAGCGGCCCCCGACCCAGCAGGTCGCGCGCGCGTTCCAGCGGCAGGTGCGCGATCAGCGCCTTGCCCGCGGCGCTGGCGTGCAGCGCCAGCCGCGTCCCTGGCGGCAGGCAGACGCGCAGGGCCGCGGGCGATTCGACCTGCGCCACCACCAGCGCCCCGTCCCCATCCGGCACCGCCAGCGCCGCGGTTTCCCCGCTGGCCGCCGCCAGCGCGCGCAGGTGGGGCTGCGCCCGGTCGGCCAGCCCGCCCCGCCGCAGAAACGCCGCGCCCAGGCGGAACGCCCCCGGCCCGACGGTCCACAGGCCGGTGCCGGGGTCCGCCTCGGCCAGCCGGCGCGCCGCCAGGGGCACCAGCAGCCGGTGCATGGTGGACACCGGCAGCCCCAGCCGGGCGGCCAGCTGACTGAGCGTCAGCCCCTCGGCCTCGGCCAGCGCGGCCAGAGCATCCAGCGCGCGGTCCACCACCCGGGCGCCGGTGGGCGCATCGGCGCGGCGGGGGCGGCCCGGCCGGCGCGAGGGCTGCGGCCCGGTCGGATCGGCGGTCGGGTTGGCGGGCGGGCCAGCGGAGGCGTCGGCCGGCGCGGGGGTCGCGGGGGGTCGGGCGAGCGGTTTGGCGGGCGGCTTGGCGGGGGGGCGGGTCATCGGGCGGCGGACTGATCCATCAGGGGCAGGCGGCGCCGGCCGTTCCACCCTGCGGAAAGGCGGTTCACGACTATTGCACGCCCAGGTCGATGGACCATCATCACAGGCAAAACCGACACGCAAGGACAGGGACCATGCAAGCAACGACCTATGCGGGGGCACCCCCCGCGGCCCCGGACCCCGTGGACCAGCGACTGCCCGCGCCACGGCTGTTCGCCCTGGGGCTGCAGCACGTCCTGGTGATGTATGCGGGCGCCATTGCCGTGCCGCTGATCGTCGGGCGCGCGCTGAAGCTTGCGCCCGAGGACGTGGCGTTCCTGATTTCGGCCGACCTGTTCGTCTGCGGCATCGCCTCGATCATCCAGTCCCTGGGCGCGGGGGCGTGGCTGGGCATCCGCCTGCCGGTGATGATGGGCGTGACCTTCGCCGCCGTCGGCCCGATGGTGGCCATCGCAGGCGCCACGCCGGGCGAGGCCGGGGCGCGCGCCCTGTTCGGCGCGGTGATCGGCGCGGGCATCGTGGGCGTCCTGATCGCGCCGCTGGTCAGCCGGATGCTGCGGTTCTTTCCGCCGGTCGTCACCGGTACGGTCATCCTGACCATCGGGATCTCGCTGATGCCGATCGGCATCAACTGGATCTTCGGCCTGCAGCAGGGGCCGACCGCCCCCAGGATCGTCGATCCGGGGATGCAGGCCTGGCTGGACGCGCAGGTGGCCGCGGGCGGTGTGCCGCCCGGCCTGCGCCTGGCGCCCAGCGTGCCCAACCCGCTGTATGCCGCGCCGGGCAACATCATGATCGCCCTGGTCGTGCTGGCGGTGATCCTGCTGGTGGCCCGGTTCGGGCGCGGGTTCCTGTCCAACATCGCCGTGCTGATCGGCATCCTGGCCGGCGGGCTGCTGGCCGCGGCGATGGGGCTGATGCATTTCGAAAAGGTCGCGGCCGCCGCCTGGTTCGCCCCGATCCGGCCGTTCCATTTCGGGATGCCGACCTTTGACCCGGTGATGATCCTGACCATGTCGCTGGTCATGCTGGTGGTGATGATCGAATCGACCGGCATGTTCCTGGCGCTGGGCGACATCGTGGGCCGCAAGATCACCCAGCCCGCCTTGGCCGCCGGATTGCGCGGCGACGGCGTGGGCACGCTGCTGGGGGGCATCTTCAACACCTTTCCCTATACCTCGTTCAGCCAGAACGTGGGGCTGGTCGGCGTCACCGGGGTCCGGTCGCGGTTCGTGTGCGTGATGGGGGGCGCGATCATGGTGGTGCTAGGGCTGATCCCCAAGATGGGCGCGCTGGTCGAGGCGCTGCCCACCGTCGTCCTGGGCGGCGCGGGGCTGGTGATGTTCGGCATGGTCGCGGCGACCGGCGTGCGCATCCTGGCGCGGGTCGATTTCACCAGCAGCCGCAACAACCTGTTCATCGTGGCGGTCTCGCTGGGGTTCGGCATGATTCCGATGATCGCCAACGACTTTGACCAGTGGCTGCCGCAGTCGACCAAGGTTCTCAGCCATTCGGGCATCCTGCTGGCGGCGGTCGCGGCGGTCCTGCTGAACTGGTATTTCAACGGCGCCCGCGCGGTGGACGAGGCCGAGATGCGCCGCGCCGCGGCCGCGGCCGACACCCATTGAAAGGGACACGCGAGATGACCGGATACCTGACGACCCATGTTCTGGACACCGCCCGGGGCCGCCCCGCCAGCGGGATGCGGATCGAGCTGTTTCGGCTGGACCACGGCGGGCGCGAGCGGCTAGCCGAGATGCTGACCAACCGCGACGGGCGCACCGACACGCCCATCCTGCCCGAGGACCGCTTTGCCGTGGGCCGGTACGAGCTGGTGTTCCACGTCGGCGCCTGGCTGGACGCCGAGGGGCAGGATGCCGCGGGTCCCCGGTTCCTGGACGAGGTGCCGATCCGCTTCGGCCTGGCCGAGCATGACCATTACCACGTGCCGCTGCTGATCGCGCCGCACGGGTATTCCACGTATCGGGGCAGCTGATGGACCCGATCCTGTGGGAATGGCTGTCGGCGGGCGTGCGCTGGCTGCATGTGGTGACCGCGATCGCGTGGATCGGCTCGTCGTTCTATTTCATCGCGCTGGACCTGGGGCTGCAGAAGGCCCCGGACCTGCCGCCGGGCGCGCATGGCGAGGAATGGCAGGTCCACGGCGGGGGCTTTTATCACATCCGCAAGTACCTGGTGGCCCCCGCCGCCATGCCCGAGCATCTGACCTGGTTCAAATGGGAAAGCTATTCGACCTGGCTGTCGGGGGCCGCGCTGCTGGCCGTGACCTATTGGGCGGGGGCGGAACTGTTCCTGATCGACCCGGCCAAGCTGGCGCTTGACCCCTGGGCCGCGATCCTGATCTCGGCCGCGTCGCTGACGCTGGGGTGGCTGGTCTATGACCGGCTGTGCACGTCGGGGCTGGCCGAGCGGCCGACGCTGCTGATGCTGATCCTGTTCGTGATCCTGCTGGCGATGGGATGGGCCTATGACCAGGTCTTCACCGGCCGGGCCGCCATGCTGCACCTGGGCGCGTTCACGGCGACGATCATGACCGCCAACGTGTTCTTCATCATCATGCCGAACCAGCGGATCGTGGTCGCCGACCTCAAGGCCGGGCGCGCGCCCGATCCGAAATACGGCAAGATCGCCAAGCTGAGGTCCACCCACAACAACTATCTGACGCTGCCGGTCGTGTTCCTGATGCTGTCGAACCACTATCCGCTGGTGTTCGCCACGCGCTGGAACTGGCTGATCGCGGGGCTGGTGTTCCTGATGGGGGTGACGATCCGGCATTTCTTCAACACCAAGCACTCGCGCAAGCCGTGGCCGTGGTGGACCTGGGGGGCGACGGCGGCGCTGTTTGCAGCCTGTGTCTGGCTGTCCGCCGCGGGCACCCAGTCGCTGCCCGAGGACACGGAAACGACCGCCCTGCCGCCGGCCGCGCAGCGGTTCGCGGATGCGGCCGGGTTCGATGCGGTGACGGGCATCGTCATGGGGCGCTGCGCGATGTGCCACGCGGCCGAACCGGGATGGGACGGGATCGGGACCGCGCCCCGGGGGCTGCATCTGGAAACGCCCGACCAGATCGCGCGGGCCGCGCACGAGATCTTTGTACAGGCCGGGCTGACCGACGCCATGCCGCCCGGCAACGTCAGCTTTGTCGAGCCGGCCGAACGGCAGGCGATCCGCGACTGGTATCGCGCCGGCGCGGGCACGCAGGTCGCCGCGAACTAGGCGGCGGGTCTGGGCAGGACGGGCAGGGCGCGCGGGACGCGCCTCAGGCCCAGCCCGCCAGCCGCAGCCCCATGCCGAGCGCCGCGCACAGCGCCATGACCGGCATGACCCCCCAGCCCCGCCCGAACACCAGGGCCAGGGCCAGCAGCGACAGAACCGCGGCCCATGGGTCCAGGACCCCGTCCGGCACGACGAAGTGCCAGCCGAACCACAGCGCCAGGTTCAGGATCACCCCCACCACCGCAGCCGTGACCGCCGACAGCGCGGCGGCCAGCGCGGCGTTGTGGCGCAGCCGCTCGATATAGGGGGCGCCCAGGAAGATCCACGCAAAGCACGGCGCGAACGTCACCCAGGTGGTCAGCGCCGCCCCGGCGATGCCGGCCGCCATGCCGCCCCCCTCGCGGAACGCGGCCAGAAAGCCCACGAACTGGACCACCATGATCAGCGGGCCCGGCGTCGTCTCGGCCAGGCCCAGGCCGTCCAGCATCTCGCCGGGGGCCAGCCAGCCGAACCGCGTCACCGCCTCTTGCGCGACATAGGCCAGCACCGCATAGGCGCCGCCGAAGGTCACGACCGCCAGCTGGGAAAAGAACAGGGCGATGTGGCTGAAGACGCTGCCCGGCAGGGCCAGCCACAGGGCCGCGACCGGGGCCAGCCACAGGACCAGCGCCACCGCCCCGGCCCGCCGCGCGCCCGCCGTCGCCGGCGGCGGGGCGTGCCCCAGCACGGTCGCCGCGTCGGCGACATGGGCGCCCGCCGCGCCGTGGTCGCCGCCCCCGCCGGTCATGCCCGGAACGCGGGCGCGGTGGCCCAGCCACCCGGCCAGCGCCGCCGCCGCCACGATCGCCGGGAACGGCACCCCCAGCGCGGCAATGGCCAGAAAGCTGGCCGCGGCGATGGCGCGCAGCGCGGGCGTCTTCAGCGCCCGGCGGCCGATGCGCACCACCGCCTGCACCACGATCGCCAGCACCGCCGCCTTCAGTCCGAAAAACAGTCCCGCGACGATCCCGACGCCGCCCCACAGCACATAGACGATCGACAGCGCCAGCATCGACAGCGCACCGGGCAGGACGAACAGCCCGCCCGCGACCAGCGCCCCCCGCACCCCGTGCATCAGCCAGCCGACATAGGTGGCCAGCTGCATCGCCTCGGGGCCGGGCAGCAGCATGCAGAAGTTCAGGGCGTGCAGGAAACGCCCGTCGCCCAGCCAGCGCCGCTCCTCGACCAGGATGCGGTGCATGACGGCGATCTGCCCCGCCGGCCCCCCGAAGGACAGCGCCGCGATGCGCGCCCAGACGGGCACGGCCTGGGCCAGCGTCGGATAGGCGGGGGGCACCTGGCCGGCTCGGGCGTGATCGTGGCGCGTCATGGTCTGCCCCTTCAGCCCGCGCAGAGCGTCCGTTTCGCCTCGGCGTATTCCCGGGCCAGCCGGTCCACCAGCCCCGCGGCGGGGGTGATCGCCCGGACGGCGCCGATGCCCTGGCCCGATCCCCAGATCTGGCTCCAGGCCTTGGCCCTGGTCGCTGCCTTGCCGAAATCCATCGTGCTGGCGTCGGCCTGGTCCAGCGCGTCGGGGTCCAGCCCCGCCGCCCGGATCGACGGCTTGAGGTAATTGCCATGGATGCCCGTGAACAGGGACGAGTTCACGATGTCCTCGGCCCCGCAGTCCACGATCATCTGCTTGTAGTCGGGCTGCGCGTTCGCCTCGGTCGTGGCGATGAAGGGGCTGCCGATATAGGCGAGGTCGGCCCCCATCGCCTGCGCCGCCAGCACCGCGCCGCCCGTGGCGATCGCGCCCGACAGCAGCAGCGGGCCGTCGAAGAAGGCGCGGATCTCCTGGATCAGGGCGAAGGGGCTCTGGACCCCCGCGTGGCCGCCCGCGCCCGCCGCCACCGCGATCAGCCCGTCGGCGCCCTTGTCCAGCGCCTTGCGGGCGAATGTCGCGTTGATGATGTCGTGCAGCGCGATGCCGCCGCAGTCATGGGCGGCGGCGTTCACCTCGGGGCGGGCGCCCAGTGACGTGATCCAGATCGGGACGCGGTGGCGGTGGCAGATCTCGATGTCGCGGTCCAGCCGGGCGTTCGAGCGGTGCACGATCTGGTTCACCGCAAAGGGTGCGGCCGGGGTGTCGGGGTTGGCCTGGTTGTGGCGATCCAATTCCTCGGCGATGCGGGTCAGCCAGGCGTCCAGAAGCGGCGGCTCGCCCTCGGCCTCGCGCGCGTTCAGCGCCGGAAAGCTGCCGACGATGCCCGCCTTGCACTGGGCGATGACCAGCTCGGGGCCGGACACGATGAACATGGGCGAGGCGACGACGGGAAGACGCAGGTGTTGCAGGATGGGGGGCAGCATGAACTCTCCTTCGTGATGGCGGCAGGATGGCGGGACAGCCGCCGCGCGTCACGCCCGCCGCTGCGTCAGAACGGCAGCGGATGGTCGCGGTGGAACCGGTCGATCGCCGCCAGCGCGGCGCGATCGAGCACTAGGCCCCGTCCCGCGATCAGGTGATCAAGCTGCTCGGACGAGGTCGCGCCCAGGATCGGGATGGTCGGAAACGGCCGTTGCCGGACAAAGGCGATGGCCATGTGCACCGGGTCATGCCCCAGCTCGGCGGCCAGCCGCAGCCACGCGCCGGACGCCGCGATGCCCTGGGGGGTTCGCCGGCCGCCCAGGTCGCCCGCGCCGCCGTGGACCAGGTCGCCCGCCGCGCGGCTGGGTGTCGGCACGCTGCCGCCCGCGTATTTCCCGCTGAGCAGCCCTGCCGCGAGGGGCGAATAGGCCATGAGGGTGATCCCCTCCTTCTCACCCAGTTCGGCCAGGTCGGTGTCGTAGAGCCGGCACAGCGCCGAGTATTCGTTCTGGATCGTGACCGCGCGCGGCCCCCCCGTGCGATCGGCGGCGGCCAGCCACTGCATCATGCCCCAGGCGGTTTCGTTCGACAGGCCGAACCGGCCCACCTTTCCGGCCGCGACCAGATCGGCCAGCACGCCCAGCACACCGTCCATGTGGTCGCGCACCCGGGCCGCGGATGTCCCCCGCGGGTCATAGCGCCAGTGCTGCCGGAAGGCATAGGACCCCCGTTCGGGCCAGTGCAGCTGATAGAGGTCGATCCGGTCGGTCCCCAGCCGCCGCAGCGACCCGTCCACCGCATCGGCGATGGCATCGGCGCCAAAGCCCGCGTTGTCGCGGCTGAAGCGGCCGTTGCCGCCCTTGCCGCTGGCCTTGGTGGCGATCTGCACCCGGTCGCGCCGACCGCGGCTGGCCAGCCAGGCGCCGATGATCGATTCGGTGCGCCCATGGGCCTCGGCGGTCACGGGGTTCACGGGATACATCTCGGCCGTGTCCCAGAAGGTGATCCCCGCCTCCAGGGCGCGGTCCATCTGGTCGAAGGCGGTCGCCCGGTCGGTGTCGCGCCCGAAGGTCATCGTGCCGAGGCAGAGGTCGCTGACGGTCAGACCGCCCAGGTCACGCGTGTCCATGATGCCCTTTCCTGCGCCAGGGGCCCGCGCCCCTGCGGGATGGGCCTGCCGCGCGGACCCTGCCAGCGGCGGCGGACGGGCGCAAGACGCGGTCCGCAGGCCTGTCGCCCCACGCGGCGAGCCGCGCCGCCCGCGTCAGTCGGCCGCGCCCTGCGGCCGGGCGGCGTTCTTCTCGGCAGCCATCTGGCGGGCCAGGTCGCGGGCCTTGCGGGCCTGCGCGACGCGGCGGCGGCGGCTGAGTTCGACATTCATGAGCGCGCCGAGCATGACCGAAAAGCCCGCCAGATAGAACCACATCAGCAGCGCCACGACCGCGCCGATGGACCCATAGATCCGGTTGTAGCTGTTGAAGCTGGTCAGATAGGCCGAGAAGGCCAGCGACGCCAGGCCCCAGGCCACGGCGGCGAACAGCGCGCCCCAGGTAAAGATCGGCGTGGGCGGCGTCTTGACGTTGGGTCCATAGCGATAGAGGATTCCTATCGCGATGATCACGATCAGGAACATCGCGCCCCAGGGCACATAGCTGACCAGCCACGCCCGAAGCGGACCGGCCTGAAGGAAGTTGAACGCCAGCGGCACGATCACGATGGTCGTCAGCCCCATCAGCACGACGCCGACGATCGCCAGCGTCAGGACATAGGCCAGGATGAAACCGGCAATGGTGGAATGGGACCGCACGCCATAGGCGGCGTTCAGTCCCCGCACCAGCGCATCCACCCCGGCCCGCGCTGCGACCGTCGCGACCAGGAACGAGATGGCCGAGGTCCAGCCCAGCTTGGTGCGCCCGCCCGAGGTGAGCGCGTCGATCTGGGCGTGCACGATGTCGGCCGCCTCGGTGGGCAGGAACTCGTCAACATAGCTGTCGTATTCCTGGATGATCGCGGGGTCGAACCACAGGCCCCACAGGGCGATCATGGCGGCAAGGCCCGGAAAGACCGCGAACATCGCATAGAACGCCACGCCCGCGGCGATCAGGCCCATGTGGATCTTGTCCATCCGTTCCATCACGGCGGAGATGAACTGCCAGACGTCGCGGAGGGACCCGATCATGGCGCGACCATGCCTTGCGGGACAGGCTTAGGCAACCGCGGCCGCGACCGGCCCCTGCCTTCCCGGCTCAGCCGAGGGCGGCCGGATAGCGCAGCCAGACCGCATTCGGACCCAGCCGCTGGACAAAGGCCGCGTGGGCCTGCGCCTCGGCCGGCGAGAGGCGGGGCGGCAGCGCCACGGGACGCGGCGGGCGGGGACGCAACACGCCTGTGCCGCCGGCATCGTTGCCGGCCGTCGCGCGGGTCGGCGCCACCAGCACCAGGTCGGGCTGGCGGCCGCCGATCAGCTCGAGATAGACCTCGGCCAGAAGCTCGCTGTCCAGCAGCGCCCCGTGCAGGGTGCGGCCCGAGTTGTCGATCCCGAAGCGGCGGCACAGCGCATCCAGCGTGACGGGCGAGCCGGGAAACTTTTCCCGCGCCATGGCCAGCGTGTCCAGCGCGCGGCCCTGCGGAAGGGGCGGCTGGCCCGCCCGGCGCAGCTCGGCGTTCAGGAATTTCATGTCGAAGGTCGCGTTGTGGATGATGATCCGCGCCTCCGGCCCGAGGAAGCGGTTGAAGTCGTCGAGAATGTCGGGAAACCGCGGCTTGTCGCGCAGGAACTCGGACGACAGGCCGTGGACGGCCTGCGCCTCGGCGGGCATGTCGCGGTCGGGGTTGAGATAGACGTGGAAATGCCGCCCCGTCGGCAGATGGTTCAGCAGTTCGACCGCGCCGATCTCGACGACGCGGTCGCCGCGGTCGGGGTCGAAGCCGGTGGTTTCGGTGTCCAGCACGATTTCACGCATCGGGTCGTCCCAAGATGTCGGCGCAGAGGGCGTCCACCGCCGCGGCCGCGGTTTCGGGGGTGTCGGTCGGAATGACCCAGCGGGCGCGGGCGCGCTTGTCGGCATCCGGCATCTGGCGCGACAGGATCAGGTCCAGCATCTGCGGCGTCATGCCCGGCCGGGCCAGCACGCGGGCCCGCTGAACGGGGGCCGGCGCGGACACGACGGCGGTGCCGTCCATCTCGGCCTCGGCGCCCGTTTCGAACAGCAGGGGGATGTCCAAAACGACCAGCGGCGCGTCCCTGTGGCGCGCGACGAAAGCCGCGCGGTCGGCGGCCACCAGCGGGTGCACGATGGATTCCAGCCGCGCCAGCGCCCCTGGGTCGTCGGACAGGGCGGATTTCAGCGCCGCCCGGTCGATGCCGCCCGCGACCAGCGCGGCGGGAAACGCAGCCGCGACAGGGGCCACGGCCGCGCCCCCCGGCGCGTACAGCCGGTGCACGGCGTCATCGGCGTCCCAGACCGGATGGCCGCGCTGCGCGAACAGGCGCGCGGTCGTGGTCTTGCCCATCCCGATCCCGCCGGTCAGTCCCAGACGAAAGCTCATGCCAGCACGGCCCGGCGCAGATCGTCGTCCACCTGCGGGCGGACGCCGAACCAGCGTTCGAACCCCGGCGCGGCCTGGTGCAGCAGCATGCCCAGGCCATCGACCGTCCGGCAGCCGCGATCCCGCGCCTGGCGCAGGAAGGGGGTATCCAGGGGAGTATAGACCAGATCGGTCGCAAGCGCCCCGGGGTCCAGCGCATCCAGCGGAAGGCGCAGGGGTTGCTTGCCGTCCATGCCCAGCGAGGTCGCGTTGACGACGGTGGCCGCCCCTTCGAGCATGTTGGCGGCCTGCGCCCAGTCATAGACGACCACGCGCGCGCCGAATTCCGCCTTGATCTGGTCGGCCCGGAGGCGGGTCCGGTTGGTAATCCGCAGTTCCGGGACCCCGCATTCCAGAAGCGAGGCCACCACCGCCCGCGCCGCGCCGCCCGCACCGATCACGGCCGCGGCGCCGGCCGCGGGAACCCAGTCCGGCGCGTGCTGCCGAAGATTGGCCACAAAGCCATACCCGTCGGTGTTGTCGGCATGGATGCGCCCCCCGCGGAACACCAGCGTGTTGGCGGCCCCGATCAGCGCCGCCCGGTCGGTGACACTGTCGGCGAGCGCCAGCACCGCCTGCTTGTGCGGGATGGTGACGTTCAGCCCGACGAACCCCGCGCGAGGAAGGGCGCGCAGGACCTGGGCCAGATCCTCGGGCGCGACCGGCAAGGGGACATAGTGTCCCGCCAGGCCATGCCGCGCCAGCCAATGGCCGTGAAGGCGCGGCGAGCGCGACTGCGCCACGGGCCAGCCGACGACCCCGGCCAAGGGGATCGGCGACGGCCCCGCGTCAGGGCCAGGCATCGGGTCGGCGGGTGGGCGTGTGTCGGTCATGACGCATCCGGGATCGTTGAGCGCGACGTTAGCGCGCGCCGTCCAGGGGGGAAAGTGCCCCGTCTGGGGACAGGGCTGTGGACAGATGGCCCCGCCCGGGGAGGAGCGGCTGGGGATGAATGCGCCGGTTCGGGTGGGTGGGCGCAAACCGCCGGTCCCGGACCGGGAAGGCCGCCGCATCCTCCACAAGGGGACAAGGGGGTGGATGATTGTCCACCGCACGGGGACAACACGGATTATCCACAGGTCCAGGGAAACGGATTAGTCATACGGGACCAATATCTTGGACGATCTGGCTCGTGAATTTTACCGGATTTGTCCACAAGCAGTGTTTCTGTGGAAAACCGGGTGCGACTCGGCCGGATTCAACGATGCACAGGCCCAACTACATCATCTTCCCTTTCTCTCTCTTATCTAAGAAAGAGAAGCAGGAGGTGCCGAATGGGCGATCTGCTGGCGAGCTGGTATCCATGGATCAAGGCATTCCATGTCATGGCCGTGATCTCGTGGATGGCGGGGCTGTTCTATCTGCCACGACTGTTCGTCTATCATGCCGAACGCGCCGGCACGGGTCCCGAGCCGGTGGACAGCTTTCGCATCATGGAATTCAAGCTGCTTCGCGTGATCATGGGTCCGGCCTCGATCGCCACCTGGATCGCCGGGCTGGCACTGGTGTTCACGCCGGGCATCGTGGACTGGACGATGGTCTGGCCCTGGACGAAGGCGGCAGCAGTCATCGGCATGTCGGTGTTTCACCACTGGCTGATGATCGAGCGGCGGCGGCTGTCCACCGGCGCAGGGCGAAGCGGGCGCAGCTATCGCCTGATGAACGAGGTTCCGACGCTGCTGATGGTGGTGATCGTGCTGTCGGTGATCGTGAAGTTCTGAGACGGTCGGCGACAAGATTGACGAACGGCGCGCAACCGCGCTATGGGCACGGTTGCGCGCCGTCCGGTGCGATTCCTTCCGACCTGCAATCATGCCGCAGCGCCATCAACCGGGCGTGGATGGGGCACATGGTGACCTGATGAGCGACGAACGTCTCAACCTGGCCGATCTGAAAGCCAAGAGCCCGGCCGACCTGCTGGCCATGGCCGAGGAATGGGAGATCGAGAACGCCTCGACCATGCGCAAGGGCGAGATGATGTTCTCGCTGCTCAAGGAGCATGCCGAGGATGGATTCGACATTGGCGGCGATGGCGTGCTGGAGGTCGTTCAGGACGGCTTCGGGTTCCTGCGCTCGCCCGAGGCGAATTATCTGCCGGGCCCCGATGACATCTATGTCAGCCCCGACATGATCCGGCAGCATTCGCTGCGCACCGGCGACACGGTCGAGGGGGTGATCCGCGCACCGGGCGAGACCGAACGATATTTCGCACTGACCCGCGTCGAGCGCATCAATTTCCAGGACCCCGAGAAGGCGCGCCACAAGGTGGCGTTCGAGAACCTGACCCCGCTGTATCCCGACGAGCGGCTGAAGATGGAAGTGGACGATCCGACCATCAAGGACCGCTCGGCCCGGATCATCGACCTGGTGGCGCCGATCGGGAAAGGCCAGCGGTCGCTGATCGTGGCCCCCCCGCGCACGGGCAAGACGGTGCTGCTGCAGAACATCGCCAATTCGATCGAGAAGAACCATCCCGAGTGCTATCTGATCGTGCTGCTGATCGACGAGCGGCCGGAGGAAGTCACCGACATGCAACGGTCCGTCAAGGGAGAGGTGATCTCATCGACCTTCGACGAACCGGCAACGCGTCACGTGGCGGTCAGCGAAATGGTGATCGAAAAGGCCAAGCGTCTGGTCGAGCACAAGCGGGATGTGGTGATCCTGCTGGATTCGATCACCCGCCTGGGGCGGGCGTTCAACACGGTCGTGCCGTCGTCGGGCAAGGTGCTGACAGGTGGCGTTGATGCGAATGCGCTGCAGCGGCCCAAGCGGTTCTTTGGCGCGGCCCGCAACATCGAGGAAGGCGGATCGTTGACGATCATCGCGACGGCGCTGATCGACACCGGATCCCGCATGGACGAGGTGATCTTCGAGGAGTTCAAGGGCACCGGCAACAGCGAGATCGTGCTGGACCGCAAGGTGGCCGACAAGCGCGTCTTCCCGGCGATGGACATCCTGAAATCCGGGACGCGGAAGGAGGAGCTGCTGGTGGACCAGAAGGATCTGCAGAAGACCTATCTGCTGCGCCGCATCCTGAACCCCATGGGCACGACCGATGCCGTCGAGTTCCTGATTTCGAAGCTGAAGCAGACCAAGACGAACGCCGATTTCTTCGAATCGATGAACGCCTGAGGATGGCATGGACACCATCTTCGCCGAAGCGACGCCGCCGGGACGCGGCGGGGTCTCGATCGTTCGCCTGAGCGGACCCGAGGCCCGCGCGATCGGCGAGGCGCTTGCGGGTCCCCTGCCGGAGCCGCGGCGTGCCGAGGTGCGTGCGCTGACCGACGGCGAGATGATCGACCGCGCGCTGGTGATCCGGTTCGAGAGCGGTGCGAGCTTTACCGGCGAAGAGGTCGTCGAGTTTCATCTGCATGGCGCCCCGGTCATTGTCAGGCGGCTGCACGCGGCCCTGCGGGATCGTGGCGCGCGGATGGCCGAGGCGGGCGAGTTCACCCGGCGCGCGTTCCTGAATGGCAGATTGACCCTGAGTGAGGCGGAGGCGCTGTCGGACCTGCTGGCCGCCGAGACGGAAAGCCAGCGCAGGCAGGCGATGCAGGTGGCTGCGGGCGATCTGCGCCGTTGGGCGAGCGGATTGCGGACGCGGTTGATCCGCGCGGGCGCGCTGATCGAAGTGACGCTGGATTTCGCCGATGAGGATGTGCCTGAAGACGTTCCGGGCGAAGTGTTCGATCTGCTCGGGTCAGTGCGTCACGACATTATCGCCATGCTGGACGGCTTTCCCGCCGCCGAACGGCTGCGCGAGGGGTTCGAGGTCGCGATCATCGGCCCTCCGAATGCGGGCAAGTCGTCGCTGCTGAACCGGATCGCGCGTCGGGACATGGCGCTGGTCAGTGACACGGCAGGCACGACACGCGACGTTCTTGAATGGCATGGCGATCTGGGCGGGCTTGCTGTCACCTTTCTGGATACAGCCGGCCTGCGCGAGACCGATGATCGCGTGGAGCAGATGGGCGTCGGTCGGGCACGGGATCGTGCCAGGGTGGCGGATCTGCGGATCCATCTTTCAAGGGACGGCACGCGTGACGAGGACTTGTGGCAGGACGGTGATCTGGCGATCCGGTCGCACAGCGACATTGCGGAGGGGGATGTATCCGCGCTGACCGGGGATGGGGTCACTGCGCTGCTCGATGCCATTCGTGACGCGCTGTCCCTGCGCGTGGCCGGGGCGGGCCTTGTGTCGCGGCGCAGGCAAGCGGCGGCGTTGGCGGATGCGGCTGGGGTTCTGGACGTGTCCCCTGCTGCCCCGCCGGAAATTCTGGCCGAGGCTGTGCGTTCTGCCGTGCAGCGGCTGGAGGAACTGGTTGGACGCGTGGCCCCGGATGACTATCTGGACGATGTCTTCTCAAGCTTCTGCATCGGAAAATAGGGTGCTTCACGTGAAACAGTTCGACGTCATCGTGGTGGGCGGCGGCCATGCCGGGCTTGAGGCTGCCTGCGCGGCGGCGCGGCTGGGTGTGGACGTCGCCCTTGTTACCCTGAGGGCCGATGATGTGGGGACCATGTCGTGCAACCCGGCGATCGGGGGATTGGGCAAGGGTCACCTTGTCCGAGAGATCGATGCCCTGGACGGGGTCATGGGGCGATTGGCGGATGCGGCGGGGATCCAGTTCAGGTTGTTGAACCGAGGCAAGGGTCCCGCCGTACAAGGACCCCGCGCCCAGGCCGACAGATCCCTGTATCGTGCTGCTGCCGGCGCGCATCTTTCAGCCCACCCGAACATTCACCAGGTGCTTGGGAAAGTGTCCGATCTGGTGATCGACGGGGGACAGGTCAGGGGCGTTGTTCTTTCGGACGGATCCGGGCTTGCCGCCTCCGCCGTGATCATCGCGGCGGGTACGTTTCTGAACGGCCTGATCCATATCGGCGACGTCGCGCGACCGGCCGGGCGATGGCATGCGGATCAGACAACGGGATTGGCAGCAGCGTTGCTTGCGCTGGGTCTTCCCTTGGGACGGCTGAAGACAGGCACACCGCCGCGGCTGGTGCGGAACAGCATCGATTGGGACTCGCTTCCCCAGCAGGCAGGGGACGAGCAGCCCGTGATGTTGTCGCTGCTGTCCAGCGGACCCGTGGCACCCCAGGTCAGCTGCGCGATAACACAGACCAACGCTGCCACCCATGACATCATTCGCAGCAATCTGTCCCGCTCGGCCATGTATGGGGGGCATATCGCAGGGACAGGTCCGCGCTATTGTCCGTCCATCGAGGACAAGGTCGTCCGCTTTGCCGACAAGGACAGCCACCAGATCTTCCTTGAACCCGAGGGCCATGACAGCGATCTGGTCTATCCCAACGGCATCTCGACCTCCCTGCCTGAGGAGGTGCAACTGCACTATGTGCGCAGCATCCGTGGGCTGGAGGCGGCAGAGATCGCGCAGCCCGGCTATGCCGTCGAATACGATTACATCGATCCGCGCGCCTTGCGTCCGACGCTGGAGACGAGAGCGGTCGCCGGCCTTTACCTTGCGGGCCAGATCAATGGCACCACGGGCTACGAGGAAGCGGCCGCCCAAGGGTTGGTGGCCGGTCTGAACGCGGCCCGCAGGGCAACCGGCGCGCCCGAGGTTATCTTCAGCCGCACAGAAAGTTACATCGGGGTCATGATTGACGATCTGATCAGCCGGGGCGTGACCGAACCCTATCGGATGTTCACATCTCGTGCCGAATTCAGACTATCCTTGCGGATCGACAATGCCGACCGCCGCCTGACGCCAAAAGGGCTGGAACTCGGATGCGTGGGACGCGAGCGTGCAGACCGGTTTGCCGATCAGCAACGCCGCTTTTCTGTTGCGCGGGAGAAAGCACGCTCCCTCACATTCACCCCGTCGGAACTTGCGACGATGAACCTTGTTGTTCGGCAGGATGGGCAGCGTCGAAGCCTGTTCTCCCTTCTGGGACAGGCCGATGTTGATCCTATCCCCTTGGCCGCGCATCTGGACGACGTGGATGCCCAGACGGTGTCGCTTCTTCGGACCGAGGCGATGTATGCGCAGTTCACGGATCGCCAGGACCGCGACGCCGCAGAACTGCGGCGGCAGGAGGCCATGGTGATCCCCGGGGATCTTGACTACGAGTCCCTGCCCGGCCTGTCGCATGAGCTTGCCGGCAAGCTCATGCACACCCGTCCTTCTACTCTGGCCGCCGCCGCGCGAATCGAAGGGATGACGCCAGCCGCCCTGACGCTTCTGCTTGCCCGGCTTCGTGGGCGGCGGACCGCCGCGTGAGTGCTTCACGTGAAGCGGAGCAACTCGGGCAATACGCTGCGTTGCTCCGCAAATGGAACCCCGCGATCAATCTCGTGGCGCCGTCGACCCTGGCCGATCTGGAAAGCCGACACATCATCGACAGCCAGCAAGTCGCCGCCCTGGCACACAGCGCACAGGGCGCCTGGCTCGACCTTGGAAGCGGGGGCGGATTGCCGGGCATTGTCCTGGCGATCTGCCGGCCCGGCTTGTCCATCACGCTTCTGGATTCCGATCAGCGCAAGGCTGCCTTCCTGCGAACGGCCGTCCGAACCCTTGGGCTGGTCAACTGCACGGTCCTTTGTGCCCGGATCGAGCAGCATCCACCGGCCGATGCCGACCACATCAGCGCCCGAGCGCTTGCCCCCCTGGACCGGCTCATGCCATATCTCGCCCGGCATCTGGCGAAAAACGGGACGGCGTGGTTGATGAAGGGTCGCAACTGGCAACACGAGGCAGAGGTCGCGCAACGTGACTGGACCTTCGACATGAAAGCGCACCCCAGCAGAACCGAAGCAGGCGCAGCCATCCTGCAGATCAGCGGGATCGTGCGCCGTGGGTAATGGCATCATCGTCGCCGTGGCCAACCAGAAGGGCGGCGTCGGAAAGACTACAACAGCGATCAATCTGGGTGCGGCTCTGGCGGACAGCGGCCAGTCCGTGACAATCATCGACCTCGACCCCCAGGGGAATGCCTCGACCGGCCTGGGCGTCGCCGCGGGCGACCGCAACCCGAACAGCTATGACCTGCTGGCCGGGGACACGACGCTGGCCAAGGCCGCGCGCGCGACCGCCGTGCCCAATCTGTCGATTGTCCCCGCCACGGCCGATCTGTCGTCAGCCGAGATCGACATCTCGAAACGGGCGCGCCGCACTCACCTGCTTGCCGACAATCTCAAGCAGGCCACCGGCATCATCCTGATCGACTGCCCTCCGGCGCTCGGCCTGCTCACGATCAACGCCATGGTGGCGGCCGAATCCATCATCGTTCCCCTGCAGGCAGAGTTCTATGCGCTTGAGGGTCTCTCGCAGCTCATGTTGACCATCCGTCAGGTCCGTCAGACCGCCAACCCGAACCTGCGGATCGAGGGCGTGCTTCTGACAATGTCCGACAGCCGCAACAACCTGTCCCAGCAGGTCGAGGCCGACGCGCGCCAGACCCTGGGCGGGGTCGTGTTCGACACGGTCATTCCGCGCAACGTACGGGTCTCGGAATCGCCCTCGCATGCGATGCCGGTCATCCACTACGATCCCGCGTCCAAGGGCAGTGCCGCCTATCGCGCGCTTGCGGCCGAAGTGTTGATGCGCCGAAAGAAGGAGCCTGTCCGTGGCTGATCCCAAACTCCGCAAGGGCGGCCTGGGCCGCGGCCTGTCCGCCCTGATGGCGGAGGTTGATCTTTCCGGCTCACCCACCGAATCGACCACGACTGTTCCTGTCGAACAGCTGACCCCGAACCCCGATCAGCCACGCCGCAGCTTCGATCCGCAGCTTCTGGACGAACTTGCCTCCTCACTGAAATCGCGCGGTGTGCTGCAGCCGTTGATCGTCCGCCCTCATCCGACGGACAGCGGACTGTACCAGATCGTCGCGGGCGAGCGCCGCTGGCGTGCGGCGCAGATCGCCCAGCTGCACGAGGTTCCGGTGCTGGTCCGGGACCTGGACGACACCGAGGTGCTGGAGGTCGCGCTGATCGAAAACATTCAGCGCGCCAACCTCAATCCCATCGAAGAAGCCGCCTCGTTCCGGCAGCTGATGGACCGCTTCGGGCACACGCAAGAGCGGCTTGCCGAGGCGCTGGACAAAAGCCGCAGCCACATCTCGAACCTGCTCCGCCTGCTCAATCTGCCTGAACAGGTTCAGTCCTGGGTGCGCGACGGCAAGCTGACGGCGGGCCATGCGCGCGCCTTGATCACGACCCCGGACCCCGTGGCCCTGGCCCGCCGAGTCATCGACCGCAGCCTTTCGGTGCGCGACACCGAGGACATGGCGCGCCGCGCGACCGAAGCCGCGTCCGCCGAAAAGACAGACAGATCCCGCGTCCGATCCGAAAAGGACGCCGACACGCGGGCCCTGGAAACCGACCTGTCGGCCCATCTGCGGATGCGCGTTCAGATCGACCACATCGGGCAGGACGGCGGCCGGCTGACAGTCACCTATCGCGACCTCGACCAGCTCGACCGGCTCTGCCAGATGCTCAGTGCGACGTGACGACGACCAGACCGCTCACGCCAGGTCCCGCAGGATCGCGTTGAGCACGGGCCGGCCCTGCGCCGTGGCCCGCACTCGACCGCCCGTCGCCTCGACAAAACCCAATGCCTGCAGGCGCGCAATCGTCGCCGGATCCATCGGCCCACCCGACAGCCGCTCGAACCGCACGACGTCCAGCCCTTCGGCCAGCCGCATCGCCATCAGCAGATACTCCGTCGCCTGCTCCTCGATCGGGATCGCGACGCGCGGCCGTTCGCCTGCGCCGGTCGTCTCGACCATGGAGAGCCACTCTCCCGGCGCCCGCGGGGACTCGATGGCCCACCGCCGCCCCTGCACCGTCAGCCGCCCGTGCGCGCCCGGCCCGACCGAGGCCCAGTCGCCCTGCCGCCAATAGATCAGGTTGTGCCGGCTTTCCGCGCCCGCCGCGGCGTGGTTGGACACCTCATAGGCCGGCATGCCGGCAGCGGCACAGATGTCCTGCGTGTCCAGATACAGGTCGGCGGCCAGATCGTCATCGGGCAGGCCCTTCAGCCCGCCTGCCGCCGCGCGCGCACCAAAGGCGGTGCCCGGCTCGACCGTCAGCTGGTAAAGGGACAGGTGATCGGCCGCCATAGCCAGCGCCTGGCGCAATTCGGCGGTCCAGTCCTGCCGCGACTGGTTCTGTCGCGCATAGATCAGGTCGAAACTGATCCGGGGGAACACGGCCCGGGCCACGTCGAACGCGCTGCGCGCCTCGGCGGCCGTGTGCAGCCTGCCCAGCCGGCGCAGGTCCGCGTCGTTCAATGCCTGTATTCCCATCGACAGCCGGCCCACGCCCGCGTCCGCATAGCCGGCAAAGCGGCCGCGCTCGACGCTGCCGGGGTTGGCCTCCAGCGTGATCTCGATGTCGTTGGCAAAGCGCCAGGCGCTGCGGGCGGCCTCGATCACCCCCGCGACAACGGCCGGGTCCATCAGCGAGGGCGTGCCGCCGCCGAAAAAGATCGAGCCCAGCACACGGCCCGGCGTCTGCTGTCCCAGCCGCGCGATTTCGGTGCGATAGGCGTCCAGCCAGCGCCGCTGATCGATGGCCGAGGCGACGTGGCTGTTGAAATCGCAATAGGGACATTTGGACGCGCAGAACGGCCAGTGGACATACAGCCCGAACCCACCGTTGCGCCAGTCGGCCCCGAAATCGCCGACGTCTTCGAAGACTGGTTGTTGCATGCCGGGGGTCTTACCGATCCCGGCAGCCGGTTTCCATCACTCTTTCAGGGCGGTGACCTCGACCTCGATCTTCATCTCGTCGCGGATCAGCCCGGCGATCACCATCGTCGCCGCAGGGCGGATATCGGCCATGACTTTGCCCAGAACGGGCGCAACGTCGGGGACAACCGCGCGGTCGGTGACAGTGTACTGCACGCGGACGATGTCGCCCATGTCAAAGCCCGCCTGGCGCAGGACATCGGCGATGGTGGCCAGGCAGTTGCGCGCCTGCGCTGCAGCATCGTCGGGGATTGTCATCGTGGCATAGTCGTATCCGGTCACACCGGACAGGAAACACCAGTTTCCCTTGACCACCGCACGGCTGTATCCCAACTCGGCCTCGAAGGGCGATCCCGTCGTGATCCTACGCAAGGCAACGCTGCAGCAGGGCAAAGGCGCGGGCCCGGTGGCTGATCCGGTTCTTTTCCTCCGCGCTCATCTCGGCATAAGTCCGCTCGCCGCCCTCGGGCACAAAGATCGGGTCGTAACCATGCCCAAGCGCCCCCCGGGGCGGCCACACAAGGCGGCCGGGGGCCACGCCCTCGAACACGGCCTCCTCGCCGTCCGGCCACATCAGCAGCAGCGTGGCGCGGAATTGCGCCGTTCGCGGCTCTGGCACGCCGCGCGCGTCCAGTTCCGCCCACGTCCGGGTCATCGCCTGCAGAAAGTCGCGCCCGGTCGGCGTCTCGGCCCAGTCGGCGGTGCGAACCCCCGGCGCGCCGTCCAGGCCGTCCACGGTGATCCCGCTGTCATCGGCCAGCACCGGCAGACCCGTTGCCTCCATCGCCGCGCGCGCCTTGATGCGGGCATTGCCCTCGAAGCTGTCTTCGGTCTCGGCGGGCTCGGCCAGCCCCATCTCGGCCGCGCCCACGACATGAATTCCGTAGGGCGCGAACAGCGCCCGCATCTCCTCCAGCTTGCCGGCATTGTGGGTGGCAACCAGCAGCCGGGGCTCGCGCAGCCGTCTCATGCGATCGCGGCCTTCTGCGCGGCGACAAGCCCCTGCATCCCGGCCTCGGCCAGATCCAGCAGCCGGCTCATCTCGTCGCGCGAAAAGGCGGCGCCCTCGGCCGACATCTGCACCTCGACCAGCCGGCTCCCTCCGGTCAGGACGAAATTGCCGTCCGTGCCCGCGGCGCTGTCCTCGGCATAATCCAGGTCCAGCACCGGCTGCCCGGCATAGATCCCGCAGCTGACCGCAGCGACATGGTCCATGATCGGATCGCTCGTGACCAGCCGCGCGGCGATCAGCTTGTTCATTGCCAGCCGCAGCGCCACCCAGCCGCCGGTGATCGACGCGCAGCGCGTGCCGCCGTCCGCCTGGATGACATCGCAATCGACGACGATCTGGCGTTCGCCCAAGGCCAGCCGGTCCACGCCAGCGCGCAGGCTGCGCCCGATAAGCCGTTGAATTTCTTGTGTTCTTCCAGACTGCTTGCCAGCCGCCGCCTCGCGCCGGTTGCGCGTGTGCGTCGCGCGCGGCAGCATGCCGTATTCCGCCGTGACCCAGCCCTGACCGGTTCCCTTCAGAAAGGACGGCGGCTTTTCCTCGATCGTGGCCGTGCACAGCACATGCGTATGGCCCATGCGGATCAGGCACGATCCCTCGGCGTGGCTCATGACCCCGGTTTCGATTGTAATCGCGCGCAGTTCGCCTAAATCTCGGCCTGAGGGTCGCATGAGTCGTCCTTTCCCTTGCCAGCCGTCGGGCCGGTGCCATTGTGGCGTCAGTTACAGGCCCACTGCCCTGAACCGCAACCAGCCATGCCCATGCCCAGTCTGCTTTCCGACCTGAACGACCGCTCGCGCGAGGTGTTTCGGCGCGTGGTCGAATCCTACCTGGACACCGGCGAACCGGTCGGCTCGCGCACGCTGACCCGCGGCATGGCAGTGTCGGCGGCGACGATCCGCAACGTCATGCAGGACCTGGAATACATGGGGCTGCTGGAAAGCCCGCATGTGTCCGCCGGGCGCTTTCCGACGCAGCTAGGCTTGCGGTTGTTCGTGGACGGCCTGATGGAGGTCGATCCGGTCGGCCCCGAGGACCGCGCCCGGATTGCCGAGATCATCGGCCCCGACGACCGCGACACCGGCGCCCTGCTGGACCGCGTCAGCATGGCGCTGTCCTCGCTGACGCGGGGGGCCTCGGTGGTGCTGATGCCCAAGCAGGAAGCGCCGCTGCGTCACATCGAGTTCGTCAGCCTGGCCCCGGACCGGGCGCTGGTGATCCTCGTCTTTGCCGACGGGCGGGTGGAAAACCGCATCTTCACCCCCCCGCCGGGCCAGACCCCCAGTTCGCTGCGCGAGGCCGGCAACTTCCTGTCCGCGCAGGCCGAGGGGCGCACCCTGTCGGACCTGCGCGGCACGGTGGCTGCCCATATCACCGAAGGGCGGCGCGAGCTTGACAGCCTTGCGTCCGACCTGGTCGCGGCAGGTCTGGCGGCCTGGGACCCCGAGGCCGCCGACCCGCGCCTGATCGTGCGCGGACGCGCCAATCTGCTGGCGCACCAGGCCGCCGATCTGGACCGCATCCGCTCGCTGTTCGACGATCTGGAACGCAAACGCGACATTGCCCGTTTCCTGGAACTGGCCGAGCAGGGCGAGGGCGTGCGGATCTTCATCGGATCGGAAAACGAGTTGTTCTCACTTTCGGGTTCCTCTCTGGTGGTTTCGCCTTATATGAACGCTGACCGCAAGATCGTGGGCGCGGTCGGCGTGATCGGCCCGACGCGGCTGAACTATGGCCGCATCGTCCCGATCGTGGATTATACGGCGCAGCTTGTCGGGCGCGTGCTGTCCGACAGGAAAGGATGACGAGATGAGCGATACCACGAACCAGCCGACCGACCTTCCGATCGACGGCGACCCGCTTGCCGATCCGCTGGGCTATCCGTCCGGCGATGACGAGGCGCTGGCGGCGGTGACGGCGGAACGCGACGACTACCGCGACCGCTTCATGCGGGCGCTGGCCGATGCGGAAAACGCCCGCAAGCGTGCCGAGAAGGACCGGCGCGAGGCCGAGAACTATGGCGGCTCGAAGCTGGCGCGCGATCTTCTGCCGGTCCACGATGCGCTGACCCGCGCGCTCGAGGCCGCCGGCGACGAGCAGCGCGCCGCCGCCGCCGCCCTGATCGAGGGGGTGGAGCTGACGCTGCGCGAGCTGGAAAACGTGTTCGCCCGCCACGGCATCCGCGTGATCGCCCCCGCCATCGGCGAACGGTTCGACCCGCAGACGCACGAGGCGATGTTCGAGGCCCCGGCGCCGGGCACCACCGCGGGCGAGATCATCCAGGTGATGGGCAGCGGCTTCATGCTGCATGACCGCCTGCTGCGCGCCGCGCAGGTGGGCGTGTCGTCGAACACCGCCGGCTGACACCCCCGCCGCCGGCAGCGGTGGCGCGGGCCGCGGTTCCAGCGGTGCCCCGGCCCCTTTGCGGGGATGTCATACAACCTTGATCGCACTTGATTTGCGGGCGCGCTTGGCGCGAACCTCTGGCCGTGTGGGGTCTATCGGAGGAAAGACCATGGCTGACACCGCTGGGGTAAAGATCCATCCCGCCGTCGACAACGGAATACGGCCCGCCGCGGCCGGGTTCGCCGGGGGCGAGTTGCACTGCCGATGCGCGACCAATCCCGTGCGGGTCCGCGTGAATGCCCAGACCGCGCATAACCACGTCTGTGGCTGCACCAAATGCTGGAAGCCCGAGGGCGCGATCTTCAGCCAGGTGGCCGTGGTCAGCCGCGATGCGGTCGAGGTCGTGGCGAATGCCGACAAGCTCGAGGTCGTCAACAAGGACGCGCCGATCCAGCGCTATGCCTGCAAGGGCTGCGGCGCGCATCTGTACGGCCGGATTGAAAACAAGGACCATCCGTTCTACGGCCTGGACTTCGTTCACACCGAACTGTCCGACCAGCAGGGGTGGGCTGCGCCGGAATTCGCGGCCTTCGTGTCGTCGGTGATCGAATCGGGCGTGTCGCCCGACCGCATGCCCGCGATCCGCGCCCGGCTGCGGGAACTGGGCCTTGAGCCCTACGACGCCCTGTCGCCACCGCTGATGGACGCGATCGCGACCCATGTCGCCAAGCGCTCGGGCAAGCTCGCCGCCTGACACGATAGCGACGAAACACCGCGCAGGGGCCGCGTCACACCGGCCCCGACGCCATGACCGGCCGCCCGCTGGCCGCCCAACAGGAGCAGTATGATGAGAACCCGTGCCGCCGTTGCGCTGGAAGCCGGCAAACCGCTGGAGGTGATGGAGGTCAACCTGGAAGGCCCCAAGGCCGGCGAGGTGATGATCGAGATCAAGGCCACCGGCATCTGCCACACCGACGAGTTCACCCGCTCGGGCGACGACCCGGAAGGCATCTTCCCCGCCATCCTGGGGCACGAGGGCGCAGGCATCGTGGTCGAGGTCGGCCCCGGTGTCACCAGCCTCAGGCCGGGCGACCATGTCATCCCGCTCTATACCCCGGAATGCCGGCAGTGCGCGGCCTGCCTGTCGGGCAAGACCAACCTGTGCACGGCCATTCGCGCGACCCAGGGCCAAGGGCTGATGCCCGACGGGACCAGCCGCTTCTCGATGCTCGACGGCACGCCGATCCACCACTACATGGGCTGCTCGACGTTCTCGAACTATACCGTGCTGCCCGAGATCGCGGTGGCGAAGGTCCGCGAGGACGCGCCCTTCGACAAGATCTGCTACATCGGCTGCGGCGTGACGACCGGGATCGGGGCCGTGATCAACACCGCCAAGGTCGAGATCGGCGCCAAGGCCGTCGTCTTCGGCCTGGGCGGGATCGGGCTGAACGTGCTGCAGGGGCTGCGGCTGGCGGGCGCCGACATGATCATCGGCGTGGACCTGAACAACGACAAGAAAGAGATGGCCGAACGCTTCGGCATGACCCATTTCATCAACCCCAAGGAGATCGAGGGCTCGGTCGTCCAGGAGATCGTGAACCTCACCAAGACGCCCTTCGATCAGATCGGGGGTGCCGACTACAGCTTTGACGCGACCGGCAACACCAAGGTGATGCGCGACGCGCTGGAATGCACCCACCGCGGCTGGGGCCAGTCGATCATCATCGGCGTGGCTGCGGCCGGGGCCGAGATCAGCACCCGCCCGTTCCAGCTGGTGACCGGCCGCGTCTGGAAGGGCACGGCCTTCGGCGGGGCGCGCGGGCGCACGGACGTGCCCCGGATCGTCGACTGGTACATGGACGGCAAGATCGAGATCGACCCGATGATCACCCACACCATGCCGCTGGAGGACATCAACAAGGGCTTCGATCTGATGCACGCCGGGGAATCCATCCGGTCGGTCGTCATTTACTGATCCTTGAGGCATGCTTAGGTAAGACCACGGCGGGGCCGCTGCCCCGCCGTGACATTGAAAGGATTCCCGATGCTGCGTGCGTTTCCGCCCCATCTGCTCGACGATGATGATGACGACGATGACGATGACGACGATCGTCGCCACAAGGCGGACCCCGAGGACGGCGGCCTGGGCCTGCCGGGCGGCGACAAGATCGGCAAGCTGTATTTCAGGTCGCGCACGGTCATCGTGGCCGGGCCGATCAACGACAAGCTGGCGCAGCGCACCGTGTCGCATCTGCTGGCCCTGGCCGAGGACAGCGACAAGCCGATCAACATGCTGATCTCGTCCCCCGGCGGTCATGTCGAATCCGGCGACATGATCCACGACGTGATCAAGTTCATCCGCCCGACCGTTCGGACCATCGGCTCGGGCTGGGTGGCCAGCGCCGGGGCGCTGATCTTCGTCGCGGCGAAAAAGGAAAACCGCTACTGCCTGCCCAACACGCGGTTCCTGATCCACCAGCCCTCGGGCGGGATCGGCGGCACCTCGTCGGACATGATGATCCAGGCCGAGCAGGTGCGCCTGATGCGCGAGCGGCTGAACCAGATCTTTGCCGATGCCACCGGCCAGCCGGTCGAGCGCATCGAGAAGGACACCCAGCGCGATTTCTGGCTGAACACCCAGCAGGCCATCGACTATGGGCTGCTGGGCCGCGTGATCCGCAGCGTGGACGAACTGGAATGACCCTGTGGGGCGGGCCGCCGTCGCTGCCCGCCCCCGCCCGGCCGCGGTCCCGCGCCACGGCCCCCGCCCTGCGCTGGCCCCCGGCGGGCGACGCCCCCGCGGCCATCATCCCGCCCCCGAAAGGACCGCCCATGACGCTTGAGACCCTGTCCGAAAATCGCAGCTTCGGCGGCACGCAGGGCGTGTATCGTCACCGCTCGCAGGCCACCGGCACCGACATGACCTTTGCCGTCTTTCTGCCGCCCGACGCCGCAAGCGGCCCCGTGCCGGTGCTGTGGTACCTGTCGGGCCTGACCTGCACGCACGAGAATGCGATGACCAAGGCGGGGGCGCAGGAATGGGCCGCGGACGCGGGCCTCGCGCTGATCTTCCCCGACACCTCGCCGCGCGGCGACGGGGTGGCCAACGACGAGGCCTATGACCTGGGGCAGGGCGCCGGGTTCTATGTCAACGCCACGCAGGACCCCTGGCGGCCGCATTTCCGCATGTGGGACTATATCGTGGACGAGCTGCCCGGCGTCGTTTTCGACGCCTTTCCGCTGGACGCCGAGGCGCAGGGCATCACCGGCCATTCGATGGGCGGCCACGGCGCGCTGACCATCGCCATGACGCATCCCGACCGGTATCGCTCGGTCTCGGCCTTCTCGCCCATCGCCAACCCCACCCAGTCGGACTGGGGCCGCAAGCAGTTCACCGCCTATCTGGGCGAGGACACGGCCCCCTGGCAGGCCCACGATTCCAGCCTGCTGATGCTCGAGCACGGCTATCCCGGCGAGGTGCTGGTCGACCAGGGCGCCAGCGACCAGTTTCTCGACCTGCTCAGGCCCGAGGCGCTGGCCCATGCGATGATCAGCCGCCGCCAGCCCGGCTGGTTCCGCATGCAGCCCGGCTACGACCACAGCTATTTCTTCGTGCAAAGCTTCATGGGCGATCATGTCCGCTGGCACGCCGAGCGTCTTGCCTGACGCCCGGCCGCCCCGACTGATCTTCTTGGGAAAAATCCTGCCGAACCGTCCCGCGCGAATGCCGCGTTTTCCTAAGACTTTCCGGTTAAACCCGGCCCGTCGTCGTTGACGGATAGGCAGGGCGCTTGAAGGCTGCACCCAGAGTCGAGTGCCGAGACAACCGGTGCCGATGTCCAACCTGGAGGAGGACGCATGAACTATCTCGTCAAGGGCGCCACCATGGCGTTCCTGCTGTCGGGTACGGCCGCGCTGGCCAACGACAGCGTCAAGGACGCCATCGCCAACCCGGCACAATGGGCCATCCAGACCGGGGACTATGCCAACACGCGCTTTTCCACCCTCGACCAGATCAACCGCGACAACGTCAAGGACCTGCGTGTCGCCTGGACCTTCTCGACCGGGGTCCTGCGCGGGCACGAGGGCTCGCCCCTGGTGATCGGCGACGTGATGTACGTTCACACGCCCTTCCCCAACAACGTCTTCGCCCTGGACCTCGCCAACGAAGGCAAGATCCTGTGGCGCTATGAACCCCAGCAGGACCCGTCGGTCATCGCGGTGATGTGCTGCGACACGGTCAACCGTGGCCTCGCCTATGCCGACAACACGATCCTGCTGGCCCAGGCCGACACCACGGTCGTCGCGCTGGACGCCAAGACCGGCGAGCCGAAATGGTCCACCAAGATCGGTGACCCGGCGATCGGCGAGACGCTGACCGCCACCACGATGGTCGTCAAGGACAAGGTGCTGGTGGGCATCTCGGGCGGCGAATACGGCGTGCGCGGACGCATGACGGCGCTGAACCTTGCCGACGGCACCGAGGCGTGGAAGGCCTATTCGACCGGTCCCGACGCGGAAATGCTGGTCGATCCCGAAAAGACCACCCATCTGGGCAAGCCGATCGGGGCCGACAGCTCGCTGAAAAGCTGGGAAGGCGATCAGTGGAAGATCGGCGGCGGCACCGTCTGGGGCTGGTTCTCGTACGACCCGGAGCTGGACCTGATCTACTACGGCACCGGCAACCCCTCGACCTGGAACCCGGCGCAGCGGCCCGGCGACAACCGCTGGTCGATGACCATCATGGCCCGCGACCCCGACGACGGCATGGCCAAGTGGTTCTACCAGATGACGCCCCATGACGAATGGGACTATGACGGCGTCAACGAGATGATCCTGACCGACCAGGACTTCAACGGCCAGCCGCGCAAGCTGCTGACGCACTTCGACCGCAACGGCTTTGGCTATACGCTGGACCGCGACACGGGCGAGCTGTTGGTGGCCGAGAAGTTCGACCCCACGGTGAACTGGGCGACCGAGGTCGTCATGGACCCCAACAGCGACCAGTACGGTCGCCCGCAGGTCGTGGCGCAGTTCTCGACGCGCCAGGGCGGCGAGGACACCAACACCACCGGCATCTGCCCGGCGGCGCTGGGAACCAAGGACCAGCAGCCGGCGGCCTATTCGCCGGAAACCAAGCTGTTCTATGTGCCGACGAACCACGTCTGCATGGACTATGAACCCTTCCGCGTGGCCTATACCGCGGGCCAGCCCTATGTCGGCGCGACGCTGTCGATGTATCCGGCCCCCGGCAGCCATGGCGGCATGGGCAACTTCATCGCCTGGGACAACGTCGCGGGCGAGATCAAGTGGTCGCTGCCGGAACAGTTCTCGGTCTGGTCGGGCGCGCTGGCCACCGCCGGGGACATCGTCTTCTACGGCACGCTGGAAGGCTTTCTCAAGGCGGTCGATGCCGAAACGGGCGACGAGCTTTACAAGTTCAAGACCCCGTCGGGCATCATCGGCAACGTCATGACCTATGAACATGCCGGCAAGCAGTATGTCGGCATCCTGTCTGGCGTCGGCGGCTGGGCGGGCATCGGTCTTGCGGCCGGTCTGACCAACCCGAACGAAGGCCTGGGCGCCGTGGGCGGCTATGCGGCGCTGTCGGACTATACCGAACTCGGCGGCCAGCTGACCGTGTTCGAACTGCCGGGCGAAGGATCGGGCGAAACGGCCAGCGTCACGCCGGCGGCGGCGACCGCGGCGGCGACACCCGCGATGCCTGCGGCGGATGCGGCCGCACCGGCCGATCCCTCGGCTCCGGCCGAAGGCATGGGCGCGGGCAAGTCCACCGCGACGGGGGGCGTTCCGATGGAACCCGCCGCCGACGCCGCGATGCCTGCGGCGGATGCGGCCGCACCGGCCGATCCCTCGGCCCCGGCCGAAGGCATGGGCGCGGGCAAGTCCACCGCGACCGGGGGCGTTCCGATGGAACCGGCGGCCGACGCCGGTGCCGCCAAGCCGTCCAACTGATACTTTCGTCCACGCGACGAAAGTGTGACTGCACAAACGCCGCCCCGGGGGTAACCTCGGGGCGGTTCCATCTGGAGGGGGTGGCGCCGCATTGGGAGAGAGTGTGACCATGACCGTTTCCATGACGGCCAGCGTGCTGGCCATCAGCCTGTCGCTGGCGAGCGCCGCCTTCGCGCAGACTGCGGCGCCGCCTGCCGATCCCGCCGCCGCGGGGGCGGGCGCCGCCGCAGCGACATCGGCGCCCGCCGCCGGCGCCGGCGCGCCTGCCGCGGCCGCGCCCGTGCGCGGCGCCCCCGCACAGATCGATCCCACCAAGAACTCGGTCGAGATGCAGGTGAATGCCGCCGGTTCGGCCGTGGCGACCGGCGTGGGCGCGGTCGCGCCCGGCCACATGACGGGCGTCGCGAAGATCAACCTGCCCGGCGGCCCGCAGGACCTGAGCCCCGCTGCCATGGAAAACGGCCGCTGGTACAATGCCGAGGGCATCCCGACCTTCAAGGTCGAGGATGGCGTGCTGGATTACGCGTCGTTCTCGGGCTATCGCCGCTATCACGCGGAATGTCACGTCTGCCATGGCCCCGACGGCGAAGGCTCGACCTATGCGCCCGCGCTCAAGGATTCGGTCGTCCACCGGCTGGACTATTACCAGTTCCAGCAGATCGTCGCGTCCGGCATGCAGAACACCGGCTCGGGTTCGGCCAACCAGGTGATGCCCGCGTTCGGCACCAACAAGAACGTCTGGTGCTATGTGGACGATATCTATGCCTATCTGCTGGCTCGCGGCACCGAGGCGATCCCGCGCGGCCGTCCCGCCCAGAAAGCCGAAAAGTCCGACGAGTTCGCCGCGCAGGAAAACTCGTGCATGGAGGGTTGAGGATGCGCCGCATCGGTGCCGGGCTGCTGGCGGTCGCGCTGGCCGTCGCGTCTGCGGCCGGCGCGCAGGCGCAGCTGGCCGAGCTGCGATCCACGACGGCGTTTCGCGTCTGCGCCGATCCCGCCGCGGTGCCGCTGTCGGCGCAGGATGGGTCGGGGTTCGAAAACAAGCTGGCCGAGCTGATGGCGGCCAAGCTGGGCCTTCCGGTCGCCTACAGCTGGTTCCCGCAGGGCAGCGGCTTCATCAACCGCACCCTGCGGGCGGGCACCTGCGACGTGGTGATGGGCTATGCCCAGGGCGACGAGCTGGTGCAGAACACCAACCATTACTACACCTCGATCTATGGTCTCGTCACGCGCAAGGACGGCGACCTGGCCGGCGTGGACCGGTTGACGGACCCGGCGCTGAAGGGGCGGGAACTGGGGGTCGTCGCCGGCACGCCGCCCGCGTCGCACATGGCCCGCGCCGGGCTGGCCAAGGACATGCGCGGCTGGGACCTGTTCGTGGACCGGCGGGTCGAAAACCCGGTCGGCGACATGCTGGCCGCCGTCAAGGCCGGCACGCTGGATGCCGCCGTGCTGTGGGGGCCGCTGGCCGGGCCGCTGGTCAAGGCTGACCCTGAGCTGCAGTTCACCCCGCTCCTCAAGGAGGAGGCGGGACCCAAGCTGTTCTATCGCATCACCATGGGCGTCCGCCCCGCCGAGCAGGACTGGAAGCGCGAGCTGAACAGCCTGATCCGCCGCAACCAGGCCGAGATCGACGCGATCCTGCACGACGCGGGCGTGCCGCTGGTGGACGACTATGGCAAGGCGCTGAAGCCGTGACCGGCCGGGTGGGAGCGTGGCTGGTCGCGGCGATGCTGCTGGCCGCGCCTGCGGGGGCGCAGACGGTGCCCGAGCCGCCGGATTACCGCGGCGAGCCCTATCGCGCGCCCGTGCCTGCGACGCTTGCGGGGGCAACGGTGCTGGACGCCGCCGGGACCGCCCAGTGGCAGGCCCGCGGCGCCGTGCTGATCGACGTGCTGCCGGTCGTCCGGCGTCCCGCGGGCCTGCCCGCCGGAACCGTCTGGCGCCAGTCGCCCCACGAGTCGATCCCCGGCGCGGTCTGGCTGCCCGACACCGGCTATGACCGCCTCGCCCCCCAGGTCGAGACCGCGTTCGCCGCCGCGCTGGGGCGGCTGAGCGGCGGCCGCCCGGACGCGCCGCTGGTGTTTTTCTGCAAGGCCGACTGCTGGATGAGCTGGAACGCCGCCAAGCGCGCCGTGGCGCTGGGCTACACCGCCGTCGGCTGGTTTCCGGGCGGGGTCGAGGCGTGGCAGGCCGCCGGCGGTACGCTGGCCCCGGCCCGGCCCGACGACTCCTAGCGCGTCGGCTCGGGTCCCACGAACAGGCCGAAGGACCGCGGCCCCGAGGGCACCGCGATCTCGGCCGTGACCGTCTCGGCCACGGCGTCGATGATGGTCAGCCGGTCCACGTCCCAGTTCGCCAGCGCCACCCGCCGTCCGTCCGACAGCGCCGCGATCCCCTCGGGGTAATCGCCCACGTCGATCGTGCCGCCGGGGGTCAGCGCAACGGGATCGAACACCGTCACCGTGGCCGCATACTGGTCGGTGACAAAGCCCTTGTCCGCCGCAAAGGCCACGCCATAGGGGTGATCGCCCGTCGCCACCCGGCCCAGCACCGCGCCGCCGTCCGCGGCGACCACCGTCAGGCTGTTCGACTGCACGTCGGTGGTCCAGAACCGCCCGCCGTGAAAGACCACCGCATAGGGATGGCTGCCGGTCGGCGCCGTCCACAGGGCCCGCCCGTCGGCCGCGTCAAAGGCCGACAGCCGGTCGTCGTCGCGGTCGGCCGTCACCACGACCTGCCCGTCGCCCGACAGCGCCACGCCGGCCGGGGCGCGGCCGGTGGGCACGGACCACAGCTCGGCCCCCGCCAGCGTCAGGCAGCGCAGCCGCGCGCTGTACCAGTCCGCCACGAACAGCCGGCCGGCCCGCGCATCCAGCGCCAGGCCAAAGCTGCCCTCTCCCAGGGCCGCGCGGTGCAGGACCGTGCCCTGCGTGTCCAGCACCGTCAGCTCGCCCGTCTCGGCCGCGATGACATAGGCGCGCCCGCTGGCCGGGTCATAGGCCACGGGGGCGGGTGCGCCGGGGATGGGCACGGTCGCGCGGACCCGCCCCGCGTCCAGATCGACGATGCTGACCGACCCGGCGTTCTGCGAGGTCACGAACGCAATGTCCCCGGCCACGGCCGGGGACATCGTCAGGCAGACGGCCAGCGCCGCCCGGATCACTCGGCCGCGCCGAAACGGTCCGCCAGCGCGTCCAGCCCGGCCTGATAGACGCCGGTGACCGCCTTGACCGCGGCCTCGTCGTTCAGCTCGGCCGGGGGGTCGTTGTTGGGAAAGCCGCGATAGAAGCCGCCTTTCCAGACCACCTCGGCCTTGCCGCCCTGGTCGTTCACGCACAGGGTCGAGGAATAGTTGCTGACCGGCAGCACCGCCACGTCCACCGCGGTGATGCGATAGCCGTAGCAGCGCCTTTCGGGCTGCCACTTCATCAACTGCTCGGTGATCGTCGGGTCGCCCGCGTCGGCCTTGAGGTGCAGCACGCGCGTCGATTTTTCAGGCTCGGTCGCGGAGGCGCTGTCGGCGGTCATCTCGGTCCGGGCGACGACCGGGTGCCAGCCCATGTCGTCGAACTTGCCGATGGCGGCCCACACCTCGTCCGGCGTGGCGTCCAGCGTCCGTTTCAGCTCGACCTTCTGGCGGACGGGGCCATGCGCGTGCGCCGCCCCGACCATGGCCAGCGTGGCGGCCAGCGCCAGCGTCAGCACAGGCTTCATGCCTCACTCCTCACGAAAGATGATGTTCTTCAGCAGATAGCTGTATCCCCGACGGAAACTTTCGTCGTTGTTCCCGCGGATGTCCACCGCGCCGGCGCGCACGTTTTTTCCCGTGGCGGCATCGCGCACATACAGGTTCACGGCCAGGATCAGGTTCGACACCTTCTGCACCTCGCCCGAGATGGCGTAGCGCGCGCCCATCTCGGCGGCGATCTTGGTGTCGCGCCGGTTCGAGTTCACGGGGTTCTTGATGGCTGCCACCGCGTCGGCCGGCGGCTCGATCAGGGTGAACCCGCGGGCCGTCAGATCGTCGGCGATGAACTCCTCGATCATCTCGATGCGGGCGGTCTCGTCCGCGCGCACGCCCTGGATGGCGCCCTCGGTCGAGGTGTCGATGAAGTGCAGGCCGTACCAGACGGCGGTTCCGGGCTGGGGGGGCGGGCCATACAGCGGGGTCGCCGCCATGGTGGCCAGCGCCGCCAGGATCAGCAGCAGGGGGCGGATGCGTGTCATGCGGGCAGCATGGCGCGCGCGCCCCGGCGCGTCCATCATCCCTATGTCGCAGGCAAGAACGGCACCGGGGGCGGGACAAAATGCGGGGTTGCGCCAGTGTGTCGCAGCGCCAACACTGACGGCCGGAGGACGCCGATGCGACACCAGACAGCCCTGCGCCGCGTCCTTGCGGCGGCCCTGATCGGCCCGGTCCTGACCGGTGGGCTGGCCCTGCCGGCCGCATCGCAGCAGGCACCAGCCCCCGCTGTGGCGGCTGCACAGCCCGCGGCGCAGATGATCCGCGTCGGCGTGCTGCGCGTCGATCGGGCGGGCCTGCCGCCGATCTCGCGGCTGGACCTGCCGCCGGCCGACCTGGCCTTTGCGGGGGCGCGGCTGGCGATCGACGACAACGACACCACCGGCCGCTTTCTGGGCCAGGACTTCGAGGCGGTCGAGGTCGCGGCCACCCTCGACAGTGCAGCGGCGGACCTGGACGCCCTGCTGGACCAGGGCATCCGCTTTGTCGTCGTTCTGGCCGACGCCGCCACGACGCTGGCGCTGGCCGACCGGGCGGGCGACCGGGCGCTGATCCTGAATGCCCGCGCCCGCAACGACGCCCTGCGCGGGGCGGACTGCCGGGCCAACGTCCTCCATGCCGCCCCCAGCCATGCGATGCTGGCCGACGCGCTGGCGCAGTTCCTGGTGTGGAAGAAATGGCCGCGCTGGTTTCTGGTGACCGGCAGCCACCCCGAGGATCGCGCCCTGGCCGACGCCTATCGCCGCGCCGCGACCAAGTTCGGCGCCAAAATCGTCGAGGAGCGCGTGTTCGAGGACACCGGCGGCGCCCGGCGCACCGATTCGGGCCATGTGCAGGTGCAGGCCCAGATGCCGGTCTTTACCCAGCGCGCGCCCGACTACGACATCCTGATCGCCGCCGACGAGGCGGGGATCTTTGCCGGCTACATGCCGTATCAGACCTGGGACCCGCGCCCCGTTGGCGGGTCGGCCGGTCTGGTGCCGCGCACCTGGCACCCCGCGATGGAGGCCTGGGGTGCGACCCAGTTCCAGAACCGGTTCGAGCAGCTCGCCGCGCGTCCCATGCGCGAGGAGGATTACCAGACCTGGATCGCGCTGCGGATGGTGGGCGAGGCCGCGACCCGCACCCGCACCGCCGACCCTGCGGCGCTGCGCGACTTCATCCTGTCGCCCGAGTTCAACGTCGCGGGCTTCAAGGGCCAGAAGCTGACCGTCCGCGACTGGGACCACCAGCTGCGCCAGCCGATCCTGCTGACCACCGGCCTGCTGATGGCCAGCGTCAGCCCGCAGGACCAGTATCTGCACCAGGTCACCGCGCTGGACACGCTGGGGATCGACCGCCCCGAAACCGACTGCCAATTCTGAGGGACCGATGAAAACAGCCCTGCTGATCCTGCTGCTGAGCGCGTCGCCCGCCCTGGCCAACAAGGTCTTCGTGTCCAACGAAAAGGGCAACGACGTGACCGTCATCGACAGCGCCACGCTTGAGGTCCTGGGCAGTTACCCAGTCGGCAACCGCCCGCGCGGCATCGCCATCTCGCCCGATGGGCGAGAGCTGTATGTCTGCGCCTCCGACGACGACCTGGTGCGGGTGTTCGACCCCGAAACGATGCAGGAAACCCACACTCTGCCCAGTGGCCCGGACCCCGAGCTGTTCGTGCTGCACCCGTCCGGCAACCCGCTCTACATCGCCAACGAGGACGACAACCTGGTCACGGTGGTGGACACCAGGACCCACCGCATGCTGGCCGAGATCCCGGTGGGCGTGGAGCCCGAGGGGATGGGCATCTCGCCCGACGGCAAGGTGGTCATCAACACGTCCGAGACGACCAACATGGCGCATTTCATCGACGCCGAGACCTATCAGATCACCGACAACGTGCTGGTGGACCAGCGCCCGCGCTTTGCGCAGTTTTCCGACGACGGCACGCGGCTTTACGTCAGCTCGGAAATCGGGGGAACGGTCAGCGTGATCGATCCCGCGACGCGCCAGATCACCAAGACCATCGGCTTCGACATTCCCGGCGTGCTGCCCGAGGCGATCCAGCCCGTCGGCATACGCGTCACGGCGGACGGCAAGAAGATCTTCGTGGCCCTGGGCCCCGCCAACCGCGTGGCGGTGATCGACGGCGACAGCCTTGAGGTCACCGACTATATCCTGGTGGGCCAGCGGGTCTGGCAGATGGCCTTCACCCCCGACCAGAGCCAGCTTTACACGACCAACGGCAATTCCAACGACGTGACGGTGATCGATGTCGCGTCGAACAAGGCGCTCAGGTCGATTCCCGTGGGCCAGCAGCCCTGGGGCGTCGTCGTCGCCCCGAACTGATCGGACAAGGAGAGAGAAATGTCCCGACTGCTGATCGCGGCGCTGATGGCCGCGGCACTGACCGCGCCTGCGCTGGCCCAGACCGCACCGGCGCCGGACGCGGTGCCTCAAGATGCCGCCGCCGCGCCCACCGGCGAGGCCGCCCCCGAGGCCGTAGAGGAGGATGACGATGACGCCGGCGAGGACGCCGCCGCCGCCCCGGCAGGCAGCGCCGCCGCGGTCCAGCATCACGACTATGGACCCTCGGGGATCATGGCGCGGACCAACCGCGAGGATCTGGCGCCGCTGACGCTCGCCTCGGGCAAGCCGGTGGCCGAGGCGGACTACACGCTGAAATCCGGCGGTTATTACCGCATCCGGATCGTCGCCGACGGCAGCGCCGAGCTGGCGCTGTCGGGCGGCGATTTCTTCCGCGCGGTCTGGGTCAACGAGATCATCGTCAACGACATCGAGATCCGCCCGATGGGCGTCCACTCGATCGAGTTCGACGCCGCCGGCGAGGCCGAGATCAGCTTTGTCGCCATCGTCCCCGGCCGCCATGTCCTGTCGATCCCCGGCTCGTCCGGCGAGACGCAGCAGGCGGTGTTCGTGATCCAGTGACGCTGGCGGGCCTTGACGCCGCCCGCGCGGCATGGCCCGCTGGCCCCGCGCCATGACCAGTCCCGACCCCGCCCCCGCGCTGGAGATCAGCCACGTCAGCCACGCCTTCGGCGCGGTCAAGGCGCTGGACGACGTGTCGCTGCGCGTGCCGCGCGGCGCCTTCACCGCGCTGCTGGGGGTGAACGGGGCGGGCAAGACCACGCTGTTCAGCCTGGTCACGCGGCTTTACAACAACACCTCGGGCACGATCCGGGTGGCGGGCCACGATCTGCGCCGCGCGCCCTCGCAGGCGCTGCGCCGGCTGGGCGTGGTGTTCCAGTCGCGCGCGCTGGACGCCGACCTGACCGTTCGGCAGAACCTGATGTATCACGCGGCCCTGCACGGCATCCCGCGCCGCCCGGCCGCCGTCCGCGTCGCCGAGGTGCTGGCGCTGGTCGATCTGGCCGACCGCGCGCCGGCGCGCGTGTCGGCGCTGTCGGGCGGGCAGATGCGCCGGGCCGAGATCGCGCGCGCCCTGATCCACGACCCCGAACTGTTGCTGCTGGACGAGGCGACAGTCGGGCTGGACGTGAAATCCCGCGCCGAGGTTCTGGCCCTGACCCGCCGCCTGATCGCGGACCATGGGGTCTCGGCGCTGTGGGCCACGCATATCCTGGACGAGATCACGCCCGCAGACGGGCTGGTGATCCTGCATCGCGGCCGGGTGCTGCATGACGGCACCGCCGCCACCGCCGCCCCCCACGGCGATCTGACCCGCGCCTTTCTGGACCTGACGGGGGTGGCGGCGTGACCGCGAACGCCGCCCCGGGTCGTCCCGGCCTGACCGGCTGGCTGACCGTGTTCGCGGGCATCGCCCGGCGCGAGACGCTGCGCTTTGTCAACCAGCGCGGGCGGTTCCTGGCGGCGCTGGTGCGCCCGCTGGTCTGGCTGTTCATCTTTGCCGCGGGGTTTCGCGCCGTCCTGGGCCTGTCGATCACCCCGCCCTATCAGACCTATGTCCTCTACGAGGTCTACGTGACCCCGGGCCTCTGCGCGATGATCCAGCTGTTCAACGGCATGCAGTCGTCGCTGAGCATGGTCCATGACCGCGAGACGGGGGCGATGCGGACCCTGCTGGTCAGCCCTTGGCCGCGCTGGTTCCTGCTGGGGTCCAAGCTGGTGGCGGGCGTGCTGGTGTCGATCATCCAAGTCTACACCTTCCTGGCCATCGCCTGGTTCTGGGACGTGCGGCCGCCGGCCTGGGGCTATGTCGCGGTGCTGCCGGCGCTGGTGCTGTCGGGGCTGATGCTGGGCGCGATGGGGCTGTTCCTGTCGTCGGCGATCAAGCAGCTGGAAAACTTTGCGGGGGTGATGAACTTCGTCATCTTCCCGATGTTCTTCGCGTCCTCGGCGCTGTACCCGCTGTGGCGGATGAGGGAATCCTCGACCCTGCTTCACGACATCTGCGCGGTGAATCCGTTCACGCATGCGGTCGAACTGATCCGGTTCGGGCTGTATCTTCAAGTCAACTGGCTGTCGCTGGGGGTGGTGCTGGGCTGCCTTGCGCTGTTCTTCGGTGGCGCCGTGTTCATGTACGACCCGGGCCGGGGCCTGGGCGTGCGGCGAAAGGGGGGATGATGCGCCGGTTTTTCCTGATGGCCCTGCTGGCCGGGCCGACGGCGGCCTGGGCCGCGCAGGGCACGCCCGACTGGCCCTGCGTCCAGCCCCGCCAGGACCACCTGTCGCTGGGGCAGGTCTGGACCGGGCCGCCGCCGCCACCGGACACGGCAGCGGCCGCCGATCCGGCCATCGCCGCCCTGGCGGACAGGGTCGTTCAGCGGCGCATGCCCCTGCCCGAAGCCGAGGCCGCCATCGCCGCCTTTGCGTCCGGGGCCGACAACGCGCAACTGGCCGCGCTGATGCAGGCGGTGTTCGACCGCATCGACGGCCAGCGCACCAACCTGATCGCCGGCATCTCGCGCTATGGCAACAAGCAGGCGCGGCTGGCGGCGCAGGTCCAGGCCCGGCGCGACCGCATGGCGCAGCTGCAATCCGCCGCCACCCCCGATTTCGACGCCATGGACGCCGAGGAAAAGGCGCTGGACTGGGACACGCGCATCTTCACGGACCGCCAGCAAAGCCTGACCTATGTGTGCGAGACGCCCGTGATCCTGGAACAGCGCCTGTTCGCGCTGGGCCGCGCGATCGCGTCGCATCTGAACCCGTAAGGCCCGGCCCGCGTTCTGGGGGTGACGCATGGCCGGGGCGGCGCTAACCTTGCCCCAGGTCGCGCCTGACCGGGATCGCACGAGGACCCAACCATGTCGCACACATTGCTTGCCCCCGTCATCGCCGCCCTGCTGGCCGTCCCGGCGTTCGCCGGCGGGGCGCAGGCCCAGACCGCGCAGACACTGGCGCCGGCCGCGCCGGCCCCGGCTGCGGGCGCGACCGGGCCGGGTGCCGCGACCGTGGCGCCCGGTGCAGCGGGCGTCATGCAGGACGCCGCCGCTGGTGGCACGACCGCGACGCCTGCCGCCGATGCGGCCCCTGCGGGGACCCAAGGCGGCGCCGATCCCCTGAGCGGGCCGACCGTGGCGACCGCGCCGCCGCCGCCGTCGGACACCACCACGGACCCTGCGGCCGGCCCCTCTGACAGCACGCAGCCCCCGCCCGCGGCGACAGAGCCGGCGCAGACCCGGACCCCTGCCACCACCACCGAGGCGCTGGCGCAGACCGGCGTGGATCAGACCGCCGGAACCGACGCCGCTGCGGGCGCGTCGCCGCCCACGCAGGCGGCCACGCCCGCACCCGCACAGGGTGCTGCGGCCGCGACGGCGGCGGTTGCCCCGCCAGCGGCTGCCGCCGGGGCGGCGCAGGGTGGATCGGCCGCCCCGGATGTCCCGATGGTCGCCCAAAGCACCGACACCCAGCCCGTGCCCGCCGGCACCGCGGCCGCGGCGGCGCAGAACCCGCCTTCGGACCAGGCGACCGCCGGCGCGATCGGGGATGCGGCGCAGCCCGGCTCGGACGGGGTGGCCACGCCCGCGACCGCGCCCGTTCCCGAACGCCCCGACGGCACCGCGCCGCCGGCCTCCGGCTCGACCGGGTGGACGGGGGGCACGGGCGGCTCGATGATCGGGACCAACCCGGCGGGCGCGCTGCCCCAATCCAAGACCTGGCAGCCGCCCACCGCGCGCGGGCTGGACCTGCAAGGCTGACCCTGCGGCGGGCAGACCCCCCGTGGCGGAGGAGAATGGGAGTCGAACCCACCCGGGACAGGCGCGCTGCCCCAACCGGATTTGAAGTCCGGCCGCCCCACCGGGGACGATTCTCCTCCGTTCAGGCGAACAGGTCGGCCCGATGGGGATTGATGCGGCGTAAATCGCCCCGGCGCAAGGTGACGCCCTGCCGGTCGAAAAAGTCCAGGATCTCGATGGCGACCTTGCGGCCGTTCTGCACCCGGTCGCGGAACGCCGCCGCCGTGACCCACCCATCCGCGGCGGCAGCCTGCACATCGGCGATGATGCGGACCATCTCGGCCGTGGTGGCGCGCAGAAAGAAATGATCGGGCCGGATCTGGTCGACGCGTCCTTGCCGGGCGGCGATCCGCAACACGCGGCGCACGTCGGCCTCGGGGATGGCCCAGTCGGTCGCCATGTCGCGCACGCGCGGCGGACGAAACCGCGCCGCGCCCCCCAGTTCCGGCAGGATGCGGGCCAGCAGCGCCTCATCCTCGGGGGTCATTCGGGCGGTGTGGCCGGGCAGGCGCAGGAACGCGCCCTCGGCCACCAGCGCGCCCGCGTCGATGCGCCCGACCAGCCAGGCGGCAAAGCCGTCGCGGGGCAGCCGCGGGGTCACGGCCAGGCGCAGGCGTTCGCGGCCCATGCCCTGCATCTCGGGGTTGGCGGCGTGGAACTCGGCCAGCGTCGTCTCGACGGCGGCCGCCAGACCCGCCGCGGTGGCGTGCGACAGCGCCAGCCGGGTGGCGCCTGTGTCGATCACCGTGACGTCGCGCGCAAGCGCCGCTGCCTGATCGGGCGACAGCGCCCGGTCGCGGGCGAACGCGGTCAGGTCCACGACCAGCGGCGGCACCGCCAGCATCGCGGCCAGCGCCTGCGCCGGGTTGGCCAGTGCAGCACCTGCCAGCAGCGCCAGCCGGTCCGGCGTGCGCCGCCGCCGCGCCGGCGCGCGCAGGTCCAGGCACACCCCGCCCCCGATCGTGCGCCGCGCCGACACGTCGCGCAGGATGAAGCGGTCGCCCACCGCGGCCGCCACGGGCGCGTCCAGCACCAGTTGCACGGGGCCGCTGTCGCCCGGGGCAAGCGGCGCGACCAGCGGCACGACCCGCGCGCCCACCTCGGCCGCGCCGATGTGCAGCCGGGCCGGAAACCACACGCCGACAGGCCGCGGTTCCGATCCCAGCACGCGCAGCGTGGCGTCCAGCCGGTCGGTCGGCGCGTGCAGCCTTGGCGCCAGCACCATGTCGCCGCGGCGGATGGCGTCCCGCGACACCCCGTCGCCTGCCAGGTTCAGCGCGCAACGCTGGCCCGCCATCCCCTGCGGCGCGGGCCGGTTCTGGGCATGGACCCCGCGCACCCGCGCCGCGATCCCGGGCGGAGAGATCACGACCGTCTCGCCCACGGCGACGCGGCCCGACAGCACGGTCCCGGTGACGACCGTGCCCGTCCCCTTCAGCGTGAAGCTGCGGTCCACCGCCAGCCGGAACGCCGCGTCCGCGGCGCGGCGGGTCGTCTGCGCCTCGGCCGCGGCCAGCGCGTCGCGCAGCGCGTCGATGCCCTCGCCGGTCAGCGACGAGACGGGGATCAGCGGCGCACCGGCCAGCCCGGTGCCCGCCAGCGCGTCGGCAATCTGGGCCGCAACCTGCGCGCGCCGCGCCGGATCGGCCAGATCGGCCTTGGTCAGCGCGACGATGCCGCGGTGGACGCCCAGCAGGTCGAGGATCGCCAGATGCTCGCGCGTCTGCGGCATGACCCCGTCGTCGGCCGCGACGACCAGCAGCGCAAGGTCGATCCCGCCCGCGCCGGCCAGCATGGTGTGGACGAACCGCTCGTGCCCCGGCACGTCGACAAAGCCCGTGACCGCGCCGCCGCCCAGATCGGCATAGGCAAAGCCCAGCTCGATGGTGATGCCGCGGGCCTTTTCCTCGGCCAGCCGGTCGGCATCCACCCCCGTCAGGGCACGGACCAGCGCGGTCTTGCCATGGTCGATGTGCCCGGCGGTTCCGACGATCATAGCCGCGTCAACGCGCCCAGCAGGTCGCCGTCCTCCGCAAGGCAGCGCAGGTCCAGCACCAGCGCGCCGTCGCGGATGCGCCCGATCACCGGCAGCGGCAGGGCGCGCAGCAGGGCCGCCAGCCGGTCGGGCGCGTCGCCGCCGTCGCCGGTCAGGGCCAGGCCCGCCGAGGGCAGGGTTTCCACCGGCAGCGCCCCGGACCCGATCTGGCTGGCGCAGTCGATCACGGCCACCCGGTAAACGGGCAGCATCGCCGCGACCGGCGCCACCAGCCGCGCCGCCTGCGCCGCGATCTCGTCGCGCGGGCGGGTCAGCAGGCGCAGCGTCGGCAGGCGCTCGGCCAGCCGGTCGGGGTCGCGGTAAAGCCGCAGCGTCGCCTCCAGCGCCGCCAGCCGGATCTTGTCCAGCCGCAGCGCGCGTTTCAGCGGGTTGCGGTCGATCCGGGCGATCAGGTCGGCGCAGCCGACCACGAACCCCGCCTGCGGCCCGCCCAGCAGCTTGTCGCCGGAAAACGTCACAAGGTCCGCGCCCTCGGCCACCGCCCGCGCGACCGTGGGCTCCCCCGGCAGGCCCCAGCGCGTCATGTCGACCAGCGTGCCCGACCCCAGGTCGTGCAGCATCGGCACGCCTGCGTCGCGCGCCAGCGCCGCCAGCGCGTCCCCCGGCACCGCGGCGGTGAACCCCTCGATGCGATAGTTCGAGGGATGCACCTTCATCACCAGCGCGGTGGCAGGGCCGATGGCCGCACGATAGTCGCGGGCATGGGTGCGGTTGGTGGTGCCCACCTCGACCAGCCGCGCGCCGGCGCGCGCCATGATGTCGGGGATGCGGAACGCGCCCCCGATCTCGACCAGCTCGCCGCGCGAGACGATGCCCTCGCGCCCCTCGGCCAGGGTGTTCAGCGCCAGCAGCACGGCGGCGGCGTTGTTGTTGACGACGGTGGCAGCCTCGGCCCCGGTCAGGTCGCAGATCAGCCGCGCCACGGCGGCGTCGCGTTCGCCGCGCCGGCCGGTGGCCAGATCGTATTCCAGGGCGACGGGCGCGCGCATCGCCTGGGTCGCGGCGGCGATGGCGGCCTCGGCCAGCAGGGCGCGGCCTAGGTTGGTGTGCAGGACGGTGCCGGTCAGGTTCAGCACCGGGCGCTGTGCGGGCAGGGTGGCCGCATCCAGCCGCGTCCCCGCGTCGGCGCAAAGCGCGTCCGCGTCCGGGACCGAGGCCCCGGCGCGCACCGCGTCACGCGCGCGCTCGAGTGCGGCGCGCAGCGCGTCGGTCGCGGCCTGGCGTCCGTGGCGGTCGGCCAGCGCGCGGCCTGCGGGACCGGACAGCAGCCGGTCCACGCCGGGCAGGGCGCGCAGCCCGTCCATCAATAGCCGGTCAGGAAGGGGTCGAACCCGCCGCGCCGCCAGCGCCCCCCGCGCATCAGCGCGTCCAGCCCCAGGCTGGCCACATCGTCGGCGATCGGGTCCAGCGAGGGGTTCTTGTGCTGGTCCATCTGCTTGACCCAGGTGTCGCAGGCGTCGCAGGTCTCGGCCTTGATCTGCGCGCCCTCGGTGCCGTCATCGACGGACTGGAACGCGATGCCCTTGGTCGAGCCGCAGGACAGGCACTTGACGCGCACCTCGTTCCACAGCGTCTGGCACCCCGCGCAGGCGGCATAGCGCGCGCCCTCGGCCCCCATCACCCCCGTCACGACCGAGGCCGCGGGCTTGCCGCCGCAGGCCGGGCAGACGCCGGTGCGGATTGCCACCAGATCGCCCGAGTCCAGCGTCGCGGCCAGCCGCGCCAGATGCAGCTGCACGGCGGCGGCCACGAACAGATGCGGTGCGACGCTGTCGGCCGGAATGGCGTCGTCCAGGACATTGGCCACCAGCCAGCGCCGATCCTCGGGCGCGGCATCGGCCAGCGCGTCCAGCGCCAGCCGGGCGGGCGCCGGCATCGCGATGGCGCGGGCGGCGGCGATCAGCGCGTCCAGCGTCGCGGCCAGCCCCGGATCGTCCAGCACGGCGTGCCGGTCGATGGGCGGCATCCGCGACGCGCGGGCCAGCGCCACGCGGTCGGGGGAAAGCGGCGCCACCGGGGGCAGGCTGCCGGCCAGGTCGGCCTGGGCGCGGGTCAGGTCGGCCATGAACCGCAGATAGGGCGCCAGCCGCGAACCCTCGGCCAGGTGGGCAAAGCGGTCCGCGCGGGCCGCGAACAGCCGCGCCGGGCGGGGCAGAATGGCCAACGGCGGCGTCGAAACGCCGCCGATCATGTCAGGCCTCGCCGGAATGTCCTGCGTCATGGTGATCCTTCGCCGGTGCGAGGGATCACTCTGCCGGATCGACCTTCTGGCGTCCAGCCAGTTCCCGCAGCCACTTTCGGTGGTGCCGCCAGGCCCAGCCGCCCGACACGTTGCCGGTCGTCATCGCCGACAGCGTGCCGCGCGTCCAGATGGCCGCGAAGACATGGATGATGAACACCAGCAGGATCAGCACCGCCGAGATGGAATGCACCAGGATCGCGACCCGCCGGGTCGGGATCGTGACAAGGCCGCCGAAATACTGTTCCCAGACCATGATGCCGGTCACGATCAGCACCAGGATCAGCCAGAACATCCCCCAGAAGATGAACTTCTGGCCGAGGTTGTACTTGCCCAGTTCGGGCAGGCGGTCCTCGTGGCCGCTGACGACGTCGCGGAAACGGCGTGCCCAGACCAGATCCTCGCGCCGCATGATGTTGTACTTGACCAGTTGCAGGAACAGCAAAACGAAGCTGGCAACCAGCACGATGCCGATGAACGGATGGATCCAGCGTGTCGTCTGGCCCCCGCCGAACAGCCCTGTCAGCCAGTACAGCGACGGGTGGAACAGGGCGAACCCCGACAGCGCCAGCAGGATCAGGCTGGCCGCCGTGATCCAGTGGTTCAGCCGGGTCCAGCCGCGATAGCGGTTCACCGCGACCGGAGCCGTCGAGACGATCCGGTCGCCGGGTTCGGAATAGACGCGCCGTGCCATTCAGACCTGCTCCCGCCCGGGGATCGGATCGACGGGCAGCCCGGCGGCAGCCCGGTCCACCATCTCCTGCGCCTGGTGCTCGTCCTCGTCGGCGACCGCGCTGCGGCTGAACAGCCCCATGACGACGCTGCCGACCGCCGCAAGCCCGATGGCCGCAAGGCCCACGGTCTTGGTCGGGCCCTTCCAGCCCTCGACCACCGGCGAGATCTGCGGGTCTTCGGGCAGGTCGTTGTAGATGCCGGGCTTGTCGGCGTGGTGCAGCACGTACATCACATGCGTGCCGCCGACGCCCGGCGGATCGTACAGGCCCGCATTCTCGTAACCTCGCGACTTCAGGTCCTCGATCCGCGCGGCGGCGTGGATCTTCATGTCCTCCTTGGTGCCGAAGACGATCGCGTGGGTGGGGCAGGCCTTGGCGCAGGCCGGCCCCTGTCCCACCGCGACGCGGTCGGAACACAGGGTGCACTTGTAGGCGACATGCGTCTTCTGGCTGATGCGCGGGATGTCGAACGGGCAGCCCGACACGCAATAGCCGCAGCCGATGCAGTTCTCGTGAATGAAGTCCACGATGCCGTTGGTGTACTGCACGATCGCGCCCGGGGCCGGGCAGGCCTTGAGGCAGCCCGGTTCCTCGCAGTGCATGCAGCCGTCCTTGCGGATCAGCCATTCGAAGTTGCCGTTGTCCGGGTTGTCGTATTCGGCAAACCGCATCAGCGTGAACATCTCGGGCGTCAGGTCGTGGGGGTTCTCGTAGACCCCCACGTTCGTCTCGATCTCGGGATGGGTGTCGTTCCATTCGATGCAGGCGGACTGGCAGGCCTTGCAGCCGATGCACTTGCTGACGTCGATCAGCTTGGCGACCTCGGTCAGGGGCGTCGGCTGCTCGGCCACGGGGCCGCCGGCCGACGACCGCCGGACCGCCGGCTGGCCCAGGTTGGACTGGCCCGGCTGCACCGGCGGGTTCGAGAGGGCCGTGCGCGGGCTGTCCTGGATGTTCGTCGTCACGACACGGCCTCCCCGACAGCGGGTTCGATGTTGACGAGGAAGGCCTTGAACTCGGGCGTTTCCACGTTCGCATCCCCAAGGACGGGCGTGAGGCTGTTGGGCCCCCACCCCTTGCGCGCCGCACCGACAAAGCCCCAGTGCAGCGGGATTCCGACGACATGGACGGTCTTGCCGTCGCAGATCATCGGCTTGATGCGCTTGGTGACAAGCGCCACGGCCCAGACCTCGCCACGCTTGGACCAGACGCGCACGCGCCCGCCCCGCTCGATGCCACGTTCGGCCGCCAGCTCCTCGCTGATCTCCACGAAGAACTCGGGCTGCAGCGCGGCGTTCACCACGTTGTGCTTGGTCCAGTAGTGGAAATGCTCGGTCAGGCGATAGCTGGTGGCCACGAACGGGAACTCGTCCGAGGTGCCCAGATCCGCCGCGTCCTTTGCGAACACGCGGACCACGGGGTTGCCGCGCATCCGCTTGTTGAAGACGTTCTCCACGGGGGACTCGAACGGCTCCATGTGGGTCGGGAAGGGTCCGTCCCGCATCAGGCCCCGGCTGAACAGGCGCGACACCCCCTCCTGGTTCATGATGAAGGGCATCACCTCGCCGGGCTTGGCCGTGGGCGAGATGTCGGGCACGTCATAGCCCGACCATTTCTCGCCGTCCCACTCGATGATCTTGCGGGTCGGGTCCCAGGGCTTGCCGTTCAGGTCGCACGAGGCGCGGTTGTACAGCGTGCGCCGGTTCAGCGGCCAGCTCCAGGTCCAGTTCGGATAGGCGCCGGTGTCGTCGGGATCGGCGTTGTCGCGCCGGGCCATGTTGTTGCCCGCCTCGTTGAAGCTGCCGGAGTAGATCCAGCAGCCCGAGGCGGTGGACCCGTCATCGCGCAACTGGCTGAAGTTCAGCAGCTGCTTGCCCGGCTCGGCCACAACCTTGGTCGGATCGGTAGGGTCGTAGACCGCCGACAGCGCGCGCCCGTTCATCTCGCGCGCCAGTTCCTCGGGGTGGGGCTCGTTCGGGTCCGCGTAATCCCAGGTCAGGTTCAGGATCGGGTCGGGGAAGGCGCCGCCTTCCGTGCGGTACAGCTCGCGCACCCGCAGGAAGATCTGCGCCATGATCCAGACGTCGTTCCTGGCCTCGCCCGGCATGTCCGAGGCCTTCCAGTGCCACTGCAGCCAGCGGCCCGAGTTGACCAGCGCGCCCTCGTCCTCGGCAAAGCAGGACGACGGCAGCTGGATCACCTCGGTCTGGATGGCCGCGGTGTCCACGTCGTTGTGGGCGCCGTGGTTTTCCCAGAACCGGGCGGTCTCGGTTTCCAGCGGGTCCATCGTGACCAGCAGCTTCAGCTTGCTGAAGGCGCGCGTCACCTTGTCCCGGTTGGGCGTCGCCAGCAGCGGGTTGAAACCCTGGCAGAAGTACAGGTTCACCCGCCCTTCGTCCATCAGCTCGTACATCCGCAGGATGTCATAGGACGGCACGTCCAGCTTGGGCAGATAGTGATAGGCCCAGTCGTTGTCCTTTTGCGCCGCGTCCCCCCACATGGATTTCATGAAGGAGACCATGAACTTGGGATAGTTCTGCCAATAGCTGGTCTGGCCCGGGCGCAGCGGCTTGAAGGCCCGCGACGTCATGTAGGTGGCCCAGTCCGCCTCGCGCTCGGTCGGGATGTTCAGGTATCCCGGGATCAGGTTCGACATCAGGCCGATGTCGGTCAGCCCCTGGATGTTGGAATGTCCGCGCAGCGCGTTCATGCCGCCCCCGCGCACGCCGATGTTGCCCAGGATCAGCTGCAGCATCGCCATGCCGCGGATGTTCTGGGCGCCCTTGGAATGCTGCGTCCAGCCCAGCGCGTACATCGAGGTCATCGTCTTGGTGGGAGACGAGCATTCCCCGATCATTTCCGCGATCTTCAGGAACCGGTCCTTTGGCGTGCCGGTGATGCGCTCGACCATCTCGGGCGTGTACACATCGACATGCGCCTTCAGCAGGTTCCACACGCAACGCGGGTTCTGCAGCGTGGGATCGGTGACGGCGAAGCCGTCGTCGCCGATGACATAGTCCCAGCTCGACTTGTCGTAGTCGCGCTTTTCCTCGTCATAGCCGGTGAACAGCCCGTCCGCCCAGCCGAACTCGTCCTTGACGATCAGGGACGCGTTGGTGAACGCCTTGACGTATTCCCACTGAACCTTGTCGTTCTCGATCATGTAGCGGATCAGGCCCATGAGGAACGCGATGTCGGACCCCGGCCGGATCGGGGCATAGTAGTCGGCCACCGACGCGGTGCGCGTGAACCGTGGGTCCACGACGATCAGCTTGGCGCCGCGCTGGTGCTTGGCCTCGGTCACCCACTTGAAGCCGCAGGGATGCGCCTCGGCGGCATTGCCGCCCATGACGATGACCAGGTCGGTGTTCTTGATGTCGGTCCAGGAGTTCGTCATCGCTCCACGGCCAAAGGTCGGGCCCAAACTGGACACCGTGGGGCCGTGTCAGACGCGCGCCTGGTTGTCGAAACCGACCACACCCATGGACCGCACGACCTTGTAGGTCGCCCAGGCCGTTTCGTTCGTCGTGGCCGACGCCGCCAGGAACCCCATCGTGGTCCAGCGGTTCACCGGCACGCCCGCCTCGTTCGTCGCCAGGAAGTTGGCGTCGCGGTCGTCCTTGATCGCGCGGGCGATGCGGTCCAGCGCGTCGTCCCAGGCGATCGGCTCGAACGCGGCCGCGCCCGGCTTGCGGATCATCGGCTGGGTCAGGCGCGTGGGCGCGTTGACGAAATCCTTCAGCGCCGCGCCCTTGGGGCACAGCGTTCCGCGGTTGGTCGGATGGTCGGCGTCGCCCTCGATGTGGACGACGCGGCGCTTGCCGGTGTCGTCGGGGCGCGCATAGATGATGATGCCGCACGCGACCGAGCAATAGGGACAGGTGTTGCGGGTTTCCGTGGTGGCCGTCAGCTTGAAGTCGCGCACATGCGCGAGTTCCGCCGCCTCCGCCTCGCCGAAGCCCAGGGCCCCCAGCGACGTTGCCGCAACACCCGCACCCGCCAGCCTCAGAAAGCTGCGGCGTGAGAGGTCGATGTTCATCCGATCCTCCGTATTCTGCCTGTCCACCAAGATAGGTACGGTCCAGTCTGCGGCCGCAGGGCCGCGCAAGTCAACCGATCCCCGCATACACAGCCGTGTGAAGGGTCAGGCGATGGCCGCGGGCTGGTCGGCATCGCGCGTCTCGCCCAGGCGCTGGCGCCAGCGTTCGGGGGTCTGGCCCTCGATGTCGCGGAACACCCGGATCAGGTGGCTGGCGTCGCAGAACCCCGTCTCGTCGGCGATCTGCGTCACGGTGCGGCTGGTCCGCTCCAGCAGCATCCGCGCCTGCGCCAGCCGGATGCGGACGCTCGCCTCGGCCGGGGACAGGCCCAGCGCGCCCGAGAAATGGCGTTCCAGCTTGCGCCGCCCGACCCCCAGCAGATCGGCCAGCGCGGCGACCGTGGGGGGGCTGTCCAGCCGCTGCTGCATCGCCAGCAGCGCGCGGCGCACCAGCGGATCGTCGGTGGACAGTTCCAGCGGCAGGCCGGGCTGAGGATGATCCTCGCGCTGCGGCCCGTCGATCATCATAATCGCCAGGCTCTTGCGGGCGGCGGCGCGGCCGATGTGGCGGTCCACGACGAACGCCGCCAGATGCGCCGCGCTGACGCCCCCCGAACAGGACAGCCGGTTGCCGTCCACGACGAAGATCTGGTCGCTGACCGGGCGCAGCCCGTCGAACTCGGACAGGAAGTCGTCGTGGTGAAACCAGCTGACGCAGCAGCGATGGCCCTCCATCAGCCCCTCGCGCGCCAGGATGAAGGCGCCGGTGCAGACGCCCGCCAGCGGCACGCCCGCGGCCGCGGCGCGATGCAGAAAGGCCGTCAGGTCGGGGTGCAGGGGCTGGACCGCGCCGATCAGCCCGCCGATCACCACGACATAGTCGTATTGCGCCGGGTCCTCGGGGCGGGCGTCGGGTTCCACCCGAGTGCCGCAGCTTGACGGGATCGGCGTGCGGTCGGGCGCGATCACCGCCCAGCGGCACAGGATCGGGCGCGAGCGGTCCCCCTCGTCCGCAGCCAGGCGCAGCACGTCGACGAAGTTCGCGTAGGCCGACAGCGTGAACCGCCGCGCCAGAACGAAGGCGATGTTCAGGCGCGGCCGGGGTTGGGGTGCGACAGGTGGCATGATTGCGACAGCAAAGCGCGCATCGGCCGCCCTTGACAAGCCCCGTGTCGGGGGGCCTGTAAGATGGCACCCTGCAAGGAGCCGCGCGATGACCGACACCCCGATCCGCCTGTCGCAGATGTCCCACGGCGGGGGCTGCGGCTGCAAGCTGGCGCCCGCGGTCCTGCGCGAACTGCTGGCCGACCAGCCGATGACGCAGGCGTTCCCGCAGCTGCTGGTCGGGACCGAAACCTCGGACGACGCCGCGGTCTGGCAGGTCAGCGACGAGCTCGCGGTGATCGCGACGACCGATTTCTTCATGCCGATGGTGGACGATCCGCGCGATTTCGGCCGCATCGCGGCGACGAACGCGATCTCTGACATCTATGCGATGGGCGGCCGTCCGATCATGGCTCTGGCGATCCTGGGGATGCCCATCGACAAGCTGCCCGCTGCCACCATCCGCGAGATCCTGCAGGGCGGCGCGTCCATCTGCGCCGAGGCGGGGATTCCCGTCGCGGGCGGCCATTCCATCGACTCGCCCGAGCCGATCTATGGGCTGGCCGTGATCGGGCTGGTGCATCCGTCCAAGCTGCGCCGCAACGCGGATGCGCGGCCGGGCGACGTGCTGGTCCTGACCAAGGGGCTGGGCGTCGGCATCTATTCCGCCGCAATCAAGAAGGGCGCGCTGGACGCGGCCGGGCTGGCCGAGATGGTCGCCACCACGACGCTGCTGAACCGCGTGGGCACGGACCTGGCCGAGGACCCCGACGTGCACGCGATCACCGACGTCACCGGCTTCGGCATCCTGGGCCACGGGCTTGAAATGGCGCGCGGGTCGGGCACGCGGCTGGTGCTGGACGCCGCCGCCCTGCCGCTGCTGTCGCAGGCCGCGGCGCTGGCGCAGGCCGGGTTCATGACGGGCGCGTCGGGGCGCAACTGGGCCGCCTGCGGCGATCACGTGACGCTGCCCGAGGACTGCCCCGACTGGCAGCGCGCGCTGCTGACCGATCCGCAGACCTCGGGCGGGCTGCTGGTCGCCGTCGCCCCGGACGCCGCCGACAGCACGGTCGCGCGCATCCGGGCCGCGGGCTATCCGCTGGCGGCGGTCGTGGGCCGCGTCGAGGAGGGCGAGGGCATCGAGGTCCGCTGAGCGGTCAGGGCATGACCCGGCAGCTTTCACCGTCCGCGGGCCGGTCCGTCCAGCGATAGTGGACCCTGTAGCCCAGCTTGCCCAACCCCTTGCCGGGACGGATCAGCGCCTCGAAGCTGGTGGTTCCGGGGCGTCCGTCAAGGGCGGGGGGCACGCGGTATTCGGTGATGTCGGAACAGCGCATCCTGCCGCCGCGGGGCGTTCTGGCCCAGGTTTCCTGCTGGCGTTCGCCGTCGTATTCCGCCGCCTCGATCAGGGTGATGATCCGCCCGCCCAGACGCAGCGGCCGGCACACGCGGTCCAGGTCGGCGGCGACCGTCGCGTGGTTCAGCGCCGTCATGCGCAACCGCCCCCACCCCTCCCACCCCGGAGGGGGCGACAGGATGATCGCGTCGAAATGCAGCGGCGGGCGTTCCGGGGTCCGCATCTGCCGGGCAGCGTTGAACATGGCGGCGGGTTCCGCTTGGGGCGGCAGGGACGGGCAGTCGGGGACGGGCGGTCGAGGACGGGCAGGCCGGGACGGTTCAGTCCCTCGCGCGCTCGACGTAGCTGTTGTCCTCGGTGTTGATGACGATCCGCGTGCCCACGCCGATGTGGGGCGGCACCATCACGCGCACCCCGTTGTCGCACATGGCAGGCTTGTAGGACGACGAGGCGGTCTGCCCCTTCATCACCGGCTCGGTCTCGGTGATCTCGACCGTGATCCTCTGGGGCAGCTCCATCGCGATGGGCACGCCGTTGAAGGTCTGCAGGAAGACGCGCATCCCCTCGGTCAGATAGACCTTCTGGTCGCCGATCATGTCGGCGGGCGCCACCACCTGCTCGTATGATTCGGGTTCCATGAAGTGGAATCCCTCGCCGTCCTCATAGAGGAAGTCATAGGCGCGCTCGTCCACATGGGCGCGCTCGACCTGTTCGGTGGTGCGCCAGCGTTCGGACACCTTCACCCCGTCGGAAATGCGGCGCATGTCCACCTGCGTCACGGGCGTGCCCTTGCCGGGGTGGAAGTTCTGGGCGGTCAGGACGACATAGAGCTTGCCGTCCAGTTCGACGACATTGCCCTTGCGCAGGGTCGAGGCGATGACTTTCACGGGCGACTTTCTTGCGATCTGGGGAGGCTTGGCATATCGGCGCGGTCTCTAGCGCATTCCGCGCGACATCGCCAGAGGCCCGCTCGATGCCCGCTGATGCCCCCTGGTGGGACCCCGCCCGCCATGCCGACCGCCGCCCCGTCCTGCTGGCGCGAAACCGCATCCAGCGCGCGATCCGGGGCTGGCTGGACGCGCAGGGCTTCACCGAGGTGGACCCCGCCGCCCTGGCCGCCAGTCCGGGCAACGAGGCGCATCTGCACGCCTTTGCGACCGAGGCCATCGGCCATGACGGCATCGCGCGGCGGATGTACCTGCACACCTCGCCCGAGTTCGCGATGAAGAAGCTGCTGGCGGCGGGCGAGACCCGGATCGCGGCCTTTGCGCGTGTCTGGCGCAACCGCGAGCGGGGGGTGCTGCACAGCCCCGAGTTCACCATGCTGGAATGGTATCGCGCGGGCGAGGATTACACGGTGCTGATGGACGACTGCGCCGCGCTGCTGCGGCTGGCGGCGGAGGGCGCGGGCGCGCGCGCACTGCGCTTTCGCGACCGGACCTGCGATCCCCTGGCCGCGCCCGAACGGGTCAGCGTCGCCGAGGCCTTTGCCCGCCACGCGAGCATCGACCTGCTGGCGACGGTCGCGCCGGACGGGACCACCGACCGCGACGGGCTGGCCGCGCAGATGACCGGCGCCGGCATTCGCCACGCCGCCGACGATACCTGGTCCGACCTGCTCAGCCGGGTGCTGGTCGAACGGGTCGAGCCGCATCTGGGCCACGGGCGCGCCACCCTCCTCGACCGTTATCCCGTGCCCGAGGCGGCGCTGGCCCGGCGCGCCGCCGACGACCCCCGCGTGGCCGAACGGTTCGAGCTTTACGCCTGCGGGGTGGAACTGGCCAACGGCTTTGGCGAGCTGACCGACGCCCCCGAACAGCGCCGCCGCTTTGCCGCCGAGATGGACGAAAAGCACCGCGTTTACGGCGAGCGCTATCCGCTGGACGAGGATTTCCTGGCCGCGCTTTCCCACATGCCGCCCGCGTCGGGGATCGCGCTGGGATTCGACCGGCTGGTGATGCTGGCGACCGGCGCGCCGCGGATCGACGACGTGATGTGGGCGCCGGTGCCGCCGGGTCCGTGATCCTAGCCCCGCCTTACGCGCCGGTCCGCCGCGACGGGCTGGCACCGGGACGCAACCTTCCGTCACAGGACGCCGGCGCGGGGGGCGTCGCCTCGGCGCGGTCCGGCCGCGCCGGTGCCTGCCCGGTCACGGGGGCAGCCGCCTCGTCACACCGCGACCACCACCCGCCCCATCGGGTGCGAGCAGCAGGCAAGGATGTAGCCCTCCTCGATCTCGTCCTCGGTGATGCCGCCGTTGTGGACCATGTGGACCTCGCCCTCGGTCTTCATCACCTTGCAGGTGCCGCACAGGCCGAAGGTGCAGCCGGACGGGATGTTCAGCCCGCTGGCCTTGGCCACCGCCAGCACCGTGTCGGTTTCCGTGCAGGGCGCGCTGACGCCGGACAGGGCGAACACGACCTCGGCCCGCGCCGTCTCGTCGGGAACCACGTCGTCGAGGACCGGCACTTCGGCCTCGTTGCGGGCGGGGGCCGCAAAGCTTTCCTGGTGATACCGCTCCATGTCGAAGCCCAGCGCGCCCAGCATGTCGCGCACCGCCTGCATGAAGGGCTCGGGGCCGCAGCAGAACACCTCGCGCTCCAGATAGTCGGGGGCCATCAGGCCCAGCATGATCTGGTTCAGCCGCCCGCGATAGCCGGTCCAGGCGCGGAACGGGTCCGTCTCCTCGACGGTAAAGCGCAGCTGCAACCCCGGCACCCGGTCGGCCATGCCTTCCAGCCGCTGGCGGAAGATGATCTCGGACGGCGTGCGCGCGGCATGGACGAAGACGATGTCGGGCATCTCGCCCGAATCCCACATCCAGGTCGTCATCGACATCATCGGCGTGATGCCGGACCCGGCCGAGATGAACAGGTATTTCCCCGCCGGGTGCCGGTGGTTGGTGAACACCCCCGCCGGGCCATAGGCCCTGATCCGCATCCCCGGCCGCAGGTGGTCCAGCATCCAGCGGGTCGCCAGGCTGCCCGTCTGCGCCTTGACCGTGATCCCGATGGACAGCGGGCGCGAGGGGGACGAGCTGATCGTATAGGTCCGCTGCACGTTGCCCCCCGGCAGCGGCAGGTCCAGCGTCAGGAACTGGCCGGGCTGGTAATCGAACCACGCCCCCGACGGCGCGCGAAAGGTGAAGGTGGCGGTGTCCGCGGTCTCGGGCACCACCATCGCGCATTCCAGCGCCTCGGCATCCGTCCAGGCGGGGCCGGACAGCGGCCGCGTGACCGGACCCGTCATTCGGCCGCCAGCGCCTGTGCCGCATCGCCGCCCAGCCGTTCCGTCATGCGGCGGCAGTACCAGTCGACGAAATGGATCACGCCTTCCTCCTGCCGGGGGGAATAGGGGCCGGGCTGATAGGCGGGGGACAGGATCCCGGCCTGGTTCTCCTCGACCACGCGGCGGTCCTCGTCGTTGGTGGCGGTCCAGACCTCGGTCAGGGCCTTCAGGTCATAGTCCTGCCCCTCGACCGCGTCCTTGCGGACCAGCCATTTCGACGTGACCTCGGTTTCGGTGGCGCTGATCGGCAAAAGGCGGAACAGGATCGCGTGGTCGGGCAGGAAATGGTGCCAGCTTGACGGGAAGTGATAGAACATCAGCGACCCGGCGTCGTTCCACGGGATGGTGCCCATGCGCTTGCTGACCGCGGCCCTGGTGGACATCGTAAAGGATTCGGCGTTGTTCATCAGCGGCACGCGGGCCAGCCGCCACTGCATGTGCGCGTCATTGACGAAGCGCGACGGAATCCCGGCCGCGTCGCAGCGGTCCCAGTGGGACAGGATCTCGGGGGATGCGGCCTGCGGCCCCTCCATCACCGTCATCAGGGGATCGTCGGAATAGGTGCGGCAGAGTTCGGGGTGCGACCCCGAGCAATGATAGCATTCGCGGTTGTTCTCGATCACCAGCTTCCAGTTGCCCTTTTCCACGATGGTCGAGGAATGGGCGACCTTGGCATCGTCGAGCAGCCCGCTGGGCGCGAGATAGTCGTTCAGGATGCCGTGCAGGCGGTCGAACTCGGGCGGCGCGTCCGCCAGGCAGATCCAGACCATGCCGCCCGCGTTGCGGCAGGCAACGGGCTTCAGCCCGAACTGGCCGGCGTCGAAGTCCGGCCCCATGTCGCGGGCGAACAGAAGCCGGCCGTCGAGGTCATAGGTCCACTGGTGATAGGGGCAGACCAGCTTGGCGGCCGAGCCGCAGGGCTTGGCCGACAGCCGCTGGCCGCGGTGGCGGCAGACGTTGTGGAAGGCACGGATCTCCTTGTCGGCGCCGCGCACGATGATGACCGGATAGGCGCCGACCTGCAGGGTGGCGTAATTGCCGGTCCTGGGGATCTCGGCCGACGGGATGGCGAACAGCCATTCCTTGTACCAGATCTGGTCCAGGTCGGTCTGGAACACGCCCGGATCGCAGTAAAGGTCGCGGTCGAGCGAATAGGCGGGGCGGCGGGCGCGGATGCGGGCCAGAGTCTGGGCGGGGTCCAACATGGCGGCTCCATTGAACGACGACATCGCGCCAGATTTGCACCCGCCGCGCGGCGGCACACGCGCCGAATCCGACATCGCGCCGACGGATTCGGACAGATTGTCGCAGGGTGATGGGCGGTTGTGCCCACCCGCGCGCGGGGGTTACGCTGGCGGGGACGTTCGACAACAGGGGTTATCATGTTCACCAGAAAGATCCTGGGCCTTGCGGCCGCCGCGGTGCTGGCCGCAACCGGCGCGGCCGCCGCGCAAGAAATGACGTTCTTCCGCATCGGGACGGGCGGCACGTCGGGCACCTACTACCCGATCGGCGGCCTTCTGGCGAACGCCATCTCGGCCCCGCCCGGGTCGCGGCCCTGCGAGGATGGCGGCGCCTGCGGCGTGCCGGGGCTGGTCGCCAGCGCGCTGGCGTCGAACGGATCGGTCGCCAACGTCAACGCCATCGTCGGCGGCACGCTGGAATCGGGCTTTGCACAGGGCGACGTGGCGACCTGGGCGCAGACCGGCACCGGCATCTGGGAGGGCAAGCCCCCCGCCGACACGCTGCGCGCCATCGCCAACCTGTATCCCGAATCGATCCACCTGGTCGCCAGCGCGGCGTCGGGCATCAGCTCGGTCGCCGATCTCAAGGGCAAGCGCGTGTCGCTGGACGAGCCGGGGTCGGGCACGCTGGTCGACGCGCAGCTGATCCTGGCCGCCGCGGGGCTGAGCGAAAGCGACATCACCCCCGAATACCTCAAGCCCGACCAGGCGGCCGACCGCATGAAGGACGGCGCGATGGACGCGTTCTTCTTCGTCGGCGGCTATCCGGCCGGCGCCATCGCCGAACTGGCCAGCCAGCAGGACGTCAGGATCGTCCCGATCGAGGGCGAGGTGGCCGCCAAGGTGCTGGAGAACAAGTTCTTCGCCACCGACATCATCCCCGCCGGCACCTACGAGGGGACGACCGCCGACGTGCCGACCATCGCCGTGGGCGCGCAGTGGGTCACCTCGGCCAGCCAGCCCGACGAGCTGATCTATGGCATCACCAAGGCGCTGTGGAACGACGCCACCCGCGCGCAGCTGGACGCGGGCCACGCCAAGGGCAAGCAGATCGTCAAGGAAAACGCCCTTGCAGGCGTGGGCATTCCGCTGCATCCCGGCGCCGAGCGCTTCTACAAGGAAGCAGGGCTGCTGAAGTAAGCCGCCAACCGGGGGGCGCGGGGTCGCAGGATCCCGCGCCCCGCCTGCCCACAAGGACCAGCATCATGACAGATCCCCGGCACGACCCGCAGCAGCCGCAGCATTACGACCAGCCCAACCTGCTGGACGCCGACGCCCTGCAGGCGCTGGAGGAGAAATACGACCCCGAGATGCGCTTTCGCGACCTGCTGGGGCCGGTCGCGGCGCTGGCCGGCGGCATCCTGTTCCTGCTGAGCTGCTATCATTTCTACACCGCCGGGTTCGGCATCCCGCAGGCGACGGTGCATCGCGGCCTGCACATGGCGGCGACGCTGTTTCTGGTGTTCCTGTCGTTTTCCGCCTTTGGCCGGCAGCAGGCCGTGCGCGGGCCGGGCGCCTTCCTCGGCCTGCCGCTGATCGACTGGGCGATGGCCATCGCCGGCGCGGCCGCCTCGCTGTACGTGCCGTGGATCTATGACCAGCTGGCGTTCCGGGTCGGCAACCCGAACCTGACCGACATCACGATGGGCACGATCCTGATCGTCGTCCTGCTCGAGGCGGTGCGCCGGTCGATGGGCTGGCCGCTGCCGGTGATCGCCATCCTGTTCATCGCCTATGCGTATTTCGGGCGAAACATGCCGGGCATCCTGGTCCATCCGGGGGCAAGCTGGTCCAACATCGTCAACCACCTGTACCTGACCTCGCAGGGCATCTACGGCACCGCGCTGGGCGTGATCGCGACCTATGTGTTCCACTTCGTGCTGTTCGGCGTCATGGCGACGCGGATCGGGCTGGGGCAGCTGTTCATCGACGTGGCCTCGGCCGCCGCAGGCCGATTTGCCGGCGGGCCCGCCAAGGTGTCGGTGCTGTCCTCGGCGCTGCTGGGCTCGATCTCGGGCTCGTCCATCGCCAACACGGTCACGACCGGGGCGCTGACCATCCCGGCGATGATCCGGGTGGGCTATCCCCGCCACTTCGCCGCCGCGGTCGAGGCCGCAGCCTCGACCGGCGGGCAGATCACGCCGCCGGTGATGGGCGCGGTCGCGTTCCTGATGATCGAATACCTGGGCCTGCCGCTGACCACGATCCTGACGGCGGCCATCGTGCCCGCGTTCATGCATTTCTTCGGCGTGCTGGTCCAGGTCCACCTGGAGGCGAAGCGCCTGGGCCTGCGCGGCCTGCACCCGTCGGAACTGCCCAACGCCTGGAAGGTGCTGCGCGCCGGCTGGCTGACCGTGGTGCCGCTGATCGTGCTGATCGCCGTGCTGCTGTCGGGGCGCACGCCCTTTGCCGCGGCGTTCTGGTCGATCATCGCCTGCATCGTCGTGCTGCTGTGGCAGGAGCTGTCGGCCCACGGCCTGGCGACCGGACTGCGCCGCGCGGCGCACGGCCTTTACGAGGGGTTCGTCCTGGGGGCCAAGCAGTCGCTGGCCGTCACCGCCGCGGCGGCCCTGGTGGGCGTGGTGATCGGGGTGGTGACGCTGACCGGCGTCGGCTTCAAGATCGCCTACATGGTCACGGGCGTCGCGGCGGGCTGGGCGGAATCCGTCTCGAGCGTGCTGGCCATCCTGCCGTTCGAGGTGATGGGCCTTCAGTCCCTGACCCTGCTGTTCACCCTGCTGCTGACGGCCGTCGTCTGCGTGCTGATGGGCTGCGGCATCCCGACCACGGCCAACTACATCATCATGGTGGCGGTCGCGGCGCCGGTCCTGGGGCTGCTGAACGTCCAGCCGCTCGTCGCGCATTTCTTCGTCTTCTACTATGGGGTGCTGGCCGACGTGACGCCGCCGGTGGCGATGGCCGCCTATGCCGCGTCGGGGATCGCGGGGGCCAACGCGTTCAAGGCCGGGAACACCGCGTTCCGGCTGTCCATGGGCAAGGCGCTGGTGCCGTTCGTCTTCGCCTTCCAGCCGGCGCTGCTGCTGGTGACCGACGGCTTCACGTGGAACGCGTTCGTGCTGGCCTTCGGGGGCGCGGTGCTGGGCATCTGGGCGCTGTCGGCGGCGATTACCGGCTGGATGTTCGCGTCCCTGCTGATGATCGAGCGGCTGGCCCTGACCGTGGCCGCGGTCCTGCTGGTCGCGCCCGACTGGACGGCGACGCTGATCGGGCTGGCGATCCTGGTCCCGGTGGGGGTGCGCCAGCTTGCGGCCGCGCGACGGGTGGCGGCGGTCTAGCCGCCCTCGACCGCGATCCGGATCAGGCCCGTCATGCTGGCCACGCCCAGCTTGCGCTTGAGGGTCGAGGTGGTGTTGGCCGCGGTCTTGTAGCTGACCCCCAGCGCATCGGCGATCTGCTGCAGCGACCGGCCCTGGCCGACCAGCGACAGCACCTCGGTCTCGCGGTCGGTCAGGGTCGCGGCCCGGCTGCGCCCCTGCGTCGCCAGCGCCAGCGCCTGCTTGTGGGAGAGATAGACCTCGCCCGCGGCAACGGCGCGGACGGCGGCCGCAAACTCCTCGGGGGCGGCGTTCTTGGACAGGAACCCGCGCGCGCCCTCGGCCAGCGCGCGGCTGGCGAATCCGGGCTGGTCGTTCATGGAAAACATCAGGATCGCCGCACCGGGTGCGCGGGCCAGGATAGGCGCGATCAGCGCCAGCCCGCCCGCGCCCGGCAGCACGATGTCCAGCACCACCAGCGCCGGCCGGTGGCCCGCGTCCAGCTGGGCCAGCGCCTCGTCCCCCGACATCGCCTTGAGCACGGGGCCGTAGCCCAGGTCCGCCAGCAGCCGGCCGCAGCCCAGATGGGTGATCGGATGGTCATCGACCACCATCGCCACCGGGGGCGCACCGGCGGGTGCGTCGTCGCGCGCGGGCGAGGCGGCAGGGGCGCCAACAGGGGAGGCAGGCTCGGGCATCAGGCATCCGCAGGCAGGGTGGCGGTCAATGTCGCACCGCCCGGACCGCTTTGCACGGCAAATGTGCCGCCCAGCAGGGCCACGCGTTCGCGCATCCCCGACAGGCCGTTGCCCTCGGCGGCGCCCCCCGTTCCGGGCCCGTCATCGGCCAGCCGGACCGTCCAGCCGGCCGGGCCGTGGCCCACGCTGGCCGTCACCGTGCGGGCCCCGGTCGCATGGCGCAGCACGTTGGTCGTGCCCTCCTGCAGGATGCGATAGATCGTCAGCGCCGTCGCCTCGTCGGGTTCGGGCAGGGCGGGGTCCAGATCCAGCGTCCAGTCGATCCGGTCATGGCGCGCGGCGAGGTCGTCGAACATGTCGGCCAGCACCGCCGCCAGCGGCAGCTGCCCCACCGCCATGGGCCGCAGCCCCGACAGCAGCGCGCTGTTCACCCGCCGGATGTCGTCGGCGATGGCCAGGATGGTTTCGGCGTGCGCCCGCAGGGCCGGATCGGGGGCCGCGTCGCGGATGGCCGCGGCCTCGACCCGCAGGGCGAACAGGTTGGGGCCGTATTCGTCGTGCAGGTCGCGGGCGACCGCCTTGCGTTCCTGGTCGCCCCGCCCGACCACCTGCCGCGACAGCCGCGCGCGGTCAGCCTGCGCGGCGGCCAGCGCGCCGCCCAGCCGGTCGATGTCGGCGGCCAGCGGCGCGAGGTCGGGGACCGAGACGCGGTCCGCCCGGGCCGTCAGGTCGCCCTGCGCCAGCCGCGCCAGCACCGCGCGCAGCCGGCCCAAAGGGCGCAGCCCGGCGCGCAGCACCACCGCCGTCAGGCCCACCTGTGCGGCGGCGGCCAGCGCCATGACCAGCGCCAGCGCCCGGGCATCGCGCCAGATCTCGGCAATCTCGACACCCGGATCGGCCGAGATGACGGCCAGCCCGCGCATGTTGCGGTTCTCGACGATCGGCAGCTCGCTGGCGTGGCCCGTGGGCGCGAGAAGGCGCGCAAACCAGGCGGGCGCGGGGCCCGGGCGTGCCAGACGGCTTGGCGGGACCAGCGTGCGGCCGCTTTGCACGTCATACAGCGTGATGCGCGCATGGCGCGGCTGCACCAGCCGTTCGGCCAGCGCCGGAACCAGCACCGGGCCGGGCACGGCGTCGATCAGGGTGGCGACGCTGGCCAGCACCAGCGCGCGCGCCGCCTGGATCGAGCCGTCCACCTCGGCCGCCACCGCCGCGCGCGCGTTGCCGGCCAGAAGCGCGCCCACCGCGGCGGCCAGCACCAGCTGGACGACCAGCACCAGGGACAGGATGCGCGCGGTCAGGGTCATGGCCCGGGTCTGGCACGCGGCCGCCCCCGCAGCAACCGCGGCGGCGGGGCGGCCCAAGGTGGCCGATGCCCGGCCCTCGCCGCGTCTTTCGCCCCCCGTTGCGACGCGCTAACCTGCGGCCATGTTCGATGACGCCCTGACCGCCCGCATCCGCGCCCTGACCGACGGCGAGACCGACGAGGTCGCGCTGATGGCCACCCTCGCCTGCGAGATCCACGCCGCCGACGATCGCTGCGACTGGACCGGGTTCTATCGCGTGACCGCGCCCGAGGTGCTGAAGATCGGCCCCTATCAGGGCGGCCACGGCTGCCTGACGATCCCGTTTTCGCGCGGGGTCTGCGGGGCGGCGGCGCGCAGCCGGCAGACCCAGGTCGTGCCGGACGTCGAGGCGTTTGCCGGCCACATCGCCTGCTCAAGCTCGACCCGGTCCGAGATCGTGGTGCCGGTCATCGGCGCGGGCGGGCGCCTGATCGGCGTGCTGGACATCGACAGCGACCGGCCCGGCGCCTTTGACGCGGCCGACGCCGCGGTTCTGGAAAGGATCCTGCATGACGTCTTCGGACAGCTCTGAGCGCCGCGCCGCGTGCCTGTGCGGCGCGATCCGGGCCACGATGCGCGGGCCGCTGCCCGACGTCGCGGCCTGCCATTGCGGCCAGTGCCGGCGCTGGTCGGGCCATGTCTGGGCCGCCGTGCCCGTCCCGAACGACCGCCTGACGATCGAGGGCGCCGAGCACATCCGCTGGTATCGGTCGTCCGACAGGGCCGAGCGCGGGTTTTGCGCCACCTGCGGCAGCTCGATGTTCTGGCGCGCGATCGGGCGGGGGGACACCGACGTCGCGCTGGGCTGCATTCAGGCGCCGACGGGCCTGCGGCTGGAACGCCACATCTGGGTCGCCGACAAGGGCGACTACTACGACATCGCCGACGGCCTGCCGCAGGACCCCGCGCAGTGAGGGACCGCCGTTGATCTGGGACACGCTGGCCGCGATCCCGTGGCCGCAGCTGGCCGGCTTTGTCGCGGGCGGGCTGGTGCTGAACGTCGCCCCCGGTCAGGACGTGTTCTTCGCCACCGCCTGCGGGGTGCAGGGGGGCGCCCGGGCGGGTGCGCTGGCGGGGCTGGGCGTGGGCTTTGGCGTGCTGGTCCACGTGGCGCTGACCACGCTGGGCCTGGGCGCGGTGGTGGCGGCCCATCCCGGCGCGCTGACGGCGATCAGGTGGCTGGGCGCGGCCTACCTGGCGGTGCTGGCGGTGCAGGCCTGGCGCGCGCCGCCCCCCGACCCGACCGCGCGGGGATCGGTGCGGCCGTGGACGATCATCCGGCGCGGGATGCTCTCGAACCTGCTGAACCCCAAGCCGCTGCTGTTCCTGCTGGCCTTCCTTCCGCAGTTCACCAGCCCTGCCTATGGACCCCTGTGGCAGCAGTTGCTGGCGCTGGGGCTGATCTTCGCGTTCACCGGAACGCTGGTCACCATGGCCTATGGCGCGGCCGGCGGCTGGCTGGGCATGCGCCTGGGGGCGCGGCTGGGCGTGCTGAACAAGGCCGCCGCCGTGCTGTTCGGCGCTCTGGCCCTGCGGCTGGTCGTGCGATGAGCTTTGTCTATGCGCCCACGGCCGAACAGCCGCGCCTGATCCACGACGACGACCAGATCCTGGTCGTGGACAAGCCCGCGGGCCTTTTGTCCGTGCCCGGCCGGGGCGAGGATCGGGCCGACTGCCTGATCGCCCGCCTGCGCGCGGCCTTTCCCACCGTGCTGCTGGTGCATCGGCTGGACCTGGACACGTCCGGCGTGATGGTCTTTGCGCTGACCCCGCACGCCCAGCGCCACCTGGGCCAGCAGTTCGAGCGGCGGCAGGTCAAGAAATCCTATGTCGCGCGGGTCTGGGGGCGGATGCAGGGGGCGTCGGGCCGCGTCGATGCGGCGCTGATCGTGGACTGGCCGAACCGGCCCCGCCAGCGGATCGACCCCGAACAGGGCCGCCCCGCGCAGACCGACTGGCGCGTGATCCGCGCGACCGAGGCCGAAACGCGTGTCCGGCTGTTTCCGCTGACCGGGCGCAGCCATCAGCTGCGCGTCCACATGGCAAGCCTGGGCCATCCCATCCTGGGCGATCCGCTGTATGCGGCGGGGGCGGCCGCGGACCATCCGCGGCTGATGCTGCACGCGGAAACCCTGCGCCTGCGCCACCCCGACAGCAACGTCACCATGACGTTTTCCGCCCCCGTGCCGTTCTGATCGCGGCATCTTTCCACGCCGTCGCGCGTTGGCCCTGCGTCGCCAGCGAAAGGTCCCGCCGATGATCCGATTCCGCACCCTTGCCGTGGGCCTTGCCGCACTGGCGGCCGTGGCCGCCTGCTCGCGCGCCGTCATGACCCGCGTTCCCGCGGGGATCACCCCGGTCACCGGCTTTCAGGTCGACCGCTACATGGGCCAGTGGTACGAGATCGCGCGCCTGGACCACCGGTTCGAGCGCGGGATGACCGACGTCAGCGCCAGCTATGCGCTGAACGACGACGGCACGGTCCGCGTGGTGAACCGCGGGTTGAAGAACGGCCAGTGGAAATCGGTCGAGGGCACCGCCCGGTTCCTGGGCGACCCCGCGACGGCCAGCCTTGCGGTGATGTTCTTTCCCGGCTTTCCGGGCGGCTATCACGTCTTTGCGCTGGACCCCGATTACCGCTGGGCGGTCGTGTCGGGGCCGAACCGCGGCTATCTGTGGATCCTTGCGCGGCAGCCTGCGATGGACGAGGCGACCTATGGGCGCCTGACGGGCATCGCCCGTGACAACGGCTTTGCGGTGGACGATCTGATTCGGGTCCGTCACGGGGACTAGCGTGGGCCCCTGTCGGACGCGTCCCGGCCAGGCGTCGGCAAGGGCGCGCGGCCCGTCGCGGCTGGGCCTGCAAACCATCCGCCGCCGGTCAGCACGGCCCCTCGCGGGGCCGCCTGCGCGTCGGGTCGGGGCGGGTCACGCCTGCGTCACACCCGGCCCTTGTAGTTCGCCTTTGGCCCGGCGAACCACCAGGCGATCAGGCCGAGGACCGGCAGGACCGCCACGACGATCACCCAGATCACCTTGGACCGGCTCGCCGCGTTCGAGTTGATGATCGAGGCGATAGCCCACACGTCGAGGGCGAAGATGATCAGGCCGATCAGGCCGTTGAACATGCTGGACATGGCAGGACTCCGGTTGAGGTTGCCAGTCAACGGGCGGCGCCGCCTGCGGTTCCGGAGAAGGTGGCCGGCCAGGGCGTGGGCGCGCAGCGAGCCCCGGCGGCCGCCCCCCGATCGTCGCCGCAGGCGCCGGGCCGGGGGACGCCGCGCCCCGGCAGGTCACGCCGCAGCGGGCGGGTCAGCCCTTCCCTTTACAGCACATAGCGCGACAGGTCGGCCGACCGCGCCAGGTCGCCGATCTGCGTCTCGACAAAGGCCGCGTCCACCGTCACCGCCTGCCCGCCCCGGTCGGGCGCGGTAAAGGACAGCTCCTCGAACACCCGCTCCATCACGGTATACAGCCGCCGCGCGCCGATGTTCTCGACGCTGCCGTTGACCTCGGCGGCGATGCGCGCCAGCGCGGCGATGCCGTCGGGGGTGAAATCGACCGTCACCCCCTCGGTCCCCAGCAGCGCGGTGTATTGCCGGGTCAGGGCGTTGTCCGTCTCGGTCAGGATGCGGACGAAATCGCCCTCGGTCAGGGCGCGCAGCTCGACCCGGATGGGCAGGCGGCCCTGCAGTTCGGGCAGCAGGTCGCTGGGCTTGGCGACGTGGAACGCGCCCGAGGCGATGAACAGGATGTGGTCGGTCTTGACGGGGCCGTACTTGGTGCCGACGGTCGTGCCCTCGATCAGCGGCAGCAGGTCGCGCTGCACGCCTTCGCGGCTGACGTCGCCGCCGCGGGTTTCCTGGCGCGCGGCCACCTTGTCGATCTCGTCGATGAAGACGATGCCGGATTGCTGCACGGCCTCCAGCGCGGCGGCCTTGACGGTGTCGTCGTCCAGCAGCTTGTCGGCCTCCTCGGCGATCAGCAGGTCATAGGATTCCGCCACCGTCACCTTGCGGCGCACGCGGCGCCCGCCGAACGCCTTCATCAGGCCCGACAGGTCCATCATGCCGCCGACCGGCATGCCGGGCATGCCCGGCATCTCCAGCCCGCCCAGCGGGTTCGAGGCGTCGGCCAGGTCCAGCTCGATCACCGTCGCGTCCAGCTCGCCCCGCTTCAGCTTGCCGCGGAACAGATCGCGCGTCTGCTCGCGCGCGCCCTCGCCGGCGACGGCCTCCAGCACGCGCTCCTCGGCGGCCTGGTGGGCGCGCGCCTTCACGGCCTCGCGCATGCGTTCGCGGGTGTCCACGATGGCGGCGTCGGTCAGGTCGCGGATGATCTGTTCGACGTCGCGCCCGACATAGCCGACCTCGGTGAACTTGGTCGCCTCGACCTTGATGAAGGGGGCCTGCGCCAGCTTCGCCAGCCTGCGGCTGATCTCGGTCTTGCCGACGCCGGTGGGGCCGATCATCAGGATGTTCTTGGGATAGACCTCGTCGCGCAGGTCGTCGGGCAGCTGCTGGCGCCGCCAGCGGTTGCGCATGGCCACGGCCACGGCGCGCTTGGCCTCGGCCTGGCCGATGATGAAGCGGTCAAGCTCGCTGACGATCTCGCGGGGGGTCAGGGTGGTCATGGGTCTTTCGCCTTGGTCCAGGGGTTCACGGGCAGGTCCGCGGCCGCGGACGGGCGGGCACGGGCCCCTTATCCGCCGATCGTTTCCACCGTCAGGTTGCCGTTGGTGTAGACGCAGATGTCGGCGGCGATCTGCATGGCGCGGCGGGCCACGCCTTCGGCGTCCAGGTCGCTGTCCATCAGGCCGCGGGCCGCCGCCAGCGCATAGTTGCCGCCCGATCCGATGGCGGCCACGTCGTGTTCGGGTTCCAGCACGTCGCCCGCGCCGGTCACGACATAGATCTGCGCGCCGTCGGTCACGATCAGCATGGCTTCCAGGTTGCGCAGGTACTTGTCGGTGCGCCAGTCCTTGGCCAGCTCGACGCAGGCGCGCTGCAGCTGGCCGGGGGCGGAGTCCAGCTTCTTCTCCAGCCGCTCCAGCAGGGTGAAGGCGTCGGCGGTCGATCCGGCGAAGCCCACAACGACGTCGCGCCCGCCCTGCGCCAGGCGGCGGACCTTGCGGGCCGTGCCCTTCATCACCGTCTGGCCGACGCTGACCTGGCCGTCGCCCGCCACGACCACGCGCCCGCCGCGGCGCACCGCCAGGATCGTGGTGCCGTGCCAGCCGGGAAATCGGTCGTCGCTCATCGCAGCCTCCGTTCGCATTGCGGCTCAGATAGGCGCGCGGCGCGGCTTTCGCAACGCGTGCGGCCGCATTAGCCTGCGCGCCATGACACGGCCCCTTCTGCGCGTCTATCTGGACGGCTCGATGCTGGACACCGCGCGGGCGGGGACGTTCCCGTTCATGCGCGTCCTGGCCCATGCCGTGCAGGGCGCGGGCTGGGCGGTGGACTGGCGCGACGCGGCCGAGGCGGTGGACCCCGACAGTTACGCCCTGGTCCACATGCGCCGCCCGGACACGCCGCGCACGCTCAGCTTTCGGCGGGCCTATCATTATCCGTTCTGGACCATCGAGCCTTGCGTGGAACGCTGGCGATTCGCGGTGGCGCGGGCGCGCTTCGATCCCGCGGCGGTCCCCGGCGCCGCCCGCGGCTTTGCGGGACGGCTGCGGGGCCGGGTGCTGCCGGGGCCGGACCCGGTGCGGGGCGATCACGTGCTGGTGCCCCTGCAGGGCCGGCTGCGGCAGGAACGCTCGTTCCAGACCATGAGCCCGGTCGCCATGCTGGACGCGGTGTGCGCCACCGGGCGGCCGGTCATCGCCACGCTGCACCCGCGCGAGGCCCCGGACCGCGCCGACCGCGCCGCGCTGGACCGGCTGGCGCGCAGGCACCGGAACCTGACCGTGGGCGGCGACACGATGGCGCGGCTGCGCGACTGCGCCTTCGTGGCGACGATGAACAGCGCGGTGGCCTTCGACGGCTATCTGCTGGGCAAGGCCGCGGTGCTGTTCGCGGCCATCGACTTTCACCACATCGGGCTGAACGTGGCGGACCTTGGCGCGCCCGCGGCACTGGACGCGGCCCCCGGCCACGCGCCGGATTTCGCGGCCTATCTGTGGTGGTTTCTCAAGCACCGCGCGATCGACGCCGGTGCCCCCGACGCCGCCGACCGCATCCGGTCGGCCATGCGAAAGGGCGGCTGGCCGATCTGACCCGCCGCCCCGTTCATCTCACGGCGCGCGGCCGTGTCAGATCGATTCGTCGATCCAGCTTTTCAGCGAGGCCTTGGGCGCCGCCCCCATGCGGTTCGACACGACCTGCCCGTCCTTGAACAGGAACAGTGCGGGAATGCCGCGCACGCCCAGGGTGGCAGGCGCGTCGGGGTTTTCGTCCACGTTGACCTTCACGATCTTCACCCGGCCGGCGTATTCGGCCGACAACTCCTCCAGCGCGGGGCCGATCTGACGGCACGGGCCGCACCATTCGGCCCAGAAATCGACGACGACCGGCACGTCGGACTGGCGCACGATGCTGTCGAAATCGGCGTCGGTGGCTTTCATGGTGGACATGGCATGCTCCTGGAATACGGGCCGCGCGGGGCGGCGGGGTTGGATCACAGCTATGAAGCGCGATCCCCCGGGTCAAGGCCGGGCGACGGGGCCGCGCCGCCCAGCCCGGCCAGCGCCTCGGCCCAGGCCGTGTCCAGGGCTGCGTCGGGCAGGGCCATCAGGCTGCGGCTGCGCGTCCACAGGATCGCCGTCTCGACCGGGCGGCCCGGCCAGATCGCGCGCAGCGCGTGCCGATAGGCGGCCATCTGGCGCAGGATGCCGGCGGGCACCCCGTCCGGCGTGTCGGGGACGATCTCGTTGGACTTGTAGTCGATGGCCGTCACCCGGTCGGCCGTCACGATCAGCCGGTCGATGCTGCCCGACAGGACCCGGCCGCCGGGCAGGGGCGCGGTCAGCGCCGCCTCGCGCAGGACGGTCGCGCCGGGCGGGTCCCAGGCGTGGGCCAGCGGCTCGGCGTCGATCACGGCCTCGGCCTCGGCCAGCAGACCGGCCAGCTCGGCCCGGCCGGGCAGCCCGCCCTCGGCGCCCGCCAGCGCGGCCCGGGTCAGCGCGGGCCATTCGGCGCGTTCGCGGCCGGGCAGGTGTTCCAGCAGCAGGTGCAGGCGGGTGCCCGCCAGCATCGCGGCCTGCCGGTCGCCGTCGCCGCCCGCCTCGGCCGCGCCTGCTGGCGCCAGCGCCTTGGCCCCGCCCAGCGCGGTTGCGGCGACCGGCGCGGGCGGGTGGTCCATGCGGGGCGCGATCCGCAGCGCCCAGCCGGGCAGGGCGGGGGCATCGCCCGGCGCCCTGTCGCCGGCCTTTGCGTCCAGGGGCCAGTCCCCGAAGGCCAGCCGCCGGCCCTGTCCCCAGGCCGTCGGCAGGGGCGTTTCCGACAGGCCATGTGCGCCGTCGAACCCTGCCGCGACCATCGCGTGCCAACTGTCCAGCCCGGTCCCGGTCTCGCCGGCCGCGGCCACGACCAGCCAGCTTTCGGCGCGGGTCATGGCGACATACAGCAGGCGGCGGCGCTCCTCCTCGGCGCGGCGGCGGTCGCGCTCGGCCCAGGCGGCGACGCGGTCGGGGCGTTCGGCGGCGCTGCCGCGCCAGTGCGCGGGGGTGCCGGCCTCGGGCAGGATGGTGCGCGGCGGGGTCGGCTCTCGCTTGCGGGCGGCGCAGTCGGGCAGGATGACGATCGGGCTTTCCAGCCCCTTGGCGCCATGCGCGGTCATCACCCGCACCAGCCCGCCGCCGCCCGGTCCCGGCTGGCGGCGCACCTCGATGTCGCCGGTGGCCAGCCACACCAGGAATCCGGTCAGCGACGGCACTTCGGCCGTCTCATAGGTCAGCGCCTGTCCCAGCAGCTCGTCGATGCCGTCCTGCGCCTCGGGGCCAAGCCGCGCGATCAGCCGCGCGCGCCCGTCGTGGCGGATCAGCAGGCGCGAGATCAGGTCGTGCGGGCGCAGGAAGTCGGCCCGCCGCATCAGATCCTCGAGGATCTCCATCGCCTCGGCGTGCAGCGAGTGGCGCAGCGCCTCGATCAGCAGGCCCTTGCGCGGCGCGGCCAGCCGGTAAAGATCGTCCTCGGACAGGCCGAACAGGGGCGAGCGCAGGGCCGCCGCCAGCGACAGGTCATCCTCGGGCGTGGCCAGCACCGACAGCAGGGCGCGGATGTCGGCCACCGCCAGCTCGCCCGCCAGCTTCAGCCGGTCGGCCCCCGCCACGGGCAGGCCCTGCTGCTTCAGCGCCAGGATGATGTCGTGAAACAGCGCGGACCGGCGCTGCACCAGGATCAGCACGTCGCCGGGCCGGATCGGGCGCGCGCCCCCCTCGCGCGGCTGAAAGGGCTGGCCCACCATCTCGCGCACGGCGCGGGCGACGGCGCGGGCCAGCACCTGGCCTGCCGCGTTCGGCGCGGGTCGGTCCACCGGGTCGAACCACCGGCCGTCGGCGGGCTGTTCGGGGTCGGGGACCGGGGGCCACAGATCGACGCGCCCCGGCATCGCGGCGCGGTGCGCGATATGGCGCGGCACCTCGCCCAGCCCCTCGGCGGCCGGGCCGCGAAAGGTGGCGTCGGTCAACGACAGGATGGCCGGGGACGAGCGAAAGGAATGGCGCAGCGCCGCGTCCTGCATCGGGCTGCCCGCTGCCGCGAAGGCGTCCGAGAATCCCTGGTGCCGGTCGCGGAAGACCGCGATGTCGGCCCCCTGGAAGGAATAGATCGACTGCTTGGGATCGCCCACCACGAACAGCGTGCGGGGCCGGTCGGTGGCGCCCTCGCCTGCGGTGAATTCGGCCGTCAGCCGCTCGATCACCTGCCACTGGCGCGGCGAGGTGTCCTGCGCCTCGTCCACAAGGATGTGGTCGATGCCGCCGTCCAGCCGGAACAGCACCCACTGCGCCATGCTGGCCCGGCCCAGCAGGTCGGCGGTGCGGTCGATCAGGTCGTCGAAGTCCAGCCAGCCCCGCGCCCGCTTGGCGGCGGCATAGCGGGTGCAGAAGGCATGGCCAAAGCGTTGCAGCGCCAGCGTGCGCTGCGCGTGGTCCAGCATGATCCGCAGGGGGCGGGCGGCCTCCACCCGGCTCATCAGCGCGTCGATCTGCCCCATCAGCGCGGCGCAACTGCCGCCCTGCAGGGCCCTGGTCGGCCAGTTGCCGATCTTGGCCTGGCCCGCCTTCGGGCCCGAGGCGGTGATGAAGACCGACTCCAGCCGCCGCAGCTCGTCCAGGCCCGGCGCGTCCCACCGGCCGCCGTCCAGCTTGCCCGCGTCGCGTTCCATGGTGCCGCCCGCGGCGCGCAGCAAGGGGATCAGCGCCGCGATCAGATGCGCCTCGCCGTGCGGGAAACAGTCGGCCAGCAGCCGCGCGGCATCCAGGCCCGCGGGCAGGCCGCAGCTGTCCCAGACCCTGGCGGGGCAGGGCGGCGCGTCAAAGTCGCGCAGGCCCGCCAGGAAGCGGTCCAGATCGTGATCCGATTGCAGGGCCAGCAGGTCGGCCATCTCGGGCGCGGACTCGCGCGCCATCTGCTCGATGATGTCGGCGCGCAGCCCGGCCGCGCTGCGGTCGTCCAGTTCGGCAAAACCGTGCGGCACCCCCGCTTCCAGCGGAAAGCGCCGCAGGATCGCCCCGCAAAAGCTGTGGATCGTCTGGACCTTCAGCCCGCCCGGCGTCTCGATCGCCTGCGCGAACAGCCGCCGCGCCGCCGCCAGGTCGGCGCCCGGCGGCACGCCCATGCGGTCGAGACGCCCGGTCAGGGCCGCGTCGTCCAACATCGCCCATTGCCCCAGCCGGGACAGAAGCCGGTTCTGCATCTCGGTCGCGGCGGCCTTGGTGTAGGTCAGGCACAGCACCCGTTCGGGCCGCGTGCCCCCCAGCAGCAGCCGGGCCACCCGGTCGGTCAGCACGCTGGTCTTGCCGGACCCCGCGTTCGCCGTCAGCCAGGTGCTGCATGCGGGATCGGCGGCCCGGTGCTGCGCCAGCGTCGCGGCATCGAGGTCGCCGGCAAGGGTCGGATCGGTCCCCGCGTCCGCGGCAGGGTGCCCGGTGCGTGCGCCGTTGTGCCATGCGTGCGCGCCGCCGTGGTCTGCGCGCGCGGCAGCGTGGCCTGCGGGCGCAATCTCCTGCCCTGCACGCGCACCGTCATCCCCGGCGTGCGCCGGATCGTCGCCTGCGCCCGTCACCCGGTCGTTCATCGTCCCACCTCGATGCGTTGCGCGGCCTCGGTCGCCGACCACTCGCCGCGCCGCGACAGGTGGTCATAGTCGGATGGATCGCTGTCCTTCTCCATCGCCAGCCGCGCCGTAAAGCCGTGGGTGCCGTCCAGGTACCCGGCCAGCAGCCGCGCCAGCCCTGCGCGCGTATCGTCGCGCATCGCCTCGCTCCAGCCGATGCACGAGGTCTTCCCCTCGCCCCCCAGCTGGATATAGCGCAGGTCGGCCACGGCCATGGGCGGGCCGAAGACCCCGGCCTCGACCATCAGCGCCTCCAGCGGCAGCTGCTTGTCGAACCGCTCGACCTTGGGGCTCGAGGGCGGCGGGCCGGACTTGTAGTCATAGACGACCGCCCGCCCGTCCTGCAGCCGGTCGATGCGGTCGGGTTTCGCCGTCAGGGTAAAGCGCAGGCCGGGCAGCGGCCAGTCGCGGCGCTGCTCGACGACCAGGGGGGCGCCGGTCTGCAGCCGCTCGCGTTCGTCGGCGGCCAGGCGATCCGCGATCCCCGCCAGCCGCGCGTGCCAGAACAGCCGGGTCGAGGGCCAGGGCACCTCGGCCGCCAGCACCGCGTCCGCCGCCTCCATCAACCGCTCGCGCAGGGCCTGGGGGCTGTCCAGCGCCGTGGGCGGCGGGGTCAGAAACCGCTGGATGATCGCGTGCAGCACCGTGCCGCGGCCGGCGGGATCGGGGACGGGCCGCAGCGGGTCCAGCGGGGACAGCCGCAGGACATGGCGGGCATAGACCGCATAGGGGTCGCGGATCAGCGTGCGGATGCCCGTCACCGACAGGCGGTCCAGCGCCGGCGCGGGCGGCACCGGCGCGGGCCGCGGCGCGCGCGGGGTCTCGGCCGCGGGTTTCGCGATTGTCGCGGCCAGCGCCAGCCAGTGGCGCCCGCGGTCGCGCATCGCCTCCAGCACCTGCGGCCCGCCCTGCGCGGGCAGTCCCGACATCAGGTTGACCAGCCGGTTCAGCCAGCGCGAGGGGATCGTCTCGGCGTCGTCGCTGCGCCGGGCGCGGGTCAGCACGATCTCATCGGCGCCCAGGCCGATCTGAAGGTCGTGCGCGGCCAGCCCGATGCGGCGTTCCGGCAGGGTCAGGCCCGCCTGCCGGCGCATGGGGCGCGACAGCCAGGGGTCCGGGTCCAGGGCCTGCGGCCAGCCGCCCTCGTTCAGGCCGCCCAGGATCACAAGGCCCGTGGCCTCGGTGCGCACCTCGCGCGGGCCGCGGATGCGGACCAGCGGGTGCGCGGCGACATCCTCGCGGATCGCGTGGGCCTGCAACTGCTCGTGCAGCAGCTGCGCGAACTCGGCCGCGGTCAGGGGCGGACCCGCAGCGGCATGGGCGGCCAGGTGGTCCAGCACGGCGCGGACCTTTTCGCCCGGTTTCTCGGCGTAAAGCCCGGATGTCTCGGCCCTGCCATCCGGCCCCGCCGCCCAGGCCTCGGCCAGCGCGCGCAGGTCGGCCAGCCGCAGGGCCAGCGGGCGCGGCGCGGCCCCTGCCGCGCCCCACCCCGGCCCGCCGACGGACCCGTCCGCCGCGCCCTTCCCCGTGCCGTCCTGCGCCCCGGTCCGGGCGCGGCTGTCGTCCAGCGTGGCGGCGGCCCAGTCCACCCAGGGGCCGCGCACCGGGGCTTTGGCCGCGTCGCCGCCTGCCCAGTCGCGCAGCGCCGCGCCGTCCGGGAACACGGGACCATGCGTGCGCAGGTGCAGTTCCAGTTCGCGCGTGATCAGCAGGTGCTGGCGGCGGACCTTCTCGCCCGCGCCGGTGGCCGTCAGGGGATGCTTCAGCAGCACCAGCAGGCTGTCCATGCCCAGCGGCTGGCCCCACAGCGCCGCGATGTGGCGCAGAAACAGCCCCGCCGCCGTCAGCGGCAGCGGCACGCCCGCGCTGTCGTCGGGGATGATGCGCCAGCGATCCAGCGCGGCCGTCACCCGGCGCGTCAGGGTGCGGTCGGCGGCGATCAGGGTGACGGGTTGCCCGCGGTCCACGGCATCGCGGATCAGGGCGGCGACGGCGCCGGCCTCGTCGGCGGGCTGGTCGGCCTCGATCAGCGTCATGCGGGGGGCAAGCGGCCTCAGGTCGCCCAGCGTGGGACCTTCCGCGACCCAGCTGTCGGTGACGGGGGCGGGGCGCAGCGCCAGGCTGACCAGGCGGTTGCGCGCGGGATCGGGGGCGGTCGCGTCGGTCCACGGGCGCGGCGGACCCAGGGCGGCGATCAGCGGTGCGAAACGGGCCTGCGGGTGATCCTCGTCCCCCGAGGCCAGCCGGTCCCACACATCGGCCGGCGTGTCGGCGTCGAAGCCCGGCAGGATCACCGCCCCCTGCGGCAGCGCCGCCACGGCCTGCATGAACAGCCGCGTCGCCCCGTGCGACCCGCTGGACCCCGCGACGATCACCGGCCCGTCTGGCAGGTTGCGCCCGGCCGCCCAATCGGCCGCAAGCCGTTCGGCGGTGGCGCGCTGGCGCGCCTCGCGGTCGATGGGCGGGCCGGACAGGTGGAACGCGGCGGCAATCCGCAGGAAGGCCAGGGCGCGCTGCCAATGCGCCGCGTGGTCGGCGGCCTCGACGCGGTCCAGCGCGGCGGCGTCCAGCCCCTCGGACTGCATCTCGGCCATCAGCGCGGCCAGTGACTCGGTCAGCGCCGGCACCGACTGGCCGCTGTCGGCCCCCAGCCCCGCATCGACCAGCCGCGCCAGATCCAGCCGCCGCGCCAAGGCGGGTGCCAGTGGCGCATCCGCTGCCCCCAGGTCCCCAAGCAGCCGCATCCGCGGCAAAAGCAGCGCGCCGTGCCGGTCGAACGCGGCGCGCACCGCGGCCAGCGTCCGGCCCGAGTTGGCGTGGATGGTGACGCGGGCCATCTCCTCGGGGGGGCGGCCGGCCATGCGCGCGATCAGCCCGGCGACCGTCTCGGCCGCGAAATCGACCCCCGGCGGCAGCGTGAACAGACCGCGCATCTCAGCCATCCAGCATCCTTTCCGCCAGGGCGATGCACTCGGGGCGGCCCACGTCGCACCAGCCGCCGGGATGGATCACGCCAAAGGCGCGACCCTCCGCTATCAGCAGGTCCCACAGCGCGTTCAGCGAAAAGACCTCGGCCGCGATCTCGGCCAGCCGGCCGGGGCGGACGATCTGCGCGCCGGTATAGACCAGCGGCCCGCCGCGCGTGATCCGGCCGTCGGGCGCGCACGAGACGTCGCCGCCGCCGACGCGGCCCTGCGCGCGGTCGACCGGCACCAGCATCAGCAGCGCGTCCATCCGCGCCCCGTCCCAGGCGGCGCGCAGGGCGGCGACAGGGTTCGGCCCGGTCCACACGACATCGGGATTCAGGGTCAGGACCGCCGTCCCGTCCGACCCCGCCCCCAGCAGCGGCAGCGCCCGGCGCAGCCCACCGCCGGTGTCCAGCAGCAGATCGCGCTCGTCCGAGAGGACGACGTCCGATCCCGCCAGATGCGCGGCGATCCGGTCGCCCAGGTGATGGGTGTTGACCACGATCCGCCGCGCGCCGCCGTCCCGGGCCAGCGCCAGCGCGCGGTCCAGCAGCGTGACCCCGCCCACGGGGATCAGGGGCTTGGGCGTCGTGTCGGTCAGCGGCGCCATGCGGGTGCCGCGGCCGGCGGCAAACAGCATCAGGGCGTCGGGCGGGTTCCGCATCGGGCGGCGATCCTTTCGATGAGGGCGGGCGTGGGCGCGGGCACGCCCGCCAGCGCCAGGGCCAGCGGCGCCAGCGCCGGGTGCGCCGCGTTGCGCACGATCGCGGCCCAGACCCGCGGCATGAACGCCAGATAGCGCGGCTTGCCGTCGCGCAGGCACAGCCGGGTAAAGATGCCCATGATCCGCAGTCCGCGCTGCGCCCCCAGCAGCGCATAGGCGGCGGCAAAGCGGTCCGGGTCGTGTCCGGTTGCGGCCAGGTATCGCGCCAGGGCCGCGGCCTCGACCCCCGCATCCACGTCGCGGCGCGCGTCCTGCAGGGCCGAGGCGAGGTCATAGGCCGGATGCGTCGCCACCGCGTCCTGGAAATCCAGCAGGCCGGGAGGGTCGTCGCCCCGCCAGACCACGTTCTCGGCGTGAAAGTCGCGCAGCGACAGCGCGGGCGGGGTCTGGGCGCACAGCTGCGCGTAAAGCGCCAGGATCACCGCCCCCACGCCCACGCCCGCCCCCGGGGCGCCCGCCGCGGGGCAATACCATGCCGCAAACAGCTCGACCTGCTCTGCCAGCGCCGGGCCGTCCAGCGCCGGCACGAACGCGGGCGGCGAGTGGCGGTGCAGATCCGCGATCAGGTCGGCCAGCCGCGCATAGACGGCCGGCGCGGCCGCGGGGTCGGCGTCCAGCACGCGGGCGACCAGATCGTCGCCCAGATCCTGCATCAGCAGCAGGCCCGCGTCCGGGTCCTGGGCCAGCACCGCGGGGGCGTGAAAGCCGCGGTCGCGCAGCCAGCCGGTCATCGCCAGGTAAGGCCCGCAGGACCCCGGCGGCGCGTCCATCAGCACCGCCGTGCCGCCATCCTCGGCGGTCAGGCGGAAATACCGCCGGGCCGAGGCGTCCCCGGCCAGCGGGGCGACCCGCGCGCCGGCCCAGCCGGCACGGTGCAGGAACCCGGCGATCAGAACCAGCCGCGGGATCGCGGCCCAGCGGCCAGGATCGCCCGACAGGGTGATGCGGCGCCGGTGGGGACCGGCGGGGTCCAGCGCCACCGTCAGCGCGCCCGCGGGCGGCGCCCCCATCCGGTCGGGCCATTCGATCAGCGTGATCGCGCTGCCCAGGGCCTCGTCGAGGCCCAGTTCCACCAGCTCGGACGCGTCCCCCAGCCGGTAAAGATCGGCGTGCCAGATCTCGGTCCCGTCGGCCTCGTAGGTCTGGACAAGCGTGAAGGTCGGGCTGGGCACGTCCTCGGCCGCGTCGCCCTGGCGCGCGCGGATCAGGGCGCGCGCGAAATGCGACTTGCCCGCCCCGACCGGACCGTCCAGCAGCAGGCAGTCGCCCGGCCCCAGCACGGCGGCCAGCACGCGCGCCAGCCCTGCGGTGGCGTCCTCGTCGGCGTCGGGCAGGGTGGCAAGGCGCGGCGAAGGGATCATCGCTGACGAACCTAGCGGCCCGAGGGGGCGGGGGGAAGAGCGGGCGCGGGGAAAGAGCAGGGCGGCCGGTGGTCTGCAGGGCGTCGGGTGGCGCACGGGTTGGCCGCAAAGGCAGACACGGGCTGCGGCCCGTCACAAGGACAGGGTCGCGCGCCCCGGGCGGCGGCGGGACCCTGCCGTGCCGCGGCTTTGCCGGCGCCAGTTCGGGCACCCTGCGACGCGTCGTCCGCCCCGTGCAGAGTCCCGACCGCACCGCGGGCTGGGCGAATCACATCCCGCACGGCTGAACGGTCCGGCGTCCACGCGAACGAAGGCTGCGCGCCGAACGGTCCCACCCTGGATCGCGCCGCGCCGCCTGCCGTCCTGGGACGGGCCGCCTTGCCCACAGGGACAGCATCCCCAGCGGCCGCGACGCGCCCCGGACCGCGCCCTGCGCGCCACACGGCGGCGCGCTAGATCGCCGCGCCCTGGGCCGGGCCGTGCGGGGCGGGCGGGCGTCCCGCAGCGGGCCGTCGGGCCAGCACGCACAGCATTTCGAACAGGATCGACGCGCCGAGGAACGCGGTCCCGCCCGACGGGTCGAACGGGGGCGAGACCTCGACCAGGTCGCAGCCGACCAGGTTCAGGCCGTCCAGCGCGCGGACGACCTCCAGCGCCTGCCAGCTGGTCGGGCCGCCGACCTCGGGCGTGCCGGTGCCCGGCGCATAGGCCGGATCGACGAAGTCGATGTCATAGCTGAGATAGGTGGCCCCCGTGCCCGCGATCTCGCGCGCCTCGGCCATCACGTCGTCCAGCCCGCGGGCATGGAACTCCTCGATCGGGATCACCCGGATGCCGGCGGCGCGGGCGAAATCGCGGTCTTCGCGGTCATAGGTCGTGCCGCGGATGCCGATCTGGACCACGCGCACGGGGTCCAGCAGCCCCTCCTCGACCGCGCGGCGAAAGGGCGTGCCGTGGGTGTACAGCGTGCCGCCGAAATAGCTGTGGAACAGGTCGGTGTGGCTGTCGAAATGCACCATGCCCAGCGGCCCGCCCGCCGCCAGCGCCCGCAAGATCGGCAGCGAGCACAGGTGATCGCCGCCCGCGGTGACGGGTGTGATGCCGGCCGCCACGACGCGCGCATAGAACGCGGTGACGCGGGCCATCGTGTCCATCAGGTCGGCGGGGTTGGGGGGCACGTCGCCCAGATCGGCGCAGGCCATCGCCTCGAACGGGCGCACGCCGGTCGCGCCGTTTTCCGCCCGCATCATGGTCGAGGCGTCGCGCAGCTGCCGCGGTCCATGGCGCGGTCCGGGGCGGTTGGTCGTCCCCCCGTCCCAGGGCAGGCCGATCAGCCCCACCCGCACCTGGCGGATGCGCGGATCGTCCAGTCCGACATGGGGCAGCCGCATGAAGGTGGGGATGCCCGCATAGCGCGGCAGGTCGAACCCGGACACCGGGAAAAAGAACGGATCGGTCATCGCGCGCCCTCCTTGCCCGGCAAGACTGGGGCAGGGCGCAGGGATTGTCACGCGCCCCGAGGGGCAGGGCGCGCGCGTCAGTGGGGGCGATGCGTGCGTTCGTTGACGCTGACCGACAGCGTGATCGCAATGGCGCTGACGATCATCCAGGTTTCAATCATGATCTTGCGCATTTCATCGTCCCTTCAGCCCGTGCTGCGGCGCAGCGTGCTGCAACCTTACGATGTAGACGTGCAGAATAAAACTCCAAAACGGCGAGAGGGTGCACCTGTTGCCAGGATGTCGCGCCCAGCCGCGCGGGGTCAGCGGGCGAGGAAGAACCGCACCATCTCGGCCGAGGCATCCGGGCCGGTCGCGTCGGTGTAGCTGCCGCGCGCGCTTCCGCCCGACCAGGCGTGGCCCAGCCCCTCGATTCGCCAGTCCTCGGCCCGGGGCGCATGGGCCGGGCCCACGGTCGTGCGCTGCCAGGGGCGGCCGGTGTGGCCGCTGTCGCGCCGTGCCGGGGCGCCGTCACGCCGGGCGGCCGCCAGCAGCCTGTCGGCGTTGACCGCGCTGACCGTGGCATCGGCGGTGCCGTGGAACTGGATCACCCGGGTCGCCGGCGGCGATACGCTGGCCGGGCCGTCGCGCATGGCGGCAAACGCGCCCATCACGTCGCTGGCCGCGCCCGCGGGCAGGCCCGAGTGGACCCCGACGGCGGCAAACACCTGCGGCGCCACCTGCCCCAGGATCGCCGCCATCGCGCCGCCCGCGGACAGGCCGGCGGCAAAGACGCGGTCGGCGGGCACGGTGAATTCGGCCGCGACCTGCCGGGCCAGCGCGGTCAGCATCGCAGCCTCGCCCGCGTCGGCCCGCTGGTCGCCGGGGCGGAACCAGTTCCAGCAGGCCTGCGGGTTCTGGGCGCGGGTCTGGTGGGGATAGACCACGATCAGCCCGTGCCGTTCGGCCTGGGCGTTCATGGCCGTGCCTGCGGCGAAATCGGCCCCGTCCTGCGTGCAGCCGTGCAGCATCAGGACCAGCCCCTGCGGACCCTCCGTCAGCGCCGCCGGCACGTAGAGGTGATAGGCGCGACTGCCGTGGGCCGAGGCGAAGTCGCGCCGCTCCCACCGGGCGCCGGGGGCGATGTCGGGCAGGATCTCTGGCCGGGGGGTGGCCGGCCCGGGACGCAGGGCGCGCAGGTCCAGCCCCTTCCGGCCCTTGGCCAGCGCGCCGATCACGTCGCGCAGGCGGCGGCGTGGGGTTGCCGGGGCGTCTGCCGCTGCGGCGCGCGGGGCACGCGGGGCACGCGGGGGGGCGGCCTCCGTGATCACCTCGGCATTCTCGACCCCGGGCAGCAACCCGGCCGCGGGCACCGTTGCGGCAGACGGCCGCCCGTTCAGCGCGTCCTGGATGGTGCGGGTTGCCGCGGCGGGGTCGCCGGCGCGTGTCTGGTCCAGCGCCCGGCGCATGGCCGTCGCGAAATCCCGGGTCAGCATGTCAAGATCCTTTCGGCTGTGGCGTCAGCGGATGCGGTCCTTTGGGGCCGCCTTGACCCCGGCAGGCGCCTGCAGCGCGCCGGGGAGGGTGATCGGTCCGATCGTGGCGCGGGCCAGCCCCGCGACCTTCGGATGCAGGGTGTGGCCCCCGCCCTTCCGGCTTGACGCGGGTGACATCGCGCCGACCCCTGTCCGGCGCGCGGCGTTCCACCAAGCGCGCCACGGCATCCGAGTCGGCGGCCGAGTGGTTGGGAAGGGCGGTGCGGACAGAATCGCTCTGTCTGGCATAGAACCCGCCCTGCACCAGCGGGCCGTTCCGCCGAAGAGTCACGTGACCCGGGTCGATCGTGATCTTCTTGTCGTCAGGGGGCGTGCGTGTCTGTCGTGCCATTATATCACCATCTGTCTGGATGGTATATGGATGTTCAGTCACAGATGGCAAGACGCCATGGGACGATTTTGCTGCAATGCAGCATGGCGTGGCGCTAGCCGGTCAGCCCGGTTCGCCAAGGCAGCCCTTTAGGCGGGCCCAGGTCCGGCGTGGCGCCGTCGCGCCGGTCCCCCACCGCATCCTGAATTGCGGCCCGGTCCGGCAGCGTGTGCCCCGCGGCCAGCGCTGCCGCCAGCCAGCGCGTCAGCTGCGGTGCCGACAGGCTGGTGCCGCTGAGCCGGGTGCGCGCCGCGCCGCGGATGCCGGGCACCACCATGCCCCATTGCGCGGCGCTGCGGTCGGCGGGTGCGGTCACGTCGCCGGGCCGGCCATCGTCCAGCAACCCGCTGTACGGGGCCAGGCCACCCCGCGGCACCGCGACCGAGGCGCCCACGCGGATCTGGCGCAGCCCGCCGGCATAGCTGTTCGACGTGCCGTTGCGCCGGATCAGCCCGTCCGGCGGCGCGGGGTCGGCCCCCGGCCAGCGCCCGCTGGCGTCGCGCCGGGGGCTGGCGGGATCGACCAGCCGCGACTGCCGCCCGCGGACGCGGAACCCGGCGACGGCGTCGTCGCGCTGGACGGCGACCTCGACCGGCTGCGGGCTGCCGGGCAGCAGCGTCAGCGACCAGTGGCCCGCAGGCGCCCAGGCGGTGCCGGGCACGGAGGGCAGCGTGGGCGGCACGATGATCGTCAGGCAGGGCCGCACCCAGCCCGGCGCAACCGCGCGGTCCTGCAGCACGGTGCGCGCCAGGACATGGCCGGCGGGATCGGTCAGGTGGCCCATGCCCGGCGCCGCCCCGGTGTCCCCTGCGCGGCCGTCCGGCAGCGCGATCCGAACCCGGACCGGGGTGCCCGGCGCCTGCTGGGCAGGCCCCCACAGCTCGATGGCCGAGGGGGTGGCGTCCTGGGGGGGCAGGTGCCAGCCGATCGACTGCCCGGGGGTCAGCACCGCCCGGCCGCGCGCCTGACGACCGTTGCCGGTGGGCAGCACAAAATGGACCGCGCCCAGGTCGCCGCCGGGTGCGGCGGCGATGGCATCCTGCAACTGCGCGATCAGCGAGCTGCCGTCGCGCGCCCCGGCGGCCAGGCCCATCGACAGGTTGACCACCAGCGGCGGGCGCACCCCGGGCCGGGCCGCGCGCAGGCTGCGCGCCAGCCCGCGGGCGCGGGCGACGACATAGACCACCGCCGCCTGCAGAAACAGCGGCGAGAAACTGCCCGAGGTGTCGGCGACGCTGAAATCGGGCAGCGACACCGCGATCACCGGATGCGCGCGTCCGGCCGGGTCGGCGGGATCGAACCCCGCGGCCAGCGCCGCCACCGCCGCGCCGTGGCTGACGGCGCGCGACAGGTCGGCGCCCGCGCCGCGGCCGGGATCGACCAGGCCGCAGGCGCGATACGCCGCCTCGTCGTCGCGGACCGGCCCGGTGCCATCCCCGGTCCCGTCCAGGCCGCGCAGCGCGTCGATCATCGTGCCGCGCAGTTCCTGCCCGAAGGGGATGTCGGGCCGGCGGTCGCGGGCAGGGGCGTCCTGCAGCCAGACCGCGGCGACCCGGCTGTGGCCGCGGCCGGTGGTCAGCAGCCGGTGGGCAAAGGGGATCGCGTGGTCGATCACGGCCACGATGGCGCAGGCGGCCGGATCGTCCGGCATCGCCTGCGGCGACAGGTAACGCTGGTCGGTTGCGGGCGGCGCGTCGCCCGCCACCAGCGAATCGGGCGGGGCCAGCGCGGGCAGGCGCTCGACGACCTCGTCGAACAGCGCAAGGCTCTGGCGCGCGATCATGGGCCGAAGGCCGCGTCGATCAGCGCCCGCAGCGCCGCGCGGCGCTGGTCGGCCGGGTCCGGCGCGCCCACCCTGGCCCGGCGCGGCTGCCACAGCCGCGGCAGGTCCGGCCCATCCACGAGCGGCGGCGCGCCCGGCACCGGCGGCGGATGCAGCAGATAGTCGGTCAACGGCGTGCCGTCGTGACCCACGCGGGCGCTGTCGGCGGGCGGGGCGGGGGTCCAGGTCAGCTCCATCGCTGGCCCCAGTCGCGCGCCGCGGCCGCCCACAGCGCCGACATCAGGGGCGCGGCCTCGACCGCCACCGTGCCGGTCCGGCGCAGGGCGCGGCCCTGGCTCATCGCCTCGACCAGCCGGGGCAGGTGGAAGTCGCGCGACCCGCCGGGCGCGCCCTCGCCCCATGCGGCGCTGTCCAGCGCCAGCGCGGGGCAGTCGGGGCGCATCCCGCCGCGGGCCGCCAGCCAGCGGCCCAGCGTGACGCCCAGCACCGCGCCCGCGGCGCTGTCCGCCGGGTAATGCACCCCCGCCACCGTCCGGTTGACGGCGATCCGCGCGGCCATGCGGTAAAGCTGGCTGTCCTCGCGCAGCGTACCCGCCTCGGCCCGCCCCTCGCCGGTCAGCAGGTCCAGCACGGTCGCCAGCGCAAAGGCCTGCGCCGCATGGCCGCTGGGAAAGGCGCCGTGCGCCGGGCAGGCGATCATCGGCTGCACCTCGGGGCTGAGCAGATGCGGGCGCGGCAGGGCAAACCCCAGCTTCAGCCGCTGGACCATGGCGGTGGCAAGGTCGGCCGCCACCCCGGCCAGCACGGCCACCGCCGGCGTCCAGCACGGCCCCAGCGGCAGGATGGTCTGAAAGAACGGCATCAGCCCCACGCATTGCACACCGATCTCGGCCAGGCGCTCGGCCCGCAGGTCGGCGTATCCTGCGACCAGCTGCGCCTCGGCCGCCAGATCGGCGTCGGTCGGGCGGCGCAGCACAAGCAGGTCGGCGGCGGTCCCGTCCGCGGCCCGCGCGCCCAGGGTCTGGCGGTCCCGCGCGGCATCAGTGGCGGGCGTCAGCACCAGCGCCTCGGCGGCCTCGGACAGCAGGGCGGCCACGGCGAAGCCGGGCTCGATCCGGCGCAGGCGGTCGGCCAGCGGCAGGGCGGGCGCGGCGGGTGCGACCGGCGCCAGGGCCGCGCCCGTCACGATCCCGTCGCGCGCCTGGATCAGCGCCAGCGCCAGTTCGGCCGGCGAAATCCCGGCCGCGGCGGCATGGGCGTTGTGTGCATTATGGGCATTGTGGGCGTTATGGGCGTTGTGCGCATTGTCCAGCGACATGGTGTCCTTTCCCCGGCGCATGGAATCCGGTGACGACTCGGCCGCCGGGATGCTAGCATAAAGGCCTGATCTTTCGGACGGGTTTCGCGCGATGGATCTGACGCTCAGACTGATGGGGCCGGTCACGCTGTGCACCCGCGACGGCGCGGACGTCACCCCGCACGGCGCGCGCATGCGCGCGCTGCTGGCGCTGCTGGGGACCGCGCCCGACCTGCGCCTGCCGCGCACCCGCCTGCAGGACCGGCTGTGGAGCACGCGGTCCCAGCGCCACGGGTCCGACAGCCTGCGGCGGCTGCTGTCGGATCTGCGCGCGGCGCTGGGACCGCACGCAACGGCGCTGGTCACGGGGGACGGCTGGCTGGGACTGGACCCGGCGCGGGTGGCGGTCGATCTGCGCCCCGTCGTCGGCCCGGACGGCGAGACCGCCGAGTTCGCCGCCGGGCTGGACATCCCCGACCCCGAGTTCGAGGACTGGCTGCGCGACACGCGCCTGGCGCTAGAGGACCGGCCCGCCCCACAGGCCCTGCGCGCGCTGCCGCTGCCGGCCGCCGCCGCCGATCCCCGGCCGGTGCTTGTCGTTCTGGAACCCCAGTGCACCGACGACGAGGCGCGCGCCATCGCCGGCATCGTGCTGAGCGACGCCGCCGCCCGCGCGGCCGAGCTGATCCCGGCGCGCCTGCTGGCCGCCCCCGCGCCGCCCGGCACCAAGGGCCTGTCGGCGCAGGCGCTGTGCATGACGTCGGGGCCGGACATCACGCTGATGATCGTGCTGCGCGATCTGTCCAGCGGGGCGCAGCTGTGGGCGCAGCGCTATCCGATCCGGCGCGAGACGGCCGCCGCCTCGACCCGCAGCGCGACGGCGGCGGTCGCGCTGACGATGATCCAGACCGCCGCGCAGTCCCTGGACGCGGCGCAGCCCGTATTCCCGCTGGCAGACCTGTTCAGCTTTGCGCGCGACCGGCTGCTGGCCGCCGACGAACGGCTGGCCGATAGCCAGCCCTTGGGCAACAGCGCGGTGGGCCTGTCGATGCGGTCCTGGCTGCGCTATACGCTAATCATCGAGCGCCAGACCGCCGACCCCGCCTGCCGGTTGGCTGAGGCCGAGCAGTTCACCGCCCGCGCCCGCGCGATGGCCCCGGTCGATCCGACCGTGCTGGCGGTCGCGGCGATGCTGCGGTCGTGGCGCGGCGACGTGGCGGGCGCGCTGGACCTGGCGCGCATGGCCTGCCGGATCGCACCGGAACACGACCTGGCCCGCCATGTGCTGTCGCAGGCGCTGACCGATGCGGGCCGCCACGCCGAGGCGCTGGCGATGGCGATGAAGTCCGCGACCGGCCCGATGGCGATGGTGGGGCAGGCCAGCTGGCTGCTGCGCCGGGCCGTGGCGCAGATCCGGCTGGGCCGCTTCCCCGAGGCCGAGCGGCTGGCCGCAGCGGCCCTGGCCCATGCGCCCGACAACCGCCCGTCCCTGCGCTTTCTGGCGGCCCTGCGCCACCACCGCGGGGACGAGGCGGGTGCGGCCGCCGCCCTGGCCGACCTGCGCCGGCTGGAGCCCGATTTCACCCTGCAGCTGATGGCCGACCCGGACTATCCGGTGTCCACGCTGCGCAGCGCGGGGCTGATCGGGATTACCCGGTCGGGGCTGTGACGGGCGGGTCTGCGACGCGGCTGTGACGGGGCTATGACGGGGCGCGCCAGGGCCTCACGGCCGCCTCACGCGGACCTCACGGCGGTCCGCGCAGGCTGGGGCAGGGCGGCCGAGTGATTCGCCCGCCCAGGCGAGAGGAGATGTTCCCATGTCGAACGGCCAATCCGCCCCGCGCCCCAGCCCTGCGGCGCCGGCTCGCGCGACCGCGGCACCCGATGGCCCGGGCCTCGCCCGCCCGCAAGGCGTCCTCGGCGATTCGGACGGGCCGGTGCCCGCCGCGCGCTGTCTTGGCGACGCGGATGACGCGCTGCTGGCCCTTGCCCTGGCTGCGCTGGCCGCGCGGCCCTTGCCCATCCCTTCACCGGCTCGGCTGCCGCAGGCTGTCCTGGGGCTCGCGGCGACCGACGGGGGGTCGGACCATGTCACCCGACCCCCCTCGTTTCCGTTCCGGGGCGCAGACCCCGACGCCGGGGGGTGGTCATGATCCTGATCCTGTCCGCCCCCGCCGACCCGCATGCCCGCGCCGTCATCGACCGGCTGGACCGGCGCGGCGCCGCGGCCCGCATGCTGGACTTGTCGCAGTTCCCGAAGGCCGCGCGGCTGGCGCTGCGCTATGGCGGAAGCCGCAGCCATCTGGGCTATGGCGACGACAGCGGCGCGGTGATCGACCTGGACCGCGTTCGCGCCGCCTGGTGGCGCAGTCCTGCATCCTCTGGCGGGGTCGGCGCGGGCACCCTGGCCGCCCGCTGCGCCGCCCGCTGCGACGAGGCGGTGGCCGGGATGTGGCTGGCGATGGACGCGCAGTGGATCAACCCCCCGGCGCACGACGCCGCGGCCCGGCGCGACAGCTGGCAGCTGCGCCTGGCCGCCGACCTGGGGCTGAACCCGCCGCAGACGCTGATCACGAACTGCCCGCAGACCGCCCGCGCCTTTGCCGAGCAGATCGGCGACGTGGTCTGCAAGGGCCTGGCGGGCCAGGGACGGGCGGCCCGCCGCACCCGGCGGCTGCGCGCCGCCGGCTGGCGGCGGCTGGACAGCCTGCATCAGGCGCCCGCCATCCTGCAGGAGCGTATTCCCGGCCGCGACGTGTGCGTCACGGTCATCGGCGAGCGCGCCTTTGCCGCCGAGACGGCGGCGGGCCGCGAGGGCGGCGGCACGCGGGCCCTGACCCTGCCCGAGGCGGTCGAGACGGCGGTGCACGCGATGCTGGCCCGGCTGGGCCTGATCCATGCCACGCTGCGATTCCGGCGGGCGACGGACGGGTCGCTGCGCTTCCTCGACATCGACCCGGCGGGATCGTGGCTGGGGGTCGAGGAGGCCACCGGCCAGCCCATCACCCAGGCGGTGGCCGACCATCTGGCCGGCATGGCGCCCTGAGCGGCGCGACCGTCCGCCGCGCCCCGCAGAAAGCCATTGCGGCGACACCGCCGCGGGCCGATCAGACGGGGCACCGGTCCTGAACGCGGGCCATCGGCCTGCCTCCCGCCTGCGTCGCGGCGCTGGCGATCCGCCTTTGTCCTGAAACCCTGCTTGGAAAACGAGGATCACCATGTCACGCTCTCGCGTCCACTCGCTTCTCTCGTCACGGGCCATCGACTTTCTGCCCGCGGCCCCCGCACCCGATGCCCCCGCCCCGGCGGACGCGGCGGCCGGTCCCGACCTGCCGCCGCTGATCGCCCGGCCCGGACTGATCGGCGACCCGCTGTCGCTGGCGGGCGGGTTGTTCGACGATCTGTCGGACCCCGGTCTTGGCCTGCGCTCGGACGGGGCGGTAGCCCGTGCCGAACGCCCTGTCGAGAACGGGTCCGGCGACACCACGGTCGCGGTTGCCGCCAGCGGCAACCAGGGCATCGACGGGCTGCTGATCGGCAGCCGCTGGGCCGACGGCTACATCACCTATTCCTTTCCGAACGCGACCAGCGACTATGGCGCGGGCTATCCCGAGGCGCTGTCGAACTTCGGCATGGTGAACGCCGACCAGCAGCGCGCCGCCCATTTCGCGCTGAACGAGGCCACCTACACCCAGCCGGGCGCCGCCCGCGGCTTTGCGGTCGAGGCGTTCACCAACCTAGCGATCGACTGGTCCGTGACCGACAGCGCCGGCACGATCCGGATGGCCAACACGTCCAACCCCGGCACCGCCTATGCCTATTATCCCAACAACGGCAGCACCGGGGGGGACGCGTTCTTCGGCGGCTCGGGGCGCACGCCGGTGATGGGCAACTATCACTGGCACACCATCCTGCACGAGCTGGGCCATTCGCTGGGACTGAAGCACGGCCAGGAAGGCAGCGGCTTCGGCGCGATGCCGTCCTATCTGGACGCGATGGAATACACGGTGATGACCTATCGCAGCTATGTGGGCGCTCCGCTGACCGGCTATACGAACGAGCAGTTCGGCTATGCCCAGACCTACATGATGTACGACATCGCCGCCCTGCAGCACATGTACGGCGCGGACTTCAACTCGAACGCGGGCGCCACGACCTACAAGTGGAACCCGGATTCGGGCGACACGCTGATCAACGGGTCGGCGGCGATCACGCCCGGCGCGAACCGCATCTTCATGACCATCTGGGACGGCGGCGGCATCGATACCTATGACCTGTCGTCCTATACGACGGGCGTCACGGTCAACCTTGCGCCGGGATCGTCGTCGCTGCTGTCGTCCACGCAGCGCGCGTTCCTGGGCGGGGGCAACTATGCCAGCGGCAACGTCTACAACGCGCTGCTGTACAAGGGCGACACCCGCTCGCTGATCGAGAACGCGACCGGCGGCAGCGGCAGCGACACGCTGTATGGCAACGCGGCCGGCAACGTCATGACCGGCAACGCCGGCAACGACTATATCTGGACCAGCACCGGCGCCGATTCCCTGTATGGCGGCGACGGCAACGACACGCTGTATGGCGCCGAGGACAACGACTACAACCTTGGGGGCGACGGAGACGACTATATCTGGTCCTACACCGGCAACGACTGGCTGTATGGCCAAGGGGGCGTCGATTCGCTGTATGGCGGGGACGGCAACGATTACCTGAACGGCAGCGATGCGACCCAGGTCGATGCGGTGCTGGACGGCGGCACCGGCAGCGACACGCTCAGCGTCAGCAGCCTGACCGTGGGCCATGTCTTCGACTTCGAACTGGGCGAGACGCGCACGGGCGGCGGCACCGTCGTGGGCTCGCTGTTGGGGATCGAGCTGTTCTATGCCGGTTCGGGCAACGACGTCGTCATCTCGGACGGCGAAGCGCACAGCTACTATGGGCTGGACGGCAACGACACGATGATCGCCGAACTGGGTGGCGAGACGCTGGACGGCGGCAGCGGCGTCGACCTGCTGGACACGGCGCGCTGGGACGGCCCCTATGTGCTGGACCTGACCACTGGCAGTTCGAACTATGGCAGCGAGCTCTACGTGAACTTCGAGAACCTGATCCTGGGCGATGGCGCGGATTCTGTCATCGGAACGGCGGGCGCCAACAGGCTGAACGGCGGCGGCGGCAACGACACGCTGGTCGCGGGCGCGGGCGACGACAGGGTGTATGGCGATGCCGGCAACGACAGCCTGCTGGGGGAGGCGGGCAACGACACCCTGAACGCTGGCTCCGGCCTTGACATTCTGGTCGGCGGCTTCGGCAGCGACGTCTATTTTGTGAACGGCGGCGACACCATCGTGGAAGGGGCTGGCGCCGGCACCGACAGCGTCTACAGCTCGGTCAGCTACACCATGGCCGCCAATGTCGAGCGGCTGGTCCTGACCGGCGCCGGCAACACCGACGGGTTCGGCAACGCGCTGGCCAACCGCATCCAGGGCAACGCCGGCCAGAACTGGCTGGCGGGCAACGCCGGGGCCGACACGCTGATCGGCGCGGGCGGCAACGACACCTATGTCACCGACGGCCTCGACCTGATCACCGAGGCGGCGGGCGGCGGCGTGGACACGGTCCGCAGCTCGGCGACGCTGACGCTGGGGGCGAACCTGGAAAACCTGACCCTGCTGGGCGGGGCGAACCTGTCGGGGGCCGGCAACGCGCTGTCCAACCAGATCACCGGCAACACCGGGGCGAACACGCTCCGGGGCGGGTTGGGCAACGACCGGCTGCTGGGGGCGGCCGGCAGCGACAGGCTGGCCGGGCAGGACGGAAACGACCGGCTGGACGGCGGTGTCGGCAACGACGCGCTGTGGGGCGGTCTGGGGGCGGACACGCTGATCTTTCGCAGCGGGGCCGACCGGGTCGCGGATTTCGTCAACAACATCGACACGATCGGGCTGGACGACGCCCTGTGGGGCGGCGGCGCGCGGACCGTCGCGCAGATGCTGTCCTATGCGACGAACGTGGCGGGGGACGTGCTGTTCAACTTCGGCGGCGGCAACACCCTGCTGGTCGAGAACGTGGCGAACAAGCTCCTGCTGGGCGACGACCTGCTGATCGTCTGACCCCGCTGCCCTGACAATCCGGGCGCGGCCCATCCGCCGCGCCCGTTTGCTGCGGCGCCGTCCGCCGCGCCCGACAGATGGAAAGGTTCCCCGATGCGCAACCCCTCGCTGATCGCCACGCTGCTGGCCGCCGGATGCCTGGCCGCGGGCAGCACCCCGGACGCCGAACCCGGCGCGACCCCCGCAGATCCCCCGCCGCCCGGCGTGCAGGGGATGCGGCCCGACCGCTCGGACCCGCTGCCGCCGCCCGCCCCCGCCGGCGCGCCCGAACGGGCCGAGGCCGAGGCGGCGCTGGCCGACGGCTCGAACGCCGCGCTGATCCTGTTTCTGGCGCGCCATCCCGACGACGCCAGCGCCCCGCGCATCCGGGCGGCGCTGGCCGCGCGCCGCACCCCGGACGACCCCGCGCAAGGCCGCGCCGCAGCCGGGGGCGAGGCAGGGGTGATCGCTGCCTTCGACGCCGCCCGCCTGGCCGGCACGCCCGAGGCGTGGCAGGGCTTTGCCCGCCGCCATCCCAACCACCCGCTGACCGCCGAGGCGGCGCGCTGGCGCTGAGCGCGCGCCCCCCGGCATCGCGCCGCCGCCGGGGGCCATGACCGGGCCGCGCGGCCCCGCTGTCCCCCAGGGGGCGCCGCGGACCCCTGCCGGCATCGACCGCAGTCCCGGCGGCCCTTGCTTGCGCCCGGGTCGCCCCGATGCTTTGTGGGCCGCGACAAGGGGTGGCCGGGAAAGGGGTGCCATGCTGGCGATCTTTCTCAAGACCCTGCCGTTCTTTGCGCTGATCGGGACGGGCTGGCTGGCCGGGCGGCTGCGGCTGTTTCCGGCCGAGGCGACCGCATGGCTGACGCGGTTCGTGTTCTATTTTGCGCTGTCGGCCATGCTGTTCCGCTTTGCCGCGACGCTGGACCTGGCGACGCTGTTCGATCCGCGTTTCGTGCTGGCCTATCTGGCGGGGTCGGGGGCGGTCTGGGCGCTGGTCTTCGCCCTGTCGCGCCGCGGCGGCGCCCCGCCCGCCGATGCCGCCATGCAGGCCCACACGGCCATGACCGGAAACACAGGCTTTCTGGGGGTGCCGATGCTGGTCGTCCTGCTGGGTCCGGCCGCCGTCGGGCCGGTCCTGATGGTGCTGACGCTCGACATGATCGTGTTCTCGACGCTGATCACGCTGATCATCACCGCCGCTCGCCACGGCCGGATCGGGCTGCGGATGCTGCTGCCGCTTGTGCGCGGCATCGCGGCCAATCCGATGATCGTGTCGATGCTGGCGGGCTTGGCCTGGTCCGCGGCCGGCCTGCCCCTGCCCGCCCCCGCGGCCGAGTTCCTGTCGCTGCTGGGCGGCGCGGCGACGCCCGGCGCGCTGTTTGCCATCGGCGCGTCGCTGGCCAATGGCCCCGCCCGCCGGATCGGCCCGGCGGTGGGGCTGTCGGCGGCCAAGCTGGTGGCGCACCCGGTCGCCGTGGGGGCCGCCGCCTGGGGGCTGGGCGTCGATCCGGTCGCCGCCGGCGTCATGGTGGCGGCCGCGGCCCTGCCCGTGGCGGGCAATGTCTACATCCTCGCCCATCATTTCCGGGTCGCCGAAGAGCGTGTCTCGGCGGCGATCCTGCTGTCCACGGCGGCGGGAATCGCCACCCTTCCCGTCGTCATCCACCTGATCCCGAAAGGCTGATCCATGCGCCCCCTCTCCGACCTGACGTTCAGGACCCTGCTGGTCACGCTGGACGATGACGGCATTGCCACCGTGACGCTGAACCGCGAGGCCAAGCGCAACGCGCTGGACGCCGCCACGATCGACGAGCTGATCGACGTGTTCACCGCGCTGCCGCGGGCGGGAGCGCGCGCCTGCGTGCTGCGCGCGGCGGGGCCGCATTTCTGCGCCGGGCTGGATCTGGTCGAACACTGGCAGGCCGACCGCAGCGCCGCCGAGTTCATGCAGATCTGCCTGCGCTGGCACGAGGCGTTCAACAAGATGGAATACGGCGGCGTGCCGATCATCGCGGCGCTGAAGGGGGCGGTCGTCGGCGGCGGGCTTGAGCTGGCGTCCGCCGCCCATATCCGCGTGGCCGACGCCGGCACCTATTTCGGCCTGCCCGAGGGGCAGCGCGGCCTCTTCACGGGCGGCGGCGCGACGATCCGCGTGGCGGGCCTGATCGGCAAGGCGCGGATGATCGACATGATGCTGACCGGCCGGCTGTATCGCGGCCAGCAGGCGGTGGACGTGGGGCTGGCGCAGTATCTGGTCGAGGACAGCGAGGCCAAGGCGCATGAGCTGGCGCTTGCCGCCGCCCGCAACCCGCCCTTGTCGAACTTTGCCATCTGCTCGGCCGTGTCCCACATGCAGAACATGAGCGCGCTGGACGCGGCCTATGCCGAGGCGGCCGTCGCGGGCGTCGTGAACACGCAGGAGGCCGCCCGCGCCCGGCTGGAGGCCTTTGCCGCCGGCACCGCCGCCCGCGTGCGCCCCGACTGAACGGCCCGCGCGGACGGGCTGACCCGACCCGCCGCCCGCCGCCCGCTGCGGGCCGCCCGCGGCGGAAGGCCCGCGCCCACGGGCGCGCGTCCCGGGGCGCGCGGTCATGGCTGGTATCCGCGGACCAGCGCGGCCGCGACAAGCCCCCAGCCATCGACCGCCACGAAGAACGCCAGCTTGAACGGCAGGGCGACCACGGTCGGCGGCACCATCATCATCCCCATGGACATCAGCACGGCCGACACCACCAGGTCGATGATCAGGAACGGCAGCGAGACCATGAAGCCGATGGCGAAGGCGCGCTGGATTTCGGACAGCATGAAGGCGGGCACCAGCAGCGGCAGCGGGGCCGTGTCGGGGTCCATCCGGGCCTGATCCGACACCTCCGCGCCCCCCAGGCCGGGCGGTGCGACCTCGGCCAGCGCGCCCAGCGTCTCGGGGGCGGTGCGGTCGGCCATGAATCGGCGAAAGGGCGGGACGCCCCGGTCGAACGCCTCGGCCAGTGTGATCTCGCCCGCCTGCAGCGGCGCGCCGGCGCGCTGCCAGGCGTCGCGCAGCACCGGGTCCATCACGTACCAGGACAGAAACAGCGCCAGGCTGACGATCAGCATGTTGGGCGGCGATTGCTGCAGCCCGATCGACTGGCGCAGGATCGACAGCACCGTGACCACGAACGGAAAGCAGGTCACCATGATCGCAAGTCCTGGCGCCAGCGACAGCAGCGTCAGTCCCGCGACCAGCAGGATCGCGTTCTCGCCCAGCCCGTTCAGGGGGCTGCCCGGATCGGCGGCAGCCTGCGCCGCCGCAGGCCCGGCCAGCGCCGCCCATCCGATCAGGACGCCAAGGCCCAGGCCGACCGCGCGGCCCTTTGCCTGATGCAGCCGGGACAGCCGCCCGGCCCCGAAACGCCGCCGACCCGGTCGTGACGGGCGCCCCCACGCGGTGCGCGCCGTCATCCGCGTGGCGCGTGGCCAAGGACGCGGACCGCCAGCCGGCCCTCGCCGCTGCCGTCGTCGACAAGCTCTCCCCGGGCGACGACCTTGTCGCCGATGCAGATGTCGACGCCCTCGCCGATGTCATGGTCAAGCGGCAGCACGTCGTCGGGCCGCAGCGCGCCAAGCTCGGCCACCGACAACCTGATCTGCCCCAGCCGGATCGTGATCTCGACCTGGATGTGATCGGTCGCGATCAGGCTTGCGATCTCGTCCATGGTTACGCTCCCTCCAGGAATTCGGCGACCAGCCGGTGCAGGTCCTGTGCCACCGCCTGCTGATCGAACACGATGAGACCGCCCATCACGCAGGCCTCGGCGGTGCCCGGCGGCCCGCTGTCGTCCACCGTCAGCCCGGCAAGGCCCGGCCGGCCCGCGCAGGCGGCGACGAAGGGCGCGAGGTCCGGGCCGCAGCGCACCACCCCTTGCAGGGGACTTGCGCTGTCGGCCAGGCGCGTCAACTCGTGCAGCAAGGCCGCCTGCAGCCGCGCGCGTGCCACCGTGGGCAGGACGCCCGTGACCAGCGCATCCAGCACGGGCGCCAGCGACTGCACGGCCACGCGACGCGCATCCGCACGGTCCGCCTCGCTTCGGGCCAGCGCGGCCCGGGTTTCGGCCAGGGCGGCCATCAACCGTTCGGCGGCCTCGTCGCGCGCGGCGCCTGCGCCGTCCGACAGACCGCGCGCATAGGCGGCCTCGAGATCGGCGGCCTCGAACCGGGCCACCGGCACGGCGCCGGCACGGACCCGGTCGAACCGTTCAAGCTGCACCAGCATCACGCATTCTCTTTCTGTTCGATCCAGCCCGACAGAACGCGCAGGCTGTCCTCATGCCGCTCGCGCATCAGCGCGCGCAGACGCGCCACGGGGTCCGCGGACGGCCCCGCACGGTCGATCTCGGGGGCGTTCAGCGCCAGCGCGGGCCGGGCAAGCGCCGCCTCGGCTTCGCGCGCGGCCGGGGCGAGCGGCAGCATCGCCGGCGTCGGCGCAGCACCCGGTCCCGAGATGTCCAGCAGCGGCTGTGCGGACGGGCCGGACCCCGCCTGGGCGCGCGCCCTCAGCATCGGGCGCAGCACCAGCATCGCCAGCGCCAGCGCGAACAGGCCGACCAGCGCCAGCCGCGCCAGGTCGTTCAGCGCCAGCCGGTCGATCAGCCCCCCCGCGCTTGCGGTCGTGCCATCCTGCCCCAGCGCCGCGAAGGGCAGGGATTTCACAGTGATGACGTCGCCCCGGGCTTCGTCGAAGCCCACCGCCGAGGCGACCAGCTCGCGCAGCGAGTCCAGCTCGACCTCGTCGCGCGGGACAAGCGTCTGGGTGCCGTCGGGTCCCGCCTGCGCCGTGCCGTTGACCAGCACGGCCACGGTCAGCCGCCGCGTCGCGCCGGGCTGGCGGACGATCTCGCGGGTGACCTTGCTCACCTCGTAGTTCTGGCGCTGCCGGGTTTCGGAACTGGCGCTCTTGTTCTGCTCGGCGCCCGCCTGCTTGCCGTCCGGCAGGTTCGAGGCCGCCGTGACCGCGCCCCCGTCGCTGTTGGTGGACTGGTCGGACGTCTCCTCGTTTTCCTGCGAGATCAGCGCCCGTTCGCTGGGGTCGAAGCGCTGCTCGGTCGTCTGCTCGGTCTCGGTGACCAGGTCCAGGTTCAGCTCGACGATGGCGTTGCCCGGCCCCACATGCGGCTCGAGGATGCGCTCGACGTTGCGCTTCATCTCGGCGGCCCGGTCGGCGGCCGCGACCTCCTCGCCTGTGGACACAACGCCCCGGGCGCTGTCGATCACCTTGACGCGGTCCGCGTCCATCCCCGGCACGCCCGATGCGATCAGGAATTGCAGCGACCGCGCCTGCCGTGCGTCCAGTGCCGTGCCGTCGGTGACGACCGTGACCGACGCCGATCCCGCCTCGCTGCGCCGGTATCCGCGGCTGGGCGGCACGGCGATGTGGACGCGCGCGGACCTGATCTGCGGGACGGCCAGGATGGTGCGGGCCAGCTCGCCCTCCTTCGCGCGCCAATAGGCGGCGTCGAACATCTGCGAGGTTGTGCCAAAGCCCGACATCCCGTCGAGCAGCTCGTATCCGGCGGCGCCCGCGGCGGGCAGCCCCTCGCCCGCCAGCGTCATGCGCAGCCGGTCGCGCTGGCCCGCATCCACCCAGATCGCGTCGCCGCGGATTTCCGATTGGACGCCGGTCTTGTCCAGCGCCGCCATGACCTCTCCGGCCTGCGCGGGGTCCAGTCCCGAATAGAGCAGCGCCAGGGACGTGCGGTTGCCCAGCCACGCAAACCCCGCGATGCCCAGGAACGTGACCAGGAAGGCCGCGACCAGCGCCTGTTTCTGCCCCGCCGTGCGGTCCTTCCAGTATTCGGCCAGCTTCTGCATCCGCCACTCCCTCGAATCGCCCGTTCCTGGCGACGGGACCGTGATGGCATGGGCGGCGTTAAGAATCGGTTAGTGCCGGCCTGCTATCCCTCTGCTCACAAGGCGGAGAATCAGATGACCGACATCAGCCAGACCAGCGACGCCGCGCCGCGCCCTTCCCGGATGGGACGGCTGCTGCCGCTTCTGATCTCGGGCGGCGCGCTGGCCGGGGGGCTGGCCACGACGTACCTGGGCCTGTGGTCGCCACTGGCGCTGGTCGGCGGCGCGTCCCCCCCGGCCGGGCACGCCGCCCCCGCGGGACCCGGCGTCGTCTTCGTGGACGTGCCACGGATCGTGCTGACCCTGCCGGGGCCGCAGGAAAAAAGCCTGGCGCTGACCGCGATGATCGAGGTCGAGCCCGCGTCCCAGGCGCAGGCCCGCGCGCTGATGCCCCGGATCAGCGATGCCTTCAACAGCTTCCTGTCCGAGATCGAGCCCGCCGCGTTCGAGCGGCGCGGGATACTGGAGATCATCCGTCTCGAACTGGCGACCCGGGCCCGCTTTGTCCTGGGGGATGCGGCGCTGCGCGACCTGCTGATCACGGAGTTCAGGATACAATGACACTGGACCTGGCTGTGGACATCGCCCTTGCGGCGTTCGGCGCGGTGCTGGCCGCGTTCTGTTTCGTCCTGTCGGCGCGGCTGCGCCGGCTGAACGACCTGGAAACCGGCCTGGGCGGGGCGATTGCCGTCATGACCGCCGAGGTCAACCGCCTTGAGGCCGCGATTGGCGGCGCCAAGGCCGAGGCGACGGCCGCGACGCGGGCGCTGGCGACCCAGATCGAGCGTGCCCGGACCGAACGCGCGCTGTGGGCGTTGCACCAGCAGCCGCCCGAGCGGCGGCCCTTGCGCCGCCGCAGGTCGGCCCAGGCCCCCTTGCCCCAGCCGTCCGAGGCCGCCGATGTCTAGGCCGATCCTGATCGTCACCGGCCTTGCCCTGGCGGCCGCCGTGGGCGTGCAGGCCGCCCGCGTGCTCGACCTCGACGCCGGCATGACGGCCGTCGCTGCGCCGGCCGCGCTGCTGGACGGCTGCGGCGACGTGCCCGAGGCGGTGGCCCTGGCCGACACCCTGCGGCTGCGGGGCATCGCCATCGACCGTGCGCTGGCCGACCTCGACCGCCGCAAGGACGAGATCGCGGCGGCCGAGCAGCGGCTGAAGGCCCGGCTGGTGCAGCTGCGTGACGCCAAGGCGGCGGCGGCCGACGGAACCGCCAGCCGGCGCGCGGGGGTCGAGCAGGGGATCGAGCGGCTGATCGCGGTCTATGACGCCATGAAGCCGGCCGAGGCGGCGGCGGTGCTGGCCACCTTGCCGCCCGATTTCGCCGCCGAGATCCTGATCCGGGTCCAGCCCGAGACGGGCGCCCGCATCATCGCCGCGATCGAGCCCGGACAGGCCGCGATCCTGACCACGCACATGGGCGCGCGCCGCCTGCAGACGGAGTAGCCGATGTTCGGGATCGTGGGAATCGTGCTGACCTTCGCCATGGTCTTCGGCGGCTATATCCTGGCGGGCGGCAAGATGGCCGTCATCACCCATTCGCTGCCCTTCGAGATGATGATGATCGGCGGCGCGGCGGTCGGGTCGTACCTGCTGTCGAACGACGGGGCGACGCTGAAGCACACGCTGCCGGGGCTGATCCGCGCCTTCAAGGGCGCGCGCTGGCACGAGGACGACAACACCCGCCTGCTTTGCCTGCTGTTCCAGCTGCTCAAGCTGGCGCGCACCAACCCTGTCGAGCTGGAGGAGCATATCGAGAACCCCCACGGCTCGACGATCTTCGCGGCCTATCCCCGCATCCTGGCCGACGACAGCGCCGTGACGCTGATCACCGACACGCTGCGGTCCGCCAGCCTGAACTATGACGACCCCTATCAGGTCGAGGACATGCTGACCCGGCGCATGGCGTCGATGAAGGACGAGGCGATGCACGTTCCCCACGCCCTTCAGAACATGGCCGACGCGCTGCCCGCGCTGGGGATCGTGGCCGCGGTGCTGGGGGTCATCAAGACCATGGGCGCCATCGACCAGCCGCCCGCGGTGCTGGGCGGCATGATCGGCGGCGCGCTGGTCGGGACGTTCCTGGGGGTGTTCCTGGCCTATGGGCTGGTGGCCCCGCTGGCGCAGCGCCTGACCGCCGCCGAGCATCAGGACCTGGCCTTCTATGACGTCATCAAGGCGGTGCTGATCGCGGGGCTTCACCAGCATGCGACGAACCTGTGCGTCGAGGTCGGCAGGCAGGCCGCGCCCGACCACCTGCGGCCCAGCTTTGCCGAGGTCGAGAACGCCCTGCGCGACATGAAGAAGGCCGCATGATGATCGCCGCGCTCGTCCTTGCGCTGTCGCAGGCGATCGCCCCCGGGGCCGCCGCGATCATCGACGATGCCACCGGCCGCCTGCTGGCGGGCGAAGGCCTGCCGCCGGGCTATCTGCTGCAGCTGGAAGCCCTGCCGCCCGACCAGCGGCTTCTGGTCCTGGTGCACCTGCGCCGCAGCGGTCTGCTGCAGGACCCTGCGCGCCCGGTGGACTGGGTGACGGCGCCCGCCGTGCCCGGCCGCGCCCCGCCCGATCCCGCCGTGCCTGCCACGCCCACCGCACCGCAGGGGGCGCCATGACCGCCGTCCGGCCCGCCAAGGGTGCTGCGGGCGCGGGACAGGTGCGGCCACTGGCGATCACCGCGGCGCTGGTCGGGGTGGTGATGTCGATGGTCGTGCCGATCCCCGCGGGCCTGCTGGACATGGGCATCTCGCTGTCGATCGCAACGGCCATGCTGATCCTGGTCATGGCCTGCATCGTGGACAAGCCCACCGATTTCCAGGCCTTTCCGGTGATGCTGCTGGTGTCGCTGCTGATGCGCCTGTCGCTGAACGTCTCGTCCACGCGGCTGATCCTGACCGAGGGCCACACCGGCTCCGATGCCGCGGGCGAGGTCATCAACGGCTTTGCCACCTTTGTGGCCGGGGGCTCGCTGATGGTCGGGCTGACGATCTTTGCGGTCATCTCGATCGTGAACTTCATGGTCATCACCAAGGGCTCGGGACGGATGGCCGAGGTCTCGGCCCGCTTCGCGCTGGATTCGCTGCCGGGCAAGCAGCTGGCCATCGACGGCGACCTGAACTCGGGCGCAATCGACCACGACGAGGCCAAGCGCCGCCGCCTGAACGACCAGCGCGAGATCAGCTTCTACGGCTCGCTGGACGGCGCGTCGAAGTTCGTCAAGGGCGACGCCGTGGCGGGGCTGGCGATCACCGCCATCAACTTCTTCGTGGGCCTGGGCATCGGGATCGTGTCGCACGGCCTGCCCGCAGGCGAGGCGCTGGCCACCTATTCGCAGCTGACCATCGGCGACGGCCTGGTCAGCCAGGTTCCGTCGCTGATCACCTCGATGGCGGCGGCGCTGCTGCTGTCGCGGGGGGGGGCGAGCGAGCCGACCGCCGACCTGATCTCGCGCCAGTTCACCGACGGCTGGCACGCGCCCGCACTGGTGGCGGGGGGGATGGCGGTGATGGCGATGGTGCCCGGCATGCCGACCCTGATCTTTCTGGCGATCGCGGGCGTCTCTGCGGGGTTTGCCTGGCGCAACGCGACCCGCCCGCCGCCCGCAGCGCCCGCGCCCGCCGCCGCGGCCGACAGCCCCGACCGCCGGCCCCGGATCGGCGACGTGCTGGACACCGACGAGATCTGCGTCGAGATCGGCCCCGACCTGATTGCCAGCGCGCTGGACCCCGGCAAGGGACTGGGCAGCCGCATCAACAACCTGCGCATCCACATCGCGCGCAGCTATGGGGTGATCCTGCCCGACGTCCGCATCACGGACGGCGCGGGGTTCGGCGGCGGCGACTATGTCATCCGCGTGCACGGGGTCGTGCGGGCGCGCGGGTCCCTCCATCCCCGGCAGGTGCTGGCGCTCGGCGCGGACCCCGTGCTCGAGCCGCTGGGCGGCGAGCCCACGCGCGAGCCCGTCTACGACAGCGCCGCCCGCTGGATCGACCCGGGCCGCCAGGACCAGGCGGCCATGGCCGGCGCCACGGTCGTCACCCCGATGGAGGTGCTGTCCACCCACCTGATGGAAACCGTCAAGGCGCAGCTGCCGGCGCTGTTCACCCTGGCCGCCATGCAGCGCCTGATGCAGGAATTGCGCGGCCTGTCGGACGAGACCCGCGCGCAGGGCTATCAGCGGGTGTTCGACAGCATGATCCCCGACAAGGTCTCGCCCGACCTGCTGCTGGCGGTGCTGCGCCAGCTGCTCGAGGACCGCGTCTCGCTGCGCAACCTGCCCCTGATCATCGAGGCGATCTACGAAAGCCGCTCGACCGACCCCGACCTGGCCTGCGACGTGGTCCGCCGGCGCCTGCGCGGGCAGATCACCGAGCAGTTGGGCGGCCCGGACGCGCGCCTGGACGTGGTGCAGATGCAGGCCCAGTGGGAGGCCGAGTTCCAGCGCGCCGAGGCCGAGGCGCCGCGCGGGTCCTCGGCCCTGACGCCGCCGCTGGTGCGCCGCCTGGCCGACCAGCTGCGCCACGCGGCGGCGTCGCTCTCGGCGGAAACCCAGCCGGCGCTGGTGGTCCCCGATCATCGCCGGCGCATGGTGCGCGCGGTGGTGGCCTCGGCCGGGATTGGCTGGCCGGTGCTGGGCATGGACGAGGTCGATCCGGCGGCGCAGGTCCGCCTGGTCGCCACGGTCGAGCCGTGAGCCCGGCGGGGCTGGCCGACGCGGCCGCCGCGCTGCCCGCGCCCGGCGTCCTGCTGGGGCTTGCGCTTGCCTATGCGCGCATCCAGGCCTGCCTGCTGACCCTGCCGGGCTTCGGGGAACGGCTGCTGACCGCGCGGGTCAAGGTGGCCGTGGCCATGGCGCTGACGCCGCTGTTCGCGCAGCCGGCGGCCGTGCCGGACGGGCTGCCGATCGTGGCCGTCGCCGCCGAGATGGCGACGGGCGCGATGCTGGGGCTGTTCGTGCGCCTGCTGGCCTTTGCGCTGGACATCGCGGCCACGGCGCTGGCGCAAAACGCCTCGCTGTCGCAGATCCTGGGCATCTCCGAGGACATGCCGCCCCATCCGATCGGCAACCTGCTGCACCTGGCCGGGCTGGCGACCCTGTTCGCGCTGGGTCTGCCGGTCATGGTCTGCCGGCTGCTGGCCGACAGCTTCCAGCTGCGCCCCCCGGGCGCCTGGCCGCAGGCCGGCGACGTGGTGGGAATGATCGTGCCGCTGCTGGCCGACAGCTTTGCGCTGGCCATGGTGCTGGCCTCGCCCTTCATCCTGGGCGGGCTGCTGTTCCAGCTGTTGTCGGGGGTCGTGGCGCGGGTCATGCCGGCGCTGCCGATCGTGTTCCTGCTGGCCCCGGCGGCCATCCTTGTGGCGCTGATCGCGCTGGCGATCGTGACCCCCTCGGTCCTGGGCCTGTGGGCCGATCACGTCCTGGGCTTTTCGCTGGGGGAGGGCGCATGAGCGAGGACGACGCCGACCGCCAGCACGAGCCATCGGAGCAGAAGCTGCGGCGGGCGCGCGAAAAGGGCGACATCCCGCGGTCTGCCGAGGTGAATACGGCGCTGTCCTGGCTGGGGCTTGTCCTGGCGCTGACGCTGGGCGGCGGGATGCTGCTGCCGGGCGGGATGGCGATGGGCGCCCGGCTGCTGGGGGCCGAGCCGTGGCCCGCAGACGCGGGCGCGCCCGCGCTGGCGCTGGCCGGCCACGCGGCCCTTGGCGTCCTTGCGGTTGCGGCGGTGCCTGCCGGGCTGGTGCTGGTCGGGCTGGTGCTGCAGCGCGGCCTGGTCTTCACCCCGTCGCGGCTTGTGCCCGACATCAAGCGGATCAACCCGGTCGCGAACTTCGGCCAGAAGTTCGGGGGCAAGGCCCTGCTGGCCTTTCTGATGTCGGTGGCCCGCGTGGCGGCGGTGTCGCTGGGTGGCTGGATGATCTTTTCGGACCTGACGGACCGGATCATGCAGTCCGCGCAGGGCGACCCGCGCGCCTGGATCGCGGCCCTGCCGGTGGTGGTGCGACAGGCGCTGGTGCTGGCGCTTGGCGTGGCGGCCGCCTTCGCGGGCATCGACCTGGTCTGGAAATGGCTCGAGTTCCGGCGCCGCAACCGCATGACCCGCAAGGAGGTCGAGGACGAGTACAAGGAGAGCGAAGGCGACCCCCACCTGCGCGCCGCGCGGCGCCAGCGCGCGGTGGACCTGGCCCTGGGCACCATGCTGGCGGATGTCGAGCGGGCCGATGTCGTCATCGTCAACCCGACCCATTATGCGGTGGCGCTGGAATGGAAGCGCGGCAGCGGCCGGGCCCCGGTGTGCCTGGCCAAGGGCGTGGACGAGGTCGCCGCCCGCATCCGCGAGCGCGCGCGCAGCCACAAGGTGCCGGTCTGGTCCGACCCGCCCTGCGCCCGCGCGCTGCACGCGGGGGTGCGCATCGGCGACGAGATCCCGCGCGATCAGTTCGGCCCGGTCGCCGCCGCGATCCGCTTTGCCGAGGCCATGCGGGTCAAGGCGCGGCAGGGCTGGGGCGGCTCGCCCGAGGGAGGGACCGAGTCGTGAGGGGACAGCACGGGCGCGCCCGGCCGCAAGGATGCCGGGCCCCCCAGGCGGACTCGGGCGCAGCACGGGGCCAAGCCCGCGGCGCGGGAACGTCCCGTCCGGGCGGCCGGAGAGGGGCAGGCCGCGGATGAGCCGGACCATCGCGACGCTCGGCAAGCTCGAGGCCATGGCGCGGTTGAAGGCCGACATCGAACTGCGGCGCTTTTCGGTGTATCGCAGCCAGGTGGTCGCGGCCGAACAGCGCCTCGAGGCCGGACGCCAGGACCTGGCCGCCGCCGCCAGCAGCAGTCCGGGGGCAAGCCTGGACGAGTGGCGGGTGGCGCACGCGCTGGTGGGCTATCGTGCCGAGGCCCTGACGCGCGCGCAGGTCGACCTGGACGCGATGCGCCCCGGATACGAGGCGGCCCGGCAAACCGCCGCGCGCGCGTTCGGCCGCGCCGAGGCGCTGGGCGCCCTGGGGCAGACGCTGAAGGCGCAGGCCCGCCGCGACGCCGAGCGGAAGGACGGGTGAGCCGCCGGGTCGGAGCGGGGGCCGATTTCGGCCGTGGCCAGAGGGCCGGGCGAATTCGTTACGGCACTTGCACCGAGTGGACACAGCGCGTCGTTGAGACCGGACTTGCCGGTTGACAGGCGGCTGCCCACCCGGCCCAGCGCCGTGCGCGCCGCGGCGATCCCTGCGCTCAGGCGAGCGCGTGTCGCAGGACCAGCGCGTCGATCCCGGGGCCGTAATAGCCGGGGCGGCGTCCCGCAGCCTGCCAGCCGGTCGCCGCATAAAGGCCAAGCGCGGCGTCGTTGTTGGACGCGACCTCCAGGAACGCCTCCCGCGCGTCGCGCTGGCGGGCCTCGACCAGGAACGCGGCGATCAGGGTCCGGCCCGCCCCGGCGCGGCGGACGGCGGGATCGACGGCCAGCGTCAGCACCTCGGCCTCGCCCGCCACGGCCCGGCCCAGCAGAAAGCCCGGGGCCGGGGGATCGCCCGCCGGATGGGTCAGCAGGAACACGCCCGGGCTTGCCAGCAGCGCAGCGAAGGCCCCGGCCGTCCAGGGCGGCGGACGGACAAAGCAGCGCGCGTGCAGCGCGGCCAGCGCCTCGGGCGTCATGGCAGCAGCGCCGGGGCTGCGTCGCGGGGCGGTGCCGCGTCGGCAGGGCGCAGGTAAACGGGCGCAGGCCGTGGCAGCGCGCTGCCCGCAGCAGCCCGCCGCTCGGCCAGCAGGGCGATGGCCGCGGCCTGCGGCCACAGGGGTTCGGCAACCGGCGGGCCGGGGGGCAGCGCGTCGCGCAGGCCCTGCGCCGGGCCGGCCTGCGCCCCGCCATTCGGCGTTGACCCCCGAGGCGCCGGCGCGGACTGCGCGGGGAAATCCGGCCGCGGCCCGGGGGCGGGTGCGGCGTGCGTGCCCGTCAGCGCCTGCGCCCCGGCCCCACCCCGACGGCCCTGGCCCGTCGCGGTCAGCGTCTCGCCCAGCGCGGCAGCGTCACCCTGCGCGGGCGGGGCACCGAGGGGCGCCGGGACCGGCCCCTCGGGCGCATGCCCGAAATCCTGCCACAGCACCTCGTCGCCGCGCAACGGGACCACGACGCGGCACGGGCGCGGCAGGTCGAGGGCGGCGGCCTCGGTCGTGGTGATCCCCACCGCGGGAATGCCCAGCGACAGCGCCAGGCCGCGCGCGGCGGCGACCGAGATGCGGATGCCGGTGAAATTGCCCGGACCGACGCCGACGCCGATCGCGGTCAGGTCGGACCAGCCCAATCCCTGCGACGAAAGCAGATCCTGCAGCAGGGGAAACAGGCGCTCGGCCTGTCCGCGGGTCATCGGCTCGCAGCACTGCGCCAGAACCCGGCCGCCGGAAACCAGCGCGGCCGCGCAATGCGCGGCCGACGTGTCGAAGCCAAGGGTCAGCGATCCACGCACGCCGGGCGGGGCCGCGCCTGCCTCAGGCGACAGGGCGCACCTCGAGCACCTCGGGGATATAGTGGCGCAGCAGGTTCTCGATCCCCATCTTCAGCGTCAGGGTCGAGGAGGGGCAACCCGCGCAGGCGCCCTGCATGTGCAGATAGACGACGCCCCGGTCAAAGCCGTGGAAGGTGATGTCGCCCCCGTCCTGCGCCACCGCGGGGCGGACCCGGGTGTCCAGCAGTTCCTTGATCTGGTCCACGATCTCGGCGTCGGGGCCGCTGTGCGCGGCATGGCCGCCCGCGGCCTGCGCCGTGCCACCCGTCGCAAGGGCCGGGTCGCCCGACTGATAGTGTTCCATGATGGCGCCCAGGATCGAGGGCTTGATCTGGTCCCACAGCGCCGCGTCGGTCTTGGTCACGGTGACGAAATCGGACCCAAGGAACACCCCGGCCACCCCGGGCACGGCGAACAGCCGCGATGCCAGCGGGCTTGCGGCCCCCGACTCGGGGGTGGGAAAATCGGCCGTTCCGCTGTCCAGCACGGTGTCGCCCGGAAGGAATTTCAGCGTCGCCGGGTTCGGCGTCGTCTCGGTCTGGATGAACATCGCACGCTCCTGATACCCGAGTGATATGGTTGCCCGGGGGGTGCAAAGTCAAGGTGCGCGGCCCGCGCGTCAGGTGATCTGCTCCAGCCGCTCGCGCGAGATGTCGCCCGGCACGATGGTCAGCGGGCACGGCAGCGACGACAGGTCGCGCATCAGGCGGGTGATCAGCGGCCCCGGTCCGGTCGTCTCGGTCGAGGCGGCCAGGACCACGACGCCGATCTCGGGGTCGGCGGCGATCTGGGCCATCAGCTCGGTCCCGGGATCGCCCTCGCGCACGACCAGTTCCGGCTCGACGCCGGGGCGGTCTCGCATCCACTTGGCGAAGACCTCGAAATGGGCGGTGATGCGGTCGCGCGCCTCGGCCCGCATGACCTCGGCCACGCCGAAGCCGTGCTGGATCTCGTCGGCGGGAATGACGGCCAGCACCTGCACCCCGCCGCCGGTGCGCGCAGCGCGCAGGGCGGCGAAACGGATCGCGTTCAGGCACTCTTTGCTGTCGTCCAGCACGACCAGAAATTTCCGCATGTCGCATCCCGGCAACACCTGCATCCGGCGCAGGCCCGCGCAGACTGTCCGATCGGCGGAAAAGCAACAAGGAAAAAGAAAATCCGCAGCCCTGTCGTTGGCTTGGCGGACATATCGTGTTAGCCGGACGGTCGCGAGATCGCCGGTGCGCGCAGCAGAGCAGGTGCAACGAGTGACGATTCACCACGACTGGGAAACACTGGAGGCGAGCGAGCTTCACCGCTTGGCCCGCCCGCGTGGACTCTGGTCGGCGCGCCCGGGCAGCCGCGCCATCGGGATGACGGCCGGAAAGCGGCTGTTCGACGTGACCCTTGCGCTGTGCCTTCTGATCCCGCTGTCCGTCGTGATGCTTTCGGTCGCGATCGCGCTGGCGGTGGCGCAGGGGCGGCCGGTGCTCTACGTGTCCGATCGGATGCGCGCGCCGTCCGAGCCGTTCCGCCTGCTCAAGTTCCGCACCATGACGCTGATCGACGACGATTCCGGGGTGACAGGCGCGCACAAACACTGGCGGATCACACCTCTTGGTCATTTCCTGCGACGCAGCCGGATCGACGAGCTGCCGCAGCTGTTCAACATCTTGAAAGGCGATATGAGCTTTGTCGGACCACGCCCCACCATTCGGGAATATGTAGATCGCTTTCCCGAAGCTTACGGTCAGGTGTTAAGGTGTCCCCCCGGCGTCACTGGACTGGCAACACTGATCTATCATCGACACGAGGCGCGCATTCTGGCCCGGTGCAAGACAGCTGACGCGACCGAGGCGGCGTATTCGCGGCGATGCCTTCCGACCAAACTGAAACTTGACATGATTTATCAGAGAAACCAGTCTCTGCCGTTGGATTTATGGATCATGTGGAGGACCCTATTGATCGTGATAACGCAAAAGGACGAGCGCATCCGTCGCAGGGGCCGCAGTTGATCTGCATCGAGTCAGACAGCCGCTTATAGGAATGTGGAGAAACGCTTGACCAGAAGGGTACTGGTGACGGGTGGCGCCGGGTTCGTCGGCAGCCATCTTGTCGACCGCCTTGTGGCAGACGGCGAAGATGTCATTGTCTATGACAATCTTTCTGCCGGGAAAAGATCGAATATTGACAAGAGCGCAAGGCTAATTGTCGGTGACATATTGGATACCGATCTTTTGGCTGATGTCGTTGCGCAGGTGGACAGTATTGTTCATCTTGCAGCGATTGTTTCAGTGCAGGAATGCACCCTAAATTGGTTCGGAAGTCACAAGGTCAATCTGATTGGCGCGATGAATGTATTTCACGCGGCAGCGCGGGCCGGCAATATTCCCGTTGTCTATGCCTCGTCAGCGGCGGTGTATGGAAACCAGCCGCACGGTTTCTGTCAGGAAACTTGTACGCCGATGCCCGTGTCCGCCTATGCCGCCGATAAACTTGGTTGCGAGCATCAGGCCCGCGCGATGGCTGAAGCTTACGGACTTCCAACCGTTGGCCTTAGATTCTTCAATGTCTATGGTGCGCGACAGGATTTAACGTCTCCTTACGCGGGCGTCATTACTAAATTCACGGCGAACCGCATTGCTAATTCTCCACATACGATCTTTGGCCAGGGATTGCAAAGCCGGGATTTCATTCATGTCGACGACATTGTCGAAGGAATAATCCGGGCGGGAAGTTATCTGGGAACATCCCGAAGGCCGGCTGTGTTCAACCTGTGCACTGGCACAGCGACTACCGTCCGGCAAGTCGCGGATATTCTTGATATTATCTCCGGGCGGGAACAGAATGAGATTCATTACGCTGCTGCGCGACATGGTGATGTCATGCTGTCGTATGGATGCCTGCGTCTGGCAAGGACGCATCTAGGCTTTTCGACCCTGATAGATATTGAAACTGGCTTGCGTAGTCTTTGGTCGTCGATGACAGGTCAGGAAGCGACCAGCTAGTTTCCGCTATTCTATTCGTCGCTGACCCCGAACGGATCGTCGGGGTAATCGACGCCGGTCAGGTACAGACCCTGCGGCGGGCAGACCGGCCCGCAGGCCGCACGGTCGCACGCCGCCAGCGCCTGCGCGACGCGGTCGGCGGGCCAGGCCCCGGCGCCCACCCGTTCCAGCGTGCCCACGATCGACCGGACCTGGTTGTGCAGGAACGACCGCGCCGACAGGGCAAAGCGGTATTCGGTGCCGTGGGGAACCGCATGCGCCGTGATCGCGATGCGGTCCAGCGTCTTGACCGGGCTGGCCGACTGGCACATCGACGACCGGAAGGTGGTGAAGTCATGCCGCCCGATCAGATGCGCCGCGCCCTGCCGCATGGCCGCGACATCCAGCGGCTGGCCCACCTGCCAGACCAGCCCGCGGTCGTGGGTGGCGGGTGCGCGCCGGGCCAGCAGGCGGAACAGATAATGCCGCGCGATGGCCGAAAAGCGCGCGTGGAACGTGTCGGGCGCGCGCGCGGCCGTCAGGATCGCGACCGGCGCGGGCTTGAGGTGCCAGTTCAGCGCCTGCGCCAGCCGGAACGGGTCCCAGTCGCGGACCAGATCGGCGTGCGCGACCTGTCCGGTGGCGTGGACGCCCGCATCCGTGCGCCCGGCGGCCGCGATCCGCGCGCCCGCGGCAAAGCCCCGGTCCAGCGCCGCAAGCGCGCGTTCGACCGCACCCTGCACCGACGGCAGGTCGGCCTGCGCCTGCCAGCCCGCGAACGGTCCCCCGTCGTATTCGATCCGCAGCGCAAAGCGGGGCATTCAGCGCGGCGTCGGGTCGCGCAGGATGGTGCGGAACAGATCGTCCGCGGTCGGGTCCCGGTCATCCTCCAGGGCGGGGCGCACGCCCTCGCGCGCAAGGCGGTCGCGCAGGACCTCGATCTCGATGTCCATGTCGGTGCGCCCGCCGGCGTGCAGCCGCTGGGTCAGGGCGGAAAAGCTGCGCTCCAGGTCGTCGAGCAGCAGCTCGTAATCCCGCCGGGCCTTTTCGTCGCGGGTCTGGACGTACAGATCGGCGAACTTGACCGAGGCGTCGCGCGCCCCCTGCAGATAGACCCCCAGATAGCGGCGCGCAGCGGTCAGGTCGCCGGGGTCCTGCTCGACCCGGTCGAACAGCGCCCGCGCGGTGGCGGCGAACATCGCGACCCGCGCTTCCAGGCGGCGGTCGCCGACGCGCAGGATGGCGTCGGACATGGCGCGCAGCCGCGTCTCGGCCTCGGCGACCATCCGGGCGGCACGGTCCTGCTGGAAGGCGTCCACCCCCTCCATCCCCTTGTCGCGCCTGGGGTCGGGGCCGAAGGCCAGCCAGTGCAGCGCCGATCCGGTCAGCCCCAGCACCGCCGCGCCGGCGAAGGCCCCGGGCTCGGCCGCGCCCACCGCCAGCCCCAGGCCGGTCAGGATGCCGCCGAACAGCTTGCGCGGGATCGCCGGGCGGCGGGCCACGCGGCGGGCGTCATAGGCGGCCTCGGCCTGCAACCCCTCGCGCGTCAGCCACATCGCGGCGGCGGTGATGCCGAATCCGGCCAGGTTCGTGGCCATCCCCATCGCGTCGCCCTGGAAGAACGCGCCCAGCAGGAACGGCACCGCGGCGGCCGTGATCCAGCGGGTGCGGGATTCGTGGGGATGGCGCAGGTCGCCGGGCGCGGGGCGCGGCAGGGCCTGTGGCCCCGCGTCGCGCGATCCGTCCAGCGACGCTGGCTCGGGCGAGAAGGGGCCGCGGAAACGTCGTGCCATGCGCCGCCCCTCAGCCGCCGACGAGAGAAGCATAGAGCGTCACGCCGATCAGAAGAAAGAACGACAGGCGCTGGCGGGCATTGCGGGACATCGGCACCCTTTCACTGGTCCTGCGCGATGCGCGCAGCCATCCGCGCGCTCAACCCCCCAAGCCAGGCGGTTGTTCCGGCGCGCGGTTGGAGCGGGTGATGGGAATCGAACCCACGTATTCAGCTTGGAAGGCTGCTGCTCTACCATTGAGCTACACCCGCGCTGCCCGCAGCTATAGGGCATCCGGGGCGGGGCGCGCAAGCGGCGCGGCGGCCCGCCCTTACAGCCCCAGTGCCTGATAGGTCGCCGCGATGCGCCGGATCGCCACCATATAGGCCGCGGTGCGCAGGTCGGGCACGCGCGCGTCGGCGTCGCAGATCGTGACCATGTGCTGGAACGCCGCCCGCATCGTGTCGTCCAGGCCCGAGCGCACCAGTTCCAGTTCGTCCGCGCCGCGCAGGTAGCGCTGCTTGAACCCTTCCGACAGGGTCCAGCCGAGGCTGTGGTCGTCCGACATGCGTTCCAGTTCCGCGACGAGCAGGTGATGGCGCGCCTCCTCCTGCCGGCGTTCGAGGCGGCCGAAGTTGATGTGCGACAGGTTCTTGACCCATTCGAAATAGCTGACCGTGACGCCGCCGGCGTTGGCGTACATGTCGGGCACGATGACCTTGCCGGCCTCGCGCAGGATCGCGTCGCCCTCGGCCGTGATCGGGCCGTTCGCGGCCTCGACGATCAGGGGCGCGCGGATGCGGGCGGCGTTCCCCTCGTGGATCACCGCCTCCAGCGCGGCGGGGATCAGGATGTCGCAGTCCAGTTCCAGCGCCCGGGTTCCGTCCGGCTCGAACGTGGCGCCGGGAAAGTCGCGCACGCCGCCGGTCGCGCGCAGGTGCGCCTGCAGGTCGGCGATGTTCAGCCCGGCCGGGTTCATCACCGCCCCGTCGCGTTCGGCCACCGCGATGATGCGGGCGCCGTCCTCCTCGGACAGGAACCGTGCGGCGTGAAAGCCGACGTTGCCCAGGCCCTGCACCACGACGCGCTTTCCGTCCAGCGTGCCGTCCAGGCCCGCCTGCTTCAGCACGGCGGGGGTGCGGAAGACCTCGCGCAGCGCGTACTGCACGCCGCGCCCCGTCGCCTCGATGCGCCCGGCGATGCCGCCGAAGCCGATCGGCTTGCCCGTCACGCAGGCGCGCGCGTCGATGTCCTCGGGGTGCAGCCGCTTGTAGGCGTCGGCCATCCAGGCCATCTCGCGCTCGCCGGTGCCCATGTCGGGGGCGGGCACGTTCTGGCTGGGCGAGATCAGCGACCGGCGCGACAGCTCGTAGGTGAAGCGGCGGGTGATGCGTTCCAGCTCGTCCTCGTCCCAGGCGCGCGGGTCGATCCGCAACCCCCCCTTGGACCCGCCGAAGGGCAGCTCGACCAGCGCGCATTTGTACGTCATCAGCGCGGCCAGCGCCTCGACCTCGTCCTGATCGACGTTCATCGCATAACGGATGCCGCCCTTGACCGGCTCGTGATGCTCGGAATGGACCGAGCGATAGCCGACGAAGGTGTGGATCGCGCCCCGCAGCCGCACCCCGAAGCGGACGGTATAGGTCGAGTTGCAGACCCGGATCTTTTCCTCGAGCCCCGGCGGCAGGTCCAGCAGACTGGCTGCGTGGGTGAACATCTGCTCGACAGAGGCGCGGAACGACGACATGGATAACCCCACAATGCTGTGCGACAAGGATCGCAGCCATCATGCACAGTCGCCGCGGATTGCCAACCGCGGGCAATGCGCCCCCGGGCCGATGCACGGGCGCAACATCCCCGGCGCGTCGCGGGCCGCGCGTCCGCGCCCCGTTCCGCCGCCCGCGCGGCCCTGCTATGAGATCAGAACACCAGAATCCGCCGACGGACGAACGATAGACCCATGAAGACCCTGATCCTAGTCACCCTGGCGGCAACGTCGCTTGCGGCCTGCGTGCCCGCGCCCTCTCCCGATCCGGTGGTCGTGGTCGATCCCGCCCCGGTCGCCATGCCCGTCACGGGTGTCGCGGGATTGCAGTCGCGCGAACCCGATGCCTGCCACGCCGGGGATTATGTCGCGGCCCTGGGCCAGCCGGGCACCGTCATCCCGACGCTGGGCATCACGCGCCAGTACCGTGTCGTCGAATACCGCGGGATCGAGCCGCAGGAATACGACCCGCTGCGGATCGTGTTCCGGCTGGACGCCGCGGGCCGTATCCAGAACATCGATTGCGGATGATCGCCATGACCCGACTGTTTGCCGTTATCCCCTTGGTCCTGCTGGCTGCCTGCGTGCCGCCGCCGCCCGCGACCCCGCCAGAGGAGGCCGACCTGTGCAAGGCGCAGGCCCTGCAAGGGCTGGTCGGCCAGCCGCAATCCGTGCTGCAGAGCATGCTGCTGCCCGCCGGCAGCCGGGTGATCGGCCCCAGCGATCCGGTCACGATGGATTTCCGGCCCGAACGCCTGAACGTCGAGGTCGGCGCGGACGGCCGCATCGCCAAGGTCGGCTGCTACTGAGTTCGCCGCGGGGCCGGTTGCAGGCCCCGCGACAGGCCGGTTGATCGACGCGCGCGAGCCTGTCACCATCGCGTCATGACGATCCAGCCGCCTGTCACGCCCGCGCCCGCCCCTGATGCCCCTGACGTTGTGGCCTTTGACCGGCGCGAGCTGGGGGTGATCCTGTCGGTCTATGGCCGGATGGTCGCCGCCGGGGAATGGCGCGACTATGGGCTGTCGTTCCTGCGCGAGGTGGCGGTGTTCTCGGTCTTTCGCCGCGCCGCCGAGACCCCGATCTATCGCATCGAGAAGCGGCCCCGCCTGCGCGGGGCGCAGGGGATGTATGCGGTGGTGGGCATGGACGGGCGCATCCTGCGCCGCGGGCACGACCTGGGGGTCGTGCTGCGGGTTCTGGAACGCAAGCTGATCCGTCCCGTCTGACCGGCGCCTGCGCGGCGGTCTGGTGGCGGCCCTAGCGGTCGCCGTCGTCGGGATAGTCGTCGTCGTCGCCGAAGCGGGCATCGTCGGAAAACTCGTCCTCGCCCTCGCCCACGTATTTGGACGACAGCGCGATCGAGTGGTTGTCGTGGATGGGGTCCATGACGACATCGGACGGGATCTCGCCGGTCAGCCATTCTCGGATCTCGTCGCGCGCCTCGGCCGGCTCAAGCCCGCTCACCTCGGCGATATAGGCGACGAAGGCGCGCTGGTCGCCGTCGATCTCGTCCAGGTCGGCCTCGTCCACGGCGTCCCATTTCTCCTTGATCGCCTCGTAGAAGGCGGACCAGTTCTGCTGCACATGCGCCCATTTCATCGGCGGTCATCCCCTTTGTGTCCCTGATGGCGGCGGGCCATCGTCCATGGCGGAAACAACGGCTGCGTGTGGTGGTTCCCGCCTGCCAGCCTGCGCCCATCGGCCTGCGTTGTCACCGGGGCGGGTCGGCCCACCAGGTCTCGGGCATGAAGCCGGGCCAGTCCCCATAGGCGGGCAGGCGCGCCGGGTGGTGCAGGTTGGCCGCATGGGCGATCCGGCTGACGGGCGAGAAGGACACCGGGATGACATGGCGCCCTGCCGTCAGGATGCGGTCCAGCGCCTGCACGGCCGCCGCGTGATCCTCGGCCGAGGTGGCGTTGACCATGGCCTCGATCATCGCGTCCACGGCAGGACTTTGCAGGCCCATCCAGTTCTTGCTGCCCGGCTCGGTGGCGCTGGCCGACCCCCAGTACAGCGCCTGCTCGTTGCCCGGCGACAGCGACAGGCCGCGTTCGTACCAGGTCATGTCAAAGGCGAAGCTGTTGGTCCGCTGGACGTATTGCGCGCTGTCCAGCAGCGTGACGCGCGGGGTGATGCCCAGGGGCTTCAGCGCCTCGAGGTAGATGTCGACGATCTTCTGGACCTCGCTGCCCGACCGCATGGCGCTGCCCGACTGGTTCAGCAGGATCTCGAACCGGAACGGCTCGCCCGCGGCGTTCGCCAGCCGGCCGTCCCGGACGGTCCAGCCGGCCTGTTCCAGCAGCGCCATGGCGGCGCGGATGCCCTTGCGGTCCAGCGACCGCTCGGCGCCCTCGGGCAGGGCATAGCCCTCGATCGTGCCGGGCGGCAGGTCGGCGGCGGACGGCGCCAGCAGCTCGGCCACCCGGCCTGTCGCCGGACCCGGCTGCATCGCCAGAGGCGAGTTCGAGAAATAGCTGGTGATGCGCGGATCGGTGCCCCCGGTCAGCGTCCTGTTGATGAAGCGGAAGTTGAACGCCTCGATCATCGCCTGCCGGACGCGCCAGTCCGCGAACACCGGGGCGCGGCTGTTCATCACCAGCCCCATGATCCCCGAGGGGCGGCGGTGGGGAATCTCGTCCTTGACCACCCGCCCGTCCGTCACCGCGGGAAAATTGTACTCGCCGGCCCAGCGCGCGCCGTTCAGCTCGCGCCACAGGGTCACGTCGCCGGCCTTGAACGCCTCGAACATGGCGGCGGTGTCGCCGAAATAGTCGTAGCGGATCACATCCAGGTTGTTCAGCCCGCGGTTCACCGGCAGGTCGTTGCCCCAGTAGTCGGGATCGCGGCGAAAGGTGATCGACCGCCCCGCATCGACATGCTCGACGACATAGGGACCGGACCCGATCGGCGGCTCCAGCCCCGAGGCGCCGAAGTCCTGCCCCTGCCACTGCGCCTTTTTCAGGATGGGCCGCAGCCCCATCAGCAACGGCAGTTCGCGGTCGGCCACCGCGAATGTCAGGCGCACGCTGCGCGGGCCGGTCTGCTCCATGCGGGCGACCTTCTTCCAGGCCCCGTGATAGCGCGGGTGGCCGGTCGTCCCCAGCGTCTCGAACGACCACATCACATCCTCGACGGTGACCGGCGTGCCGTCGGAAAACCGCGCCTGGGGGCGCAGCGTGAACTCGACCCAGGTGCGGTCGGGGTCCGTCTCGACGCTTTCGGCCAGCAGGCCGTACAGGGTGAACGGCTCGTCGATGGACCGGAACATCAGCGTTTCCACGACATGGGTGCCGACCGCCCAGACGGGGTTGCCTTTCAGAACCCAGGGCTTCAGCGAATCGAAGGTTCCGGGCTCGGCCAGCCGAATCACCCCTCCGCCGGGGGCCTCGGGGTTGGCGTAGGGCAGATGAGAGAAGCCCTGTGGCAAACCGGGTTCGCCATACATTGCAATGGCATGGGCCGGCGCGCCAAGGCTTGCCAGCGGCATCCCTGCAACACATGCGACAAGCAAAACCACCCTGCGCAGAGCAACAGTGATCGCGTAATCGTTAAGATTTATGTGGATTCGCGCCATGCCAGCCCCCGCCCGGCCCGGTCTGACGCCGGGTCATTAACCATCCCTATCCACGGGCGAACCGCCTGGCAAACGGACCCCTTGGACTCAGAGTGTGAAAGGCGTATATCGAAGCCACTGCTCGATAGGTTTCTTGCCTGTATGAAACCTGCCTCATGACTTGACGCCCGCCTCGTGCGGGCGTTTTTTTTCCTTACTCACTTTGCGGTTGCATGACCAGCCCCCATGAGGGCTGGCCGGCGTGCTTGTTGGCGTTATGCTGCGGCTGCAACGACAAGGGGTGCAGGGCATGGGCGACAGGATTCTTGCCGGAAAACTGGCCGTGGTGACCGGATCGAACAGCGGCATCGGCCTGGGCGTGGCCGAGGCGCTGGCGGCCGCCGGGGCGGACGTGGTCATCAACAGCTTCACCGACGCGGCCGAGGACCATGACCTGGCCCGGCGGCTGGCGTCCGGGCACGGCGTCGCCGTGCGCTATCTTCAGGCCGACATGAGCAAGCCGGACCAGTGCCGCGCGCTGATCGCGCAGGCCGGCCGCTGCGACATCCTGGTCAACAACGCCGGCATCCAGCACGTCGCCCCGATCCCCGAGTTCCCGGCCGAGAAATGGGACGCGATCCTGGCCATCAACCTGTCCAGCGCGTTCCACACCACCGCCGTCGCCCTGCCGATGATGCGGGCGCAGGGATGGGGGCGGGTCATCAACGTCGCCTCGGCCCACGGGCTGACGGCCAGCCCCTACAAGGCGGCCTATGTCGCGGCCAAGCATGGGGTCGTCGGGCTGACCAAGGTCACGGCGCTGGAAACGGCGGGCGAGGGGATCACCTGCAACGCGATCTGCCCGGGCTATGTCCTGACGCCCATCGTCGAAAAGCAGATCCCCGACCAGATGAAGACCCACGGCATGAGCCGCGAGGACGTGATCGCCAAGGTCATGCTGGCCCGCCAGCCCTCGGGGCAGTTCGTGACGGTCGAGCAGATCGGCGGGACGGCCGTGTTCCTGTGCAGCGACGCCGCAGCCCAGCTGACCGGCACCACCATCAGCGTGGACGGGGGCTGGACGGCGCTCTAGGCGCGCCGCTTTCCGGCTGGTCCGGGGTCGCGGCCTGCCCGGCCGTCGGCGCAGGGCCGGCGCACCGCTCGCCCCTCAGGCCAGTCGCGCGGGCGTTCCCGACAGGGTCAGGGGCTGCGCGCCCAGCCGCGCCGCCTCGGCCGGGTCGTGGGTGACCAGGATCAGCCCGGCCCCGCTGGCGTCCAGCAGGGCCGCCGTCAGGTCCAGCATCCGCCCCGCCGTGTCCGCGTCCAGCGAGGCGAAGGGCTCGTCCATCAGCAGCAGGTCGGGGCGCGCGGCAAAGGCGCGCGCCAGGGACAGCCGCCGCTGCTGGCCCAGCGACAGCTGGCGGGGAAAGTGCCGGTCCTTGCCGGCCAGCCCGACCTGATCCATCAGCGCCAGCGCCGCCGCGCGGTCCGCGCCGGTGGGGATGGTGACATTGGCCAGCGCCCGCCGCCAGGGCAGCAGGGTGGGTTCCTGAAACACCGCCGCCAGCCGTTCGGGCACCGCGCGCCGTCCCTGAAAGTCGCGGTCCAGCCCCGCGACGATCCGCAGCAGCGTCGATTTGCCGATCCCCGACGGGCCCAGGATCGCCACCCGCTGGCCTCGCCGCACCTCCAGCGTCAGCGCGCCCAGCACGGGGCGGCCGGCGAAGGACCTGGACGTCAGCTCAAGGCGCATCCTGTCTCCAGCGGTTGGCGCGGGCCTCCCACGGGCGCAGCAGCCCGGCGTCGATGGCCAGCATCACCGCGACGAAGGCCAGCGACCAGGCCAGAACGCCCGCCACGTCGAAGCTGGAGAACAGCAGGTGGATCTTGAAGCCGACGCCGTTCGAGCGGCCGAGGAACTCGACCACCAGCACGATCTTCCAGATCAGCGCGACGCCGGTGCGGGCGGCAGCGGCCAGATGCGGGGCAAGCTGCGGCAGCACGACATGGCGCAGCCGCGCCGGCCCCGACATGGCGAACACCCGCGCCATGTCGTCCAGGTCGGGGCGCAGGGCGCGCGTCCCCTCGCGCAGGATCACGGCCACGACGGGGATCTTGTTCAGCGCGACGGCCAGGATCGCCGCCGTCTCGTTCAGGCCGATCCAGATATAGGCCAGCACGATGATGACCAGCGCGGGGATGTTCAGCAGGATGACCAGCGTCGGGTCCAGCCAGCGGTCCAGCCGCGGCGACCGGCCCATCGCCAGTCCCAGCGCGCCGCCCAGGATCATCGCCGCGACGAACGCCAGGGCGACGCGGAACAGCGTCATGCCGGCGTGAAACCACAGCTCGCCGCTGGCGGCGATGGCGAACAGCTCATGGCCCACGGCCCAAGGGCCGGGCAGGCGGCGGGGGTTGCCGGTCAGCGCCGCCGCGACCGCCCACAGCGCCAGCAGCGCGCCCAAGGACACAAGGCCCGGCACCAGCCCCGGCACCCGGCCGCGCCGCGCCCCGGCGTGCGGTTGCGCCCCCCGTGGCGCAGAGGGGGGCGCAGAGGGGGGCGCCAAGGTCACGGCGCGGGGTCCGGGCGGTGGCATGGCGCGACTGCGCGCCCTAGCGGCCCGACCAGAACAGTCCCGCGGGCAGCTCCGTCAGCCCCCCGGTCAGCTCGTCCCCGCCCAGTTCGGCCATGACCGCGAACAGCTTTTGCGCCGCCGCAGGGTCCACCGTCTGCGAGGGCGGGATGCCGGCCCGCCAGCCGTCGCGCAGGGCCGCGAACTCGGCGTCGTCGTCTGCGTTCATGATCGGGCGCAGCGCGTCCCACGCGGCGTCGTCGCGCGCCAGGATCGCCTTGGCCTCGGCCGAGGCGCGGGCCAGTCCCTGCGCCAGCGCCGGGTTTTCGGCGATCCAGCCGTCGCGCAGCACATAGCCCAGCAAGGGCGTCGCAGGGTCCAGGCCCAGGTCGCGGGCGGCGTCCTTCACGCTGACGATCTCGCGCATGCCACGGGCCGCCATCTTGGCCTGAAAGTGCCAGAAGTTGATCGCGGCATCGACCTCGCCCGTCTCGGCGGCGTTCATGATCATGGGGGGCGCGCCGAACACCTGCTCGGTCACGGCGCCGATGTCCTCGCCGGTCTGCTGGCGGGACCAGGCGCGCAGGATCAGCCAGCTCTTGTCCACGGGCCCGCCCGCGATGCCGATCTTTCCGCCCTTCAGGTCGGCCAGCGTCCGGACGGGGCTGTCGCCCCTGACCATGACCCCGCCGACCGAGGTCGAATAGGGCAGGAAGGTGAAGTCCGCCCCCTGCGCGCGCTGCTGCGCCACCCACAGGAAGTCCGAGACGATCGTATCCACCTCTCCGCCCTGCATCGCCACCTGCGTCGCCGGATTGCCGGCCAGCGGCAGGACCTTCAGCGCGAATCCGTTCGCGGCGTCCAGCCCGCGGGCGCGGATCGTCTCCAGCTCCCAGGCGACGGTGCCGTTTTCCAGCGTGCCGACGGTGATCGTGGGCGCGGGGGGCGGTGTCTGGGCGGTGGCGGCGGTGGCGGTCAGCGCCACCGCGACGGCGGCGGCAAGGCGGCGGAACAGGGTCATGGGGATGTCCTCGGGAAAACCGGATGCAGGCTGGCATGGGGCGGGGCGCCGATCAATGCGACATAGGCCGCAGCACCAGCGCGCCCGTCATCGGCCAAAGGTCTTGCGCGGGGCGGTGGCGGCTCTAGACTGTCGGGCGTGACGGCCCCGCGGGAGGGTGGGCGCCGGTCACGAGGAGGACACCATGACCACACGTGCCACGCAGGACCCGCGTGCGGGCGAAGGCGCCGCACGCGTCCGACCCGCGCCCGACCGCCCGTCCGCGCCCGACCGGGGGACGGCGGCGCTGCCCCGGCTGTCGGCGGACCGCGTCAAGGACATCCTGATCGTGGACGATCATCCGCTGATGTGCGACGCGCTGGCCCTGACGCTGAAGATCAGCTTTGGCCGCAAGACGATCCGCACCGCGCGCAGCCTGGCCGCCGCAGTCGAACAGATCCGCAGCCAGGGCGCGCCCGACGCGGTCATCCTGGACCTGAACCTGCCCGACGCGCGGGGCGCCGAAGGCATCGTCACCCTGCGCCGGCAGCTGCCGGACGTGCCGATCACGATGATCTCGGCCGATCTGGAAAACGCCATGATCTCGGCCGCGATGGCGGCGGGGGCACAGGGCTATATCAGCAAGGCGCTGGGCCGCGAGGCGCTGGTGGACAGCCTGCGCCGCATGTGGGAGGGCGAGCGCGTCACCCCCGAGAGCTATGAGCCCGAGGCCGCGGGGGACGAAAGCGAGGCGCGCGCCGAGCTTGCCCGCCGCTTTGCCACGCTGACGCCCCAGCAGATGAAGATCCTGCGGCTGATCTGCCAGGGCAAGGCGAACAAGGAAATCAGCTACGAGCTGTCGATCGCCGAGGCGACGGTCAAGACGCACATCACCGCGATCATGTCCAAGATCAACGCCCGCCGCCGCACCCAGGCGGTGCTGCTGGCCAACAGCGCCCGGCTGTTCGAGGCGGTGTGACACGTCCCCCCGACGCCCTGGGCCCGACAGGCGGCGACGCCGCCGCGCCTGGCGCGGGGCCCGTGTCGGTCACGGTGCAGGCCGACGCCCCCGAAGGGGCCGAGGTGCTGCGGGCGGGGCTTGCCCCCTGCGATCCGGCGCTGGTGCTGCTCTTCGGCTCGCCCCGCGGGGCGCTGGCGCCGATGGCCGCGCGGCTGCACGCCGCGCTGCCGGGGGTGACGATCGCGGGCTGCTCGTCGGCGGGAGAGATCGGGCCGGGCGGGTACCAGCGCGGAACGGTGCTGGCCATCGGCTTTCCCCGCGCCACGTTCCGGGCCGCGGCCGTGGCCCTTCGCAACCAGGGCGACATTCCCGTGTCGGCGTGGCTGGCCACGCTGCGGATGCTGCATGCGGACCTTGCGCCCGATCCGCGCCGCGCGCTGTTCGGCGTCCTGCTGGCCGACGGCCTGTCGCGGCACGAGGATGTGCTGGCCGCGACCCTCGATGCGGCGCTGCCCGATGTCCCCATCGTCGGCGGGTCCGCGGGCGACGGGCTGGATTTCGGGGCAACGACGCAGATCCTGAACGGCCAGCCGGTGCCCGGCGGGGCGGTGTTCGTGCTGGTCGAAACGACGCTGGCGGTGGCCGAGGTCAGCTTTGCCCATTTCAGCCCCACGCCCGAACGCGCGGTCGTCACCGCGGCGGACCCCTGCACCGGCACGATCCTGGAGCTGAACGCCGAACCCGCGGCCGACGAATACGCGCGCCTGGCCGGGCTTGACCCTGCCGCGCTGGAACCGGCGGACTTCGCCTCGCACCCGCTGCTGCTGCGGATGGGGCGGCGTCACCATGTCCGCGCGATCAGCGAGGCGACGGCGGCGCGGGGGCTGAAGCTTCTCGCCTCGATCGACGCGGGCACGGTGCTGACGCTGGGGCGGGCCGAGGATGTCACGCAGGGCTTCGGCGCGGTGCTGGACGGCCTGCCGGCGCCGCCGCTGATGGTGCTGGGCTTCGACTGCATCCTGCGCCGGCTGGCGGTCGAACGCGCGGGCATGGCCGACCGCATGGGCAGCCTGTTCGCCCGCTACCGCGTCGCCGGCTTCAACACCTATGGCGAGCAGCACGCCGGGATGCACGTCAACCAGACCTTCGTCGGGCTGGCGTTGATGGCGCGCGGGGGCGGGGGCGATGCTGCGTCCTGACGACAGCCCCGCCCGGCAGGCCGAAAAGCTGGCCCGCATCACCCAGGTGCTGATCGGGCGCGTGGACCGGCTGGAGGAGTCGCGCGGCTCGGCCTGGTCGATGTTCCAGGCCGCGCTGGCGCTGGAACGCGAGGCGCTGGCGCGGACCCGCGACCTTGAACGCGCGCTGGCCGACCTGTCGGAAAAGAACCGCGACCTGGCCGTCGCCCGCGCCGCGGCCGAGGAGGCGAACCGGTCCAAGACGCGGTTCCTGCGCGCCGCCAGCCATGACCTGCTGCAACCCCTGTCGGCCGCGCGGCTGTTTCTGTCGGCGCTGAGCGACACCGACCTGGACCCCGTCCAGCGCGAGCTGACGACGCATCTGGCCGGCGCCTTCGAATCGGTCGGGGAGCTGATGCACGCCGTGCTGGACATCAGCCGGCTGGACAGCCAGCGCATCGAGTTTCAGCGCAGGCCCGTGGACCTTGACGCGCTGTTCCGCCGCCTGGCCATCGAATACGCCCCCATGGCCGGGGCCAAGGGCCTGCGGCTGAGCTTTGCGCCGACGACCGCCATGGTGGACAGCGACCCGGTGTTCCTGCGCCGCATCGCGCAGAACCTGGTGTCGAACGCCATCAAGTACACCGAGACGGGCGGCGTCCTGGTCGGGGTGCGCCGCCGGAGCGGACGGCTCTGGCTTGAGGTGCGCGACACCGGCGTCGGCATCGCCGCCGCCGACCGCGGCCGCATCTTCGACGAATTCCAGCGCGTCGGCCGCGAGGGGGGGCCGGGGGGCATGGGCCTGGGGCTGTCCATCGTGCGCCGCGCCTGCGCCAAGCTGGGCCACCCGATCACCGTGGACAGCCAGCCCGGCCGCGGCGCGGTGTTCCGCGTGGGCCTGCCGCCCGCGGACGGTCAGGCCGAGCGCGCCCCCGCATCCGGCGCCGACGACGCGCGCCGCCTGCGCTCGCGCGTGGCGCTGGTCGTGGAAAACGACGCGGCCATGCGCCGCGCCTACGAGCTGCTGCTCGCCGACCGCTTCGGCATGGTCGCGCGGGCGACCGGCGGCATCGCCGAGGCGCTGGCCGCCATGGGCGAGGACGACCCCCCCGACGTGATCCTGGCCGATTACGACCTGGACCGGGGCGACACGGGACTGGACGCGATCGCGGCCCTGCGCGCCGCCGCGGGCAAGTGCGTCGCGGCGATCATGGTCACGGCGCAGCGCGATCCCGCCATCGCGCGGAATTGTGCCGCCGCGGGGGTGCCGCTGATGGAAAAGCCCGTGCGCCCCGACGACCTGCGCGCCATGCTGCTGCAGGTGATGGACTGACCGGCCGCCCCCGCGGCGGCCGCACGAGAGGGGCGCCCGGGCAGGGCGCGGGAGGGAAGGGATGACGATGCGATATTCCTGGATCGGCGCTGCGGCGCTGGTGCTGGCGGGTGTGCTGGCGACGGGCGCCGCCCGCGCCGGAGAGGCGGGCGATCTGGTCTTTGCCGACCGGGGACCCTGGGCGCTGGGCGACCGGACGCTGGTCTGGTCGATGACCCACGACGGCCCTGCCGTGCCGGGCTTTGCCGCCCAGGACCGGGGGTCGCTGACGCTGTCGCAGGCGCTCGACCCGTCCGACGGCAAGCCGGTGTTGCAGCTGGACCAGAAATCCACCCAGCGCAGCCGCCGGATCGGGCCGTTCCCGACCTCGGGCGGGGACCCGGTGGTCACGTTCTTCCTGGAAAGCACCGCGCGCGACATGGCGGCGCTGACCGGGGGCAGCCCGGACTACATCCGCAACCGGATCAAGGACGCCGTGTTCCGCGGCGGCGAGGTGACGGGTGCCGAGGGCGCGCGCGAGGTCGTGCTGCGCCCGTTTGCGGATGATCCGAACAGGGCCCGCATGCAGGGGTTCGAGACGCTGGAGATCCGGTTCCGCATGGGCGCGGACCCCCGCCAGCCGATCCCCGAGATGGTGGCGCGCACCGCGGCACCCGTGGCGGTGCCCATGCCCCAGCCTGCGCCGCCGGGCGTCGCGCCCATCGCGCCCGCCCCCTATGTCCACGCGCTGGCGCTGCAATGAGGGGGGCGGTCCTTGCGGGGGCGGCGCTGGCCGCGCTGCTGGCGGGTCCGGCCCTTGCGCAGGCGGTCAACGACTATCCGACCGCGACCCGGGCCGAATACGTGCTGATCTGCATGGGCACCAACGGCGAGACGCCCGAGATGCTGCAACGCTGCTCGTGCGCCATCGACGCCATCGCCGACGTGCTGAGCCATGACGACTATGTCGCGGCCGAAACCGTGCTGCGGATGCGGCAGGTCACCGGCGACCGCGCCGGCCTGTTCCGCTCGGGCGCGACGTCCGAGGGGATTCTGGCGACCCTGCGCCGGGCCGAGGCCGAGGCCGAGATCCTGTGCTTCTGACGGCGCGCGGGGCCTGACCGGCAAGGGCATCGCGGCACGAGCCCGCTTGACCTTTGCAACCCCGCGCGATTGCCTGCGCGGGGCGGCATGCAGGGGGGACGGGCGATGGATCTGGGCATCAGGGGCAAGAGGGCGCTGGTCTGCGCCGCCTCCCGCGGGCTGGGCCGCGGCTGCGCCGAGGCGCTGGCGGCCGAGGGCGTCGATCTGGTCATCAACGCGCGCGGCCGCGATGCCCTGATGCAGACCGCGCAGGAGATCGCCTCGCGCCACGGGGTCGCGGTGCACCCCGTCGCCGCCGACATCACCACCGCCGAGGGGCGCCAGGCGGTGCTGGCGGCGCTGGACGGCGCGGCCGACATCCTCGTGACCAACGCCGGTGGGCCGCCTCCGGGCCACTGGACCGACTGGGACCGCGACGATTTCATCCGCGCCCTGGACGGCAACATGCTGTCGGCGATCGCGCTGATGCAGGCGCTGGTGCCGGGCATGATGGACCGCGGCTGGGGCCGGGTCGTGAACATCACCAGCGCCGCCGTGCGCGCGCCCATCGGGCAGCTTGGGCTGTCGAACACCGCGCGCACCGGCCTGACCGGCTTTGTCGCCGGCATGGCGCGGCAGGTGGCCGACAAGGGCGTCTGCGTGAACAACCTGCTGCCGGGCATCCACGACACCGACCGCGCCACCGCGCTGGACGCGGGCGTGTCGCAGGTCCAGGGCATTTCCCCCGACCAGGCCCGCCGCCAGCGCGAGGCGACGATCCCCACCCGGACCTATGGCCGGGCCGAGGATTTCGGCGCCGCCTGCGCCTTCCTGTGCTCGCAGCAGGCGCGGTTCATCGTGGGCCAGAACCTGCTGCTGGACGGCGGCGCGCTGAACGTCACGATCTGAAGGGCGGCAGGCTTGAAGGATATCAGAGGATCCAGGGGCAACTGGTTTGCCGAGTGGAAGGGCGAGCGGTTGCCTGTTCTGCATTCGTCGTGGCGAGTGGGTAGCAGCTTTTATCGAGATTCAATGCAGGGAGTGAAGCGTGACGGGAAACGCTATCGGGAACTGATTGCTGCGCTTTCGAGCGGCAATCGCGCCATTGTTCAGCGCGACGCGCCCGGTAGCCTCGACCGCGCCGGCTATGTCGGCGTCTTTACCTATGAAGGGTTCGAGGTAGAGGAAGACGGCGGCTTCCACCTGACCTTCACAGGTCGCATCGGGTAACGGATCGCGGCGCAAATCTTTACCCCTCCGCCATAGGCTGCTAGGCATACCCGACCGAATGGATCGGATTGCCGGTGCCCCACAGCCAGCCCCCCTCTCCTCCGCGCCTTGCCGTCGAGAACCTGAGCCGCGTCTTCGACGGGCAGGCGGTCGTGGACGACGTCTCGTTCGACGTGCCGGCCGGGCAGGTCGCCTGCCTGCTGGGCCCCTCGGGCTGCGGCAAGTCCACGACGCTGCGGATCGTCGCGGGCGTGGACATGCAGGACCGCGGGCGCATCTTCGTCGATGGCCGTCTGGTCTGCGACACGGCGTTCCGCGTGCCGCCCGAACGCCGCGCCATCGGGCTGATGTTTCAGGACTTCGCGCTGTTTCCGCATCTGTCGGTCGCCGACAACGTGGCCTTCGGGCTCAGGGGCGGGGCGGCGGCGAACCGGGCGCGGGTGGTCGACCTGCTGGACCGCGTCCGCATGGGCAGCCACATCGACAGCTATCCCCATGCCCTGTCGGGGGGCGAGCAGCAGCGCGTGGCGCTGGCCCGCGCGCTGGCCCCGCGCCCGCGCATCCTGCTGATGGACGAGCCGTTCTCGGGCCTGGACGAGCGGCTGCGCGACGGCATCCGCGACGAGACGCTGGCGCTGCTGAAGGACGAGGGCACGGCCGTGCTGCTGGTCACGCACGAGCCGCACGAGGCGATGCGGATGGCCGACCAGATCCTGCTGATGCGGAACGGACGCATCGTGCAGCGGGGCGCGCCCTACAACCTGTACAACGCCCCCGTGGACCGCGAGGCGGCGGCGTTCTTTTCCGACGTCAACATCCTGACCGGCACGGTGCACGGCGCGCTGACCGACACGCCCTTTGGCGACTTTCTGACGCCGGGCGTGGCCGACGGCACCCCGGTCGAGATCGTGGTGCGCCCCCAGCATCTGCGAATCGACTTCGACCGCAGCGGCCGGGGTCCGGCGCCGACGCCCGAACACGGCACGGCCGCGCATGGTGTGGTCCAGCGCGCCCGGTTCCTGGGGCGCGAATCGCTGGTCGAGTTCCGCATGGACCACGACGGCTCGACCCTGCGCGCGACGGTCCCGGCGGTGTTCCTGCCCGATCCCGGCACGCCGATGTGGCTGATGCTGCGCCGTGACCGCGCCTTCGTGTTTCCGCGCCCGGGCTGAACAAGCCTCTTGCCAACCGGGGGCGCGCCCCTTTACGACGAAAGGCGGAAACCGGGAGACGCTGGCGTCGTTCAGGGCCGAAGGAGCAACCGCCCCGGTAAACTCTCAGGCAAAAAGACCGTTTCCGCGACAGACTCTGAAGAGTGGCCGCAAGGCCCGCCGAAGGGATAACGATCTCAGGCGCCCCCATCCGGGGTAAGGACAGAGGGGGCATCGCAAACGCGGCCGTTTGGGCCGCCGGGAGGATGCCGTGACCGAAGATCTGCGACGCACGCCGCTTTACGACCTGCACCTGGCGCTGGGCGCGCGCATGGTGCCCTTTGCCGGCTGGGAGATGCCGGTCCAGTATCCCATGGGGGTGATGGGCGAGCATCTGCACACCCGCAGCGCCGCCGGGCTGTTCGATGTCAGCCACATGGGCCAGGTGATCCTGCGCGGGCCGGACGTGGCGGCGCGGCTGGAGACGCTGGTGCCCGCCGACATCGTGGGCCTGCCCGAGGGCCGGCAGCGCTATGGCCTGTTCACCACGCCGCAGGGCGGCGTTCTGGACGACCTGATGATCGCCAACAAGGGCGACCACCTGCTGCTGGTGGTGAACGCGGGCTGCGCCGACCAGGACATCGCCCATCTGCGGACGCTGGACGGCGTGACGGTGGAACCGGTCGCCGACCGCGCGCTGCTGGCGCTGCAGGGTCCGGGTGCCGAAGGCGCGCTGGCGCGCCTGCTGCCCGACATGCCGCCGATGAAGTTCATGGATGTCTGCGACGTATCCTTCCAGGGGCGCGACCTGTGGATCTCGCGGTCGGGCTATACCGGCGAGGACGGGTTCGAGATCTCGATCCCCGCCGACGCGGCCATCACCGTGGCGCAGGCGCTGCTGGCGATGGAGGAGGTCGCGCCGATCGGCCTGGGCGCCCGCGACAGCCTGCGGCTGGAGGCGGGGCTGCCCCTGTACGGCCACGACATGGACAGGACCGTGACCCCCGCGCAGGCCGCGCTGGGCTGGTCGATCCCCAAGGTCCGCCGCACCGGCGGCGCGCGCGCGGGCGGGTTCCCCGGCGACGACGTGATCCTGCCCGAACTGGGCCGCGCCACCCGCGCCCGCCGCGGCCTGCGTCCCGAAGGCCGCGCCCCCGTGCGCGAGGGCGCGCCCCTGTTCGCAGACGCCCAAGGGGGCGAGCCGATCGGCACCGTCAGCTCGGGCGGGTTCGGCCCGTCCGTCGGCGGCCCGGTGGCGATGGCGATCCTGCCCGTCGATCTGCCCGAGGGCGCGACCGTCTATGCCGAACTGCGCGGCAAGCGACTGCCCGCGCGGATCGCGCCCATGCCCTTTGTCACCCAAACCTACAAACGCTGAAAGGTCGGCCCATGCTGAAATTCACCGAGGACCACGAATGGCTGCGCGCTGACGGCGACGAGATCGTCGTGGGCATCACCGCCCATGCCAGCGAACAGCTGGGCGACGTCGTGTTCATCGAACTGCCCGAGGAAGGGCGCGAGGTCGAGGCCGGCGAAGAGATCGTCGTGATCGAATCGGTCAAGGCGGCGTCCGACATCACCGCCCCGGTGGCGGGCACGATCACGGCCGTCAACAGCGCGCTGGCCGACAGCCCCGGCGCGGTCAACGATGACGCCATGACGGCCTGGTTCTTCCGCATCAAGCCGACCGACGCCTCGATGATGGACGGATTCATGGACGAGGCGGCCTATCAGGCGCTGATCGGCTGACCTGTTTTTCCCACGACGCCTGACGGAGCCCGCAATGACCCGCTGGACCCCCACCACCTATGATCCCGACGATTTCGCAAACCGCCGCCATATCGGCCCCTCGCCCGCCGAGATGGACGAGATGCTGGCGGCCCTCGGCTGCCGGACGCTGGACGAGCTGATCGAGCAGACCGTCCCGGCCTCGATCCGCCAGGACGGCGGGCTGGACTGGCCGGCGCTGTCGGAACGCGAGCTGCTGGACCTGATGCGGCAGGTGGGGGCCCAGAACCGGGTGATGACCAGCCTGATCGGGCAAGGCTATCACGGGACGGTCACGCCGCCCGCCATTCAGCGCAACATCTTCGAGAACCCGGCCTGGTACACCGCCTATACCCCGTACCAGCCGGAAATCGCCCAGGGGCGGCTCGAGGCGCTGCTGAACTATCAGACGATGATCTCGGACCTGACCGGATTGCCGGTCGCCAACGCCAGCCTGCTGGACGAGGCGACCGCCGCGGCCGAGGCCATGGCGATGGCGCACCGGTCGGCCAAGTCCAAGGCGACCGCGTTCTTCGTCGCCGACGACCTGCACCCGCAGACCGTCGCGGTCATCCAGACGCGGGCCGAGCCGCTGGGGATCGAGATCGTCCGCGGCCGTCCCGAGGACTGCGAGCCGGGCAAGGTGTTCGGCGCGATCTTCCAGTATCCCGGCACCTTCGGCCATATCCGCGACCTGACCGCCGACTGCGCCGCGCTGCACGCGGCGGGCGCGGTGGCGATCGTTGCGACCGACCTGCTGGCGCTGTGCCTGCTGAAGGAGCCGGGCGCGATGGGGGCCGACATCGCGGTCGGCACGTCCCAGCGTTTCGGCGTGCCGATGGGCTATGGCGGGCCGCACGCGGCCTTCATGTCGTGCAAGGACGAGCTCAAGCGCGCCATGCCCGGCCGCATCGTCGGCGTCAGCGTCGACGCGGCGGGGCGGCAAGCCTATCGGCTGGCGCTGCAGACGCGCGAACAGCACATCCGCCGCGAAAAGGCCACCTCGAACGTCTGCACGGCGCAGGCGCTGCTGGCCGTCATGGCGGGGTTCTACGCGGTGTTCCACGGCCCCGTGGGCCTGCGCGCCATCGCCCAGCGGGTGCATCTGCATACCGTCGCGCTGGCCCGCGCCCTGCGCGAGGCGGGGGCGGACGTGCAGCCCGACGCCTTCTTCGACACGATCACCGTGCGGGTGGGGGTGGGCCAGGCGGGCATCCTGGCCGCCGCCGAACAGCGCGGGATCAACCTGCGCCGGGTGGGCCGCGACCGCGTCGGCATCTCGCTGGACGAGACGACCGACCCGGACGTGATCGCGCGCGTGCTGGACGCCTTCGGCATCTCTGACGCGGCCGAGCCTGCGACCGACCCCGCGATCCCCGAGGATCTGATCCGCGAAAGCGACTATCTGACCCATCCGGTGTTCCACATGAACCGGGCGGAATCGGAAATGATGCGCTATATGCGGCGGCTGTCGGACCGCGACCTGGCGCTGGACCGGGCGATGATCCCGCTGGGGTCCTGCACGATGAAGCTGAACGCCGCCGCCGAGATGATGCCCCTCACCTGGCCCGAGTTCGGCGCGCTGCATCCCTTTGCGCCGCCCCACCAGGCCGCGGGCTATCACCGGATGTTCGCGGACCTGACCGACAAGCTGTGCGCGATCACCGGCTATGATGCGTTCTCGCTGCAACCCAACAGCGGCGCGCAAGGGGAATACGCGGGCCTGCTGACCATCGCCGCCTATCACAAGGCCAACGGCGAGGATCGCGACATCTGCCTGATCCCCACCAGCGCGCATGGCACCAACCCGGCCTCCGCGCAGATGGCGGGGATGAAGGTCGTGGTGGTCAAGTCCGCCCCCAACGGCGACATCGACCTCGAGGATTTCACGGACAAGGCGGCCAAGGCCGGCGACCGGCTGGCCGCCGTGATGATCACCTATCCCAGCACGCACGGCGTGTTCGAGGACACCGTCCGCGACGTCTGCCGCATCACGCACGAGCATGGCGGGCAGGTCTATATCGACGGCGCGAACATGAACGCGCTGGTGGGCCTGGTAAAGCCCGGAGAGATCGGCGGCGACGTCAGCCACCTGAACCTGCACAAGACGTTTGCCATCCCGCATGGCGGCGGCGGGCCGGGCATGGGACCGATCGGCGTCAAGGCGCATCTGGCGCCGCACCTGCCGGCCGACCCGCGCGACGGGACGGGGGCGGTCAGCGCGGCGCCCTGGGGGTCGGCCTCGATCCTGCTGATCTCGTGGGCCTATGTGCTGATGATGGGCGGCGCGGGGCTGACGCAGGCGACCAAGGTGGCGATCCTGAACGCCAACTACATCGCCGCGCGGCTGGCTGGCGCCTATCCGATCCTGTTCATGGGCAACCGCGGCCGGGTGGCGCATGAATGCATCGTGGACACCCGCGTCTTTGCCGAACACGGCGTGACCGTGGACGACATCGCCAAGCGGCTGATCGACAACGGCTTCCATGCGCCCACCATGAGTTGGCCGGTCGCCGGCACGCTGATGGTCGAGCCCACGGAAAGCGAGACCAAGGCCGAGCTGGACCGCTTCATCACCGCGATGATGGCGATCCGGGACGAGATCACCGAGGTCGCCGAGGGCCGCATCGAGGCCGCCGCCAGCCCGCTGCGCCACGCCCCCCACACGGTCGAGGATCTGGTCGCCGACTGGGATCGCGCCTATTCGCGCGAGCAGGGCTGCTTTCCCCCCGGCGCGTTCCGGGTGGACAAGTACTGGCCGCCGGTCGGCCGCGTGGACAACGTGGCGGGCGACCGCAACCTGATCTGCACCTGCCCTCCGCTTGAGGTTTACGCCCAGGCGGCCGAGTGACTTGATCGCTTGGGGCGCGCCTATCATGTTCACGCAAAGTGATGTGAAAGGCGCGCCCCGATGCCCTCCTCCGACACGTCGTCCCACACCCTGACCTGCCTGTCCTGCGGGCAGGGCAACCGCCTGCCGGCCGACCGGCTGGGCCAGTCGCCCCGATGCGGCACCTGCGGCGCGGCGCTGATGCCGGGCGCGCCGGTGGCCATCGACCTCGCGACGCTGGAAAAGGCCGCGCGGCGCGACAGCCTGCCGCTGCTGGTGGATTTCTGGGCGCCGTGGTGCGGCCCGTGCCGCGCCATGGCGCCCGAGTACGAGCGCGCCGCCGGGCTGCTGGCCGGTCAGGCGCGGCTGGCCAAGATCGACACCCAGAGCCATCCCGACGCAACGGTCCGCTTCGACATCCGCGGCATCCCGGCGTTCATCCTGTTCCGCGACGGGCGCGAGGCCGCCCGGCTGGCCGGCGCGCGCCCGGCCGCGCAGCTGGCCGACTGGGTGCGCGGCGCGACGGCTTGAAAGCGGGGTCGGGCGGCTGCGCGCGCGAGATCGGCTCTGGTCGCCCCCTGGACCGCGGCGGGATCGGCTGTGAATGACCGCCGTCCCGCTTGACAACCCCCCGCGCGCGCGCCAAACAGCGCGCCTGTGGGGCCGTAGCTCAGTTGGTAGAGCGCATCGTTCGCAATGATGAGGCCAGGGGTTCGATTCCCCTCGGCTCCACCAGTCTTCCCCGTGACACTCCTTTCCGCTGCTCGCCCTTGTCGCGCCTGCGGTCGCTCGCACGGGCGTCCTATGCCGCGCCGTCAGGACAGGGCGCGGGACCGCCCTGGGGCCAGGAACCGCCCAACGGACGGCCCCGGGTCGCCGCCCTGCCGCTGCCTCAGACCGGGGCTTCGGTCAGCCTCAGCGTGCCGTCGGGCAGCGGCCGTTGCAGCATTCCGGCGATGTCGAAGGGCGCGGTCAGCCAGGTGTTCCAGTCCTCGGGCCGCGTCAGGATCACCGGCATCGCCCTGGGATGCACCGGGCGCACCTCGGCGTTCGGTTCGGTCGTCAGGAACGCGAACAGGTCGTCGGTCGTCTCGCCGTCCTTCACCTTGCGCAGGGACGTCCAGCCACGGACCTCGATCCCCGCAAAGAACATGGGCGCGTCGTCCGCGTGCGCGAACCACTGGTTGCCCCGTCCAGCCCCTTGCGGCTCGGCAAAGGACGTGAGCGGCACAAGGCAGCGATGCGCGGGGCCAAGCCAGCGCCGCCAGTGCGGAGAGGCCGTGTTGCGCACGTTCGTCACGCCAGGATCGCGCGCGGTCTTCAGGACCGAGGGCGGCGAGGGCATCCCCCAACGGGCGCGGGCCAGCTCCAGCCCGCCGTCCGTGTGCCGCACGACCGGCGCAAGCTGGTCGGGCCAGACGCTGCCGGGCTGAAGGTTGCCGGTCGTGTCGGTGAAGGCCGAGCCGCCGAACAACTGACGGATCGCGTCCTGCGCGCGGGTCTGGCTGTAGAGATTGCAGATGTGGACGGCCCCCCTCTTGTCAGGATGGTAGCAGACTTTCGACCCGATCGCGTGCTCTCGGATGTCCGGCCTGTTTGCGCGAGCAGAGCTCGCTGGCCCGGAGGATGTTCGCTCCGCCCGCTCCCTGCACAAAGGCGGCATCGGGAAGGTCCGTGCACCCTTCGGACGCGGGTGCGTATCGCGCCGGCGGCGGCGTCTGACTGCACCGGATCATCGCGGCGCGCCGGACCCGGCGCCGGACGACGCCCCCCGCGTCGGAGCCGACCCCGTCCAACGGAAGGACGGCGCCGGCGCGGGGCCTTGGAACGGGCCCCGCCGGGCCATCGCCTGCGGGCAATCCGCCGTCCATCAGGTCGTCACGTCCGGCGCGGTGCGGCCGGTGTGCTGGGCGATGCGGGCCAGGGCCTCGGCCGCCGCGATGACCGGGGCCAGCGCCTTGGCCGGGTCCAGGTCGTGCGGCTGGCCGGGCGGGGCGTGGCGTTCCAGATAGACGCGCAGGGTCGCGCCCTCGGTCCCCGTGCCCGACAGGCGAAAGACGACACGGCTGCCGTCGGTGAAGGTCACGCGCACCCCCTGACGGCTTGAAACCGAGCCGTCCACCGGATCGTGATAGGTGAAGTCGTCGGCCTCGGCGACCGTCAGCCCCCCCGCCGTCTGGCCGGGCAGCGCCAGCAGCATCCCCCGCAGCCGGTCCATCAGCGCATTCGCGCCCGCCGTGGGCACCGATTCGTAGTCGTGGCGGCTGTAATAGTCGCGGCCGAAGCGGGCCCAGTGCTCGGCCAGGATTTCGGCCACCGACTGGCGGCGGGCGGCCAGGATGTTCAGCCACAGCAGCACCGCCCACAGCCCGTCCTTTTCGCGCACATGGTCGGACCCGGTGCCGGCGCTTTCCTCGCCGCAGAGGGTGACGCGGCCGGCGTCCAGCAGGTTGCCGAAGAACTTCCACCCGGTCGGCGTCTCGTGGCGTTCGATCCCCAGCGCCGCGGCCACGCGGTCGGCGGCGCGGCTGGTCGGCATCGAGCGCGCGACCCCCGCCAGCCCGCCGGCATAGGCCGGGGCCAGCGTCGCGTTGGCCGCCAGCACCGCCAGGCTGTCGGACGGCGTGACATAGACCCCGCGCCCCAGCACCATGTTGCGGTCGCCGTCGCCGTCCGACGCGGCGGCGAAATCGGGCGCGTCCTCGCCCATCATCAGCGCGACCAGATCGGCCGCCCACACCGGGTTCGGGTCGGGATGGCCGCCGCCGAAATCGGGCAGGGGGTTCGCGTTGACCACCGTGCCGGGCGCCGCGCCCAGGCGGCGTTCCAGAATCTCCACCGCATAGGGGCCGGTCACGGCGTGCATCGCGTCGAAGCGCATCGAGAACCCGCCCGCGAACAGCGCCCGGATCGCGTCGAAGTCGAACAGCCGTTCCATCAGGGCGGCGTAATCGGCGACCGGGTCCACCACCTCGACCGTCATGCCGGCCAGTCGGCGTTCGCCCGGCGTGGACAGGTCCACGTCCTGCGCCTCGGTGATGCGATAGCGGTCGATCGCCAGGCTGCGGGCAAAGATCGCGTCGGTCACGGCCTCGGACGCGGGGCCGCCGTTCGGGCCGTTGAACTTGCAGCCGAAGTCCTCGTCGATGCCGCCGGGGTTGTGGCTGGCCGACAGGATGAGGCCGCCGTCCGCGCCGCGCAGCCGGATCAGGTGCGAGGCCGCGGGCGTGGAGAGCAGGCCGCCGCACCCCACGATCACCCGCGCCGCGCCGTTGGCCGCCGCCATGCGCAGGATCACCTGCGCGGCCCGGTCGTTCCAGAACCGACCGTCGCCGCCCAGCACCAGCGTCTTGCCGGCGATCCCCCCGATCGCGTCGAAGACCGATTGCGTGAAGTTTTCCAGATAGTGCGGCTGCATGAAGACGCGGGTCTTCTTGCGCAGTCCCGATGTGCCGGGCTTCTGGCCCTCGATGGGGGTGGTGGGGATGGTCGTGGTCTGGGTCATGGCGGGCCCTGTCGCTGGCTGTCCTGAGGCGGCCATAGCGAAAGCGGGGCGCCTGCGACAGGGGGCACGCCGGACCGCCGGGCACGAACCGCGGGCTGGGGCGTTGGCGCGGGCGGGGTTTTGTGCTTTTCCTTGCACGCCCGCAGGTCCGGGCCAACGAAGGCGGACGTCCAGATGTCGAACTCATTCCCCTCTTCGCCCCGCCGCCGTCTGTCGCCGCGCAGGCGCCGCGCCGCGCGCCGCCAGGGCGGGTCGGGCAAGGGGATGCGGGGCTCGGACTGGACCCCGACGCTCAAGCCGATCCGCTTCGACCTGTGGACCGGACGGTCGATGTACGAGGCCGGGCGCGAGCTGGCGCTGACCCCGCGCCCCGACTTTGCGGACGCGCCGGCGCGCCCGATCCAGCGGCTGATCGACAACCAGCAGGCGATCCGCACGAACTACCTTGAGGCCGTGGCTGCCGCCGAGCGCGGCGAGACGGTGACGCCGGCGGCCGAATGGCTGATCGACAACCACCACATGGTCGAGGAAAACCTGCGCCAGCTGCGCCAGGGGTTCAACCGCAACTTCCTGCGTCGCCTGCCCGGGGTGGCGCTGTCTGGCGGCGGCAGTGCGCCCCGCAGCCTGCTGATCGCGTGGTATTTCGTCGCGCTGACGAACTCCGACGTGGACCGCGACGACCTGACCGCCTTTCTGCGCGGCTATCAGTCGGTCGCCGTTCTGGACATCGCCGAACTGTGGGCGGTGCCCACGTTCCTGCGCTATGTGCTGGTGGAAAACCTGCGGCGGCTGGCCGACCGCGTGTCCACCGCCCGCGCCCGGCGCAATGCCGCCAACACCATCGCCGACGAGCTGGCCGAGGCCATCGGTCCCGGGGCCGCCGCGGCCGTGATCGACCGCCACGCCGGCCGCGTGGGCGACGAGACGGTGGCCGCGCAGCTGCTGTACCGGCTGCGCGACGGCGGCCCGGACGCGCAGGCGGCGCTGGCCGCGCTGGAACGCAGGCTGGGCGGCCCCGAGGCGGCGGAACGCGCGATCCAGACGGAATACGCCCGCCAGTCCAGCGGCAACGTCACCGTGGGCAACATCGTCCGCAGCCTGCGCCGCATGGGCGAAGTGGACTGGCTGGACTGGTTCGAGGGCGTCAGCGTGGTCGACGCCCTGCTGGCCGCCGGCTCGGAATACCCCCGGCTCGACCAGGGGACGCGCACCGGCTATCGCTCGGCCATCGAGCGCATCGCGCGGCGGTCCGACCTGACCGAGCTCGAGGTCGCGCAGCGCGCCCTGGACGAGGCCGGGCGCCGCGCCGGCACCCCCGCGGGCGAGCGGGTCGAGGTCGGGCATCTGCTGGTCGGAGAGGAGCAGGTCGCGTTCCGCGCGCTGGCGGGCTACGGGCCAACCTGGCGCGACCGGCTGGCGGGCCTGCGCCGCGTCGGCCTGTGGATGCTGGTCCTGCCGCTGATCGCCATCACCGCGACGCTGGTGGCGGCGATGGGCTGGCTGCTGCCCGACGGGGGCCTTGCGGGCTGGCAGGTCGCGCTGCTGCTGGGGCTGACGGTGCTGCCCGCGTCCGACACCGCCATGCAGGCGCTGGGGTTCCTGGCGGCGCGGACGGTGCCGCCGCAGCGGCTGCCCTCGTATGACTTTCGCGCCGGTGTCCCGCCCGAGGCGCGCACCCTTGTCGTGATCCCCGGCATGATCACCAGCCTGGACGCCGTGGACGAACTGGCCGACATGCTGGAATCGCACTATCTGGCCAATCCCCTGGGCGATGTCAGCTTTGCGCTGCTGACCGACTGGCGCGACGCGCCCGCCGAGACCATGCCCGACGATCGCCGGCTGCTGGACCACGCCCGCGACCGGATCGACGCGCTGGCCGACCGCTATGACCACGGCGGCGTGCGGCGGTTCTTCCTGTTGCACCGGCGCCGGCAGTTCAACCCGTCCGAGGGCGTCTGGATGGGCTGGGAACGCAAGCGCGGCAAGCTGACCGAGCTGAACATGCTGCTGCGGGGCCATTTCGGCACCAGCTTCCTGTCCACCGGCCCCACCCCGCCCGAGGGCATCCGCTATGTCGTGACGCTGGACAGCGACACCCGCCTGCCGCGCGACACCGTGTCGGCGCTGGCCGGCAAGATGGCGCACCCCGTCAACCGCCCGGTGCTGGGGCCCGACGGCACCGTCGTGCGCGGCCACGGCATCATGCAGCCGCGGGTCACGCCGTCGCTGACGACGGGGGCCGACGCCTCGGTGTTCCAGCGCATCTTCTCGGCCAACCGGGGGCTGGACCCGTATGTGTTCACGGTGTCGGACCTGTATCAGGACCTGTTCGACCGCGGCAGCTTCACCGGCAAGGGCATCTACGATGTCGATGCCTTCGAATCCGCCGTCACCGGGCGGATCCGGGAAAACGCCGTGCTCAGCCACGACCTGCTGGAAGGCAGCCTGGCGCGCGCGGCCCTGGTCACCGACGTCGAGGTCGTCGAGGATTTCCCGATCCGCTATGCGACCGAGGCGAGCCGCCAGCATCGCTGGATGCGCGGCGACTGGCAGCTGCTGCCGATGATCCTGACGCCGGGCAACGGCCTGGACGGGCTGGCCCGCTTCAAGATGCTGGACAACCTGCGCCGCTCGCTGGTGGCGGTGGGCTGGACAGGGGCGTCGGTGACGGGCTGGCTGGTCCTGCGCGGGGGGGACGCCATGGTCTGGCAAGCGGCGCTGATCCTGCTGGCGGCGCTGGTGCCGATCCTGCAAGTGGACCTGCGCGTGTTCCGGCCGCAGTACGGCGTGTCGTGGGACTATCACCTGCGCCACATGCTGGGCGATGCGCTGACCTATGTCACGCAGCTGGCGCTGCGGCTGGCAACGGTGGCGTTCCGGGCCTGGTCGGCGCTGGACGCCATCGGGCGCACCCTGTGGCGGATGGGGGTCAGCCGGCGCCACCTGCTGGAATGGACGACGGCGCGCGACGCGGGCCGCGCCGGCGGGGGCTTGGGGGCGGCCTATCGCCACATGATCGCCTCGCCGCTGATCGGGGGGGCGGGCATCCTGGCCACGGCGGCGCTGAACCCGACCGCCCTGCCGGTGGCGCTGGTCGTGGGCGGCATCTGGATCGCCGCGCCGTGGATCATGGCGCGCGCCTCGCGCCCGCTGGAGACCGAGGACCGGCTGGTGCTGGACGCGGCGGACGCCGCCGACCTGCGCCGCGTGGCGCGCCGGACCTGGCGGTATTTCGAGACGTTCGTGGGGCCCGACACCCACCACCTGCCGCCCGACAACTGGCAGGAAACGCCCGAGCCGAAGCTGGCCGAGCGCACCTCGCCCACCAACATCGGGCTTTACCTGATGTCGGTGATGTCGGCCCACGACATGGGCTGGATCGGTCTCGACACGGCGCTGACGCGCATCGACGCGACGATCACCACGATGGAACGCATGGCGCGGTTCCGCGGCCATTTCTTCAACTGGTACAGCACCCGCACGCTGGCGGTGCTGCCCGCGCCCTATCTGTCGGCCGTGGACAGCGGCAACCTGGCGGGGCTGCTGGTGGCGCTGGCGGCGGGCCTGCGCGACTGGGCCAGCGACGCGCCCTCGATCCGGCGCCGCCGGGCGGGGGGCCTCGGCGACACGCTGGGGCTGTTGCAGATGGAACTGGCCGTCCTGCCGCAGGACCGCCGCGCGCTGCGCGACCTGCGCGGCGCGCTGGACGGCGCCATCGGCGGGTTTGCCGCGGCGCTGGCCCAGACCGCGGGCGGGCCGCTGTCGGACCCCGTGGCGATCGACCAGATGCACAGCCGCGCGGCCGAGATCCTGCGTCTGGCCACCGAGCTGGACGGCGCCACCCCCGATGGCGCCGCGGCCGAGGTGCTGGCCTGGGCGCAGGCGCTGGTGCGCGACAGCGCCGACGTGCTGACCCCCGCCCCCGAGGGCCGCGTGGCGATGGACAGCTTTGCCACCCGCGTCGCGCTGCTGGCCGAGCGGGCGCGGCTGCTGGCGTTCCAGATGGACTTCACGCTGTTCGTGCATCCCGAAAAGATGCTGCTGTCGATCGGCTATCGTCCCCACGACGAGCAGCTCGACGAATCCAGCTATGACCTGCTGGCGTCCGAGGCGCGGCTGACCAGCTTTCTGGCCATCGCCAAGGGCGACATCCGCAAGGAACACTGGGCCCGGCTGGGCCGCCCCTTCGCCACCGTGGGCCACCAGGGGGCATTGCTGTCCTGGTCGGGCTGCATGTTCGAATACCTGATGCCGCCCCTGCTGCTGAAGGAACGGCAGGGGGGTATCCTGAACCATTCCAACCAGATGGCGGTGGACGTCCAGATCGACTGGGGGCGCGCCCACAACTTGCCCTGGGGCCTGTCGGAAAGCGCGTTCAACGCCCGCGACCGGGACATGAACTATCAGTACTATGCCTTCGGCGTGCCGACCCTGGCGCTGAAGCGGACCGGCGGCGACTATGTCGTGGCGCCCTATGCCTCGATCCTGGCCGCGCAGATCCGCCCGCAGGCCGCCGTGCGCAACCTCGCGCGGCTGCGCGCCATGGGGGCCGAGGGGCCCTACGGGTTCTACGATGCGGTCGATTTCGCGCCCAACCGGCTGCGCGCGCCCGCCACCCATTCCATCGTCCGCAACGTCATGGCCCATCACCACGGCATGTCGATCATGGCGATCGCGAACACCGTGCTGGACGGCGTCCACCGCGACCGGTTCCATGCCGATCCCGTGGTCCGCGCGTCCGAGCTGCTGCTGCAGGAAAAATCGCCGCGCGACATCACCCCCGTCACCCGCGCGCCGTCCACCAAGGGCCTGGGGCGCGGGTCCATGCTGGGGGCGGGCGACACCCAGACCGCCGTGGACGAACCCGGCCAGGCCCCGCGCGAGGTGGCGCTGATGTCGAACGGCGCGTTCTCCACGATCATCTCGTCCACGGGGGCGGGGGGGTCGATGTTCGGCGCCATCGCGCTGAACCGCTGGACGCCCGACGCCACCACCGACGACGGCGGCATCCACATCTTCATGCGGGACGTGAAGTCCGGCGAATGGTGGTCGGCGACCCATTCCCCGGGCGGCGGGCACGACGAGCGCAGCTCGGCCGTGTTTTCCGACCACAAGGCCGAGTTCTTCAAGACCGCCAACGCCATCGAAAGCCGGCTGGAGGTCATCGCCGCGGCCGAGGGCAACGCCGACGGCCGCCGCCTGACCCTGCGCAACCGCTCGGGCAGCGACCGCACCATCGAGGTCACGTCGTACGGGGAAATCGTGCTGGACAAGCCCGCGTCCGATCGCGCGCATCCCGCGTTCTCCAAGATGTTCGTCCACACCCAGATCCGCGACGGCGGCTCGCTGATCGTGGCCGAGCGCCGGCCGCGCGATCCGCACGGCAAGGCCTATTACCTGGCCCACCTGGTCGCCGCCTCGGACGAGGCCATCGTTCCCGCCGCCGAGGCCGAGACGGATCGCCGCGCGTTTCTGGGCCGCGGCCGCACGCTGGCCGATCCCGCCGCCTTTGCCCCCGGCGCCACCCTGTCGGGCGCGCAGGGCCACACGCTGGACCCGATCTTCGCCATCCGGCGCCGGGTGCGCGTGCCGGCGGGCAAGTCGGTCGCGCTGACCTTCTGGACGCTGGTGGCCGAGACGGCCGAGGACCGCGACCGCCTGGCCACCCATCACAGCCGTCCGGCGGTCTTCGACCAGGAGCTGCGCCTGTCCTGGACCTATTCGCAGGTCCAGCTGCGCCATCTGGACGTCACGCTGGACGAGGCCAAGCTGTTCCGCGCCTATGCCGCGCTGCTGATCTGGCCCGACCTGCGGATGGCCGCGACCCCCAAGCGCCGGACCGAGCTGGGGACGCAGGCCGAGCTGTGGCCCATGGGCATCTCGGGCGACGATCCGATCCTGCTGCTGCGCATCGACGACGAGGCGGACCTGCCCATCGTCCGCCAGGCCCTGCGGATGCACGCCTTCCTGCGCGCCCGCGGCGTGGCCCATGACGTGGTGATCCTGAACGAACGCGCCTCGTCCTATGTGCAGGACCTGCAGCACGCGATCCGCGCGCTGTGCGACGCCGCCCAGCAGGTCGCAGGCCCGTCCGCGCCGCGCCACGTCCATGCCGTGCGCCGCGACCAGATCAGCAAGGCCAGCTTCGACACGCTGGTGTCGGCGGCCCGCATCATGCTGCACACCCGCAACGGCAAGCTGTCCGAGCAGATGGACCGGCTGCGCGAGGCCTCGCCCCCCCGCCGGCCCCAGGCGGCGCTGCCGCGTTCCCGACCGCCGGCCGTGGTGCCCGCGCCGCTGCCGCCCTCGACCTCGCCGTTGCAGTTCTGGAACGGCTTTGGCGGCTTCGCGCCGGACGGGCGCGAATACGTGCTGCGCCTGACGCAGGACCGCCAGACCCCGCACCCCTGGATCAACGTCGTCGCGCGCGAGGATTTCGGCTTTCACGTCTCGGCCGAGGGCGCGGCCTTCACCTGGGCGGTGAACTCGCGCGACTATCAGGTCACGCCCTGGTCGAACGACCCGGTCAGCAACCCGCCGGGCGAGGCGATCCTGATCCACGATCCCGACACCGGCGCGGTGGCGACGCCGTTCCTGGCCCTGTCCACCGACCCCACGGCCGTGCACGAGGCTGCCCACGGGCTGGGCTATTCCCGCTTCAGCGCCGATTACGGCTGGGTCGCGGTCGAGGCGGTGATGACCCTGTCCCCGGACGGGCCGGCGCGGCTGACGCGGCTGGCGGTCACGAACCGCACCAATCGGCGCCTGAACCTGCAAGGCATCGCCTATGCCCAGCTGGTGCTGGGCAGCGACCGGACCCGCACCGCGCCGATGGTGCAGACGCGGTTCGACCGCGACCTGGACGCGCTGCTGGGACAGAACACCTTTTCGACGGATTTCGGCGACCGGGTGACGGCGCTGGCCTGCGACCGGCCGCTCCAGCGGTTCTGCGGCTCGCGCACCGGGTTCCTGGGACGCGGCGGCCCGGTGGGGCGCCCTGCGGCGCTGGCCGACTGGCCCGTCGGCGCGCCGGCCGATCCGGTCGGCCCCACCGAGCGCGACCACACGCCCGGCAGTGCCCAGGGGCTGCACGCCGAGGGCGACCCCTGCCTTGCGATCCGCTGGGCGATGGCCCTGGCCCCCGGGGAAACGGCGCAGGCGACCGTGATCCTGGCCAACGCGCCCGCAGCCGATCTGGCGGGGGTGCTGCAGGCCGCGCGTGCGCCGCAGGCGCCCGAGCGGGCGGTTGCGGCGGCCCGGCAGGACTGGGACGAGACGCTGGGCACGCTGCAGGTGCACACGCCCGACCCGCGGCTGAACCTGATGGTCAACACCTGGCTGCCCTATCAGGCGCTGGCCTGCCGGATTCGCGCGCGGACGGCGTTCTATCAGGCCTCGGGCGCCTTCGGGTTCCGCGACCAGTTGCAGGACACCAGCGCCCTGATCCTGCAGGACCCTGCGCTGTGCCGCCGCCAGATCCTGAACGCCGCCTCGCGCCAGTTCCCGCAGGGCGATGTCCAGCACTGGTGGCTGCCGCGCGGAGGCGCCGGGGTGCGGACGATGATCTCGGACGACGTGGTCTGGCTGGGGCACATCACCGCCCTGTATGTCCGCGCCACCGGGGACAGCGCGATCCTAGACGAGGCGGTGCCGTTCATCGACGGCCCCGCGCTGGAGCCCGGCGAGCACGACCGCTTCTTTCCGCCTCAGCCCTCGGGCGAGGTGGCGGCGCTTTACGACCACTGCGCGCGAGCCCTCGATCTGGCGGTGACACGGACCGGCGAACGGGGCCTGCCGCTGATCCTGGGAGGAGACTGGAACGACGGCATGAACCGCGTGGGCGAACAGGGTCGCGGCGAGAGCGTCTGGCTTGGCTGGTTCCTGTGCGACACCATCGCGGCCTTTGCGCCGCTGGCCCGCCTGCGCGGCGACACGGCGCGCGCCGAGGCGTGGCTGGCCCACCGCAAGGACGTGGTGCGCGCCCTCGACACCCACGGGTGGGACGGCGCGTGGTATCGCCGCGGCTATTTCGACGACGGCACGCCGCTGGGTTCGGCCGAAAGCGCCGAGTGCCGGATCGATTCCATCGCGCAAAGCTGGGCCCTGATTTCCGGCGCAGGGCGGGCCGACCGCGCCCGCCAGGGGGTGGATGCGGCCCTGGACCAGCTGTTCGTGCGCGGGGCCCAGGTCATGCGGCTGTTCACGCCGCCCTTCCGCGACACGCCGGCCGAGCCGGGATACATCAAGTCCTATCCGCCCGGCGTGCGGGAAAACGGCGGGCAGTACACGCATGCGGCGGCCTGGATGGTCTATGCGCTGGCCCGGTCGGGCGACGGCACGCGCGCGCACCGGCTGTTTGACGCGATCAACCCGATCAGCCATGCGCTGGACCCGACCGCGGCCGAAACTTATCGGGTCGAGCCCTATGTCGTGGCCGCCGACGTCTATGCCGACCGCGACAAGCTGGGTCGCGGCGGCTGGACCTGGTACACCGGCTCTGCGGGCTGGATGTATCGCGCTGCGGTCGAGGGGCTGCTGGGCATCACCCGTCGCCCCGAGGGATTCGTGCTGGATCCCCGCCTGCCGCAGGACTGGCCCGGCTTTACCGCGCGGCTGCGGCTGGCGGGACGCAGCTGGCAGATCGCGGCGGTGCGTGTCCCCTCGGGCGAGATCGCGCTGACCGTCGACGGCCGGCCTGTGCAACCGGGCGAGACGGTGCAGGCATAGCGCCGGTCCCGCCCGCAGCGCCGCCCCGCCGTGCAGGTTCGACGCGGGGGGGTGGCACGCCGGCTGGTGCGCGGCCCTTCAGTTCACAACGAACTCTGCGTGCAGCGCCCCGGCGGCGTGCACAGCCTTGAGGATGTCGATCAGTTCACGCGGCCTGACGCCCAGCGCGTTCAGCCCCGCGACCACGTCGGACAGCGACGATTCGCCGCTGACCTCGGCAAAGCCGATCCCGGGTTCCTGCGTCACCGACGCATCGGTGCGCGGCACCACCACCGTGTCTCCCGGGGCGAACGGGTTCGGCTGCGACACCATCGGCGTCTCGCGGACCCGCAGCGTCAGATTGCCCTGCGACACCGCGACGCGCGAGATGCGGACATCCTCTCCCATCACGATCGTGCCCGACTTGTGGTCGACCACCACGCGCGCCTTGCTTTCCGGCTCCACGGCGATGTTCTCGATCCGGCCCACCAGCCGGGCCGGGTTGACCCGCCCCAGGCTGGCCGAGTCGATCGCGATCGTGCCGGAATCAAGAAGCGTCGCGACGCCGTCGCCCAGATCGTCGTTGATCGCCTTTTCCATCCGCGCCGCGGTCGTGAAATCCGCCGAGCGCAGCGCGATGCGAAAGCTGGCCATCGTCGAGAAATCGAAATCGACCTCGCGTTCGACCCGCGCCCCGGACGGGATGGTGCCGGCGGTCGGCACCCCCTGCACGACGCTGGCGCCGTCCCCCTGGGCCGAGACCCCGCCCGCGATGATCGAGCCCTGGGCCACGGCATAGACCTGCCCGTCCGCGGCATTCAGCGGCGTCATCACCAGCGTGCCGCCCAGCAGGCTTTTCGCGTCGCCGATGGCCGAGACGGTCACGTCGATCTGGCTGCCGGCGCGGCCGAAGGGGGGCAGCGTGCCGGTCACCATGACCGCCGCCACGTTCTTGGGCCGAAAGGTTTCGTCGGTGACGTTGACGCCCAGCCGTTCCAGGATGCCGGCCAGCATCTCCCCGGTATAGGGGGCGTTGCGGACACTGTCGCCGGTGCCGTTCAGGCCGACGACCAGGCCATAGCCCACAAGGTCGTTGCCGCGCACGCCGTCGATCGTCGCCAGGTCCTTGATGCGGACCGGGGCCGCAAGACCCAGGGCAGGAAGCATCAGCAGGATGAGCGTCAGGCGGAGGATGCGGGTCATAGGTAATCCGTCAACGACAGGCGCGACAGCCGCGCGGTCAGGGCATAAAGGGTCTGCAGGTTGCCTTCGGTCTGCGTCAGGGCCGAGGCCGTCTCGTACGGGTCGGCCGCCACCAGGTTCGAGCGCGCCAGCGACAGGGCGGTCTGCTGGGCCCCGTTGCGCGTGTCCGCCTGCTCGACGGTGTCCTGCGTCAGGCCCACGGACGCCCGCAACAGGGTCAGGTGATGGTTGCCCCCGGACAGCCGCTGCCCCGCCGCGGCCATCAGGTCGGCCTTCTGCTGGCGCGTGTAGCCCAGCCCCGCATCCCCGGCCAGGGCGGCAAGGACCAGCCCCTTCAGCGTGTCGCGCAGCGAAGGATCAAGGGCGGTGACAGGGTTCGCAACGATCGTGTCCGCCCCGACCGCGACCGGGGCCGGGCCACCCAGCCCGCCCGGGACATGCGCGTCCGCAAATCCGCCGGCGCCCGGCGGCGCGTCCAGCCACGCATCCACCGCCGCGACGACGTCCGCCGTCGCGGGCTGGCCCGACACGAGGGTTCGCGCCGTGGCCAGGATCCGGCCCGGATCGACGATCGGCGCAGACCGGACCGCCGCGCCCGCCATCAGGTACCGGCCGCCCAGGTCGACGTTCATGAAGCCTGCCACCGCCCGCAGGTCCGCGGCGGCCTGCCCCGCGCGAAGGTCCAGCGTCGCGGCATCCGCGCTGCCTGCCGCGCCCAGCAGCACCGGTCCCATCTCTGACGTGATGTCCTGGATCGCACCCAGCGCCTCTTGCAGCCCGGCAAGCTCTGCCGCCGCGCCCGTCGCGTTCTGGCGCCAGGCGGCGATGCTGGTCAGCCGCGTCTCGATCTGGGCAAGCGGGCCCAGGTTTCCGTTCAGCGCGGCGGGAATGTCCGACCTGACCCCGGTCGTGGCCTCCTGGGTCAGCGTGTTCAGGCGCGACTTCAGCAGGACATTGGCCTGCCGCAGAGAGGTCGCGCGCGTCAGGTCGCCGATGGAACTGGGGGTCATGGCATCCTCAGGATCGTCTGGAGCATCTCGTCGACGGCCTGAAGCACCTTGGCGTTCGAGGCATAGGCGTTCTCGAGCCGAAGCAGGCTTTCCATCTGCTGGTCGCTGTCAACGCCGTCCTGCTGCATCATCGCCTCGAACGCGGCGGACTGAACGCCTGCCGCCGACTGCCGCGCTTCGGCCGCCAGGCGGTTGCTGGCCGCGCCCGATGTCAGCTCTCCGGCCAAGGCCGCGGCGGTGCGCGCCACCGGCGAGAGCGCGGCGGACGCGGGCGTGCGGGCACCGGCCAGCGCCCCCCGCAGCCCCTGAAGCAGGGTCGAGTCGCCCGAAAGGCCCGGCGCGGCCGCGCCCAGCCCATCGCGCAGCCGCCACAGGGCACCCCCGCGGTCCGGCTGGACCGCGGCGTTCAGGCGCAGGCGACCGGCAAGGCCCGCCTCGGTTGCGGCCGTGGCGATCTGCCCGTCGTCGGTCAGCAGTCCCGGCTGGCCGGCGACCAGCGTCGGGTCCACGGCAGGGTCGGCCAGGCGGTCGTGCAGGTCACGGGCCAGCGCGTCCAAGCCCGCCTGCGCCGCGGGGGCAGCCTCGTCGCGGATGGTGAAGTTGGCCCCTAGGCGCCCGCCGTCGTAAAGGCGCATCTGGCCCGCCGTCATCTGGACCCCGTCCAGCATCAGGCGCGACAGCGGGGGCGTGCCGGCCGTCATCTGCGGGGTGATCGGCCCGGCCGGCGCGAATCCGACGCTCACGGGTCGCGAGCTGTCCAGAAGGACCGCGCCCGACGTGCTGAACAGGGCCACGCGCCCGCCCTCGCGCGCCACCTCCTGAACGGGCACGATCTGCGCGATGGCGGCGATTTCGGTCTGGCGGGCATCCTGCAGGGCGTTGGCGTCGTTGCCGCTGGCCAGTTGCACGGCGATCTGCCGGTTCAGCGCGGCCACGCGGGTCAGCCCCTGATTCAGGCGGTCGACATCGGCGGCGATCGCCTGGTCGGCCGCCCCGCGCGCCTGCTGGATCTGGTCCGAGATGCGGTTGATCGTGCCGGTCAGCGCCTGCGCGGTGGACAGGATCTGCGACTGCCGGACCTCGCTTTCCGGCTGGCCCGCGGCGGTGATCAGGGCGGCGTCCAGATCCGCCAGGCGGGCCGTCAGCGCCCCGGCGTCGCCCGGAACCCCGTAGGCGCCGGCAAGCGTGGCGTGGAACGCCGCAAGCGTATCGGCGCGGGCGGTTCCGGCGTCTGCGATCCGGGTCTGGGCCAGGACGGCGCTGCGGATCACCCGCGCGACCCCGTCGATCTGCACGCCGCCGCCCGAGGCATGCGCCTGCGGCGACAGGTGCAGCTCGCGCCGGGCAAATCCGGGCGTCATCGCGTTCGCGAGGTTGGTGGCCACCACCTCGGTCCCGCGCGAGGCGGCGGTCAGCCCCGACAGGGCGACCGAGAGTGCGTTCGACAGGCTCATGGCCGATTACACCGCGCGACTGCGGCCCCCCGATCAGCGTTTGATGTTGGTGGTTTCCTGCAGCATCTCGTCCACGGTCTGGATGACCTTGGCGTTGGACGAATACGCGCGCTGCGTCTGGATCAGGTCGGTCAGCTCGGCCGCGACGTCGGTGGTCGATCCCTCGCGGGCGTAACCCATCACAGCGCCGGTGGGGCCGTCGCCCGCGTCCCACAGGAAGAACGACCCCGAGCTGGGCGAGACCTGATAGGCCTGGTTGCTCAGCGCGACCAGGCCGTTCGGGTTGGGCACGTCCACGAGCGGGATCTGATAGATCGTGCGGACAAAGCCCGTGTCGTAGGTGGCGTGCATATAGCCGTTCTCGTCAACCTCGACGGTGGTCAGGTTGCCGACGGGCGAGCCGTCCTTGGTGACGTTGGTCGGCTTGAAGCTGGCGCCCAGCTGCGTCATCCCGTCCCGGTCCCCCGGCAGGCCGATCCCCACCGTCATCGGGCCGCCCGCGACGGTCAGCGCCATCGTTCCCGTGGCGGGATCGTACGCGCCCCCGCTGACCGAGGTGACCGACGCCAGCGTACCGCCCAGCGCGGGGCTGTCGTCGAAGACCAGCGTGTATTCCCCGATGACGTTCGAGGCCGGGTCCATGGCGGAATCGCGGATCACCATCGTCCAGGTGTTCGACTGCCCCACCGCGCCGGCGACCGTCGGCGTGAAGGTGATGTCCAGCGATTCGGGCGCGCCGAGATTGTCGAAATACTCGACCCGGGTGCTCAGGGCGTCACCCTCCGCGCCGAATCGCGTGTCCACCGCCGGAAGGTTCATGCCCAGGCTGATCGTCGTGGTCGGGTCGGCCGAGGTCTGGTTGCCGTTCAGGATCACCGGCTGCAACGCCCCCACCGAATCGCGGTTGCTGGTCGGGATCGTGCCGTCCGCATTCGCCGGCCAGCCCAGCAGGACCAGGCCCGAATCGGTGCGCAGCACGCCTTCGGCGTCGGGGCGGAACGATCCGGTCGACGTCATCATCATCGGCCGGTCGCCAAGCCCGGCCCCCAGCAGCACCGACGGCATCACCGGCAGCATCCCGCGCCCCGCCGTGGCCAGGTCCAGCGCGTTCGCCGATGTGACCAGCCCCCCCTTTTCGTCCACCACGCGCGAGGAGATCGCCCTGACGCCGCCCGCCGAATAGGTGCCCGAGGCAGGGCCTGCGGTGACCACCATCCCCTCGAACTCGGTGTTCACCCGCTTGTATCCGAATGTGCCCGAGTTCGCGATGTTGTCGGCGATGCCCGCCAGGCGCGTGGCGTTCGCGGCCAATCCGGCGACACCGGCGTTGAGGGACGAAGAGATCGACATGCACGTCACCCTGACTGGTTCGTTGGTGCGGCCAGAGTGCGCGGCAGGGCTTAACATCCCCCTAACGCGCCAGCGGATTGTCCGCCTATCTCAGTAAAATGACCTCGACCCGGTTGTTGGACGGGTCCATCGGATTGGCGTCGCGGGGGCGGCGGTCGCCATGGGCCGTCACCCGCTTGATGCGCGCCGGGTCCATGCCGCCCTGCGCCAGCAACTGCCGCACGCCATGCGCGCGCCCGTCCGACAGCGGCCACGACGGATTGTCCACCATCATCTCGGGATAGGCCCGCACGTGCCCGCCGACCGCGACCGGGGTGCGGACATTACCCAGCACCGCGGCGAGGATCGCCGTCAGCTCGCGCAGCGCGGGCGTCGGCTCGGCGGTTTCGTCCACGAACAGGGGTTCGTCCACGATGTCGCCCAGTTCGATGACCAGCCCCTCGTCGGTCATCCGCGTCACGACGTGGCGCAGCAGGTTCACCCGCTGCATCGATTCGGCGCCGCTGCCGGTCAGCCGGTTCTGGATCGCGCGGGCCGTCGCCTCGAAATCCTGGGTCTGCGCGGCCTCGGTGGGGGTCTGCGGGGGTCCGTCGCCGTCGATTCCCCCGGCCGCACCGGACGGGGAATTGAGGATGGTGGGATCGAAATAGTCGGCCAGCCCCTGGCGCTGCTTTTCGGTGGTGGCGTTCAGCAGCCACATCAGCAAAAAGAACGCCATCATCGCCGTCACGAAATCGGCATAGGCCACCTTCCACGCGCCGCCATGGTGCCCGCCGCCGCCCGACACGGTGATCCGCTTGATGATGATGGGCGAGTTGCCCTTGCCCGCGGCCATCAGCCACCCCCCGTCCCACGTCGCCCATCCGCACCTTAGCAGGCGGGCCGGGGGGCAGGGGTTAACGGGTCAAATGCCGCGCAAATCCTCGGCCATCATCAGGGCGGCCTTTTCCGCGATCATGATCGTGGGCGCGTTGGTGTTGCCCGAGGTGATGACGGGCATCACCGAGGCGTCCACCACCCGCAGCCCGTGCACCCCGCGCACCCGCAGCCGCGGATCGACGACCGCGCCGTCGTCGGCGCCCATCCGGGCCGTGCCGACGGGGTGGAAGATGGTCGATCCGATCTGGCCCGCGGCATCGGCCAGCTCGGCGTCGGTCTGCGCGGCCGGGCCGGGCTTGAACTCCTCGGGGCGATAACGGGCCATCGCGTCCTGCGCCATGATCCGGCGCGTCATGCGGATCGCGCGGGCGGCGGTCAGCCGGTCGCCCGGGGTGGACAGATAGTTGGGCTGGATCACCGGGTGGCGCATCGGGTCGGGCGAGGCGATGCGGACATGGCCCCGGCTTTCCGGGCGCAGGTGGCAGACGCTGGCCGTGATGGCGGGAAAGTCGTGCAGCGGCTGGCCGAAGGCCTCAAGGCTCAGCGGCTGGACGTGCCATTCCAGGTCCGGCGTCGCCACGTCGGGGGTGGACCGCGCAAAGGCGCCAAGCTGGCTGGGCGCCATGCTCATCGGGCCGGTCCGGCGCAGCATGTATTCGGCGCCGATCATGCCCTTGCCCCACCAGCGCCGGGCCAGCTGGTTCAGGGTGCGCGCCTCGGACACCTTCCAGGCGCAGCGCAGCTGCAGGTGGTCCTGAAGGTTCTCGCCTACGGGCGCGTCGCGGCGCACGGCGATGCCCATGTCGGCCAGCAGCGCGCCCGGTCCGATTCCCGACAGCTGCAGGATCTGGGGCGATCCGATGGCCCCGGCCGCCAGCACGATCTGGCGCCCGCGCAGTACCTCGGCGACACCGTCGGCAAAGACCTCGACCCCCACGGCGCGGTCGCCCTCGAACACGACGCGGCGGACCTGGCGGTCGGTCATCACGGTCAGGTTCGGCCGCCGCCTTGCCGGGCGCAGAAAGGCGCGGGCGGCGGACACGCGGAAGCCGCCCTTCTGGCTGACCTTGAAATAGCCCACGCCCTCGTTGTCGCCGGTGTTGAAGTCGTCGCTGGCGGGGATGCCCTCGGCCTGCGCGGCACGCGCCCAGTCGTCCAGGATGTCCCAGCGCAGCCGCTGCGTCTCGATCCGCCAGGGGCCGCCCGCGCCGTGATGCTCGGAGGGGCCTGCGAAGTAATCCTCGGACTTGCGAAACAGCGGCTCGACATCGTCCCAGCCCCAGCCCGTGCAGCCCATCTGCCGCCAGCCGTCATAGTCGGCGGCCTGCCCGCGCAGATACAGCATCCCGTTGATCGAACTGCACCCGCCCAGAACGCGCCCGCGCGGGTAGAGCAGCGACCGCCCGTGCAGACCCGGCTCGGGGGCGGTCCTGTACATCCAGTCGGTGCGCGGATTGCCGATGCAGTAGAGATAGCCGATCGGCACGTGGATCCAGTGATAGTTGTCGCGCCCGCCCGCCTCGATCAGAAGGACGCGCAGGCGCGGGTCCTCCGACAGGCGCGCGGCCAGAACGCAGCCCGCGCTGCCCGCGCCCGCGATGATGACGTCATGGGTCATGGCGCTCCCCCTCACTTGGCCCGACGCTAGCAGAGGCTGCGCCAGTCGCAAGCGGGGCGGCTGCGCCCTTTCACGCAGCCTTGCGCGGGGCCGCCCTTGCGCCGCGGCGGCCCGGCCCTATCCTGCGGGGCATGATCGAGGCGGGGCATTATGACGTGCAGACCGGCGCGGGGCTGATCGCCTGTCCGCGCTGCGACGCGCTGCATGTGGACACCGAGCTGACGCCCGGCGAGACCGCGCGCTGCGTGCGCTGCCACAGCGTGCTGGCCCGCCCGCGAGAGGGCGCGTTCACGCAGATCGTGGCGCTGTCGGTCACGTCCATGGTGCTGATGGTCGCGGCGGTGTTCTTTCCGTTCCTGGAAATCTCGCGCATGGGATTCGGCAACGCCACGTCGATCTTCGGGGTGGCGCTGGCGTTCTCGCAGGGGTGGCTGATGCCGCTGACCGTGGCGGTGCTGGGCTTCATCGTGGCGCTGCCGGCGCTGCGGGCGGCGCTGCTGGTCTATGTGCTGCTGCCGATGCGGGGGCAGGGGCTGCCCGCGCGCCATGCCGGCGCGGCCTTCCGCCTGTCCGAGATCCTGCGCCCCTGGTCCATGGCCGAGATCTTCGTGATCGGCACGTCGGTCGCGCTGGTCAAGGTGGCGGGACTGGCCACGGTCAGCCTGGGGCCGGCGTTCTGGGCGTTCTGCGCGCTGATCGTGGTCGGCGCGGCCAGTGACGTGTTCACCTGCTCGACGACGATCTGGGACACGCTGGAGGATCGCGGCGCGTTCACCGACGGCCGCGAGGTCGTCCCCGACACGGCCCGGACGGCGGCCCGGCGCGCCCTGGTCGAAGGCGAGGAGGGGGCTGGCGCCGAGCGGCGGGACGGTCCTGCGATCCCCGACGCCGCCCGGCCCCAGACGGGCGACGCCGCCGTCCAGGGGGGCGGCGCCCTATGACCGCGCCCGCCCCGGCCGCGCCTGCCCCGACCCCACCCCGACCGGCCGCGCCCGCCAGCGACGCCCTGGCCGCACGAGAGGACGCGCCGGTCCTGACCGCCCACCGCGCCGGGCTGGTCGGCTGCCGGGGCTGCGGCCGGGTCTGGCCCGAGGACGCCACCACCTGCGGCCGCTGCGGGGCACGGCTGACCCCCCCCGACCGGCGCAGCCTGCAGGCGGTCTGGGCGTGGCTGGCCGCGGGGCTGATCTTCTATGTCCCGGCGAACCTGCTGCCGATGCTGAAGACGCAGACCTTCGCCGGGCTGCGCGGCAGTTCGGAAGCCACCATCATCGGCGGCGTGATCGAGCTGTTGCATCACGGCAGCTACGGGGTCGCGGCGATCGTGTTCGTGGCCTCGATCGTCGTGCCGATCGGCAAGTTCGTGGTCATCGCTTGGCTGGCCCACGTCGCCGGCCGTCCCGCCTCGGTCGAGGCCGCGCACACGCGGCTGCGCGCGCTCGAGGCGATCGAGTTCATCGGGCGCTGGTCGATGATCGACGTCTTCGTCGTGGCCATCCTGGCGGCGCTGGTGCAGCTGGGGTTCGTCGCGACCGTCCACCCGGGGCCGGCGGCGGTCAGCTTTGCGCTGTCGGTTGCCTTCACGATGCTTTCCGCGCAAAGCTTTGACCCGCGGCTGATCTGGCGCGGCTTGCCGCTGCGGACCCGCAGGGACAGGACCGCCGCATGACCGACAGACCGCCGCCCGTCACCGACCCCCGCGCGGGGTCCGGCCCCGACGGCGACAGCCCCCGCCCCCCCTCGGGTCCGGGCACCCTGCGTCCGGCCAGCCCGGTGCGGCGCACCGCGGCCCGCGCCGCACGCGCCGGCGTGTCGGTGATCTGGGCGGTGCCGATCATCGCGCTGCTGGTGACGATGGCGCTGGCCTGGAACGCCTATGCCGGGCGCGGCACGCTGGTCCAGGTCGCCTTTGCCGACGCGACCGGCATCACCCCCGGCGAAACCGCGCTGAAGTTCCGCGAGATCACCGTGGGCAATGTCGAGGCCGTGCGCTTCACGCAGGATCTTCAGCGGGTGGTGGTCTCGATCCGCGTGGACAAGGACGTCGCGCAGTTCATCGACGACGCCGCCGAGTTCTGGATCGTGCGGCCCCAGGTGTCGGCGCAGGGCATCTCGCGCCTGGACACGGTGCTGACCGGCGCCTTCATCGAGGGCTACTGGGACGCCCGGCCCGGGCCGGCCGAGCTGGTCGTCCACGAGGGGCTGGACCGCGCACCGCTGACCCGCAGCAACGAACAGGGCACCTGGGTCGTCCTGTCCTCGGCCGACGCCAAGGGCATGACCGAGGGCGCGCCGATCTTCTATCGCGGCCTGCAGGTCGGGCGGATGCAGAACCTGCGGCTGTCGGACACCGACGAAAGCGTCCAGGCCGATGTCTTCATCGAAGCGCCCCACGACCAGCGCCTGACCACCGCGACGGTGTTCTGGGACACGGCAGGCTTCTCGGTGTCGCTGGGGCCGCAGGGCGTGTCGCTGAACGTCAATTCCGTGTCCTCGCTGGTGCAGGGCGGGGCAGAGTTCGCGACCCTGTCGTCGGGTGGCCAGCCGGTCGCCCAGGGCCATGTGTTCCAGTTGCAGCCCGACCGGCAGACGGCGCAGAACAGCCTGTTCGCCACCGCGCCCGGCGACGAGCTGCGCCTGACGGTCCTGATGGACGAGGCCGTCCGCGGTCTGGCCGAGGGGGCGGACGTGCAGTTCCAGGGGCTGACGGTGGGGCGCGTCAGCGGCCTGTCGGTGCGCGTCGTGCCGGGGGAGGAAGGGCAGGCGGGGCAGGTCCTGCAGGACATCACCATCGCCCTGTCGCCGCAGCGCCTGGGACTGCCCGAGGACGCGGGCCCCTCGGACGCGCTGACCTTCCTGGCCGGACGCGTGGCGCAGGGATTGCGCGCGCGCGTGACCGGCGCGGGGATCTTCGGCACCTCGCTGATGGTGGAGCTGATCGAGCTGCCCGATGCGCCGCCCGCGCAGATCGACGCCGACGCAAAGCCGTTCCCGGTCCTGCCGTCCGCGCCGCCGGACCTGTCGGACATCGCCACCACCGCGCAGGGGCTGGTGAACCGCCTGGGCAGCCTCAAGCTCGAGGAACTGCTGAAGTCGGCCACCGACATGATGAACAGCGTGACCGCCATCGCCAGTTCGCAGGACACACGCGCGATCCCCGAATCGCTGCGCCAGACCATCGACGAGGCGCAGGTGACGATGACCGAGCTGCGCACGGCCGTGCAGGAGCTGCGCGCCTCGGGCGCGGTGGCCAACATCGCGGGTGCGACCGACAAGGCCGACCAGATCGCCGACAAGCTGAACGGGGCGGCCGACAAGCTGCCGGGGATCATCGACCGGCTTGACAGCGCCGCCACCTCGGTCAGCGGCGTGGATTTCGCCGCGATCGGGGCGCAGGCCCAGCAGGTGCTGGCCGACGTGCGCGGCCTGATCGGGACCGAGGCCGCGCAGGCGCTTCCCGGCAAGCTGGGCACCGCGGTGGACCGCGTGGGGACGGCCGCCGCCGACATCGGCACGGTCGCCGCCGACCTGGCCCGGAACAAGGTGGGCGCGCGCATCGGCCAGTTCGTCGATGACGCGGGCGCCGCCGCCACCTCGATCCGGCAGGCTGCGGCCGACGTGCCGGCCATGGTGGACCGGATCGACGCCGCCGCCGCTGCGGTCGAGACGTTCGACTGGTCGGGCATCAGCGAGGCGGGCAAGGGCGTGGTGGACGATCTGCGCGCCATGCTGGGGACCGAGGACGCCGCACAGCTGCCGCGCAACCTGTCGGACACGCTTCAGGCGGCGTCCGGCCTGCTGAACGACCTGCGCGACGGCAACGCCGCCGGCAGCCTGAACGCGGCGCTCGCCTCGGCCCGGCGCGCCATGGACGAGATCGCCCGCGCCGCCAACACCCTGCCGCAGCTGTCGCAGCGGTTCCAGCAACTGGCCGCGCGGGCCGAGGCGGTGATCGCCACCTACGGCGAGCGCGGCGCGTTCAACACCGAAACGGTCAACACGCTGCGCGGCCTGCGCCGGGCGGCCGAAAGCCTCGGCAGCCTTGCCACCACCATCGAGCGCAATCCGCGCGCCTTCCTGCTGGGACGATAGACATGCGCCACGCCTTGCCCCTGATCCTGGCCGCCGCGCTGCTGGCGGGCTGTTCCAACCCGGAAAAGACCGGCCGCTGGCTGATCGACCCGCCCAGCGCCGGCCCGCAGGTCAGCAACGCCCTGGGCACGGCCGAGCTGAAGGACGTGTCGCTGCCCGAATATGCCGCGGCGGGCGAGGTGTCGTGGCAGACCGCCGACGGGGCCATCCGGTCGAACCCCCGCAACCTGTGGGCCGACACGCCGGAACGGGCCTTCACCCTGACGCTGGCCCGCGCGATCTCGGACCTGTCGGGCGCGACCGTCATTGCCGAGCCGTGGCCGCTGGCCGAGCCGCCCCGGCGGCGGGTTGAGGTCCGGGTCGAGAAGGCCCTGGCGCAGCGCGACGGCGTCTATCGCCTGAGCGGGGCCTATTACGTCGCCAACGACGCCGCGGGCGGGGCCAACCATGCCCGCCGCTTCGACATCGCAGTGCCGCTGCCGGTCGCACAGCGCGCGTCAGGCAGCGCGGGGCTGGGGGGGCTTGGCGGGCGCGGCACCACGGCCGTCGCCGCGCCCGGCGCCATCGCCGCCGCGCAGAACCAGGCCATCGCGCAGCTTGCGCGCCAGATCGCCGTTCTGGGCGGGCCGGGCGCCACCGTCGCCACCACCGCGCCGCGGCTGGACCCGATCTTCTCGGCCCCGCTGGACCCCTTGCCGCCGCTGGAGCCGCTGCCCGCGATCGAGCTTGAGCCCGTGGGCTGAGGGTCAGCCGATGTCGGGATGGAACGCGCCGAACCGCCCGGCGGCAAAGACCAGCGGATGGTCGTCGGGCCCCGCAACCGTGACCCGCGCGACCTGCCCGATCAGCACCGTGTGATCGCCACCGTCGTGGCTGGCATGGGCGCGGCAGTCGAACCGCGCGGCCACGCCCGCCAGCACCGGCGCGCCGTCCTCGGTCACGGCGGGGTCAAGCCCGGCGAACTGCGCGCCGCCCCGGGTGAATCGCAGGCACATCTTGAGCTGCTCGGCCCCCAGCACGTGCACCGACCACGCCCGCGCGCCCACGAACGCGTCATGGCGCGACGAGGCGCGGGCCGGGCACCACAGCACCAGCGGCGGGTTCAGCGACACGCTGGTAAAGCTGTTGACCGTCATCCCCAGCGGGCCGTCCGGTCCCTGCACCGTGACCACCGTGACCCCGGTCGCAAAGCGGCCCAGCGCCTCGCGGAACAGCCGCGCCTCGGCCGTGGCGGGGTGAAAGGTGATCGCGTCGGCCAGACGGTCGCGGGTTTCGGGGGGCAGCCGGTTCATTGCGGGTCCTTTGCCGAAGGGGCGGGCCTGGTCGGTGTCGCCGGCGCCGGGCCGGCGGGGGCGGCGATCTCGGCCCCCGCCTCGCGGGCCGCGTCGCGGGCGTCGGCGGCGGTGGCCGGGGTGCTGTCGTCGGCGGCCATGGCCGCGCGCAGGCCGGCGTGCAGGCCGGGTGCGGCGACGACCAGCCCGTCCACCAGCGGCCTTGCCTGGTTGAATCGCATCGCGCCGCCGCGCCGGTCGGTCACGGCGCAGCCTGCGCGCTCGGCGATCAGGCTGGCCGCGGCGATGTCCCATTCCCACGCCGCGCGCATCGACAGCGCCGCGTCAAAGCGCCCCTCGGCCGCCAGGCACAGCCGCCACGCGAGCGACGGGCGGAACTCGCGCCGGATCGGGGGCACAAGGCCGCCGCGCCAGTGGACGGGGTCCAGCGCCGCCTTGCTGGTCAGCACCGTCGCGCCCTCCAGCGCCGCCGGGCGCGGGGCGATGCTGTGGCCGTTGCGGGTGGCCGGCCCGTCCGCGCGCGCGGCATAGGTCACGCCGCGCGCGGGCAGATGCACCACACCGGCCGTGACCCTGTCGCCCTGCGCCACGGCAAGCGCGACGGCGAACCCGTCCTGCCCGGCGATGAAGGCGCGGGTCCCGTCGATCGGGTCCACGATGAAGCAGCGCGCCGCATCCAGCCGCGCGGGATCGTCGGCGCTTTCCTCGCTGAGCCATCCATAGGCCGGGCGAGCCCCCCGCAGGCGCTGTTCGAGCAGGTCGTTGACGGCCAGATCCGCCTCGCTGACGGGACCGGCGCCGCCGCCCTTGTCCCAGCTTTTCAGCGCGCCCCGCCAATAGCGCAGCGCGACCTGGCCCGCAGCCTCGGCCGCCTCGACCAGCAGGGCGAGGTCAGTCGCCGGCAACGGTCATCCCCTCGACCAGCAGCGACGGCACCCGGTGCGGCCGCCACTCGGGCAGGTCGTCGGCCGCGACCATCCGCATCAGCATGTCGCGCAGGTTGCCCGCGATGGTGCATTCGTTCACCGCATAGGCGATCTGGCCGTTCTCGACCCAGAACCCCGCGGCCCCGCGGGAATAGTCGCCGGTCGTCGGGTTGACCGATGCGCCCAGCATCGACGTCACCACCAGCCCGCGGCCCATGTCGCGCACCAGCGCCTGCGGCGTGGCGTTGCCCGGCGACAGCGTCACGTTGCTGACCCCCGGCGAGGGCGCCGACGAGATCCCGCGCACGGCACTGGCGGTGGACGCCATCCCCAGCTTGCGCCCGGTCGCCAGGTCCAGCGTCCAGCCCTGCAACACGCCGTCCGCCACGATGGCGCGCGCGCGCGTTGCCAGCCCCTCGGCGTCGAACGGGCGCGAGGCCGGATAGCGCGGCAGCAGCGGGTCCTCGGTCAGGTCAAGGCCGGGCGGCAGCACCGGCTGGTCCAGTGCATCGCGCAGCCAGCTGGCCCCGCGCGCCACCGCCGCCCCGTTCACCGCCGACAGCAGGTGCCCGATCAGCGACGAGGCGACGCGTTCGTCGTAAAGGATGGGAAACGCCCCGGTCGGCGGCTTGCGCGCGCCGCGGCGGGCCACGGTCCGCTCGCCCGCGCGGCGCCCGATCTCCTCGGGCGGGGGCAGGTCGGCGGCCCAGACGCGGCTTTCGCCGGCCCAGTCGCGCTCCATCCCCAGGCCCTCGCCGGTGATGGCGACGGCGGACAGGGAATGGCCGCTGCGGCCATAGCCGCCCGAGAACCCGTTGGTCGCGGCCAGCCACAGGCGGCGGTGGCTGACGGCGGCGCTGGCCGATTCGACCATGCTGATCCCCGCGACGGCCAGGGCCGCCGCCTCGGCCCGCAGGGCGCGGTCCAGCAGCTCGGGCGGGGCAGGGGGCGGCCTGTCGTCGTCCAGTTCGAGCCCGCGGGCCATGTCGGTCGTGCCGGCCAGCTGGTCGGGGTCGGCCAGCCCCAGGCTGTCGTCCACCGGCGCCTCGCGCGCCATGGCGACGGCGCGGGCCGCCATTTCCGCGATGGTGCGCTCCGACACTTCGCTGGCCGAGACGCTGGCCTGCCGCCCGCCGATCAGCACCCGCAGGCCGATTTCCACGCCCTGCGCGCGCTCGGCGTGTTCCAGCGCGCCGCCCAGCACGTTGACCGACAGCGATTCGCCCTCGACCGCCATGGCGTCCGCCTCGGACGCGCCGGCCGCGCGCGCCGCGTCCAGCAGCGCCCGCGTCAGCGCCTGCAGGTCAGAGGATGCGCCGGTCATGGGCCCGCCTTGCCGCCACCGGCGGCCGTGGAAATGAAAAAAGGGGGGCCAGACTGCGCCCGGCCCCGCGAATGCGTCCGTCCAGCGGTCTTACTGGACCTGCTGGCCGTTGGCAAAGATCTGGCCGCCTTCCTTGAACTCGAATTCGCTGACCAGCGCGTCGCCCCCTTCGGGCGCGGGCTTGGCGAAGGCGGCCAGCATCATGCGATAGCCCGCGACCTGGTCCTGCTCGACCAGGCCCATCGCCACCGCCTTGTCCAGCAGGGCGTTCAGCCCCTCCATCCGGGCGGTGATGGTGCCGACCGGCTGGTCCATGCTGCCGCCGGCCGTGGCCGCCAGCGCGCCCGAGGCGTCGATGCGCGCGCCCAGCGCCTGAACGCCCAGCTTGTTGATCGTGACCTCGGTCGGCTGGATCGGCGACGGCTCGGACGAGGCGTCGTCCCCGTCAGCGTCCTGCGCGCCGCCATCCTGCGTGCCGGGTGCGGCATCGGGGGCCGCGCCGTCGGCGGTGCCGCCGGTTGCGCCGCTGGCGGGCGCTTGGGTCCCGCCATCCGCCGCGGCGCCGTCGTCCGCGTCATCCGAGGCGTTCAGCGTCGCGGGATCGAACAGGTCCGCCATCACCCGGACCAGCCCGGTCACGTCGATGTCCAGCGATGCGGGGTCGCGCGGCAGTTGTCCCTTGGGGTCCAGCATCCCCCAGATCCCGTCGTCCAGGGTCAGGCCGCCCAGCGAATAGGCGAACTTGAACGGCGCCGGCGTGTCCGACTGCATCACGGGGACCTGGATGTCGGTGCTGACGCTGTTGATCGCATAGCCCAGCGGGACCGGCAGATCGCCCGAGGTCATGCTGGCCTGCAGCGCATCGCCGCTGGCCTGATAGCTGATGCCCCCCGCCGACAGCCCGAAGGCGGCGTCGATGCCCTTGCCGCTGGTCGTTCCGGCGACGGACTGGTCGGCGCCCGTCTCGTCCTTGCCGGCATGATCGAAGCTGAGGTCCATGGCCGCCATCGTCAGCGTGCCCGCGACATCCAGCCCGGCTTTCAGCGCCGCGTTCATGTCGCCGCCCGCCCCCATCTGGACGCCCTTCGGGATCGTCGCCTGCCCCGAGCCCTGCACGCCGTCGAAGCTGACCGAAAAGCGCGTCGTCCCGGGCATCTCGGGGCCCTCGTCGGTGAAGGTCCCGGCCAGCGCGACCCGCTCGGTCGCGCCCGAGGCGGTGATCGCCAGGCTGGACCCGTCCACGGCGCGGTGGCGATAGGTGGTGTTAAGCAGCGTCAGCGTCAGCGGGACCGTCTTGTCGCCCTCGGGCGTCACCAGCCTGTCCAGCGCGACCAGAACCTCGGCCGCCTTGCCGTCGTGGGTCATGTCGGCGGCGGTGCCGCCGGTCACGACCTCGGCCCCCTTCAGCGTGGCCGTCGCCTCGGCAGTGACGGGCTGGTCCTTGTCGTTCCTGAACCGGATGATCGCCCGCGACTGCTCTGCCACCGTGGTGCGGACCCGGCCGTCGCCGGTGGCCTGCAGCGTCACCTGCGGAATGGTGACGGTCATGGCGCCCTCATCCCCGGGCGCGGCATAGGCCAGGGTGGCGTCGCGGATCGTCAGCGTCTCGCCCGCCTGTTCGCGGCTGCCCTCGGTCACGACATAGCCGTTGGCCTGATAGTACGCGACCCAGTTCTGCCACACCTCGGCCGGCGTCACATCGGCGAATGCGGGCGCGGTCAGCGCCAGCAGCGCGGCGGCAGAGCTTGTCATCCGCAGAAACATCTCGATACCTTTCCGGCAACAGGGGTGCGCAACACTTGCCACAGCGGGGCTGCGCGTCCAAGGAGTGAACGATGATCCGCGTGAACCATCCCCGTGACGGCCTGGTCACGATTTCGTTAGACCGCCCCGACAAGGCCAATGCCCTGACCGAGCCGATGCTGGACGATCTGGCGCAGGCGTTCGATGCGGCCGGGGACGCGCGCGCGGTGATCCTGACCGGGACGGGCCGGGTGTTCTCGGCGGGCGCCGACCTGGATGCGGCGCGCGCGGGGCTTGCGCTGTCGCCCGCCTGGGAACGGCTGTCGGGCGCCATTGCGGCGGCCCCCTGCCTGACCATCGCCGCGCTGAACGGCACGGCGGCGGGCGGCGCGATGGGCATGGTGCTGGCCTGCGACCTGCGCGTCGCGGTGCCCGAGGCGCGGTTCTTCTATCCGGTGATGGCGCTGGGCTTCCTGCCGCAGCCGTCCGATCCGCCGCGTCTTGCGGCGCTGGTCGGGCCGTCGCGGGCGCGGATGATCCTGATGGCGGGTCAGCGCATCGACGCGGCCGAGGCGCTGAGCTGGGGACTGGTGGACCGGCTGGCCGGGGCGGAGGTGCTGATGGACACGGCCGAGGCGCTGGCCGCCGCCGCGCTGGGCGCGGCGCCCGGACATGTCGCGGCGATCAAGGCCCGGATGGGCTGAGGGCCGGTCAGGCCGTGGGCGGCGGCGCGGGCCGGCTGACGACGTACAGCGCCACCGCAGAGATCACGGCCAGCTGCACCAGCCAGAACGGCCGCGGCAGGATGAAGAAGGTCACGGCAAGACCCGCGGCCATGCTGAGCGTCGCCACGATCTTGACGTTGCGGGCGATCGCGCCGTGGCGGCGCCAGTTCCCGATCTGCGGGCCAAAGACCGGATGCGCCATCAGGCGGGCGTGAAACCGGGGCGAGGACCGGTCGAACGCATAGGCCGCGACGATCAGGAACGGAACCGTCGGCATCACGGGCAGCACCGTGCCGACCAGCGCCAGCCCGACCGACAGGATTCCCGCGCAGCGCCACAGCATCAGCATGTCAGTACCGGTAATGATCCGACTTGAACGGCCCGCCGACCGGAACGCCGATATAGTCCGCCTGCTCGGGGCGCAGTTCCGTCAGGCGGACGCCGATCTTGTCGAGATGAAGGCGCGCCACCTTTTCGTCCAGTGCCTTGGGCAGGATATAGACGCCGGGCCGATAGTCGTCGCCCTTGGTCCACAGCTCGATCTGGGCCAGCACCTGGTTGGTGAAGCTGGCCGACATGACGAAGGACGGATGGCCCGTGGCGTTGCCCAGGTTCAGCAGGCGCCCCTGCGACAGCAGGATGATGCGGTTGCCCGACGGCATCTCGATCAGGTCCACCTGGTCCTTGACGTTGGTCCATTTGTGGTTGCGCAGCGCCGCCACCTGGATCTCGTTGTCGAAATGGCCGATGTTGCCGACGATGGCCATGTCCTTCATCTCGCGCATGTGCTCGATGCGGATCACGTCCTTGTTGCCGGTGGTGGTGACGAAGATGTCGGCGCTGGCGGCCACGTCTTCCAGCCGCACGACCTCGAACCCGTCCATCGCCGCCTGAAGGGCGCAGATCGGGTCCACCTCGGTCACCTTCACGCGTGCGCCGGCGCCGCGCAAGGACGCCGCCGAGCCCTTGCCCACGTCGCCGTAGCCGCAGACGACGGCGACCTTGCCCGCCATCATCGTGTCGGTGGCCCGGCGGATGCCGTCCACCAGGCTTTCCTTGCAGCCATACTTGTTGTCGAACTTGGACTTGGTGACGCTGTCGTTGACGTTGATCGCCGGGAACGGCAGCAGCCCCTGCTTGTGCAGGTCGTACAGGCGGTGAACGCCGGTCGTCGTTTCCTCGCTGACGCCGCGGATCGCGTCGCGCTGGCGGGCGAACCAGCCGGGGGTCTGCGCGATGCGGGTGCGGATCTGCGCGAACAGCGCCTCCTCCTCCTCGGACTGGGGGGCGGCGATCAGGGCGGTCTCTCCGCCCTCGACGCGCGCGCCCAGAAGGATGTACAGCGTGGCGTCGCCGCCGTCGTCCAGGATCAGGTTCGCGCCCTCGGGGAACTGGAAGATGCGGTCGGTATAGGCCCAGTAGTCCTCCAGCGTCTCGCCCTTGACGGCAAAGACGGGAATGCCGGCGGCGGCGATCGCCGCGGCGGCGTGGTCCTGGGTGGAATAGATGTTGCACGACGCCCAGCGCACGTCCGCGCCCAGGGCCACCAGCGTCTCGATCAGCACGGCCGTCTGCACGGTCATGTGCAGCGAGCCTGCGATGCGCGCGCCCGCGAGGGGCTTGGCCGCGCCGTATTCGGCGCGCAGCGCCATCAGGCCGGGCATTTCGGTTTCGGCGATGTCCAGCTCTTTCCGGCCGTACTCGGCCAGGGCGAGGTCGCGCACCAGGAAATCGCCGTCGGTCGGGGTCGAGGTCATCGGTCAGCCTGCAGGGAAGGGGAAGGTGTCGCGGCCGGCCTTGTCACAGGCCGCCCCGAAAAGCAACGCGGCATCGGTCCCGCTTACCCCCTCAGGCCCACCTGGGCGTAGTAGGTGCCGGGGTTCGCGCCGTCCTGATAGCCGATGCCCGAGGCGATGATGCAGTTCGTCTGGTCGGCGCGCGCCAGCACGACCGTCCAGGTGCCCATCAGGTCCGACCCCCACAGCTGGGTGCCATCGGCGCGGCGCGTCACCATGCGCTCGTCGAACTCGGCGTTCAGGGACTGCTGGACGGCGGCGGCGCTGTCGCACCACGGCTGATCGGCGGCGGCGTCCGCCCCCTTGGGAAGGCCGCGCGCCATGTGCAGCACCTCGGCCCCGCTCATCCCGGCGACGGCGGACCAGCCCTTGACCGGCTGGGCCTGCGGGGCCGGCTGTTCGATGCCGGATTGCGCCGCGCTGACCGGCAGGACGACAAGCAGGGCGGCAAGGGCGACGCGCAGCGGTTTCATGGCACTGTCCCTTCGTCTTCGCAGGGTGTCTGCGACGGTGTCTCGTCGCGGTTCACCGGGCCAACGCGGCATTTTCGCTGCGGGTTCCGGAAATCTGGCGCAGCCTGCCTGTGAGGGCTTGACAATGGCGTGAGGTCTTGAACCTGACCCTGCGTCAGCCGCGCGGCGCGGGCGGCCCATCACAAACGCCTGTCCCCTGCAGCGCCCACTGGATTCCCCACCCGCTCTGGGCAAGACTGCGGCAAAACAAGACGGCGGGCGGGGCAGTGATGGCGGGGCGGTTTGCCACAGGACTAGCGGTCGTTGCCACGGGCTGCCTGGCGGCCGGCGCGCCGCTGGCGCAGTCCGGTTCGGGCGGATCGGGGTCGGGCAGCGCAGGCAGCGCAGGCTCGGCGGCCTCCTCGCCGCTGGCGCCGCTGGCGCGGCTGTTCGGCGGCGGCGATCCGGTGGCCAATTCGCCCATCGACCTGCAGTTCAGGCTGTCGAACGGCGACGCCGCGCTGGAACGCCAGATCCGCAACAGTTCGCTGCTGACCGAGGCGCTGACCGAGGGGCGGATCACCGGCCAGGACATCCTGGCCGCCGCCCGCGCCGATTACGCCCGCATCCTGGGCGCGCTGTACGACGCCGGGCTGTACGACGCGGTGATCGACATCCGCCTGGACGGGGCCGAGGCCGCGGGCATCGCGCCGCTGGATGCCCCGGCGGTTGTGCGGCAGGTGGTGGTGGACATCCAGACGGGGCCGCGGTTCCGCTATGCCCGCGCCGACATCGCCCCGGTCGCGCCGGGCACCAGGCTGCCCGACGGCTATCGCCGGGGCGAGGTCGCCCGCACGTCGGACATGAAGGCCGCCGCCACCGCCGGGGTCGAGGGCTGGCGCGACGTGGGCCATGCCAAGGCCGATGTCGCCGCGACCGACATCGTGGCCGATCACGACACGCTGGCCGTGGACAGCCGCATCGCGCTGGCGCCCGGCCCCGCGGTGACGTTCGGCACCCTGCGGGCCACCGGCAACAGCCGCCTGCGAACCCAGCGGCTGTATGCGATGGCGGGGTTTCCGTCAGGCGCGCGCTATGACCCCGAGGAGATCGAGACGGTCCGCCGCCGCCTGCGACGCTCGGGCGTCTTTTCCGCCATCACCCTGGACGAGGCCGAGACGCTGGGCCCCGGCAACACGCTGGACGTGACCCTGACCGTGGTCGAGCAGAAGCCCCGGCGCATCGGCGCGGGGTTCGAGATCTCCAGCACCGACGGCGCGCTGGTGTCGGGCTACTGGATGCACCGCAACCTGCTGGGCGGGGGCGAACGGCTGCGGGTGGACGCCCAGTCCAAGGACATCGGCTCGGGCACCTCGGGGCGGGACTATCAGTTCTCGGTCCGGCTGGACCGGCCGGCGACCTTCCGGCCCGACCTGACCGCCTATGGGCTGCTGCAGGCCCAGCGCCTGCGCGAGGAGGATTACGACCAGGACCTGGGCGTGATCGGCGCGGGCGTGACCTGGCTGCCCAGCGAGCGGCTGACGGGCGACGTCTCGCTGGAATACCGCAGATCCCGGGTGACGGACGACACCGGCACGACCGACTTCACGGTGGTCGCGCTGCCCACGCGGCTGACCTGGGACCGCCGGGACGAGCCCACCGACGCCAAGCGGGGCACGTGGCTGTCGGGCACGCTGACCCCCTTTGCCGGGCTTGAGGATACGACCGGCTCGGGCCTGCGCGCGGACGCCGAGGCGCGCGGATACCGCAGCTTCGGCGCGGACGACCGCTTCACCCTGGCCGGGCGGGCGCGCGCCGGGTCGGTCTGGGGGCCCGACATTGCCGAAACCCCCCGCGACTATCTGTTCTATTCCGGCGGCGGCGGGTCGGTCCGCGGCCAGCCCTTCGAATCGCTGGGGGTCGCGGTCATCCCCGGCCCGAACGGCCCGATCCAGACGGGCGGCATGAGCATCGTGAACCTGACCGGAGAGCTGCGCGTCCAGCTGCGCCAGCGCATCGGGCTGGCCGCCTTTGCCGATGCCGGCCGGGTCTGGGCCGACAGCGGATTCGGCGACGACAGCGACTGGCACGCGGGCGCGGGCGTCGGCGTGCGCTATACGACGCCCATCGGCCCGCTGCGATTCGACGTGGCAGCCCCCGTGCAGGGCGACACCGGCAGCGGCGTTCAGGTCTATCTGGGATTGGGGCAGGCATTCTGATGAGACGGCTCACCCGCCTGCTGGCCCCCGCCCTGATCCTGCTGCTTGTGCTGGCGTGGGCAGGCGGGCTGGTCCCCGCCCCCTGGGCCAAGGCCGACGCCGCCCCCACCGGGGGGATCGCCGACGCCACGGCCGAACTGTCGGCCGAGGTCGAGGACGACCGCGGCTTCATCACCCGCTTTCTGGAAAAGAACCTGTCCTCGGCCGGCCGGCAGGTGGTGATCACCGGCTTCAGGGGGGCGCTGTCGTCGCGCGCGACGTTTCAGCAGCTGACCATCGCGGACGCCGACGGCGTCTGGATCACCCTGCGGAACGGCGCGATCCAGTGGAACCGCTCGGCGCTGTTTGCCCGCCGCATCGAGATCCAGGAACTGTCCGCCGCCGAGATCCTGCTGCCGCGCCTGCCCCGGCAGGAGCAGGCCGGCCCCCGCGCCGAGGTGCGCGACTTTGCCCTGCCGACCCTGCCGGTCGGCATCAACATCGCGCGCATCGCCGCCGCGCGGGTCGAACTGGGCAAGCCGGTGCTGGGCGAGGCGGCGGTCGTGTCGATCGACGGCCGGATGACCCTGGCGGGCGGCGAGGGGTCCGCGCAGCTGGCGATCGACCGCGTGGACGGCAAGCGGGGCGTGTTCGCGCTGGACACGGCCTATTCCAACGCGACGACGACCCTCAAGCTGGACCTGACGCTGGACGAGGCCGAGGGCGGGCTGTTTGCTAATGCCATCGACCTGCACGGCCGCCCCTCGGTCGCGGCCGAGATCAAGGGCGAGGGGCCGCTGGCCGATTTCGCGGCCGGCATCCGGCTGGCCACCGACGGGCAGGACCGGGTGACGGGGCGCGCCTCGGCCCGCGCGCAGGCGGGCGAGGACGGCACCCCCGGCACCGGCTTCCGGCTGGAACTGTCGGGCGACGTGGCCAGCCTGCTGCCGCCCGACCACGGCAATTTCTTCGGCGCCCGCTCGCAGCTGCTGGCCGAGGGCTGGCGCGGGCAGGACGGGCGGCTGTCGCTGCCGGTGCTGCTGGTCGATACCGAGGCGCTGAACCTGACCGGGTCCGTCACCACCACGCCCGCGGGGGCGCCGCAGTCGGTCGTCGTGCTGCTGACGCTGGGACAGGACGCGGGCGCGACCCGCCTGCCGGTGCGCCTGCCGTTCGGCGGAGAGGCGACGGACGTGCGCTCGGGCAGCCTGCAGATCAGCTATGACGCCGCGCAGGGCGACGGCTGGACGCTGAAGGGGCGGGTCGGCGACCTGGTCCAGAACGGCGACCGCATCGGCGCGCTGACGCTGGACGGATCGGGCAGCGTGCAGCTGGACGGCGGCGACCTGCAACAGGTCCTGGGCCAGATCCGCTTTGCCGCCGACGGGCTGGCCCTGGCCGACAAGGGCCTGCAGGACGCGCTGGGCACGACCATCAGCGGCGAGACGGGGTTCGACCTGACACCCGGCAACGCGCTGGAACTGGCCGGGTTCACGCTGGGGGGACGCGACTTCGGCGTCTTCGGCACGATCCGGGCCGACGGTCTGCGGTCGGGAATCACCCTCTCGGGCGAGCTGGACGCCGCCTATGAGCAGCTGTCGCACCTGTCCACCCTGGCCGGGCGGCCGCTGACCGGGCAGGCCAGCGCCCATGTCGCCGGGCTTTATACCGTGCTGAGCCGCGGCTTCGACGTCGAGGCCGAGGTGACCGGCAGCGACATCACCATGGGACAGGAGCAACTCGACCGCCTGCTCGCGGGCGACGCGGCCATCACCGCCAGCGTGCGCCGCGATGACCAGGGGATCGAGATCCGCGACCTGACCGTCGATGCCCGGCGCCTGACCGCCGCCGCCCGCGGCGTCATCAGCAGCGCCGCCACCGACCTGCGCGCCGACCTGCGCCTGTCCAGCCTGACCGACGCCGACCCGGCGATGGCGGGCAGCCTGACCGCCGAGGCGGCGGTGACGGGCGCGCCGGGCAGCCGCCGCGTCACCGTCTCGGGCGAGGCGACGGACCTTGCCCTTGGCGTCGCGCAACTGGACAGCCTGCTGCGCGGACGCACCGACCTGACCGCCATCGCCCAGGAACGCGACGGCGCCTTTGTCATCGACACGCTGCGGGTGGCGAACCCGCAGATCACCGCCGACGGCACCGGCGTCCTGGGCGCCGAGGCGCTGGATGCGCGCCTCAGCCTGGACATCCCCGACCTGGGCGCGCTGGGGCGCGGCCTGTCGGGCGCGCTGAAGGCCGAGGCCACGGCGCGGCAGGCGGACGGCGTGCGCTTCATCGAGATGACCGGCACCGGCGAGGACCTGCGCCTGGGCCAGCAGGATGTGGACGGGGCGCTGACCGGGACCACCCGCCTGGTTCTGTCGGCCGAGGAGACGTCGGGCGTCGTCACCATCCGCGACCTGGACCTGACCAACCAGCAGATGACCGCCACGGTCGAGGGCGTGGTCGGCGAGGGCGTGACCGACCTGACGGGGATGGCCGAGATCCGGTCGCTGGCCGCGTTCGGCCGCGGCTGGCGCGGCGGGCTGACGCTGGACGGCAGCGTCAGCGACCGCAGCGGGCAGCGCGTCTTCGATCTGTCGGGGCGCGGCACCGACCTGTCGCTGGGCCAGGCGCAGGTCGATGGCGCGCTGACCGGCATCACCGACATCCGCCTGCGCGGCAGCCAGCAGGGACAGCGCATCACGCTGGACACGCTGCGGCTGGTCAACCAACAGGCCGAGATCCTGGCGACCGGCGTGATCGGTCCCGACAAGACCGACCTGCGCGGGCAGGCAGATCTGAGGAACTTGGCCTCGCTGGGCCTGGGCTGGGGCGGGTCGCTGCGGGCCAGCGGCAGCGTCGTGGGCGACGGCACGGGCGCGCGCCGGATCAGCGTGGACGGGGTGGCGCGCGACCTGTCGCTGGGCCAGGCGCAGGCCGACGCCGCGCTGGCGGGCGAGACGCGGCTGACCGTCCGCGCGATCCAGCGCGGCGACGTCGTGACCATCGACGCCGCGACCATCGCCAACGCCCGGCTGAACGCGGTGGCCCGCGGCAGGGTGGGCGGCGGGCGCACCGATGTCACCGCCGACCTGCGGGCCGACAGCATCGCGTTTCTGGGCCGCGGCTTCGGCGGGGCGATCAACGCCAGCGGGCGCGCCCGCAGCGACGGCACCGGCCTGCGCCTGTCGGCGCAGGGCAGCGCGTCGGGCCTGCGGGTGGGCAACCCCACGGCCGACGCGCTGCTGGCGGGGCAGACGCAGTTCGACCTGGCCGCGCGGCGCGCGGGTTCGGGCGCGCTGACGGTCGAGCGGCTGGACGCCCGCAACGGGCAGCTGCGCCTGACCGCGGGCGGCGACCCCGCCACGGGACTGCGGGTGGACGCCAGGCTGAGCAACCTCGCGTTGCTGGCGCCCGGCTTTCCGGGGCCTGCGACCCTGACCGGCACGGTGCGGCAGGGCGCGCGCGACTATGGCTTCGACCTGGCGGCGACGGCGCCGGGGGGCACCCGCGCGCAGATCGCCGGAACGGCGGCGCGCGATTTCTCGACCGCGGACCTGCGCGTGTCGGGCGTCAGCAATGCGGCGCTGGTCAACCCGCTGCTGCGCGTCCGCTCGGTCGAGGGGGCGGTCGACTTCGACCTGCGGCTGCGCGGCGCGCCGGCGCTGGAAAACCTGACCGGGCAGATCCGCCTGCCCGACGCGCGGCTGTCGGACCCCAAGCTGGGCCTGCGGATCGAGCGTCTGGCCGCGACCGCCGACCTGAACGGCGGGCTGATCCGGGTGGACGCGAGGGGCGCCATTGCGGCCGGCGGGCAACTGACCGTGACCGGCCCCATCGACCTGCGCGGCGGCGCGCCGCGGCTGGACCTGCGCGTCCGGCTGGACGGCGTCGTGCTGCGCGACCCGACGCTCTACCAGACCGTCGCCTCGGGCGAGCTGACGGTCAGTGGCGCCACCGCCGAGGGCGCGCTGATCGCGGGCGCAATCCGCCTGGGCACGACCGAGATCCGCATCCCCTCGACAGGGCTGGGGGGCGCGCGTGCCATTCCCGACATCACCCACCTGAACGACCGCCCCCCGGTCCGGGCGACCCGCGCCAAGGCGGGGCTGCTGCCGTTCCCGTCGGTGGACAGCCGCCTGGCGGGGATGCAGGCGCCCGCGGCGACGCCGCCCGCGGTGCCGGCCCGGCTGGACCTGACGATCACCGCGCCCAACCAGATCTTCGTGCGCGGCCGCGGCGTGGACGCCGAACTGGGCGGCGCGCTGCGCCTGACCGGGCGGGCCAACGCCGTCGTGCCCGTCGGGCAGTTCCAGCTGATCCGCGGCCGGGTGGACCTGCTGGGCAAGCGCTTCGACATGACCGAGGGGCTGGTCGAGCTGCAGGGCAGCCTGATCCCCGTGCTGCGCCTGGTGGCCGAGACCGAACAGGACGGGATCGTCACCCGCATCATCATCGACGGCGAGATCCGCGATCCCGACATCACCTTTGAATCGGTCCCCGACCTGCCCGAGGAGGAGGTGCTGTCACAGATGCTGTTCGGCCGCGGCCTGGACACGATCAGCCCGTTGCAGGCCGCGCAGCTGGCCAACGCGCTGGCCGTCCTGGCCGGGCGCGGCGGCGAGGGTATCGTGGGACGCCTTCGCAACTCGGTCGGGCTGGACGATCTGGACCTGGCCACCGACGACCAGGGCAACGTCTCGGTCCGGGCGGGCAAGTACCTGACACGCAACGTTTATACCGACCTGTCCGTGGATGCCGAGGGCAAGTCCACGATCAACCTGAACCTGGACATCAGCGACGCCATCACCGCGCGCGGCGCGGTCGGCAGCGATGGCGGCAGCACCATCGGCGTGTTCTACGAACGCGACTACTGACCCGCCCCACGCCCGCCGGACGGTCGCACCGGGCGGCGGGAACGCGTGCGCGCGTGGCACGTTGCGCTGTGATGCAGGCAAGCTGTCGCCAAACCGTCAGGCTGTCGTCATATCTTCATTCGACAGCCGCGCGCCGGCAGGCTAACCCCGCCCGCGCACCTGGATGAAGGAGATCGACATGCGGATCGCGGTTCTTGGCGGCGACGGTTTCGTGGGCTGGCCCACCTCGCTGCACCTGTCCAACCTGGGCCAGGAGGTCCACATCGTGGACAACCTGTCGCGCCGCTGGATCGACACCGAACTGGGCGTGCAGTCGCTGACGCCGATGGATTCGATCCAGGAACGCTGCCGCATCTGGCGGCAGGAAAGCGGCAACACGATCCATTTCCACCTGCTCAACCTTGCCAAGGAATACGAGCGGCTGAAGGCATGGCTGGCCGATGTGCGCCCCGACGCCGTGATCCATTTCGCCGAGCAGCGCGCCGCGCCCTATTCGATGAAGACCGACCGCCACAAGGTCTATACCGTGGACAACAACGTCAGCGCCACGCACAACCTGCTGGCGGCGCTGGTGGAAACCGGCATCGACGCGCATCTGGTCCACCTGGGCACGATGGGGGTCTATGGCTATTCCAGCGTCGGCGCGCCGATCCCCGAGGGGTATCTGGACATCGAGATCGACACGCCTGCGGGCAAGCGGGCGCAGCAGATCCTGTATCCGACGCGGCCCGGATCGGTCTATCACATGACGAAAAGCCTCGATCAGATCCTGTTCCAGTTCTATGCCCAGAACGACGGCCTGCGGATCACCGACCTGCACCAGGGGATCGTCTGGGGCACCCACACCGACCAGACGCGCCGGCATGAACAGCTGATCAACCGCTTCGATTACGACGGCGACTATGGCACGGTGCTGAACCGCTTCCTGATCCAGGCGGCGATCGGCTATCCGCTGACGGTCCACGGCACCGGCGGGCAGACGCGGGCCTTCATCCACATCCAGGACAGCGTGCGCTGCGTGGAACTGGCGCTGGGCGATGCGCCGCAGGCGGGCGAGCGGGTCCGCATCTTCAACCAGATGACCGAGACGCACCGCGTCCGCGACCTGGCGCATCTGGTGGCAAAGCTGGCCGGGGCCGAGGTCAAGTTCCTGCCCAACCCGCGCAAGGAGGCCGACGAGAACGACCTGATCGTGCGGAACGACCAGTTCCTGTCGCTGGGCCTGAACCCCACCACCCTGCAGGAAGGGCTGCTGTCCGAGGTCGTGGACGTGGCGCGCAAATACGCCCATCGCATCGACCGCTCGCGCGTGCCCGCCGTCAGCGCCTGGACCAAGGACATCGCCCGCCGCGTCGATCACGACCCCGAGGGCAAGCGGCTGAAGGCGGTCTGATCTTGCAGGGCCTGACCCCGGACCGCCCCGCGCGGTCCGACCGCGCCTATGTCACGCTGGTCACGAACGCCGACTATGCGCTGGGCGCGCGGGCGCTGGTGCGGTCGATCGTGCTGTCGGGCACGGACGCGGACATCTGCGTGCTGCACACCGACGTGGCGGCGGCCGACCTTGCGCCGCTGTCGGCGTTGGGCGCGCGGCTGGTGCGCTGCGACCTGCTGCCGACCAGCGCCGCCTTCAACGCCGCCCACGCCCGCGACGCGCTGCACGGCCGCGCGGCCTTCACCAAGGGGGAGAAGCCCCCCTTCCACACGCCGCTGGACAATTTCGCCAAGCTGCGGCTGTGGCAGCTGGACTACGGGCGCGTGGTGTTCATCGACGCCGACGCGCTGGTGTTGCAGACCGTGGACAGGCTGTTCGACTATCCGCAGTTCTGCGCCGCGCCGAACGTCTATGAAAGCCTGGCCGATTTTCACCGCCTGAACTCGGGCGTGTTCACCGCGCGGCCGTCGCAGGCGACGTTTGACGACATGCTGGCGCGGCTGGACATGCCCGGCGCCTTCTGGCGGCGGACCGACCAGACCTTTCTGGAACAGTATTTCCCCGACTGGCACGGGCTGCCGGTGTTCTGCAACATGCTGCAATATGTCTGGTTCGCCATGCCCGAACTGTGGCGCTGGCGCGACGTGAAGATCCTGCATTTCCAATACGAAAAACCGTGGCAGGACCACGCCAAGGCCGACCGGCTGCGCCCGCTGATCGCGCTGTGGCGCGCCTATGCCGGCGACGGCCCGGTGCCGGACAGCCGCGGCCTGCCCGATCCTGCCCCATGAGGATCGCCGTCACCGGCGCGACCGGCATCGTGGGCGGCGTCATGGTTCAGGCGGCGCGTGCCGCGGGCCACGCGGTCGATCCGCTGCCCGGCTGGCGGCTGGGGCAGCCCGCGCCCCTGGACGGCTGCGACGCGGTGATCCATGCCGCGCTGGCCCACGCGCCCGGCCGGTACCGCGGCGGAGAGGGGGACGATCCGGCGGCGTTTGTCACCGCCAACCGCGACGGCACGCTGCGGCTGTTCGAGGACGCCGAGCGCGCAGGCGCGCGCGTCGTGTTCCTGTCCTCGCGCGCCGTGTATGACGGCTGGCCCGCCGGCACGGCGCTGCCCGACGGCACGCCGGCACGGCCGGACAGCCTGTACGGGCAGGTCAAGGCACAGGCCGAATCCGCCCTGCCGCCGGGCGGCGCGGCGCTGCGCGCGACGGGCGTCTATGGGCCGGGGCGCGCCAACAAATGGGCGCCGCTGTTTGCGGACTATCGCGCCGGGCGCCCCGTCGTGCCCCGCGTCGCGACCGAGGTGCATGGCGCGGACCTTGCGCATGCGGCGCTGCTGGTGCTGGAGCGCGCGGCCACGGGCGTCTTCAACGTGTCGGACCTTGTCCTGGACCGCCACGACCTGCTGGCCCGGGTGCAGCGGCTGACAGGCTGTCCGCATCCCCCGCCGCCCCGTGCCGACGCGCGCGCGCTGTCGGTGATGGGCTGCGCGCGGCTGGCGGCGCTGGGGTGGCGGCCGGGCGGGCTGGCGCTGCTGGGGGCCACGCTGCCGGCGCTGCTGGCATAGGCGGGGCGATGCCCACGGACGGCAGCAAGATTGTTGCCGCGCTGCGGGACCTGCGCTAAGGCTGGCGCGTTTCCCGACCGTCGGATACCTGCCCGTGAAGCGTCGCCTGTTCCTTGGTACACTGACCGCTGCCGCGACGCTGGGCCTGACGCCCGGCGGCGCCCGTCCCCTGTTCGCCCAGGACGCCGCACCCCCCGCGATTCCCCCGACCGACCCCGCCGAGGTGGCCCCCGCCTGGAGCTTTGACCGCGTGGCCGAGCGCGCGGCCGAACTGGCGGGAAAGGATTACGCGCGGCCGGTCGCAAACCTGACCGCGCCCTTTGCGGACCTGGGCTATGACGCCTATCGGGGCATCCGGTTCCGCCGCGAGGCCGATCCCTGGAAGCTGCCCGGCTTCGGGCTGGACCTGCTGCCGCCGGGGATGCTGTACACCGATCCGGTCGCGATCAACCTGGTCGAGAACGGGACGGTCCGGGCGCTGCCCTTCGACCCGTCGGTCTTTCAGTTCGACACCATCTCGTTCCCGCCCGATGCGGCGGCGGCCGCGCCCGGCGACATGGGCTGGTCGGGGTTCCGGCTGCGCGCGAACCTGAACCGGCCCGACCATCTGGACGAACTGGCCGTGTTCCAGGGGGCCAGCTATTTCCGCGCCCTGTCGCGGGGCGCGCGCTATGGACAGTCGGCGCGCGGCCTTGCGCTGGGCACCGGCAGCGCCGAGGGCGAGGAGTTTCCCGCCTTCCGCGAGTTCTGGATCCATCGCCCCGGCCCCCGCGACCGGGCGGTGACCGTCCAGGCGCTGCTGGACAGCCCCTCGGTCGCCGGCGCCTATGAATTCATCATCACGCCGGGCCAGGACACCGTCATCGCCACCCGCGCCGCGCTGTTCCCGCGCCGTGATCTGCCGCAGGTCGGGATCGCGCCGCTGACGTCGATGTTCTGGTTCGGGCCGGGCGACGGGGCGGGCGAGGACGACTATCGCAGCGCCGTCCACGACACCGACGGGCTGCAGATGGTGACCGGCACCGGCCAGCGCCTGTGGCGCCCGCTGATCAACCCGCCCACGCTGCAGATGTCGGCCTTCGTGGACGACAACCCGCGCGGCTTTGGCCTTGCGCAGCGGATGCGCGATTTTGCCGATTACCAGGACGCCGAGGCGCGCTACGAGCTGCGGCCCTCGGCCTGGGTCGTGCCGCGCGGGCTGTGGGGGAAGGGGGCCGTGTCCCTGGTCGAGATCCCGGTCCAGAACGAGTTCAACGACAACATCGTCAGCTTCTGGCAGCCGGCCGCGCCGCTTGTCGCGGGCCAGCGCCACGATGTCGCCTATGACCTGATCTTCGGCGCGCTGCCGCCCGACGACGCGCCATTGGCGCGCGTGCGCCAGACCCGCACCGGGGTTTCGGTGAACGGCCGCGGCGCGCGCAGCTATGTCATCGACTATGACCTGATCCTGTTCGAGGGGGTCGACGATCCGGTCGCGGCCGTCACCGCCTCGGCGGGAACGATCGAGCATCCCTATCTGATGCGCCTGCCCGACCAGGGCGTCCTGCGGCTGGCGTTCGAGTTCCGCGACGAGGGGGCCGAGCTGGCCGACCTGTCGGCGGTGCTCAATGGTCCCACCGGCGCGCTGAGCGAGACGTGGCTGGCGCGCTGGACGCGGGGGTGAACGGATGAACAGCGCGCCCCCGCAGCCGCCGGTGACAGCGGCCGCGCCTGCCACGGCGCCTGCGGCCCTGTCCGCGGCCCCGTCGTGCATGGCCGATGCGGTCCCGCCCCCGCCGGCGCCCCCGCCCGCGGTACCGCCTGAATCGCCGCTGTCGATGCCGGTCCAGGATTTCCGCGCCGACCCGCCGCAGGGTCCCGCGCGCCAGCCCGCCGCGCCTGCGGTACGCGCGGCGCGGCTGATCGCCTTTGGCGGCACCGCGGTCGTCACGGGCTTGGGCTGCTGGCAGATGCTGCTGGTCTTCGGGGACCGCATCCAGCCGCTGCAATACGCCCTGCTGGGGCTGTTCACGCTGACCTTCGCCTGGGTGGGCTTCAGCTTCTGCTCGATGCTGGCGGGGCTCGTGGCGCGTCAGCCGCAGACCCCGGACGATCCGGGCGATGCCCGTGTCGCGGTGGTGATGCCGATCTATCACGAGGATGCGGGCGACTGCATGGGCCTGCTGGCGGCGCTGGCCGACGAGCTTGCGGCGGCGGGCTTGGGCGCGCGGGCCGAGATCTTCGTTCTGTCCGACAGCCGCGACCCCGCGTTCTTCGCCGACGAGACGCTGGCCGTCGCGGCCCTGCGCGCCGCCGCCCCGGTTCCGGTCTGGTATCGCCGCCGCATCGAGAACACGGGCCGCAAGGCGGGCAACATCGCCGAGTTCGTGCGCCGCTGGGGCGGGCGCTATGACCAGATGGTCGTGCTGGACGCCGACAGCGTCGTCTCGGGCCAGGTGATCGCCGCGATGAGCGCGCGGATGGCCGCCGATCCCGCGCTGGCGCTGATCCAGACCATCCCGATGCTGACCGGCGGGCAGACGATCTTTTCGCGCGTGACCCAGTTCGCCGGCCGCTTCTACGGCCCGCCCATCGCGCGCGGGGTCGCCGCCTGGTCGGGCGACAACGGCAATTTCTGGGGCCACAACGCGATGATCCGCGTCGCGGCATTCGCCCAGTGCTGCGGACTGCCGGACCTGCCGGGCGATCCGCCCTGGGGCGGCACCGTCCTGTCGCACGATTTCGTCGAGGCCGCGCTGCTGGCGCGGGCCGGCTGGGCGGTGCGGCTGGACTGGGACCTGCGCGCCAGCTACGAGGGCAGCCCGCCGACGCTGCTGGACATGGCCGTGCGCGAGCGGCGCTGGGCGCAGGGCAACCTGCAGCACCTGCGCCTGATCGGCGCGCGCGGCTTCACCTGGGTCAGCCGGGTCCATTTCGTCATCGGCGTGCTGGGCTTTGTCATGTCGCCGGTCTGGCTGGCGATGATCCTGGTCGGCATGGCGCTGACCGCCAATGTGATCCTGTCGCAGCCGCAGTATTTCCCGTCCACCTTTCAGCTGTTTCCCGACTGGCCGACCTTTGACGCCGCGCGGATGAAATGGCTGTTCGCCGCGGCCATGGCGCTGTTGCTGCTGCCCAAGGTCCTGGCCATCGGCCGGGCCTGGCGCCGGCCGCTGGCCGCGGCCTCGGGCGGGCGGTCGCGGGTGCTGGCCTCGGCCCTGTTCGAGACGGTGATGTCGGCCCTGATCGCGCCTGTCCAGATGCTGATCCAGACCCGCCAGATCCTGGAAATCCTGCAGGGGCGGAACTCGGGCTGGGAAAGCCAGGTCCGCAAGGGCTCTATGCCGCCGTGGCCGCTGGTGCTGCGCCGCCACTGGCTGCACGTCGCCGTGGGGCTGGTCACGCTGGTGATCCTGGCGCTGCTGTCGCCGGGCCAGCTGATCTGGCTGGCGCCGATCCTGGCCGGGCTGATCCTGGCGCCGCTGACCTCGCGCTGGTCGGCGTCGGCGGTGCTGGGGCGCTGGGCGCGGCTGGCGGGCCTGCTGGTGACGCCCGAGGAACGCAGCCCCCCGCCCATCCTGTCCGCGGCCGTGGCCCACGCCCGCCGCCTGCGGCCGCCCGCCGACGCCACCCTGGCCCTGGGGCGCGACGAGGCGGTGCGCGCCGCCCATGTCGCGCTGCTGCCGCCGCTGCCCGACCGGCCCGCGGCGCAGCGCCTGCCCGCCATCGCCGCCGCCGCCAAGATCGACGCCGCAGTGTCGCAGCGCCAGGCGCTGGACTTTCTGGACCGCGCCGAGCGCGCGGCGCTGCTGAGCGAGCCTGCGCTGCTGGACCGCTGGGCCGCCCTGCCGGAATGACGCAGGGCCCTGGACGGATCGCCGCGCTGGACATGCTGCGGGGCTATGCGCTGGTCTGCATCATGCTGGACCACATGCCGATCGGCGTGCTGCGCCGCTTTACGCTGACGAACTATGCCATCTTCGATGCGGCCGAGCTGTTCGTGCTGCTGTCGGGGTTCCTGGTGGGCATGGTCTGGATCAAGGTGCAGGCGCGCCAGGGGCTGGCCGCCGCGCAATGGCGGTTCCTGCGCCGCGCGGGCCAGGTGTGGCTGGCGCTGATCGCGGGCGGCGTCCTGCTGGCGCTGCTGTCGCGCGTCCTGCGCGAGGCGGGGCTGGTCCACACCGCCGTCTGGTTCGAATACGGCAACTGGGTGATCGACAACCCGCTGGGCTATCTGGGAACGCTGGGGCTGCTGTGGATGCAACCGAACCTGCTGGACGTGCTGGCGCTGTATGTCATCCTGCTGGCGCTGGCCCCGGTCACGGTGCCGCTGCTGCTGCGCTGGCCGTGGCGGTTTGCCGCCGGATCGCTGGCGCTGTGGGCCGTCGCGATCCCGCTGAACGCCGCCCTGCCCAACCAGCGGGTCGAGGGCGGGCTGCTGTTCAACCCCTTCGGCTGGCAGCTGCTGTTTCACGCCGGCGTCGCGATGGGGGCGTTCCGCCACCGCTTCATGCCGGTCCTGCGCCGCCATGCCCGCCTGCTGACGGTGCTGGCGGCGGTGGTGATGCTGTATGGGACCCTGCTGGGCTGGACGGCGCGCTGGGGCCATGCCGTGCCGCCCTTGCAGCCGCTGCGCGACGCGCTGTGGGGACTGAGCGGCCCGGTGGACAAGTGGCGGCTGGATGCGGTGCGCGTCGTCGCCATCGTCGCCGCAAGCTGGCTGGTCGCGGTGCCGCTGGCGGGGGTGCTGGGGCGGCTGGCCGCGACGCGGCTGGGCCGGGCGCTGGCGGTCATCGGCCGCGGCGGGCTGGTCAGCTTTGTGGCCTGCGTGCTGCTGTCGGTGGTGGGCGATGCGATGGCGATGACGCCGCCCGGCGCGGGATGGCCGCGTCTGCTGGCCGTGGATCTGTGGGTGATGGCTGCGCTGTGGCTGGTGGCGGACAGCTGGCTGCGCCTCCAGGCGGGGCGCACGCAGGCGGGACGCACGCAGGCGGGACGCACGCAGGCGCGCTAGGGCCGCGCATCCGCGCGCCGCGCCCGTGGCAAGGCCTGGCCCGCTCGGCCGCGACCGCGGCGCGCGGCCCTTGTTCCCGGCGTCGCGGTCCCGCAAGACGCGGCACGCCGACGACCGAAGGACTTTGCTTGGCCCCCTCCGCCGACCCCGCCGCCGATCCGAAGGCTGCGTCCCCGTGCGAGGGGACGACGCTGCTGCTGATCCGGCACGCGCCCGCGGACGACCGCAACCGGCTGACGGGGCGCACCGATGTCACGGCGGTGGTGGATGCGGGGGCTGCCGCGGCCCTGGCGGCGCTGGCCGGGCCGGTGGACCGCATCGTCGCCAGTCCCGCGCTGCGCTGCCGCCTGACTGCGGCGGCGCTGTGGCCGGGGGCGGATGTCGATCAGGACCCGCGCCTGTGGGAACAGGACTTCGGCGCGTGGGAGGGGGCGGCCTATGCCCATCTGCCCGACCTGGGGCCGATCGGCGCGGACGAACTGGCCCGGACGGCGCCACCGGGGGGCGAAAGCTTCGCCGCGCTGTGCGACCGGACCATCCCCGCGCTGCAGGATCTGGCCCGCCGCGGCGGGCGCGTCGCGGTCGTGGCGCACGCGGGCACCGTGCGCGCGGCCCTTGCGTGCGCCACCGGCAGCATGGCCGGGGCGCTTGCCTTCCGCATCGCGCCCCTGTCGCTGACGGTGATCGAGGCGCGCCCTGCGGGCTGGGTCGTGGCCTGCGTGAACCGTCTCGCGCCCTGAGGGGGCGCGCGGGAACACGGCGCCGCCCGCCGGGCCTGATCCTTCGCGCGAACCCGCAGCCCTACATCTGCGCCTTGCCCGAGGTGAAATAGTCGAACGGCAGTTCGGCCACCCGGAACCATTGCTGCTGCTTTTGCCAATAGGGCAGCCACTGGTCGTAGATCGTCCTGAAGGCCGGGTTCGCGGCGGCGAATTCCTCATAGACCTTGCGCGATTCGGCGAATGCCGCCTGCAGCACGTCGTCGGGGAAGGCGTGCAGCTTTGCGCCCGCGCCGATCAGGCGGATCAGCGCGTCGGGGTTGTAGGCGTCGTACTTGGCCAGGCAGTGCGCCATCGTCTCGGCGCAGGCGGCCTCCAGCGCGGCCTGATAATGCCTTGGCAGCGCGGCCCACTTGTCCAGGTTGACGAACAGCCCGACGTTGGCCGTCCCCTCCCACCAGCCGGGGTAATAGTAATGCGGCGCGACCTTGTTCAGCCCCAGCTTTTCGTCGTCATAGGGGCCGCTGAACTCGGCCGCGTCGATGGTGCCCCGTTCCAGCGCCGCGTAAAGGTCGCCGCCGCCGATCTGCTGGGGCACGACCCCCAGCCGCGACAGGATCGTGCCGCCCAGGCCCGCGATCCGCAGCTTCAGCCCCTGCAGGTCGGCCATCGAGTTGATCTCCTTGCGATACCAGCCGCCCATCTGCGCGCCGGTGTTGCCCGACGGGATCGACAGGACATTGGCCGACCGGATGAAGTCGTTCACCAGTTCCCGTCCGCCGCCATAGTACAGCCACGAGACATGCTGGCGCGAGTTCATCCCGAAGGGCAGCGAGGTGTCAAAGGCCCAGGTCGGGTCGGCCCCGATCTTGAAGCTGCCCAGCGAATGGGCGCATTCCACCGTCCCCTCGCCCACCGCGTCGATGGCCTGCAGCCCGGGCACGATCTCGCCGGGGGCGAAGGCCTGGATCTGGAAGCCGCCGTCCGTCATCTCGGCGATGCGTTTCGACAGGTGCGCCGAGATGCCGTAGAGCGTTTCCAGACTTTTCGGATAGCTCGACGTCAAGCGCCAGTTCACCTGCGGCTGGGCTTGCGCCAGGGCCGGCGCGGCCAGCGTGGCGGCGGCCCCGCCCAAGGTTGCGGTGGTCAGGAAAGTGCGGCGCTTCATCGTCCCCTCCGGTGTCGTTCGGCGGGGATGCTAGACCAGCGGTCTGGCGGGGGAAACGGCAAACGGCCGGCCCCGTGGGGGACCGGCCGGCCTTGGCGATCGGGCCGCGATCAGGCGTAGAGGTTCTGCACGCCCACCTTCTCGTGGATGGCGTTGATCTGCTGCTGGTCCAGGCCCATGGCCTCTGCCAGCCCATGCAGGTATTCCGCCTCGGCCCGGCTGTCGAAGTCGATGGCCATCAGGGACATCATGTAGACCTGCGGCTCCATGCCCTTGGGCACCTCGCGCGCCAGGGCCTGGGCATCCACGGGGGCGGCCATCTGTTCGCGGACAAAGGCGCGGTCGGCCTCGTCCAGATCGCCAAGCTGGCCCATCAGCCGCTCTTTCTCGCTTTCGTCGATCTTGCCGTCGGCCTTGGCCGCCTGGATCATCGCGCGCAGCATCAGCCCGGCGATGGCGTTCTGTTCCGGGGTGGGGGCGACCTCGGGCTCGTCGCCGCGGGCCAGCGCGTCGTTGAACAGCTCGCCGAAGGTGGCGTCGTTCTGCGGCTGCGCGCCGCGTTGCGCCGGCCCGTTCATCAGCCCGCCCAGCATCCCGCCCAGCGACCCCGCCGCCGCGCCGCCGGCCAGACCGCCCAGCAGGCCGCCCAAGCCGCCGCCGGCCATTCCGCCGGTGGCCGATCCGGTGCGCGCGGTCCCCGACTGACCAGTCAGCTGATCGAGGATGCCGCCCAGCCCGCCGCTGGCGCCCGTCGATTGCGGGCCGCCATAGCGCCGGCCCGTGCCCGCACCGCCAGCCTGGCCGCCCAGCACCTGCCCCAGCATCCCGCCAAGGCCGCCGCCCATGCCGCCGGACGATCCCGCGGTGCCCCCCGCGCCACCCAGCAGGTCGCCCAGGATGCCGCCGCCGGTCTGGCGCGTGGACGCCGGACGGCCGCCGGATTGCTGCGCCTGGCGCATCATGGTGCCGACGCCCTTGGCCAGCATGACGCCGGCCGCAACGCGGGCGAGGGATTTCATCATCGACATGGGTTTCCTCCGAAGGGCTTTGGGGCGCAGGGGCGCACCCCGCCGTTAACAGAACGCCGCGCCAAGGGGTGTGGTTCCCTGCGCCTGATCGGGCCTGCGGCCGGGTCAGCCCGGCAGGACCAGGATGGCGCGGATATCGTTGACGTTGGTCAGCGTGGGACCGGTGACGACCTGCCCGCCGACCGCGGCAAAGAAGCCATGCGCGTCGTTGCGCGCCAGCGCCGCCACCGGGTCCACCCCCGCCGCCCGCGCGCGCGCCAGCGTGCCGGGGTCGATCACCGCGCCTGCGACCTCGGCCGCGCCGTCGATGCCGTCGGTGTCGCAGGCCAGGGCATGGAGGCCGGGCGCCCCGTCCAGCGCCAAGGCCAGCGCCAGCGCGTATTCGGCGTTCGGTCCCCCCACGCCGTCGCCGCGCCGGGTCACGGTCAGCTCGCCCCCCGACAGCAGCAGCCGCGGCCGGTCGCGGGGCAGGGCCAGCACGCGGGCGGCATGGACGGCGGCGATGTCGCGGGCCTCGCCCTCGACCCGATCGCCGAGGGACTCGACCACGACGCCCGCCGCCTGCGCCAGCCCGGCCGCGGCGGCCAGCGACAGCGCCGGGGCCGCGACGATGCGGTTCTCGACCCGGGCCAGTCGCGGATCGCCGGGCGCCACCACGCCGGTCGGCCGCGACAGCGCGGCGCGCACCGCGTCGGGGGCGGGCACCCGCCAGCGGTCCAGAACGGCCAGCGCCTCGGCCGGGGTCGAGGCGTCGCCCACCGTGGGGCCCGAGCCGATGAACGCCGGGTCGTCGCCCGGCACGTCGGAAATCAGCAGCGCCAGCACCCGGGCGGGCGCGGCGGCCGCCGCCAGCTGCCCGCCCTTGACGCGGCTGATGTGCTTGCGGACGGTGTTCATCCGGTCGATCGGCGCGCCCGAGGCCAGAAGCGCGGCGTTCAGCGCGATCTTGTCGTCCAGCGTCACGCCCGGCGCAGGGGCCACCAGCAGGGCCGACGCGCCGCCCGAGATCAGCACCAGCACCAGATCGTCCGCCGACAGCCCCGCCAGCCGGTCCAGCATCCGCGCCGTGGCCGCGGCGCCGGCCGCGTCGGGCACCGGATGGGCGGCCTCGACGATCTCGATGCGTCGGGTGGGCCGGGCGTGGCCCGTGCGGGTGATGACCAGCCCCTCGCACGGGCCCCAGGCGGATTCGACCGCCTCGGCCATGCGGGCGCTGGCCTTGCCCGCGCCGACCACCAGCACGCGGCCCGGCGGCCTGGGCGGCAGCGCGGCGGGCACGACCCGCATCGGATCGGCGGCCGCCACGGCGGCGGCGAACAGGCCGCGCAGAAAGGCTTCGGGATCACGGTCGGGTCTGTTCACGCGGTCCATCCATTTCCCCGGTTCCCCTGCGCCCTGCCTTGATTTTTCACCCCCGCCCTTATAAGTCGCGGCGATGTTTTGACAGGGCGTCGTCCAGCCGGCCGCCCGACGACCAGGAGGCCATGATGGCAAAGGCAAAATTCGAACGGACGAAACCGCACGTCAACATCGGGACGATTGGTCACGTTGACCACGGCAAGACGACGCTGACGGCGGCGATCACGAAGTACTTTGGCGAGTTCAAGGCCTACGACCAGATCGACGGGGCGCCCGAGGAGCGGGCGCGCGGGATCACGATCTCGACGGCGCATGTGGAATACGAATCGGAGGCGCGCCACTACGCGCATGTGGACTGCCCCGGCCACGCCGACTACGTGAAGAACATGATCACGGGTGCGGCGCAGATGGACGGCGCGATCCTGGTGGTGAACGCGGCCGACGGCCCGATGCCGCAGACGCGCGAGCACATCCTGCTGGGCCGCCAGGTGGGCATTCCCTACATGGTCGTCTACCTCAACAAGGTCGACCAGGTCGACGACGAGGAGCTGCTGGAGCTGGTCGAGATGGAGGTGCGCGAGCTTCTGTCGTCCTACGACTATCCCGGCGACGACATCCCGATCGTCAAGGGCTCGGCGCTGGCGGCGCTGGAAGGCCGCGATCCCGAGATCGGCGAGAACTCGATCCGGGCGCTGATCGCGGCGGTGGACGCCTACATCCCGACGCCCGAGCGGGCGATCGACCAGCCGTTCCTGCTGCCGATCGAGGACGTGTTCTCGATTTCCGGCCGCGGCACGGTGGTGACGGGGCGGATCGAGCGCGGCGCGGTGAACGTGGGCGACGAGCTTGAGATCGTGGGCATTCGCGACACCAAGAAGACGACCTGCACGGGCGTCGAGATGTTCCGCAAGCTGCTGGACCGGGGCGAGGCGGGCGACAACGTGGGCGTGCTGCTGCGCGGCATCGACCGCGACGGGGTCGAGCGCGGGCAGGTGCTGTGCAAGCCCAAGTCGGTCAAGCCGCACACCAAGTTCGAGGCCGAGGCCTATATCCTGACCAAGGAGGAGGGCGGGCGCCACACGCCGTTCTTCGCCAACTACCGGCCGCAGTTCTACTTCCGCACGACGGACGTGACCGGCACCGTCAAGCTGCCCGAGGGCACCGAGATGGTGATGCCGGGCGACAACCTGAAGTTCGAGGTCGAGCTGATCGCGCCGATCGCGATGGAGGAGAAGCTGCGCTTCGCCATCCGCGAGGGCGGCCGCACCGTCGGCGCAGGCGTGGTGTCCAAGATCCTCGAGTGAGGCAAGGGGCGGGGGCGGGGTTTCGGCCCCGCCTGCTGTCTGCATGCACGGTCCAGGCCCTGCGCCATGGGGCAAGGACGGTGGTGACACCGCAAGGAAGGGTCCCTGTCGGGGCCCTTTTGCAATCCGAGGCAAGGCGGCAATGACGGCGATGACGGCAATGCGTGCGGGCCTGATCTATGCGGCGGCGGTCTTTGCCGTCGGCAGCGTCCTGGGCGTGGTCAGGATTCTGGTCCTTGTGCCCGCGATCGGCGCGACCGCTGCCGTGGCTGTCGAGGTGCCGGTGATGCTGGCTGCCGCGTGGCTGATCTGCGGCGCGGTGCTGGGCAGGATCGCCGTTGGCCAAGGCGTCGGGGACCGCCTGCTGATGGGCGCGACCGCGCTTGCGCTGCTCTGGCTGGCCGAAACCGGGGTGGCGGTGGTCCTGGGCATGACGCCGGGCGCGTTCCTGCGCTCGCTTGCGACGGCCGCAGGGGTGCTTGGGCTGGCGGCGCAGCTTGTTTTTGCACTGTTTCCGCTGATCCGGCGGACGCGCGCGTGATCCACCGCACCCGCCGACAGCCGGTGAAGGCGGGACGCGCAGGGCCGGCAGCGGACCGGCCGCGTCCGCGCGATGCGTCGGGGTGGGGCGCGCGCGTGCCGCGACGCAGCGGATTGTGCCCCGCGCAGCGATGACCCAGTCTGCGGTTCGACGCCCGACCTGCGGCGAAAGGATGCTGCCATGACCCACGACTGCCTGTTCTGCCGGATCGCGCGGCACGAACTGCCCGCCCATGTCGTGCATGAGGACGACGAGATCATCGCCTTTCTGGACCTGCATCCGATCCGGCCGGGCCATACACTGGTCATCCCCAAGGCCCACCACGTCTGGTTCGAGGACATTCCCGCGCCGCTCGCCGCCCGGGTCATGGAGCGTTGTCAGGCCCTGTCCCGGCGGATGAAGACGCTTTACGGGGTCGAGCGGGTCGCGATGGTCTTCACCGGCATCCACGTCCCCCACGCCCATGCCCATGTCGTGCCCATGCACGAGGTCCACGACGTGTCCTCGCAGGCCTATCTGGCCGATGGCCCCGGTGGCTATTCCGTCCCGCCGCGCCTGCCCGACGACCGGATGGCCGCGATCGCCCGCGACCTGGCGGGCGGCTGACGATCGGGCAGGGCGCGCGCCCCGCGCCGCCAGATCACGCCGGGGGGCGGGCGGGGCCGGTGATCCTTCGCCCCCGCTGCCGCCCGCGCCGCTGGGTGCCCGCACGGATGACGCCTTCGTGAGGCTGCGCGGCGCGCCCGCGGGTTACGCTGGTCCGCACGTGAACGGAGGAACGCCATGAGCAGTGACGGACGCAAGCGCGCCGCGGATTTCGATCCGCGGATCCTGGAAATCTTCGACGGCTATGTCCACGGCAAGATGAGCAAGCGGGACTTTCTGAAGCAGGCGGGCCAGTATGCCGCGGCCGGCGTGACGGCGACGATGATCCTGGACGCGCTGTCGCCCAACTATGCGCTGGCCGCCCAGGTCGCGCCCGACGACCCCGCCATCCGCACCGAGACCGCCGGCTATGACAGCCCCGAGGGGACCGGCCGGATCGAGGGGCTGATGGCGCGCCCGGCGGACGCCACCGGCACGCTGCCCGCCGTGCTGGTGATCCACGAGAACCGGGGCCTGAACCCCTATATCGCGGATGTGGTGCGGCGCGTCGCCAAGGCCGGCTACCTGGCCTATGGGCCGGACGGGCTGACGTCGCTGGGCGGCTATCCCGGCAACGACGACCAGGGCCGCGAGATGCAGGCCAGCCTGCCGCCCGAGAAGCTGATGGAGGATTTCTTCGCCGCCTACGAGTTCCTGCGCGCCCATCCCGACGGGACGGGCAAGGTGGGCTGCGTCGGCTTTTGCTATGGCGGGGGCGTATGCAACGCGCTGGCGGTGGCCTATCCCGATCTGGCCGTGTCGGTGCCGTTCTATGGCCGCCAGCCCGAGGCCGCCGAGGTGCCGCAGATCCAGGCCCCCTTGCTGCTGCATTACGCCGAGGTGGACGAGCGGGTGAACGCGGGCTGGCCGGCCTTTGAGGCCGCGCTGAAGCAGCACGGCAAGACCTACGAGGCGTATGTGTATCCCGGCACCAACCACGGGTTTCACAACGACACCACGCCCCGCTATGACGCGCAGGCCGCCGAACTGGCGTGGCAGCGCACGCTGGACGCGTTCGCCAGATACCTCAGGCCCTGACGAAAAGGGGCGCGCCCCGGCCTGCGTGACCAACGGCGCGCCCCTGTCTGCCGAACGGCGCAAGGCCTCTCAGACGGCGGCCTTGTTCACGCCGCCCTTGACCGCGATCTTGGTCATGTGCTCGTCGCCCTCGTAGGTCGAGGCGGTGGCCTTATCCAGCACCTTGGCGTCGTCGGACAGGTCCAGCCGCTTGGCCCAGGCCTTCAGCGTGCCATAGCCGGTGATCGCGTAATGCGCGAGGCGCTGGTACTGGGCGATGATCGCGGCGTCCTGCACGTCCTCGTCGGCGAACTGGCCTTGCAGGGCGTGCTTGCGCGCCTCTTCGACCAGCCCCTCCATGCCCCGGCAATGCTCGCCCGCCACGTCCGCGCCGTGGGCGGCCGCCAGCTTTTCCATCGACGCCATGCCCTCGCGCGTGCCCTTGACGCTGGCCTCGAGCGCGCTTTTCAGATCGGCATTCTTCGCGGCGCGGGCCATGTCCTCGGTGACCGGGATCGACTGCTTGCAGGCGCTGTACAGGTCCTTGATCCCGTCCAGATACAGGTCCTTGAGGTTCTTGATCTCTGCCATGGGCTGTCCTTTCGTCGCATGTCACATCAGGTTCGCCCAGCCAACGCGGCACCCCGCGCGCCGTTCCCGGCGAACTTGACATCGCCCCCGGTGCGCGCGAGGCCTGTCGCCTGACCGCGTTGCATGCCCCCGAGGCGCCGATGTTTGGCTGGTTCGAGCACCGCCTGGACCCCTATCCCGACGATCCGCCCCGGATGCCGCCGCGGGGGCTGGCGGCGTTCGTGCTGCATTATGCACAGGGCGCGACGCCGTGGCTGGTGGCGCTGGCGGTCGGGTCCGGGCTGATCGCCGCGTTCGAGGTGATGCTGTTCGGCTATCTGGGCGATCTGGTGAACCGGCTGGCGCAGACCGGGCGGACGGGGTTCTGGGCGGCCGAGGGGCCGCGGCTGGCCCTGATGGCGGCGGTGCTGCTGGTCGTGCTGCCGGTGCTGAACATCGCGACCGCGCTGATCATGCACCAGACGCTGCTGGGCAATTTTCCCCAGCGCATCCGCTGGCAGGCGCACCGCTATCTGCTGCGCCAGTCGATGGGGTATTTCCAGGACGAGTTCGCCGGCCGGATCGCCACCAAGCTGATGCAGACCGCGCTGGCGGTGCGCGAGGTGGCGATGAAGGTCATGGACGTCGCCGTCTATGTGCTGGTCTATTTCATCGGCGCGCTGGTGGTGGCGGGCGGGCAGGACTGGCGGCTGGCGCTGCCCTTCGTGGCCTGGGGGGCGGGCTACGGCGTGCTGCTGTGGGTCATCATCCCGCGCCTTGGCCGTGCGGCCGAGGCGCAGGCGGGTGCGCGGGCAGAGATGACCGGGCGCATCGTGGACGCCTATACCAACATCGCCACGGTCAAGCTGTTCAGCCATTCCGCCCGAGAGGAGGCGTTCGCCCGCGCCTCGATGCAGGCGTTCCTGGCCACCGTCTATCGCCAGATGAGGCTGGCGGCGGCGCAGGACATCACGCTGAACCTGCTGAACGCGGCGCTGGTCGCGGCCACGACCGCCATCGGGCTGTGGCTGTGGTCGCGCGGGTCGGTCGATGTGGGGGCGGTCGCCGTCGCCGTGCCGCTGGCCATGCGGATGAATTCCATGAGCCACTGGATCATGTGGGAGTTCGCGGCGCTCTTCGAGAACATCGGCACGGTGCGCGACGGCATCGGCAGCCTTTCGCTGCCGCGCATGGTGGTGGACCGGCCCGGCGCCGCGCCCCTGGCGGTGACGGCGGGCGCGGTGCGGTTCCAGGACGTGACGTTCCGCTATGACGCGGATGCCGCCGACCGGCCGCTGGCGGTTCTGGACCGGCTGACGCTGGACATCGCGCCCGGCGAGCGCATCGGGCTGGTGGGCCGGTCGGGGGCGGGGAAATCGACGCTGGTCAACCTGCTGCTGCGGTTCCACGACGTGGAATCCGGCCGCATCACCATCGACGGGCAGGACATCGCCGCCGTCACGCAGGACAGCCTGCGGGCGGCCATCGGGGTGGTGACGCAGGATTCGAGCCTGCTGCACCGCTCGGTGCGCGACAACATCGCCTATGGCCGTCCCGAGGCGACCGAGGAGGAGATCGCCGCCGCGGCCGACACCGCCAAGGCGAGTGGCTTCATCCCGGGTCTGGGCGACAGCGACGGGCGGCGGGGGCTGGACGCGCATGTGGGCGAACGCGGCGTCAAGCTGTCGGGCGGCCAGCGCCAGCGCATCGCCATTGCCCGCGTCGCGCTGAAGAATGCCCCGATCCTGGTGCTGGACGAGGCGACGAGCGCGCTGGACAGCGAGGTCGAGGCCGCGATCCAGACGCAGCTGCAACGGCTGATGGCCGGCAAGACCGTCATCGCCATCGCGCACCGGCTGTCCACCATCGCGGCCATGGACCGGCTGGTCGTGCTGGACGCCGGCCGCATCGTCGAGATGGGGACCCACGATGCGCTGCTGGCGCAAGGCGGGCTTTACGCGCGGCTGTGGCGCCACCAGTCGGGCGGGTTCCTGGTGCAAGCGGACGAGGCGGAGGCGGCCGAATAAGGCGGGCGGGTCTGTCGCCGTTCGTCCGTCGCCGAATTGGGTCAAATGCCGTACAGATCGAGACTATTTCCAGCCGGCCCGTTAAGCGCATCGAAACGTCACTCCGCTAGGACCTGGGTCGTTCATCAGCGACGGAGGGTTTCATGAGGTTCAAGCCAGGCAAGGCGGCCATGGTGGCTGCCACGGCATTGTCGACCGCGGCGTGCGCGGGCAAATCGGATCAGATCGCGGCCAGTTTCGTGTCGCCGTCCCTGTATCAGGGACTCAGTTGCCAGCAACTGGCGGTCGAGGCGCAAAGCGTCGCGAACCGCGCGGCCGCGGCCGCCGTCGCCCAGGACAAGAAGGCCAGCAATGACGCTGTCGCCGTGGGCGTCGGCGCAGTCCTGTTCTGGCCCGCCCTGTTCTTCATCAAGGGCGACGGCGCGCAGGCTGCCGAGGTGGCCCGGCTCAAGGGAGAGATGCAGGCGATCGAACAGGCGAACATGCAGAAGAACTGCAACATCCGCTTTGCACGCTGAACGGCTGGTCGCCGCGCATGCCCCTTGCGCGGCGGCTCGTCCTGCCGTAATCGGGACCGCGGCCTAGGGGTATAGCTCAGTTGGTAGAGCATCGGTCTCCAAAACCGAGGGTCGTGGGTTCGAGTCCCCCTGCCCCTGCCAGGCCCGCGTATCCCGACAGCGCACAAGGCGGACGCCATTCATGTCCCTGACGGTCCATGTCGGCGCACACAAGACCGCCACGACGCATCTGCAATCGACCCTGCGGGCGATGATCCCGGCGCTGCTGGCGGCCGGGATGGTCTACAGCGACGTGGCGCACTGGCGCGGCCGGCGCGAACTGGCCGGCGGCCTCAGCCGAATGTCGGCCCGCATGGCGGCCCGGCACGAGGCTGCCACCCCGCCGAGCCCCTTTCGCGCGGGGCAGGGGGCGGGCGCTGGCGGGCGCAGGGGCAATCCGTTTCGCGGCGACCAGCAGGCGATCGCGCATGTGATCGACCGCATGGTGGAAATCTGGCCGCAGGTCCTGCTGTCCGAGGAAAACATCCTGGGCGGCATCCGGTCGGACCGGCTGTTCGGGCCGGGCAGCGTGCTGTATCCCAACGCGCACGCGCGCATCGACGCGCTGGCCCTGATGCTGCGGCGGCGGCCCGTCCGGCTGTGCCTGTCGATCCGCGAGCCGTCGGCTTTCCTGACCTCGGCCTTTGCGATGCAGGTCATGGGCGGGCGGCAGCTTCTGTTCGAGGATTACCTGAACGGCTTTCGCCCCGAGGCGCTGTCGTGGTCGGGGCTGGCCGAGCGGCTGCTGTCGGTGCCGGGCGTGGCCGGACTGACCGTATGGCGCTATGAGGATTATCCGGCGATCCGGCCGGTGATCTTCGAGCGGCTTCTGCCGCCGGGGCTGGCGCAGGCGGCCCCGGACCTGCCGGCCGTGAACGTCTCGATGTCGCAGGATGCCTTCGATGCGGTGCGCCAGCGCGCCATGTACGACACCGATGCCGACCTGACGCGCATGGCCCGCCGCGCCGCGCGCCAGTTCCCCCGCAAGCCCGGAGAGCGCGCGCTGCAGGTGGTGGACCCCGCCACCGCGCGCCTGTGCGCCGCCGCCTATGCCGAGGATTGCGCGCGCCTGTCCGCGATGGCGGGCGTCGATCTGCTGACCCCGCCCTGACCGCGGCCGCGGCGGTCCGTGGGGCAGGCGGCGCCCCGCCGGGCGGGTGCGGCGGCCGGGGGCGTTTCGCTTGCCATCGCAGGGCGCAGCGATTATCTGACGCGCTGCAACGCAAGGGATGACCATGACCAACCCCGCCCAGTTCATCAGCCAGGTCCGTGCCGAAGCCGCCAAGATCGCCTGGCCGGGCCGGCGCGAGGTGACGACCACGACCATCATGGTCTTTGTCATGGCCGCGGTGTTCAGCCTGTTCTTCTTCATCGTGGACCTGCTGATCCGCGGCGGGCTGGCGGCGGTTCTGAACGCGGTCGGCTGACGCTTGCAATCAGGGTGCGGGGGGGCTATGCCCGCCCGACCTGCCCGGCCAGCGGCGTGCATCGATTCGGTATGCGCGCCGTTTGAATTTTGGCCCGCGGCATGGCGCAGGCGGGCCCGTCCGGGTCCGCGCAGGTAATGCAGGGGACGATCAGGCGATGGCAAAGCGTTGGTATTCGGTCAGCGTCCTGTCCAACTTCGAGAAGAAGGTGGCCGAGGCGATCCGTCAGGCCGCCGCCGAAAAGGGCATGGAAGACCTGATCGACGATGTGGTGGTCCCCACCGAGGAAGTGATCGAGATCCGGCGCGGCAAGAAGGTCACGTCCGAGCGGCGCTTCATGCCCGGCTATGTGCTGGTTCACATGGAACTGTCAGACCGCACCCACCACCTGGTGAACTCGATCAACCGCGTCACCGGATTCCTGGGCGCGCACGGCAAGCCCCAGCCGATGCGCGACGACGAGGTGGACGCGATGCTGAACCGGACCGGCAAGGACGGCGGCGAGGTCGCGCCGCGCAACCTGATCCGCTTCGAGGTCGGCGAGAAGGTGAACGTGACCGACGGCCCGTTCGAGGGCTTTTCGGGCCTGGTCGAGGAGGTGGACGACGCGAGCAGCCGCATCAAGGTCACCGTGTCGATCTTTGGCCGGCCCACGCCGGTGGAACTGGAATTCACGCAGGTCGCCAAGGCTTCGTGAGCTAGCCGCGGGAGGCGAGGGCCACGGCCCGGACCGCACCGCTAAGTCGGCCCGCGACGCGCGGGCGTGATGAGAAGGAGAAGGCCAGATGGCCAAGAAAGTCGTCGGCAGCCTCAAGCTGCAGGTCAAGGCGGGGCAGGCGAACCCGTCCCCGCCCATCGGCCCGGCGCTGGGTCAGCGCGGGATCAACATCATGGAATTCTGCAAGGCGTTCAACGCCCGCACGCAGGAGATGGAAGCCGGTTCCCCGGTTCCGACCGTGATCACCTATTACGCCGACAAGTCGTTCACGTTCGAGACCAAGACGCCGCCCGCGGCCTTCCTGCTGAAGAAGGCCGCCGGCCTGAAGCCGGTGGGCAAGCGCAACCGCGCCAAGGGGTCCGACAAGCCGGGCCGCACGACCGCGGGAACGGTGACCGTCGCCCAGGTGCGCGAGATCGCCGAAGCGAAGATGAAGGACCTGTCGGCCAACGACGTCGAGGCCGCGATGCAGATCGTGCTCGGGTCGGCCCGGTCGATCGGTATCGAGGTGAAAGGCTGATCCATGGCAAAGATCGCAAAACGCAAGGCCGCCGCCCGCGCCGCCTTTGAGGGCAAGTCGAACCTGCCGCTGGAGGAGGCGCTGACGCTGGTCAAGGCCAACGCCACCGCCAAGTTCGACGAGACCGTCGAGATCGCGATGAACCTGGGCGTCGATCCGCGCCACGCCGACCAGATGGTCCGCGGCGTCGTGACGCTGCCCAACGGTACCGGCAAGGACGTCCGCGTCGCCGTGTTCGCCCGCGGCCCCAAGGCCGACGAGGCGAAGGCCGCCGGCGCCGACATCGTGGGCGCCGAGGACCTGATGGAGGCCATTCAGGGCGGCAAGATCGACTTTGATCGCTGCATCGCCACGCCCGACATGATGCCGCTGGTCGGCCGCCTGGGCAAGATCCTGGGCCCGCGCAACCTGATGCCGAACCCCAAGGTCGGCACGGTGACCATGGACGTGGCCGGCGCCGTCGGCAACGCCAAGGGCGGCGAGGTCCAGTTCAAGGCCGAAAAGGCGGGCGTGGTCCACGCCGGCGTCGGCAAGGCCTCGTTCGACACCGACAAGCTGGCCCAGAACATCCGCGCCTTCGTGGACGCGGTGAACCGGGCCAAGCCCTCGGGCGCCAAGGGCACCTATCTGAAAAAGGTCTCGATCAGCTCGACCATGGGTCCGGGCGTGTCGCTGGACCTGGCCTCTGCGACCGCGCAGGGCTGACGACCGTCGGGCGGCCTCTCGCGGCCGCCCCTCGCCCGGCCCTGGGGCGCGGGACAGAAAGCCCTTGGGTTTCCCGTCGTGCTGTCGTAACAGGCCGGTTCCATCCCGGAACGCGATTCGGGATGTCTGTCCGAGACGGAGGGCCGGCGCGTGAACGCCGCTAAGTCCTTCCCGAGATGGAAGTCGAGTTTTTCCGTGAGGTTCCACCTTTCGGGCGATCTCGGGTCCATCGCCCAAGGACCCGACCGGCCGCCACCCGGCGACCGGCCAAGAGAGCCGGGGGGAAACCCCCAACGTGGAGTGAACCGTGGATAGAGCCCAAAAAGAACAGGTGGTCGAGGAACTCGGCCAGATCTTTGAAAGCTCTGGCGTCGTGGTGGTTGCCCGCTACGAGGGGATGACGGTTGCCCAGATGCAGGCCCTGCGCGCGCAGATGCGCGAAGCGGGGGCTGCGGTCCGCGTTGCCAAGAACAGGCTCGCCAAGATCGCCCTGGAGGGTAAGCCGTCGGCCTCGATCGCCGATTACCTGACGGGGATGACCGTTCTCGCCTTTTCCGACGACCCCGTGGCTGCGGCCAAGGTTGCGGACGCATACGCCAAGACGAACGACAGGTTCGTCATCCTGGGCGGTGCGATGGGCGATTCGGCCCTTGATCCTGCCGGTGTGAAAGCCGTGGCCCAGATGCCGTCGCGCGAGGAGCTTATCGCCTCGATCGTCGCCTGCATCGGCGCCCCGGCCAGCAGCATCGCAGGCGCGATCGGCGCACCTGCCAGCAACATCGCGGGCATCCTCACGACTCTGGAAGAGCGCGAGGCCGCCTGAGGCAATCCCGTCCCGTCGAGCGGTCCCGTGCCGCGACGTTGGAACAACATCTGGAAAGAACGGAAAAATGGCTGATCTGAAGCAACTCGCCGAACAAATCGTTGGTCTGACCCTGCTGCAAGCGCAGGAACTGAAGACCATCCTGAAGGACGACTACGGCATCGAGCCGGCCGCCGGTGGCGCCGTCATGATGGCCGGTCCCGCCGCGGGCGCCGCGGCCCCGGCCGAAGAGGAAAAGACCGAGTTCGACGTCGTCCTGACCGAAGCCGGCGCCAACAAGATCAACGTGATCAAGGAAGTGCGCGCGATCACCGGCCTGGGCCTGAAAGAGGCCAAGGACCTGGTCGAGGCCGGCGGCAAGGTCAAGGAAGGCGCCAACAAGACCGACGCCGAAGAGATGAAGAAAAAGCTGGAAGCGGCCGGCGCAAAGGTCGAACTGAAGTAATCCCCCTGCGGGATTGCACGAGATGCAGGCAGGGTTCGGGTTTCCCGGTCCCTGCCGAACCCGTCTTGAAGGACGCTTGGAAGCCCCTATCTTGACCCTGCACGGCAGGGCGCGGGGGTGGCAGGCCGAGTATCCTTCAGGGCGAGTTCGCGGTTCGGGAGCGGCGCGGTGGGACGCGCGGCACGAATGGAACCGCAACCCCTGATGTTCGTAAGCGTGCCACGGATCGTGCCCCGACGATCCGCCGCCCGCGATGACGAAAGGCAGCAGATCCCATGGCGCAAGCTTATGTCGGCCAGAAGCGCATCCGGCGCTATTACGGCAATATCCGCGAAGTGCTGGAGATGCCGAACCTGATCGAGGTTCAGAAAAGCTCCTACGACCTGTTCCTGTCCTCGGGCGAGGGCGAGGGCCACAACGACGGCGACGGCATCCAGGGCGTCTTCCAGTCGGTGTTCCCCATCAAGGACTTCAACGAGACCGCGACGCTGGAGTTCGTCAAGTACGAGCTGGAGCGTCCGAAATACGACGTCGAGGAATGCCAGCAGCGCGACATGACCTATGCCGCGCCCCTGAAGGTGACGCTGCGCCTGATCGTGTTCGATGTCGATGAAAACACCGGCGCCAAGTCCGTCAAGGACATCAAGGAGCAGGACGTCTACATGGGCGACATGCCCCTGATGACGCAGAACGGCACGTTCATCGTGAACGGTACCGAGCGGGTGGTCGTCAGCCAGATGCACCGCAGCCCCGGCGTGTTCTTCGACCACGACCGCGGCAAGACGCACAGTTCGGGCAAGCTGCTCTTTGCCTGCCGGATCATCCCCTATCGCGGGTCGTGGCTGGACTTCGAGTTCGACGCCAAGGACCTGGTGTTCGCGCGCATCGACCGCCGCCGCAAGCTGCCGGTGACGACGCTGCTGTATGCGCTGGGAATGGACCAGGAGGGCATGATGGATGCCTTCTACGAGACGGTCATCTACAGCCTGAAGAAGGGCAAGCGCGGCGACGCCGGCGCCTGGGTCACGCGGTTCTTCCCCGAGCGCGTGCGCGGCACCCGGCCGACCTATGACCTGGTGAACGCCGACACCGGCGAGGTGATCGCCAAGGCCGGCGACAAGGTGACGCCGCGCCAGGTCAAGCAGATGATCGAGTCGGGCGAGGTGACGCATCTGCTGGTCCCGTTCGAGCGGATCATCGGACGCTTCATCGCCAAGGACCTGGTCAACGAGGAGACCGGCCTGATCTATGCCGAGGCCGGCGACGAGATCACGGCCGAGTACGACAAGGCGGGCGAACTGACCGGCGGCGTGCTGAAGGTGCTGCTGGACAACGACATCACCGACGTGCCCGTGCTGGACATCGACCACGTCAACGTCGGCCCCTACATCCGCAACACCATGGCGGCCGACAAGAACATGAACCGCGACGGCGCGCTGATGGACATCTATCGCGTGATGCGTCCGGGCGAGCCGCCGACCGTCGAGGCGGCGAGCACGCTGTTCAACAGCCTGTTCTTCGACTCCGAGCGCTATGACCTGTCCGCCGTGGGCCGGGTCAAGATGAACATGCGCCTGGACCTGGACGCGCCGGACACGCAGCGCACCCTGCGCCACGACGACATCATCGCCTGCATCCGCGGGCTGGTGGAGCTGCGCGACGGCAAGGGCGAGATCGACGACATCGACCACCTGGGCAACCGCCGGGTGCGGTCGGTGGGCGAGCTGATGGAGAACCAGTACCGCATCGGCCTGCTGCGGATGGAGCGCGCGATCCGCGAGCGGATGTCGGGCGTCGAGATCGACACCGTCATGCCGCAGGACCTGATCAACGCGAAACCCGCCGCCGCCGCCGTGCGCGAGTTCTTCGGCAGCTCGCAGCTGTCGCAGTTCATGGACCAGACCAACCCGCTGTCCGAGGTGACGCACAAGCGCCGCCTGTCGGCGCTGGGGCCGGGCGGCCTGACGCGCGAGCGCGCGGGCTTCGAGGTGCGCGACGTGCATCCGACCCACTATGGCCGGATGTGCCCGATCGAGACGCCGGAAGGCCAGAACATCGGCCTGATCAACAGCCTCGCGACATTCGCCCGCGTGAACAAATACGGCTTCATCGAGACGCCCTATCGCCGCGTGGTCGAGGGCAAGGTCACCGATGAGGTGATCTACATGTCCGCGACCGAGGAAATGCGCCACACGGTGGCGCAGGCCAACGCGACGCTGGACGCCGAGGGCAACTTCGTCGACGAGCTGATCTCGACCCGGCAGGCCGGCGACTTCATGCTGAACCCGGTCGAGGCGGTCGATCTGATCGACGTGTCGCCCAAGCAGCTTGTGTCTGTGGCCGCCGCGCTGATCCCGTTCCTGGAAAACGACGACGCCAACCGCGCCCTGATGGGGTCGAACATGCAGCGTCAGGCGGTTCCGCTGCTGCGGGCGGAGGCGCCGTTCGTCGGCACCGGCATGGAGGCGATCGTCGCCCGCGATTCCGGGGCCGCCATCATGGCGCGCCGGGGGGGCGTGATCGACCAGGTCGACGCCAGCCGCATCGTGGTGCGCGCGACCGAGGACCTGGGCGCGGGCGACGCGGGCGTGGACATCTATCGCCTGCGCAAGTTCAAGCGGTCGAACCAGTCGTCCACCATCAACCAGCGCCCGCTGATCAAGGTCGGCGAAAAGGTGCAGAAGGGCCAGGTCATCGCCGACGGCCCGTCCACCGACCAGGGCGAGCTGGCCATCGGCCGGAACGTGATCGTCGCGTTCATGCCGTGGAACGGCTACAACTACGAAGACTCGATCCTGATCTCCGAGCGCATCCACCGCGACGACGTGTTCACCTCGATCCACATCGACGAATACGAGGTGGCGGCCCGCGACACCAAGCTGGGGCCCGAGGAGATCACCCGCGACATCCCGAACGTGGGCGAAGAAGCCCTGCGCAATCTGGATGAAGCCGGGATCGTCTACATCGGCGCCGAGGTCGGGCCCGGCGACATCCTGGTGGGCAAGATCACCCCCAAGGGCGAAAGCCCGATGACGCCCGAGGAAAAGCTGCTGCGCGCCATCTTCGGCGAAAAGGCCAGCGACGTGCGCGACACCTCGCTGCGCCTGCCGCCGGGGGCCTATGGCACCATTGTCGAGGTCCGGGTGTTCAACCGCCACGGCGTCGACAAGGACGAGCGCGCCCTGCAGATCGAGCGCGAGGAGGTCGAGCGCCTGGCGCGTGACCGCGACGACGAGATGGCGATCCTGGACCGCAACATCTATGCGCGCCTGAAGTCGCTGATCCTCGGCCAGAAGGCGGTCAAGGGTCCCAAGGGCGTCAAGTCCAACAGCGAGATCACGCAGGACCTGCTGGACACGCTGTCGCGCGGCCAGTGGTTCCAGCTGGCGGTGTCCGACGAGGAGACCGCCCGCGAGGTCGAGGCGCTGCAGGACCAGTACAACGTGCAGAAGCGCGCGCTGGAGGCCCGGTTCGAGGACAAGGTCGAGAAGGTCCGCCAGGGCGACGACCTGCCCCCGGGCGTGATGAAGATGGTCAAGGTGTTCGTCGCCGTGAAGCGCAAGCTGCAGGCCGGCGACAAGATGGCCGGTCGTCACGGCAACAAGGGCGTCGTGTCCAAGGTCGTCCCGATGGAGGACATGCCGTTCCTGGCGGACGGCACCCCCGTCGATCTGGTCTTCAACCCGCTGGGCGTGCCTTCGCGCATGAACGTGGGCCAGATCCTGGAAACCCACATGGGCTGGGCCGCGCGCGGCCTGGGGATAAAGATCGACGAGGCGCTGCAGGCCTATCGGGCGAACGGCGACATGACCCCGGTGCGCGAGGCGATGCGCAACGGCTATGGCGACGAGACGTTCGACGCCGCGTTCGGCCAGATCGGCGACGAGGCGATGATCGAGCACGCCGAGCACGTCAGGGGCGGCGTGCCGATCGCGACGCCGGTCTTCGATGGCGCCAAGGAGGCGGACGTGAACGACGCGCTGCGCCGCGCCGGGTTCGACACCTCGGGGCAGTCGGTGGTGTTCGACGGCCGCACCGGAGAGCGGTTCACCCGCCCGGTCACGGTCGGCGTCAAGTACGTGCTGAAGCTGCACCACCTTGTCGACGACAAGATGCACGCCCGCTCGACCGGCCCCTACAGCCTGGTCACCCAGCAGCCGCTGGGCGGCAAGGCCCAGTTCGGCGGCCAGCGCCTGGGCGAGATGGAGGTCTGGGCGCTTGAAGCCTACGGCGCCGCCTACACCCTGCAGGAAATGCTGACGGTGAAGTCGGACGACGTGGCGGGCCGCACCAAGGTCTATGAGTCGATCGTCAAGGGCGAGGACAACTTCGAGGCCGGCGTGCCGGAATCGTTCAACGTGCTGGTCAAGGAGGTCCGGGGTCTGGGCCTCAACATGGAACTCCTGGATGCGGAGGACGGGGAATAACGCTGCGCGGGCCGCGCACCCTACCCGCCGTAGGGTGCGCGGTTTCCACGCACCGCTTCGCCATTCGCGTCATTCATAGGAACTGAAGATGAACCAGGAACTCGCCAACAATCCCTTCAATCCCGTCGCCCCGCCGCGGCAGTTCGACGAGATCAAGATCTCGCTGGCCTCGCCCGAGGAGATCCTCGCCTGGTCGTTCGGCGAGGTGAAGAAGCCGGAAACCATCAACTACCGCACGTTCAAGCCGGAGCGCGACGGGCTGTTCTGCGCGCGCATCTTCGGACCGATCAAGGACTACGAGTGCCTGTGCGGCAAGTACAAGCGCATGAAGTATCGTGGCCTCGTCTGCGAGAAATGCGGCGTCGAGGTCACGCTGCAGAAGGTGCGCCGCGAGCGCATGGGCCATATCGAGCTGGCCGCCCCCGTCGCGCACATCTGGTTTCTCAAGTCGCTGCCCTCGCGCATCGGCCTGATGCTGGACATGACGCTGCGCGACCTGGAACGCATCCTGTACTTTGAAAACTACGTCGTCATCGAGCCGGGTCTGACGGACCTCTCCTATGGTCAGCTGCTGACCGAGGAAGAGTTCATGGACGCGCAGGACCAGTATGGGGTGGACGCCTTCACCGCCAACATCGGCGCGGAAGCCATCCGCGAGATGCTGGCCGCGATCGACCTGCAGGCCACCGCCGATCAGCTGCGCGAGGACCTGAAGGAAGCGACAGGCGAGCTGAAGCCCAAGAAGATCATCAAGCGGCTGAAGATCGTCGAATCCTTCCTGGAATCGGGCAACCGCCCGGAATGGATGGTTATGACCGTGATCCCGGTCATCCCGCCGGAACTGCGCCCGCTGGTGCCGCTGGACGGCGGCCGCTTTGCCACGTCGGATCTGAACGACCTGTATCGCCGGGTCATCAACCGCAACAACCGCCTCAAGCGCCTGATCGAGCTGCGCGCGCCCGACATCATCGTGCGCAACGAAAAGCGCATGCTGCAGGAGTCGGTGGACGCGCTGTTCGACAACGGCCGCCGCGGCCGCGTCATCACGGGCAACAACAAGCGCCCGCTGAAGTCGCTGTCGGACATGCTGAAGGGCAAGCAGGGCCGGTTCCGCCAGAACCTGCTGGGCAAGCGCGTGGACTTCTCGGGCCGCTCGGTCATCGTGACCGGGCCGGAGCTGAAGCTGCACCAGTGCGGGCTGCCCAAGAAAATGGCCTTGGAGCTGTTCAAGCCGTTCATCTACTCGCGGCTTGAGGCCAAGGGCTATTCGTCCACCGTCAAGCAGGCCAAGAAGCTGGTGGAGAAGGAACGCCCCGAGGTCTGGGACATCCTGGACGAGGTGATCCGCGAGCATCCCGTGCTGCTGAACCGCGCGCCGACGCTGCACCGCCTGGGCATCCAGGCGTTCGAGCCGATCCTGATCGAGGGCAAGGCGATCCAGCTGCACCCGCTGGTCTGCTCGGCCTTCAACGCCGACTTCGACGGCGACCAGATGGCCGTGCACGTGCCGCTGAGCCTCGAGGCGCAGCTTGAGGCGCGCGTCCTGATGATGTCCACGAACAACGTGCTGTCGCCCGCCAACGGCGCGCCGATCATCGTGCCGTCGCAGGACATGGTGCTGGGCCTTTACTACACCACCATGCAGCGCGAGGGCATGGTGGGCGAGGGCATGGCCTTTGGTTCGGTAGACGAGGTCGAGCACGCGCTGGCCGCGGGCGCCGTGCATCTGCACGCCCGCATCACCGCGCGGGTTCCGCAGATCGACGAGGACGGCAACGAGGTCATCAAGCGCTACGAGACGACGCCGGGCCGGCTGCGCCTGGGGGCGCTGCTGCCGCGCAACGCCAAGGCGCCGTTCGAGATGGTCAACCGCCTGCTGCGCAAGAAGGACGTCCAGACGGTCATCGACACCGTCTATCGCTACTGCGGCCAGAAGGAATCGGTGATCTTCTGCGACCAGATCATGACGATGGGCTTCCGCGAGGCATTCCGCGCCGGGATTTCGTTCGGCAAGGACGACATGGTCGTGCCCGATTCCAAGTGGGAGATCGTGGGCGAGGTCCAGGATCAGGTGAAGGAGTTCGAGCAGCAGTATCTGGACGGCCTGATCACCCAGGGCGAAAAGTACAACAAGGTCGTGGACGCCTGGTCGAAGTGCAACGACCGCGTGACCGAGGCGATGATGGCCACCATCTCGTCCAGCAAGCGCGACGAGAACGGCGCCGAGATGGAGCCGAACTCGGTCTACATGATGGCGCATTCGGGCGCGCGGGGCTCGGTCAGCCAGATGAAGCAGCTGGGCGGCATGCGCGGCCTGATGGCCAAGCCGAGCGGCGAGATCATCGAGACGCCGATCATCTCGAACTTCAAGGAAGGCCTGACCGTTCTCGAATACTTCAACTCGACCCACGGCGCCCGCAAGGGCCTGTCGGACACCGCGCTGAAGACCGCGAACTCGGGCTATCTGACGCGGCGTCTGGTGGACGTGGCGCAGGACTGCATCATCCGCGAGCATGACTGCGGCACCGACCGGGCGATCACCGCGTCCGCCGCGATCAACGACGGCGAGGTCATCGCACCGCTGGCCGAGCGGATCCTGGGCCGCGTCGCGGCCGAGGACGTGCTGGCCCCCGGCACCGACGAGGTGGTGGTCCGCGAGAACGAGCTGATCGACGAGCGCAAGGCCGACGAGATCGAGGCGGCGGGCATCCTGTCCGTCCGCATCCGGTCCGCGCTGACCTGCGAGGCGGACGACGGGGTCTGCGCGCTGTGCTATGGTCGCGACCTGGCGCGCGGCACGCTGGTCAACATCGGCGAGGCGGTGGGCATCATCGCCGCGCAGTCGATCGGGGAACCCGGCACGCAGCTGACGATGCGGACCTTCCACATCGGCGGCATCGCGCAGGGCGGGCAGCAGTCGTTCATCGCGGCCAACCAGGACGGCACCGTGCGCTTCGAGAACGAGGCGGTGCTGGAAAACGCCAACGGCGAGCTGATCGTGATGAGCCGCTCGATGCAGCTGCACATCATGAACGACCAGGGGACCGCGCTGGCCAGCCACAAGCTGTTCTATGGGTCCAAGCTGATGGTCCGCGACGGCGACAAGGTCGCGCGGGGCGGCAAGCTGTTCGAATGGGACCCCTATACCCTGCCGATCATCGCCGAGATGGCGGGTATCGCGCGCTTCGTCGACCTGTTGTCGGGCCTGTCGGTCCGCGACGAGACCGACGAAGCGACGGGCATGACCCAGAAGATCGTGACCGACTGGCGGTCCGCGCCGAAAGGCAACGACCTCAAGCCCGAGATCATCATCATGGGCGAGGACGGCGAGCCGGTCCGCAACGAGGCGGGCAACCCGGTCAGCTATCCGATGTCGGTGGACGCGATCCTGTCGATCGAGGACGGGCAGGAGATCAAGGCCGGCGACGTCATCGCGCGCATCCCGCGCGAGGGCGCGCGCACCAAGGACATCACCGGGGGTCTGCCCCGCGTGGCCGAGCTGTTCGAGGCGCGCCGTCCCAAGGACAACGCCATCATCGCCGAGATCGACGGCACGGTGAAGTTCGGCAAGGACTACAAGAACAAGCGCCGCATCATCCTCCAGCCCAAGGAAGAGGGGCTGGAGCCGGTCGAGTACATGGTGCCGAAAGGCAAGCACATCCCGGTGCAGGAAGGCGACTTCGTGCAGAAGGGTGAGTACATCATGGACGGCAACCCCGCCCCGCATGACATCCTGCGGATCATGGGGATCGAGGCGCTGGCCGACTATCTGATCGACGAGGTGCAGGACGTCTATCGGCTGCAGGGCGTGAAGATCAACGACAAGCACATCGAGGTGATCGTCCGCCAGATGCTGCAGAAGATCGAGATCCTCGACTCGGGCGACACGACCCTGCTCAAGGGCGAGAACGTGGACCGCGACGAGTTCGTCGAGGAAAATGCCAAGATCGTGGGGCGCGGCGGCCGTCCGGCGACCGGGGAACCGGTGCTGCTGGGCATCACCAAGGCCAGCCTGCAGACGCGGTCCTTCATCTCGGCGGCGTCGTTCCAGGAGACGACTCGCGTGCTGACCGAGGCGGCCGTCCAGGGCAAGCGCGACAAGCTGGTGGGCCTGAAGGAAAACGTCATCGTCGGCCGGCTGATCCCGGCCGGCACCGGCGGGGCCACCGCGCGGATCAAGCGCATCGCCGAGGACCGCGACGCCGAGGTCATCGAGGCCCGCCGGGCCGAGGCCGAGGCCGCGGCGGCCCTGGCCGCCCCCGAGCCCGCGCCCGAACCGGCGATGGCCGAGGGCGACGAGATCATCACCTCGCCCGAGGAGTGATCCGGAACCGATGATGGGAGAGGCCCGGCCGCTGCGCTGGGCCTTTTCATGTCCAACACGGGCAGCAGCGCAGCGTGTCTGCGCCTGCGTGGCGGGCGGGCCTTGCAGGCGCGCCGGGTCCGGGGCGCAGGCGGTCAGGGCTGACCAGACAGAGGCCCTGTCGGCCGCCGCCGACCCCGCGTTGGGCCGCCGGTGATCTGCCGCGCGCGGCCGCCGCGCCACCTTGAACACGCGCGCGCCATGGCCGACGCTGACCCATCCCCGACAGGACCGCCCAGGGCGGACCGCAGGAAAGGACATCCGATGACCCCCACGCTTGTCACCACCCGCCTGGGCGACCGATCCACCGACGGGGCCGCGCGGCCCCTGCTGGTCGTCGGGCCGTCGCTCGGCACCTCGGTGCAGGCGTTGTGGGCGGACGCGGCGCGGCGGCTGGCCGACCGGCTCGACGTGGTGGGCGTCGATCTGCCCGGCCACGGCCGCTCGCCGGTCGCGGACGGCGACATCGACATGGCCGATCTTGCGCGCGGCGTCCTTGCGGCCGCCGACGCGGTGCAGGCCGGGCGCGGCGATCCGGGCGCGGCGTTCCACTATGCCGGGGTCTCGGTCGGGGGCTGCATCGGCCTGCAACTGCTGGTGGATGCACCGGATCGCATCGCAAGCGCCGTGATCCTGAACTCGGCGGCCAAGGTTGGTGAGCCGCAGGGCTGGAGGGACCGCGCCGCGCTGGTCGCGGGTCAGGGCGTCGGCGCCCTGCGCGAGACGTCGGCGGACCGCTGGTTCGCGCCGGGGTTCCTGGACCGCGACCCCGCCACGGCCACGGCGCTGCTCGACTCGCTCTGCGCCGCGCAGGACGCGGGCTATCGGCAGGTCTGCGGTGCGCTGGCGCGGTTCGACCTGCGTGACCGGCTGGGCGAGATCGCCGCCCCGGTGCTGGTTATCGGGGGCGAGGCCGACGTGGCCACCCCGCCGGCGTTGCAGCACGACATCGCCCGGAGCGTGCGCAGGGGATGGGCCGAGATCCTGGCGCAGGTGGGCCACCTCGCCCCCGCCGAACGCCCGCAGGACGTGGCCCGGCTGATCGGCGACTTCCTGGGCTGACGCGCCGCCGCCGCGCAGGGGGCGGGAACGTCCCCGCCGCGCGGATCGTTGGGCCTGCGAACCTCCGCGCACGCGCGGACCCAGGCAGGGGAAAGCCCATGGCGAACGCAAGCAGCAAAAAGTTCGGCGCCGGTCAGCAGGATCAGGGCAAGGGCGACGGCTCGGGCGGCATGGCCCCGGCCGAAAGCGACACCGTGCTGACCACCGAGATCCTGTCGAACCGCGACACCTCGCGCCATTCGGACCAGCGGGGCCTCGATTCGCGCCATGTCCAGAACGAACAGGGCCACCAGCACGTCGCCAACCATGGTCCCGGCGCGGGCGAGGCCGGATCGGTCGGGCGTGAGAAGCTGGCCGACGAGCGGCCCGACCCTGAGGAGCGTGTGGCCGGCCGCGGCAGCGACAACGCCTGACCCGGACCCCAGCGCACCGCGGGTCATGGTCCTGACACCCGCGGCCGCCTTGCGCGCGCCGCTTCCCTTCGGCGGCGGCGCGCCGTAAGGCTGGGCGGCCCCCCGTAGCCCGGACCGCCATGCCCACCCGTCCCCTGCCTGCGACGCAGCCTGCGCCCTCTCTCTCACGCGGGCGCGCCACCCGCGCTGCGCCCGCGGAAAGCTCGGGGGCCGAGAACCTGCGCGGCGCCGGGCTGATGATGCTGTCGATGGCCGCGTTCCTGTGCAACGACGCCACCATGAAATACGTCACCCAGACGCTGTCGCTGGCTGAGACGGTGACCCTGCGCGGGGTGATGGTCACTGCGATCCTGTGGCTGATGGCGCGGCGCGAGGGCGGAGTGGACTGGTGGCCCGCCGCCCGGCGCGACCGCCGGCTGCTGGCGCTGCGCTGCGCGGCCGAAATCTCCTCGACGCTGCTGTATCTGATGGCGCTGCAGCATCTGGCGCTGGGCGACATCTCGTCGATCCTGCAATCGCTGCCCCTGCTGCTGATGCTGGCCGCCGCGCTGGTCTTTCGCGAGCGGCTGGGCTGGCGGCGGCTGACGGCGGTGGCGGTGGGCCTGGCCGGCGTGCTGATCATCCTGCGGCCCGGCACCTCGGCCTTCACCGTGTGGTCGCTGGTCGCGCTGGCCTCGGTCCTGCTGATCGTCGTGCGCGAGATGGCGACCCGCGGGTTCAGCCCCGCGATGCGGTCGGGGACCATCGCCTTTTATGCGGCGCTGATCGTGACGCTGGGCGCGCCGCTGATGCCGGCCGAGACCGGCTGGCGCTGGCCGACCGCGGCCGAGACGGCGGCGCTGGGCCTGTCGGTGACCTTCCTGACGGTGGGCTATCTGACCGCGGTGGCGGCGATGCGGGTGGGGGACGTGGGGTTCGTGTCACCGTTCCGCTATACCTCGCTGCTGTGGGCCATCGTGCTGGGGATGGTGGTGTTCGGCGAATGGCCGGACCGCTGGACCTGGATCGGGGCCGCGCTGGTCGTGGGGGCGGGCATCTATTCCATCCTGCGCGAGGCGCGGCTGCGCGCGCAGCGGCCATGACCCGCGTGCAGTTCCTGGGCCTGTGCCGGTTTTCCTATCTGGGCGGGCGCGGCTTTCAGGTGGACCACGCCTCCCTCGCGGAACGGCGCGCCTTTCTGTACGACGCCGAGCGGCTGGCCCGGCGCTGGTTCTGGTTCGAACGCGTGGCGCTGCCCGCGTGGCAGGCGCAGACCGATCCCGATTTCACGCTGGTCGTGATGACCGGCCCGGACCTGCCCGAGCCGTATCTGTCGCGCCTGCACGCCGTCGCCGCGCATATGCCGCAGATCCGCATTGCGCTGGTGCCGCCGCTGGAGCATCACCGCGCCGCCTGCAACCGCGCCACGCGGCCGCACGTGGACGCCTCGGCCGACGCGATCGGCTATTTCAAGCACGATGACGACGACGCGGTGTCGGTCGATTTCATCGCCACGGCGCGGCGCGACCTGCGGCTGGTGCGGCCCCTGTTCAATCGCGACGGGCGGGTGTCCTGCGACTACATGAAGGGCATCATCCTGAAGGCGACCGAAACCGGCGTGGCCGCGCTGCCGCGCCATGTCCACAACACGGGCGTCGCGCTGCTGACCTATGTGCGCCCCGACGCCGCCGAATCGGCCATCGACTTTGAACACTGGCGGATGGGGACCTATATGAACGGCGTGGGACTGCACGACCGGGCGATGTTCGTGCGCGTCGTCCACCACGATAACGATTCCGGCGCGCTGGGGCCGAACTATCCCTGGGCGCAGCCGCCGGGCGACATGGCCGGCCTGCTGCGCCGCCGGTTCCGCATCGACCTGCCTGCGCTGGACGCGGCGGCGCGGCAGGCCGCCCTGCCCGGCGCGGCCCGCCCGAACTGGGGCCGCTGACGGACGGGCAGGGGCGTGCGGCGGCAGCGCGGCGCGGGGCCGGGGGCGTGGCGTTGACAGGCGGCGCGATTCTGCCTATACGCGCCGACACCCGCCGGGAAACCGTCCGGGGCCCAGAACCTTCAGGGTCACGATCCGGGCCGAGCCTTGCCCCGATCCTTGGGAATTCAACCCGTCCTGCCCTTTGATGGGGTTGGATGGGTTTGGCGTTTCGCGATGGGCGCGAACGCTGTCGAGAAGTGGCGCACCAAGGCCCGGGTGCGAGTATCGCAAAGCAAGACGGGGAACCGAATGCCGACGATCCAACAGCTGATCCGCAAGCCGCGGCAGCCGAAAGTGCAGCGATCCAAATCGCAGCACCTGCAGTCCTGCCCGCAAAAGCGCGGCGTCTGCACGCGCGTCTACACCACCACGCCGAAAAAGCCGAACTCGGCCATGCGGAAGGTCGCCAAGGTGCGGCTGACCAACGGGTTCGAGGTCATCAGCTATATCCCCGGCGAAAAGCACAACCTGCAGGAACACAGCGTCGTGCTGATCCGCGGCGGCCGGGTCAAGGACCTTCCCGGCGTCCGCTATCACATCCTGCGCGGTGTTCTGGATACCCAGGGCGTCAAAGATCGTCGTCAGCGTCGTTCGAAATACGGCGCCAAGCGTCCGAAGTGAGGGTTTGAACAATGTCCCGTCGTCACGCCGCTGAAAAGCGCGAAGTTCTGCCCGACGCCAAGTATGGCGATCGCGTGCTGACCAAATTCATGAACAACCTGATGGTTGACGGCAAGAAGTCCGTCGCCGAGACGATCGTCTACAACGCGCTCGACCGGGTTCAGGGCCGGCTGAAGCGCGAGCCGATCGAGGTGTTCCACGAGGCCCTGGACAACGTCAAGCCGTCGGTCGAGGTTCGTTCGCGCCGCGTCGGCGGTGCGACCTATCAGGTTCCCGTCGAGGTGCGCCCCGTGCGCCGCGAGGCGCTGGCGATCCGCTGGCTGATCGACGCGTCCAAGAAGCGCAACGAGAACACCATGGAAGAGCGTCTGGCTGGCGAGCTGGCCGATGCCGTCAACGGCCGCGGCACTGCCGTGAAAAAGCGCGAAGACACCCACAAGATGGCCGACGCCAACAAGGCGTTCAGCCATTATCGCTGGTAAGGATTGATCATGGCGCGCGATTACGCACTCGACCACTACCGCAACTTCGGGATCATGGCCCACATCGACGCGGGCAAGACCACGACGACGGAACGGATCCTGTTCTATACCGGCAAGTCGCACAAGCTGGGCGAGGTGCATGACGGCGCCGCGACCATGGACTGGATGGAGCAGGAACAGGAACGCGGCATCACCATCACCTCCGCCGCGACCACCACCTTCTGGCAGCGCCAGGAGGATCCGACCACCGAAGGCACGAACCAGACCAAGTACCGCTTCAACATCATCGACACGCCCGGCCACGTGGACTTCACCATCGAGGTCGAGCGGTCGCTGGCGGTTCTGGACGGCGCGATCTGTCTGCTGGACGCCAACGCCGGCGTCGAGCCGCAGACGGAAACCGTCTGGCGCCAGGCCGACCGCTACAAGGTGCCGCGCATCGTGTTCGTCAACAAGATGGACAAGATCGGCGCCGACTTCTTCAAGTGCGTCGAGATGATCAAGTCGCGCACCGGCGGCACCCCCTGCCCGATCGCCTTGCCGATCGGCGCCGAGGACAAGCTGGAAGGCATCATCGACCTGATCAAGATGGAAGAATGGGTCTGGAAGGGCGAGGACCTGGGCGCAAGCTGGGTTCGCCAGCCGATCCGCGACGAGCTCAGGGATCTGGCCGACGAATGGCGCGGCAAGATGATCGAGCTGGCCGTCGAGATGGACGACACCGCGATGGAGGCGTATCTCGAGGGCGAGGAGCCCGACGAGGAGACCCTGCGCGGCCTGATCCGCAAGGGCACGCTGTCGCTGACGTTCTTCCCGGTCACCGCCGGGTCGTCGTTCAAGAACAAGGGCGTCCAGCCGCTGCTGAACGCGGTCATCGACTTCCTGCCGTCGCCGCTGGACGTGCCGGACCTGATGGGCTTCTCGCCCGATGACGAGACCGAGACGCGCAACATCATCCGCCGTGCGGACGATTCCGAAGCCTTCTCGGCGCTGGCGTTCAAGATCATGAACGACCCCTTCGTCGGCTCGCTGACCTTCACGCGCATCTACTCGGGCGCGCTGAAGAAGGGCGACCAGATGATGAACTCGACCAAGGGCAAGCGCGAGCGCGTCGGCCGCATGATGATGATGCACGCCATCAACCGCGAGGAAATCGACGAGGCCTTCGCGGGCGACATCATCGCGCTGGCGGGGCTGAAGGACACCACCACGGGCGATACGCTGTGCGACCCGGCCAAGCCGGTGGTCCTTGAGACCATGACCTTCCCCGAGCCGGTGATCGAGATCGCCGTCGAGCCGAAGTCCAAGGCCGACCAGGAAAAGATGGGCATCGCCCTTCAGCGCCTGTCCGCCGAGGACCCGTCCTTCCGCGTCGAGACCGACCTGGAGTCGGGCCAGACGATCATGAAGGGCATGGGCGAGCTTCACCTCGACATCCTGGTCGATCGCATGAAGCGCGAGTTCAAGGTCGAGGCGAACATCGGCGCGCCGCAGGTGGCGTATCGCGAGACGATCAGCCAGCAGGCCGAGATCGACTATACCCACAAGAAGCAGACCGGCGGCACGGGCCAGTTCGCCCGCATCAAGCTGATCATCACCCCGACCGAGCCGGGCGAGGGCTATTCGTTCGAATCCAAGATCGTCGGCGGCGCGGTGCCCAAGGAATACATCCCGGGCGTCGAGAAGGGGATCAAGTCGGTGATGGACTCGGGTCCGCTGGCCGGCTTCCCGGTGATCGACTTCAAGGTCGCGCTGGTGGACGGCGCCTATCACGACGTCGACTCGTCGGTGCTGGCGTTCGAGATCGCGTCCCGTGCGGCGATGCGCGAGGGTCTGAAGAAGGCCGGCGCCAAGCTGCTGGAGCCGATCATGAAGGTCGAGGTGGTCACGCCCGAGGAATACACGGGCTCGATCATCGGCGACCTGACCAGCCGGCGCGGCATGGTCCGCGGGCAGGACAGCCGCGGCAACGCCAATGTCATCGACGCGATGGTGCCCCTGGCCAACATGTTCGGCTACATCAACAACCTGCGCTCCATGTCGTCGGGCCGCGCGGTGTTCACGATGCAGTTCGACCATTACGAGGCCGTGCCGCAGAACATCTCGGACGAGATCCAGAAGAAATACGCCTGATCGGCGGTGCGGGGGAAACCCCGCACCCTACCCACCCTGTAGGGTGCGTGCTGGCACGCACCGTGACGACAAAGGAGCTTTGCGATGGCAAAGGCAAAATTCGAACGGACGAAACCGCACGTCAACATCGGGACGATTGGTCACGTTGACCACGGCAAGACGACGCTGACGGCGGCGATCACGAAGTACTTTGGCGAGTTCAAGGCCTACGACCAGATCGACGGGGCGCCCGAGGAGCGGGCGCGCGGGATCACGATCTCGACGGCGCATGTGGAATACGAATCGGAGGCGCGCCACTACGCGCACGTGGATTGCCCCGGCCACGCCGACTACGTGAAGAACATGATCACGGGCGCGGCGCAGATGGACGGCGCGATCCTGGTGGTGAACGCGGCCGACGGCCCGATGCCGCAGACGCGCGAGCACATCCTGCTGGGCCGCCAGGTGGGCATTCCCTACATGGTCGTCTACCTCAACAAGGTCGACCAGGTCGACGACGAGGAGCTGCTGGAGCTGGTCGAGATGGAGGTGCGCGAGCTTCTGTCGTCCTACGACTATCCCGGCGACGACATCCCGATCGTCAAGGGCTCGGCGCTGGCGGCGCTGGAAGGCCGCGATCCCGAGATCGGCGAGAACTCGATCCGGGCGCTGATCGCGGCGGTGGACGCCTACATCCCGACGCCCGAGCGGGCGATCGACCAGCCGTTCCTGCTGCCGATCGAGGACGTGTTCTCGATTTCCGGCCGCGGCACGGTGGTGACGGGGCGGATCGAGCGCGGCGCGGTGAACGTGGGCGACGAGCTTGAGATCGTGGGCATTCGCGACACCAAGAAGACGACCTGCACGGGCGTCGAGATGTTCCGCAAGCTGCTGGACCGGGGCGAGGCGGGCGACAACGTGGGCGTGCTGCTGCGCGGCATCGACCGCGACGGGGTCGAGCGCGGGCAGGTGCTGTGCAAGCCCAAGTCGGTCAAGCCGCACACCAAGTTCGAGGCCGAGGCCTATATCCTGACCAAGGAGGAGGGCGGGCGCCACACGCCGTTCTTCGCCAACTACCGGCCGCAGTTCTACTTCCGCACGACGGACGTGACCGGCACCGTCAAGCTGCCCGAGGGCACCGAGATGGTGATGCCGGGCGACAACCTGAAGTTCGAGGTCGAACTGATCGCGCCGATCGCGATGGAGGAGAAGCTGCGCTTCGCCATCCGCGAGGGCGGCCGCACCGTCGGCGCAGGCGTGGTGTCCAAGATCCTCGAGTGAGGCAAGGGGCGGGGGCGGGGTTTCGGCCCCGCTCGACGAGGCCCGTAGAGTGGGGTGCACCCCCGATTGACTCAAACCACAAGGCCCGTCCCGCAGAGGGGCGGGCCTTTTGCGTGAGGCAGGAAGATAGGGCCCTGCGCCGTGATCAGCGGCACTTCCAATTGATGAACACGCGCTTCGCATTGCACGACGGCTGTGTTCCGGATTGACTTGCGGCGGAATTGGAACACTGCGGACATGCATGAAAACCTGCATCAAGGATCCGGTTCCGGCAGTCTTCGCAGCACGCGACAACCTTGCCGCCGCGGTGGACGCGCATCTTGCCGGTGACCCCGACAAAGCCCGGCGCAGATTTCGGGCAGCGGACACTCTGGCCGTGTTCTTCTGGCTCAATCCTTGCTGGTATGACGTCGAGAAGAATGTCGTCGATGCCGCGCCGGCGGGCGACAGCTGCGTGGTTCCCAAAGAGCAGCGCGACCGCGATCGCGGCATTGCGGCCGCCGTGCGCACCGAAGTTCTCGCCCGTGACGGCTATAGATGCAGGTACTGCGGCCTGCCCGTGATCGACGCGACAATCCGCAAGATTGCGCACGCGCTTTATCCTGACGCCGTTCCGTGGGACAGCCGCGACCTGCGGCGTCAGCACGCGGGCTTTGCCGCTTTATGGCTGCAATATGACCATGTCGTGCCGCACAGTCACGGCGGGCGCTCCAATGCCGAAAACGTCGTCATCGCCTGCGGCCTTTGCAACTTCGGCAAGCACGGCTACACATTGCGGCAACTGGGGCTATCGGATCCGCGCTTGCGGCTACCCGAGCCGACGGAGTGGGATGGTTTGCAGCGTTTGCGTCACGGCTTTTCAAAACAGAGCAGAGAGGCAGCACGGCGCAACAGGGAAGCCCCAGGATAGCTTGACAGGACCGCGCCTGCCCGGCATAAGCCCCCATCGCTGCCGGACACACAGAATCGGCTGTACCTGCGCAGGCCGCCCGCCACAGGGGCGGCCTTGCAGTTTTTCTATAGGGTCCGACGCTGGCCTCGCGTGGTGCGCGGTCAGCCTCTCGACTGAAATCCCCGACCGAGGGATGCTTTGATGCAAAGCCAGACCATTCGTATCCGGCTCAAGGCGTTCGATTACCGCGTGCTGGATGCCAGCACGCTGGAAATCGTCAACACCGCCAAGCGGACCGGCGCGCAGGTGCGCGGCCCGATTCCGCTGCCGAACAAGATCGAGAAATTCACCGTCCTGCGCGGCCCGCACATCGACAAGAAATCCCGCGACCAGTGGGAGATCCGCACGCACAAGCGTCTGCTGGACATCGTCGATCCCACGCCGCAGACCGTGGACGCCCTGATGAAGCTCGACCTCGCCGCCGGCGTGGACGTCGAGATCAAGGTCTGAGGGGGCGATCATGCGGACAGGTATCATCGCCAAGAAGCTGGGCATGACCCGGCTGTTCCTGGACGACGGGCGCCAGGTGCCCGTCACCGTGCTGCAGATCGACAACCTTCAGGTCGTCGCGCAGCGCACCACCGACCGCGACGGCTATGTCGCCGTTCAGCTTGGCGCGGGCGAGGCCAAGGCCAAGCGCGTGTCGGCCCCGATGCGCGGCCATTTCGCCAAGGCGAACGTGGCCCCCAAGCGCAAGATCGCGGAATTCCGCGTGTCTGAAGACAACCTGATCCCGGTGGGCGAGGAAATCATCGCCGCGCATTACTTCGCGGGGCAGTTCGTCGACATCGCCGGCACCTCGATCGGCAAGGGCTTTGCCGGCGCGATGAAGCGGCACAACTTCGGCGGCCTGCGCGCCTCGCACGGCGTGTCGGTCAGCCACCGCTCGCACGGCTCGACGGGCCAGTGCCAGGACCCGGGCAAGGTGTTCAAGGGCAAGAAGATGGCCGGCCACATGGGGGCGGTGCGCGTCACCACCCAGAACCTGCAGGTCGTGCGCACCGACAGCGAGCGCGGCCTGATCATGGTCAAGGGCTCGGTTCCCGGGTCCAAGGGCGGCTGGGTGACGATCAAGGACGCGGTCAAGAAGGCCACGCCCGAGAACGTGATCTATCCCGCCGCGCTGCGCTCGGCCGAACGCGAGGCCAAGCGCCTGGCGGACGAAGCCGCGGCCCAGGCCGCTGCCGAGGAAGAAGCCGCGCGTCTGGCCGCGGCGCAGGCCGAGGCGGCCGCGCAGGACGCCGCGCTGGCCGAGGCCAATGCGTCGATCGCCGCCGAGGGTGAAGCCACGGCCTCTGACGGAGACGAGAGCAAATGAAACTCGACGTGATTTCGCTCGCCTCGGGCAAGGCCGGGGACATCGAGCTGGCCGACGACATCTTCGGGCTGGAGCCGCGGGCCGACATCCTGCAGCGCGTGGTGCGCTGGCAGCGCGCCAAGGCGCAGGCCGGCACCCACTCGACCCTGGGCCGGTCCGATGTCAGCTACTCGACCAAGAAGATCTATCGCCAGAAGGGCACCGGCGGCGCACGCCACGGGTCCCGCAAGGCGCCGATCTTCCGCAAGGGCGGCACCTACAAGGGTCCGGTTTCGCGCAGCCATGCGTTCGACCTGCCCAAGAAGGTCCGCGCGCTGGGCCTCAAGCACGCGCTGTCGGCCAAGGCCGCGCGGGGCGAACTGGTCGTGCTGGACAACCTGGACCTGGCGGACGCCAAGACCGCGGTGCTGGCGCGTGCGGTCAAGGAACAGGGCTGGAAGCGCGTGCTGGTCATCGACGGCGCCGACGTGAACGAGAACTTCGCCCGCGCCGCCCGCAACCTGGACGGCGTCGATGTGCTGCCCTCGATGGGCGCCAACGTCTATGACATCCTCAAGCGCGACACGCTGGTGATCACGCGCGCGGGTGTCGAAGCCCTGGAGGCCCGCCTGAAATGAGCGCCCAGACCACCACCACTGCCAAGCCGGAGCACTATGACGTGATCCGCAAGCCGATCATCACCGAAAAGGCGACGATGGCGAACGAGCTGGCCAACGCCGTCACCTTCGAGGTGGCGATGTCGGCCACCAAGCCCGAGATCAGGACCGCCGTCGAGGCGCTGTTCGGGGTCAAGGTCAAGGCGGTCAACACCGTCGTGACCAAGGGCAAGGTCAAGAAGTTCCGCGGCCGTCCCGGCGTCCGCAACGACGTGAAGAAGGCCTATGTGATGCTCGAGGCTGGCAACAGCATCGACGTGAACACCGGCCTCTGAGCGCGCGACACACCGGCGGCCCCTGCGACGGGGCCGCCGGTCCTTTTGACTGAAACGGACCATCGGTCCAAGGCAACGGAAGACAGAAACCATGGCACTCAAGTCGTACAAACCGACGACGCCTGGCCAGCGCGGGCTGGTACTGATCGACCGTTCGGAGCTTTGGAAAGGCCGCCCCGTCAAGACCCTGACCCAGGGTCTGATCAAGACGGGCGGCCGGAACAATACCGGACGCATCACCATGTGGCACAAGGGCGGCGGGGCCAAGCGGCTCTACCGCATCGTCGATTTCCGCCGGACGAAGTTCGACGTGACGGCAGTCGTCGAGCGGATCGAATACGATCCCAACCGCACGGCCTTCATCGCGCTGGTCAGGTACGAGGACGGCGAGCAGGCCTATATCCTGGCGCCGCAGCGCCTGGCCGTGGGCGACAAGGTCGTCGCGGCGAAAAAGGCCGACATCAAGCCGGGCAACGCGATGCCGTTCAGCGGCATGCCGATCGGCACGATCGTCCACAACGTCGAGCTGAAGCCCGGCAAGGGCGGCCAGCTGGCGCGGTCCGCGGGCACCTATGCCCAGTTCGTCGGCCGTGACGGCGGCTATGCGCAGATCCGCCTGTCCTCGGGCGAGCTGCGTCTGGTGCGTCAGGAATGCATGGCGACCATCGGCGCCGTGTCGAACCCCGACCATTCCAACCAGAACCTCGGCAAGGCCGGCCGCAAGCGGCACATGGGCGTTCGTCCGACCGTCCGCGGTGTCGCGATGAACCCCATCGACCACCCGCACGGTGGCGGCGAAGGCCGGACCTCGGGCGGCCGTCATCCGGTCACGCCCTGGGGCAAGGGCACCAAGGGCAACAAGACCCGTTCGAACAAGTCGACCGACAAGTACATCCTGCGGTCGCGCCACGCCAAGAAGAAGGGGCGTTAATCCATGGCACGTTCTATCTGGAAGGGCCCCTTCGTCGACGCCTATGTCCTGCGCAAGGCGGAAAAGGCACGCGACTCGGGCCGCTCGGACGTCATCAAGATCTGGTCGCGCCGCTCGACCATCCTGCCGCAGTTCGTCGGCCTGACCTTTGGCGTCTACAATGGCCACAAGCACATCCCGGTCAACGTGACCGAGGAGATGATCGGGCAGAAGTTCGGCGAGTACTCGCCGACCCGGACCTATTACGGTCACGCCGCCGACAAGAAAGCGAAAAGGAAGTAATCCCCATGGGTAAGGAACAAAATCCGCGCCGCGTGGCGGAGAACGAAGCGATGGCGAAGACCAAGATGCTTCGCACCTCGCCGCAGAAGCTGAACCTGGTGGCCGCGATGATCCGCGGCAAGAAGGTGGACAAGGCTCTGGCCGACCTGACGTTTTCCAAGCGCCGCATCGCCGGCGACGTCAAGAAGTGCCTGCAGTCCGCGATCGCGAACGCCGAGAACAACCACAACCTGGACGTCGACAGCCTGGTCGTCGCCGAGGCGTGGGTCGGCAAGAACCTGGTGCTGAAGCGTGGCCGTCCGCGTGCCCGCGGCCGGTTCGGCAAGATCATGAAGCCGTTCTCGGAGATCACGATCAAGGTGCGCGAGATCGACGTCGCCGCCGCCGATGCCGCCAAGAAGGCCGCGGCGACCCGGCGGACCGCGTCGAACCGCCAGACTGAGGCCACCACCACCCCTGAAGCTGCTGCCGAGGAGCTCGCGTAATGGGACAGAAGGTCAACCCCATCGGGATGCGCCTGCAGGTCAACCGCACCTGGGACAGCCGCTGGTTCGCCGACACCAAGGACTATGGCAACCTGCTGCTCGAGGATCTGAAGATCCGCGAGTTCATCCACGAGGAAGCCAAGCAGGCCGGCGTCAGCCGCGTGATCATCGAGCGTCCGCACAAGAAGTGCCGGGTGACGATCCATGCCGCCCGTCCGGGCGTCATCATCGGCCGCAAGGGCGCCGAGATCGAGACCCTGCGCAAGAAGCTGGCGAACTTCACCGACAGCGAGCTGCACCTGAACATCGTCGAGGTCCGCAAGCCGGAAATGGACGCGCAGCTGGTGGCCGAGTCGATCGCCCAGCAGCTCGAGCGTCGGGTGTCGTTCCGCCGCGCGATGAAGCGCGCGGTGCAGAACGCCATGCGGATGGGCGCGCTGGGGATCCGCGTGAACGTCGCCGGCCGCCTGGGCGGCGCCGAGATCGCGCGGACCGAATGGTACCGCGAGGGGCGGGTGCCGCTGCACACGCTGCGCGCCGACATGGACTATGCCCTGTCGGAGGCCAAGACCCCCTACGGGATCATCGGCGTCAAGGTGTGGATCTTCAAGGGCGAGATCATGGAACATGATCCGCAGGCCCATGATCGCCGCGCCAGCGAGGCGCAGGACGGTCCGTCGCCGCGCGCCCCGCGCCGCGACCGCGACGCGCGCTAAGGAGTCAGGGAAATGCTGCAACCGAAACGGACCAAGTTCCGCAAACAGCACAAGGGCCGCATCCACGGCGAGGCCAAGGGCGGGTTCAACCTGAACTTTGGCAGCTTCGCGCTGAAGGCGACCGAACCCGAGCGCGTCACCGCGCGGCAGATCGAGGCGGCCCGCCGCGCGATCACCCGCCACATGAAGCGCCAGGGCCGCGTCTGGATCCGGATCTTCCCGGACCTGCCGGTCACCGGCAAGCCGACCGAGGTGCGGATGGGCAAGGGCAAGGGCTCGGTCGATTTCTGGGCCGCCCGCGTCCATCCCGGCCGCATCATGTTCGAGATCGACGGCGTGGACGACGAGATCGCCCGCGAGGCGCTGCGCCTCGGCGCGATGAAGCTGCCGGTCCTGACCCGCATCGTGCACCGCGAAGACTGGTAAGGTCGCGCGAACGACCCGCCTGCATCAGGCCCCGCCGGCAACGGCGGGGCCTTTTCCATGGACCTGCGGGGCCGGGTTTTCCCTTGCCATGCCGGCCCGCCCCCTGTATGGGACGTCCTTCATCTCGAACTCCACCGGGAATCAGGGTGGCCCAGGCGACTGGGGCTCTCCGGTGATGTTGAAAGGAACGCGCCATGAAAGCGCAGGAACTGAAAGACAAGACGCCCGAGCAGCTGCGCGAGCAGCTGGTCGCGCTGAAGAAGGAAGCGTTCAACCTGCGCTTCCAGCAGGCCACCGGCCAGATGGAATCGACCGCCCGCATGCGCGCCGTGCGCCGGGACGTCGCGCGGGTCAAGACCGTGATCAACCAGCAAGCCGCGTCCGCGGCGCAGTCGAACTGAGGGGGCCGCCATGCCGAAACGCATTCTTCAGGGCAAGGTCACCAGCGACAAGAACGAACAGACCGTCACGGTCCTGGTCGAGCGCCGCTTCAAGCATCCGGTGCTGCACAAGATCGTCCGCTCGTCCAAGAAATATCGGGCGCACGATGTCAACAACGCCTTCAAGGTCGGCGATTCGGTCCGCATCATCGAATGCGCGCCGATTTCCAAGACCAAGCGCTGGACCGTCCTGACCGACGAGACCGCGCTGCAGGCCGAAGCCTGACACCAAGACCCTGACCGGGCCGCAGTCGGTGGCCCGGTCGTGACATATCGAAACCCTGGGGCCGGGACTGCAACCGGTCCCCAAAGGTCGGGAGCATACCATGATCCAGATGCAGACCAATCTGGATGTCGCTGACAACTCCGGCGCACGCCGGGTGCAGTGCATCAAGGTTCTGGGCGGATCGCACCGGCGCTATGCGTCGGTGGGCGACATCATCGTCGTCTCCGTCAAGGAAGCCATTCCGCGCGGCCGCGTGAAGAAGGGCGACGTCCGCAAGGCCGTCGTCGTGCGCACCGCCAAGGAAGTGAAGCGCGAGGACGGCACCTCGATCCGTTTCGACGCGAACGCCGCCGTCATCCTGAACAACCAGGGCGAGCCGGTCGGCACCCGCATCTTCGGGCCGGTCGTGCGCGAGCTGCGCGCCAAGAACTTCATGAAGATCATCTCGCTTGCGCCGGAGGTGCTGTGATGGCCGCCAAGCTGAAAAAGGGCGACACGGTTGTCGTGCTGACCGGCAAGGACAAGGGCAAGACCGGTGAGATCACCCAGGTCATGCCCAAGGTCAACAAGGCCATCGTGGACGGCGTGAACATCGCGCTGCGTCACACCCGGCAGTCGCAGACCAGCCAGGGCGGGCGCGTTCCCAAGAACATGCCGATCGACCTGTCGAACCTGGCGCTGATGGACAAGAACGGCAAGGCGACTCGCGTCGGTTTCCGCATGGAAGGCGACCAGAAGGTGCGTTTCGCCAAGACCACGGGAGACGTGATCTGATGCTGGATCAAGCGACCTATACCCCGCGTCTGAAGGCCGAGTTCCGCGACCGCATCCGCGCGGCGCTGAAGGAAGAGTTCAGCTACAAGAACGACATGCAGATCCCGCGCCTGGACAAGATCGTCCTGAACATGGGCGTCGGCGAAGCGGTCAAGGACACCAAGAAGGTCAAGCAGGCCTCCGAGGAGCTGTCCCTGATCGCCGGCCAGAAGGCCGTCATCACCCACGCCAAGAAGTCGATCGCCGGCTTCCGCGTGCGCGAGGAGATGCCGCTGGGCTGCAAGGTGACGCTGCGCGGCGACCGCATGTACGAGTTCCTCGACCGCCTGATCAACGTGGCTCTGCCTCGCGTCCGCGACTTCCGCGGCGTCAAGGGCTCGTCCTTCGACGGGCGCGGCAACTACGCGATGGGCCTCAAGGAGCACATCGTGTTCCCGGAGGTCAACTTCGACAAGGTCGACGAGGTTCTCGGGATGGACATCATCATCGCGACCACGGCGAAGACCGACGCCGAAGCCAAGGCGCTGTTGAAGCACTTCAACATGCCCTTCACCAGCTGATCGCGCGAGGAATCTGATATGGCAAAGAAATCCATGATCGAACGTCAGAAGAAGCGCCAGCAGATGGTGGCGAAATACGCCTCCAAGCGCGCTGCTCTGAACACCGTCATCAACGACCAGTCCAAGCCGATGGAAGAGCGGTTCAAGGCCACGCTGAAGCTGGCCGAACTGCCGCGCAACTCGTCGCCGACGCGGCTGAAGAACCGCTGCGAGCTGACGGGCCGTCCGCGGGCCTACTATCGCAAACTGAAACTGTCGCGGATCATGCTGCGCGAGCTGGGCTCGTTCGGTCAGATCCCCGGCCTTGTGAAATCCAGCTGGTAAGGGGGCCGACATGTCGATGAACGATCCGCTCGGCGATATGCTGACCCGCATCCGCAACGCGCAGATGCGCGGGAAATCCACCGTCCGCACCCCGGCCAGCAAGCTGCGCGCCTGGGTTCTGGATGTCCTCAAGGCCGAGGGCTATATCCGCGGCTACGAGCCGGTGACCTCGACGGCCGGCCATGCCGAGCTCGAGATCTCGCTGAAGTACTTCGAGGGCACGCCGGTCATCCGTGAACTGGCGCGCGTGTCGAAACCCGGCCGGCGCGTCTATGCCGGCGCCCGGGAACTGCCCTCGGTCCGCAACGGACTGGGCGTGTCCATCGTCTCGACGCCCAAGGGCGTGATGTCGGATGCAGCGGCTCGCAACGCCAATGTCGGCGGCGAAGTCCTCTGCACCGTGTTCTAAGGAGGGCAGAATGTCTCGGATTGGTAAGAAGCCGGTCGAACTGCCCCAGGGCGTGACGGCCGAGGTCAAGGGTCAGACGATCGAGGTCAAGGGGCCGAAAGGCACCCGCTTGTTCACGGCGACCGACGACGTGACGCTGGCGGTGGCCGAGAACATGGTCACCGTGACCCCGCGGGGCACGTCCAAGCGGGCGCGCCAGCAGTGGGGCATGTCGCGGTCGATGGTGGCGAACCTCGTCACCGGCGTCACCACGGGCTTCAAGCGCGAGCTTGAGATCCAGGGCGTCGGCTACCGCGCCGCGATGCAGGGCAAGTCCCTGAAGCTGGCGCTGGGCTACAGCCACGACGTGATCTTCGACGCGCCCGACGGCGTCAGCGTCAACGCGCCGAAGCAGACCGAAATCATTGTGGAAGGCATCGACCAGCAGGCCGTCGGCCAGGTCGCCGCGAACATCCGCGAGTGGAAGAAACCCGAGCCCTACAAGGGCAAGGGCATCCGCTACAAGGGTGAGCAGGTCTTCCGCAAGGAAGGCAAGAAGAAGTAAGGATCACGCACATGGCACTGAACAAACGAGAGCTGTTCCAGAAGCGCCGTCTGCGCGTCCGGAACAAACTGCGGGCGATGGCCAGTGGCCGTCCCCGCCTGTCCGTCCACCGCTCGTCCAAGAACATCTCGGTCCAGCTGATCGACGATGCGCAAGGGCTGACGCTGGCCTCGGCCTCGACCCTGGAGAAGGATCTGGGCGTCGTGGGCAAGAACAACGTCGAGGCGGCCGCCAAGATCGGCGCGGCCATCGCGGAACGCGCCAGGGCCAAGGGTGTCGAGGAGGTCGTGTTCGACCGCGGCGGCTTCCTGTTCCACGGCAAGATCAAGGCGCTGGCCGACGCGGCCCGCGAGGCCGGGCTGAAGTTCTGATGACTGCGGGTGGCGGTGACGCCACCCCGATGATCCGGGGGCGGGCCCAATGCCGGACCGCCCACCGGGATCGGCACAACACGGCGCGGGCTTTGCGCCAGATCGAAAGAGGAATGCCGCATGGCAGAACGTGACAACCGCGGAGGTCGCCGTGACGACCGTCGCGATCGGGACGAGACCCCGGAATTCGCCGACCGTCTGGTCGCCATCAACCGCGTCTCGAAGACCGTCAAGGGCGGCAAGCGCTTCGGCTTCGCCGCGCTCGTGGTGGTCGGCGACCAGCGCGGCCGCGTCGGTTTCGGCAAGGGCAAGGCCAAAGAGGTGCCCGAGGCGATCCGCAAGGCGACCGAACAGGCCAAGCGCGGCCTGATCCGCGTGCCGCTGCGCGATGGCCGCACCCTGCACCACGACATCGAGGGCCGCCATGGCGCGGGCCGCGTCGTGATGCGCACGGCCGTTCCGGGGACCGGCATCATCGCCGGCGGCCCGATGCGCGCCGTGTTCGAGATGCTGGGCGTGCAGGACGTCGTGGCCAAGTCGCTGGGGTCGCAGAACCCTTACAACATGATCCGCGCCACGATCGACGGGCTCAAGGCCGAGGCCTCGCCCCGGTCGGTCGCGCAGCGCCGCGGCAAGAAGGTCGCCGACATCCTGCCGTCGCAGGACAAGCCGGCCGCACCTGTCGCCGAAACCGTGGAGGCCTGAGCATGGCAACCATCGTCGTCAAGCAGATCGGCTCGCCGATCCGCCGGCCCAAGGAGCAGCGCGCCACCCTGAAGGGCCTGGGCCTGAACAAGATGCACCGCACCCGCGAGCTGGAGGACACCCCGGCCGTGCGCGGCATGGTGGCGGCCATTCCGCACCTAGCGGTCATCGTCGAAGAGCGCGGCTGAGCGCAGCGCCCCTTCGCAGAACAACGCACGCGCCCCGGAGATGATCCGGGGCGTTTTCCTTTGCCACGGACCAGCCGGCGTTAACCTTTCGCTAACCCTTCGCTGGCAGCATCACGGCGGTATCTTCCTTGCATGGGCCTGCCGTGCGCGCCGCAACTTGCCTTGTCCTGCTGACGGTGCTGATCGGGGGTCCTGCCGCGGCCGGCCCCTGGCCGCGCGAGGTCAAGGGCGTGTTCCTGTCGCTGGCGGCCGAACGCGACCGTGACGGCAACAGCTATGCCGGGCTCTACGGTGAATACGGGCTGACGCCGCGCAGCACGCTGGGGATCGAGGGGGGCCGCAGCAACGCGGGCGAGACCGGCGCGCTGATGTGGATGCAGCGCGCGCTGGGGCGGACGGACAGGCCGGACCGCTGGACCGTGTCGCTGGGCGCCGGCGCGATCACGCGCAATGGCACGGTCGCGCCCGTCGGGCTGGTCGCCGCCGCCTGGGGCCGGGGCCTTGATGCCGTGCCGGTCCTGCGCCGCATTCCCGGTGGCGGCTGGCTGGCGCTCGAGGCACGGCTGAAGGTCACGGGCACCCTGAGGGACGAGGCCGAGGTGCGCGCGCTGGCGGCGGCGGGCGCCACCGGGCTGGCCTATCTGACGGCCGAGACCGAGGCCAAGGCCGCGCTGACGCTGGGCTGGCGCGCCACCTCGGCGATGATGCTGGTCAACCAGCTGCGCGTCGAGGACCGCAAGGACACGGGCTTTGCCAGCGCGTTCGCGATCTCGGTCGTGCGGGATCTGGCGGGTCCGGCCAAGGTCGAGGTCGGGGTGATCGCGCCGCTGTCGGGCCCGGGCGAGACCGCCGTCAAGCTGGGCACCTGGCTGGAGTTCTGACCCGGCGGGGCCGTGTCGCTTGACGCCTGGCAGGGTGCGGTATAAGGACGCGCGTTGCCGCATGGCGGCGCGACTCATCCACACGACATGCCGTGTCCGCCCAGATCGCTTCGGGGGCGCGTCCGGCCAAGGAGAAGCGACATGAAACTGCACGAACTGCGCGACAACGACGGCGCCAACCGCAAGAAAAAGCGCGTGGCGCGCGGCCCCGGCTCGGGCAAGGGCAAGACCGCCGGCCGCGGCATCAAGGGCCAGACCTCGCGGTCGGGCGTGGCGCTGGGCGGCTATGAGGGCGGCCAGATGCCGCTGTATCGCCGCCTGCCCAAGCGCGGCTTCACCAAGCCGAACCGGCTGGAATTCGCCGTGGTCAACCTGGGCCAGCTGCAGGCGATGGTCGATGCCGGCCGGCTGGACGCCAGCGCGGACGTGACCGAGGACGCGCTGATCGCCGCGGGCGCCACCAAGCGCAAGCTGGACGGCATCCGCCTGCTGGCCAAGGGCGAGCTGACGTCGCCGCTGCGCCTGACGCTGGCCGGTGCGTCGAAGGCGGCGGCCGAGGCGGTCGAGAAGGCCGGCGGCACGCTGACCCTGACCCGCCCGGTGCGCGAAGCCGCCGAAGCCTCGGAATAGCTGTTGAAGGGCGCGCGCGTGCCCCATAGATAGCGACTGAGTTTTCCCAGCGCCGCCGACCGGAAGACGGTCCGGCGGCGCTGTCACGATTTCCGCGCCGCATCGCCGCGCGATGAACGAGGGTCCGTCATGGCGTCAGCCGCTGAACAGATGGCCGCGAACCTGTCCTGGGGTTCGCTGGGTAGGGCAACCGAACTGCGCCAGCGGATCTGGTTCACCCTCGGCCTGCTGATCATCTATCGCCTGGGCACCTATATCCCGGTCCCCGGCATCGATGGCGCGGCGCTGCGCAACTTCATGGCCGACGCGCAGGCCGGCATCGGCGGCATCCTGTCGATGTTCACCGGCGGCGCGCTGGGGCGCATGGGCGTCTTTGCGCTGGGCATCATGCCCTATATCTCGGCCTCGATCATCGTGCAGCTTCTCGCCTCGATGGTCCCTTCGCTGGAGCAGCTGAAGAAAGAGGGCGAGCAGGGCCGCAAGAAGATCAACCAGTACACCCGCTATGCCACCGTGGCGCTGGCGCTGTTCCAGGCCTGGGGCCTGGCCGTCAGCCTCGAGGCGGGCGGGCTGGCCCATGATCCGGGCATGTTCTTCCGACTGAGCGTGGTGGTCACGCTGGTGGGCGGCACGATGTTCCTGATGTGGCTGGGCGAGCAGATCACCGCCCGCGGCATCGGCAACGGCATCTCGCTGATCATCTATGTCGGCATCCTGGCCGAGATCCCCGGCTCGCTGGCGCAGTTCTTTGCCCAGGGGCGGTCGGGGGCGATCTCGACGCCCGTGGTGCTGGGGATCATCGCGCTGGTGATCGTGGTCATGGCGTTCGTGGTGTTCATGGAACGCGCGCTGCGCAAGATCCGCATCCAGTATCCCCGCCGCCAGGTCGGCATGAAGATCTATGACGGCCAGTCCAGCCACCTGCCGATCAAGGTCAACCCGGCCGGTGTCATTCCGGCGATCTTCGCCAGCTCGCTGCTGCTGCTGCCGGTGACGATCTCGACCTTCTCGGGCAACGAGACGGGGCCGGTGATGTCCACCATCCTGGCCTATTTCGGTCCCGGACAGCCGCTGTATCTGCTATTCTTCGCCGCGATGATCGTCTTCTTCTCGTATTTCTACACGCAGAACGTGGCCTTCAAGTCCGACGACGTGGCCGAGAACCTCAAGAACCAGGGCGGCTTCATCCCCGGCATCCGCCCCGGCAAGCGGACCGAGGAATACCTGGACTATGTCGTCAACCGGGTGCTGGTCATCGGCTCGCTGTATCTGGCCGCCGTCTGCCTGCTGCCCGAGGTGATCCGCAGCCAGTTCAGCGTGCCGTTCTATTTCGGCGGAACCTCGGTGCTGATCATCGTGTCGGTGACGATGGACACGATCAACCAGATCCAAAGCCACTTGCTTGCCCATCAGTATGAGTCTTTGATCGAGCGGTCGCAGTTGCGGGGCAAGCGCAAGCCCGGCGAGGCCAAGCCACGCAAGGCGCCCGCACGCCGCTGACGCAACGGGCGGCGTACGACAAACCGAGGGGGAGTGACGGTTTTGACGATCAACATCATCCTGCTGGGGCCGCCCGGCGCCGGAAAGGGCACGCAGGCCCGCACGCTGGTCGAGGAACGGGGCCTGGTGCAGCTGTCCACAGGCGACATGCTGCGCGAGGCGCGCAGCTCGGGCACCGAGATGGGGCGCCGCGTGTCCGAGGTCATGGACAAGGGCCAGCTGGTCACCGACGACATCGTCATCGGGCTGATCCGGGAAAGGCTGGAGACCGGCGGCGCGGCGGGGTTCATCTTCGACGGCTTCCCCCGGACGCTGCCGCAGGCCGACGCGCTGACCGAGCTGCTGGACGGAATGGGGCAGTCGATCGACGCGGTCATCGAGATGCAGGTCGATGACGCGGCGCTGGTCGATCGCATCAGCGGCCGCTATACCTGCGGCAACTGCGGCGAGGTCTATCACGACACGACGCGGCCGACCGCCGCGCCCGGCGTCTGCGACCACTGCGGGTCCACCGACCTCAAGCGGCGGGCCGACGACAACGCCGAGTCTCTCAAAACCCGGCTTCTGGAATACTACAAGAAGACCTCGCCGCTGATCGGCTATTACTATGCCCGCAAGCAGCTGCGGCCGGTGGACGGCATGGCCGACATGGCCGAGGTGGGCCAACAGGTCGCCGCGATCATGGACGGGCTGGGACGCTGATCCGCGGCGGCCGCCCGGTCGGGCGGTTGACCTTGCCCGTCCGATCCTATACCGGCAAGCATCTCATCTGAGAATCACCCATGCGGGGTGAGGCTTTGGCCCGATGGCGCAGCCTTCGGGCCATTGGTTGTGAAAAAAGGTTCCGGCGTGACGGAACCGCAACGAAAAGGAAAGACGCGTGGCTCGTATTGCTGGCGTAAACATTCCGACGGGGAAACGGGTCCCCATCGCACTGACGTATATCCACGGCATCGGCCCGATGTTCGCCGAGCAGATCTGCGAGGCCGTCGGCATCGACCGCGCCCGCCGCATCAACGACCTGTCGGACGCCGAAGTCCTGCAGATCCGCGAGTACATCGACGCCAACCTGACGGTCGAGGGCGACCTGCGCCGCGAGACGCAGATGAACATCAAGCGCATGATGGACCTCGGCTCGTACCGCGGCCTGCGTCACCGCCGCGGTCTGCCGGTGCGCGGCCAGCGCACCCACACCAACGCGCGCACGCGCAAGGGCCCGGCCAAGCCGATCGCCGGCAAGAAGAAATAAGGGGTCAGGACCATGGCACGCGACAAGACGCGCATGAAGCGCAAGGAACGCAAGAACATCGCCACGGGCGTGGCGCATGTGAACAGCTCGTTCAACAACACCAAGATCCTGATTTCCGACGTGCAGGGCAACGCCATTGCCTGGTCTTCGGCCGGCACCATGGGGTTCAAGGGCTCGCGCAAGTCGACCCCCTATGCCGCCCAGATGGCCGCCGAGGATGCCGGCAAGAAGGCGCAGGAACACGGCGTCCGTACCATCGAGGTCGAGGTCCAGGGCCCCGGCTCGGGCCGCGAATCGGCGCTGCGCGCGCTGGCCGCCGTCGGCTTCAACATCACCGCGATCCGCGACGTGACCCCGATCGCCCACAACGGCGTGCGTCCGCCCAAGCGCCGGCGCGTCTGACCGGACCGCCTTTGGCCGGCCCGTGCGCTGCGTTGCGCGGGCCGGATTTCGCATTTTACCTCGGGCGTTTCCGGCCGCTGGACATGGGGCCGGAAACTGGAATGGAGGCAATCGCATGATCCACAAGAATTGGGCCGAGCTGATCAAGCCCGCGCAGCTGGACATCCGTCCGGGCGCGAACGCCGGGCGGGTCGCCACTGTCGTGGCCGAGCCGCTGGAGCGGGGCTTCGGTCTGACCCTCGGCAACGCGCTGCGCCGCGTGCTGATGTCGTCGCTGCAGGGCGGGGCGATCACCAGCGTCCAGATCGACAACGTGCTGCACGAGTTCAGCAGCGTCGCCGGCGTGCGCGAGGACGTGACCGATATCGTCCTGAACCTCAAGGGCGTCACGCTGAAGATGGACGTGGACGGTCCCAAGCGCCTGACCCTGTCGGCCAAGGGCCCGGGCGAGGTCAGGGCCGGCCAGATCAGCGAGACGGCCGGCATCACCGTGCTGAACCGCGACCACGTGATCTGTCACCTGGACGAGGGCGCCGAGTTGAGCATGGAACTGACCGTCGCCAGCGGAAAGGGCTATGTCGCCGCCGACAAGAACCGTCCCGAGGATGCGCCCATCGGCCTGATCCCGATCGACGCGATCTTTTCGCCGGTCAAGCGCGTCAGCTATGAGGTCACGCCCACCCGCGAGGGGCAGGTGCTCGACTATGACAAGCTGACCATGAAGATCGAGACGGACGGCTCGCTGTCGCCCGAGGATGCGGTGGCCTATGCCGCGCGGATCATCCAGGACCAGCTGTCGGTATTCGTGAACTTCGACGAGCCGGAAGCGGCGAACCGCCTCGATTCCGAAAGCGGGCTGGAGTTCGATCCGCGCCTGCTCAAGAAGGTCGACGAGCTGGAGCTGTCGGTGCGGTCGGCCAACTGCCTCAAGAACGACAACATCGTCTATATCGGCGACCTGATCCAGAAGACCGAGGCCGAGATGCTGCGGACCCCGAACTTCGGCCGCAAGTCCTTGAACGAGATCAAGGAAGTGCTGTCAGGCATGGGCCTGCACCTGGGCATGGACGTGGTCGACTGGCCGCCGGAGAACATCGAGGACCTCGCCAAGCGGTTCGACGACCAGTTCTGAGGTCGCGGCGGGGCGGACCCCCGCCCCTCGACATTCGGCAGGGCGGGATTCGTCCCGCCCTGCCCAAGGACCCGGGCATTCCGCCCCAAGGAGAGCGGCCGCCACGCACGGTCGCCGGACAAAGCAAAACACTGTAGGAGTCACCCATGCGCCACGCCCGCGGCTATCGCCGCCTCAACCGCACCCACGAACATCGCAAGGCGCTGTTTGCCAACATGGCCGGCAGCCTGATCGAGCATGAGCAGATCAAAACGACCCTGCCCAAGGCCAAGGAACTGCGTCCGATCATCGAAAAGCTGATCACGCTGGCCAAGCGCGGCGACATCCACGCCCGCCGCCAGGCCGCCGCCCAGCTGAAGCAGGACCAGTATGTCGCGCGCCTGTTCGAGATTCTCGGCCCGCGCTATCAGAACCGGCAGGGCGGCTATGTCCGCATCCTGAAGGCCGGGTTCCGCTATGGCGACATGGCGCCGATGGCGATCATCGAGTTCGTCGATCGCGACGTCTCGGCCAAGGGCGCGGCGGATCGCGCCCGTGTCGAGGCCGAAGCCGAGGCCGAGGACTTTACGACCGCGTGATCCGTTAACCACATCTTCACGCTTCGACGCTAGGACCAGAACCTGCCACGGCTTTGCCATGGCAGGTTTTTTCGTGTTAACGGTGGGCGGTAAGATTCTTCGGCGCACATAGTACCGCAGTCCCTTTTACCGCGTTGACCATAGATCAGGCAATTTGTCTAAAAAGCCATGTCAGGACGAGCCGAGATAAACGCCATCCTAGCCCGCATGCGCAAGCTTGCGCCGTCGGGATATTTCGTGGGCATGCACATCCGGTTCGCAGCACCCCTGATGCAGTTCCAGACCTACCCCAAGGGATGGTCGGACCACTATTCGGCAAACGCCTACGCGCTGCGCGACCCCACGATCGCCTGGGGGTTTTCCACGACCGGCGCGACGCGCTGGTCCACCATGCCGATCCCCGACCCGTTCGGCATCATGAAGGACGCTGCATCGTTTGGACTGACCTACGGCATCACCGTCTCTTGCGGGCCGATCAAGTCGCGCACGATTTCCAGCTTCGCGCACAACGCGCGCGAGTTCACGGATGACGAGATCGAGACGATCTCGGCCCACGTACGCCGGCTCCATGACATTACCGAGCCGCCGGAGAGCCTGACGAAGGCTCAGCAAGAAGCCCTTCGGTGTATCGCGGAGGGCGATCGTCATGCGGCAGCGGCTGCCAAGCTTGGCATCACCGAAAGCGCGTTCAAGGCTCGTCTCATCTCCGCGCGCGAGCGATTGATGGCAAAGACCACGGCCGAGGCGCTGCAAAGGGCCAAGGAATACCGTCTGCTATAGGACTCGCCCTGGATACCGCGGTCGCTCCGGAGGGCAACCCCCCAACCCAGGAGAAGACCCATGCAGACCACCACGCTTTCGTTCAGCAATCTTCACAACCACGGCGAACTGTTCGCCAACCTGTTCCGTGCCCGTTGCCAAAGCTTCATTGTCCAGAAGAACTGGGACCTGCCCCAGTCGGAGGGGATGGAGTTCGACCAGTACGACACCCCGGCCAGCCGCTGGGTGGCGGTTCATGACGGCGCAGGCCAGGTGCTGGGCGGATTCCGCCTGACGCCCACGACGGCGCAGTGCGGCGTCTATTCCTACATGATCCGCGACGCGCAGCGCGGCGTGCTGGGCGGCACCATCCCGCAGGACCTGCTGTACGCAGAGGCGCCCGTCGATCCCCAAGTCTGGGAATGCACCCGCGTCTTCGTCAACCACGCGACCCCCATGGCGATCCGCCGCAAGGTGCACATGCAGATGGCCGGCGCCATGACCCGGACCGCGCGCGAGATGGGCGCCACACGGCTGATCGCGCTGACGGGCGCGACCTGGCCGCGGTGGTACGGGCGCTGCGGGCTGGATGCCGAGGCCATCGGCCGGGTGATGTCGATCGAGGGCGAGCAGAACCAGTGCGTCTCGATCAACCTGGCCGGCAAGCTGCACTGACCGGCGCCGGCGTGGGCAAGCCAGGGGATACCATCGCAGCGACGGGCGGCGTACCATCCGCCCGTCATGGCAGACCTGTTCGATACCATCCCGCCGCCACCCGATGCGCCCGGACCCGCGCATCGGCCGCTGGCCGACCGCATCCGGCCCCGCCGCCTGTCCGACGTGATCGGTCAGGCCCATGTGCTTGGGCCCGACGGCCCCCTGGGGGCGATGCTGGCGGCCGGCAGCCTGTCGTCGCTGATCCTGTGGGGCCCGCCAGGCGTGGGCAAGACCACGATCGCGCGGCTGCTGGCTGACCAGACCGACCGCGTCTTCGTCCAGATCTCGGCCATCTTTTCCGGCGTGCCTGAACTGCGCAAGCTGTTCGAGGCAGCCGGCCTGCGCCACCGCCAGGGCCGGGGAACGCTGCTGTTCGTGGACGAGATCCACCGCTTCAACAAGGCGCAGCAGGACAGCTTTCTGCCGCACATGGAGGATGGGACCATCCTTCTGGTCGGCGCCACGACCGAGAACCCCAGCTTCGAGCTGAACGCAGCCCTTCTGTCCCGCGCGCAGGTGATCGTGCTGAACCGGCTGGACCTGGCCGATCTGGAGCGTCTGGCGCAGCGCGCCGAGCAGGCGCTGGGCCGCCCCCTGCCGCTGACCGGCCCCGCCCGCGATGCGCTGCTGGAGATGGCCGACGGCGACGGCCGCGCCGCCCTGAACCTGATCGAGCAGGTGATGGCCTGGGCGGTGTCCGCGCCGCTGGGGCCCGACGAGCTGGCCCGCCGGCTGATGCGGCGCGCGGCGAAATACGACAAGGCGGGGGACGAGCATTACAACCTGATCTCGGCCCTGCACAAATCAGTGCGGGGGTCGGACCCGGACGCGGCGCTCTACTGGCTGGCGCGGATGCTGGAGGGGGGCGAGGACCCGCGCTATCTGGCCCGCCGAATCACCCGCATGGCGATCGAGGACATCGGGCTGGCCGATCCGGCCGCCCAGCGCCACTGCCTGGACGCCTGGGCGCTCTACGAGCGGCTGGGCAGCCCCGAGGGCGAGCTGGCGCTGGCGCAGGCGGTGATCTATCTGGCGCTCGCCCCGAAATCGAACGCGGGCTATGCCGCCTACAAGGCCGCGCGGGCCGAGGCGAAGCGGACGGGCAGCCTGTCGCCCCCCGCCCATATCCTGAACGCGCCCACCGCGCTGATGAAGGACCAAGGCTATGGGGCGGGCTATGCCTATGACCACGACGCCGAGGACGGGTTTTCCGGCCAGAACTATTTCCCCGAGGGCATGAAGCGCCCGGTCCTGTACATCCCGGTCGAACGCGGGTTCGAGCGCGAGCTGAAGAAGCGGCTGGACTGGTTCGTCAGCCAGCGCGCCCGGCGCGGCGGTTGACTTTGGCGGGCCGCGCCTACAGGTCAGCGGCATGATGAACCCAACTCTTCAGGTGGCCTTGGGCGGGGCGGTGGGCGCGGTGGCGCGCCACGGCGTCAATCGTGCGGCGCTGGCGGCGTTCGGCCCCGGCGTTCCGGTGGCGACGCTGGCGGTCAATGTCGCAGGATCGTTCCTGATCGGCCTGCTGGCCGTGCTGCTGGCCGGGCGGGGCGCCGCCTGGTCGCCACTGCTGATGACGGGCGTGCTGGGCGGGTTCACCACCTTCTCGGCGTTTTCGCTGGATGCGCTGGGGCTGTGGCAGCGGGGGCAGCACGCAGGCGCGGCGGCCTATGTCGCGGTCTCGGTCGGGCTGTCGCTGGCGGCGGTCGCGGCGGGGCTTTCCATCGGGCGGGGGATCGCGGGATGAGCGGCGTGCAGACGATCCGCGTGGGCGACGACGAGGGCGAGCAGCGGCTGGACCGCTGGCTGCGCCGCAAGTTCCCGCAACTGAACCAGATCGCCATCGAGAAGCTGTGCCGCACGGGCCAGCTGCGCGTGGACGGCGGCCGCGTCAAGCCCGCGAGCCGCGTCGAGGCGGGGCAGGAGGTGCGCGTGCCGCCGCTGCCGGACGCCGCCCCCGCCGCGGCCGAGCGCCCGTCGCTGCGCGAGACGGACGCCGAGATGATCCAGGCCGCGGTGCTGTGGCGCGACGAGCACATAATCGCCCTGAACAAGCCCGCGGGCCTGCCGTCGCAGGGCGGCAGCGGGCAGGGCGACCGCCATGTGGACGGGCTGACCGCGGCGCTGATGTTCGGCTACAAGGACCGGCCCAAGCTGGTGCACCGGCTGGACAAGGACACCTCGGGCGTCCTGCTGCTGGCGCGCACCGATCGGGTGGCCCGGCGGCTGTCCGAGGCCTTTCGGGGGCGGACCACGCGCAAGATCTATTGGGCGGCGGTGGCGGGCGTCCCCTCGCCCCGCATGGGAACCGTGCGCTTCGGGCTGGTCAAGGCGGCCGGTCACGGGCGCGGCGGCGAAGGCGAGAAGATGATCTGCGTCCACCCCGCCCGCGTCGAGCAGACCGAGGGCGCCAAGCGCGCGACGACCGACTATGCCGTGCTGGACAGCCTGGGCAGCCGCGTCAGCTGGTGCGCGCTGGTTCCGGTGACGGGCCGCACGCACCAGCTGCGCGCGCATATGGCGGAACTCGGCCACCCGATCATCGGCGATGGCAAATACGGCGGCTCGGGGCAGGAGAACCTGGGCGACGGCTGGGGCGCGCAACTGGGCGGAGAGATCAGCCGCAAGCTGCACCTGCACGCGCGCTCGATCAGCTTTGACCACCCGATCACCGGCAAGCGCATCACCCTGACCGCGCCCCTGCCCGAACACATGGCGCGGACCTGGAAGACGCTGGGCTGGCACGAGAACGAGATGCCCGCCGACCCCTTCGAGGACGCATGAGGCCAATCGCGAGGTAAGCGCATGAGCGAATGGAAAGCGCGCCGGTTCTGGACGACCGCGGCCGTGGAACCGGTGGCCGGCGGCTGGCAGGTCACGCTGGACGGGCGGCCCGTCCGCACACCCGGCAAGCAGCCGCTGGTCCTGCCCAGCCGCCCGCTGGCGGAGGCGATCGTCGCCGAATGGGACGCGCAGTCCGACGTGATCGACCCCCTCTCGATGCCGCTGACCCGCGCCGCCAACGCGGCGCTGGAAAAGGTGGGGCCGCAGGTGGACGCGGTGGCCGACATGCTGGCCGAGTACGGCGCGACGGATCTTCTGTGCTATCGCGCGGATCATCAGCAGCGACTGGCCGCGCGCCAGGCGGCCGCGTGGGACCCGCTGCTGGACTGGATCGCGGCACAGGGCGCGGCCCTGAGGGTCACGCAGGGCGTGATTCCCGTTCCGCAGGACGCCGCCGCCCTGGCCACGCTGCGCGCCCGCCTCGCCGCGCTGTCGGCGTGGGAACTGACCGCCCTGCATGACCTTGTGACGCTGCCCGGCTCGCTGGTGCTGGGACTGGCGGTGCTGGACGGCCGGATCACCGCGGCCGAGGCGCATGACCTGTCCCGCCTGGACGAGGTGTTCCAGACCGAGGAATGGGGCACCGACGACGAGGCCGAGGCTGCCGCCGCCGCCCGGCGCGCGGCGATGCAGTCCGCCGAACGGCTGCTGATGCTGCTGCGCGCGCAGGCATCGGGGGACTGATCGCGGGGCAGCGCAGGGCGGCGCGGCTGCGTCGCCCTTGACGCACGGGATGCGATCAGCATCATACCGCCTATGCCCGCCACGCATGGCGGCGGGTCCAACGGGCCGCCTGACGGTCCAGACACCGACCCAAGAAGTCGGGAAACAGAGAGGTTCACATGAAAACCACGGTATTCCTTGGCACTGTCGCCGCGGCGGCGCTGATCGGCGGGATGGCCGCAGCCGACACCCTGGCCGACGTCAAGGCGCGCGGCGTCCTGAACTGCGGCGTCAACACCGGACTGGTCGGGTTCGCCGCGCCGGATGCGAACGGCAACTGGTCGGGTTTCGACATCGCAGTCTGCAAGGCCGTGGCCGCCGCCGTGCTGGGCGATGCCTCCAAGGTGAAATACATCCCCACCACCGGCCAGACGCGCTTCACCGCGCTGGCGTCGGGCGAGGTGGACGTGCTGGCGCGCAACTCGACCTGGACCTTCCAGCGCGACACCGACCTCAAGCTGGACTTCGTGGGGGTGAACTACTTCGACGGGCAGGGCTTCATGGTCCGCAAGGATCTGGGCGTGACCAGCGCCAAGGAACTGGACGGGGCCACGATCTGCATCCAGACCGGCACCTCGACCGAGCTGAACCTGGCCGACTATTTCAAGCACAACAACATGACCTATCAGCCGGTCAACATCGATTCGAACGCCGAGGGCGAGCAGCAGTACATGGCCGGCGCCTGCGACGCCTACACCACCGACGCCTCGGGGCTGGCGGCGACGCGGGCGGCCTTCGCCGACCCGGAAAACCACATCATCCTGCCCGAGATCATCTCGAAAGAGCCGCTGGGGCCGGCGGTGCGTCACGGCGACAACAACTGGGGCGACGTGGTGCGCTGGACGCTCTATGCGCTGATCGCGGCCGAGGAGTACGGCGTCACCTCGGCCAACCTCGAGGAACTGGCGAAATCCTCGACCAACCCCGAGGTGCAGCGCCTGCTGGGCGCCTCGGACGACTATGGCAAGATGCTGGGGCTGGACAAGGACTGGGCCAAGCGCGCCATCGCCGCCTCCGGCAACTATGGCGAGATCTTCGCCGCGACGATCGGCGAGCAGACCCCGATCGGGCTGGCGCGCGGCCTGAACGCCCAGTGGACGCAGGGCGGGCTGATGTACGCGATGCCCTTCCGGTAAGGCACGCGGGCGCGCGGGGATCGCCCCCGCGCGCCGGCAGCGGTCCCGCGTCCGCCGTGGCGGGCACGGGCGGAACGATGACGGGCGCAAAGCCCGCGCGCGACGGCAACAGGGAGCGACTGCATGACCGACCTGCCCGCCGGGCAAGATCCCCCCTTCCGGCTGTCCATGCTGGTCCGCGACCGACGATACCGGTCGCTGACCATTCAGGCGGGCGTGTTCATCCTGGTCATGCTGTTCGCGGCCTGGCTGGTCAGCAACACGGTCGAGAACCTGGCCCGGATGGGCAAGACCTTCGACTTCGGCTTTCTGGGCAATCGGTCGGGCTATGACATCCCGTTCAGCCTGATCCCCTACAGCTCTGATTCGACGCATCTGCGGGCCGCCGGGGTGGGCCTGCTGAACACGCTGCTGGTGTCGGCACTGGGCTGTCTGTTCGCCACCATCATCGGGGTGCTGGTGGGCGTCCTGCGGTTGTCGAGCAACTGGTTGGTCAGCCGCCTGATGACCGTCTATGTCGAGGTGTTCCGCAACGTCCCCCTGCTGCTGTGGATCCTGGTGATCATGGCCGTGTTCACCGAGGCGATGCCCGCGCCGCGCGATTACCGGCCCGCCGCGGACGGGACCGCCAGCGCCAGCATGATCCTGTTCGACAGCGTGGCGCCCACCAACCGCTATACCTCGGTCCCCGCGCTGCGGGTGGACCACGACCCCGGCCCGGTCGTGCTGGGGCCGCTCAGCCTCAGCGCGCCGCTGCTGGCGTTCCTGGTGGCGCTGGCCGCGGCCTGGCTGATCCACCGCTGGGTCCGGGCGCGGGCGCAGGCGCGGCAGGACGCGACCGGCATCCGCCCGGTGACCTGGTGGATCACGCTGGCGCTGTATCTGGTGCCGCTGATCGCGCTGTCGCGGCTGTTCGGGCTGCACCTGGTCACGCCCGAGCTGCGCGGCTTCAACTTTGCCGGCGGCATGAACCTGGACAACGGCTTTGTCGTGCTGCTGCTGGCGCTGTCGCTGTACACCGGCGCCTTCATCGCGGAAATCGTGCGCGCGGGCATCATGGCCGTCAGCCGCGGCCAGTCCGAGGCCGCCGCGGCCCTGGGCCTGCGCGCCCGGCCGATCATGGCCCTGGTGGTGCTGCCGCAGGCGCTGCGGGTCATCATTCCGCCGCTGATCTCGCAGTTCCTGAACCTGACCAAGAACAGCTCTCTGGCGATCGCGGTCGGCTATCCCGACCTGCGTGCCACGCTGGGCGGCACGACCCTGAACCAGACTGGGCGCGAGATGGAATCGATGCTGCTGATGATGGCGATCTATCTGGCGCTCAGCCTGGTCATCTCGGGCGTGATGAACGTCTACAACGCCAGCGTCCGGCTGAAGGAGCGGTGAGATGAGCGAGCTTCACGCCCAGACCGTGGCCTATGTCCGCGACACCATGCTGCCGCAGGCCGCACCCCCCATGCGCCAGTCCGGCGTGGTGCTGTGGCTGCGCCAGAACCTGTTCTCGGGCCCGCTGAACACGATCCTGACCCTGCTGGGACTGGCGGTCGTGTGGTTCCTCGTGTCGCATTTCTGGCCGTGGTTCAGCCATTCGGTCTGGAACGCCTCCAGCATGGCCGAGTGTCGCCAGATCATCGCCGAACGCTGGGGCGAGGGCGCGACCGGCGGCTGCTTTGCGGTGATCCGGGAACGCTGGAACCAGTTCCTGTTCGGCTTCTTCCCGCCGTCGGAATACTGGCGGCCGACGGCGGCGTTCGGGCTGATGTTCTTTGCCATCGCGCCGGTGCTGTTCACTGAAAGCCGGGGCCTGCGCTGGACGGTCATGGCGGTCGCGGCGGTGCTGACCTTTGCGTTCTGCGTCCTGCTGGGGGCGCCCCCGCGCGTGCTGGCGGTTCTGGCGGCCGCACTGGTCGGGCTGACGGCGCTGAACGAATACGCCCACCGCGGGGCGCTGGTGTTCAGCCTGCTGTTTCCGTTCCTAGCCGTGTGGCTGCTGTGGGGCGGGTCGGCCTGGGGGCCGGCCTGCGTGCTGGCGGGCTTCGTCGTGGGCTTTGCCGTCTGGCGGGTGCTGGCGCGGTTCGGCCTGTTCGCCGTGGCCGCGGGCGTGCTGGCGGCGGCCGGATGGTGGATGTTTGCATCGGGGACCGTGGCGGGCGTCCTTCAGGGCGTGCTGCCGGTGGCGCTGCCGCAGGTCGAATCGCGTGCCTTCGGCGGCTTTGTCCTGGCGATCACCATCGGGGTCGCGGGCATCGTGATGTCGCTGCCGCTGGGGATCATCCTGGCGCTGGCGCGGCGGTCCGACATGCCGGTGGTCAAGGCCTTCGCGGTCATGTTCATCGAGTTCATCCGCGGCGTGCCGCTGATCACGCTGCTGTTCGTGGCCTCGCTGCTGCTGAACTATTTCCTGCCGCCGGGCACGAACTTCGACATCATCCTGCGGGTCATCATCATGGTGACGCTGTTCGCCGCCGCCTACATGGCCGAGGTGATCCGCGGCGGTCTGGCCGCCCTGCCGGTCGGCCAGTACGAGGCCGCCGACGCGCTGGGCCTCGATTACTGGAAGGCGCAGCGCCTGATCATCCTGCCGCAGGCGCTGAAGATCTCCATCCCCGGCATCGTCGGCACCTTCATCGGGCTGTTCAAGGACACCACGCTGGTCACCTTCGTGGGCCTGTTCGACCCGCTCAAGCAGATGGCCGACACGATCCGCGCGACCTTCGCCTGGAAGGGCGCCTACTGGGAGCCGTATATCTTCACCGGCGCCATCTTCTTCATCCTGTGCTTCAGCATGTCGCGGTATTCCATGTATCTGGAACAGCGGCTGAAGCGCGACCACCGCTGAGGGGGACTGCCATGACCGACCCGCACCCGGACCGCAGCGCCGACCGCCGACCGCTGACGGTCAGCGACCAGGTGGCCATCGAGATCCAGCGCATGAACAAGTGGTTCGGCACGTTCCACGTCCTGCGCGACATCGACCTGACCGTCCACAAGGGCGAACGCATCGTCATCGCCGGCCCGTCCGGGTCGGGCAAGTCGACGCTGATCCGCTGCATCAACCGGCTGGAGGCGCACCAGTCCGGCCGCATCGTGGTGGATGGGATCGAGCTGACCAACGACCTCAAGCACATCGACCAGGTCCGGTCCGAGGTCGGGATGGTGTTCCAGCACTTCAACCTGTTCCCGCACCTGACGGTGCTGGAGAACTGCACGCTGGCGCCGATCTGGGTGCGGCGAGTGCCGCGGCGGCAGGCGGTCGCCACGGCAATGCGCTATCTGGAAAAGGTCCGCATCCCCGAACAGGCGCACAAGTATCCCGGCCAGCTGTCGGGCGGCCAGCAGCAGCGGGTGGCGATCGCCCGGTCGCTGTGCATGGAACCCAAGGTCATGCTGTTCGACGAACCGACGAGCGCCCTTGACCCCGAGATGATCAAGGAGGTTCTGGACACGATGATCGAACTGGCCGAGGACGGCATGACCATGCTGTGCGTGACGCACGAGATGGGCTTTGCGCAGGCGGTGGCCAACCGCGTGATCTTCATGGACCAGGGCCAGATCGTCGAGCAGAACACCCCGCACGAGTTCTTCAACAATCCACAATCCGAACGGACCAAGCTGTTCCTCAGCCAGATTCTGGGGCATTGATCCGCAAGGCGCGGCAACGGGGACGGACCGATGAACCAGATGTTTCTGCTGATGATTGGGGTGCTGGGCGTGGCCGGGATCGGCAGCCTGCTGTCGTCGTCGGACGACGACGAGCTTGAGCCGCTTCCCGACGATCCGATCCGCGGGCGCGACGTGATCGATGGCAGCGCCGATGACGAGGCCCTGACCGGCACCGCCGCGGACGAGGTCATCCGCGCCTGGGAGGGGGATGACACCGTCAGCGGCGGCGGCGGCAACGACGCGATCTATGGCGGCACCGGCGACGACCTCGTCCTTGCGCAGGACGGCGACGACGAGGTGTTCCTGGGCGCCGGCAACGACGTGTACGGCGACCTCGACCTCGGCGCGGACGAGGGCAGCGACACGCTGTGGGGCGGCTCGGGCGACGACACCATCACGGTCAACGGCGGCACCCATGAGCTGTGGGGCGACGACGAGGACGATGACCGGGAAGGCGACGACCTGCTGACCGCGAACGGCGGCCAGGTGACGATCCGGGGCGGGCAGGGCGACGACACCATGGCCGCCTTCGACGACACCTCGGACGCGGCGGACGTGCTGTATGGCGGGGATGGCGACGACGAGCTGACGCTGGGCGCGGGCGACAGCGGCGACGGCGGCGACGGGTCCGACCGTTTCGTGATGGACGCTGGACTGGAGTCCGCCGCGCGGATTGCGGACTGGCAGGGCGACGACCGGATCGTGGTGAACTATGTCGGCACGACCGACAGTCCCCCCGATGTCGAGGTCGTGCAAGCGGGCGCGAATGCCCAACTGGTCGTGAACGGCCAAGTTCTGGCCGTGCTGCAGGACACCGATGCGAATGATGTCGGGAACATCGACCTCGTGGCCCGGAGCAGTTCGACGGGAGCCGTCATAGGCAGCGTTGTCGGCGGGCCAGCGGGTTTGACGGGTGGGGTCGTTGGTCCCTCCGGCCCTACGATCATCGGTTGATTCCTGAAACCTTTTGGCAAAAGGGCCCGCCGGATCGGCGGGCCCTTGTCGTTTCATATGGCCGTATGGCGGCTTTCCTCCAGATAGATCTCGCGCAGGCGGCGGGCGACCGGGCCGGGCGCGCCGGTGCCCACGGCCGCCTCGTCGATGGCCACGACCGGCATGACAAAGGCGCTGGCCGAGGTGATGAACGCCTCGTCCGCGGCCTTGGCCTCGTCCACAGTGAAGCTGCGCTCCTCGACTGTCATCTGCGCCTCGCGCGCGAATCGCAGCACCGCCGCACGGGTGATGCCGTGCAGGATGTCGTTCGACAGCGCCCGCGTGACGATGGCGCCGCCCTTGACGATATAGGCGTTGTTGGACGTGCCTTCGGTCACGAACCCGTCCTCGACCATCCAGGCGTCGTCGGCGCCGCGGGCCTTGGCCTCCATCTTGGCCATGCTGGGATACAGCAGCTGCACCGTCTTGATGTCGCGGCGGTGCCAGCGGATGTCGGGCACGGTCACGACGCGCAGCCCCGTCGCGGCCTGCGGGTTGTCGGCCAGCCCCGGCTTGGACTGGGTGAACATCACCACCGTCGGCGCCGTGCCGGCGGGCGGATAGGCGAAATCGCGGTCCCCCGGATTGCCGCGCGTGACCTGCAGATAGACCAGCCCGTCCGTCACCCCGTTCTCGGCGACCAGCCGGCGGTGCGCGGCCAGCCAGTCGGCGTCGCTCATCGGGTGGGCGATCTCCAGCGCGTCCAGCGAACGTGCCAGCCGCCTCATGTGTCCGTCAAAATCCAGCAGCTTGCCGTCCAGGACGCTGACGACCTCATACACGCCGTCCGCCATCAGGAACCCGCGGTCAAAGACCGAGACGGTGGCCTGATCCTCGGGCAGATACTGGCCGTTGACAAAGACGGTGCGGGTCATGCGGACGCTCCTGTGACGGTGGTGGCACGGGCTTGCGCGAAACCGGCGGGGCGGTCAACCGCCCACGGGCCCGGGACCATGCTGCGCCCGCATCCGCGGCTTGATGCAGGTGCGGCAACAATCTATCAGCGGACGCAGATCACGCGAAACATCCTTCCAGGGAGCCGTCCATGTCCTTTCGCCTTCAGCCGCCCGCACCGGCCCGCCTGAACCGCTGCCAGTTGTTCGGGCCCGGCTCTCGCCCCGCGCTGTTTCCCAAGATGGCCGCCTCGGCCGCCGACGTGATCAACCTGGACCTGGAAGACAGCGTCGCCCCCGATGACAAGGAACAGGCCCGCAAGACCGTCATCGAGGCGATCGGCGACGTGGACTGGGGCACCAAGACGCTGTCGGTGCGCATCAACGGGCTGGACACGCCCTACTGGTACCGCGACGTGGTCGACCTGCTAGAGCAGGCGTCCGACCGGCTGGACCAGATCATGATCCCCAAGGTCGGCAACGCCGCCGATCTTTACGCCGTGGACGCGCTGGTGACCGCCATCGAGCGGGCGCGCGGCCGCAGCAAGCCCATCGCGTTCGAGGTCATCATCGAATCGGCCGCCGGCATCAGCCACGTCGAGGAGATCGCCGCCGGATCGCCGCGCCTGCAGGCGATGAGCCTGGGGGCGGCCGACTTCGCCGCCAGCATGGGCATGGCCACGACCGGCATCGGGGGCACGCAGGAAAACTATTACATGGCGCGTGCGGGGCAGAAATACTGGTCCGACCCGTGGCACTGGGCGCAGGCCGCCATCGTCGCCGCCTGCCGCACCCATGGCATCCTGCCGGTGGACGGCCCGTTCGGGGATTTCAGCGATCAGGACGGGTTCCGGGCGCAGGCGCTGCGGTCGGCGACGCTGGGCATGGTGGGCAAGTGGGCCATCCACCCCAGCCAGGTGGCGCTGGCCAACGAGGTGTTCTCGCCCAGCGAAAGCGCCGTCACCGAGGCGCGCGAGATCCTGGCCGCGATGGAGCATGCCCAGCGCACAGGCGCCGGCGCCGCGGTATACAAAGGTAGACTGGTTGACATCGCGTCTGTCCGTCAGGCACAAGTGATCGTGCGGCAGGCAGAGTTGATCGCCTCGCATCCTTGACACGAAACACCCGGACGGCCAGGCGGGGAGGCCCAGCCGTCAATCGGGGGAGGAGAGGCAGGCCCCGTGCCCACGGCCGGGGCCTGTCGATTTGGAGGCGCGCGGCCGGCGTGGACCCACACCGACGACGCGCAACGCCCCCTTAGAAATCGAACAGGTCCGACAGGAACGATTCGCGCTTTTTCTTCTTGCCGCGATAGTCGTCATCGTCGTCGCGGCGGTATCCCCGGTCATCCGCGCGATAGCCGTCGTCGCGACGGCGGTCGTCCTCATGGCGGCGGCGGTCGTCATCGTCGCGCCGGCGCTCGCCGCGGTAACGGTCGTCGTCATCCCTGCGGCGGTCGGGCTCGCCCGACGCGAACGGCGGCGTGCCATGCAGGACCGGCGCGGCCGAGGGGGGCGCGGGGGGCTGATGGGTGGGGTCGATCGCCGGGCCGCCGGGGGCCTGCATCACCACGGGGCGCTGGTCATCGGCGGTCGCGCGGGCCAGGATCTTGTCCAGTTCACCGCGGTCCAGCCAGACGCCGCGGCACTTGGGGCAATAGTCGATCTCGACGCCGCTGCGCTCGCTCATCACCAGGGTTTCGCCGTCCACCGGGCATTGCATGGCTGTCCTCCGTTCCTGTTGTCTTTCAGGTAGGCGGCGGCCGCCGATCCGCAAGGGTCAGGCGACCCAGTCCGGCGGAATGACCGGCGTCGCGGCGACAAGCCGCCGGGTCGTGGGATGGCGCGGGTCGGACAGGACCTGCGCCGTGGTCCCGTCCTCGACGATCCGGCCCCGGTCCATGACCAGCACCCGGTCGGCGATGGCCCGCACCACCGACAGGTCATGGCTGATGAACAGCCAGGCCAGGCCGTGGCTCGCCCGCAGCCGCGCCAGCAGGTCCAGCACCTGCGCGCGGACCTGCACGTCCAGCGCGCTGACCGCCTCGTCCAGCACGATCAGGCGCGGGCGGATGATCAGCGCGCGCGCGATGGCGATGCGCTGGCGCTGGCCGCCCGAAAACTCGTGGATGTGGCGGGCCATGGCGTCGGGGGACAGCCCGACCTGATCCAGCGCGTCGGCCACCCGGTCGCGCCAGTCGTGCGGCCGGCCGGTCAGGTGGAACGGCTCGGCCACCAGCCGGTCCACCCGCCAGCGCCGGTCAAAGCTGCCATGCGGGTCCTGGAACACGACCTGCACGCGGGCGCGCAGCCGCGCGGGCATCCGGTCGCTGATAGGCTCGCCGTCCAGTTCGATCCGCCCCGCCTGCAGCCGGTCCAGCCCCAGGATCGCGCGCGTCAGCGTCGATTTCCCGCAGCCCGATTCGCCGACCAGCCCGACCGCCTCGCCGTCGGCCACGGTCAGGCTGACCCCGTCCACCGCCCGCAGCACCGGATGCGGCGCAAACGGGGCGCGGCGGGGTAGGGTATAGTCGCGCACGGCCCCGGTCACCCGTAGGATGGGCGCTGCGCCGGCTGCGGCCTGGACGCGGTCGGGCTGGTGGGCCGCGGCGGCAAACAGCGCGCGCGTATAGGGGTGGGTCCGGGCGCGAAACAGCGCCTCGGTCGGGCCCTCGTCCACGATGCGGCCCGCCTGCATGACCGCGACCCGATCGGCGATGCCCGCCACCACGGCCAGGTCATGGGTGATCAGCAGCAGCGCCATCCCCTCGTCCCGCACAAGGCCGCGCAGCAGGTCCAGGATCTGCGCCTGCGTGGTCACGTCCAGCGCGGTCGTCGGCTCGTCCGCGATCAACAGGTCGGGGGCCAGCGCAATGGCCATGGCGATGGCGACGCGCTGGCGCTGCCCGCCCGACAGCTGGTGGGGATAAAGCCCCAGCGGAAACCGGGGCAGGGGCAGGCCCACGCGGTCCAGCCGGTCCCGCGCCCGCGCGGCCGCCTGCGCCCGGTCCAGGCCGCGATGGCGGACCAGCACCTCGGCCACCTGGTCGCCGATGGTCATCAGCGGGTTCAGCGCCGTCATGGGTTCCTGAAAGATCATCCCGATCCGGCGCCCGCGCAGGTCGTTCAGCGCAGGCTCGGGCAGGTCCAGCAGGTTGCGGCCGTCCAGCATGACCGCGCCCGACGCCTTCGCGCCGTCGGGCAGCAGCCCGATGATCGCCAGCGCCGTCATCGATTTGCCCGACCCGCTTTCGCCCACCAGCCCGGTGATCGTGCCGGGGCGCAGCGACAGGTCCACATCCGCCAGCACCGCCCGCCCGCCCAGCCGCACCGACAGCCCGTTCACGCCGATCATGCCAGCCGCGCCTTCAGCCGCGGGTCCAGCGCGTCGCGCAGCCCGTCGCCCAGCAGGTTCAGCCCCAGGACGGTCAGGACGATGGCGACGCCCGGCACGATGGCGACATGGGGGGCCAGCGTGACCATCGTCTGCGCCTCGGCCAGCATCCGGCCCCAGCTGGGCGTGGGCGGCTGCGCCCCAAGGCCGACATAGGACAGGCCCGCCTCGGCCAGGATGCCCAGGCTGAACTGGATCGTGCCCTGCACGATCAGCAGGCTGGCGATGTTGGGCAGGATGTGTTCCGCGCTGATCCGCGCCCGGCCCTTGCCCGCGACCTGCGCCGCGCGGACATAGTCCAGCGTCCAGATCGGCAGGGCGACGGCCCGGGTGACGCGGGCGAACACCGGGATGTTGAAGATGCCGATGGCCAGGATGGCGTTGACCGCCGAAGGGCCGAAGGCCGCCGTGATCAGGATCGCGATCACCAGCGAGGGAAAGGCGAACACCAGGTCGTTGCCGCGCATCACGACCTCGTCCACCCAGCCGCCGCGCGCCGCGGCCAGCAGGCCCAGGGGCACCCCCGCGCCCATGCCGATCCCGACCGCCAGCAGCGCCACCGCCAGCGAGGTGCGCGCCCCCACCATCACCATCGACAGGATGTCGCGCCCGAAGTGGTCGGTCCCGAACGGATGCGCGGCCGAGGGCGGGCGCAGCTTGTCCGCGATGCTGACGCCGGTCACGTCGAAGGGCGTCCAGACGAACGACAGCAGCGCCGCCGCGATGGCAAGGGCGGTCAGCACCGCGCCGAGGATCAGCCCCGCCCTCATCGGCCGCGCAGCCTGGGGTCCACGGCGGCATAGGCCAGGTCGACCAGGAACGTCACCAGGATCACGGCCGCGACCAGCACCAGCACCGCCGACTGCACCACCACCAGGTCGCGCTGGCTGATCGCCTGAAAGATCAGCCGGCCCAGTCCAGGCAGATAGAACACGTTCTCGATGATGATGGCGCCCGCCAGCAAAAAGGAAAACTGCATCCCCAGGATGGTCAGCACCGGGATCAGCGCGTTCCTCAGGGCGTGGCGGCGCAGCGCCTGCCCACGGCTGAGGCCCTTGGCGCGGGCCGAGCGGATATAGTCCTGCTCCAGCGTCTCGATCAGGGCGGACCGCAGCACCCGCGCCAGGATCGCGGCCTGCGGCAGCGCCAGCGCGATGGCGGGCAGCATCAGCGCCTTGAGGGCGGCCAGGGGATGGCCCCAGCCGGGAAACCCGCCGGCCGGCAGCCAGCGCAGGCGGACCGCGAACACCAGCACCAGCAGCATGGCGAACCAGAAGTTCGGCAGCGCGATCCCCAGTTGCGTGCCGCCCATCACCGCGACATCCCCCGCGCGGCCCCGGCGGCTGGCGGCATACATCCCGGCCGGAAAGGCCACTGCGACCGCCAGCACCAGCGCCATCAGCGCCAGCGGCAGCGACACGAGCACGCGGTCCGCGATCATGTCCGCCACCGGCGTCTTGTAGGCGAGGCTGGTGCCCAGGTCCCCCGTCACGACGCCCCCCAGCCAGCGCGCATAGCGAACGGGCCAGGGCAGGTCCAACCCCATCTGCTCGCGCAGCGCCGCGACCGTGTCGGGCCGCGCCCCCGTTCCCAGCACAAAGCTGGCCGGATCGCCCGGCACCAGGTCCACGACCGCAAAGATCACCGCCGAGGCGACCAGCAGGCTGACCGCCAGCGAGATCAGGCGGCGAATCAACGGGCGCATGACGCGGGCCGGGCGAGGGCGGGGACGGGGACGCGGGCGGGGACGCGGGCGGCAGGCTCGGTCATGACCCCGGAACCTCGATCTTGCCGATCAGCGGCAGGTCGTCGGCGGGGCTGACGCTGTGACGCTCGATCATGCGGTGTACCTGGGGGCTGCCCTCGCCCTGGTGCAGGGCGCCCAGCGCCTCGGTCACGGTGTTGTCGGCCTTGGTGCGCCGCAGGTTGTGGCGGACGTAATCGTCCCAGGTGGCGATGTGATAGGATTCCGACCACAGTTCCGGGTTTTCCAGGTCGCGCAGCAGCGCCCAGTTGCGCGCCCCGTCGCGGCGGCGGATGTTGCGCCGCAGCGCCATCAGCCGCAGGAACGCCGGGGTGTCCTGCGCCGCGATGCGGTAATCGACCATGACCATGATCGGCCCCGACCGCCCGCGCAGGTCCAGCGCCAGCGAGGGTTCGCGAAAACGGTTCACCGGGTCCAGGTCCAGCATCCCGTATTCCGGCTGGCTGAACCAGTGCCCGGCCAGCGCCCCCAGCACCAGCAGCGCCGCCGCGCCCAGCAGCGCCTCGTCCACCGACCGCGCGCCCGCGACCGCGCCCCACAGCCACGCCCCCGCCGCCATGCCGCCAAAGGTCGCCGTCTGGTAGAGCGCCAGCGCGCGCGCCACCACCCAGCGCGGCGTGGACAGTTGCACCGTCACGTTGAACAGCGACAGCGCCATGACCCAGCTTGCCCCCGCGGGCATCAGGGCCAGGCCCTGCAGCCACACGTTGTCAGTCAGCGCCAGCACCAAGCAGGACAGCGCGAACAGCGCGAAGGCAAGGCGCACCACGCGTTCGTTGCTGAGGGTGGCGCGGATGCGGGTGTTCAGCGCCGCCCCCGCGATCGCCCCCACGCCATAGCAGCCCAGCAGCAGGCCCAGCATCAGCGAGCCGCCCTCGGGGTGGCTGGTCGCGATCAGCGGCAGCAGCGCCAGGACGGCCACGGCCGAGACGCCGAACAGCGCCGCGCGCGCCAGCACCCGCATCAGGTTGGGCGACAGCGCGACATAGCGCAGCCCCGCCGCCAGCGCCGGGCCCAGCGGCTCGGGCGCGGCGGTGCGGGGGACGGGGCGGGGCGGCGGGGTCCATCGCAGCATCGCGCCCAGCAGGGGCAGATAGCTGGCGGCGTTGACGGCGAACGCCGCCGCCGCGCCAAAGGCCGCGATGATCAGCCCGCCGGCCGCGGGCCCCACCGACCGCATCAGGTTGAACCCGACCGAGTTCAGCGTCACCGCCGCCGGCAGGTCGGCGCGGGGCACCAGGTCGCCCATGCTGGCCTGCCAGGGCGGGTTGTAAAGCGCCTGCCCCACGCCGATCACGAAGGTAAAGGCCAGCAGGCTCCACGGGGCCAGCCAGCCCAGCCACGCCACCACCGCCAGCAGCAGCGAGCCCGCGGCCATGATCCCGATCGCCGCCAGCAGCAGGCGGCGGCGATCGAAGATGTCGGCCAGCGCCCCCGACACCAGCGCAAACAGCATGATCGGCAGCGTGTTGGACGCCTGCACCAGCGCGATCAGCGTGGCGCTTTGGGTCAGCTGCGTCATCAGCCACGCCGCGCCCACCGCCTGCACCAGCCCGCCGAAGTTCGACACCAGCGTCGCCGCCCACAGGGTGCGGAAGGCCTTGTGACGGAACGGGGCGAGGGTCGGGGACTGCGGCGGCATGGCGCCACCCTAGCAGCAGCGACGGCGGCGACAACGGGGCGAGGGGGAAACATGTGGCTGCGCGCCGGCAAGGCCCGCGCGCAGCCGCAGGTCCGACGGCGGCGGGCCGGATTGACGCGGTCCCGCGCCTGCGCATGCTGGGCCCTGGGCCGCGCGGGGTCCAAAGGGGGGCGCCGATGACGGATGCGGGACATCACGGCAAGGGGGCTGCGGGCAGCGACGCGCGCGGCGGTGCGCCATTGCTGGGGCTGAGGGCGATCATGGACGGGCGGGGGGTCGAGGCGGTCGTGCTGACCTCTGACCAGGCGATCGGATGCTACGGGGCGGGCCTGCCCGGCGCCTTGCCGCGGCCCGGCGCGCTGGTGGTGACTGCGCGTGCCAGCCTGCCCGTCAGCGGCAGCGATCGGGCCACGCTGTGGTCGGGCGTTGCGGGGATCGTGGGCCGGGGCCGCGCGGTGGGCTATCAGGGGGACTGCCTGACCGAGCAGGACCGGGCCGCGATGCAGGCCGCGCTGGCCCCCCGGCACGCCATCGACATCGGCCCGGACATCCTGCGCCAGATCGGGCAGTCCTGAGGTCCGGCGGCGGAAGGCCCACGCGCAGGTGCGCACTTGCCGCCATGCCAGGGCCCCCGCCGGTCGGGCGGGGGCCAAGGGGTCCGCAGAGGCCCGGCCGGGGTCGCGCTGCGGGGCGATCAGGACCGGTTGAACAGCCGCAGGATCAGCAGCAGGATCACCGCGCCGATGGTCGAGAAGATGATCGAGCCGAGGATGCTGGTCCCCACGACGGCGTTGTCGGCGGTGGCGGGCGCGGCGCCGATGTTCCAGCCGAAGGCGGGGAACAGGAAGTTGGCGATCAGCGCGCCGACGATGCCGACGACGATGTTCATCACGACCCCCTGGCCGTGGCCCTTGACGATCTGGCCGGCCAGCCAGCCCGCGATGGCGCCGATGATGATGGCGATGATGAAGCCCATGAAAGCTGTCCTTTCGATTGCGAGGGCGCCGATCCCGCACGCCCGTCCTGCGCAGACAACCTCTGGTGCCCGACCCGGTTCCGGCAGGCCGCACGGGAACTTGATGCGCTGGACGGCCCGCGACATTTTGGTCACTTTCATCCAGTCCCGCATGGCCTTATGCGCTGAACTGGTGTCGTGGGCCCTTGACGCATTTCTGCCACGCGGCGCGTTTTTTGCGCTGCTTTGCTTGACGTTGCGGCGGCGGCGCGGCGTAACGAACCCATCCGAGTCGGCGCGCGCGGCCTGCCCCCGTCCGCTGCCGGCGTTTCACGCTGCCACCCCTCGGGCCGCAGGCTCTGCCGGCCGCGGTCCTGACCGTCTGAAGGAAATCCCGATGCGTTTCGCACCCGTCATGCTGGCGCTTGCGCTGGGCCTTGCGGCCTGTGCGCCGACGACCGCCGTCGCCCCGCCCTCGGCGTCGGGGACCGTGCCCGCCATCTATCAGGCCCGCACCGACACCGGCCCCGGGGGAGAGCCGATCGAGATCGCGGCCGTCAAGCCCGCCTATCTGACCGAACGCAACCGCCGTCAGCGCGTCGTCTACAACGGCGGCGATGCGCCCGGCACGATCGTCGTCGATCCCTATGCGCGCGTGCTGTATCTGGTCCACGAGGGCGGCGAGGCGACGCGCTTCGGCATCGCCGTGGGCCGCGCGGGCACCGGCTTTGCCGGCAACGCCACCATCCGGCGCAAGGCCCAGTGGCCGTCCTGGACACCCACCGCCAACATGGTGCGGACCGAGCCCGAGCTGTACGGCGCCGTGCGCGACGGCCTGCCGGGCGGCATCGGCAACCCGCTGGGGTCGCGCGCGCTGTATCTGTACCAGGGCGGCCGCGACACGATGTACCGCATCCACGGCACGATGGACCCGTCGTCGGTCGGCAAGGCGACCTCGGCCGGGTGCATCCGGCTGTTCAACCAGGACATCATGGACCTGTTCGAGCAGACGCCGATGGGCACCCAGGTGCGCGTGCGCACCCCGGCCGAAAGCGCCGCGCTGGAAGGGCCGCTTGTCGAGACGCCCGACGGCTATCTGCTGCCCGCCGGTCCGCAGCCCACCGCGGCGGCGCAGCCCATCCCCGCGGCGCTGCCTGCCACAGCCTCTCCGGTCGAAAGCGCCGTGCCGGCCGGCTGAGCCGGGGCGCGAAACCGGACCGCTCCTGCGCGGGCGGCCCGCAAGGCCTCGGCGGCGCGCGCGGTCGCAGACGATGGTGCTGCGCGGCGAGGGTTAACAACCTGACCGGCAGTTGCTAACGCTGGGCCGGGACAGTGGCGTGGGGGCAGGCGTGCGTGCGATTGCGTTGATCTGTATGGCGCTGGCGCTGGCCGCGCCGGCGTGGGCCGAACGCTCGGGCGCCGCCGGTCCCCAAGGCGCGGTGTTGCCCGCGGGGTCCGCGCCAGCGGCCCTGCCGGACCCGGGGCGCGGTCAGGCGCTTGCCGCCGCCGATCCGGCCGCCCCGGCCGAGGCGGGCACAGCGGTTGCCGATCAGCCCGCCCCCGATCAGCCCGCCCCCGATCAGCCCGACTCCGATCCGCCCGGCAAGGCCCAACCGTCCGCCGCCGCCGCGCCCGATCCCGACGCTGTGAAAGCGGGCACATCCCAGGACAGCACCACCCGCCGCTGCACCGCAGACGGGCGCAGCTGCATCCAGGCGGCCAGCTACGTCGCGGACGTCTGCACCACCATCGAGCGCGCCGCGACCGAGAACCGGCTGGACCCCAATTTCCTGGCCCGCCTGCTGTGGAAGGAAAGCCTGTTCGAGCCCGAGGCGATCTCGCCCGTGGGCGCGCTGGGCATCGCGCAGTTCATGCCGGGCACGGCCCGCCTGCGCAAGCTGGACGATCCGATGAACCCGGCCAAGGCGATCCATGCCTCGGCCGATTACCTGCGCGACCTGATCGACGGGTTCGGCAGCATGGGCCTGGCCGCCATCGCCTATAACGGCGGCGAGGCGCGGGCGGCGCGGTTCAGCAACGGCGGCCATGTGCTGCCCTATGAGACGCAGGATTACGTCGAGGCGATCACCGGCCACAACGCCTGGGCCTGGCGCGACAACCCGCCCGATGCGGCCTCGCTGGACCTGCGGCTGGACAAGGACAAGCCGTTCCGCGATGCCTGCGTGACGCTGGCGGCAAAGCGGACGCTGAAGGAATTCGGCACGCCGTCGCGCGTGTGGCCGTGGGGCGTGATCGTGGCCTCTCACCCCAAGCAGTCTGGCGCACAGGCGCAGGTCAGCCGGCTGAACCGCCAGCTGCGCCCGATCCTTGGCGGCAAGCGCGTCAGCTATGTCCGCAAGTCGCTGAGCGGCGGGACGCGCCGCATCTACACCGCGCAGGTCGGCTATTCGTCCCGGACCGAGGCGTTCGCGTTCTGCAACCGGCTCAAGTCGGTCGGGGGCCGCTGCATCGTGCTGAAGAACTGACGGCCCGACGCACGCATGACCAACGCCCTGCTGTTCGCCACGACCGTGCTGGTCTGGGGCACGACCTGGATCGGCATCCGCATGCAGGTCGGGCCGGTGCCGGTGCTGGTGTCGGTGCTGTACCGATTCCTGCTGGCGGCGGCGATCCTGCTGGGGGCGCTGGCGCTGTCGGGCCGGCTGCGCTGGCCGGCGGCGCGCCACCATCCGTTCCTGATCCTGCAGGCGCTGTGCCTGTTCAGCCTGAACTTCTTGTGCTTTTACGCCGCGGCCGGGCGGATCCCGTCGGGGCTGGTGTCGGTGATCTTCTCGCTGGCCACCATCTTCAACGCCGTGAACGCGCGCCTGTTCTTCGGCGAGCGGATCACCGGCCGCGTGGCGCTGGCGGCGGCGCTGGGCGCGGCGGGGGTGGGGCTTTTGTTCGCGCGCGACCTGATGGGGGCCGCGGACCCGGCGGCGCTGCACGGCGTCGGGCTGGCGATGCTGGGAACGCTGCTGTTTTCCTGGGGCAACATGGTGTCGCGGCGCAACGGCATGGCGGGGGTGCCGCTGATGTCGGCCAACGCCTGGGGCATGGGCTATGCCGTGCTGATCCTGGGGGCGCTGATCGCGGCCACCGGCACGCCCGTCGTGGCGCCGCCGGACGGGCGCTATCTGATGGCGCTGGTCTATCTGGCGGTGGCGGCGTCGGTGATCGGGTTCACGACCTACCTGATGCTGGTGGCGCGGATCGGGTCGTCACGCGCGGCCTATGCGACGGTGCTGTTTCCGGTCATCGCGCTGACCATCTCGACCGTGGTCGAGGGATATCGCTGGCACTGGACGGGGTTCGTCGGACTGGCCTTTGCCCTGGCGGGCAATCTGGTGCTGTTCGCCCGGCCGGCGGGCTGGCGCCGGCCGGGCTGAGGGTCAGTCGGTCCAGCGCACCTGCGTCAGGTCGTTGGCTGGCGAGGGCGCATCCTGCCACAGCCCCTGGATCCGGGCATCGGCGACGCCGGTGCGCGCCATCTGGAACAGATAGGCGGCGGGGTGGTCGGCGGCCAGCTTTTCCTGCGCCTGCTTCAGCAGGGCGCTGCGTTCGGCAGGGTCGATGGCCGCATCCAGCCGCGCCATCAGCGCCCGGAACTCGGCGTTGTCATAGCCGATGTAATAGCCGTCGCGGGCATAGATGCCGATGTCCAGCGGCTCGACATGGCTGATGATGGTCAGGTCGAAATCCGCGTTCTTGAACACGGTCTCCAGCCACTGCGCCCATTCCATGTTCGTCGTCTGCGTCTGGATGCCCACGTCGCGCAGCTGCGCGGCCAGGATCTCGCCCCCGCGGCGGGCATAGGGCGGCGGCGGCAGCGCCAGTCGCAGCGTCAGGTCCGCGACCCCCGCCTCGGCCAGCAGGGCGCGGGCGCGGTCGGGATCGTGGGGCGAGGCCGCGACCAGATCGACATAGTCGGGGTGATGGGGCGCGAAATGGCTGCCGATCGGCGTGCCATAGCCGAACATCGCGCCCTCGATGATCGCCTGCCGGTCCACGGCCAGCGCGATCGCCTTGCGCACGCGGGGGTCGTCCAGCGGCGGCTTGCGGTTGTTCATCGACAGGATCGTCTCGCCCTCGGTCGTGCCCACGATCACCTTGAAGCGCGGATCGGCCTTGATCTGCTCCAGCGTCTCGGGCGCGGGATACTGCGGGAAGGCGTCGATGTCGCCCGCCATCAGCGCCGCGAACGCCGCCGTCGGGTCCGAGATGAACCGGAAGGTCGCGGTCTTCAGCGCGGGCTTGTCGCCCCAGTAGCCGTCGAACGCGGTCAGGGTGATGTGGTCGCCCTGCATCCATTCCCCCAGGCGGAACGGGCCCGTGCCGACCGGGGCGGTGGCGGCGGTCGCGGCGGATGCCGGGTCCAGGATCACCGCGTCGCCCCAGGCCATCTTCCACGGAAAGTTGCCGTCGGGCGCGGCCAGCGTGACGCGCACATGGTCGGGGGCCACGGCCTCGACGGCGGCGATGCCCTCGAACAGCGCCTTTTGCGCGTTGGTCGAGCCGGGCGCGCGCGCCCGGTCCAGCGAAAACACCACGTCGGAGGCGTCGAACGCCTGCCCGTCATGGAAGGTGACGCCGCTGCGCAGCTTGAAGTCATAGGTCTTGCCCTCGTCCGACGCCTGCCAGCTTTCGGCCAGGCCCGGCACGATGGTGCCGTCGGGGGCAAAGCGGGTCAGCCCCTCGAACAGGTTGGAATAGACCACCTCGTCGATGGCGGCGGCGGCTCCGGCGGTCGGGTCCAGGTTCGGCGGCTCCAGCACCATCCCCAGCCGGATCGCGTCCGATGCGGCCAGCGCGGGGCCGGTCAGGGCCGCGACGGCGGCGGCGGTCATCAGCAAACGAAGCATGTCTGTCCCCCCAAGGGCGTGATCGGCCACAGCCTAGCGCCCGGCGGCGGGGGATCAAGGGCGCGCAGGGCGCGACCTTGGCCGGGTCACCCGCGCGGGGCGTCCAGCCACGGCGCAAAGGCCGCGAAGACCCGGTCATAGACGTCGCGCTTGAACGGCACGATCCGGTCGCGGATCTCGGCGGGGGTCATCCAGCGCCAGGAATCGAACTCGGGGTGCTCGGTCGCGATGTCGATCTGGTCGTCGGGTCCGGCAAACCGGATCAGATACCATTTCTGCCGCTGCCCGCCGAAGCGGCCGTTCCAGATGCGGCCGACCAGCTCGTCGGGCAGGTCATAGCGCACCCAGTCGGGCGTCTCGGCCAGGACCTCGCAGCAGGCGGGATCGATGCCGGTTTCCTCGCGCAGCTCGCGCAGGGCGGCGGCGCGGGGGTCCTCGTCGGGGTCGATGCCGCCCTGGGGCATCTGCCAGGCATCCGAGGGGTTGTCGATGCGGTGCCCGGCGAACACCTGCCCCACGCCGTTGACCAGCACCACCCCCGCGCAGGGGCGATAGGGCAGGCCGGCCGGTCCCAGTTCCGAGGGGTCGAAGGCCGCGCCGCTCATGGCCGCGATTCGGCGGGGCGCACGGGGGGCGCGGCGGTCTCGGCCGCAGGCGCGTCCGTGGCGGGGGCGCTGGCGTCAACCGGATCCGTCACCGGCGCCTCGTCCTCGCCTGCAGCGTCCGCCTTGTCGGCCGCGGGCTTGTCCGTGGCCGGGGGGTCGGCCTGCGCGCCCTCGCTGGTCGCGTCCTCGCCGGTGACGGCGGGCTTGGCCGCCTCGGGCACGGCGGCGGCGCGGTATTCGACCGCGGCCAGACCCTTGAGGATGTCCACGGCATAGGCCAGCTGGTAATCCTCCTCGCGCAGCTTGGCGGTCGCCTCGACCTGCTTGGCCTCTTCCTCGATCTGGCGCTTTTCCTCGTCGCTGATCGAATCGTTGTTCAGCGCGCCGCGCAGGTCGCTTTCCGAGGTGTTGAAGTTCGACGCGCTTTTCGGCGCGTCCTCCTCGGCCGCCTCGGGATCGGGGCGGGGCTGTTCGACGATGATGTCGGGGTTGATGCCCATCGCCTGGATCGACCGGCCTGACGGCGTGTAATAGCGCGCGGTGGTCAGGCGGATCGCGCTGTCGGACGTGACCGGCATCACCGTCTGGACCGAGCCCTTGCCGAACGACTTGGTGCCCACGACGATGGCGCGGCGGTGGTCCTGCAACGCGCCCGTCACGATTTCCGACGCGCTGGCCGAGCCGCCGTTGATCAGCGCGACCATGGGCTTGCCCTGCGCCAGGTCGCCGGCCTCGGCGTTCCAGCGCTCGCTGTCCTCGGGCTTGCGGCCGCGGGTGGACACGATCTCGCCCTTGTCCAGGAACGCGTCGCTGACCTGGATCGCCTGGTCCAGCAACCCGCCGGGGTTGTTGCGCAGGTCGACGACAAAGCCCGTCACCTTGTCGATGCCGCCGGCCTCGGCGATGGCCTTTTCCATCTCGGCCTTCAGGGTGTCATAGGTCTCGTCGTTGAACGTGGCGATGCGCAGCACGACCGCCTGCCCCTCGACCCGCGTCTTGACGACGGTCAGCTTGATGGTGTCGCGGGTGATCTTCAGGTCGAACGGCTCGGTCTCGCCCTCGCGCAGGATGGTGATGGTGATCTCCGACCCGATCGGGCCGCGCATCTTCTCGACGGATTCGTCCAGGCTCAGCCCCATCAGCGGCTCGCCATCGACATGGGTGATGAAATCGCCGGGCTTGACGCCGGCCTCGGCGGCGGGCGTGCCGTCGATGGGCGAGATGACCTTGACCAGCCCGTCCTCCTGCCCGACCTCGATCCCCAGGCCCCCGAAGGTGCCGCGGGTCTGGGTCTGCATGTCCTCATAGTCGTTGGCCGACAGGAACGACGAGTGCGGGTCCAGCGACGTCAGCATCCCGTTGATCGCGGCCTCGATCAGGGTCTTGTCGTCCACCTGCTCGACGTAATCCTGCCGCACCCGCTCGAAGATGCTTCCGAACAGGTCCAGCTGCTCATAGATCGAGACGTTCTTGCCCGCCTCTTGCGCGATCAGCGGGCCGGCCAGCTGGGTCGTCACCAGGATGCCGGCCAGCGTTCCGCCGATCCCGGCCATCAGATAGTTCTTCATTCGGTTGTCCTGACCTCGTCTGAACCGTTCCCGGCCGCGGCCGCATCGGCGGTGATCACCGGATTCATCACGAACCACTCGGCGGGGTCCAGCGTTTCCTTGCCGTGCCGCAGTTCCACATACAGCTGCGGCGCATCCGTGGGCGGCGAGTCGCCTGCGGCAGAGGCGACAAAGCCCGCGCCGAACTCGGCCGCCGGGCCTTCGTTGCCACCCATCAGGCCAAGCGGCTCGCCCGCGGCCAGCACGTCGCCGGTTTCGCCGAACACCCGCGCCAGGCCCGCCACCACCAACAGATAGTCGCGCGCGGGCTCGACGATCATCACATTGCCGTAATCGAGCAGCGGCCCACGATAGCGGATGGTCGCGGGCCAGGGCGTCGTGACCAGCGCCGCCGGCTGCGTCGCGATGGTCAGCCCCGGCCGCCGGACGCCGTTCGGGTCGGGGTCATCGTGGCCGCGCACCACCTGTCCCAGCACCGGCAGCGGCAGGTTGCCCTGCGCGGCCTCGAAATCGGCCATCGGGGCGCCGATGTCCTCCTCCATCCCGACGATGCCTTCGGCAAAGCTGTCCAGCGTCTCGGCCGAGCGCACCAGCGATGTCAGTTCGGCCGGGTCCTCGCCGAAGCGGACCGGCACGCTGGAGCGGTCCGTCACGGCCGAGGCGAGCAGGCGGCGCGCCTCCTGCACCTGGGACAGGCCCTGCGCCAGCGTGTCGGCGGCGGCCTGCTCGATCGCGCGGACGGTCGCGATCTCGGCCAGCCCGGCCTTGAGGCTGTCGGCCTCGGCCTGCAGGGCGGGGGCGACGGCCGCCAGCACCATGCCGGACCGCGCGGTGCTGGCGGGACCCGCAGGGTGCAGCAGCATCAGGGTTTCAGGCGATTGCTGCATGGCGGTCATCACGCCCAGGACACGCGACAGCCGGTCGCGGCGGGTGTCGAATTCGGCGCGCACCTGCGCCTCGCGCAGGGCGGCGCGGCGCAGCCCGTCGCGCAGCGCGGCCTGGCCCAGCTCATAGGCGCGGATCACCTCGGTCAGGGCCACCACCTGATCGTCCGCGGTCAGCGCCTGGTCGAGCTGGCCCATCGCGGCGCGCAGCCGGTCGGCGGCGGCGGCGGCCTGGCGGGCCGCGGCCTCGGCGGGGGTCGGCGATTCGGCCGGCTGGCCGGCGGCGGTGGTCACGGCCTGGTGCCCGCCCTCGGTCACGACCGCCTGCGCGGACGCGCTGCCCGCAAGCGCCATCAGCGCCAGCGCCGCCGCACGGCAAAGGTCCCGGCGCGGGAACAGGGGGCGCTGGATCAGGCTGCGGCCGGTCATCTCGGGCGGCAGGGGCAGGCCCATCAGGTCCAGCACCGTGGGCGCCACGTCGGCCAGACGCCCGCCCGCGCGCAGGGTTGCCCCCGCCGGGCCGCCATGGACGATCACCGGGACGGGGTTCGTCGTGTGGGCGGTGTGCGGGCCGCCGGTCGCGGGGTCGATCATCGTCTCGCAGTTGCCGTGGTCGGCGATCACCACGGCGGCGCCGCCCACGCGGTCCAGCGCGTCCAGCATCATCCCCAGCCCCCGGTCCACCGCCTCGCAGGCGCGGGCGGCGGCGGGCAGGCTGCCGGTGTGGCCCACCATGTCGGGGTTGGCATAGTTGACCACGATCAGGTCATAGCCCTGCCCGATCGCGGCGACGAGCCGGTCGGACACCTCGGCCGCCGCCATCTCGGGGGCCAGGTCATAGGTCGCGACCTTGGGGCTGGCGGGCATGACGCGGTCCTCGCCGGGTTCCGGCGCTTCCTTGCCGCCGTTCAGGAAAAAGGTGACATGGGGGTATTTCTCGGTCTCGGCCAGGCGGAACTGGCGCAGCCCCTGCGCCGCCACCCAGGCGCCCAGCGTGTTGGCCACCTGCCGCTTGGGATAGGCGGCGGTCATGTATTCGTCGTGGCGCGCCGAATAATCCACCATCCCCAGAACCCCCGACCAGCGCGGTCGGCCGGTCACGTCGAACTCGGCAAAGCCGGGCTGGGCCAGCGCCGCCATGATCTCGCGCGCGCGGTCGGCGCGGAAGTTCAGGCAGAAGAACCCGTCCCCGTCGCGCGCGCCCGCATAGCCGGGCAGGACGGTGGGCTGGATGAACTCGTCCGTCTCGCCGCGGGCATAGGCGTCGGCCACCGCCTGCGCGGGGTCTGGGGCCGTCAGCCCCTGACCGCGCACCATCGCCGCAAAGGCGCGCTCGACCCGGTCCCAGCGGTTGTCGCGGTCCATCGCGTAATAGCGGCCGATGACCGTGCCCACGGTGACGCCCGCGGGCAGGGCGCCCGCCAGTTCCGTCACGAACCCCAGCGCGGATTGCGGCGGCACATCGCGCCCGTCGGTGATCGCGTGCAGCACCACCGGCACGCCCTGCGCCGCGGCCGCGCGGCAGGCGGCGACGACATGGGCGATATGGCCGTGGACGCCGCCGTTCGACACCACGCCCATCAGATGCGCAACCCCGCCGGCCGCCTTGATCCGGTCCACAAAGGCGCGCATCGCCGGGTTGTCGAAAAAGCTGCCGTCCTCGATCGCCAGGTCGATCTGGCCCAGGTCCATCGCCACCACCCGGCCCGCGCCGATGTTGGTGTGCCCCACCTCGGAGTTGCCCATCTGCCCGCTGGGCAGGCCCACGTCGGGCCCATGGGTGACCAGCGTGGCATTCGGGTCCTGCGCCATCAGCCGGCGAAAGTTCGGGACATGGGCCACGTCGGGGGCCGATTGCTCGGGCCGGTCCGAGAGGCCCCAGCCATCCAGGATGCACAGCACGACGGGTTTCGGATGGGTCATGACGGTCCCTGTGCCTGATCGGTCCGGGCGGGTTCTACGCCCCGCGGGGACAGGGGGCAAGGCAAGCGGCCGTGAGGCCAGCGGAACTGGGGCGCACCGCGCGGTTGGCCCGGTCCCGCCGGGGCAGGACGCGGCCGCGGTCCCGCGGCGCTAGATCCCTGCCTCGGCCGCGACCTGCGCCGCCGACTTGCGGCCGCGTTCCGTGGCGGACTTGAGCTGGCCGCAGGCGGCCATGATGTCCTCGCCCCGCGGCGTGCGGATGGGGCTGGCGTATCCCGCCTTGTAGATGATGTCGGCAAAGGCCTCGATCCGCTCCCACGAGGAGCGGCGATAGGGCGCGCCGGGCCATTCGTTGAACGGGATCAGGTTGATCTTGGCCGGGATGCCGCGGATCAGCCGGATCAGCCGGCGCGCGTCGTCGTCGCTGTCGTTCACGCCGTCCAGCATCACGTATTCAAAGGTGATGCGCTCGCTGTTGGACAGGCGCGGATAGTCGCGCAGCGCCCCCAGCAGGTCGTCGATGTTCCATTTCCTGTTGATCGGCACCAGCCGGTCGCGCACCGCGTCGGTGGTGGCGTGAAAGCTGACCGCCAGCAGGCAGCCGATTTCCTGGGCGGTGCGGGCGATCTCGGGCACCACGCCGGACGTGGACAGGGTGATGCGCCGGCGCGACAGGCTCAGCCCCTCGCCGTCCATCACCACCTTCATCGCGTCGCGCACGTTCTCGAAATTGTAGAGCGGCTCGCCCATGCCCATCAGGACAAGGTTGCTGACCAGCCGGGTCTCGTCCTTGGGGGCGCCCGGCTCGGGCCATTCGCCCAGGTCGTCGCGGGCGACCATCAACTGGCCCACGATCTCGCCCGCGGTCAGGTTGCGGACCAGCTTCTGCGTGCCGGTGTGGCAGAACGAACAGGTCAGCGTGCAGCCCACCTGGCTGGACACGCACAGCGTGCCGCGGTTGTCCTCGGGGATGTAGACCGTCTCGACCTCGTGCCCGCCGGCGATGCGCAGCAGGTACTTGCGGGTGCCGTCCTCGCTGACCTGGCGGGTGACGACCTCGGGCAGCGCGACCTCGAATCGGGCGGCCAGGAAGGCGCGATACTCCTTGGCAAGGTTGGTCATCTGCGCAAAGTCGCGCACCCCCCAGTGATAGACCCACTGCCAGATCTGGCCGACCCGCATCCGGGCCTGGCGGTCCGGCGTCCCGGCGGCGATCAGCGCGGCGCGAAGGCCGTCGCGGGTCAGCCCGACGATGTTGATCCGCTCGGCCGGGGGCAGGGCGCGGGGCAGGGTCAGGACATCCTGCGTGATCGGCACCTGCGCGCGGGCCGCGTCGATTGCCGGCGTCTGGGTGGCCGGCGCGCCGGGATGGGTCGCGCGGGGGGCAGGCGGGGTCATGGGCATGGTCCGGGTCAGCGGGAAAAAAGTCGGGGCCGCCCTGATCTGGGGCGGCCCCTGCCATAGCACAAGTCCCCGCCCTTGGGCAGGGTGCGGGCGCATCGTCTTACTTGCAGGTCTCGCGCGCGGTGTTGGTCATGGCGGTGATGCCCGACAGCGAGAAGGTGTCGGCCGTGCGCGTGCCGCGCGCCGAACGGCCCGAGATGACCGCGCTGGACCCCGCACGCAGGGCGCTGATCAGCTTGGCGTCCTCGTCCGGCGATCCGGTCCAGGCGTTCTCGCCCTCGGTGAACAGCTTGAACTTGGTGCCGCCGACATCGACCTCGACGGTGCTGTCGGGCGCAAAGGGATAGCCGCCCTGGAACGACACCTCGCCGTTCTGGCCGGGGCGATAGGCGATGTACAGGCGGATGTCGCTGCGCGTGACCTCCTTGGGGTTGCCCTCGGCGTCGGTGTTGCGGCTCGATTTCGGAGGCGACACCGCCCAGCATTCCTTGGGCGCGTCGCCGCCAAAAGCGGTCCAGTCCCCCTCGCTGCCCAGCACCTTGGGCTCGGCCGCGAGCGCGGGCGAGGCCAGGGCCGCCAGCGTCACCGCCGCCAAGCCGAATCTGCGGATCGTATGGATGGTCATGCTCTCTGCCTCCTGCCCCGTCTGATCGCGGGTGTCGCGTCTGGTGGTGGTCTTGTCGACCGCCCGGCGCGAAGATAAGCGAAAAGTCCCGCAGGGCAAAAGACCTGCAAGAGGGAAATCGCGCGAATGTCAAAGGAAAACCGGATGGCGGCGGCGGATCTGATCGAGCTGTGGCGGGGCGGCCTGCTGGAAAGCGTGCATCGCGGCCATGTCGTGATCTGCGACAGTGCGGGCGTCGTGCAGGCCTGGGGCGACCCCGATGCGGTGATCTTCCCGCGCTCGTCGTGCAAGATGATCCAGGCCCTGCCGCTGGTGGAAAGCGGCGCGGCCGATGCCGCGCGGCTGACGCCCGCGCATCTGGCGCTGGCCTGCGCCAGCCACCAGGGGGCGGCCGATCATGTCGCGCGCGTGGGCGGCTGGCTGGCGGCGCTGGGCCTGGCCGAGCCGGACCTGCGCTGCGGCGTCCACATGCCCAACGACCGGCTTGAGGCGAAGCGGCTGACCTGCTCGGACACCGCGCCGTGCCAGCTGCACAACAACTGTTCGGGCAAGCACGCGGGGTTCCTGACGCTGGCCCGGCACCTGGGCGCGGGCCCCGAGTATCACGAGATCGACCATCCCGTGCAGCAGGCCGTCCTGGACGCGACCGAGGCTGTGACCGGCGCGCCCGTCGCGGGCTACGGCATCGACGGCTGCTCGGCCCCGAACTTTGCCACCACGGTCGCCGGGCTGGCCCGCGCGATGGCCGCGTTCGCCAATCCCGGGACCGGCCTGCGCGGGCAGGCGATGACCCGGCTGGTGCAGGCGATGGTCGCGCACCCCGAACTGGTCGCGGGCGAAGGGCGCGCCTGCACTGCCCTGATGCGCGCGATGGGCGGGCGGGTCGCCGTCAAGACCGGGGCCGAGGCGGTGTTCGTCGCGATCGCCCCCGACCGGGGCCTGGGCATCGCGCTGAAGGTCGCCGACGGCGGCACCCGCGGGTCCGAGGCCGCGATCACCGCGCTGCTGGTCCGCCTGGGGCTGCTGGCGGCCGATCATCCGGTGGTCGCGCAGTGCCTGACCGGGCCGCTGCGGAACTGGCGCGGCACCGCGGTCGCGGAGCTGCGGCAGGCCCCGGGGTTCGCGGCCTGAAGGCCCGCCCCCGTCCGGTCCCCCCCGTCCGGCCCACGCCGTCCGGCGCCCGCGCCGCGTCACGGCGCTGTCACCTTGCCATGCCAGTCTTGTTCCAGCGCGCGACCCCGGCCGCCGCTGCCGTTCCCCGACGATTCGGCGTCCCGCTGGCAGGCGGGGCGCCGCCCCTTCAGGCCATCTGCCACAACAGGCGCAGCGCCAGCGCGGTCGATGTGACGACCAGCAGCGGCTTGATCACCCGCGCGCCGATCCGCATCGCCACGCGCGATCCCGCCCAGGCCCCGGCCATCTGCGCCGCGCCCATCGCCAGGCCGACCAGCCACAGCGGCTGCCCGGTCAGCGCAAAGGCCGCAAGCCCGCCCAGGTTGGACGCACAGTTCAACAGCTTGGTGTGCGCCGTGGCCCGCAGCACGCCAAAGCCCGCCAGCATCACGAACGACAGCATGTAGAACGCCCCCGCCCCCGGCCCGATCAGCCCGTCGTAAAAGCCCACGACCGGCACCGCCGTCAGCGCAAACGCGCCGCGCGTCAGCCGGGCCGCGCGGTCGGTGTCGTCCAGCCCGGGCTTGAGCGCGAAGAACAGCGCGACGGCGATCAGCACCACGGGCAGGATCACGCGCAGCGCCCCGGTCGGGATGGCCGTGACCAGCGCCGCGCCCGCGACGCGGGCGCCGAACGCCAGCGCGGCGGTCGGCAGTTGCGCGCGCAGGTCGACCAGCCCGCTGCGGGCATAGCTGGCGGCGGCGGTGGCCGCGCCGAAGCTGCCCTGCACCTTGTTGGTGGCCAGCGCCTGGTCGGGCGGCAGGCCCGCCAGCATCAGCGCGGGCACGGTGATCAGCCCGCCGCCGCCGGCGATGGAATCGACGAACCCCGCCACGCCCGCGGCTGCCACCAGCAGCGCCACGACCTCGGCGGTCAGCACGATAGGGCCGGGCCGCGACGAACGCGCAGGGTCGGGGGTGTGCGGGACATGGCGCGGGGACGTGCGGCGCGCGGTGGCGCGCCGTCAGTTCAGCCCGTGCTGCAACGTATAGCGGCCGTCGTCGAATTCGCCGAACAGGCCGATCAGCTGGGGATGCTCCAGCGGCTCGCCCGAGGGGTCGGCGACCAGGTTCTGTTCCGAGACATAGGCGACGTAATAGGTCGCCTCGGTTTCGGCATACAGGTGGTAATAGGGCTGGTCCTTGGACGGGCGGCAGTCCTCGGGGATGGACTGATACCATTCCTCGGTGTTGGAAAAGACGGCATCCACGTCGAAGATCACGCCGCGAAAGGGATGCTGCCGGTGGCGGACCACCTGCCCGATGTTGTATTTCGCCTGTCGCATCTTGCGCGCCCTGCATTCGTGATGGCTGAGGTAGATAGGCCAATCGTTGTCGAAAGTCTACGCGCGTCCACGTCGGGCGCGCAGGATCACTCAACCTTGAGTCACATTTCCCCGCCATCGGCCCTGTCGTCCGCACCCGGGACGACCGGCCGGGGACCCGCGTCGCTGAGCCACCAGATCCCGTCCGCGTCCAGCCGCACGGCGCTCAGCGGCCCGCCATAGGCCGCGCCGGTGTCCAGGTTCAGGCGGTTGCCATAGTGCGTGGGCCGCCGGACCGGCGTGTGGCCATGCACGACCAGCACGCCATGGTCGCGGTGGTCCTCGACGAAGGGCTGGCGGATCCACAGAAGGTCGTCCTCGACCTGGTCGCGCAGGTCGACGCCGGGGCGCAGCCCGGCATGGACGAACAGCGCCCGCGGTGTCAGGTGCCAGGCCGGCAGCGCGTCCAGCCAGCGCGCATGATGCGCAGGAACGCGGGCCAGCGCCTCGGCGTGAACGGCGGCGACTTCGCGCTGGCCCGCGTCGGCGATTCCATAGGACGCAAGGGTCGCGGCTGCGCCCATGTTGTCATGGGCAATCCAGGGCCGGCCCGACCTGATGCCCGGATCGACCCAGTCGGGATCGCGCAGGAAGGCGGGCAGCATGCGGTCGTGGTTGCCCTTGAGAACCACCCAGTCGCGGCCGCGAACCTGCCCCTCGATCAGGTGGTCGACGACGCCGCAGGATTGCGGGCCGCGGTCGATCAGGTCGCCGACATGGATGATCGTCGCATCCTCGCCGCCGTCGTCGGCGATGCGCCGATGGGCTTGCCGCAGCAGGTCAAGCTGGCCGTGGATATCGCCGATGGCATAGATCCGCATGGCGTTCCCCCGTGCCCGAACCCCCGGCAGAGTGGGCCGGGGGTTTTGTGATTGTCCAGTGTTTACAGTTGAAAGCGCAGCGGCCGCACCTGCTCGAACTTGCCCGTGGCCAGCAGCGCCGCGCGCACGTCGTCGCGCAGCGGCTCGTCCAGATAGGTGATGGCGATGGCGTCGCCGCCGTTGGCCGCCCGCCCCAGGGTAAAGTTCGCCATGTTCACGCCCAGGCCCCCCAGCGTCATCCCGAGCGTGCCGATGACGCCCGGCACGTCGCGGTTGCGGGTGTACATCATGTGCTCGCCGATCTCGGCATCGACGTTGATGCCGCGGATCTGGATGAAGCGCGGCTTGCCGTCGCTGAAGACCGTGCCGGCGATGGACCGCTCGCGGTCGCCCGTCACCATCGTGACCTTGATATAGCCGTCGTAGACGCCGGACTTGTCCTGGGTGGTGGTGGCGATGTGGATGCCGCGTTCCTTGGCGATCACCGGGGCGGACACCATGTTCACATCGGGGTTCGCGGCCTTCATCACGCCCGCGATGACCGCGGCGTTCAGCGCGTTCAGGTTCATGGTGGACGCGACGCCGTCGTACAGGATGTTTACGGCCTTGATCGGCTCGTCGGTCATCTGCCCGACAAAGCTGCCCAAATGGCCGGCCAGCTTGATCCAGGGGCCCATGATCGCGGCCTCTTCGGCGGTCACGCTGGGCATGTTCAGGGCGTTCTGGACCGCCCCGGTCAGCAGGTAATCCGACATCTGCTCGGCCACCTGCAGGGCGACGTTCTCCTGCGCCTCGCTGGTCGAGGCGCCCAGGTGCGGCGTCACCACGACATTGGGCAGGTTGAACAGCGGGCTGTTCGTGGCGGGCTCCTCGGCGAACACGTCCAGCGCCGCGCCGGCGACATGGCCCGACCTCAGCATCTCGGCCAGCGCGGCCTCGTCGATCAGGCCGCCGCGGGCGGCGTTGACGATGCGGACGCCGGGCTTGGTCTTGGCCAGGTTTTCGGCCGACAGGATGTTGCGGGTCTTGTCGGTCAGCGGCACGTGCAGGCTGATGAAGTCGGCGCGCCGCAGCAACTCGTCCAGCTCGACCTTGGTGACGCCGATCTCGCGGGCGCGGTCCTCGGAGAGGAAAGGGTCATAGGCCACGACCTTCATGTGCAGCCCCAGCGCGCGGTTGGCCACGATGGACCCGATGTTGCCCGCCCCGATCAGGCCCAGGGTCTTGTTGAACAGCTCGACCCCCATGAAGCGGTTCTTTTCCCATTTGCCGGCATGGGTGCTGAAGGACGCCTCGGGCAGTTGCCGCGCCACCGCGAACATCAGCGCGATCGCGTGCTCGGCGGTGGTGACGCTGTTGCCGAAGGGCGTGTTCATCACGATCACGCCCTTTTTCGACGCGGCCGGGATGTCCACGTTGTCCACGCCGATGCCCGCGCGGCCGATGACCTTGAGACGCGTCGCCCGCTCCAGCAGCTTTTCGGTGACCTTGGTCGCGGACCGGATCGCCAGCCCGTCATAGTTGCCGATGATCTCGGCCAGCCTGTCCTTGTCCTTGCCCAGGTCGGGCATGTAGTCCACCTCGACCCCGCGGTCGCGGAAGATCTGGACGGCGGTTTCGCTCAGCGCGTCGGAAACCAGAACCTTGGGTGCCATTGTCATGCTCCTGTGAACGGCAGGGCGCCACGCGCTCGTCTGCCCTGTTCTTTCTTGTGGAAATATCCCGGGGGTCCGGGGGCAGCGCCCCCGGCAGCGTCAGGCCTGCGCGGCCAGTTCCTGCTGGAACGCCCAGTCGATCCACGGCATCAGCGCGGCCACGTCGGCCGTTTCGACCGTCGATCCGCACCAGATCCGCAGGCCCGGCGGGGCGTCGCGATAGGCGCCGATATCAAGGGCCACGCCTTCCTTCTCCAGCCGCTTGGCGACGGCCTTGGCAAACGCCGCGGCGTCGCGGATGCGCGGATCGGTAAAGCGCAGGCAGACCGAGGTGGTCGAGGCCGTCGCGGGGTCCGCTGCCAGGTTCTCGATCCAGTCGCGCCCGTTCACGAACTCGGCCACGACGCGCGCATTGGCCTGCGACCGCGTGATCAGCCCGTCCAGTCCGCCGACCGACTGCGCCCATTCCAGGGCCACGATGTAATCCTCGACGCACAGCATCGAGGGCGTGTTGATCGTCTCGCCGGTGAAGATGCCCTCGATCAGCTTGCCGCCCTTGGTCAGGCGAAAGATCTTGGGTAGCGGGCGGTCGGGAACATAGCTTTCCAGCCGGGCAACCGCGCGCGGCGACAGGATCAGGACACCGTGCGCGCCCTCGCCGCCCAGCACCTTCTGCCAGCTGAAGGTCACCACATCCAGCTTGTCCCACGGCAGGTCCATGGCAAAGGCGGCGCTGGTCGCGTCGCAGATCGTCAGCCCGGCGCGGTCGGCGGGAATCGCGTCGCCGTTCGGCAGGCAGACGCCGCTGGTGGTGCCGTTCCAGGTGAAGACGACGTCGCGGTCGAAATCCACCTGCGCGAGATCGACGATCCGGCCATAGTCGGCGCGGCGAACGGTGGCGTCCAGCTTCAGCTGCTTGACGGCGTCCGTGACCCAGCCCTCGCCAAAGCTTTCCCAGGCCAGCATCTCGACCGGGCGTTCGCCCAGCATCGTCCACATCGCCATCTCGACCGCGCCGGTGTCCGATCCGGGCACGATGCCGATGCGGTAATCGGCGGGAACCCCCAGCACATCGCGCGTCAGGTCGATGGCGCGGGCCAGCTTGGATTTGCCGATCGCGGCGCGATGCGACCGCCCGAGGGGCGCGTCGGCCAGCATGTCCAGCGTGAAATGGGGGATCTTGGCGCAGGGGCCCGAGGAAAAACGCGGGTTTGCCGGCCGCGTTGCCGGTGTGGTCGAATCGAGCATGGTTAGCCTTCCAGCTAAAAAGCACCGCGTTGGGGCGGTGTGTCCCACCCGCGGGGGTAATGCCGCGCGTGATTCGCCGCAAGTGCGAAATTGCGCGCGCGACGGGATGCGGACGCGCCGCACGGCTGGCGGCACGGCGCGTTTGCCCGTAAGCGGGCGGCGACATCTTCTCGGGGGGGCCATGTACACCGTCAGCATCCTTGCCGCGCCCGAGCGCGCCGATCTGGACGACGACACCGTGACCGCCCTGCAGCGCCGCTGGGACGGTGGCCGGGCGCTGTGGCTGGACCCCGGCATCGCGGCGGAATTCCCCGTGGCCGAACGTCCCGCCGACCTGGGGGCGGTCTGGGCCGAGATGGACGCCCGCGGTCTTGACCTGGTCCTCCAGCCGACCGCGAACCGGCGCAAGGCGGTGCTGCTGGCCGACATGGATTCGACCATGATCGACCAGGAATGCATCGACGAACTGGCCGACGTCGCCGGGTTCGGGCCACGCGTCGCCGCGATCACGGCGCGGGCCATGAACGGCGAGCTGAACTTTCACGAGGCGCTGGTCGAGCGCGTCGCCCTGCTGCAGGGGCTTCCCGATTCGGTGGTGGCCGAGGTGCTGGACAGCCGCATCACCCTGGCCCGCGGCGGGCGCACGCTGGTCGCCACGATGAAGGCGCAGGGCGCGTGGACGGCGCTGGTCTCGGGCGGGTTCACCGATTTCACCGGGCCGGTCGCCGAGCGGCTGGGCTTTGACGAGCAGCGCGCCAACGTGCTGCTGTCGGACGACCGGGGCCGGCTGACCGGCCGGGTCGCGCTGCCCATCCTGGGGCGCGAGGCCAAGGTCGAGGCGCTGGACGCCATCGTCGCCCGGCGCGGCCTGACTCCGGACGACGTGCTGGCGGTGGGCGACGGGGCGAACGACCTGGGCATGCTGCAACGCGCGGGCGCGGGCGTCGCGCTGCACGCCAAGCCCGTGGTCGCGGCGCAAGCCCCGATCCGCATCAACCACGGCGACCTGACGGCGTTGCTGTATCTGCAGGGCTATGGCGTGGACGAGTTCGTCGCGCGCTGAGGGGCGCGGGGCGGCAGGGACGCAACGGGGCAGGGGCGCAGGTCATCCCGGCGCAGGATGCGCCCGCGAGCGCGCGGCGGGGCAGGGCTACGCAACGGGGTGCGCCCGCGAACGCGCAAGCACAGGCGGGTCCGGCTGCCGCCCTGTCAGGGCCGACCGGGTGCGCCCGCGAACGCACGGCCTGTCCGGCCCTAGGGGCGCAGGGCCGCCAGCGTTTCGGCCGCGGGCCGCGCCACCGCCTGGGCCGCGCCGGTGCCCGCCCAGTGCGGGCCGTATCCGCCGTGGCCCGCGGCCAGCGCCGCCGCGTTCAGCGCCTTGCCGGCGTCATAGGTCATCGGATACCCCGCCCCACGCCCGCCGATCCGGGTGAAGTCGTTGACGCAGCAGCGCGCCGGCCGGCCCGAAATCGCGGCGGTCATTACCGTCTTGCCCGCCGCCAGCGCGTCGCGGTGGGCCTGCGGGGTCGCCGCCTCGGGCGCACGCAGAAAGGCCGTGCCGCATTGCACCGCAACCGCGCCCGCGGCCAGCGCCGCGCGGCTGTCCGACGCCTGCATGATCCCGCCCGCCGCGATCACCGGCAACCCCAGCGGGACCAGTCGCGCCACCAGCTCCAGCGTGTCCAGCCGCTCGTCGGCCTCCTCGGCCTCGTCGGGGTCGAAGATGCCGCGATGCCCGCCCGCCTGCCAGCCCTGGGCCACGATGGCGTCCAGGCCTGCGTCCGCAATCGCCCGCGCCTCGGCCGGGCTGGTGGCGGTCGCGGCCAGCACCGCGCCGGTCGCGCGCAGCGCCGCGATCTGGTCGGGGCGCGGCAGGCCGAAGTGAACGCTGACCAGCCGGGGACGCGCCGCGACCACCGCCGCCAGCATGGCGTCGTCCTGCGGAAAGCTGACGTAGATCTCGCGCAGCGTGGCGGGGGGCCGCGCGCCGAATCGCGCGAAATGGGGGGCGAGGCGGTCCAGCCACGCCGCTTCGCGCGCCGAATCGCGGACAGGGGGGCGGTGGCAGAACAGGTTGACGCCCCACGCGCGGTCGGTCAGCGCGGCGGTGTCGGCCATCGCCTGCGCCGCCTGCGCGGCGGTCATCGCCCCCAGCCCCAGGTTCCCCAGCCCGCCCGCGTTCGACACCGCCGCGGCCAGGGCGGGGGTCGAGGTTCCTGCCATCGGGGCCTGGAACACCGGGCAGCGCAGGTCGAGGGCGGCGATCAGGTCGGTCATGGCATCCCCTGCGGCTGGTTCAGCGTGGCAGACCGCCGCGGCAAAGGCGAGGGCTGAGCGGGCGCCGCCCGCACGGGAACCGCGCGCCTACAGCAGGCCCTGCGACCGAAAGCTCAGGTCGCGGCTTTTGCCGATGATCAGGTGGTCGTGGACGACGATGCCCATGGTGCCCGCGGCGGCCACGATCTGCGCCGTCATGGCGATGTCGGCGGGGCTGGGCGTCGGGTCGCCCGACGGGTGGTTGTGGACCAGGATCAGCGCGCTGGCGTTCAGTTCCAGCGCGCGGCGGACGATCTCGCGCGGATAGACGGGGACGTGATCGACGGTGCCGCGGGCCTGTTCCTCGTCCGCGACCAGGACGTTCTTGCGGTCCAGATACAGCACCCGGACCTGTTCGATCGCGGCATGGGCCATCGCCGTGTGGCAATAATCGACCAGCGCGTCCCAGCTGGTCAGCACGGGGCGGTTGATGACCCGCGACCGCGCCAGCCGCTGGGCGGCCGCCTCGACGATCTTCAGCTCGGTCACGACGGCCTGGCCCACGCCCTCCACCTGCAACAGCCGGGCCGGTTCGGCCGACAGCACCCGGTTGAAATCGCCGAAGCGGTCCAGCAGGCGACGGGCAAGCGGCTTCATGTCCTGGCGCGGGACGGCCCGGAACAGCACCAGTTCCAGCAGCTCGTAATCCGGCATCGCCGCAGCGCCGCCCTGCAGGAACCGCTCGCGCAGGCGCGCCCGGTGGTCGGCCATATAGCTGGGGGCCCGGCCCGCCCGCGACGGATGGGCCGCGGCCGGCGCCTCGACCACGTCGTCCTCGGCCGGCGCGAAACCGAAGAGCGAGGGCGAGGCTTCGTGAAAGGCGTGATTCCCGGACATGGGGCCAGCGTGGCACGGCCGGGTTAAGCAGGCGTTAACGCCCGGCCGGCGCGATCAGGCCGCGGGGGGGGGGGCGCCTGCGCGCCCAGCCCGGCGCCCGCGGCACCGTTCAGCCGCCCAAGCCGTCCCAGAAGCTCTTGATCTTGGTAAAGAAGCTGTCGGTCTGCGGGTTGTTGTCGGCCTCGATCGCCTCGAACTCGCGCAGCAGCTCGCGCTGGCGGGCGGTCAGGTTCACCGGCGTCTCGACGGTCAGCTCGATCAGCATGTCGCCCGGCTCTCCGGTCAGGCCGGCCCCGTGGCGCAGGGGGGGCATGCCCTTGCCGCGCAGCCGCATCTGCCGGCCGGTCTGGCTGCCGGGCGGCACCCTGACGCGCGACCGGCCGCCGTCGATCGTCGGCACCTCGACCTCTCCGCCCAGGGCGGCGGTGGCCATGCCGACGGGGACCTGGCAGGCCAGCGTCCGGCCGTCGCGGATGAAGATGGGGTGCTCGGCCACCTCGACGAAGATGTAGAGGTCCCCGGGCGGCCCGCCGCGCATCCCGGCCTCGCCCTCGCCCGCCAGCCTGATCCGGGTGCCGGTCTCGACCCCGGCGGGAATCGTCACCTGCAGGCTGCGCTCCTGCTCGACGCGCCCGGCGCCGTGGCAGGACTTGCAGGGGTTCTTGACGATCTGGCCCTGGCCGTTGCAGGTCGGACAGGTGCGCTCGACGGTGAAGAACCCCTGGCTGGCGCGGACCTTGCCCATGCCGGAACAGGTCGGGCAGCTTGTCGGCTCGACCGCGCCCTCGGCGCCGGTGCCGTTGCAGTCGCTGCAGGCAAGCGAGCCGGGGACCGAGATCGTCTTGTCCAGCCCCCTGTAGGCATCCTCGAGCGAGACGCGAAGGTTGTAGCGCAGGTCCTGCCCGCGCGTGGCCCGCGCCCGTCCGCCGCCATGGGCGCGCGCGCCCACGAACTCGCCGAACAGATCCTCGAACATGTCGGAAAACGCCGCGCCGAAGTCGCCCTGCGGCTGGCGGCCAAAGCCGCCCGGTCCCCCCATCCCGCCGTCGAAGGCGGCATGGCCGAAGCGGTCATAGGCTGCCTTGCGCTGGGGGTCCTTGAGGCATTCGTAAGCCTCGTTCACCTCCTTGAACGAGGCCTCGGAGTGCTTGCAGTCCTTGTTGCGGTCGGGGTGCAGCTCCTTGGCCTTGGCGCGATAGGCCTTCTTGATCTCGTCGGCGGTCGCCCCGCGCGACAGCCCCAGAACATCATAGAAATCGCGTTTTGCCATGGGAATCACGGTGTCCGGTTCGGCGCGTCACGCGCCATCACAGAAAAACCGGCCCACGCGGACGCGGGCCGGTCGCATCAGGGGCGCGACTTACTTGCGCTTGTTGTCGCCCAGGTCTTCAAAGTCGGCGTCCACGATGTCGTCGTCCACATCGCGCGGCGCGCCGGTGTCGCGGTCCGCCGCGTCCGCCCCCGACTGGCTGGCCTTGTAGATGGCCTCGCCCAGACGCATCGAGGCGTCCGTCAGGTTCTGGATGCCGCCCTTGATCTTGCCGACGTCCTCGGACTTGAGGCTTTCCTCCAGCGCGCCCACGGCCAGTTCGATCGCCTCGACGGTCGAGCTGTCCACCTTGTCGCCATGCTCGTCCAGCGACTTGCGGGTCGAGTGGATCAGGCCTTCGGCCTGGTTGCGGGTCTCGACCAGCTCGCGCCGCGACTTGTCGGCCTCGGCGTTGGCCTCGGCGTCGCGCACCATCTTCTCGATGTCCTCGTCCGACAGTCCGCCCGAGGCCTGGATGGTGATGTTCTGGGTCTTGCCCGTGCCCTTGTCCTTGGCGCTGACCGACACGATCCCGTTGGCGTCGATGTCGAACGTCACCTCGATCTGCGGCATGCCGCGCGGCGCGGGCGGAATGTCCTCGAGGTTGAACTGGCCCAGCATCTTGTTGTCCGCGGCCATCTCGCGCTCGCCCTGGAAGACCCGGATCGTCACGGCGTTCTGGTTGTCCTCGGCGGTCGAGAAGGTCTGCGACTTCTTCGTCGGGATCGTGGTGTTGCGGTCGATCAGCCGGGTGAACACGCCGCCCAGCGTCTCGATGCCCAGCGACAGCGGCGTCACGTCCAGCAGCACGACATCCTTGACGTCGCCCTGCAGCACGCCCGCCTGGATGGCCGCGCCCAGCGCCACCACCTCGTCGGGGTTGACGCCCTTGTGGGGTTCCTTGCCGAAGAAGCTGGTGACTTCCTCGATCACCTTGGGCATCCGGGTCATGCCGCCGACCAGCACCACCTCGTCGATGTCGCCTTTCGCCAGCCCGGCATCCTTCAGCGCGGCCTGGCAGGGCTTCATCGTGGCCTTGATCAGGTCGCCCACCAGCGATTCCAGCTTGGCGCGGGTCAGCTTCATGACCATGTGCAGCGGCGTGCCGCTGTTCTTGTCCATGCTGATGAACGGCTGGTTGATCTCGGTCTGCGACGACGACGACAGCTCGATCTTGGCCTTTTCGGCGGCTTCCTTCAGGCGCTGCAGGGCCATCTTGTCGCGGGTCAGGTCGACGCCATGCTCTTTCTTGAACTCGTCGGCCAGGTAGTTGACGATCCGCATGTCGAAGTCCTCGCCGCCGAGGAACGTGTCCCCGTTGGTCGATTTCACCTCGAACAACCCGTCGTCGATTTCCAGGATGGTGATGTCGAAGGTGCCGCCGCCGAGGTCATAGACCGCGATCGTCTTGCTGTCCTTCTTGTCCAGGCCGTAAGCCAGCGCGGCGGCGGTCGGCTCGTTGATGATGCGCAGCACCTCGAGGCCTGCGATCTTGCCCGCGTCCTTGGTGGCCTGACGCTGGGCGTCGTTGAAATACGCCGGAACGGTGATGACCGCCTGCGACACGGTCTCGCCCAGATAGCTTTCGGCGGTTTCCTTCATCTTCTGAAGGATCATCGCGCTGATCTGCGCGGGAGAGTATTTCTCGCGGCGCACCTCGACCCAGGCATCGCCGTTGCCGCCGTCCACGATCTTGTAGGGGACGAGGTTGCGGTCCTTCTCGACCTCGGCGTCGGTGACGCGGCGGCCGATCAGGCGCTTGACGGCGAAGATGGTGTTTTCGGGGTTGGTGACCGCCTGGCGCTTGGCCGGCTGGCCGACCAGGCGTTCACTTTCCGTGAAGGCGACGATCGAGGGCGTCGTGCGCGCCCCTTCCGAGTTCTCGATCACGCGGGGCTGGCTGCCGTCCATGATGGCGACGCAGCTGTTCGTGGTCCCGAGGTCGATGCCGATGACTTTGGCCATGCGTAAACCTTTCTTGCGGCGATGGTCGGATGCGGGTCCGTCCGCGGCCCCCGCGCCCAAATCCCGTGGGTGGTGGATGACCGGGCAGCCCCGGCCGGCTTCGCAGCGTATATAGGGTGCGGTTTTGGGCGTGCAAGCGGGCCGATCGGGAAGTTCCGGCAAGCCGGGCCCGCGTCGTCCCGCCCTGTCGGCCCATGCGTGGCGGGATGACAGCCACCGCCCGCGCGGCTAGGGCTTGGCGCGGCGGCGTGGCGCGCGGGCAAGGGGGGCAGATGATGACGCCGGGTGCGATTGCGTGTGGCGGGGGGCTCAGGCCGTGAGCGGGGCGGACCCGCTGACGGTGCGCGGCGCGACGGTCTGGCCGGGCTGCCTGGATGCGGCGTCGCAGGCCGCGCTGATGCGCGACGTGCAGGCGATCTGGGCCGCGGCGCCCCCGCGCCATCCGGTCACCCGCTGGGGCCGACCCCTGTCGGTGGGGATGAGCGCGGCGGGCGCGCTGGGCTGGACCAGCGACCGGCGCGGCTATCGCTACGCCCCCGCGCAGGACGACGGCCGGCCCTGGCCGCCGATCCCGCCGGCCCTGCTGGCGCTGTGGGCGCGGCTGCTGCCGCAGGCGCGGCCGCCGGATTCCTGCCTGGTCAACCTGTATCGCGGCGCGGCGCGGATGGGTCTGCACCAGGACCGGGACGAGGCCGACCTGACCCAGCCGGTGCTGTCGGTCAGCCTGGGCGACGAGGCGCTGTTCAGGCTGGGCGGCGTGGCGCGCGGCGGGCGCACCGAAAGCCTGTGGCTGCGGTCGGGCGACGTGCTGGCGCTTTCGGGGGACGCGCGGCTGATCCACCACGGCATCGACCGCATCCGCCCCGGCAGCAGCGATCTGGTGCCGGGCGGCGGCCGCGTGAACCTGACCCTGCGGGTGGCGGGCGCCTGAGCGCGGGGGAAGTCCGGCTCAGCGTCCGGCCGACCAGCTGACCGAGGCGGCGTTGCGGGTCACGAACTCGGCCATCAGGCCGATCATCAGCAGGCCCAGACCCGCCCAGACCGGATAGGCGACCGAGGTGTGGTGGGGCGAGTAGTTGATGAAGATGAAGCCGCGCGCCTGGTCGATGATGTGAAACAGCGGGTTCCAGTCGAACATCCCGATCAGGAACCCCGGCATGGCGTTGGCCACGAACATCTTGCCCGACGCGATCATGTTCACCCGCTGGAAGATCTGGGTGACGATCTTGCCCGCCTCGGGCCACCAGGTGCGGATCGACAGGAAGATCAACCCGATGCAGCCGCCGGTGAACCAGGCCAGGATCAGCATGGCCAGCGCCCCGCGCCAGTTCTCGATCTCGACGGGGGTGATGGCCAGGTGATAGAATCCCAGGATCGTCAGGATCGACACCAGCTTGAGGTACAGCACGCCCAGCGCCTCGCCGCAGATGGTGACGGCGGTGTTCATCGGCCCGTGCTTCATGATCGCCTGCGTCGCGCTGCCGGCGCCCGCCACCGCCCCGGTGGTCTGCACATGGGCCATGAACAGGAAGATCCCCGACATCAGGTAGATCATGAAATCCCCCCGCAGAGGCGACCGCCTGACGCCGATGATCCAGAACATCGCGTAAAAGCCCATCACCATGATCAGCGCCTGCACGATCGCCATCACGATCGCCATGACGGCGCTGCGGTGGGTCTTGCGGACGTTGTGGACCGCCTGGTGATAGATCAGCGCCAGCGTGGTGAAGGCGGCGTCGGCCAGGGTGCGGTTGCGGCGCTGGGGGGCGTACATGGGGCAGGGCACCTTCGTGGCGGGCGGCGGGGACGGCGGCGGGCGGCCGCCGGCTTGCCGATCGCGCCGCCCCGCACCATAAGTTCCCTGACGCCCCGATTCAATCGCCGCTGCCGTCCTGGCGGGCGCGCCCGACCGGAACCGCGAGGAAAAACCAATGCAATTCGATCGACTCGTCCCCGAGATGCGGCGACTGGCGCTGGAGGCCGGGGCCCGGATCATGCAGGTCTATGACGGTCCCGACTTCGACGTGCGGGCGAAATCGGACGCCTCGCCCGTGACCGAGGCCGACGAGGCGGCCGACGCGCTGATCGCGGCCGGGCTGCGCGCCGCCTTCCCCGGCGTGCCCTTGGTGACCGAGGAACAGGCCGACACCCACGGGCAGACGCTCTCGACCTTTCTGATCGTCGATCCGCTGGACGGCACCAAGGAGTTCGTGCAGCGCCGGGGCGACTTCACCGTCAACATCGCCTATGTGCGCGACGGCGTGCCCCTGCACGGGGTCGTCTATGCCCCGGCGCGGGGCCGGCTGTTCTACACCCTGGCCGACGGCCGCTCGGTCGAGGAGCGGGGGCCGTTCGGCGCCCAGCCGGGCGAGGTCCACCCGATCGGCGTGAACCCCACCCCCGACAACCGGGGGCTGATGGTCGTGGCCTCCAAGTCGCACCGGGACGCGGCCACCGACGACTATATCGCCCAATACGGCGTGCGCGACATGACCAGCGCGGGATCGTCGCTGAAGTTCTGCCTTGTGGCCACGGGCGAGGCTGACCTGTATCCCCGGCTCGGGCGGACCATGGAATGGGACACCGCCGCGGGCGACGCGGTCCTGCGCGGCGCGGGCGGAGAGGTGGTCCGGCTGGACGACCACAGCCCGCTGACCTACGGCAAACCCGGCTTCGAGAACCCGTTCTTCATCGCCTATGCGCCGGGCGTGCTGCTGCATCCGCAGGGCTGACCGGGGGTGTCGGTCGTCATCGTCATCCCCGCGCGCTATCCCTCGCAGCGCTATCCGGGCAAGCCGTTGGTGGCGCTGACCGGCGCGGACGGGCAGGCGCGGACCCTGATCCGGCGCAGCTGGGACGCGGCGATGGCGGTCGCGGGCGCGGACCGCGTGATCGTCGCGACCGACGACGCCCGCATCGCCGACCACGCCGCGGGCTTCGGGGCCGAGGTGGCGATGACCGGGACCGGCTGCCGCAACGGCACCGAACGCTGCGCCGAGGTGCTGGCGCAGCTGCCCCGGCCCCCCGAGATCGTCGTCAACCTGCAGGGCGACGCGCCGCTGACGCCCGCCTGGTTCGTCGAGGATCTGGTGGCGGGCCTGCGCGCGGCCCCCGGCGCCGAGGTGGCGACCCCGGTGCTGCGCTGTTCGGGGGCGATGCGCGCCGACCTGCTGGCCGACCGCGCCGCCGGCCGGGTCGGCGGCACGACGGCGGTGTTCGGGGCCGACCACGGGGCGCTGTATTTCTCCAAGGAGGTGATTCCCTTCGTTCCCGACGCGGTGGCGCCCGACGCGCCCAGCCCGGTGTTTCACCATGTCGGCGTCTACGCCTATCGCCCGGACGCGCTGGCCGCCTATCCGGGTTGGCCCGAGGGCACGCTGGAGCGGCTGGAGGGCCTGGAGCAGCTGCGCTTTCTGGAACAGGGCCGCCGCGTGCTGTGCGTCGAGGTCGAGGCGCGCGGCCGCCAGTTCTGGGAGCTGAACAACCCCAGCGACGTGCCGCGGCTGGAATCGATGATGCGGCAGATGGGCATGGCGTGACGGCCGGCGACGGCCGCGCGCCCTGCGCGGCGGCCCCCGCCGCTGCCCCTGCCGTCTCGGTCATCGTGGTGTCGCGGCATCGGCCGGCACAGCTGTCGCTGTGCCTGACGGCGCTGTCGCTGCAATCGCATCCCGATTTCGAGATCGTGCTGGTCGCCGATCCGGCCAGCTTGCGCCAGCGCCCGGACCTGCCCGTCCGCCGCGTGGCATTCGACCGGCCCAACATCTCGCAGGCGCGCAACCTGGGGCTGGCGCGGGCGCGCAGCCCGGTGGTGGCGTTCATCGACGACGACGCGGTGGCCGAGCCGGGCTGGCTGGCGGCGCTGGCCGCCCCCTTTGCCGATCCCCGCGTGATCGCGGCGGCGGGCTTTACCCGCGGGCCGGACGGGCTGGCCTGGCAGCTGCGGGCGGAACGCATGTCCCGCGACGGCCTGGGCGCGCCGGTCGCGGCGCGGGACGACGGGGCAATGCTGCTGGCCCCGGATGCCACCGGCCCGGTCGGCACCATCGGCACCAACTGCGCGTTTCGCGCTGCGGCGCTGGCCGACATCGGCGGGTTCGATCCGGCCTTTCCCTATCACCTGGACGAAAGCGACGTGAATCTGCGGATGGCTGTGCGCTGGCCGCAGGCGCTGACCGCCATTGTGCCGCAGGCCGAGGTCGTCCACGGCCTGGCCGCCGATTCGGCGCGGGGGCCGCAGGCGGTGCCCCGCGACCTGACGCAGCTGGGCCGGTCGCAGGGCCTGTTCGTCGCGCGACACGGCGGCACGGCCGGTCCCGCCGAACGGGCGCAGCGCGCGCGGCTGGTCCGTCACATGATTGCCGGCCGGCTGGACCCGCTGGCGGTCGGGCCGCTGATGGCGGGCTGGCGGCGGGGGCTGGCCCTGGCCGCGGCGGACGGGGCGCCGCCCCTGCCGGTCGGGCCGTTGCCGCAGGAAACCGCCGCGGACGACGCGCAGGGCAGGGACGAGGCGGCGGACGGGCGGCTGTCGGCGCGGCTGTCGGGGCGGCCGCGGGCGTGCCTGCGCCTTGTGGGCTGGCACTGGCACGCGCGCGCCTTGCGGGCCCGGGCGCGCGCCGCCGCCGCCGAGGGGCAGATCGTGACGCTGCTGCTGCTGACCCCCACGGTTCTGCCGCACCGCAGCGGCCTGACGCCGGGCGGATGGTGGGAACAGCGCGGCGGGCTGTGGGGGCCGTCCTGCCGCGGCGATCCCCCCGTGATGCCCGGACGCCTGGCGGGCCGGGCCGCGCGCGAGTTCGCGCGCCTCGACCGGATCGGCCGATGACCGCTGGTCGCGGGGTGCCGCGCAGGCTGGACTTTGCCCAGGAAGCGCGCATCATCTGAGCGGAAATCCCCGGCGTGCTTGAAGCCGCCTGCCCGGCGTGGATAATGCTGCCGCGGCCGGCGCGTTTCCGTACGGCCCCATTCAAGTCGGAGCATATCATGACGCGCAAGGTCACCAAGGCCATTTTCCCAGTCGCTGGCCTGGGGACCAGGTTCCTGCCGGCCACCAAGTCGATCCCCAAGGAGATCATGACCCTCGTCGATCGCCCCCTGATCCAGTACGCGATCGACGAGGCGCGCGCGGCCGGGATCAAGGAGTTCATCTTCGTGACCTCGCGCGGCAAGGGCGCGCTGGAGGATTACTTCGACCACGCGCACGAGCTGGAAAACACCCTGCGCAAGTCGGGCAAGGACGACCTGCTGGAGCTGCTGCGCCACACCAACATGGAATCCGGCGCCATCGCCTATATCCGCCAGCACAAGGCGATGGGCCTGGGCCACGCGGTCTGGTGCGCCCGCCGCCTTGTCGCGGACGAGCCGTTCGCCGTGCTGCTGACCGACGACGTGATCCAGGGCGAGCCGCCCTGCCTGCAGCAGATGATCGAGGCCCATGCCGAGACCGGCGGCAGCATGGTCGCGACCATGGAGGTGCCGACGGACAAGACCAGCTCGTACGGCGTGCTGGACGTGGCCGAGGACATGGGCGCCATCGTCCGCGTCCGCGGGCTGGTGGAAAAGCCCAAGCAGAACCCGCCGTCCAACCTTGCGGTGATCGGCCGCTATATCCTGGCGCCGACGGTGATGGAGAACCTCAACAAGCTCAAGCAGGGCGCCGGCGGCGAGATCCAGCTGACCGACGCCATCGCCGACGAGATCGACGCCGGGCGCGCCGTCTATGGCCTGCGCTTCCGCGGGCAGCGATTCGACTGCGGGTCCAAGGCGGGCTTCCTTCAGGCCACTGTCGCCTTTGGCCTGGCGCGCGAAGAGCTGCGGGCCGAGTTCCTGGATTACCTTCAGGACGTGCTGGCGATGAGCAAGGCCGCCGAATAATCATGACCGACCGGATTCTGGTGACCGGGGGCGCGGGCTACATCGGCTCGCACGCCTGCAAGGCGCTGGCGGCGGCGGGCTATGTCCCCGTCACCTATGACAACCTCTGCACCGGCTGGGCCGAGGCGGTGAAGTTCGGGCCCTTCGAGCCGGGCGACCTGATGGACCGCGCGCGGCTGGATCAGGTGTTCGCGCAGCACCGCCCCGTCGCCGTGATGCATTTCGCGGCCCTGAGCCAGGTCGGCGAGGCGATGGCGCAGCCCGGCAAGTACTGGCGCGGCAATGTCTGCGCCAGCCTGACCCTGATCGAGGCGACGCTGGCCGCGGGCGTGCGCGATTTCGTCTTTTCGTCCACCTGCGCGACCTATGGCGACCACGACGGCGTCGTGCTGGACGAGGACACGCCGCAGCAGCCGTTGAACAGCTATGGCGCCTCCAAGCGCGCGATCGAGGACATGCTGCGCGACTTCGGCGCGTCCGACGGGCTGCGCTCGGTCATCTTCCGCTACTTCAACGTCGCGGGCGCCGACCCCGACGCGCAGGTGGGCGAGTTCCACCAGCCCGAGACGCACCTGATCCCGCTGATCCTGGACGCGATCGACGGAAAGCGGCCGGCGCTGACCATCCACGGCAGCGATTACCCGACGCAGGACGGCACCTGCGTGCGCGACTATGTCCATGTCATGGACCTTGTGGACGCGCATGTGCTGGGCCTGGACTGGCTGCGCGCGGGCCGTGGCCCGCAGGGCGGGGGGACCGAGGTGTTCTGCCTGGGGACCGGCAACGGGTTCTCGGTCCGCGAGGTGATCGACAACGCCCGCCACGTGTCCAACCGCGCCGTGCCGGTGACCGAGGGGCCGCGCCGCGGCGGCGATGCCGTCAAGCTGGTCTCGGGCAGCGAAAAGGCGGGGCGCGTGCTGGGCTGGCGGCCCGACCGCTCGACCCTGCCGGCGATGATCGGCGACGCCTGGCGCTGGCACCAGACCGGCGGGTATGGCGGCTGACCCGGCCGTCGTCCTTGACGTCACCCGCCTGATCTCGCGCCTGGGGCAGGGGCCGCTGACCGGGATCGACCGGGTCGAGGCGGCATGGCTGGCGCATCTGCAGGACCGTCCGCACCTGCTGCTGGCCCGCATCCGGCGCCGCCAGCGGCTGCTGCCGCCCGCGGCGGGTGCGGCGCTGCTGGACTGGACCGGCGGCGCGGCCCTGCCGCCCGCGGGCGCGCTGGACCGGCTGCTGGGGCGCACGGGCGCGCGGGCGCAGGCCGAAACGGCGCTGGCCCGCATGGCGCTGGCCAGCAGGGGCCCCGCCGGGCGGGGCCTGGGGCGCGCCGTGCGGCGGGCGCTGGCGGCGGGCCGGGCCGGCCCAGACCCCAGGGCCGATTTGGCCCCCCGCGCCGCGCAGGCCCCCCCGCCCCGGGCGCAGCCGGTCTATCTGAGCGTCGGGCACGCCAACCTGTCGGCGGCGCTGTGGGCGAACCTGGGCTGGGCGCGGCGCGTGGTGCTGATCCACGACACGATCCCGCTGGATCATCCCGCATTCACCCGGCAGGGGCAGTCGCGCGCCTTCCGCGACCGCTTTGCCGCGGGCGTCGGGCAGGCCGATCTGGTGCTGGCGATCTCGACCGCGGCGCGTGACGACATCGCCCGCTGGCGCGCCCGCTTGGGCCTGGCCGACCGCGCGGCACTGGCCGTGGCCCCCATCGGCACCAGCCTTGCCGCCCCGGACCCCGGCGCCCTGCCGCCCGATCTGGACCTGTCGCGCCCGTTCTTCGTCGCGCTGGGCACGATCGAGCCGCGCAAGAACCACGCGCTGCTGCTGGACGCCTGGGACCTGCTGGCCCGGCATTGCCCCCCCGAGGCCATGCCGCGCCTGTTCATCGTCGGCCGCCGCGGCTGGCGGAACGAGGCGACCTTTGCCCGCCTGGACGCGCTGCCGCGGGGCGGCCCGGTGCGCGAGCTGTCGGGCCTGCCCGACGGCGCGGTCGCGGCGCTGCTGGACCGGGCCCATGCGCTGCTGATGCCCAGCCGGGCCGAAGGCTTTGGCCTGCCGCTGACCGAGGCGGGCGCGCGCGGCGTGCCGGTCCTTGCGTCGCCGCTGCCGGCGGCACGCGAAATCCTGGGCGACGCGGCCCGCTGGCTGGCCCCGGACGATGCGCAGGACTGGGCCTTGGCGGTTGCAGAAATGTCGGCGGGTCAACCGCAGCGTTTGTCCCCCCTTGCGGTTCCGACATGGAACGATCATTTTGCCCGCGCCTGGCAGGCAATCGGTGCCGTGTCCCCACGGGCATGAAGACTGGCCGAAAGGGACGCGAACGTGCCGAGGTGGTGGAAGTCCTATCGACGCAAGCTGCGCCTTCGGGCGCGCCGGCAGTGGTACCTGGGCCGCGCCATCCGCCGCCGCGGCCGGCTGACGCCCGTGGCCGACCGCACCAGCGCGATCGGGCCCGATTCGATCCTGGCCTTTGTCACCCAGCGCAATGAAGGCGTGCGCCTGCCCTATTTCCTGGACTATTACCGCAGGCTGGGCATCGACCATTTCCTGTTCGTGGACAACGACAGCGACGACGGCAGCCGCGCGTATCTGGCGGCGCAGCCGGACGTCTCGCTGTGGATGACGACCGACAGCTACAAGGCGTCGCGCTTTGGAATGGACTGGATCGCCTGGCTGCTGTTTCGCCATGGCAGCGGGCACTGGTGCCTGACCGTCGATCCCGACGAATTCCTTGTCTATCCGCATTGCGACACGCGCCCGCTGCGGGCGCTGACGGACTGGCTGGACAGCTCTGCCGTCAAGTCGTTTCCGGCGATGCTGCTGGACATGTATCCGCGCGGCCCGGTCACGGCCGAGCCTTACCCGCAAGGCGCCAACCCCTTCGACATCGCGGCCTGGTTCGATCCGGCGAACTACACGATCCGCAAGAACGGCCTGTACGGCAATCTGTGGATCCAGGGCGGGCCGCGGACGCGGGCGTTCTTCGGGGATCGCCCCGAACAGGCCCCGGCGCTGAACAAGATCCCGCTGGTGCGGTGGGAACGCCCCTTCGTCTATGTCAGTTCGACCCATATGCTGCTGCCCCGCGCGCTGAACATGGTCTATGACGAGGACGGGGGCGAGCGCGCCTCGGGCATCCTGCTGCACGCCAAGTTCCTGTCCACCTTCGTGGACAAGTCCGCCGAGGAGCTGCAGCGCGGCCAGCATTACGCCGACGGGCAGGAATACCGCGCCTATCATCGCGGGTTGCAGGACGACCCCGATTTCTGGACCCACCAGTCGCAGCGCTTCCAGAACTGGCGACAGCTCGAGGATCTGGGGCTGATCTCTCGCGGGAACTGGGTGTGACGATCATGCCTCAGCCTGTGACGGCACCCCCTTCCGCCCGGCCCGCGCCCGTGCGGCTGGGCGTGACCATGCTGTGCCACGACAACCTGGAACTGGCCGCCCGCATGGCGCGGCTGTGGACGGATGGCGGCGCTCGCATCGCCATCCACGTGGACGCCAAGGCCCCGCCCGGCGCCGTGGCCGGGATGCAGGCGGCGCTGGACGGCACGGGCGCGCTTTATGCCCGCAGGCGGCCGTGCGAATGGGGCACCTTCAGCCTGGTCGAGGCGACGCTGGACGCAGCCCGGCTGCTTTTGGACAACCACCCCGACCTGACCCACGTCATGGCCGTCTCGGGCGCCTGCCTGCCGCTGCGGCCGGTGTCAGAACTGTGCAGCTTTCTGGCCCGGCACCAGGGGCGCGACTTCATCGAAAGCGTGACGGCGCGGGACGTGGGCTGGACCGTGGGCGGGCTGAACGAGGAACGCTTTACCCTGCGGTTCCCGTTTTCCTATCGCCGCCAGCGCCGGCTGTTCGACCGCTATGTCGCGCTGCAGCGCCGCTTCAAGGTCAGCCGCCCCATCCCCCGGGGGCTGGTGCCGCATCTCGGCTCTCAGTGGTGGTGCCTGACGGCCGAAACGCTGCGTGCGATCCTGGGCGATCCGCGACGACCCGAGTGGGACCGTTATTTCCGCCGCGTCTGGGTGCCTGACGAAAGCTATTTCCAGACGCTGGTGCGCCGCCATTCCATCGACGTGGAAAGCCGGTCGCTGACGCTGGCCAAGTTCGACACCCAGGGCAAGCCTTATGTGTTCTACGATGACCACCTGCCGCTGCTGGTGGGGTCGCGCGCCTTTGTCGCCCGCAAGATCTGGCCCGGCGCGCAGGCGCTGTATGACCATTTCCCGGTCGCCTCGCCCGGCGAGGTGGCTGACCACGAGCCCCACACCGACCGGCTCGAGGCGCTGCTGGACCGCGCCGCGGACCGCCGGCTGCGCGGGCGGCCGGGGCTTTACATGCAGAGCCGGTTTCCCCGCAAGGACGCCGAGAACGGCAAGACGGCGCGCCCCTATGCGGTCATCTACGGCTTCGGCGACCTGTTCCCCGGCCTGGCCGAGTGGCTGGAGGCCGGGACCGGGCTGACCATGCACCGCCACCTGCTGGCCCCCGACCAGGTCGAGTTCGCTCAGGACGAGGCGATCGGGCCGGGGGCGCTGTCGGACAGCGCCGCAGTCCGCGACCTTGATCCGCGCGGGTTCCTGACCTCGCTGATCCGGTCCTCGCCGACCGAGATCGGGTTCCTGTTCTCGCCCCGCGACAGGCAGTCGCTGAACTGGTTCATGGCGACCGACCCGAACGCGCGCATCCATGTGGCGACAGGCGCCTGGATCGTGCCGATGCTGAACTCGGGGATGCCGTTCGACGACATCCGCCGCGCCGCCGCCCTGATCCAGCGCGCCGAGATCGAGTTCCTGTCGGTGCTGGATTCGGTCTGGGTCAAGGCGCGGGTCAGCCGCTTCAACCTGGCCGATGTCATAGCCCAGCCACAGGTGCCGCTGCGCCAGATGGTGCACGGCCTGACCGCGGTCGAGGGCACGCCCGGCCTGCCGCTGCCGGCCATGCGCAACGTCGCGGGCGTGGTGCCGCTGCTGCGGCGGCTGGCCAACGCCGGGCTGCGGCCGCGCCGCATGGGCGACCTGCGGACGCTGCGGGCGGTGACCTCGGGCACGCGCGACGCGCAGGCCGCGGCCGTGCCGATGCCCGGGGGTGCGTCCGGCCGGTGCCCGCCCGCCGCCATCCCCGCCGGCCCCCCTGGATCGGCCTGCCCGCCGCCCGGCCCGGCCGCAGTCCCGACACCGGCCACCGCGGCAACCGCATCGCCCCGCCGCAGCGCCCGTTCGGCCGCGCGAGAGCGTCCATGACATTCCGCAGCTTCGTCATCTTCGCCGGCATGCGGACCGGGTCCAACCTGCTGGAAGCGACGCTGAACGCCCACGACCTGGCCTGCTTCGGCGAGGCGTATAACCCCTATTTCGTCGGCTGGCCCGACCAGGGCGATCTGTACGGCATGACGCTGGCCGACCGCGACGCCGACCCGCTGCGGCTGTGGCGCCACATGGTCGCGGCCCGCAAGGTCAAGGGCTTCCGCTATTTCCACGACCACGACCCGCGCGTGTTCGAGCCGGTGATGGACGATCCGACCTGCGCCAAGATCGTGCTGACCCGCAATCCCGTGGACAGCTGGGTGTCCACCCGGCTGGCCTATGCCACGAACCAGTGGAAGCTGAACCAGTCCGAAACCCCCACCCCGGCCCGGGTCGAGTTCGACGCCGCGGATTTCCGCCAGTCGCTGGCGGCCACACAGGGGTTCCTGGACCGCATCCAGCACGGGCTGCAACGCCGTGGCCAGACGGCGTTCTGGCTGAACTATGACGATCTGCGCGACCCGGCGGTGATGACCGGGCTGGCGCACTGGCTGGGCCGCACCGACCTGGAGCGGGTCGAGCCGGCGCAGGACCAGGTGCCCCAGAACCCGCGCGAGATGGCCGAGAAGGTCACGAACCTGCCCGAGATGCAGGCCGAGCTGATGGCCGCGGACCCGTTCCAGCTGCACCGAATCCCCAGCTTCGAGCCGCGCCGCGGTCCCGCCGTTCCGTCGTTCCAGACGGCCGAGGCGGGGGCGGGGCTGCTGTTCATGCCGGTCCGGGGCGGCCCCACCGACGCCGTCGGGCACTGGCTGGCGGGCCTGGGCGCAACGGCGGGCGATCTGACCCAGAACAGCCTGCGCCAGTGGAAGCGCGCCCATCCCGGCCACCGCGCCTTCACCGTGCTGCGCCATCCGCTGCCGCGCGCCTGGGACGCCTTTGGCGCGGTGCTGGCGGCGCGCGCGCCGGACCTGCGGCAGACGCTGCGCGACATCCACCGGGTGCCGCTGCCCCCGGACGACGCGCTGGGCGGGCTGGACGATGCCGCCCGCGCCGCCCTGTTCGCGCCGTTCCTGGATGTCCTGCGCCGCACCCTGCTGGGCCAGACCACGCTGGCCACGCATCCCGGCTGGGCCACGCAGTCCGAGGTGCTGGCGGGGTTCGCCCGCTTCGCCGCCCCCGACCTTGTCGTGCGCGAGGACCGGATGACGGCCGAACTGGGTTTTCTGGCCCGCACGGTCGGTCTGGACGCCGACGGGCCGCGCCCCGCGCCGCTGCCAGCGGTGCTGGACGACCCCGGCCTGCGCAAGGCAGCCAAGGCCGCCTATCTGCGCGATTATGTGGCCTTCGGCTTTGCCGACCGGCCCTGAGGGCGCTCTAGCGCGGGGTCGCCGCCCGGCGGGCGCGCTCGATCCCCAGGCGACGCTCGCGCAGGATGATGGCGACGCCCGCCGCGATGATGACCGCCGCCCCCGCCAGCATCCGCGGCGAGGCGCCCTCGCCGAACACGAACCACCCGATCGCCAGCGCCATCAGCATCGAGGCGTAATCGAACGGCGCGACCAGCGAGGCGTCCGCGAACCGATAGGACGAGGTCAGCATGATCTGCGCCGCGCCCCCCAGCACGCCGCAGCCGATCAGCAACGCCGCCGTGCGCGCGTCGGGCAGCACCCAGCCGAAGGGCAGCGTGACCAGCGACAGCACGGTCGCCGTGACGGAAAACCAGAACACCACCGCCGTCGTCGCCTCGGTCCGCACCATGCGCGAGATGAAGATCTGCGCCAGCGCCCCGAAGGCCGCCCCGATCAGCGTCAGCACCGCGCCCAGCGTCTCGGCCAGCGACACGCCGTCGGCGGCGGCCGACAGGCGCGGCGACAGCACGATCAGCACCCCCGCAAGGCCCACCGCGACCATCCCCAGCCGGAAGGCGCGGACGGTCTCGCCCAGGAACATCGCCGCGAAGATGACCGTCAGCAGCGGCATGGCATAGCCCAGCGCCGTCGCCTCGGGAAAGGGCAGCAGCCCCAGCCCGGCAAAGCTGGTGCCCATCGCGATCGAGCCGACGATGCCGCGATAGGCATGGCTCATGGGATCGCGCGTGCGCAGGCCGGTCGTCAGCTCGCCCCGCCAGGCCAGCCACGCCAGGATCACCGGAATGGCGAACAGGGACCGGAAGAACACCTGCTCGCCCGCGGGCACGCTGACGGCCGTGGCCTTCAGGATCGCGGCCATCAGGGTGAACAGAAAGACGCTGCCCAGCTTCAGCAGGACGCCCCTGAGCGGGTTCATGCCAGCCGCGCCGCGGCCCAGCGCGCCGCATCGGCGACGCCCGCGTCGGGATCATCCGTCAGCCCCTGCGCCACGCCGCGCAGGGACGGCGCGCCGCTGTTGCCGATGGCATACAGCACGTTGCGCGCCATCCGGTCGCGGCCGATGCGCTTGATCGGGCTGCCGGAAAACCGCGCCCGAAAGCCCGCGTCGTCCAGGCCCGCAAGGTCGGCCAGCGGCGGCGCGCGATGCGGCCCGTGATAGCGCATCTCGGACGCGGCGACGGCGAACTTGTTCCACGGGCAGGCGGCCAGGCAGTCGTCGCAGCCGTAGATGCGGTTGCCCAGCATGGGACGCAGCGCGGGATCGACCGGGCCCTTGTGCTCGATCGTCAGATAGGAAATGCAGCGCCGCGCATCCAGCTGATAGGGCGCGGGGAACGCCTGCGTCGGACAGGCGTCGAGGCACGCGGTGCAGCTGCCGCAATGGTCGGGTTCCGGCGCGTCCGGCGGCAGGGGCAGGGTGGTGAAGATCGCGCCCAGAAAGAACCAGCTGCCCAGGTCGCGCGACAGCAGGTTGGTGTGCTTGCCCTGCCAGCCCAGGCCTGCCGCCTGCGCCAGCGGCTTTTCCATCACCGGCGCGGTGTCCACGAAGACCTTGATCTCGCCCCCCGCGCGGTCGATCAGCCAGCGCCCCAGGCGCTTGAGCCGCGCCTTGACGATGTCGTGGTAATCCCGGCCCTGGGCATAGACGCTGACCGCGCCCCGGTCGGTGCGGGTCAGGTCCTCGCGCGGGTCGTGGGGCGGGGTATAGGCCTCGGCCAGAATCACCACGGATCGCGCGCCCGGCCACAGCGCGGACGGGTCGCCCCGCCAGCCCATGCGCTCGGCCATCCAGCCCATCTGCCCGTGGCGGCCCGCCGCGACAAAGGCGGCCAGCCGCGCCGCCGCCTGCGGGATCGCGTCGGGGGTCGTGACCCGCAGGGCGGTAAAGCCCTCGGTCCGGGCCTGCGCCTGCAACGCCTGCTTGAGGGTGGCGGGGTCGTCGGGCGAGGGCGCCCGCCGCGACCCCGCGGCCGGATCAGAAATCAAGCTGGGCATAATGCGGCGCGGGGGTGATGCCGGGAACCTGGTCGGCCAGCAGCGACCGGAAGGCGGGGCGCGATTTCACCGTCGCATACCAGTCGCGCAGCGTGGCCGAGCGGTCCCAGTCCACGTCCGAGATGTAGTCGAGGCAGGACAGATGCGCCGCCGCGGTGAAATCCGCCAGGCTGAGCGTGCTGCCGGCCAGCCATTTGCGGGTTTCCAGCAGCCCGGTCAGATAGTCGATGTGATCCTTGACCGCGCGCAGCCCCGACTTGACCAGCTTGCTGTCGGGATAGCCGGCCTTCATCACCTTTTTCCACACCCGTTCCGACAGCACCGGGCGCGTCACCTCGGCGTTGAACTTGTCGTCGAACCACGCGCACAGGCGGCGCACCTCATAGCGGTCCAGCGCCGCGACGGGCATCAGGGGCGGCGTCGGGGCGATCTCGTCAAGATATTCGCAGATCGCCTGGCTTTCGGCCATCAGCCGTCCGTCCATCCGCAGGACCGGGATCTTGCCGGCCGGGTTGCGGCGCAGGACCTCGGACCCGGCCTCCCACCAGCGTTCCTCGACCAGCTCGACCTCGATGCGCTTTTCGGCCAGCACAAGCCGCACCTTGCGGCAATAGGGCGACAGGGCGACGTGGTACAGCCGGGGGGTCGTGGGGGTATTCATGGGAACTGCCTGCGATGGGTCCGTGCGGTCATACGCAAGCGGGACCGGCTGTTCAACCGCAGCGCGTGGCCCCGGCGGCGGTCAGTCGCCGGTGGCCTGAAAGCACGCGGCGCGCCCGTCGCGGCGGATCGTCTCGGCCCCGTCGGCGATGGCGCGCGCCTGGCCCGATCCGGGGCGGGGGCGGCGCGACTTGGGCGCGGGCAGCACCGACGCCAGCGCCGCCGCCTGCGGCGCGGTCAGCCGGTCGGGGGTCGTGCCGAAATGATGCCGGGCGGCCGCGTCGATGCCGAACACGCCGGGGCCGAACTCGGCCACGTTCAGATAGACCTCGAGGATGCGGCGCTTGGACCAGACCATCTCGATCATCGGGGTATAAAGCGTTTCCAGCGCCTTGCGGACCCAGCTGCGCCCCTGCCACAGATAGACGTTCTTGGCCGTCTGCTGGGTCAGGGTCGAGGCGCCGCGGTCCTCGCCGCGGGCGATCACGCGGCGGATCTCGGCCATGTCGAACCCCCAGTGGCCGCAGAAATTGGCGTCCTCGGCCGCGACGACCGCGCGCAGCATGACCGGGGCGATCTGCGCCGCGGGGGTCCAGCGGCGCGGGGCGTCGCCCGGCCCGGCGGGGCTGGCCTCGGTCATGATCGTCCAGGTGGTCGGCGGATTGACCATCCAGAACAGCACCACCATCGCCAGCATCAGCGCGCCGAACCGCCAGGCAAGCCAGCGCAGGCCCCGCAGCACGCGGCGCGCCAGCCGCCACCGCCGGCGCAGGGGGCGGGCGGCGGGGGCGTCGGCCGGGGCGGGCATCGTCGCGGGCGCGGTCATGGCGCCCAGTGTCACGGCGCCGGGCATTCCGTCAAGAAACCGCGCCGCGGCGGGGTGCCGGCGGCGCGGGTCTGTGGCGCTGTCGCCCGGTCAGTGGCGGGACGTGGTGTCGTTCACGTCCGAACCCGCCGCGCCGGGCGCGCCGCCGCCTGCAACCGGCGCGGCGGGGGACTGCGCGCCCCCCTGCGCGCCACCCTGCGCGACGGCGGCCGCAGCGCCCGCGGTGCCGGTCTGACCCGCGTCAGCCTGCGGGTTGCCGGCGCCCGCCTGCGACGCGGTGCCCTGCATCGTCTGGCGCAGCCTCGCCTCGTCGGCGTCGCTCAGCGAGGTCTGGATCACGCGCGCGCTTCCGCCGTATTTCTGCAGCCGCGGCAGCAGCTTGTCGGCGTTGAGATCGCGCGCCAGGATGAACACGGCGGCGCTGCCCTGGGGGACGGTCTTGCCGATGGTGCGGATGAAGTCGTCGTTGATTCCGTAATCCGACAGGCTGCCCGCGACGGCTCCGGACGCCGCGCCGACCGCCGCCCCCAGCAGCGGGTTCAGGAACAAGAGCCCAAGCAGCCCGCCCCAGAACGTGCCCCCCAGCGCCCCGACCGAGGTCAGGCTGACCGCCTGGTGCAACTGGTATTCGCCCTGCGTGGGGCGCGTGACGACGACCGCGTCCTCAAGCCGGATGAGGTATTCCGCCTGGGCCTTGATCAGCTCCTGGCGCAGTTCGAAGGCGTCGGCCTCTCGGTCGAACCCGATGACGATCAGTTGTGACATGGATCGCTCCTGTATCTGGTGATCCCGCCACAACCCCCGGACGGCCGCTTTGGGTCCGCCCGCGCCGTGCGACACTGCTGCGGAGGGGCGCCGCGGTGCGGGCGATGGCGCCCCTTCGCAGGCAACGCGGCTGCGGGTCTGCCCGACGCGCACGCTTCGGATGCCTGGGGGCGGGCCGCCACCCCGCGGGGAATGCTCTTGGCGGCCCGACCGATTGACAGGCGGTCTTGTTGGATCAAGCCACCTTGGACGGCGCGAACTTCGTTCCTTCGGACTGCTTCAGCCGTGCCCCGTCGCCGGCCCGCCGCAGGTAGAGGGCGCCGATCTCCTCGGACGCCAGGGTCCTGTTCGCATCGAAGACGAAGGCCACGTCGCCCAGACCGGCCTTTTCAAGGTCAGTGCGGGGACGGCAGGCGAGAACAGCCCCGAGAACCTCGTCGCCGAGGACAACCTCGAGCATCACCGGGCGTTGCGGATCGGCCTTGTCCCGCGCCCAGCCCGAGAGCCGGCCCGTGTCGGTGATGAGATCCAGATGACCGTGCAACGGACCGGCCGGGGTGCTGGTGACAGGCGCCAGGACCTGCCCGTCCTGCTTGCGCCTGACGACCAGTCGCAGCAGTTCATCCGCGGACAGGCGGCGGCGTCCGTCGAAGACAAAGCCCATGCGGCCCTGATCCCTGGCGCCCGGCCGCGGGCCGCAGGCGCAGGTCTCGCCGATCACCTCGTCGTCCAGGACCACCTCCAGCAGGACAGGCCTGCCCGGATGATCAGCATCCATCGCCCATCCGGTCACATGGCAGGCCGCGGCGACGGCCTCGATCCGGCCCTCGAGGCGTCCGGGGGCCACCGGCTGCTGCAGGGCCAGGGCCCGCCGGGCGGTCACGTCCAGCGCCGCGTGCAGCTTGACCCCTCCGGCGGGGCGCTCGGCGCACAGGGCGGGCGTATCGGGGGCGCAATGATCCGGGAACCGCTCGCGGAACTCGGCGACATTGTCGAACATGCTTCGGAAATCCCCGCAGTCCGCAAAGCTTTCCGACCACGTGCCGTTGGCAAGCACAAGGCCATGGTCGCCCAGATCAAGCTGGAAATACGACCATTCGTCGCGCGGCGTCTCGCGCGTGATGGACAGTCCGTTGACGAGAGTGGAGGCCAGGACGAGCGTCTCGCCGACCAGCATCGAATGACCCGGAGAGACGAAGAGGTCCTCCTGCGGCATGCCATTGCCGATCGAGCCGGGGGCGAAGCGGATCGCCTCACGCCCGGCGGCGCGGGGGCCTGCGAACTGCTGCCGTCCGATCCAGCGGATCGGGCGCAGACCGCCGAACCGGCAGACGACGCTGTCCCCTTCGCGCAGATCCTCGACGGCGACAGGACCATGATCGGTCAGGATCTTCGTTCCCTTGAGATAGCAGACGAGCCCCACCTGGCCCGTCAGGCTGTTATAGCCGCCCGAGTAGATCGTCATGTTGGACGTGAGCTGGCCGTTCACAGTCGGGGCGTCAGCATTGGGGAAGACGACGTATTACGTCGGCGTCCCGGTGGTGGTCGTTCCGATCAGCACGTTCCTTGTCACGGTGCTGCCGTTGATGGTGGTCGTATAGGTCCCGGATCCGGACAGGGTCAGCTGGATGGACTCCGTGTTCCCGTTAGGAGCGGTCGAGCTGACGGTGAAGAGATCCCCGACCGCCAGGATGCCGTCATTGTTGGCGTCAGGGCTTGACAGGATGGTGTTGCCATTCTTGCTGCCGTTAGAGTCGTCGTATTTCACCTGCCCCGGATTGAAGCCCCCGGAGGTGGTGGTGTTGGCGCCTGTCGTCCCGGTTCCGATCGTGATCGGACCCCGCGCCTTGAAGTAGTTGACGGACTGGTCGGTGATGGGCATTGCTACCTACTTTCAACATCTTGTCGCCCACCAGCCCTCCCCCCTTTGCCGGAGAGCATCTGGCGCATCGACAGAGGAATGGACACAGTTCGGGATGGGGTAGACGTGTGAGGCCGCGATACGAGGGCGGCCTGATTCGGTCAACAATTTTTAGTTGAGCAACCCTTGTTTTCTGGTTCTTGAGGTAGAATCCGCGCGGGAGTGGCTGTGTTGGCGGCCTGCGGCTGCGAAGGACACAGCATTGTGACGCCTCGATGGAGCCGGGTGCCGCGACCTCCGGCGCTCACTTGGCTGAGGCTGGGGCCACTTTCCGGGAGTGGGGGGAACCGGGCAGGTGCCAGCGGCAGGAGGAAGGGGGGCGCCGTAGCTTGCCGAACTGCTGAGATCGCCCGGCTGAAGGGATCGGGCGCCGGGGCGGCTTCGCTCGGCGCCTCTTGCCGCGATGCGGCTGAACGGGACCTTGCACATCGCGGTCTTCTCGACCGCAGACCGGGGCAGCCACGTGAACCCGCCGCAGGTTGTAAGCGCGGGCGGGGACCGTCTGTCGCCCCCCTTTGACGCCGAAGGACGCACCGGGCCAAGACTGGCGGAAGACCACCGTAAGCGCGAGGACCCAATTCGGCCGCACCGTGCGTCAGAACGGCGCGCCCGGGACAGGCCATGGTCGGGGCAGAGCGATGGTCAGAAACCTTGCGAAAGAGAGCGCGTCTATTTCAGGTGATTCAGGCGGACATCCAGTATTCTGTCCACCTTGTCTCTGTCGAACCTTGCGCCCACAAAATCAAAGATCCTTTCGACGCCCCCAGCCGGATCGGAGAATTCCTTGTAATCGAAGATCATCGTTTCCTCCTTGTTGGACCTGTGGAAGGAACGGAAACGATCATTGGCGCCCCCAAGCTCTCCCAGGACGGCGTCTTTGTCCATCTCTTTCCACCACCCGGAATTCGACACCTCATCCAGGTCTCTTGTCAGGAAGATGATCCTGCTTCTTGGGAAAAACTTCAGCATGCAGCTCATTGCCGGCTCAAAGTGTTCGCCCGCCTTGTAGAAATGAATGTCCTTGAAGCCGAGAAGGGAGACTTGCTGCGGCGGGCACAGGACCGTTCTGACAAATGCATCCAGGATCGATCTGGCATAGACGCCCACATTGATGTTCTCTGCGCCATACCAGGGATCGTCCACGGTCCCGATGAGTCTTGCCCAGTAATGGGTCCTCTCTTCCGGTGGTTTTTTCATCTGGGCACGGCGAACGTTCACGTTGTGGCTGTGCCGCAGGTCATGTATGGATCTGAGAAGGGGGGTGAGAGTATTGCCATTTTCGCCCCGAATGCACGCATCCGGAATGGAGTTCAGCAACTTCATCAGCAGCGTGGAGCCTGAGCGGCCATACGTTACAACGAACACGTAACCATCCCTGGGGATATGCAGGGACGGGTAGAGGTGGGGGTTCATTTGTTATCCTTTTTGTTTGCTGCTTGATCGAAGGCCTGCATGATATCTTAAGGGCTGTGTCCATGACTTGACCGTTGCTCTAGGCTAGGCCCAGTGGACCGGACACAGGTCAGAAGCCGAAGCCAAGCTCTCTCCAGTAATCATCTTGAAACGCCCTCCTAAGCAAGGTAGCGTCTTCTCGCCATGACTCTCGGTACAGCCCTTGGTTGTGATCCGCCCAGTGAACCACCCAGCAAGGGTACTACGTGACATGCAGAACCATCCCCAAGAAAGAGACCCGTTGACCAGCCTGGATGCACCCGCCGATCAGCGGACCATACCCTTCAGGTATTATAATGTGATCCGCAACTGCGGAGATGCTGTCACAAGCTATATCTTAAACAAGAGCTTTGGTCTTACCGGGCGAATCGGCGAAGCTAGGGAAGAGCATCTCTTGGCCATAGGAAGTATTTTCTTCATGGCCAATAGAAAATCGACCATTTGGGGGTCTGGAGTTCTTGATCCCAAAGCACATATTCCTGAAATCGATCCGGCAAAGATCCACGCACTTCGCGGGCGCAAGACAGTAGAGCACCTGCGTGGATTGGGGTACAAGCTTCCCGAGGTTCCACTGGGCGATCCTGGCATTCTCGTGGGCGATTTGATCGATACTCCCCTGAATCCCAAATACCGAGCAGCGATTGTACCGCATCACACAGGCTTTCACAGCAAAAAGTGGGATAGCGCCCGCGGCAGCAAAGAGTTTTGTGTTGTTGATATGATGGATGACAGCCTTGCGCCTTTGCAGCAAATAGCTGAGGCTGAGGTTGTCCTCTCGCAAAGCCTGCATGGGCTTATCTTTGCTGCGGCACTAGGAAAGCCATATCTCTGGATATCCGGGCATAGCAGCGAAATCTGGAACTGGAAATTCCTCGATTGGTTTAGCACTTGCGAAAACGGGCAGGGCGCACCGGTTCTACTAGATGCTTCTTTGGACAGCATGATTGGCATGGCAGAGCTGCGAAGCTGCCATTCGAGCAAATCTGAGCTTAAAGCAGCGTTTCCAACACACCTTATCGATGATAGAGTTCAGGTGCGCGGAGATTTTCGCGTATCTAGAATGATGTCTCCTGCCCATGTATTCTTAAAAGATACAGTGACTGCAGTTCAGGAAACTGAGGCCCGCACGGCACAACAGTTCTCCGCACAAGTTGGAGAAATCCGATCCAAGGTATTCGATGGCTCACCTGAGCCTACCTATCTTGCAATCACCCACCTGTCAGCGAAGCATGTCCCAACACGCGCAGCCTTGCTTGCTGGTCAGCGTTATCTTGATGAGAATAGAGAGGCACTCTTCCTCTGGTACCCAGGTGATGTGCCTCAGTTGAGCTTTTCGGAATTTGTACTATCGCCCACAACATTCGGGGATGCCCGCCTGCAGAGCGGAACTATTCTGGTGCGTCCTGACGGTTATCTTAGTTTAGACCGAAAGTTTGCATCCCCGAAGGTATAGCAAATGTTGCCGCTGCAGTATGATGGCAGAACTGGGTTAGCCAGAAGCATTCTGGATGGCTTCCAAAAGCCGTCTCTCAAATTTGAGAAATTCGTCGTCTGACGCCTCCACTCTCAAATCTTGGAGAAAGTCAGAATGGAAAACATCCTTAAGCCGTTTTTTTGTCGCTTTGTTGTGGGTATAGGTATCAAGCCATGTGTTCGCTTTGGAGACAAACCTGACCTTTGAGTGCACTGGATGATAAAACAACCCAGATGGCGCCTGTTCTGAAATTTTCTTTTCAGACTTTGGAAGGCCGACATTGAAGGAGTCATTTGTCCTGTACTTGACTGACCCCGCGTCCAGGCTTTTGCAGTTAAATCCATTTGCCATAAGGGTCGACATCAGGAACGACTCGTCATTAGGCCACCGGCGAATTTCATCTGGCGGAACGATGTCCTCGAATGTCTCTGACATTTCCTTTCGGGCTTGATACGCGAACCGAACAGCGCGCTTGCTTATTCCCACGACGGGAAACAGGCACGCATACACATCCGGCTCAAAATAGCACATCGGACTATGCCAGAACCAATCTTGTTTAGCCTTGAACATGTGAAATGCCAGGAAATCAATTGATTCGTCATTAAATCTATCAAAAAATTCTGCGCTTGAATCGAGGCCAATCCTTACGTCTGATTCGATGAGCCAGTATCTGTCATAAGCACCCAGAAGATGAGATGCCGCATAAAGAGAATAATCACCGCAAAGCCATCCAAATTTTTGGGGGACATGTAACTTCATGTCCTTGGAAGATTTTTCTGAAATAGAAATTTTTAACTTACCAGTGCCAACTTCAACCGCCCCATTTGTCTCGTCGCAGATGAAAGCCACATCGCGATCCGATGTGCTTTTCAGGTAGTTGTATAATCTCTCTGTTGCTTCGCAATAGAAGTGAGTTCGGATTATAATTAGCTCACGCATCTTTTACCTATATGTCGACTTAACTGCCTAGAGCGTCTGTCCTGCGTGGTGGCAGAACCTTGCTATGGGCGGGATAAATTTAGCAGCACCAATTTCTTCGCGTCAAAGATAGAAGAGGCGATGCGTCACACCGGATGAAACTCAACATGCCTTCATTGTTTCTGCCTGCACGCTGGGGAATGGTTTTTTCTGAATCTCGCACATCCTCGACCGCTCTGCGTCGAAATCCCGAAGATTAATTGGCTTCGTAATGCGAGCCTTGTGCTCCGCAAGCACATCCGCCCGTCCATGCACCGACAGGATCGCGGCGGCCAGCGCGGCGGGGTCTCCGACCCGGAACTGCAGCCCCCAACCGGCCGTCTTCTCGGCCATGCCGCCGATGTCCGAGGCGATCATCGGCGTGCCGGCCGCCCGCGCCTCCTGGATCACGACGGGCGAGTTCTCCCACCAGACCGAGGGGATGATGATCCAGCCATAGGTGCGCATGATGCCGACGCAATCCTCGGGCCGATAGCGGCCGCGGAACTGGACGCAGGCCGGCACGTCCAGATCGGGCCACAGGCGCGTGAAGCCGTCCTTGTCGACGCCGTAAACCTCGATGCTCAAGGGCAGATCGAAGGACGCGCCACTCGCCTCGATCAGCGCGGCCGCGCGGATCAGCACGTCCAGGCCCTTGGTCGGCGTCGCCTGGCCGAAAAAGGCAAAGCGGCCGGACTTGGCCAGAAGCTCGGCCTCGGTTTCCGGGGGAAAGCTGCCGTGATGGTCAAGGCCGTTCTCGATCACCGCGATCCGGCCCGGAGCGATCCCCCAGTCCTCGAACCGCATCCGCAGGAACTCGCTGGGGGACAGCAGGTGGTCGAACAGGGCGAGCATCTCGATCATGCGGGTCTTGCGCAGCACGAAATCGATCGGCGGACGGGCGACGCAGGCTGCGCAGGCCACCTCGCTTGCGGCGTAGCAGAGTTCGCCCGAGCGTTTCACCATCTGGCCGTGATTGGCGCAGATCGCCGTCAGCTCATGCAGGGTGCAGATGAATTTCGCATTGGGCCGGGCCGCACGCAGACGGCGGATGGTGCCGGCCCCGATGTTCCAGAAATGGTGAAAGTGATAGACGTCCCCCTGCAGGGCCAGCAGGAATTCGAAGATCCAGTCCTCGTCCCGGATCTCGGGATGCTCCATGGTGAAGGCATCCATGCCGCGCCCGCGCAGGCAGAAATCGCGTGGACCGAAGCTGATGACCTGCTGGCTGGAGCCGAAGAACTTCGCGCTGTCCTCGGGACCGATGGTCGAGCCCACGAAGAAGACGTCCTCGTCTTGCGCCAGCAGATACCTGAACTGGCGATAGGCTGCGACCTCACCCCCGCCATAGCGCAGATTGGGGTGCGAATGGGACACGATGACAGTGCGGCTCATGCGCTGGCCTCCTCGATGAGTTGGCGGCTTTGGGCGTCGAAGGCATGCCAGTCGCGGCCGTCGGGAAAGCTTTCACAATGGGGACCGGTCCTGCCCTCGAAGAAGCAATGGATATCGGCCCGGTCCAACTCGGCCGCTCCTTGCAGGATCAGGGCCTCGGCCAGCAGGCGCAGGCGGGCCTCTTCGGTCAGGAAGCAGTCCGGGACCTGGTCCAGCAGCGCGAAGAAGGGCGCGGCCGGCATGGACAGAACGAAAGGCAGCAGGTCGCGGACGAAACGCTCGGCCTGGGCGTCCGGGGTCGCCAGGACCGTGCCGATTGGATCGAGCAACGTGACACGGGGCCGCGCGGATCGGGGCGCAAAGATCGGTCCGGGGTCGAACTGGAACAGCGTGGAACTGCGCGCGAAGATGACCCGGTCCGGCATGACCTCGGGCTGCGTCATGCTCAGCGAGACGCCATGCAGGTGCAGTCCGACCGTGGCCTCGCGCGCGGCACCATCGACGGCGCTCTGCAGAACCGGCGACAGGCGGGCGCGCAGAAGCTGCAGAGACAAACGACCCGGCAGATGCGGCTCGACGTGGCGCAGGACATCGCGCAGATCGCTGTCCGCCAGATCATGGTCAAGGATCAGCAGCGTGTCGCCGCGCTGGTGCGCTGTCTCGCCTGGCGCGGCCAGGCGCGGGACGGGCAGGATGGGGGGCAGCATGGCGCGACGCAGCCGGCTGCGGTCCGCGACGTCTTCGATCCCCAGCGTCGCCCGCGTGACCTGCCGGGCCAGATCGGCGGCCGGGACGGTCTCGACCGGAACCCAGACGCCGGGCCGGAAATCGTCGCCCGGGATCATCAGCAACAGGCGCGCAGCGCCCTTGGGCGGGTCGGAAAAGCGCCATCCGCCGCAGTAGCCATCGTGGCCGGTGAACCGATAGCGGGGCGCATAGCCCGACAGGTCGGCCCGCGCCATGCTGTCGGCAAGCATCTCGACGGGCACGATCGACTCGTCTGCAACGGCCAGCGCGCAGAGCGGCTCGGCCGAGGCTTGCGCGGGCATGAACCAGCCGATCACGGCGCCTTGGCCGGTCGCTGCCATCTGGCAGCTGTCGACGGCCAGACCGTGGCTTTCGGTCTCGCGCGCAGCCGAGGGAGCGAGGCGCAGGCGGGCCTGAATCTCACGTCCGATGCGCGCGTCCGAGAGGACCAGACGGCGCTGGGCCATCAGACGCAGCAGCGCAAAGAACACCTCGTCGACGCCGATCTCGACCAGGCGCCCCCCATCTTCGCGCAGGCGATGATTGTGCAGTTCGCTGAACTCGGCGCCATCGGCCAGATGGATCGTCGCTTGTTCGGGATCTGTATGGCCGTCCAGACCGGAAAGATCGAAAAGCGCGATCAACCCCATGGGTTCGCTGCTGCGCAGGTCGCGTCGCACATGGCGCGTGACCGCGAGGGGGATCAGGACGTCGCCATCAACATGCAGGCGCAGTGTGGGCCTGAGCTCTGTTGTCCAGCCCGCAACCGCAACAATTCCAGCCTTGTCCATAAAGTAGAAATCAATATTCATCCATATGGTCCAAAGGGCTCGGATTGCAGAAAAACCGCTGTCGATGACAACACGGCCTCATCAAATCATGGTAATTGCAAGGCGATCGAGGACCAGGCGAGACGTCGGGTGGCGCAGGTGAAGGATCACGCGACGCCCGGTAACGTCATCGGCTTTTTCCGCGAGCTCCAGCTTGCAGATCGTCACCGCGTCCATGGCGATATGGCATTCCCGATGCCCCGAATCTCTGGTGGCCCCATCTTCGATAAAGTCGCGGACAAAGACGTCGGCCACCATCGGTCGACCAGAAGAGGCCTGAATCTCGACGTAGCAGGATTCAGTGCTCAGACTGCGCGGCAATGTGCCCTCGAACGTCATCCAATCTGCGCTGCTGCAGCGCAGTTCGATTCCCTTTCCGCTTTCACCGGCGATGATCTCTGCCTGGCCGCTTGTCGGCAGACAGACGCCGAAGAAAGGCGTCACGTCGTTGTAACCCGCTCTGATGGACAGGCGGGGACGGCTGATCAGCCCGGTTCGGGCCTCTCCGATCAAATCAAGACGGCTGGACTGGAGGGATACCAGAATATCGGCTGCCGCCTGGAAATTACGCATTGCGGCATCATACAAAGTCGTCACGTCATGCTCCTACGCACATGTAATGGCTTGGTCTTGATCTTTTCAGCGACCACGGCACCGTCGAGTCTATCCAGCCACGCCAACAAGGGCGTGACAGCCAGCGACCAGTCGCGGGCCCTGCGGGCCGCATTCTGCGAAACCTGCGCCAGACGCGCGCGGTCCTTGTCCAGGGCCGTGATCATCTGGACGAAACTGTCCTCGCATGCAGCTTCCGGCAGGATGAACCCCGTTTCAGCGTGCTGTATCGCCTCGTGCATGGCACCGACATCCGTCGCCAGCACCACGACACCGCATCGCTGCGCCTCGAGAACGGAAAGCGGCAGCCCCTCGTAATGCGAGGGCAGGACCATCACGTCCGATTCCGCCAGCAGGCGGGTCAGCGCGTCCGCGCCCCGGACCGGGCCCAGCCTCCGGGTTTCCCGGGGAAACGAGAACGCCGCTCCGTCGGCATCCACGACCGACCCACCGGCGATGGTCAGGCTGATCTGTGGCGCCCGCAGCGCCAGCGCGTGATAGATCGCAGAAAGCCGGTGCACGCCCTTTTGCGGGTCCAGTCGTCCCAGGAACAGGACGCGCAATGGCGCGGCAGGGTCGCGCGTCGCGCGTTCGTCCATCACCCTGCGGGCGGTGCTGGCGGGCAGCGGATAGCCGGGCGCATTGACCACCGCCATAAGCTTCTCGCGGGGAATGCCATGGCCATGCATCCAGATCCGCAGCGTCTCGGAACAGGTCAGGATCAGGTCATAGGCATGTTCATACGCCAGGGCCAGGTTCGGCGGGCCGTAATTCCGGCCATAGGTGCTGCGCTCCAGCAGATGCTCGTGACCGATCATGGTGATCCCGCGGCGGCGCAGGTGATCGGCCACCTTGTGCAGCGCGCCCGAATGGGCGTTGATCACAACATCCATCGACGAGAGCAGTCCGATGAGGTCGGCCTTTTCATGCCAGTTGCCCCAACTCGGTTCGGCGGTGCCCATGAACTCGGGCCCTGTCCAGTCGATGGCGCTGGGATCGGGCATCCAGTTCACCGTGGTGAAGGCCTGCAGCGCCCAGCCATCGGGATGGATCGGCCGGTCACTGACCACGACCAGGTGACAACGATAACCGTCATGCGCCAGTTCTCGTGCCATCGAGGCCACGACCTTCTCGACCCCGCCGAAATCGAAGATCGGCAGGACAAAGGCGATGTCGCGCTGTCCGGGCGTTTTCAGCATCGGAAGGACCACGCCTCCGCCCGATATCTTGCGCGGGATCCGGACGGCCATGGCGCGATCCACGGCACCCCCTTGGTCGCGCCATTCCCAGCGCTGGCTCAACGCGGCGCGGAACGGGCTGCGGCTCAGTTGCAGAACGAAGCTGCGCAGCAGTTCGGGCCCGCTGGCCGTCCTGCGGTCAAGCCGCGCCAGGCCCTCCAGCGCCATGGCCCAGCTGCGTACGCGAAAGCCCGAGGGCGCCTTGTCGATGCGGCGCAGCGCCTCCTCGTCCGAGACCGTGGCCAGGTCGAAGACGGCCTTCAGGTCGATCACGACGCCGTCCGCAAGCCGGCCGGGATTGCCGCAATCCGTGCTTATCGTGTGACCGCCTGGTGAGGCGTCCAGATAGAACAGATCGAAGTCCGACCGGTCCTCGGCGCGGACCCAGCGGCGCTCTGCATTCCAGAAGAAGCTGTGCAGCAGGCGATGGTCCTTCAGCCGGGCTGAAACGCCCTCGCGCAGGAAGACCAGATAGGCAGGGGCATGGTTGGCGAAGGGCTCGGCAAAGTGCGCCATGATCTGGCGTTCGAGTTCCTGCAAGGTGATCTCGCGGCTCTGTCCCGGATCGGTCTGAAGCCGGACCGTGTTTCCGTCTCCCTCGATCACCGCAAAGCGCGGGAACCGTGATGCCTCCAGCTCGAGCAGCTTTGGCGTGTTGAACAGCCAGCCGTGCTTTAGTTCCAGATAGCTGCGCAGCTCGCGATCCAGGTCATGCGAATTGCTCAGCATGCTGGCGGGGCGCTTGCGATACAGCAGCAGGGGCTGGGCCGCGGATTGGCCGCGAAAGCCCGCCTGCGCGGCCGATAGCCAGAAATCCCAATCCTCGTAGCCGCGCCTCATGGTCTCGTCGAAGCGGATTCCGGCATCCAGGACCCGCCGGCGGATCAGGCTCCCGGCCTCGCAGACATTGATGTGGGCGTGGAACAGCAACTCATGCTGGCGATCCGTGATGTAATGCCCGTTCTGTCCGAAGAAGTCGAAATCGGGATAGAACCAGTCGGCCTGCGGCTGGGTGTCGATCAGCCGGCGCATGGCTGCGCCGGCACCCGGCGCCAGGATATTGTCCGCATCCAGCAGAAAGACCGCCTCAAGCGTGGGATCGGCCTTCAATGCGGCCTCGATGCCGCGGTTGCGGGCGGCACTCAGCCCGGCGTTCTTGCAATGCAGAACCCGCAGGCCGTCCCCCATAAGGGCCTGCCAGGCGGTCAGGCTTTCAATCGTTTCAGCATAGCTGCACCCATCATTGACGGCGATCAGGCGCTGAATCGTACCGGCCTGCATCTCGCGCCGGACCGAGGCGATGGCATCGTCCAGCAGAACGGGATGACCCTTGATCGGAATGACGACGCTGATCGGCCGGAGGCGCGTGCTGCGGGCTTTTGCCGCACTGACCGAAGTGAAGACGCGGTTGCCCTTGCTCACGCCTGCACCGCCCTGTCCTCCGCGGCAGCCTCATCTCGGGCAGCCGCGCAACTTGCCGCCCCGTTGCCGTGTGAAAAGCGAAAGCCCCGGAACAGGCCCCAGCTGAGATCGTTCGGGACATCCGTCGCCAGCGATGTCGCCAGAAGGATATCGGCCTTGCCGGTAATCGGCTCGACCGGAAGGCAATGCGCCTGACCCCAGCTCTGCGCGGGCATCCCGGTCAGCCAGGGGCCGAGACGACGCTGCCAGTGGCCGTCCTCATCGACGGCCCCCTGCGGCGCGACGCCGAGAGCGAAGTTCAGGCTGGGCGCCCGGGCATGCCCCACATTCACCAGGGCCGAGAGATGCGACAGGCCGGCCAGATCGACCCCGCGGATGATCGCACAGGCTGGACCGCTGCGGGACGGATGGACCAGGATGGCATCCTCCTTTTCCCAGAAGGCGGTCGAGACATGGTCGGTCGCCAGCACAGGCATGGCGAGAAGCTGGGGGCGCGGCAGGGCCGAGGCCCTGATGAACTCTGCCTTCAGGATCGAGACGGCGCGGCCGCTGGAAAAGGCCGGGGCACAGGCAGGCAGCCGGATACCCCCCAGGGATTGCCAGGCGCAAAGGGCCAGGGTCTCGTCAGGGCCGCGTCCCGCGCTGGGCGTGGCACGAAAACGCGGATCGGGAACCGCCTGGCTCAGACCCAGAGAGATGCTGCCCTCACCCGACCAGGTCAGCGTCACCCGACAATCTCGCCCCACGCCCGGGATCGGCTCGGCCAGCCCGAAACGCAACCAGCCGGTTTCAAGCCCCATGTCCGGGTTGACCGGCTGCAGCGGATAAACCTGTCCCGCGGCATCCTCTATGGTCACGGCCAGATCGTCGACCACCGGCATCACCACCTGCGGGAACCACAGGTCGATCGCGGTCAGGCTGACCGCACTCATCGGCAGGACCTGCCCGACCGATTGTCCGGGGGTCAGTGTCAGCAGGGAGCCACCGGGCTGCCAGCTCAGCGCCTTTGAGAACTGGGGGCTGCCGAGGCCATGAAGCAGGGCCTCGATCTCGCGCAGGCGCGTTGCGAGGTCCATGCTTTCCAGGCGCATCTGCGCCGCGACCGCACGCGCTTCGCCGATCTGACGACAGGAGGCCGCAACCTCAGCCATCAGCAACCGCACCAACTCGGTTCCACCGGCCTTGGGTTGCTCGGGGTCCAGCTCGACCACGGCGAGCCGTGCAGGCACGCACGCCGCCAGCGCGGCACGCAAGGCCTTGCCATGGCCGGCAAGCGCAACCGCAGCCAGAAGGGGCCGGTGCATGAGGTGATCAAATCTGACCGCATCATCCGCCAGATCGATGAACTCGACATCAACGTCGCGGGGCAGAAGGTCGTGTGCGAGTCCGCGCACGCGCTCATCGACGACGAACGTAATCATGGGATCGAATCTATACCTCGGAAAGGATGCAGCACGTCCAGCCCGGCAGAACTGTTAACGGAACTCTCGCCCCAGTTGAAGGGTAAGAGTGCCACTGATGCAAAAGTAGCGTCTGCACGACGTGTCAGGACGCAGGAACGGGCCCGGCGGATGGTGGTCCGGCGACGGGTGACGTCCCGGGTTGTAGTGAAGGTGGACCTGCGTGCACTCAGGCAGAAGCCGGATCGGTGATCGAAGATCGGCCAGACCGAGGTGCGACCGCACTCAGCGCGTGGAGGCTCGACGTCGAGCGCCTCTGCGGCCGAAGCGAAACCAGACCGGAAGGCCCCATGACCCCGCGGACCAAAGGCGGGATGAAGTCCAGACCCGTCGCACACGGACATCGAAAATGGACCCTCTTGGTGGGGCAGGCCACGTCCAGGCAGCCCCAAGGCCTTTCCCGGCAAATCGAGCCGCTTCCTGCAAACGAGAAAGGCGTCAATCCCGCCAGGGTCCCGCGGCCGGGGAAATCACGTGGAAGACAAAAAAAGAGCCGGACCATCCAACGGGATGAAATCCGGCACTTTGTATCGCAGTCGTGGTGCCCAGGAGAGGACTCGAACCTCCACACCTTGCGGCACACGGACCTGAACCGTGCGCGTCTACCAATTCCGCCACCTGGGCCGGTTGCGTGAGGCGGGGATTTAGAGAGGTCGGCGGGGGGTGTCAACAGCCCCGCACAAGAAAATCGCCGCCGTCGCGCACCGGTCGCGCAGCCCGCGGGCGGCGGGCCGCCGCCGGGCAGGCCCTGGCGCGGCGCGGCGGCTTGCTGCCGGGCGGGGCGTCCGCTATCACCGCGGTGTATTTCCATTCCGGGCGTCGGCGCGGCGCCAGACCGGGGGCAGGGCATGTCGAGACTGGTCACCATCTATGGCGGTTCGGGCTTTCTCGGCCGTCAGATTGCGCGGCTGATGGCCCGCGACGGCTGGCGGGTGCGCGTGGCGTGCCGCCGCCCCAACCTGGCCGGCGTGGTCCGCACCTATGGCAACGTGGGCCAGGTCGAGCCTGTTCCCTGCAACGTCCGCGACGATCTGTCGGTGACGGCGGCCATGATGGACGCGGACGCGGTCATCAACTGTGTGGGCATCATGGTGCGCCAGGGGCGCAACACCTTCGAGGCCGTCCAGGACGAGGCCGCGGGGCGCATCGCCCGCATCTCGGCGCAGCGCGGCGTGCCGCATTTCGTCCATGTCTCGGCCATCGGCGCCGATCCCGACAGCAAAAGCCGCTATGCCGCGTCCAAGGGACGGGGCGAGGCGGCGGTGCTGGCCCATCGGCCGGACGCGGTGATCCTGCGCCCCTCGGTGATCTTCGGGCCGGACGACAAGTTCTTCAACCGGATCGGCAGCATGACCCGGCTGGGGCCGATCCTGCCGCTGCCCGGCGCCAGTGCCGAGATGCAGCCCGTCTATGTCGAGGACGTGGCCTGCGCCGCGCTCAAGGCGGCCAGCGGCGTGGCCGAGCCCGGCATCTACGAGCTGGGCGGCCCCGATGTCATGACGATGCGCGAGATCGCCCGGCTGGTCGTGGACACCACGGGACGCCGGCGCGCGATCCTGGGCCTGCCGAACTGGATGGCCGGGATCATGGGCGGCGTCTTCGACGCGGTGCAATGGGTCACGGGCGGGCTGGTCACCAACCGCATCATCACCCGCGACCAGGCGCGGCTGCTGCGGGTGCCCAACAGGGTCGGGACCGGGGTCAAGGGCTTTGCCGACCTGGGGATCGAGCCGGTCGCCGCCTCGGCGGTGGTGCCCGGGTATCTCTGGCGGTTCCGGCCGTCGGGGCAGTACGACGCCATCAAGGCATCGGCCAAGAACCTGCGCGAACACTGATGTCCTCGGACACGCTGGTTGCTGCAGCCCTCGGCGTGATCGAGGGGCTGACCGAGTTCATTCCGGTCAGCTCGACGGGGCACGTGCTGCTGGCGGGGCATTTCCTGGGCTTTGACAGCCCCGGCCGCGCGTTCGAGGTGCTGATCCAGTTCGGCGCGATCCTGGCGATCCTGTTCGTCTATGCGGGCCGACTGTGGTCGATCTTTGCGGCGGCGCCCCGCGACCCGCGCGCGCGCCGCTTCATCGCGGCGGTGCTGATCGCGTTCCTGCCCGCGATGGTCGTTGGCGTGCTGGCCCATGACGTCATCAAGCGCGTGCTGTTCGAGACGCCGGTGCTGATCGCCGTCATGCTGATCCTGGGCGGGATCGTTCTGCTGTTCGCCGACCGGCTGGCCGTCAATCCCCGCTATCGCGCGGCCGAGGATTTCCCGCTGTCCATGGCGCTGGGCATCGGGGCGATCCAGTGCCTGGCCATGGTGCCCGGCGTGTCGCGGTCGGGCGCGACGATCGTGGGGGCGCTGGCGCTGGGCGCGGACAAGCGATCGGCGGCCGAGTTCAGCTTTTTCCTGTCGATGCCGACCATGGCCGGCGCCTTTGCCTATGACCTGATGATCAACCGGGACCTTCTGGACGCGGCGGCGGCGGGGAACGTGGCCATTGGCTTTGTCTGCGCCTTCCTGTCCGCGCTGGTGGTGGTGCGGGTGTTGCTGAGCTATGTGTCCGCCTATGGCTATGGCCTGTTCGCGTGGTGGCGCATCATCGTGGGCAGCGTGGTTTTGCTGGCGCTTTCGGCAGGTTGGTAAATAGTGCTGACCCAATTCTGGGCGGCGCCACGCCAGCAAATGCTGAGGGGCCGGAACTTTCTGCACAATAGGTCAGCCGAGCTGACTTTATCCCCCTAACGCCGTGGTTTAATGCCGTCCCGAGCGATTCGACCGGGGGACGCAGCCGATGGCCATGCAGACGATGCTGAAGTTCGTGACCCTGGGTCGCGAGATGCCCGAAAAGCGCGCCGCCGACGAGCGCGCCGAGGATTTCCACGAGATCTACCGCGAGTTCGCGGACGCCAAGGCCGCCGAGCAGGCCAGCCGCTGTTCGCAGTGCGGCGTGCCCTATTGCCAGTCGCACTGCCCGCTGCACAACAACATCCCCGACTGGCTGCGCCTGACCGCCGAGGGGCGCCTGCACGAGGCCTATCTGCGCAGCCAGGAAACCAGCGCATTGCCGGAAATCTGCGGACGCATCTGCCCGCAGGACCGGCTGTGCGAGGGCAACTGCGTCATCGAGCAGTCGGGCCACGGCACCGTCACCATCGGCGCCATCGAGAAATACATCAACGACACCGCGTGGGAGGAAGGCTGGGTCGAGCCGATCCGCCCGCTGGCCGAGCGCCCCGAAAGCGTCGGCATCATCGGCGCAGGGCCCGCCGGGCTGTCCGCGGCCGAGCGGCTGCGCCGCCAGGGGTTCCAGGTCACGATCTACGACCGCCACGACCGCGCGGGCGGGCTGATGATCTATGGCATCCCCGGCTTCAAGCTGGAGAAACCCGTGGTCGAGCGCCGCACCCGCTGGATCGAGGAGGGCGGCGTCGAATACGTGCTGAACGCCGATGTCGGCCGCACGATCAGCTTCGACGCGATCCGCGGCAAGCACGACGCGGTGCTGATCGCCACCGGCGTCTACAAGACCCGCGACCTCGACCTCGACAACGCGCCTGCGCGCGGGGTCGTGGCGGCGCTGGACTATCTGACGGCCTCCAACCGGATCGACCTGGGCGACGAGGTGCCCGACTTTGCCGACGGAGAGCTGAACGCCGCCGGCAAGCGCGTCGTGGTCATCGGCGGGGGCGACACCGCCATGGACTGCGTGCGCACCGCGATCCGGCAGGGCGCGACCAGCGTGAAATGCCTCTACCGCCGCGACCGCGCCAACATGCCCGGCTCGCAGCGCGAGGTGCAGAACGCCGAGGAAGAGGGCGTCGAGTTCGTCTGGCTGTCCGCCCCGAACGCCTTCACCGGCCATGTCCCGGGCGAGGCGGCGGTGGCCGACGAATCCAAGGTCGCGAACGCCGGCGGCGACGTGGACGGCGACGGCATCGGCGACAACCCCAAGCTGTCGCCCGCGCGGATCGTGACGGACACCGACCGCTCGACCGGGCCGGTGGCGGGCCTGCGGGTCACGCGCATGCGCCTGGGCGCGCCGGACGTGTCGGGCCGCCAGACGCCCGAGCCGATCGAGGGCGCCGACTATGACGAGCCCGCCGACCTGGTCATCAAGGCGCTGGGGTTCGAGGCCGAGGACCTGCCGAAGCTGTGGGGCGTGGACGGGCTTGAGGTGACGCGCTGGGGCACCATCAAGGCCGACTTCCGCAGCCACCGGACCAGCCTGCCCGGTGTCTGGGCCGTGGGCGACATCGTGCGGGGCGCAAGCCTGGTCGTCTGGGCCATCCGCGACGGGCGCGAGGCGGCCGACGCCATCGCCGCCGAACTGGGCGCCGCCGGGCGCATGGCGGCGCAGTGAAGCCCGGCGTCATCCTTGCGGCGCTGGCGATGGCGCTTGGCAGCCCGGCGGCCGCGGCCACGTGGACGCCGCCGGCCGGCTGCCGGCTTGAGCTGACCGTCCAGCAGCGATCCTGCATGGTGGCGCAGCATTACCGCTGCGACGGCGATGCGCCGGGCGACCAGCGGGTGACGTATTTCACCCGCGAGGGCCGCGTGCTGGAGTCGCACATCGACGCCGAGACGCGGTGGCTGGAAAGCACCGACCTGGTGTCGGGCGTGACCGACCGGCTGGAGGAGGAGGCGGCCGACCACGCCAGCCTGACCACGCTGCTGCGCACCGGACGCGACGATTTCGATTTCTGGACGCGGTCCGACACGGGCGAGCGGCTGCGCCACATCGGCGAGGATCGCCTGACCGGCGAGACGGTGACGATTTCCGGCGTGGCCCTGGATGTCACGACCTTCACGCTGAAGACCTTTTCCGAGACGGGCGACCTGCTGATCGACCGCCACGGCAGCCAGTTCGTCAACCGCCAGCAGGGCCGCTTTTACGGCGGCATCGAGACGGCGACCGACTGGACCGGCGAGACGCAGGACAGCAACGACACGCCCATGCGCCTGATCGCGCCCGGACAGCCGGGCTTTGGATCGACCACCCCCGAATATGACTGCGACATGCTGATGACGCAGCGCGCAACCCGAAAGGCCGCGACATGACCGACTGGCAGCAGCAGGAAGAGATCCGCCGCGCGTGGATGTCCGAGAACTCGCTTTACCGGGCCGAGGACGAGCATTCGTCCTGCGGGGTGGGGCTGGTGGTGTCGATCGACGGCCGGCCCTCGCGCCGGGTGGTGGACAACGGCATCGACGCGCTGAAGGCGGTCTGGCACCGCGGCGCGGTGGACGCCGACGGCAAGACCGGCGACGGCGCGGGCATCCACGTCCAGATCCCGGTGCCGTTCTTTTACGACCAGGTCCATCGCACCGGCCACCGGCCCGATCCGAAAAAGCTGATCGCCGTGGGCCAGGTGTTCCTGCCACGGACGGATTTTTCCGCGCAGGAACGCTGCCGCACCATCGTGGAGACCGAGGTGCTGCGGATGGGCCATTACATCTACGGCTGGCGCCACGTCCCGGTGAACACCGCCGTGCTGGGCGAAAAGGCCAACGCCACCCGCCCCGAGATCGAGCAGATCCTGATCCGCTGCGAGAAGGACATCGACCACGAGGCGTTCGAGCGCGAGTTGTACATCATCCGCCGCCGGATCGAGCGCGCGGCCGTCGCCGCCCAGATCGCGGGGATGTACATCTGCACGCTGTCCTGCCGGTCGATCATCTACAAGGGCATGATGCTGGCCGAGCAGGTGGCCGAGTTCTATCCCGACCTCAAGGACGCGCGGTTCGAGTCCGCCTTCGCCATCTATCACCAGCGCTATTCCACCAACACCTTCCCGCAGTGGTGGCTGGCCCAGCCGTTCCGCATGCTGGCCCACAACGGCGAGATCAACACGCTGAAGGGCAACCTCAACTGGCTGAAAAGCCACGAGATCCGCATGGCGTCCGCGACGTTCGGCGACATGGCCGAGGACATCAAGCCGATCGTGCCGGGCGGGTCGTCCGACAGCGCCGCGCTGGACGCCGTGTTCGAGGTTCTGGTCCGGTCCGGCCGCAACGCGCCGATGGTCAAGTCGATCATGGTCCCCGAGGCCTGGTCCAAGGCCACCACCGACATGCCCAGGGCCTGGGCGGACATGTACGCCTATTGCAATTCCATCATGGAGCCGTGGGACGGCCCCGCCGCGCTGGCGATGACCGACGGGCGCTGGGTCTGCGGGGGGCTGGACCGCAGCGGCCTGCGCCCGATGCGCTATGTCGTGACCACCGACAACCTGCTGATCGCGGGCTCCGAGGTGGGGATGGTGCCGGTCCCGGAATCCACCGTGCGCGAAAAGGGCGCGTTGGGGCCGGGGCAGATGATCGCCGTCGACATGGTGGACGGCCGCCTTTACCACGACCGCGAGATCAAGGACCGCCTGGCCGCCAGCCAGCCCTTTGGCGACTGGGTGGAAAAGGTGGTCCAGCCCGGCGCGATGCTGGCCGACCTGCCCGAACCCGTGACGCACCGCGGCGACGCGCTGCGCCGCCGCCAGATCGCCGCCGGCTATACCGTCGAGGAGATCGAGACGGTGCTGGCGCCCATGGTCGAGGACGGCAAGGAGGCGCTGGCCAGCATGGGCGACGACACGCCGCCCGCGGTGCTGTCGGCGCAGTACCGGCCGCTGAGCCATTTCTTCCGCCAGAACTTCAGCCAGGTGACCAACCCGCCGATCGACAGCCTGCGCGAGACGCGGGTGATGAGCCTCAAGACGCGGTTCGGCAACCTCAAGAACGTGCTGGATGAATCGTCCAAGCACACCGACATCACGCTGCTGGAGACGCCGTTCCTGGCCAGTGGCGAACTGGCCGAGGTCGTGCGGATGTTCGGCGACGCGGTGACGTGGATCGACTGCACCTTCCCGGACGGCGCCGGGCCCGAGGCGATGGCCGAGGCGCTGGCCCGCATCCGCACCGAGGCCGAGGACGCGGTGCGCTCGGGCGCGGGCCAGATCGTGCTGACCGACGAGCATCAGGGGCCCGACCGGATCGGCCTGCCGATGATCCTGGCGACCAGCGCGGTCCATTCGTGGCTGACGCGCAAGGGGCTGCGGACCTTCTGTTCGCTGAACGTGCGGTCCGCCGAATGCATCGACCCGCATTATTTCGCCGTGCTGATCGGCTGCGGCGCGACCACGGTGAACCCCTATCTGGCGCAGGACACCATCGCCGACCGGATCGAGCGCGGCCTGCTGAAGGGCGACCTGATCCACGCGATGCGCCGCTATCGCGACGCCATCGACGGCGGCCTGCTGAAGATCATGGCGAAGATGGGGATTTCCGTCCTGTCGTCCTATCGCGGCGGCCTGAACTTCGAGGCGGTGGGCCTGAGCCGCGCCATGGTGGCCGAGTTCTTCCCGGGCATGCAGAGCCGCATCTCGGGCATCGGTCTGCACGGGTTGCAAGCCAAGCTGGAAGACATCCACCACAAGGGCTGGCACGCGCCGGCGGGCGATCTGCTGCCCATCGGCGGGTTCTACAAGGCCCGGCGGACCGGCGAAAAGCATGCGTGGGAGGCCAACACCATGCGCCTGCTGCAGGTCGCCTGCGAAAAGGCGTCCTACGAGATCTGGAAGCAGTTTTCCGGCGCGATGCGGGCGAACCCGCCGATCCACATCCGCGACCTGCTGGACATCAAGGCGCTGGGCAAGCCCGTGCCCATCGAGGAGGTGGAATCGATCACCTCGATCCGCAAGCGCTTCGTGACGCCCGGCATGTCGCTGGGGGCGCTGTCGCCCGAGGCGCACATGACGCTGAACATCGCCATGAACCGGATCGGCGCCAAGTCCGATTCGGGCGAGGGCGGAGAGGACCCGGCGCACAGCCATCCGCTGCCCAACGGCGACAACCCCTGCGCCAAGATCAAGCAGGTGGCCTCGGGGCGCTTCGGCGTCACCGCCGAATACCTGAACGCCTGCGAGGAGCTGGAGATCAAGGTGGCCCAGGGCGCCAAGCCCGGCGAGGGCGGGCAGTTGCCGGGGATGAAGGTCACGAGCCTGATCGCGCGGCTTCGCCATTCGACGCCGGGGGTCACGCTGATCTCGCCGCCCCCGCATCACGACATCTACTCGATCGAGGATCTGGCGCAGCTGATCTATGACCTCAAGCAGATCAACCCGCGCGCCAAGATCACCGTCAAGCTGGTGGCGGGGTCGGGCGTCGGCACCATCGCGGCGGGCGTGGCCAAGGCCAAGGCCGACATCATCCTGATCTCCGGCCACAACGGCGGCACCGGGGCCAGCCCCGCGACCTCGATCAAGTTCGCGGGCCTGCCGTGGGAGATGGGGCTGACCGAGGCGCATCAGGTCCTGGCCATGAACCGCCTGCGCGACCGCGTCACGCTGCGGACCGACGGCGGGTTGCGGACGGGCCGCGATGTGGTCATGGCGGCGATGATGGGGGCCGAGGAATACGGCATCGGCACCGCCGCCCTGATCGCCATGGGCTGCATCATGGTGCGGCAATGCCAGTCGAACACCTGCCCGGTCGGCGTCTGCACCCAGGACGAACGGCTGCGGGCGATGTTCACGGGTTCCGCCGACAAGGTCGTGAACCTCATCACCTTCTACGCGCAGGAGGTGCGCGAGATCCTCGCGTCCATCGGCGCGCGGTCGCTTGACGAGGTGATCGGGCGGGCGGACCTGCTGACGCAGGTGTCGCGCGGCTCGGCGCATCTGGACGATCTGGACCTGAACCCGCTGCTGATCACCGTCGATGGGTCCGACAAGATCGTCTATGACCGCACCCGCCCGCGCAACGCGGTGCTGGACACGCTGGACGCGGAAATCGCCCGCGACGCCGCGCGGTTCTTCGAGGACGGCGAGAAGATGCAGCTGTCCTATGCGGTCCGCAACACCCACCGCACCATCGGCACCCGCACGTCCAGCCTGATCGTGCAGAAATACGGGATGCGCAACGGCTTGCAGCCCGACCACCTGACGGTCCGTCTGACCGGATCGGCCGGGCAGTCGCTGGGCGCCTTTGCAGCACCGGGGCTGAAGATCGAGGTCACGGGCGACGCCAACGACTATGTGGGCAAGGGCCTGTCGGGCGGCATCATCACCGTCCGCCCGCCGATGGACAGCCCGCTGGTGGCCGCCGACAACACCATCATCGGCAACACCGTGCTGTACGGGGCGACGGCCGGGTTCCTGTTCGCCGCCGGCCGGGCGGGCGAACGCTTTGCGGTCCGCAACTCGGGCGCGTCGGTGGTGATCGAGGGCTGCGGCAGCAACGGCTGCGAGTACATGACCGGCGGCGTCGCGGTGATCCTGGGCCGCATCGGCGCGAACTTCGGCGCGGGGATGACGGGGGGGATGGCGTATCTCTATGACCCCGACGGGGTGGCGCCCTCGTATCTGAACGACGAGACGCTGGTCACCTGCGCCGTCACCCAGGCCCACTGGGAGACGCAGCTGAAGGGCCTGATCGAGCGGCACCTGGCCGAGACGGGCAGCCGGCGCGCCGCCGACATCCTGTCGGACTGGGAGCGCGAGCGCGGGCATTTCCTGCAGCTTTGCCCGCGCGAGATGCTGCCGCATCTCAAGCATCCGCTGGCCGACACGGGCGACCTGGCGGCGGTGCCGGCGGAATAGGCGGGCAGGGGGCGGCAGCGCCCCCTGCGCCGGGCCGGACGAGGGAACGCAGGCGGGGGCGCGTTCCCCTCTTGTGGTATCAATCATCCACGAGGCTAGCTCGTAGAAACCTGCCGTTGCTTCCATGGAGCGCCCCCGTGAAAGTCCGAACCATCGTCATCAGCGCCGCCGCAGTCATTCTCGGCATGGGCGCAGCTATCCGTGGTTTCCAGGGGCCGCGGCCCTGCACTGTCACCTCGCAGGGCGTGACCGAAAGGGACGGCAGGCCGATAATTGTCGGCACCAGCAGTTGCGAATCAGGAACCGTGATCCTCGTATTCAACGGCCTTCCGTTCGATCTGTCCGTCAGCAATAGCACGTTCGGCGGTTGGCTTGTGACCGATAGCGACAAAGCGGTCAGCGTGATCGACATTCGCAAATAAGCGATCCAAGCCACACGAATGTGTTCCAACCTGATCATCAGGGCGGCGACATTGGCATGGCGCCCGGGGGGATGACGAACTCATCCCATCCCACTGTCCGGCAGGGGGCGGCAACGCCCCCCTGCGCCGGGCCGGACGAGGGAACGCAGGCGGGGGCACGACGTTGATCGCCGAACCCCCGCGCGAAAGGCCCCCTCCCATGTCTCAGGAAAAGACCGATCCCGTTCTGCCCCCCCACCGCGCCGGCGCGATCGAGAACCCGGACCTGCCGCTGAACCCGTATTCCGACGACCAGCAGCCCTGGCCGGGGCTGGCCGAAAAGATGACGCCGCAGCCCGACCACGGCGAGACAAGCTACAAGGGCCGCGACCGGCTGACGGGCAAGCGCGCGCTGATCACCGGCGGCGACAGCGGCATCGGCCGCGCCGCCGCCATCGCCTTTGCGCGCGAGGGCGCGGACGTGGCCATCGCCTATCACCCCAAGGACGAACAGGACGCGCAGACCGTGATCCGGCTGATCGAGGCCGAGGGCCGCAAGGCTGTCGCCCTGCCCGCAGACCTGAGCGACGAGGCGGCGGCGCGCGCGGTCGCGGACGAGGCCGTCCGCCAGCTTGGCGGGCTGGAGGTGCTGGTGCTGAACGCCGGGATGCAGCAGGCGCAGAAGTCCATCGCCGACATCACGTCCAAGCAGTTCGACGACACGATGAAGACCAACATCTACGCCCATTTCTGGATCACCCAGCAGGTGCTGCCGCATCTGAAAAAGGGCGCCTCGATCATCATCACCTCGTCGGTGCAGGCGTTCTCGCCGTCCTCGCACCTGTTCGACTATGCCCAGACCAAGGCGGCCAACCGGGCCTTCGCGCAGGCGCTGGCCAAGCAGCTTGCGCCCAAGGGCATCCGCGTGAACGCCGTGGCGCCGGGCCCGTTCTGGACCGCGCTGCAGGTGTCGGGCGGCCAGTTCAAGGACGAGCTGCCCGAGTTCGGCGCCGATTCCGTGCTGGGCCGCGCCGGCCAGCCGGTCGAGATCGCGCCCCTCTATGTGCTGCTGGCCAGCGACGAGGCATCCTATGTGACCGGCGAATGCTGGGGGGCGACCGGGGGCGAGGGGACGTGAGCCGTCGCCCCGTCCCCTTCTTCCCCGCCGCGATTCCTTGACGGGGGGGCGCCGGCGGGGCTAACCCGGCGCAACCCCGAAAGGACCGCGATGACCGTTCACCTGCACCAGCACGACCTGCCCGAGGGGCTGGACCTTGGCCCGGTCGTGGCCATCGACACCGAGACGATGGGCCTGGACCCGCGCCGCGACCGGCTGTGCCTGGTGCAGCTGTCGTCGGGCGACGGCCACGCGCATCTGGTCCAGATCGGCAAGGGCCAGCGGTCCGCCCCGAACCTGGAACGGATGCTGGCCGACCCGGCGGTGCTGAAGCTGTTCCATTTCGGCCGCTTCGACATCGCCGTGCTTTACAACGCCTTCGGCGTGCTGACCGCGCCGGTCTGGTGCACCAAGATCGCGTCCAAGATGGTGCGGACCTTCACCGACCGGCAGGGGCTGAAATACCTGCTGTCGGAACTGGTGGGCGTGGACGTCTCCAAGCAGCAGCAGACCAGCGACTGGGGGGCCGAGGTGCTGACCCCGGCGCAACTGGACTATGCCGCGTCGGACGTGCTGCATCTGCATCCGCTGATGCTGGCGCTGGAACAGCGCCTTGCGCGCGAGGGGCGGACCGAACTGGCGCAGGCCTGCTTTGACTTCCTGCCCACCCGCGCCCGGCTGGACCTGCTGGGCTGGGGCGATGACCACGACATCTTCCATCACTAGGCCGGCCGAGATGGACGCCTATCTGGCCACCGCCCGCCGCGTCGTCCGCACCGAGGCCGAGGCGCTGACCCTGCTGGAACACAGCCTGGGGCAGCCCTTCGTGGACGCCATGCGGCTGATCCTGGACGCCACCGGGCGCGTCGTGGTGTCGGGCATGGGCAAGTCGGGCCATGTCGGACGCAAGATCGCGGCCACGCTGGCCAGCACCGGGACGCCCGCGCAGTTCGTCCACCCCGCCGAGGCGAGCCACGGCGACCTGGGCATGGTGACGGCGGGCGACGTGGCGATGGTGCTGTCCAACAGCGGCGAGACGCCCGAGATCGCCGACATCGTCGCCCACACCCGCCGCTTTTCCATCCCGCTGATCGGGATCGCGGGGCGCGAGGGGTCCACCCTGCTGCGCCAGGCCGATGTTGCGCTGCTGCTGCCCCCCGCGCCCGAGGCCTGCGGGACCGGAATCGTGCCGACCAGCTCGACCACCATGACGCTGGCCCTGGGCGACGCGCTGGCGGTCGCGCTGATGGAGCATCGCAAGTTCACGCCCGAGCATTTCCGCACCTTTCACCCCGGCGGCAAGCTGGGCGCGCGGCTGGCGAAGGTGGGCGACCTGATGCACGCCGACATGCCGCTGGTGGACCGCGACGCCCCCATGGCCGACGCGCTGCTGACGATCAGCGCCAAGGGCTTTGGCGTGACCGGCGTGACCGACGCGGACGGCCGGCTGGTCGGCATCATCACCGACGGCGACCTGCGGCGCCACATGGACGGGCTGCTCGACCGCAGCGCGGCCGAGGTCATGACCCGCGACCCGCGCACCATCGCCCCCGACGCGCTGGCCGAAACCGCGCTGGCGCAGATGCAGGACCGCAAGATCACCTGCCTGTTCGCGGTCCGGGACGAGCGGCCCGCGGGCATCCTGCACATCCACGACTGCCTGCGCGCCGGCATCGTCTGAATGGACCACACGCGGGTCATTCGCTGGCTGCGCGTGCTGCTGCCGCTGGCGGCGCTGGCGATCCTGTCGGGGCTGTTCCTGCTGGGCCGCTCGCCCGACCCCGAAAGGGCGATCCCCTACGCGGACGGCGCCGCGGGCGACCGCACCGCCCGGCCGGGCATGACCGCGCCCGACTATGCCGGCGTCACCGCGGGCGGCGCGACGCTGACGCTGCGGGCGGCGCGCGCGGACCCGGCGGGCGACAGCGGCAGCGCCAGCCAGGTCATGCTGGACTGGCGGGCGCCGGACGGGTTGGCCGCGTCGGTGACGGCCGGGGCCGCGACGCTGGACACCGGGCGCATCACCCTGGCGCAGGGGGTGCGGGCGACGCTGTCGTCGGGCTGGGTGCTGACCGCCCCCGCCATGACCGCCGACACCGCGACCGACCGGCTGTCGGCGCCCGCGCAGGTCGCGGCGCTGGCCCCGTTCGGCCGGTTGACGGCAGGGGGCATGGTGCTGTCGCGGGGCCCGGAGGGCGCGCATGTTCTTGAATTGAACGGCGGCGTCCGTCTGCTATACCAGCCGTGATCCGGTCAGGGGCCCGCCATGCTGCGTATCATCACCCTTTTCGCCCTGCCCGCCGTGCTGGCGCTGACGGGTCCCGCGGCGGCCCAGACCATCGCCTTTGGCGGAACCCGGGCCGACACCTCGGCCCCGGTCGAGATGACGTCCGACACGCTGACGGTGAACCAGTCCAGCGGGCAGGCGGTGTTCACCGGCAATGTGCTGATCGGGCAGGGGGCCATGCGGCTCAGCGCCGACAAGGTCACGGTGACCTATGCCGCGGGCGGCCAGCAGACGATCCAGTCGCTGACCGCCACCGGCGGCGTCACGCTGGTCAACGGCCCCGACGCGGCCGAGGCGGCCGAGGCGGTCTATGACGTCGCCACCGGCACCGTGACGCTGACCGGGGACGTGGTGATGACGCAGGGCCAGAATGTCCTGTCGGGCGAACGGATGCAGGTCAACCTGTCGGACGGCACCGCGCAGGTGCAGGGGCGCGTCCGCAGCGTTCTGCAGCCCGGCGGCAACTGATGGCCGCACCCCAGTCCGGCGCCGGCCTTGCGGTCCTGCGGGTGCGCAAGGCATGGCGCAGCCGCCCCGTGATCCGCGACGTGTCGCTGACGCTGGCGCGGGGCGAGGTCGTGGCGCTGCTGGGTCCGAACGGGTCGGGCAAGACCACCTGCTTTTACTGCATCGCGGGGCTGAACGTGCCCGACGCGGGGCAGGTGCTGATCGACGGCCAGGACGCCACGCGGCTGCCGATGTACCGGCGCGCGCGCATGGGCATCGGCTATCTGCCGCAGGAAATGTCGATCTTTCGCGGCCTGACGGTCGAGCAGAACATCATGGCCGTGCTGGAGGTGGTGCTGCCGCAGGCGCATCGCCGCCGCGACCGGCTGGAGGAGCTGCTGGGCGATTTCTCGATCGGCCATCTGCGTGCCGCGCCCGCCCTGGCGCTGTCGGGGGGCGAGCGGCGGCGCGTCGAGATCGCGCGCTGCCTTGCCTCGGACCCCGCGTTCCTGCTGCTGGACGAACCCTTCGCCGGGGTGGACCCGATCGCGGTCAGCGAGATCCGCGTGCTGGTCCACGACCTGAAGACCCGCGGCATCGGGGTGCTGATCACCGACCACAACGTGCGCGAGACACTGGGGATCGTGGACCGCGCCTATATCCTGCACGACGGCCATGTCCTGCGCTCGGGCACCGCGGCCGAGATCGTGGCCGACCCCCAGGTGCGCGAGGTCTATCTGGGCGAAGGCTTCTCGATGGGCTGAGCCGCAGGCCGCGGCGGGCCGGAATGCGCGGGTCCGGGGCACGCTGCGGGGGCGGGTCGCCACCTGTCGGATCGGGCGCCACGTCAAGGCGTTGACAGCCTTCGCGCGCTGCACTCAACTGCACAGATGCGGGCGCATCCCGCATCCCGCGCGATGCGCCACGCTGTCCAGGCTGCCGGGCCGCAGCAGCGCGCCGCATTCCGTGGCGCCGGCCCCGCGGCGCAGGGAAAGGATGCAAGATGCGCTATCAGATCAGTGGCAAGCAGATCGATGTCGGTGAGGCGCTGCAGTCGCACGTCAAGACCGAAGTGGACGAGACCGTGGCGAAGTATTCGCAGCGGCCCACCGACGCCATGGTGATCTTTTCGCGCGATGCGCACAATCTGATCTGCGATGCGGTGGTGCATCTGTCCACCGGCCTGACCGTGCAGGCCAAGGGTCAGGACGCCGACAACATCTATGCCGCGTTCGAGAAGTGCCGCGAGCGCATGGACAAGCAGCTGCGCCGCTACAAGCGCCGGCTGAAGGACCACCACCAGGACCGGACCGAGCCGGTTGAATACGCGGGGGCAGCCAGCTATGTGCTCGACGCCGACGAGGAAACTTGGGAATCGCAGGGCGAGACCGGGTTGCAGCCGATCATCGTGGCCGAGATGGAGACGCGGGTGCCGACCCTGTCGGTGGGCGACGCGGTGATGCAGATGGAACTGGCGGGCGCGCCCCTGCTTGTGTTCCGGAACGAGAAGCATGGCGGCGTCAATGTCGTCCACCGCCGTGACGACGGCAATGTGGGCTGGATCGACCCGCGCAACCTGGCGTGACCCCGGCCCTGCGGCACGGGGAACCCGCGCCGCATGAATGAAACGCCGGCCGCCCTGCCGCGGCCGGCCGTCAAGCCGCCCGTCGGGGGCGATGAGGTCAAGGCCACGATGCGCATCAGTGACATTCTCTCCCCTGCGGCCGTGCGGTCGCAGGCTCAGGTCAGTTCAAAGAAGCGCCTGTTCCACGATCTGGCGGACATGGCCGCGGCCGCCTATGGGCTGGACGCGGCGCGGACGCTGGATTCCCTGCAGGAACGCGAAAGCCTGGGGGCGACCGGCGTGGGTCACGGTGTCGCGCTGCCGCACGCGCGCATTCCGGGGCTGGACCGCGTGGCGGGGCTGTTCCTGCGGCTGGACAAGGCGATGGACTTCGACGCGGTGGATCGCCAGCCGGTCGATCTGGTGTTCGCGCTGCTGGCCCCCGACTCGCCGGGGGTCGAGCATCTGAAGGCGCTGGCGCTGGTCAGCCGCACCCTGCGCGACGCCGACCTGCGCGCCAAGCTGCGCGCCAACGACGACCCCGTCGCGCTGCACGCCGTGCTGGCCGCAGCGCAGGACGTCAAGGCCGCCTGACCGCGGGGGCGCGATCCCGGCCGTCCCGAACCGGGGCGCTGCCCCGGACCCCGGGATATTTTTTGCAAGGAAGAACGCCCGCGTGCTATAGCCCGCTGTCGGCCAGCACCCGTTGCAGCAGGGGCGCCAGCCGGTCCGCCCACAGGGTCTGGCCCGCCGCGTCGCGGATCAGGTCGTTGCGGACCTCGATCAGCAGGTTGGGGCGGCTGTGGGACAGCGCGTGGCGGTCGATGGAATCGCCCTGGAGATGACCGGCATAGGGTTCGTTGGCGCCCGTCACCCAGCCCTGATCGCGACAGGCCTGCACCATCGCCGGTCCCAGGCGTTCATCCCGGTGGGAATACAGGATGCCCAGCAGCCAGGGGCGCGGCGGGCGGCCGCGCAGCTGCGGCGTGAAGCTGTGGACGGCGCAGATCGCCCGCGCCGGGTGCGCCGCCGCCAGCCCCGCCAGCGCCGCGTGATAGGGGCGGTGCAGCCGGTCTAGCCGGCGTTCCCGCTCGGCTGCGTCCGCGCGGCGGTTGGCGGGGATCACGGTGCCGTCGTAAAGCCGCATCAGCAGGGTGGGGTCGTCCTCGCCCCGGTTGGGGTCGATCACCAGCCGCGAGAACCGCGACAGGATCGCCGGGGCGTCCAGCCGGTCGGCCAGCGCGCGCGCCAGTCCCTCGGCCCCCACGTCCCAGGCGATGTGGCGGGCCATGTCGTCGGGCGCGATCCCCAGATCGCCGCCGCCGACCCAGTCGGGCACATGGTTGCTGGCGTGGTCGCAGGTGACCAGCCAGCGCCCCGCCCGGTCGCCGCCCGCGATCACAAACGCCTGATCCGTCATGGCTCTGTCATCCATTGCGCCCCTGCTATAGTCGCGTGCCCGGCCCGGCGCCAGTTGCCGCGTGGCGCGCTTTCCGACATAACGCGGAGAGGTTAACGCTAACGGGCCGCAGCCGATGGGGGACGGGATGAGACGACACCGCAACGTCAAGATCGTGGCGACACTGGGCCCGTCGTCGGGCGACCACGCCACCATCCGGGCGCTGTTCGACGCCGGCGCCGACGTGTTCCGCCTGAACATGAGCCATGGCACCCATGCCGAGCAGCGGGCGCGCTATGACATCATCCGCGCGGTCGAGGCCGAGACGGGCCGCCCGATCGCGGTGCTGGCCGATTTGCAGGGCCCCAAGCTGCGCGTGGGGGTCTTTGCCGCGGGCGCGCATGACCTGGAGGAGGGCGACGCCTTTCGCTTTGACCTGGACCCCGCGCCGGGCACGGGGGCGCGGGTGCAGTTGCCGCACCCGGAAATCTTCGCGGCGCTGTCGCCGGGGTCGCGGCTGCTGGTCAACGACGGCAAGATCCGGCTGCGCGTCCAGGCCTGCGGTCCCGCCTTCGCCGACTGCGTGGTCACGGCCGGGGGCACCATCTCGAACCGCAAGGGCGTGAACGTGCCCGACGTCGTGCTGCCGCTGGCCGCGCTGTCGGACAAGGACCGCGCCGACCTGGAGTTCGCCTGCGAGTTGGGCGCGGACTGGCTGGCGCTGTCGTTCGTGCAGCGCCCCGAGGACGTGATCGAGGCGCGCGACCTGGCCCGCGGGCGCGCGGCGATTTTGTCCAAGATCGAAAAGCCCGCCGCGGTGCAGGCCTTCGCCGAGATCCTGAAGGTGTCGGACGGAATCATGGTGGCGCGCGGCGACCTGGGGGTGGAACTGCCGGTGCATTCGGTCCCGCCGATCCAGAAACGGCTGGTCACCGAATGCCGGCAATGTGCCAAGCCGGTGATCGTGGCGACGCAGATGCTGGAAAGCATGATCGAAAGCCCGATGCCCACGCGGGCCGAGGTCAGCGACGTCGCCAATGCCATCTACGAGGGCGCCGACGCGGTCATGCTGTCGGCCGAATCCGCCGCCGGCCGCTATCCGGTCGAGGCGGTGCTGACCATGGACGCGGTGGCCCGGTCGGTCGAGGGCGATCCGACCTATCGCACGATCATCGACAGCACCCGCAGCATCCACAACCGCGAGACCGTCGCCGACAGCATCGCCGTCGCCGCGCGCGAGATCGCCGAGACCACCGACATCGCCGCGATCTGCGCCTATACCCAGTCCGGCACCACCGTCCGGCTGACCGCGCGCGAGCGGCCGCGCGTGCCGATCCTGGCGCTGACCTCGCTGCCCGGCGTTCTGCGGCGCATGTGCCTGGTCTGGGGCACGCATTGCGTGCTGGTCCCCGAGCTCAGCCGGTTCAAGCAGGCCGTCGTGAACGCCGCCAAGGCCGCGCGCGAGTTCGAGTTCGCCGACGAGACCCGCCAGATCGTCGTTCTGGCCGGGGTTCCGTTCAACACCAGCGGATCGACCAACATACTTAGGGTCGCTCCGTGCGACGAGCGGTTGATCTATAGCACCGACCCGGAATAAGGCCGCAGGACAAACGACGTATTCGGTGGTCCCATGTCCGACATCCTGATTCTGACCGGCACCGCGCTGATGGCGCTGTCCGTTATCCTGGCGATTGCCGCCCTGGCGCGCACGGAACCGCCGCGCGCGGCGGCCATCGCCTTTGTCGCGGGGCTTGCGGCCATGCTGTGGGGCGCGTGGATGGACCCCACGCCGTTCCGGGTCCAGGACCTGGGCCTGGCCTGGCAGCGGCTGGTCGGCGGCCAGATCCAGCTGTAATCGGTTGCCTTTGCCGCTGCGCGCCGCTATAGCGCGCGCTTCGACCCCGTGCGGCCGGCCGATTGGCATTGCCGAGTCGCACGATCACTCTGACAAGGAGACGAAAATGCCGAAGATGAAGACCAAGTCGGCCGCGAAGAAGCGGTTCTCGATGACGGCCAGCGGCAAGGTCAAGGCCGGTCCGGCGGGCAAGCGCCACGGCATGATCAAGCGTTCGACGAAATTCATCCGCGACGTGACGGGGACGATGATCCTGTCCGAGCCGGACGCGAAGATCGTCAAGAAATACATGCCCTATGACCGCTGAGAGGATCTGAACCATGTCCCGCGTTAAATCAGGCAAGGTCACCCATGCCCGCCACAAGAAGGTCCTTGACGCCGCCAAGGGCTATTACGGCAACCGTTCGCGCAACTTCCGCACCGCCACCCAGGCCGTGGACAAGGCGCTGCAATATGCGACCCGCGACCGCAAGGTGCGCAAGCGCAACTTCCGCGCGCTGTGGATCGCCCGCATCAACGCCGCCGTCCGCGCGGTGGATGCCGAGATGACCTATTCCCGCTTCATCGCCGCGCTGTCCAAGGCCGGAATCGAGGTGGACCGCAAGGTGCTGGCCGACCTGGCCGTGCACGAGCCCGAGGCGTTCAACGCCATCGTGGCCCAGGCGAAAGCCGCCGCCGGGACCCGGCCCGCCGCGGCCCCCGCCGCCGCCTGATCCTCAGGCCGCTTCGGACCGGATGAACCCGCGCCTTGGGCGCGGGTTTTTTCATGGGGCAGGGCCGCGGCCCGCCTGCGCCATGCTGCCGCCGCGTGGCCCTGCGGCGGCGCCCGGACGCGGCACCGCCGCAGGGCCACGGCGCGTGCCCTAACGGATCGCCCGCGCGTGGAAGATGAAGCCCAACAGGTTCAGCAGGACCTGCGCCGCCAGGATCGCCGTCGATCCCGAATGGTCATAGTCGGGCGCGACCTCGACCAGGTCCACCCCCACGATGTCGTGGCGGCGGGCGACGCCCTGCAGGATCTCCAGCACCTCGTAGTAGAGAAACCCCCCGTGCGAGGGCGTGCCGGTGCCCGGCGCGACGGATGGGCAGAACCCGTCGATGTCGATGGTGACGTACAGCCGCGCGCCCGCGGGGATGCGGTCCAGCAGCCCTTGCGTCCCCAGCGCGCGGACCTGACGCACCGAGAGGATGTCGCTGCCCATGGCGCGCGCGGCCTCGTACCCGTCGCGGGCGGTCGAGCTGACGTTGCGGATGCCAAGCTGGGTCAGGCCCGTCACATGGCCCCGTTCGGCCGCCCGGCGCATGGGGTTGCCGTGGCCGTGGCGCACGCCATGGCGCACGTCGACGAAATCCAGATGCGCGTCGATCTGCAGGATGTGGATCGGGCCGCGCCCCTCGAAGGCGCGGATGCAGGGGATGTTGATGGAATGATCGCCCCCGATCACCACCGGCAGCGCGCCCGCGTCCAGGATGGCGCGCACGCCCGTCTCGATGTTGGCGTGGCTGGTCTCGGTGTCGGTGTGGACGATGTCGGCGTCGCCGATGTCCACGATCCGCACGTCCGCGCCCAGATAGGTCGCGTCGTCCTCGTGGTCATAGGCGCCGGCGTGGCCGAAGCTGAACAGGGTCGAGGCCTCGCGCACCGCGCGGGGACCAAAGCGGGCGCCTGCCCGGAACTGCGTGCCGAAGTCGAACGGCGCGCCCAGGATCGCGGCGTCCGCGTCGATGGCCGACCAGTCCCCGACATAGGGCCGCTTGCCAAAGGTCGAGATCCCGACGAACGGCAGGTTCAGCCGCCCCGTGTCATAGCCGTGTCCCATTGCCGTCCCCTTGGTTTCCATCGCGTCCGGGTGCCACTAGAAAGAACCGTCCCGCGCCCGACAAGCCCGATCCAAGGCCCCCGATGACCGACCAGCCGACCCCCATGATGGCCCAGTATCTTGCGATCCGGCAGGCGAACCCCGGCGCGCTGCTGTTCTATCGCATGGGCGATTTCTACGAGATGTTCTTTGACGACGCGGTGGCCGCCGCCGCGGCGCTGGACATCGCGCTGACGAAACGCGGCACGCATCTGGGCCAGCCGATCCCGATGTGCGGCGTGCCCGTCCATGCCGCCGAATCCTATCTGCTGACGCTGATCCGCAAGGGCTTTCGCGTGGCCATCGCCGAGCAGATCGAGGACCCGGCCGAGGCGCGCAGGCGGGGCGCGAAATCCGTCGTCGCCCGCGACGTGGTGCGGCTGGTCACGCCCGGCACCCTGACCGAGGAATCGCTGCTCGAGGCGCGGCGCCACAACTTTCTGGCGGCCTTCGCCACGTTGCGCGGGGATGCGGCGCTGGCGTGGGTGGACATCTCGACCGGGGCGCTGCGGGTGTCCCCCTGTCCGCTGGCGCGGCTGGCGCCCGAGCTGGCCCGCCACGCCCCGCGCGAGCTGCTGGTGGCCGAGGGCAGCGGGCTGGAGGACCTTGCGGCCGACGCGGGCGTCGCGCTGACCGAGCTGGCCGCCGGCAGCTTTGACAGCACCGCGGCGGTGCGGCGGCTGTGCGCGGCCTATGGCGTGGACACGCTGGACGGCTTCGGCAGCTTTTCGCGGGCCGAGCTGGCGGCAATGGGGGCCATCGCCGACTATCTCGAGCTGACGCAGCGCGGCCGGATGCCGCGGCTGTTGCCCCCGGTGCGCGAAAGCGGCGCGGGCGTGGTGCAGATCGACGCCGCCACCCGGCGCAACCTTGAACTGACGCAGGCACTGTCGGGCGGGCGCGAGGGGTCGCTGCTGGCCGCCATCGACCGCACCGTGACGGCACCGGGCGCGCGGCTGCTGGACCGGCGGATCAGCGCGCCAAGCCGCGAGTTGGCGGTGATCCATGCGCGGCAGGCGGCGGTCGCGTGGCTGGTGAACGACCCGCGACTGACGGCCGACCTGCGCGCGGCGCTGGCGCGGGTGCCCGACATGGACCGCGCGATCTCGCGGCTGGCGCTGGACCGGGGCGGGCCGCGCGATCTGGGCGCGATCCGCGCAGGCCTGGCGGCGGCGGCGCAGATCGCTGCGCTGCTGGAGGGCGCCGAGGGGCTGCTGGCCCACGCCGCGCGCGACCTTGTGGGCCACGATGCGCTGATCGGCCTGCTGGACGACGCGCTGGTGGCCGAGCCGCCGCTGCTGACCCGCGACGGCGGGTTCGTCGCCGCGGGCTTTGATGCCGACCTGGACGAGACGCGCGCCCTGCGCGACGAGGGGCGCGGCGTCATCGCCCGGATGCAGGCCGACTATGCCGAGCAGGCCGGCGTCCCCGGGCTGAAGATCCGGCACAACAACGTCCTGGGCTATTTCATCGAGACGACCGCGACCCACGCCGAACGGATGCTGGCACAGCCCCTGTCGGACCGCTTCATCCACCGCCAGACCACGGCCAACCAGATCCGCTTCACCACGGTCGCGCTGTCTGAACTGGAAACCCGCATCCTGAACGCCCGCGACCGCGCGCTGGAGATCGAGCGCGCGATCTTTGCTCGCCTGTCCCGCGCCGTGCTGGACGCGGCCGGTCCCGTGGGCCAGGCCGCGCGCGCGCTGGCCGACATCGACGTGGCCGCGGCCTTTGCCGATCTGGCGACGGGCGAGGGGTGGACGCGCCCGCTAGTGGACGACAGCCGCGCCTTCGTGATCCAGGGCGGCCGCCACCCGGTCGTGGAACGCGCGCTCAAGCGCAAGGGCCAGCCCTTCGTCGCCAACGACTGCGCCCTGACGACCGGCGACACCCCGGCGATCTGGCTGCTGACCGGGCCGAACATGGCGGGCAAGTCCACCTTTCTGCGGCAGAACGCGCTGATCGCCGTGCTGGCGCAGGCGGGGGCCTTCGTGCCGGCCGCGCACGCCCATGTCGGCCTTGTCACGCAGCTGTTCAGCCGGGTGGGGGCCGCCGACGACCTGGCGCGGGGGCGGTCAACCTTCATGGTCGAGATGGTGGAAACCGCGGCGATCCTGAACCAGGCCGACGCGGGCGCGCTGGTGATCCTGGACGAGATCGGGCGCGGCACCGCGACCTGGGACGGGCTGTCGATCGCCTGGGCGGTGCTGGAGCATCTGCACGCCGCCAACCGCTGCCGGGCGCTGTTTGCGACCCACTACCACGAACTGACCCAGCTGGCCGCGCGGCTGGACGGCGTGGACAACGCCACCGTCGCCGTGCGCGAATGGCAGGGCGAGGTCATCTTCCTGCACGAGGTCCGCCGCGGCGCGGCCGACCGCAGCTATGGCGTGCAGGTGGCGCGGCTGGCGGGCCTGCCGCCTTCGGTCGTGGACCGCGCCCGGACGATCCTGGCCGCGCTGGAATCGGGCGCGCGCGAGGGCGGCGCCCGCCCCGCCGCGCTGATCGACGACCTGCCGCTGTTCCGCGCCGCCGCCGCCGCCCCCGCGCCCCCGCCCCGCCCCTCGGCCGTCGAGGCCCGGCTGCGGGCCGTCCACCCCGACAGCCTGAGCGCCCGCGAGGCGCTGGACCTGGTGTATGAGCTGGTGAGGATGGCAGGCCCGGCGGACGCCGGCTGAGGCCACACCGCCTTGCGGTTGCGTTGGGGACTTGCCGACGCGCCTGTCAGATCAGCCCTGCGCCGTCCGCAGGCCGTGACCGGCACGGATGGTCGCCGGTGGCAGTCAGGGCGATTACGCCGATGCGGCGCGACGCTCGCGTTGGGGCGATCCATCCAGTTGGATCAGGTGGTCAAGGCCGCATGCGGCCAGTCCCTTGGGCGTGATGAAGGTGAAATGCTTGGCGAACACATCGGCAACCTCATCGGCGGGGGCCGGGTACATTCCCCGTTTCTTGAGGATTTCAGCCGCATGCCGGGGGGTGTCGTTGTCGCCACGGTGCGTCACGAGATTGGGGAAATGCGGGTCGGTGATCGCATACATCCGGCGCGGAATCTGGAAATGGCCATAGTCGAAGACCGTGTGCCGCGGGTGCCTGATCGTCGCGCCCGCGCTGAAGAAGGGGCTATACCAGTTGTAAACGCCGCGGGTCGGGCCGTCCGTCACGCAGTAATACTGCTGGCTGAAGCTGACGCCCAGAATGGCCTGCTTTTCGTTCATCCGGCCCACCCGGCGCAGGCGGCGAACGAATTCACGCGAGACGCAATCATCGTCGTCCAGACGGAACTGCAAGCAGTCGGCCAGCTCGATACCTTCCTCGGCCATGATCTGCTTTTGCGCCTCGGAAACGTGCATCGGCGGCAGAAAGCGCAGGACCACCTGCGGAAAGGCCGCGCACATCGCCCGCAGGCGATCCTGATACGGTGCCGGCATCCGATCGGAGGACATCACGAGGAATCGAAAGTCCTGATCGGATTGCGCCGCGACCGACGCCAGGGTCAGGTTGAGGAATGTCGCGAACCGCGCCTCCATCCTTTCCGGCGTGAAAAGCTCGGCAGCCTTTTCCGCATAGATGGTTTCCAGCGCCTCGTCGGGCTGATTGCGGTATGCTTTCCAGTCGCCCCGGCCCAGCATCGAAAAACGGCAAACGCCAACTATCTGCATCGGTTGCTTCCCTTGGGTTCCATCACGTGCGCGCCGCGCGGCGGACAACACAGGATTGGCTTTTGGTCGAGGCTGCTTCTATCGCCGCGTGCAGTTCATCGGCAGACGGCGCGGTCCAGTCCTTGGCGGACGCGATGAACCCGTCCTGCTCCAATCTCTGGGCAAGGACCGCGTGGTCGATTTCGCCCCATGTGACATGGTTCGCCATCTTCTGCCGCTCTGTCATCCAGTCCGCCAGAACCGCAGCGACAATTACGGGCGGCTTGCCCATCACGCTTTCAAGCTGCGCGACGAGGTGCAGATAGGCGTCATGGCTGCGGCGAAGGATGATTGCCGCCTCCTGATCCGGGCGGGCGACAAATCCGAACATGTGAAACGCGGAACTATCAAGCCCGACCACTTTCCGGGCCGCCTTGAAAAGCTTGAGCTGCTGTTCCACGGACATCTTCTCGGGATAGACCGGCGTGTATCCGTTCGCGACCATGTTCCGTTCTATGGCCGCTTCGGCCAGAACGCCGCCGTTTCCATTGAACCGGGTCCTCGACACATAGACGTGGGTGGGACCATCCGGCTCGATGCGATCCGCCATTGCCCTGATCATGGCATTGAACTCGGGCGTCCCGACGGAAATCTTGCCCAGTCCGAATCCCTGTCCCGAGACGAGAAGTTCTTCGACGCGCGTCGGCTGCCTCAGGATGGCGACGGGAACATCCAACTGAAGCAATTCCAGAATACCGGCCTGGTAGCCCCGGAAATCCTTCAAGGCCTCGTGGCGCGGGGCAAAGATCACGCTTTGCACGTCGGCGCCTTCCAGCGCCCAGAGACGAGAGATCGATTCGACGATGAAGTGCCCGAAGTGGCCGTAGAATATCCCGCCCCAGAGATGGCGGCCTTTCAGGCGACTGGCGGGGTCCGGCGCACGCGACAAGGGAAGCGCCAGCCGCTTGTCGTTCCGCCACGTGGCGGCTTGGGCGCAGTCGCCGCCCGGACCCCAGACGCCGAACTCCTGCGCGTTCTCGACCGGCGGAACGATGATCGCGTCCGGGATCGACAGGACCTGGCGCGACCAGCCCTCATGCGGAAGCGGTTCCGAGATCATGCGGCCGGTCATTGCATGCACCACCGTCTTGCGTGTCAGGTCACGCCAGCGGGCATTGCCGGCAGCACCCCTCCGTCACAGGTCACGCAACTTAGACACGAAGCACAGGCAAGGCACAACCGCCCTTGCCCCTCACTTCTCGTCGTCCTCGTCCTCGTCGTCCGCCTCGGGCAGGTTGAAGAAGCTGTCGGCGTCCAGGTCGCGGGGGGGGCGGGTCTCGTCGCGCGTCAGGCTGAAGTTTTCCAGCCCCGCGATCGAGGACGGCAGGCGCGGCTCGTCGGGCATGGCAAGGCTGCTTTCGGTGGACACCAGCTTGCGGCGCTCGTCGTCGCTCATCACCTCGGGCTTGGACTTGGCGGCCTTCTGCACGGCGGCGTCCAGTTCCGACTGGCGGCACAGCCCCAGCGCCACGGGGTCGATGGGCGTGATGTTGCTGATGTTCCAGTGGCTGCGGTCGCGGATGGCCGAGATGGTGGGCTTGGTCGTGCCGACCAGACGGCTGATCTGCGCGTCGGCCAGTTCGGGGTGGAACTTGACCAGCCACAGGATCGCGGCCGGCCGGTCCTGGCGCTTGGAGAGCGGCGTATAGCGCGGGCCGCGGCGCAGCTCCTCGCCCTCGGCGGCGGGGTTGTGCTTGAGCTTGAGCGTATAGGTCGGGTCCTTCTGGCCGCGCGCGATCTCGCTCTCGTCCAGCTGGTTGGACGCCACCGGGTCGAACCCCTTGACCCCCGCGGCCACGTCGCCGTCGGCGATGCCCTGCACCTCAAGCTCGTGCATGCCGCAGAAATCCGCGATCTGCTTGAAGCTGAGGGTGGTGTTGTCGACCAGCCAGACGGCGGTGGCCTTGGCCATCAGCGGCTTGTTCATCGATTGCTCCTTCGCAATATCTCTCACGTCCGGGAAACCGGGGCGGCAGGGTGCCATTCCTCAATTTCGGGGGAATTGGCTGTTCATATACGGCCATGGCGGCCGGTTTCAAACCCCCTTTTTCGCCGCCCGACCGGCGGCTAGGGTGGCGCCCATGATCCGCATCGCAGCCCTGGCGCTTGCCCTTGCCCTGTCACTGACGCCCGGCGCGGCCCCGGCGCAGCCGGCCGACCGCGCGGGGGTGTTCGACTATCAGGTGCTGGCGCTCAGCTGGTCGCCCTCGTGGTGCGCGACCACGGGCCGGGCAGGCGAGGCGGCGCAGTGCGATCCGGCGCGGCGGACGGGGTTCGTCGTGCATGGGCTGTGGCCGCAGTACGAACGCGGCTGGCCCGCCGATTGCGACACGGCCGAGCGCGACCCCTCGCGGCGCGAAAGCCAGGCGATGGCCGACATCATGGGGTCGGGCGGGCTGGCCTGGCACCAGTGGCGCAAGCACGGCCGCTGCTCGGGCCTGTCGGCGGCCGGCTATTATCGCACGGTCCGCGCGGCCGCCGGGGGCGTGCGCATCCCGCCCGTGCTGGCGATGCTGCCGCGCGACGTGCGGCTGGACGCCGCGGTGATCGAGGACGCGTTCATCGACGTGAACCCCCGCCTGACCCGCGACGCGATCACCGTGACCTGCGACGACGGCCGGCTGGACGAGGTCCGCATCTGCCTGACGCGGGCCATGGACCCGCGCGCCTGTGCCCCCGACATCCGGCGCGACTGCGGCGCCCGGATGCTGGTCGAGGCGCCCGGCTGAGCCGCCGCCGCTGAAGGCGTCCCCTGACCTGGGCCGTGCCCCGTCCCCGCAGGCTTGCCGGCAGGCGACGCGCCCTGGCCAAGGGTCAGGATCTGTCCGGACAGGCGGGGTCACGCAACAGGCGGGACCGCCGTTGAGCGTGGCAGACCACGCCGCACCAGACCGGGCGCGGCTGTGGGCCGGTGGTGCGGGATCATCAGCCGCGCCTGTCGTCGCCGTTGGCTCACGCGCCCCCGGCCCGCAGGACGATCTTGCCGATATGCGCGCCGCCTTCCATCCGGGCGTGGGCGGCGGCGGCGTCGGCCAGGGGAAACTCCAGGTCCATGACGGGGCGCAGGCGGCCCGTCTCGGCCATCGGCCAGACGTGCTGGCGCAGCTGCTCGGCGATGCGGGCCTTGGCCAGGTCCGACTGCGGGCGCAGCGTCGATCCGGTGATCGTCAGGCGCCGCGTCATCACCGGGGCAAAGTTCACCTCGGCCTTGGGGCCGCCCAGGAACGCGATGAAGACCAGCCGCCCGTCGTCGGCCAGCGCCTTGAGGTTGCGCGCGATATAGTCGCCGCCCACCATGTCCAGGATCAGGTCGGCCCCGCCCTCGGCGCGCAGCACCGCGACGAAATCCTCGGTGCGATAGTGGATGGCGGTGCCGCCCAGCGATTCGACCGCCGCGCATTTCTCGGCGCTGCCGGCGGTCGCCCAGACGCGCGCGCCCAGGGCGCGGGCGATCTGGATCGCGGTGGTGCCGATTCCCGACGACCCGCCGTGGACCAGAAAGCGCTCGCCCGCCTGCAGCCCCCCGCGCATCACGATGTTGGACCAGACGGTGAAGCAGGTTTCCGGCAGGCAGGCCGCCTCGCGCAGCGACAGCCCCGTCGGGACCGGCAGGGCGTGGTCGGCGGCGGTCAGCGCATACTCGGCATAGCCCCCGCCCGGCAGCAGCGCGCAGACGGCGTCGCCCGGCCGCCAGCGCGTGACGCCGGGACCGATGGCCGCCACATGGCCGGAACATTCCAGGCCCGGCAGGTCGGACGCGCCGGGGGGCGGGGCATAGGCGCCCATGCGTTGCAGCACGTCCGGCCGGTTCACCCCGGCGAAGGCGACGCGGATCAGGATCTGGCCATGGCCGGGCGCCGGCAGCGGGCGGCGGGCGGGGGTCAGGACCTCGGGGCCGCCGGGGCCGGTGATCTCGATCACGTCCATCTCGGGCGGCAGGCCCAGCCTGATCGCCTCGCCGCTCATGCGCGGTCCTTTCGCGCGCGCCACCGGCCCGGGGCGCGGGACGGGGCAGGCTTGCGGATCCAGCCGGTCGCCAGATCGGCCAGCGCCGCCGCGCCCGGCAGCTTGCGCGCCCGCGCCTTCAGCTTTTCGATCCGCATGACCCCCTCGATCCGCCGGTCGATGAAGGCGCGGGTGTCCGCCTTGCCGTCCGAATGGTCGCCCAGCCAGTACAGCACCACCGCCGCCCAGACCGAGGCCAGCGTCGCGCGCTTGGTCCACCAGTTCACGTCGGCCGAGGTGTCGCCCAGCCCGGTCCAGATCGTGTCGGCGGTTTCCCAGGTCAGCCGCGCGCCCAGCGCCGCGTTCTGCGGCAGCGCCATGACCGCCGCGCCCGCGCGCACAAGTTCGGGGTCCGACAGCGCAAGCCGTTCCCAGATCGCCGCCGCCACCCGGTCGCGGAACCGGCCCGCGACGGGCGCGGACGCAAGGCGCTCGCGCAGGGCCGCGTCGCCGCGCCGGTGATAGGCGGCGGCCAGCCCCGCGCCGCCCTGCGGGATCAGCGCGCGGGCCAGATCCGGCGACAGGCCCAGGTCGCGCGCGCCCGCGGCGATGGCGCGCTGGTTCATCCCCTCGAACGGGACATGGGTCAGGGCGGCGTCGATCAGCCGGTCGCGGTCGTCGGTCATGCTCAGGTCTCCGGGCTGGACAGGACGGGGCCTGATGGTGTAAGCGGCCCCGTCCTGCAATCAAGATCAACTCTAACCTAGGAAGGTGGTGACAACCACATGCAGGTAAGCGTTCGCGACAACAACGTCGAACAGGCGCTTCGTGCCCTGAAGAAGAAGCTTCAGCGCGAAGGGGTCTTTCGTGAAATGAAGCTCAAGCAGCATTTCGAAAAGCCGTCGGTCAAGAAAGCCCGTGAAAAGGCCGAGGCCGTCCGCCGCGCCCGCAAGCTGGCCCGTAAAAAGGCACAGCGCGAAGGCGCACTCTGAGGACCCGCCCCGCGGATCCTTGGAATCGTGAGACGGTGCGCCCCTGGGCGCACGCGAGCCGGACAGGTTCAGGAAACGGCCCCTGCCATCGCGGCGGGGGCCGTTTCATCTGGCGCCCTCAGCCCGCGGCCCGCAGCAGCGTAACCAGCGTGTCGCCATAGCGGCGCTGGTCAAGCGGCATCATCCCGGCCGGGGGCAGGGGGGGCGTGTCCTCCTCCCACACGATCAGGGCGGCGGGGGCGATCCAGCTGCCCGCCAGGGCCGAGGCCAGCGCCGCCTCGCCCAGCCGCGCGCCATAAGGCGGGTCCAGGAACACCACGTCATAGGGCGCGCCCCGGTTCGGCCCCAATGCCGTCGCGTCGCGCCGCCAGATGTCGGTCGCGCCCATCGCGCGGGCCTTCTCGATGTTGGCGCGCAGCAGGGCGCGCGCGGCCGTGCCGTCGTCGACGAACGCCACGCGGCCGGCGCCGCGCGACAGCGCCTCGAGCCCCAGCGCGCCGGTGCCCGCGAACAGGTCCAGCACGCGCGCGCCGTCCAGCGCGATGCCATGGCTGTTCTGGATCAGGTTGAACATCGCTTCGCGCACGCGGTCGGTCGTCGGGCGCAGGTGGCCGGCCGGGTCGCCCGCGCCCACGTCCGCCAGCCTCAGTCCGCGCAACCTGCCGCCCACGATCCGCATGGCTGCGTCCCTTCCGCTCAATCCACGGGCGAAACTAGCGCGCTGGCAGGGACTTGCACAGCCGCCGCTTTTCCTTGGCCGCGAAAAATGCCAACAGACGCGAAACGAATCCGAGGGACCGAGATGCAGATCGAGACCACCTCCCTTCCCGGCGTGCTGATCCTGACGCCCGCCCGCCACGGCGACGCGCGCGGCTTTTTCGCGGAAAGCTGGAACCGGCGCACCCTGGCCGAGGCCGGGGTCCACCTGCCCGAGTTCGTGCAGGACAACCATTCGCTGTCGGCACGCGCCGGCACGCTGCGCGGGCTGCATTACCAGGCCCCGCCGCACGCGCAGGGCAAGCTGGTGCGCTGCGGGCGCGGCAGCCTCTATGACGTGGTGGTGGACGCGCGGCGCGGGTACGCGACCTATGGCCGCTGGGTGGGCGTCGAGCTGAGCTTTGCGAACGCCCGCCAGATCTGGGTTCCGCCGGGATTCCTGCATGGCTTCGTCACCCGCGAGGACGACACCGAGATCTGCTACAAATGCACCGCGCATTACGACCGCGCGTCCGAGGGCGGGGTCCGCTGGGACAGCGTCGGGATCGACTGGGGCGTCCCCGACCCGATCCTGTCGGACAAGGACCGCGCGGCCCCGGCCTTTGCCGACTGGCAATCCCCGTTCGAGGTGACGGCATGAAGATCCTTGTGACCGGCGGCGCGGGGTTCATCGGCTCGGCCGTGGTGCGGCAGGCGGTGGCCCGCGGCCATGCGGTCGTGAACCTCGACGCGCTGACCTATGCGGCCAACCTCGAGAACGTGGCCAGCGTGGCCGGCAGCCCGCTTTATGCCTTCGAGCATGTGGACATCCGCGACCGGGCGGCGCTGGACCGGGTGCTGGACCGGCACCGGCCCGACGCCATCCTGCACCTGGCCGCGGAAAGCCATGTGGACCGGTCCATCGACGGCCCCGGCGCCTTCATCGAGACGAACGTCACCGGCACCTACAACCTGCTGGAGGCCGCGCGTGCCTGGTGGACGCGCGAGGGCCGGCCCGAGGGGTTCCGCTTTCACCACGTCTCGACCGACGAGGTGTTCGGCTCGCTGGGCGAGACGGGCCAGTTCACCGAGGCGACGCCCTATGACCCGCGCAGCCCCTATTCGGCCTCCAAGGCGGCCAGCGACCATCTGGTGCGCGCCTGGCACGAAACCTATGGCCTGCCGGTCGTGCTGACCAACTGTTCCAACAACTACGGCCCCTATCACTTCCCCGAAAAGCTGGTGCCGGTCGTCATCCTCAGGGCGCTGGCGGGCCAGCCGATCCCGGTCTACGGCGACGGCGGCAACGTGCGCGACTGGCTGTATGTCGAGGATCACGCCGATGCCCTGCTGACGGTGCTGGACCGCGGCACGGTCGGGCGCAGCTACAATATCGGGGGCGAGAACGAGGCCCGCAACATCGACCTGGTCCGCACCATCTGCGCGCATCTGGACGACCTGCGCCCCGAGGGCGCGCCCCACGACCGGCTGATCACCTTCGTGCCCGACCGGCCCGGCCACGACCGCCGCTATGCCATCGACCCGACCCGCATCCGCACCGAGCTGGGCTGGCGGCCGTCGGTGACGGTGGAACAGGGGCTGCGCCTGACCGTCGAATGGTATCTGGCCAACCCCGGCTGGTGGCGCCCGCTGCTGGACCGGCAGGGCGTGGGCCAGCGGCTGGGGGTCGCGTGATGGACGGGCTGCTGGTCTTCGGCCGCACCGGGCAGGTCGCGCGCGAACTGGCGCGCCTCGCGCCCGGCGCGCGGTTCGCGGGGCGCGAGGACGCCGACCTTTCGGACCCCGCCGCCTGCGCCGCGCTGATCCGCGCCGTGCGGCCCCGCGCCGTCATCAACGCCGCCGCCTGGACGGCCGTGGACCGGGCCGAAGCGGAACCGGATGCGGCGCGCCGGGTCAACGCCGACGCGCCGGGTGCGATGGCCGCGGCCTGCGCGGACCTGGGCGTGCCGTTCGTCCATATCTCGACCGATTATGTCTTCGACGGTTCGGGCGAGGCGCCACGGGCCGAGGATGCGCCGACCGCGCCGCTGGGCGTCTATGGCGCCACCAAGCTGGACGGCGAACGCGCCATCGCGGCCGCGGGCGGGCAATGGGCGGTGCTGCGGACAAGCTGGGTCTTCTCGGCCCACGGCAGCAATTTCGTCAGGACGATGCGCCGGCTGGGCGCGGAACGCCCCCGCCTGACCGTCGTGGCCGACCAGGTCGGCGGGCCGACCGCCGCCCGCGACATCGCCCGCGCGGTGCTGACGATGGCCGAACAGATGACGGCCGACCCTGCCAAGGGCGGGCTTTACCATTTCGCCGGGGCGCCGGACGTCAGATGGGCCGAGTTCGCCCGTGCGATTTTGGCCCGGTCCGGCCTTTCGGCCGAGGTCGTGGACATTCCGACCGCCGATTATCCCACGCCCGCACGCCGGCCGCTGAACTCGCGGCTGGACTGCGCGGCGATCACCCGCGACTTCGGCATCGCGCGCCCCGATTGGCGCGTCAGCCTGGACCCTGTCATCAAGGAGCTTTCTGCATGACCCAGCGCAAGGGCATCATCCTGGCCGGCGGGTCGGGCACCCGGCTTTACCCGATCACCATGGGGCTGTCCAAGCAGCTGCTGCCGATCTACGACAAGCCGATGATCTACTACCCGATCAGCGTGCTGATGCTGTCGGGCATCCGCGAGATCGCGATCATCACCACGCCCGACGACCAGGCCCAGTTCCAGCGCCTGCTGGGCGACGGCAGCCAGTGGGGCGTTGCGTTCACCTGGATCGTCCAGCCCCGCCCCGACGGGCTGGCGCAGGCCTATATCCTGGCCGAGGAGTTCCTGGCCGGCGCGCCGTCCGCGATGGTGCTGGGCGACAACATCTTCTTTGGCCACGGGTTGACCGAGCTGCTGGAGGCCGCCGGCGCGCGGACGGGCGGCGGCACGGTCTTCGGCTATCGGGTGGCCGACCCCGAACGCTATGGCGTGGTGGCCTTCGACGACCGGGACCGGGCCGTGCAGATCATCGAAAAACCCGCAGTCCCGCCGTCGAACTATGCCGTCACGGGCCTTTATTTCCTGGACGGCACGGCCCCCGAACGGGCGCGGGGCGTCCGCCCCTCGGCGCGGGGCGAGCTGGAGATCACGTCCCTGCTGGAAACCTATCTGCACGAGGGCGCGCTGGTCGTCGAGAAGATGGGCCGCGGCTATGCCTGGCTGGACACCGGCACGCACGGCAGCCTGCTGGACGCGGGCAACTTCGTGCGCACGCTGGAAAACCGCCAGGGGATGCAGTCCGGCTGCCCCGAGGAGATCGCCTTCGACAAGGGCTGGATCGGCCGCGACCAGCTGGCCGCCCGTGCCAGGATGTTCGCCAAGAACGAGTACGGCGACTATCTGCACCGCCTGCTGGACGCCTGAGCGTCCGGCCGCACCCGCAGGGGCGACAGGCCAGGGATGCGCAGAGGGTTGGGGGCTGTGGCCTCAGTCCGGCACCAGCATGTAGCCGGTGCCGCGCACGGTCTGCAAAAAGCGCGGCTCGCGCGGGTCGGGTTCGATCTTGCGGCGCAGGCGGGTGATCTGGACGTCGATGGCGCGCTCGCTGTTCTCGCCGCCCTCGTCGGGGTCGCGGCCCAGTTCCTCGATCAAGGCGGCGCGGCTGACGGCCTCGCCCGGCGTGTCGGCCAGGCGGCGCATCAGCGTCTGCTCGCTGCCGGTCAGGCGGATGTGGCTGTCGCCCTGCATCAGCTCGCCCTTGCCCGCGTCATAGCGCAGCGGGCCCAGCGCCAGGTACTTGGGCCCCCGCGCCTCGGCCGCGGGCACGCGCCGCAGGATGGCGGCGATCCGCAGCAGCAGCTCGCGCGGCTCGAACGGCTTGGGCAGGTAATCGTCGGCGCCCGATTCCAGGCCGGTGATGCGGTCGTCGGTATCGCCGCGCGCCGTCAGCAGCAGGATCGGGGTGGACGCGCGTTTGCGCAGGTCGCGGGTCAGCGCAAAGCCATCCTCGCCCGGCATCATCACGTCCAGCACGATCAGGTCGAAATCCAGCCCCGCCAGCAGCCTGCGCGCCTGCGCGGCGTCGCGCGCGGTGGTGACAAGGAACCCGTTGCGCACCAGGAACCGGCGCAGCAGCGTGCGGATGCGCTCGTCGTCGTCCACCACCAGGATGTGGCTGTCGGGGGCGCCGGTCATGCCTTGCCCTCGGGCAGGTCGCGCAGCGACTGGAACTGGCGCAGCGTGTCGCGGTCCATCATGGATTCCAGCACCTGCCGGAACCCCGCCACCGCCTGCGGCCCCGCCGCGCGATAGGCCGCGCGCATCCGCGCGCGCTGCGATTCCGACAGCCGCTTTTCCAGCGCCGCGCCCTTGTCGGTCAGGTAGAGCTGGCGTTCGCGCCGGTCGCGGCGGCCGACGCGGCTTTCCACCAGCCCATCGTCGAGCAGCCCGCGCAGCACGCGGTTCAGCGATTGCTTTGTCACCCCCAGCACGTCCAGCAGCGCCGTCACCGTCAGCCCCGGATCGCGGTTGATGAAATGCAGCGTGCGGTGGTGGGCGCGGCCATAGCCCATTTCCTCGAGCATCAGGTCGGGGTCCGAGGTGAAGGCGCGATAGGCGAAGTACATCGCCTCGATCCCGCGGCGCAGCTGTTCGTCGGTCAGGAACAGCAGCGTCTCGCCCCCCGGCCCGGCGGCCAGCCTGCTGCCCTGGCCCGCCCCGAAGCTTCGTCCCGCGCCTGCCTGCTGCATTGCCCCCGGTCCCCCTTGGTCCACCACCGGCGGCCGCCAGCCGCCCTTTTCCGATGCCACCAAGTAATAGGGCAGTCTTGTTGACTTTCCAAGAATCAATCGTTACCGATTGCCCGCAGAGCGCAACTTTCTGCCGTGTTTCTGGCGGGGCTGCGTAACAATCGCAAAGAAGGTCAGGGGGACCGCGACATGGCAGGCAGCTATGAAGACCGCGACGGCAAGATCTGGATGGACGGCGAACTGGTCGACTGGCGCGACGCCAAGGTGCATGTGCTGACCCACGCCCTGCATTACGCCAGCGCCGTGTTCGAGGGCGAGCGCTGCTATGACGGCAAGATCTTCAGGGGCCACGACCACTCGGAACGGCTGCTGAAATCCGGCCAGCTGATCGACATGGACATCCCCTGGACCGCCGACCAGATCGACGCCGCCAAGCGGCAGGTGCTGGACGCCAACGGCTTCGACAACGCCTATGTGCGCGCGCTGGCCTTCCGCGGCGCGGGGCCGGACATGGGGGTCGCGGCCAGCCACAACCCGGTGCGGCTGGCGATCTGCACCTGGGAATGGGGCAGCTATTACGGCGACGCCAAATGGCAGGGCGCCAAGCTGGACATCGCCAAGTGGAAGCGCCCCAGCCCCGAGACGATCCCGGCGGCCGCGAAGGCCGCCGGCCTTTACATGATCTGCACCATGTCCAAGCACGCGGCCGAGAAGAAGGGCTGCTCGGACGCGCTGTTCATGGACTATCGCGGCTACGTGGCCGAGGCGACGGGCGCGAACGTCTTCTTCGTCCGCGACGGAGAGGTGCACACCCCCCTGGCCGACGTGTTCCTGAACGGGCTGACCCGCCAGAGCATCATCGCGATGCTGAAGGAGCAGGGCACCCCGGTCCACGAACGCCACATCCTGCCCGAGGAGGTCGCGACCTTCCAGGAATGCTTCCTGACCGGATCGGCGGCCGAGGTGACGCCGGTGGCGCAGATCGGCGAGGACTGGAACTTCCAGGTCGGCGCGACCACCCGAAAGATCGCCGAGGACTACGAGGCGCTGGTCCGCGCGTGAGGCACGGCCGGGGGGCCGCGCGCCCCTTGGGCCCGCGGCCTGCCCCCGCGGGGGCAGCCGGGACAGGACCCGCGGGCGCATGGGGAACCGTGCGCCCGCCGGGCGTTGCGATCGGGCAAAGCGTGCCTAGATGACGACAATGGCCGAACTGACCGTCACCCTGCTGCCCTCGATCCAGGATATCGCCGCGGCCGACTGGGACGCCTGCGGGGACGGGGGCGATCCGTTCACCAGCCATCGTTTCCTGCTGGCGCTGGAACGCTCGGGGTCCGTGGGCGGGCGGACGGGATGGCTGCCGCGTCCCCTGGTCGCACGCAGGGACGGTGCCGTGGTCGGGGTGGCGCCGTGCTATCTCAAGGCCCACAGCCAGGGCGAATACATCTTCGACCACGCCTGGGCCGAGGCCTGGCACCGCGCGGGCGGGCGCTATTACCCCAAGCTGCAATGCGCGGTGCCCTTTACCCCGGCCACCGGGCCGCGGCTGATCGCGCAGGACGCGCGCGTCCGGGCCGCCCTGCTGGCCGCCATGGCGCAGGTGGCCGACCAGGCCGGGCTGTCGTCGGCCCATGTCACCTTCTGCACCGCGCCCGAGCGGGCGCTGGCCGAGGCGCAGGGCTGGCTGTCGCGGACCACCACCCAGTATCACTGGGAAAACCGCGGCTATCGCAGCTTCGACGATTTTCTGGCGCAGCTGTCCAGCCGCAAGCGCAAGGTGATCCGCAAGGAACGCGACCGCGCGCAGGCCTTTGGCGGCACCATCCGCAGCCTGCGCGGCGACGACATCCGCCCCGAGCATTGGGATGCGTTCTGGACCTTCTATCAGGATACCGGGCAGCGCAAATGGGGGCGGCCCTATCTGACGCGGGCGTTCTTCGACGCGCTGCACGACACGATGCGCGACGACTGCCTGCTGGTTCTGGCCGAACGCGGCGGACGCCCCGTCGCCGGGGCGCTGAACCTGATCGGGCGGGACACGCTGTACGGCCGCTACTGGGGCTGCGTCGAGGATCACCCGTTCCTGCATTTCGAGCTGTGCTATCACCGCGCCATCGACTGGGCGATCGCGCACGGGCTGGCGCGTGTCGAGGCCGGCGCGCAGGGCGAGCACAAGCTGGCCCGCGGCTATCTGCCGAGCGAGATCCATTCGGTCCACTGGATCGCCGACGCGGGCTTTCGCGCGGCCATCGCCGACTATCTGCGCCACGAGACGGCGGCGGTGGGCGACGACATGGCCGAGACCGCGGCCTTCGGCCCCTATCGCCGCGAGGCCGCGGGGCCTGAGAGTCAGGGATTGGGCGACCGTTAAAATCCCCGGCACTTTGCGGCCTTTCGTGGGCAGAAACTCATGGACCTGAAAGACCTTGGCCGCATTCTGCACCCCGGACCGATGACGTTGGGGGACGGGAATGGTCGATGTTCGCCTTGTGGCCATTCTGGGCGGCCCCCGCGCGGGGTTCGTCCAGAACCTGACCGACCTGACCCTGGGGGTCGTGGGCGGGCGGACGATGCTGTACGGCGTGACCCATGCCGGGGGCGGGCAGACCGTCTGGTGGGTGGCCGATCCCGACCGGCAGGTGGTCACGGTGGCCAGCCACCCCTTTGGTTCCGGCCTGCGCCACCAGGCCGACCCCGAGGCGGTGCTGATCGACCGCCCCGGCGGCATCAGCCTGCTGACCGCCGGCCTGTACGGCGCCCCTGCCGCGGTGCGCCAGCTGCGCGAGGACGGCGCGCTGGGGTCGGCGGACGACGCCCTGAACCTGGCGTCGCTGCCGGCCGACGTGCTGACCGCACACAGCCTGACCACCCTGTCCGGCCTGTCGATGCTGGCCGTGACCTGCCATGACCTGGCGGCCTTTTCGATCTGGCGGCAACTGGACGACGGCCGGCTGGGGCGGGTGGACTGGGCTGCCGCGCCCCACGGCCTGCCGGCCGATGCGCAGGTCGACCGCGTGGTGGCGATCCGCATCGGCTCGCTGGACCTGATCGCCACCGCCTCGACTCGCGGGAACTACATCGCGCTGCACCGCATCCTGCCCGACGGCACGCTGGGGCACGGCGAATTCCTGGGCGCCGCGCGCGGCGCCGGCTTCAACGGTCCGCGCGACATTGCCCATGTCGAGGTGGGCGGGCAGCATTTCCTGGTGGTCAGCGGCGCCGGAAGCTCGTCGCTGACCACCCTGCGCGTCACGCCCGGCGGCGGGCTGGTCCCGGTCGATCACGTGCTGGACGAGCGCACGACGCGGTTCGAGGCCGCCACGGTGCTGGAGGCGGTGTCGCTGGACGGCCGTGCCTTCGTCATCGCGGGGGGCGCCGACGACGGGCTGAGCCTGTTCACCGTGACACCCGACGGGCGGCTGCTGCACCTGCAGACCATCGCCGACCGCGCCGATCTTGCGCTGGCGGACGTCTCGGCGCTGGCCGCGCAGGTCGTGGACGGCCGGATCGTGGTCTTTGCCGGCTCTGCCACGGAACGAGGCCTGACGCAGTTCGTCATCGACCCCGGCGAGAGCGGACAGACCCGTTCCGTCGGAGAGGGGCGCCACGACGGCACCGCGGGGGACGACCTGATCCAGGGCGGGGCCGGCACCACCATCATCAAGGGCCTGGACGGCGACGACATCCTGATCGCGGGGGCAGAGTCGGTCGCGATGTACGGCGGCCGCGGCGCCGACCTGTTCGTCCCGCTGCCGGTGGACGGCCGTGTCGCGGTCAAGGACTTCGAGATGGGCGTGGACCGGCTGGACCTGTCCATGCTGGGCATGATCCGGTCCACCCTGCAGCTGCGCATGACGCCCCAGACCTGGGGCATCAAGATCCGCTTCGGCGAGACGGTGATCGACGTCTATTCCGGCGACGGGCGCACGCTGCTGCCCGGGCTGTTCGACAATTCCCTGTTTCCCGTGGCCCACTATGCCCCGCCGGCCATCGCGCTGGAACTGGTGGGCTCGCCCCGCGCCGACGTTCTGGCCGCACGCGGGGGCGCGACGGTCTGGGGGATGGATGGCAACGACACGGTGCTGGGCAGCGCCTCGGGCGACCGCATCATGGCCGGGGCGGGCGCCGACCGGATCACGGCCGATGGCGGCGGGGACACCGTGCAGGGCAATTCCGGCAACGACACGCTGCGCGGCGGCGCCGGCGGCGACGTGATGGCTGCGGGCGACGGCCACGACCAGCTGTTCGGCGAGGCTGATGACGACCGGCTGATGGGCGACGCGGGCAACGACACGATGCTGGGCGGCACGGGAAACGACCAGTTGAACGGCGGCGACGGCGCCGACCTGCTGGACGGCGGCGAGGGCCGCGACACTCTGGCGGGCGGGGCGGGCGACGACCGGCTGCAGGGCGGCGCGGGCGACGACGTGCTGATCGACGCGCTGGGGCGCAACGTGTTCATCGACCTGACGGGCCGCACGCTGATGATCGGCGGGTTGCTGCGCGACGTGATGGCCGCGGGCGCGGGTGCCGACACGCTGCGGCCCGGCGGGGGCAACGATCACGTCTCGGCCGGGGCCGGGCGGGACCGGGTCGAGGCGGGCGGCGGGAACGATCTTGTCCTTGGTGGCGCCGGCGAGGACACGATCCTGGGCGGCGACGGGGACGACACCCTGCGGGGCCATTCCGAAAACGACCTGATGGGCGGCGGCGCGGGCCACGACCGGCTGAGCGGGGGCCTGGGCGACGACACGCTGCACGGCCAGGGCGGGCGCAACATGCTGGCGGGCGACTGGGGGACCGACGTGCTGCGGGGGGGCGAGCTGTCGGACACGCTGTTTGGCGGGGAAGGCGCTGACCTGCTGTCGGCGGGCCAAGGGGGGGACCGGCTGTTTGGCGGGGATGACGGCGACACGCTGCTGGGCGGGGCCGGAACCGACACGCTGGCGGGCGGCGAGGGCAACGACCTTGTGGGCGGGGGCCTGGGCGGCGACGTCCTGTCGGGCGATGGCGGCGCGGACACGCTGCGCGCGCACCAGGGCAACGACAGGGTCTACGGGGGTGCGGGCAACGACGCGGCCGACGGCGGGTCCGGAAACGATGCCCTGCACGGCGAACTGGGCGACGACCGGCTGATGGGCGGCGCGGGAAACGACGCGCTCGGCGGCGCTGTCGGTCACGACAGCCTGTGGGGCAACACCGGCGACGACCGCCTGTTCGGTGGCGAGGGCAACGACCGGCTGCTGGGGGAATGGGGCCGTGACGCGCTGGACGGCGGGGCGGGTCAGGATGCGCTGTTTGGCGGAATGGACGACGACGTGATCCTGGGGGGGGCTGACGCAGATTGGCTGTCGGGCGGGCAGGGGGCCGATTCGCTGTACGGCGGCGCGGGGGCGGACAGCCTGTCGGGCGGGGCGGGCGCGGATCTGCTGCAGGGTGGCGCCGGCGACGACCTGCTGTTCGCCCGCGGCGACGGCGATGTGCTGCACGGGGGCGAGGGCGCGGACGCGTTCCGCTTTCTGCCGCCCGCGCCGGGCCCAGGGAACCCGCCGCACCCCGACCGGATCGCCGATTTCCAGTCGGGCAGCGACAGGCTGGACCTGTCGGCGATCTGGGGCGCCTGGCTGGACCAGGCGGCGTTCTCTGGCGCGGGGCGCGCGGAATGGCGGTGGCTTGCGGTCGCGGGCGGGGTTCAGGTGCTGGCGGACCTGGACGGCGACCGGCTGGCCGACCTGATCGTGCGGATCGAGGGATTGGCGCGGCTGACCGGCGACGACGTGCTCGGCTGACCGGCGCGGGCCTGGGGCGCCGCTGCGGCTGGACCTTGCCGGGCATGCGGCATAGCCTGCCCCGCGAACCCATCAGGGACGCCGGATGAGACAGCAGAACATGGACCGAGACTTTGCCGCCCCCGCCCGCACCCTGTCCGAGGCGCTGCCCTACATGCAGCGCTATGCGGGCGCCGTCGTGGTCGTCAAGTTCGGCGGCAACGCCATGGGCGACGACGCGGCGATGGCCGAATTCGCCCGCGACATCGTGTTGATGAAGCAGGTGGGCATCCACCCCGTCGTCGTCCACGGCGGCGGACCGATGATCAACGACCTGCTGGACCGGCTGGGGATCGAAAGCCGCTTTGTCCGCGGCAAGCGCGTCACCACGGCCGAGGCCGTGCAGGTGGTCGAGATGGTCCTGTCGGGGCTGGTCAACAAGCGCATCGTCCAGGCGATCAACGATGCGGGCGGGCGCGCCATCGGCATTTCCGGCAAGGACGACGACCTGATGGTGTGCGAGGCCGACGACCCCGAACTGGGCTTCGTGGGCCGCCCGATCGAGATGAACGTGCAGATCATCCGCGACCTTTATCTGGCCGGGCTGATCCCGGTGATCGCGCCGGTGGCGACGGGGATGGCCGACAACGAGACGTTCAACGTCAACGGCGACACCGCCGCGGGGGCCATCGCGGGGGCGCTGCGGGCCGACCGGCTGCTGCTGCTGACGGACGTGTCGGGGGTCAAGGACGCCTCGGGGCAGGTGCTGACGCAGATCCATCCCGACCAGCTGCGCGCCATGATCGCCGACGGAACCATCGCCGGCGGGATGATCCCCAAGACCGAGACCGCGCTGAAGGCGCTGGAGGATGGCGTGCGCGCCGTCGTCATCCTGGACGGGCGCGTGCCGAACGCCACCCTGCTGGAACTGTTCACCGAACAGGGCGCGGGCAGCCTGATCCGGTCCAGCGAGGCGCGCGTCAAGCCGCACGGGCTGCGCCAGGGCGACAGCGGGCTTTGACCGCAAGGGCCGCGCGCGCACACGCGGCGCTTGCGGCACTGCGGGGGCGATGGCAGTCTTGCCGCAGTTGGACCCAGAAAGGGTAGTGATGACGCCGAACGGACACTGCCGCCTGATCCTGACCCGCCATGCAAAGTCGGACTGGGACGACCCCACGGTTCCCGACCACGATCGCCCGCTGAACGCGCGCGGCCGCCGGACGGCCCGTGCCCTGGGCGACTGGCTGGCCAGCCGCGGCCATCACCCCGAAGAGGTGCTGTGTTCCGATTCCCGCCGCACCGTCGAGACGTGGGAACTGGTCGAGGGCGCGGTGTTCGAAACGCGCCCGGCGGTCCACGCCGACCGGCGGCTGTATCTCGCCGCGCCGGACACCATGCTGGAGGTGCTGCGCACCGCGCGCGCGCCCACGGTGATGATGATCGGCCACAACCCCGGCATCGCGGCGCTTGCACAGAAATTGCCCGCCCGCCCGCCGCTGGACCCTGACTTTCGCCGCTATCCGACCGGGGCGACGCTGGTGGTGGATTTCCAGGCGGACGACTGGTCTCAGGTCGCCGAGGGCCAGGGCAGCGTTCTCGACTTCGTGCGGCTGGACGGCCGCCCGTAAGCGCCACCAGCAAGCGCCGGGCGGCGAACGCGGCGGGCAACTGCCAGTTGCAGGCGGCGGGTTTACTCGGTCCGCCGCGTGCCGCCCCGGACCGGCAGCTCTGGCTGTCGCGCAACAGCGTCGGGGGATCTGCGGACATGACAGCGGTTTGATTTGCTCCGCCCACGAAGCGGTCCTAATCCGCCAGCCAGAGATGCCCAGAAGGCCGCGCCAGGCGGCCCGGCTTACAGGAGACAGCCATGCGCCACACGACGCCGCCCGCCCTTGACCGGCGGGCCTTCCTTGCCACCTCGGTCGCAATGGGCGCGGCCGGTCTTGCCGGCGCGGCCTCGGCACAGGCGATCGACCCCTATACGGGTCAGCCGCTGGCGGGTGCGCCGGTCGCGGGCGCGACCCCGGATGCGGGCGTGGTCCAGTACGATTCGCAGCAGGACAGCCGGCGCAACATCTCGAGCTTTCGGGTGCAGGACTGGCGCCCCTATTTCACCGACCTGACCAACGGCGCGGTTCTGGTCGACCTGACGTCGCGCGCGCTCAGCTACTGGTCCGAGGACGGGGCGACCTTCCGGCTGTACCCGACCTCGATTCCGGTCAGCGAGGATCTGACCCGCCGCGGCCGCACCGAGATCATCAAGAAGGTCGAGGGCCCCACCTGGTCGCCCACGCCCGAGATGAAGAAGCGCAACCCCGAGTGGCCGGACTTTGTCCCCGCGGGGCCGGACAACCCGCTGGGAACCCACGCCCTGTGGCTGAGCTGGCAGTATTATCGCATCCACGGCACCCATGACACGCGCAAGATCGGGCGCAAGTCGTCGAACGGCTGCATCGGGCTTTACAACGAGCATATCCAGGAGCTGTTCGGCCTGACGAAGATCGGCACCCAGGTGCTGCTGATCTGACGCGGCCCGGCCGCCCGGGGGTCGCGCGGTCAGCCCGCGCCGCCCTCCTCGCGCGCCAGCGAGATCAGCTGCGCGCCCGACAGATGCTCGACCAGGATGGCCGAGACGTCGTCGGCGCGCTGGCCGCCCGAAAACTCGGACACCGACCACGCGATCGATTCCAGCAGCGCCTCGCCGGTCAGGGGCGCGTTGATCTGCAGCATGGCGCGCAGCCCCTCCTCGCCCAGTTGCTGGCCGCGGGCGCTGATCGCCTCGGTGATGCCGTCCGAGGCGATGAACAGCCGGTCGCCGGGGGCCAGCGTCAGCGTCACCTCGTCGAACTGCGCGTCCTCGAACAGGCCGACGGGCATGCCGCCCTGGCCGATCCGCTCGATCGCGCCGGATGCGCGTTGCAGCATCGGATGCGGATGCCCGGCCTGGATCAGCCGGACCGCGCCGGTGGACAGCTGCATCTGGGCATAGACGATCGTCGCATAGGCGTCGGTGCGCAGGCTGTCGAGGATCATGGCGTTCAGCGAGCGCACCACCTCGGCCGGGGGCGGGATCGTCGGGCGGTCGGGGTGGTCCAGCCCGTCCAGCTGCGCGGCCAGCCGCGCGGTGAACAGCGCCGCGGTGACGCCATGGCCCGACACATCGACCGCATGCAGCGCCACGGTGTCGTCGTCCAGCTGGCGAAAGCCCACCAGATCGCCCCCGATCAGCCCCGCCGGCCGCCACAGCAGCGACGCCCGCATGGCCCCGAAGCGGCGCTGGCGTTCCCGGACCAGCCCCTGCTGCAGCTTGCGCGCCTCGCGCAGGTCGCCGGTCATCACCTCCTGCGCCTGGCGCAGGTCGGCAAGCGTGGTCTGAAGGGCCTGGTTCGTGGCCTCCAGCCGGTCCTGCATGTCGATCACGCGCTCGCCGGCCGCAAGGCGGGCCAGCAGCTCGGTCCCCGACACGGGCTTGGTCAGGACATCGTCCGCGCCCGATTGCAGGCCCAAGGCGATGTCGGCCCTGTCGGTCCTTGAGGTGAGCAGCACGAAATAGCCATAGCCGGGCCGGTCGATCGCGCGGTGCGCCCGGCACAGGTCGGGCCCGGCCATGCCGTTCATCATCCAGTCCGACACGATCAGGTCGGGCTTTCGGGTGCGGCACACGTCCAGCGCGTGATCGGGGTCGCGGGCCTCGATCACGTCATAGCCCGCGCGGGTCAGCAGCACCGACAGCAGGCGTCGGTGCGCGCGGCTGTCGTCCACCACCAGCACCAGCCGCCGCCGGGCCGGAGGCGGGCGGCCCGGATCGCGTGCGGCAGGCGGGACAGGGCGATTCGACGGACTCATGCGCAACCATTAGCCGGGTCGGGTAAACCGGCGGTTAAGGGGCGACCGGGCCTGCGTTAACCTTGCGTCAACCCGGCGCTGCTAGAGCGGGGCAGACCTGGTGCGGGGCCTGCGATGATCGACTGGAAACGACTGTGCGAGATGCATCGCGACCTGGGGGACCCGGACTTCCGCGCGATCCTGGACCTGTTTCTGGACGAGATCGAGGACGCCGTGATGCGGCTGGACACGGTCCCGCCCGAGGGGCTGGGGACGCGGCTGCATGTCATCAAGGGCAGCGCCTAGACCATCGGCCTGGCCGAGCTCGGCCGGCTTTGCCAGTCGTGCGAGACGCAGGTCATGCGGGGCCGCGCGGATCAGGTCCGCACGGCGGCGCTGACCGACAGCTATGCCATGTCAAGGCAGATCCTGATGCGCGACCTGGACCGCGTGCTGGGTGGCCAGGCCGGCGCGGCGGTGGCCTGAGGCGCGGTCAGATCAGGAATTCGGACAGCACCACGTCGCCGGTGATGTCGCGCCAGTCCAGCCCGGCCTGCCGCAGCCGGTCGTTCAGCGCGGCAAGGTTGGCGGGGTGCGTCGTCTCGATCCCGATCAGGACCGAGCCGAAGTTGCGGGCCGATTTCTTGAGGTATTCGAACCGCGCAATGTCATCGTCGGGCCCCAGCAGGTTGAGGAACTCGCGCAGCGCGCCGGGCCGCTGCGGCAGGCGCAGGATGAAGTATTTCTTGACGCCCGCGTGCCGCTGGGCGCGCTCGCGCACCTCGGGCAGGCGCTGGAAATCGAAGTTGCCGCCCGAGCAGACGCAGACCACCTGCCGCCCGGAAAGCTGCCCGCGCGCCGCCAGCTCGGCCAGCGCGTCGATGGCCAGCGCGCCCGCGGGTTCCAGCACGATCCCCTCGACGTTCAGCATCTCCAGCATGGTGGCGCAGACCCGGTCCTCGGGGGCCAGCACCAGGTCGGCGGGGACAAAGCGCGACAGGGTGGCGAACGGCAGGTCGCCGATCCGCGCGACCGCCGCGCCGTCCACGAAATTGTCCACGGTGGGCAGGGTCACCGGCTGCCCCGCCGCCAGCGCGGCGTGCAGGCTGGCGCCGCCCGCAGGCTCGACCAGGGCAAAGCGCGTCGCGGGCGCGCGTTCGGACAACAGCCGCGCCATGCCGGCTGACAGGCCCCCGCCGCCGACCGGCAGCACCACCAGATCGGGCGGCGGACCCTGGTCCAGGATCTCGTGGCCGACGGTGGCCTGGCCCGTGATCACCTCGGCATTGTCGAAAGGCGACAGGAACACGCTGCCGCTGTCCTGCGCCATCGCCTGCGCGGCCCGCAGGCTTTGGTCGAAATAGTCGCCGAACAGCTCGATGTGCACCGAATCGCCGCCGAACATCCGCGTCTTCTGGATCTTCTGCTGCGGCGTCGTGACGGGCATGAAGATCGTGCCCTGCGCCCCGAACTCGCGGCAGGCATAGGCCATGCCCTGCGCGTGGTTGCCCGCGCTGGCGCAGACAAAACGCGCGCCGGGCCGCAGCGCCAGCGCCTTGCGCATCGCCGTCAGCGCGCCCCGCAGCTTGTAGCTGCGCACCGGGGTCAGGTCCTCGCGCTTGAGCCAGATGTCGGCGCCGTAGCGGTCCGACAACAGGGCGTTGCGCTGCAGGGGCGTGGGTTCGAACAGCGGCCGCAGAGCGGCCGCCGCATCGGCCACGGCGTCGGCGAACGGGCCGGAACCGGCGTGCGGTGGGATCGGGGCGGGCGTCTGCATCGCCTTGATGTGCGCGCATCCGGGCCGCATGGCAAGCCGGCGCGGGGCCGCGCCCCGTCCCGCCCGGTCCCGCGCCCGCGCCCGCGCCCGCGCCGCGGCATCCGCCGCTGGCGGGGCGTCCGCCGCCTGCCCTTGTGACGCTGGGCAAAACGCCCTATCCCCGCCGGCGATCATGTCCGCACGGAGAGACCGCCATGACCGAGGCGCCCAAGAAAGTAGTCCTGGCCTATTCCGGGGGGCTGGACACCTCGATCATCCTGAAATGGCTGCAGACCGAATACGGCTGCGAGGTCATCACCTTCACCGCCGACCTTGGCCAGGGCGAGGAGCTGGAGCCCGCGCGCGCCAAGGCCGAGATGCTGGGCATCGCGCCCTCGAACATCCACATCGAGGATGTGCGCGAGGAGTTCGTGCGCGACTATGTCTTCCCGATGTTCCGCGCCAATGCCGTCTATGAGGGGCTTTACCTGCTGGGCACCTCGATCGCGCGGCCGCTGATCGCCAAGCGGCTGGTCGAGATCGCGCATGAGCATGGCGCCGATGCGGTGGCCCACGGCGCCACCGGCAAGGGCAACGACCAGGTGCGGTTCGAGCTGTCGGCCTATGCGCTGGACCCGGCGATCAAGGTGATCGCGCCGTGGCGGCTGTGGGACCTGACCAGCCGCACCAAGCTGATCGAGTTCGCGGAAGCCAACCAGATCCCGATTGCCAAGGACAAGCGCGGCGAGGCGCCGTTCAGCGTCGATGCGAACCTGCTGCACACCTCGTCCGAGGGCAAGGCGCTGGAAAATCCCGCCGAGGAAGCGCCGGACTATGTCTATCAGCGCACCGTCAGCCCCGAGGACGCGCCCGACCGGCCCCAGTATGTCGAGATCGCGTTCGAGCGGGGCGACGCCGTGGCCATCGACGGTCAGGCGCTGTCGCCGGCGACGATCCTGACGCGGCTGAACGAACTGGGCGGCGCGCATGGCATCGGCCGGCTGGATTTCGTCGAGAACCGCTTCGTCGGGATGAAGTCGCGCGGCATCTACGAGACGCCGGGCGGCACCGTCCTGCTGGAGGCGCACCGGGGCATCGAGCAGATCACGCTGGACAGCGGGTCGGGCCACCTCAAGGACAGCCTGATGCCGCGCTATGCCGAGCTGATCTACAACGGCTTCTGGTTCAGCCCGGAACGCGAGATGCTGCAGGCGCTGATCGACAAGAGCCAGGAGCACGTGACCGGCACCGTCCGGCTCAAGCTCTACAAGGGCTCGGTCAGTTGCGTGGGCCGCTGGTCGGACCACAGCCTGTATTCCGAGGCGCATGTCACGTTCGAGGACGACGCGGGCGCCTATGACCAGAAGGACGCGGCCGGTTTCATCAAGCTGAACGCCCTGCGGCTGAAGCTGATCGGCAACCGCAACGCGCGGGTCCGGGGCCGCTGAGGCCACCCGCGCGCGCCGACGCGGGGCAGGCCGCGGGGACACCGCGCCTGTCTTGCAGGCCTGCCCGGTCCGGTTTTGCCGGGCTGCGGGCGGGGGCGCTGGCGAGGGGCGTCCAGGACGGTCCGGCCCTGGTGCGCCCGCGCGCAAGCGGCTGTCCGCGCCAACGCCGCGCGCCCGGCCACCTCATGCGATCCGCTTGCGCGGCCCTGGGCTTTGCCTTATCTGTCGCGCACCTCACGGCGGCGGGTTGGCGGAGAGGTTACGCAGCGGATTGCAAATCCGTGAAGACCGGTTCGATTCCGGTACCCGCCTCCACCATCAACCCGCGACATCCGCAAGGCTTGGCGGGCGCGGCGACCCGGGCCATCCTGGCGCATCCCCTGGTCGCACCGATCGCCCGACAGCCTGGAACCCCCGCATGATCTATCGCGCAGCAACGTATCTGGCGGGTGCCGTGCTGCGCGGGGCCGCGCCGCTTGCCGGTCCCGAGGCGCGGCAGCGCATGGTGCTGGACGCAGGCCCGCCCGATGTCTCGGGCGGGGTCTGGCTGCACGGGGCCTCGGTGGGCGAGCTGAACTCGGCCCGGGTGCTGGCGTCGCATCTTGCCGCCGCGGTGCCGGTGCTGGTCACGGCCAACAGCGTGACCGGGCGGGCCGTGGCGCAGGGCTGGGGGTTGCCCGCACGGCTGGCGCCGCTGGACGTGCCTGGGGCGGTCGAGCGGTTCCTGGACGCGGCCCGGCCCGCCCTGGTCGTGACGATCGAGAACGAGATCTGGCCCAATCGCGCCGCCTCGGCCCGGCGGCGCGGGATCGCGCAGGCGGTGGTGGGGGCCCGGATGTCGGCCCGCTCGGCGGCGCGCTGGGCGCGGATGCGCGGGCTGGTGGCCCCCGTCCTGGGCGGGCTGGACCTGCTGTCGGCGCAGGACGCCGCGACCGAACGGCGGCTGGCCGCGCTGGGGCTGCGGCCGCAGGCGCTGGCGCCGCGCACCAACCTCAAGCTGATGGGACCGGCCGCCTGGCCGCCGGTCGCGCCCGATGCGCGGCGCGACGCGACGTGGCTGGCCGCCTCGACGCACGAGGGCGAGGACGAGATCGTCCTGGACGCCCATGCCGCCCTGCGCGCGACGCGGCCGCGGCTGCGGTTGATCCTGGCCCCGCGCCATCCCCGACGGGCCGACGCCGTGGCCGCGCTGGCGCGCGCGCGCGGCCTGTCCCTGGCGCGCTGGCGCGACGGGCCGGACCCGGACGCCGCGGTGACGCTGATCGACCGGCTGGGGGTGATGCGGCCCGCGGCCGCGGCGGCGGGCCTTTGCCTTGTCGCGGGATCGCTCAGCGATCGCGGCGGCCATACCCCGTGGGAGCCGGCGGCCTGCGGCTGCGCGCTGCTGCACGGACCGGACGTGTCGAACTTTGCGCAGGATTTCGCGCGGCTTGCGGCCGCGGGGGCGGCCCGCGCGATCACCGGGGCGACCCTGGCCGCGGCGGTCGGCGCCCTGGCCGACGATCCCGCCGCGGCGCGCGCCATGGGGGCCGCCGCCCGCGCGACCCTGGACCGCGAGGCGCCCGATCCCGCCGCCCTGACGGCCCGGCTGCTGGCGCTGCTCGGGCGCTGACGGCCGCGCGGCCCGCGACCCCGCGTGACCCCGTGCGACCCCGCGGCCCCTTGCACGGCGGCCGCGCGGGGCCGATATTTGCCGCCAGGGACAGGAGTTTCCGTCACGATGATCCGCTATGCGCTGCGCTGCGACAAGGGGCACGACTTCGACAGCTGGTTCCGGTCGGCCAGCGGCTCTGACGCGCTGCTGTCGGGGGGGCAGGTCAGCTGCGCGGTTTGCGGCTCGACCAGCATCGCCAAGGCGCCCATGGCCCCGGCGGTGCCCGTGCGCGCCGCCGACGAGGAGGCGCATCCGCTGAAGGCCCCCGCCAGCACCGTCGAGCAGCGGCTGGCCGAGCTGCGCGCCCATGTCGAGCGAACCTCGGACTATGTGGGCGATGCGTTTGCGACCGAGGCCCGCGACATGCACGAAGGCCGCAAGCCCGAGCGCGCCATCCACGGCGAGGCCCCGCTGGAGGAGGCCCGCGCCCTGCTCGAGGAGGGCGTGCCGATCACCCCCCTGCCGTTCCTGCGCAAGCGCCGGGTGAACTGAACCGGCCTGCGGCGCCACTTGCGAATGGCGGGCGCCGGCCCTAGAAGCCGTCCGGTTGATCCTGGCAGGGGGCCGTCGATGCCGCTTCTGGTGATGAAATTCGGGGGCACCTCGGTGGCCGACCTGGACCGCATCGCGAACGCCGCCCGCAAGGTGCAGCGCGAGGTCGAGCGCGGCCATGACGTGATCGTCATCGTCAGCGCCATGTCGGGCAAGACCAACGAGCTGGTCGGCTGGGTCGAGGGGACCTCGCGCCTGTATGACGCGCGCGAATACGACGCCGTCGTCGCCAGCGGAGAGAACGTCACCGCCGGGCTGATGGCGCTGCGCCTGCAGGCGATGGGCGTGCCCGCGCGCAGCTGGCAGGGCTGGCAGGTGCCGATAAACACCACCGCGCAGCACGGATCGGCGCGCTTCGTGTCGATCCCGCGCGCCAATATCGACCAGAAGTTTGCCGAAGGCATGAAGGTCGCCGTCATCGCCGGGTTCCAGGGCATCGGCCCGGACGGGCGCGTGACGACCCTGGGGCGCGGCGGGTCCGACACCACCGCCGTGGCCTTTGCCGCCGCTTTCGGGGCCGAGCGCTGCGACATCTATACCGACGTGGACGGCGTCTACACGACCGATCCGCGCATCAGCCGCAAGGCCCGCAAGCTGGACCGCATCGCCTTCGAGGAGATGCTGGAGCTGGCCAGCCTGGGCGCCAAGGTTCTGCAGACGCGCTCGGTCGAGCTGGCGATGCGCTACAACGTCCGCCTGCGGGTGCTGTCGTCCTTCGAGGATACCGATGAAACCAGCGGCACGCTGGTCTGCGATGAGGATGAGATCATGGAATCCAAGGTCGTCTCCGGCGTGGCCTATTCGCGCGACGAGGCCAAGATCACGCTGGTCACGGTCGAGGACCGGCCCGGCATTTCCGCCGCCATCTTCGCGCCGCTGGCCGAGGCCGGCGTCAACGTGGACATGATCGTCCAGAACATTTCCGAACGCGACTACGACGATCATCCGGGCGCGGTCACCGACATGACCTTTTCCTGCCCCGTCAACCAGGTCGATCGCGCCCGCCGCGCGATGGAGGATGCCCGCGCCGCTGGGCTGATCGCCTATGACGAGCTGAGCGTGGACGACGACGTGGCCAAGGTGTCGGTCGTGGGCATCGGGATGCGCAGCCATGCGGGCGTCGCCGCGCGCATGTTCAAGGCGCTGGCCGACGAAAACATCAACATCAAGGTCATCGCCACCAGCGAGATCAAGATTTCGGTGCTGATCGACCGGCGCTATATGGAACTGGCCGTGCAGGCCCTGCATGATGCCTTTGACCTGGACAAGGCCTGAGCGCGCCGGATGAGGACCGCGGGGCGGGCGGGACGTGGCCGCAGGGCCGTGCCTGCCGTCACATCAGGTTGACCAGGAAGGGTTGACGGGCCGATGCCGAACCGGGGCGAAAGCGACTCTCGCAAGCTGCTGGGCCGACTGCGCGACACGCTGGCCGCGCCCGGCGACGGGCAGGCGCGGCTGGACAGCATTGCCCACCACATAGCCGATTCGATGGGCACGCAGGTGTGCTCGATCTATCTGTTCCGCGATCCCCAGACGCTGGAACTGTGTGCGACCGAAGGGCTGCGCCCCGAATCCGTGCACAAGACCCGCCTGCGGCTGGGCGAGGGGCTGGTCGGCCGCGTGGCCCGCACCGGCCGCCCCCTGAACACCGCCAACGCGCCGGCCGAACCCGGCTTCCGCTTCATGCCCGAAACCGGCGAGGAGGTGTTCCCGTCGTTCCTGGGCGTGCCGATCCAGCGCGTCGGGGAAAAGCTGGGGGTCGTGGTCGTGCAGTCGCGCGCGGCGCGCGAGTTCACCGAGGACGAGATCTACGGCCTTGAGGTCGTGGCCATGGTGCTGGCCGAGATGGCCGAGCTGGGCGCCTTCGTGGGCAACGACGCCCAGCCCTCGACCCACCGCTTTCCCGCGATGATCCGCGGCCTGGCCGGGCAGGAGGGCGCGGCCGAGGGTCAGGTCTGGCTGCACGAGCCGCGGGTGGTGGTGACCAACCCCGTCGGCGACGATCCCGACAAGGAGCGCGCGCGCCTGACCGAGGCGATGGCGATGCTGCGCCGGTCGCTGGACGAGATGCTCAGCACCAACGCCATGCCCAAGGGCGAGGGCGCCGAGGTGCTGGAAACCTACCGGATGTTCGCCCAGTCCCGCAGCTGGCTGCGGCGGATGATGGACGACATCGAACGGGGCCTTTCCGCCGAGGCGGCGGTCGAGAAGGAACAGCTTCAGACCCGCGCGCGGCTGGAAGCCTCGCCCGATCCCTATCTGCGCGACCGGCTGCACGACCTGGACGACCTGGCCCACCGGCTGCTGCGCATCCTGACCGGGCAGGGGCGCGACACCGGGGCCGAGATGCCGCCCAACCCGGTTCTGGTCGCGCGCAACATCGGCCCCGCCGAGCTGCTGGATTATGGCCGCCGCCTGCGCGGCGTCGTCCTCGAGGAAGGCAGCGTCGGCAGCCATGCCGCCATCGTGGCGCGGGCGCTGTCCATCCCGCTGGTCATCCACGCGACCCGCATCACCGCCGAGGCGCTGAACGGCGACACCATCCTGGTGGACGGCGACACGGGCATCGTCCACCTGCGCCCCGAGGAGTCGGTGGCCGCCGCCTTCCGCGACAAGATCGCCATGCAGGCGGCAGCCCAAAGCCGCTATGCCGACCTGCGCACCCTGCCGGCGACGGCGCTGTGCGGCTGCCGGGTCGAGCTGCACATGAACGCCGGGCTGATGGGCGACCTGCCCAGCCTCGAAGGCTCGGGCGCCGAGGGGGTGGGGCTGTTCCGCACCGAGCTGCAGTTCCTGACCCGCACCCGCGTGCCCCGCCGCGACGAGCTGGCGGCCATGTATCGCCGGGTGCTGGACAACGCGCACGGCAAGCCGGTGGTGTTCCGCACGCTGGACATCGGGTCCGACAAGGTCCTGCCCTACATGAAGCCTCAGGACGAGCCGAACCCCGCCATGGGGTGGCGCGCCATCCGCGTGGGCCTCGACAAGCGCGGCGTGCTGCAGATGCAGTTGCAGGCCCTGATCCGCGCCGCCGCCGGGCGGGAACTGCAGGTCATGTTCCCCTTTATCGCCGAGGAAAGCGAGTTCACGCAGGCCCGCGCCATGCTGATGCACCAGTTGGAGCGTGAGGGCGCGATGGGCCATGCGCTGCCCAGCGGGATCAAGGTGGGCGCCATGCTGGAAACCCCGTCGCTGGCCTTCGCCTCGCCGGCGTTCTTCCGGGCCTGCGACTTCGTGTCGATCGGCGGCAACGACCTCAAGCAGTTCTTCTTTGCCGCCGACCGAGAGAACGAGCGCGTCCGCCGCCGCTATGACACGCTCAGCACCCCCTTCGTCGCGCTGCTGGCGCAGATCGTGGACCGCTGCACCCAGGCGGGCGTTCCGCTGAGCTTTTGCGGCGAGGACGCGGGCCGCCCGGCCGAGGCCGCGACATTCGCCGCGCTGGGGCTGCGGCGGCTGTCGATGCGGCCGGCGTCGGTGGGGCCGGTCAAGGCGCTGATCCGGCGGATCGACCTGTGCGCGCTGCGCGGCCTGATCGACGCCGCCCGCGACGAGGGCGCCTGCAACCTGCGCCCCGTCGTCACGGAGTATCTGGCCCGCGCGTCGGCCTGACCGGCCCCGTGGCGTCACGGCGCGGCGGCGCATCCCGCCGGGCAGGCGCCCAGGGCCGCGACGAACCCCAGCACCTGCGGCCCCGCCGCCTCGACGATCAGCCGGACGCCGTCCGCATCGGGGTGGATGCCGTCGGCCTGCATGACCGCGCGCGGATCGGGGGCGGCCAGGATCGGCGCCAGCAGCGACGCAATCAGCGGCACGTCATGGCTGTCGGCCAGGTCGGCAAAGGTGGCGTCGAACGCCGCCCGATACTCGGGCCCATAGTTCGCGGGGGCCGCGATCCCGACCAGCATCGCCGGCACCCCGGCCTTGCGCGCGGCGTCAAGGATGCCGCCCAGGTTGGCGCGGACCACCGCCGGGTCGATGCCGCGCAGCAGGTCGTTGCCGCCCAGCGCCACGATCAGCCCGTCCACGTCCGGCGTCAGGGTCCAGTCCACGCGGCTGAGCCCGCCCGCGGTGGTGTCGCCCGACACGCCTGCGTTGACGATGGTCACGTCGGCCCCCCGCCCGCGCAGCCAGGCCTGCAACTGCGGGACCAGCCCGTCATCCTGCGGCAGGCCGTATCCCTGCGTCAGGCTGTCGCCCAGCGCGGCGACCGTCACCGGCCGGGCGATGGCGACGGCCGGCAGCGCCGCGACCAGCATCGCACCCAGAACACGAACGAACATGGCGGGTCCCTTTTTTCCGTTTCCCATGATCTAGTGACGCGCGGCCGCGATGGCACCGGGGGGCCGGATGAAACGTTGCCGTCCATGACCCGCCCGCGCAAAGGACCTGCCATGCCGGACCCTGTTCTGTCCCTTGACGACGTCCGCCTGACGCTGGGGTCCAGCGCCGGCCCCGTCGAGATCCTGCGCGGCATCACGCTGGGCGTGGCGGCGGGCGAGACGGTCGGCCTGGTCGGCCCGTCCGGGTCGGGCAAGTCGTCGCTGCTGATGCTGATGGGGGGGCTGGAACAGGCGACCGCCGGGCGGGTCCGCGCGCTGGGCCGCGACCTGACGGCGCTGGACGAGGATGCGCTGGCGCGGTTCCGCCGCGACCACCTCAGCGTCGTGTTCCAGAGCTTTCACCTGATCCCGACCATGACCGCGCTGGAAAACGTGGCGATCCCGCTGGAACTGGCGCGCCGCCCCGACGCCGAGCAGCAGGCGATGGCCGGGCTGGCGGCCGTGGGCCTGCGCGAGCGCGCCCATCACTATCCCGCGCAGTTGTCGGGGGGCGAGCAGCAGCGCGTGGCGCTGGCCCGGGCGCTGGCGCCCCGGCCCGCGATCCTGCTGGCCGACGAGCCGACCGGCAACCTGGACGAGGCGACCGGCCGGCAGATCGCCGACCTGCTGTTCGGCATGGTGCGCGACGCCGGCACGACGCTGGTGCTGGTCACGCACGCCCCGGACCTGGCCGCCCGCTGCGCCCGCACGATCCGCCTGCGCGACGGCCGGCTCGAGGGCGCGGCAGGATGAGCGGGGACCTGCGCCTGTGCTGGCGCATCGCGCGGCAGGAACTGCGCGGCGGGCTGAGGGGCTTTGGCGTCTTCCTGACCTGCCTTGCGCTTGCGGTGGCGGCGCTGGCGGCGGTCGGAACCGTGCGCGCGGCCATCCAGGCGGGGCTGGCGCGCGACGGCGCGGCGCTGCTGGGGGGCGACGCCGAGGTCGAGCTGACCTATCGCTTTGCCACCGACGCCGAACGCGCCACGCTGGAGGGCATCGCGCAGGCGGTGTCCGAGACGGCCGAGTTCCGGTCGATGGCCACGGTCGGGCAGGGCGGCGCGGCCGAGCGTGCGCTGACGCAGGTCAAGGCCGTGGATGACGCCTATCCGCTGGTCGGCACCGTCGCGCTGTCACCGCCCATCGCGCTAAACCGCGCGCTTGCGCCGGGCGGCGGCCTGCCCGGCGCGGTGATGGAACCTGCGCTCGCGGATCGCCTGGGGCTGTCGGTCGGGGACCGCTTTCGGCTCGGCGTGCAGGACTTCACCCTGACGGCGATCCTGGACCGCTTCCCCGACAACGCGGGCGAAAGCCTGGCGCTGGGGCCGATCACCATCGTGCGGACCGCCGATCTGGCGCAAAGCGGCTTGCTGGGGCCGGGCACGCTGTTTGAGACGCAGTACCGCCTGCGCCTGCCGCCCGGGACCGACCTGGACGCGGCGCAGGCGCAGGTCACGCAGGCGCTGGAGGGCGCGGCCCCGCGCTGGCGCGACGCGCGCGACGGCGCGCCGGGGCTGTCCACCTTCGTGGACCGGCTGGGCGCGTTCCTGGTGCTGATCGGGCTGTCGGGCCTGGCCGTTGGCGGGGTCGGCGTCGCGGCGGCGGTGCGCGCCTATCTGGACGAAAAGGTGCCCGTCATCGCCACCCTCAAGACCCTGGGGGCAAGCCGGGGCACGGTGTTCCTGATCTATCTGCTGCAGGTCGGGGTGCTGACGGCGATCGGCGTCGCGGCGGGTCTGGTGCTGGGCGCGGGCCTGCCGCTGGCGCTGGCCCCGCTGATCCAGACCCGCCTGCCGATGCCCGCGGCCTTCGGCGTCTATCCCGGCCCGCTGGCCGAGGCGGCCGTCTATGGCGTGCTGGCGGCGCTGGTCTTTACGCTGTGGCCGCTGGCGCGGGCGGCCGAGACGCGGGCGGCCGTGCTGTTCCGCTCGGCCGTGGCGCCCGCCCGCCGCCTGCCGGGGGCGCGCTATCTGATGCTGATCGGCGCCGCGGGGGCGGCGCTGCTGGGGGCGGCGGTCGCGTTTTCGGGCAACGGGCGGCTGGCGTGGTGGACGCTGGGGGCGATCGCGGCCACGCTGGCGCTGCTGGCGGGCGCGGCCCTGACCGCGCCGCTGCTGGCGCGGGCGCTGATGCCGCTGGCCCGCACCCGTCCCGCGCTGCGGCTGGCGCTGGGCGCGGTGCGGACCCGCCGGGCCGAGGCGTCGGCGGTCGTGCTGTCGCTGGGCCTGGGGCTGGCGGTGCTGGCGACGGTCGGGCAGATCGACGGCACGCTGCGCACCGCCATCGCGCGCGAGATGCCGGGCGTCGCGCCGTCCTTCTTCTTCGTGGACCTGCAACCCGACCAGATCGACGGCTTCAACGCGCTGGTGCGCGGCCATCCCGCCGTCACCCGCGTCGAGGCCGCGCCGATGCTGCGCGGCGTCATCGCGCAGATCAACGGCCGTCCCGCGGCCGAGGTCGCGGGCGATCACTGGGTGATCCGGGGCGACCGGGGCGTCACCTATTCCGACGACCCGCCCGCCCGCACGACCATCACGGCGGGCGACTGGTGGCCGCCGGACTATGACGGCCCGCCGCTGATCAGCTTTTCCGCCGACGAGGGGGCCGAGATCGGGCTGGCCCTGGGCGACACGCTGACCGTCAACATCATGGGGCGCGACATCACCGGAACCGTCGCCTCGTTCCGCAAGGTCGATTTCCGCAACGCAGGCATCGGGTTCGTCATGTCGATGAACCCCGCCGCGCTTCGGGGCGCGCCGCACACCTGGATCGCCACCGTCTATGCCGCCCCGGGCACCGAGGGCGCGATCCTGCGCGCCGTCGCCGACCGCTGGCCCAACGTCACCGCCATCCCCGTGGCCGAGGCGATCGACCGCGCGTCGGACCTGCTGGCCGGCATCGCCGTCGCCGTGCGCTGGGGGGCCGCCGCCACGCTGGTCACGGGCTTTGCCGTTCTGGTCGGGACCGCGCTGGCGGGCGCGCGCGCCCGGCGCTATGAGGCCGCGATCCTCAAGACCCTGGGCGCCAGCCGGGCGGTGATCCTGGCCAGCCTTGCGCTGCGCGCGGCGATCCTGGGCCTTGTGGCGGGCCTGACCGCGCTGGCCGCGGGGGTGACGGGCGGCTGGGCGGTGGCGCGGTTCGTGCTGGACATCGACCATGCGGTGATCTGGTCCAACGCGGTCGGTCTGGTCGCGGGCGGGGTGCTGGCCACGCTGGCGGCGGAACTTTTCTTCGCGCTGCGGGCGTTGACCGTAAGACCCGCCGCCGTGCTGAGGGCCGACTGAGCGGCCAATGCGGGCGGGCCCGAACCGGAGAGCCGTCCGACGTGCATTGCGATCACACCCACGGCCGGGCGGGGCTGATGCCGTCACCATCCCTTGGCGTTCGGACCCTGCCGCCCGCCGCGCGGTCCGTGGCCGCGCTGTGCCTGGGGTTTGTGCTGGTCAATGGCCTGGTCGCGGCGTGGCTGGTCGTGCTGGGCCGCGACGCGCTGCCTGCGGCGGTGCCGCTGGAGTGGTGGAACGGCAGCCTGCTGTCGGCCCACAACTCGCAGCATGTGATGGATTTCTATTCGCCGCTTCACGCGGTCTCGGGTGCCGCGCTATACCTTGCGGCGACGGCGCTGCGGCCGCACTGGCCGCTGCACCGCCGGTTGCTGCTGGTGATCGCCTGCAGCGGCGTGTGGGAGATCGTCGAGAACACCCCGGCGGTCATCGCGCTGTTCAACGCCCCGCAAGGGCCCGCCGTCTATCGCGGGGACAGCATCGTGAATGCGCTGAGCGATTGCGCGTTCGTGCTGGGGGGCAGTCTTGCCGCGCACGGCTGTCCGCGCTGGCTCGTCATCACCGCCGGCGTGCTGGTCGAGATTGCGGGGGCGCTGGTGATCAGCGACGGTCTGGTCCTTGGCACCGCCAGGCTCGTGCTGCGCTGAGGGGCCGGCGCGCCGGGACAGACAGAGGAGACGGGCAGTGAGGACGAAGGGGGCGCGCAACGCACGCTTTGACCAGCGGCGGGCCGAGTTGCTCGACCGCATCAAGACGCGCCTGCTTCAGCCGGGTGCGATGCGCCCGACCCTGCGCGAACTGGCCTTGGCCGCGGATTGCAGCGTCTCGACCCTCAACCACTATTTCGGCAAGCGAAACGACATCGTGCTGGCCGTGTTCGAGCAATCGGGCGAGCGCGGGCAGGGCCAGTTCGAGGCGACCCGCGTGCCCGGCCCCGATTTCGCGACCTCGGTGCGTGATGCGGCGGCGCTGTCCTGGACCGTCCTGACCCGGCATGGCGTGGCCGGCGTTCTGGCGATGGGCATGGTCGAGGGGATACGCGACGACCTGCTGGGGCCTGCGTTCATCCAGACCATGTTCGAGCCGTTCGTGATCGCGCTGACCGAACGGCTGGACGCGCATGTCGCGCGCGGCGAGATGCGCGCCGTGGACACCCGCATGGCCGCGCTGGCGCTGGCCTCGCCGCTGCTGATGGGCGCCCTGCACCAGACGCAACTGGGGGGCGCCGCGCTCTACCCGCTCGACGGCGATGCCTTTCTTGACCATGTGGTGCAGGGGTTCGTGCGCGCGTATCGTGTGCACTAGGGCAACGGGGAACGCATGGACGGCATCGGCGAGCGGAAGTCCGAGCATCTGGCGATCGTCGCGGACGGGCGCGGCGTGCAGGGCACGCGCGGCACGGGGTTCGACGCTGTGCGCTTTGTCCACGACGCGCTGCCCGAACTGTCCTTTGACGCCATCGACACCGGCACCGTGTTCCTGGGGCGCGCGCTGTCGGCGCCGCTGATGGTGTCGGCGATGACCGGCGGCACGGCCGAGGCGGCGCGGATCAACCTGGCGATCGCCGAGGCCTGCGGCACGCTGGGGCTGGCGCTGGCCGTGGGATCGCAGCGCATCGCCATCGAGGGGCGGGGCGCGGGCGGGCTGGGGCGCGAACTGCGCGCGCGGGCCCCGAACGTGCCGATCCTGGGCAACCTGGGCGCGGTGCAGCTGAACCGCGGCATGGGGCCCGACGAGGCGCGGCGCGCGGTCGAGATGCTGGAGGCCGACGGCCTGATGCTGCACCTCAACCCCCTGCAAGAGGCGATCCAGCCCGGCGGCGACCGCGATTTTTCGGGCCTGCTGGCGCGGATCGAGGCGCTGGCCCGCGCCCTGCCGGTGCCCCTGGGCGTCAAGGAGGTGGGGGCGGGACTGTCCGCGGCGGTGGGACGGCGGCTGCTGGACGCAGGCGTGGTGATTCTGGACGTCGCGGGCGTCGGCGGCACAAGCTGGGCGCGGGTCGAGGCGGAACGCGGCGACGACCGGCTGCGGCAAATCGGCGCACCGTTCTTCGACTGGGGCATCCCGACCGCGCGGGCGGTCGCCGGCATGGCGCCGCTGATGGGGCCGGGCACGACGCTGATCGCCTCGGGCGGGGTGCGCCACGGGCTGGACGTGGCGCGCGCGATCCGCCTGGGCGCGGAACTGGCCGGGCAGGCGGCCGGCGCCCTGCCTGCCGCGCAAAGCGGGCCCGAGGCGCTGGCCGGGCATCTGGGCGGCGTGATCGAACAGCTTCGGATCGCGATGTTCTGCACCGGATCGGCCGACCTGACCGCCCTGCGTCGGGCGCCACTGGACGAGGGGGCAACCCTCGGCGAACCGGCGCCTCGTCTGGAAACCGCGGGCGCGATGACATAGATTGGAACAGGCGAAACACAGCGACCGAGGTAAGACCGGCATGCCCGAAGCGTTCCGCCGTCCCGGTGCCGGCACCCTGGCTGGCCTTGCGCTGTCCGTGGGCGTGATCGGCGCGTGGCTGGCCCTGCACGCCCTTGCGGTCTGGCGCCTGGACGCCGCCGCAGCACCCGGCCTGGCGCTGCTGTGCCTTGTCGGGCTGACCTGGCTGTCGGTCGGCCTGTTCATCGTGGCGCATGACGCCATGCACGGGGCCGTGGCGCCCGGCCATCCCCGCCTCAACAGGGCCATCGGGTCGCTGTCGCTGCTGCTCTATGCCGGCTTTTCCTGGCGCAAGCTGATCGTCAAGCACATGGCCCATCACCGGCACGCGGGCACCGACGACGACCCCGACTTTGGCCGGGGCGGGCCGGTGACCTGGTACGCGCAGTTCGTGCGCACCTATTTCGGCTGGCGCGAGTTCTGGGTGCTGGGCGGCGCGACCATCCTTTATGCGCTGATCCTGGGGCCGCGCTGGGCCTATGTGGCGTTCTGGGCGGTCCCCTCGATCCTCGCGTCCATGCAGCTGTTCGTCTTCGGCACCTGGCTGCCGCACCGGCCCGGCCAGGACGCATTCCCCGACCGCCACAACGCGCGGTCCACCCGTCTCAGCGATCCGCTGTCGCTGCTGACCTGCTTTCACTTCGGCGGCTATCACCACGAGCATCACCTGCACCCCTCGGTCCCTTGGTGGCGGCTGCCCTCGACCCGCCGGCGCCGGGCATGAGCGTCCTCGGCCCCCTGCTGATCGTCGTGCTGACCGTCGCGCTGATGGAGGGCGTGGCCTATTCCGTCCATCGCTGGATCATGCACGGCCCCCTGGGCTGGGGCTGGCACAAGTCGCACCACGAGGATCGCCACGGCCCGTTCGAGAAGAACGACCTGTACGCCGTGGTCTTTGCGGCCCTGTCGATCGTGCTGTTCGTGATCGGCAGCCGCTGGTGGCCGTGGATGTGGTGGGTCGCGGTGGGGATGAGCGTCTATGGCGTGATCTACTTCGTCGTCCACGACGGGCTGGTGCACCAGCGCTGGCCGTTCCGCTATGTGCCCCGCCGCGGCTATTTCCGCAGGCTGTATCAGGCGCACCGGCTGCATCACGCGGTCGAGGGGCGCGACGACTGCGTGTCCTTCGGCTTTGTCTATGCGCCGCCGGTGGACGACCTCAAGGCGCGGCTCAGGGCGTCGGGCGTGCTGGCAAAGCGGCAGTCGCAGCACCGCGACGCCTGGCGCGCCGACCGGGCCGAGGACTAGGCCGCCCATGGCCCGCATCGCGTTCTGCCTGCCCGCCCTGCCCAGCCACGCCGCCGTTCACGGGGTGCTGGCACGGATGCTGGCGGCGCGCGGACACGATTGCCGCATGCTGGGCGGCGAGGGGCTGAAGCCGCTGGCGGCGCACGAGCGGGTGGGCTTTGTCAGCCTGGGCACCCGCGATCCCGACCTGCGCGGGGCGGGGCTGATCCGCACGCTGCGCGCCACGGCAGCGGCGACGCGCGGCTTTGTCCGCCAGGGGCCGGACGCGCTGGGCCGCATGGCCCCCGATCTTGTCGTCGCCGATCAGGCCGAGCCGGGCGCAAGCCTTGCGGCCGAGGCGGCGGGCCTCCCCCGCGTGACGCTGGCCTCGGCCCTGCCGCTGGACCGGGACGAGGCGATCCCGCCGCCCTTCGTGGACTGGCCCTGGCTTGCCGGAGAGGAGGGCAGGCGGCGCAACCGCGGCGGCTGGCGCGTGGCCGACGCGCTGATGGTGCTGCAATCGCGGGCGCTGGCGCAGGGCTGCCGCGACCACCGCCTGGCCGTGCGGCAACGGATCGACGACTGGATCTCGCCCGACCTGGACCTGCGGCAGATGGTGTCCTCGCTGGATTTCCCCCATGCGCCCGGGCCGGGGGCGCGGGCGGTCGGGCCGCTGCGGGACGGCGCGCCGGGCGCATTCAGGCTGGATACCGGCGGCCGGCCGCTGGTCTTTGCCTCGCTGGGCACGTTGCAGGGCGGGCGGCGGCGCTTGCTGGCCGCCATCGCAGGGGCGGCGGACGACCTGAATGTCTGCCTGGCGCTGGCCCATTGCGGTGGGCTGACCCACGCCGAGGCAGCGGCGCTGCCCGGCCGCGCCATCATCCGCGATTTCTTCCCCCAGCGCGCGGTGCTTGCGCGGGCCGCCGCCTGCGTGACCCATGCCGGGATGAACACCGTGCTGGATTGCGCGGCCGCGCAGGTGCCGATGCTGGCGATCCCGCTGGCGTTCGAGCAGCCCGCCACCGCCGCGCGTCTGGCCTTTCATGGCGCGGCCCGCGTCCTGCCCCCGCGCCGCGCCACCCGCGCCGCGATCCGCGAGGCGCTGGCGGCGGTGCTGTCCGATCCCTCGTATCGCGCGGCGCTTGCCACCCCGGCCGCCGAGATCGCCGCGGCCGGCGGCGTCGCCCGCGCCGCCGACCTGGTCGAGGCGCGCCTGTCGCATCGGGCCGCCGCATGAGGCCCGACCTGATCCTTGCAGGCGCGGGCCTTGCCAACGCCCTGATTGCGCTGGCCGTGGCCGAGGCGCGGCCCGGCACGCGCATCCTGATGCTCGACCGCGCAGCCGGCCCGTCCGACGCGCACACCTGGTCCTTTCACGACCCCGACCTGCGGCTGGCCTGGCACCGCCGCCTTGCCCCGGCGATCCGCTGCCGCTGGGACGGGCAGGAGGTGCGCTTTCCCGACCACGCCCGCGCCTTGCGCGCGGGCTATGCCTCGGTCAGCGGCGCGGGGCTGGCACGGCTTCTCGCGGACACGCCCGGCGTCACCTTGCGCTGGAATGCCGCGATCACCGCGCTGGACGCGGGCAGCGCGACCCTTGGGGCCGAGCGGATCGAGGCCCCCTGTGTCATCGACGGGCGCGGCGCAGCGCCCTCGCGCCATCTCGTCACCGGCTACCAGAAGTTCGTCGGGCTGGAGTTCGAGATGGACGCCCCGCACGGCGTCACCCGCCCGCTGATCATGGACGCGACCGTGCCCCAGCAGGACGGCTATCGCTTCGTCTATCTGCTGCCCTTTTCCCCCACGCGCCTGCTGGTCGAGGACACCCGCTACAGCGACGGCGCGGCGCTGGACGAGGCGGCGCTGGCCCGCGCCATCGCCGGTTATGCTAGGGACAAGGGCTGGACCAGCCGCGAGGTTCGGCGCGAGCGGGGCGTCCTGCCCATCGCGCTGGCCCATGACGCCCGTGGCCTGTGGGCCGACGCGCGGGGCGGGGCCGTGCCCGTCGGACTGCGCGCGGGCCTGTTCCATCCCGTCACCGGCTATTCCCTGCCGGTCGCCGCGCGGGTGGCGGACGTGGTCGCCGCCACTGAGCCCACCACCGCCGCCGTCTTTGCCGCCGTGCGCGCGCATGCGCTGGCCCGCGCGGCGGACGACCGCTTCCTGCGCCTGCTGAACCGGATGCTGTTCCGCGGCTGCGCGCCCGGGGAACGCCACCGTGTCCTGTCCCGCTTCTATCGCCTGCCCGAGCCGCTGATCGAACGCTTCTATGCCGGGCGGCTGACGCCCCTCGACCGGCTGCGGATCGTCTCCGGCAAGCCGCCCATTCCCCTGCGCGACGCCTGGCCCTGCCTGCGCGAAGCGCCGCTGCTGAAGGACACCGCGTGACCTCTCCTCGCACCGCCATCGTCATCGGCGCGGGCTTCGGCGGGCTCGCGCTCGCCATTCGCCTGCAATCGGCGGGCCTTGCCACCACCCTGCTGGAAGGGCGCGACAAGCCCGGCGGGCGCGCCTATGTGTGGCGCGAGGAGGGCCATGTCTTCGACGCGGGCCCCACCGTCATCACCGACCCCGATGCGCTGCGCGAACTCTGGGCCCTGTCGGGGCAGGAGATGAGCCGCGACGTGACCCTGCTGCCGGTCAACCCGTTCTATCGCCTGCTCTGGCCCGACGGGAAACGCTTCGACTATGTCAACGACGGCGACGCGCTGGAACGCGAGATCGCGGCCTTCAACCCCGCCGACCTGGAGGGCTATCGCCGGTTCCACGACTATGCCGAAAAGGTTTATCAGGAAGGCTATGTCCGGCTGGGCACGGTTCCGTTCCTGAAACTGGGGCAGATGCTTCAGGCCGCGCCCGCGCTGGTCAGGCTGGAGGCCTATCGCTCGGTCCACGGCATCGTTGCGCGCTTCATCAAGGACCCGCATCTGCGGCAGGCGTTCTCGTTTCACACGCTGCTGGTGGGGGGCAACCCGTTTTCCACCAGTTCGATCTATGCGCTGATCCACGCGCTGGAACGGCGCGGCGGCGTGTGGTTCGCCAAGGGGGGCACCAATGCGCTGGTGTCGGGCATGGTCGCGCTGTTTGAACGCCTGGGCGGCACGCTGCGCCTGGACGCCAAGGTCGCGCGGATCGAGACGGACGGGTCGCGCGCGACTGGCGTGACGCTGGCCGACGGCACCCGCCTGACCGCCGACATGGTCGCCAGCAACGCGGACGTGATGCACAGCTATCGCGACCTGCTGGGCGGCACCCGGCGGGGCCGGGCCAAGGCCGCGCTGCTCAAGCGCCAGCGCTGGTCCATGTCGCTGTTCGTGATCCATTTCGGCCTGTCGCAGCGCCCCGAGGGGCTGGCCCACCACACGATCCTGTTCGGCCCCCGCTATCGCGCGCTGGTGAACGAGATCTTCCGCGGTCCGAAGCTGGCCGAGGACTTCTCGCTCTACCTTCATTCGCCCAGCGTCACCGACGACAGCCTCGCGCCGCCCGGCATGTCCACGCATTACGTGCTGGCGCCCGTGCCGCATCTGGGCCGCGCGGCGATCGACTGGGCGGCGGACGGCGAGGCCTATGCCGACCGCATCCTGGCCAGCCTGGAAGACCGGCTGATCCCCGGTTTGCGCGCCAACCTGCGGGTCAAGCGCATCTTCTCGCCGGCCGATTTCGCGTCGGAACTGAACGCCCATCACGGCAGCGCCTTTTCGGTGGAACCGATCCTGCGGCAATCCGCCTGGTTCCGCCCCCACAACCGCGACCGCAGCATCCGCAACTTCTACATCGTGGGCGCGGGCACCCATCCGGGCGCCGGCATCCCCGGCGTCGTGGGGTCGGCCAAGGCCACGGCCGGCGTGATGCTGGCCGACGCGGGCGCGGCATGACGGTGCCTGTCGCCGAATCGCAGGCCGCCATCGCGGCGGGCTCGCAAAGCTTTGCGGCGGCGGCCAAGCTGATGCCGGCGGGCATCCGCGAGGATACGGTGATGCTGTATGCCTGGTGCCGCCACGCCGATGACGTGGTGGACGGGCAGGAGCTTGGCAGCGCGCCCGCAGCGCAGGGCGACCCGGCCGAGCGGCTTGCGCGCCTCAAGGCCGAGACGCTGGAGGCGCTGCATGGGACCGGGCCGCTCAGCCCGCCCTTCGCCGCGCTGCGGGCCGTGGCGCGGCGGCACGATTTCCCCGACCGCTGGCCGCTGGACCTGATCGACGGGTTTGCGATGGACGTGGCGGGGCGGAATTACCGCACGCTGAACGACACGCTCGACTACAGCTATCACGTCGCGGGGGTCGTGGGTGTGATGATGGCCCGCGTCATGGGCGTGCGCGACCCAGGCGTGCTGGACCGGGCCTGCGACCTGGGTCTGGCGTTCCAGTTGACCAACATCGCCCGCGACGTGATCGACGACGCCCGGATCGGGCGCGTCTATCTGCCCGGCGACTGGCTGGAGGAGGCCGGGGCGACCGTCGAGGGCGACATCCCCTCGCCCGCGCTTTACGCCGTCATCCTGCGCCTGCTGGATGCGGCCGAGCCTTACTATGCCTCCGCCTTTGCCGGCCTGCCTGCGCTGCCCGCCCGCTGCGCCTGGTCGATCGCGGCGGCGGCGCGGATCTATCGCGCCATCGGCACCCGCATCCGCCGCGGCGGGCCGCAGGCCTATCGCCAGCGCATCGGCACCTCGGGCACGGCCAAGGCGGGGCTTGCGCTGCGGGGGCTGGCGGATGTGGGCCTTTCGCGCGCCAGGCCCCGCGCGGCCCCGCGCGACGGGCTGTGGACCCGGCCCCGCGCCTAGGCGGCGCGGCTGGCGCGGACCGGCAGGACCTGGGCGATGTGCCGCGACAGCGACAGGCTGTCAAAGCCGCAGCGGCCCAGCAGGGCCTCGACCTCGGCGCGCAGGCCGTCGTAATGCGCCTGCGCCTGCGGCAGGCTGCGCACGGCCAGAACGCCGCGCGCGGGTCCGCCCGCCTGCACGTCGCGGCCGGTGTCCTTGCCCAGCGCGCCCGCCTCGGCCTGCACGTCCAGCAGGTCGTCATAGGACTGGAACGCCCGGCCCAGCGTCCGGCTCAGCGCGGCCAGGGTCGCGCAGTCGTCTGCGCCCAGCCGCTGGATCACGCCCAGCATCTCGAACCCGGCGGTGAACAGCGCGCCGGTCTTCAGGTCCTGCTCGCGCTGGACGCCGGAGGCGTTCTTGGCCGCGTGCAGATCCAGGTCCTGGCCCGCACTCAGACCCGCGGGGCCCAGCGCCCCGGACAGGGCCGCGACCAGCCGGACGCGCGTTTCGGCATCCGCGCCGCGTGCCGTGGTCAACAGCCGCATCGCCTCGGTCACAAGGGCGATCCCGGCCAGGATCGCGCGCGATTCGCCGTGGACCACATGGGTCGCGGGCCGGCCCCGCCGTGCCTGCGCATCGTCCATGCAGGGCAGGTCGTCGAAGACGAGCGAGGCGGTGTGCACCAGTTCGACCGCGCAGGCCGCGTCGATCAGGGCGGGCGTCACGCCGCCCGTCGCCTCGCCCGCGATCAGCAGCACCATGGCGCGGAACCGCTTGCCCGGCGACAGCGCCGCCTCGGACATGGCGCGGCCCAGTGCCGGGGACGCCAGACCGAATCCGGCGGCGATGTCCGCCAGCCGCGCATCCACCACCAGGCGCCATCCCACGATGCCGGAGGCATTGCGACTGCCCTGTTCGTCCATCCGACCTCTACCGTTCTGCGATCTGACACTTGCACCAGAATATGTGGCATCCCGGGTGCGACGGAAAGCCTCAAGCGTTCCATCGCGCAAAGAACATGCAGGCCACCGCGGGGCTGCCGGCGCCCGACGCCCGGCGGCCCGGCCTCGGCACCGCACCGGCGCCATCCCGACCCGCCCGAATGAACCCGATCGCCCCTTGCGGGTTGCGCCCGTGCAGGATCAACACGCAAGGATCGACGATGGCACACCATCCCAGCCCGGACCATTGGGTCTGTCTTGCCGGCGGCAATGCCCTGGGATCATTCCACATGGGCGCCATCGAGGCGCTGGTGCGGGCGCGGGTGCCGGTCAGCCGCGTCGCGGGCGCGTCCATCGGCGCCGTGATGGCGGGCCTGTGGCTGGGGGGGCCGCCCGAGACGGCCCCTGACCGCATCGGCGCGTTCTGGCAGCGCGCGACGGACAGGTCGGCCCTGTCCGACCTGCGCGCGCTGCGGCAGGCCGCGGCCATGCGCGCCTTGCTGGGGGGGCGGCCGCGGCTGTTCGGCCCCACCCTGCCGGGACTGTGGGCCATGCACCCGCTGGCCCCCGACGACGACCACATCCATTCGACCGCACCGATGCGCCGCGCGCTGCTGGACCTGATCGACTTTGACCGGCTGAACGATGGCGGCACGCGGCTGATCGTCAACGCGCTGGACCAGCAGACGGCCGAGGACGTCGTCTTCGACAGCGCCGAGACCCGGCTGACCGTGGACCACCTGATGGCCACCACCGCCTTGCCCGTGCTGTTCCCCCCGGTCGAGATCGGCGGGCGGCTGCTGGTCGATCCGGGCCTGTCGGCCAACCTGCCCATCCGGGCGCTGTTCCGCGAGGCGCCGGCGCGCGACACGCTGTGCTGGGCGATCGACCTGTGGCCGCCCACCGCCCAGCGGGCGGTGTCGCCCGACACGGTGGCCCGCAGGTCGCAGGATCTGCTGTTCGCGGCCCAGGGCCGCCACGCGCTGGAACGGCTGGTCGAAACGCTGTCGCCTGCGTTGCAACAGGCCGGCGTGGCGGTCGCGGTGCATCACCTGGGCTATGACGGCGGCGACTGGGAAATCGGCGCCAAGGCGTTCGACTTTTCGCCCACGGCGATGAACCGGCGGTGCCGCGCGGGCGCGGCGGCGATGGAACAGACGCTGGCCCCGCCGGCCCCGGCCGGGCCGGGGCTGCACGTCATGCGCCACATGTTCTGCAGCTGACGGCGCGCAGGGCCGGACGGACGCCCGTGCGGGGCGATCCCCGCCCGCGGGGCGGTCGCTCGCGGACAAGGCCGGGCTGCGCCGCGGTGGGGCGTCCTTAACACATGTCAGCCGCCGCAACCCTGGCGCCCTGTGCGGGTTGGGTCGTCGTCACGGCCGCGCGGGACCTTGCACGCGCCGCGCTTTTTTGCGCGGCCGCACCCGCGCGTCCGCCGGCACATCCCGATCTGCAAGGCAAAGGAGCTTGCGCATGTTCTTCCGCACCAACCATCTGCAATTCGACGCACGGCCGGAACGGCCCGACCCGCTGTTTGCCAAGATGCTGCAAGAGCCTCTGGGCGGGCAGTGGGGCGAGATCAGCGTGATGATGACCTATCTGTTCCAGGGCTGGAACTGCCGCGGCCCCGCCAAATACAAGGACATGATCATGGACATCGGCACCGAGGAGATCGCCCATGTCGAGATGCTGGCCACCATGATCGCGCGCCTGCTGGAGAACTCGCCCGTCGAGGCGCAGGAGGATGCGGCCCGCAACAGCCTGGTCGGCGCGGTGATGGGCGGATCGCGCATCGAGGACGTGATCATGGCCGGCATGAACCCCCAGCACGCGATCGTGTCGGGATCGGGGGCGATGCCGGCCGACAGCGTGGGCTATCCGTGGAACGCGAAATACACCATCGCCAGCGGCAACCTGCTGGCCGATTTCCGCTTCAACGTGACGGCCGAAAGCCAGGGACGGCTGCAGGTGTCGCGCCTGTTCAACCTGACCAGCGATCCGGGCGTCAAGAGGATGCTGGCCTTCATGATCGCGCGCGACACCATGCACCAGAACCAGTGGCTGGCCGCCATCGAGGAGTTGCAGGCCGACGGGCTGGAAGAGACGCCATGCCCGTCGAACTTTCCGCAGTCGCTTGAGGATCAGCGCGTCAGCTATCAGTTCTGGAACTGCTCGGGCGGGACGGAAAGCAGCCAGGGGCGCTGGGCCGCCGGGACCACGCCGGACGGCAAGGGCGCGTTCGAGTATCTGGCCGACCCCCGCCCCCTGTCCGAGGATGTGGGCGCGCTGGGCCCGGTCGATCCGCGCCTTTACGGCACGCCCCCCATGCCGGTGCCCAAGACGGCCAGGGACTAGGCCGGGCCCCTTGCCTGCCGGCCGCCCAGCCCCTGGGCCGCCGTCGGCGCACCCGCGGCGGATCGGACCCGCCGCGGCCCCTCTGGCCGCGCCGATGCGCCCGGCGCCGGCGGGGATCATCGCCGGGCCGCGAACCTCGCCCAAAGCCAGGGCGGCGGGACCCGCGCGGTGACGACCGCAAGGCAGGACACGATCAGGCCGACGCCCAGCCACCCCGGCACGCTGAGCCGTTCGCCGACGATCAGAACGGCCAGCACCGCGGCCACCGCCGGCTCGATCAGCGACAGGGTGGTCGCCGTGCTTGCCGGAATGCGCGCAAGGCCGAAGCCGAAGCTGAGATAGCCCAGAAACATCGGCACCACCGCCATGTAGAGGCCCACCGCCGCATTGGTCCACGACAGCAGGAACGGCGCCCCGGTGGCCAGCAGCACGGGCAGCAGCAGCAGCCCGCCCACGCCGAAGGTCGCCCCCATCGCCACGTCGGACCGCACCCCGCGCAGCATGACCCGGCGCGCGGTCCAGGAATACAGCGCATAGGTGAACCCGCCCAGCAGCCCCAGAAGGATGCCCCGGGTCGCCGCGGGACCGGCCGCCCCGCCGGGCGGCGCGCCGCCTTGGGACGCCACCAGCAGCAGCAGGCCCGACAGGCCGATCAGCGCCCCCGCCACCCAGCGGGCGGACAGGCGCGACCGGTCGAACAGCACCTCGATCAACGCCGACAGCAGGGGGGCGGACCCGATCGTGACCACGGTGCCGATAGTGACGCCGGCCAGCCGCATCGCGCCATAGAACGCCAGCGGATACACGGCGACGGCCACCCCGCCCAGCAGGACCAGCCCACGCAACTGGGCCAGACGGGGCAGGCTGTCCCGGATGCCTCGGCCCGCCCACGCCGCCTGCATCAACCCGCCAAGGCCCATGGCGGCGGCCCCGATGGCGGCAGCCCCGACCGAGGGCGCGAACGTCGCCGCGGTGCCCGTGGTGCCCCAGACCAGCGCCGCGAACAGGACCGCAGCAACCCCCAGCCGATGGTCGCGCATCGGCGCGCTCATCGCGCGGCCCGCGGGTGCGTCGTGCCGGCCCGGGCCACGGCATCCGGTGCGAACGCCCCACGCCGTCCGTGGCGGGGCCGGGCCGGGATGGGGGCAGGCGGGTCGTGACGGGCGCTGTGCGTGGTCATGGTGGACCCTTCCGATGGTGTGCCAGGGCCGCCAACCTGCCGCGCCGTCCGCGCCGGGACAACGGGCCGGTGCCGCGCGCGACCGACATCCCGGCCCGCAACCGCCCGCCCGAGGGGCGGCGCCGGACAGGCAGCGCAAGGACAGGGGGAAGAGATGGCGGACCCGGAGCGATTCGAACGCCCGACCCCCAGATTCGTAGTCTGGTGCTCTATCCAGCTGAGCTACGGGTCCATCGTAGGGCGGCTAACTATCCAAGACGCCCCACGACCGCAAGGGGAAAAGTCGCGGTCCCGGCGAACGCCGCCGCCGCAGGATCAGGCGGCCATGCCGCGGGGCAGGTGGACCATGAACTCGGTCCCGTCGTCTCCGGTGCGGACCAGCTCCAGCCGGCCGTTGTGGGCGCGCACCAGGTCGGCGGCGATGGCCAGGCCCAGGCCAGTGCCGCCCTTGCGGATGCCGCCGGTGAACGGCTTGAACAGGTTGTCCAGCGCCTTCTGCGGCAGGCCGGGGCCGGTGTCGCCGACGCGCAGCCACCAGTGCGCCTCGTCCTCGCCGGCGCCGATCTCGATGGTGCCCGGCCGGCGGGTGGCCGCGATCGCCTGGCGGGCGTTGCGCGACAGGTTCGCCAGCACCCGGTACAGCTGGTCGCGGTCGGCGCGGATGGTCAGGCCGGCGGGAATGTCGGTGATGAACTCGACCCGCGCGTCGGAATCGGCGGCCTCGGCGGCCAGCTGCTCGGCCTCGATCACGTCGGCGACCAGCGGCGACAGGTGGAACAGCGACAGCGCGGGCGGCGCCTCCTCGGCCTTGCCGAAGGCCAGCGTCGTCTCGCACAGGTTCACGGCGCGGCTGATCGAGCCGACGAGCTTGGGCGCCGCGCGCCGCACCGCCGGATCGGCGCTGGATTCCAGCCGGTCGGCCAGGATCTGCCCCGTGGTCAGCATGTTGCGCAGGTCGTGGCTGATCTTGGCCACCGCCTGCCCCAGCTGGGCCAGCCGCTCGCGCTGTTTCAGCGAGGCGGTGACGGTGCGCTGCATGGCCGCCAGCGCGGTCTCGGCCGCCCGGACCTCGGCCATCGAGGCCGCGGGGCTGATGATGGTGCGCGCGTCGTCGGGGGCCGCGGCATAGGCGGTCATATGGCCGATGACGCGGCGGATCGGGCGCACGATCAGCCGCTGGGCGGCCAGGTTCAGCAGCAGCGCGGTCAGCACGGAAAACGCCGCCGACAGCGCCAGCAGCCGCAGCGCGAACTCGATCATGGCAGCGCGCATCGGGGCCGTGTCCATCGTGATCTCGATCAGCTGGCCCCCCTGGCGGACCGGCGCGCCGATCACCCGGATGATTTCGGGCGCAGGGTTGCGCAGCCGGTGCATGGTGTCGCGCACGGCCGTCCAGTAGCTTGCGTCGCGCAGGTCCACGGTCGCGGTGATCGGCCCCGGAAGGGGCGACGACAGCACCAGTTGCCGGATGTCGTCGCGGCGCAGCACGACGTTGAAGACGCCCGCGTTCTCCAGCAGCTCGCTTTCCAGCTCGGCCGCGATCGACTCGTCCGTCGCCAGCAGCGCAAGGCTGGCGATCTGCGCCCGTTCCAGCCGCGTTTCCAGATAGTCGCGGCGATAGTTCGTGACCGACGGCACGAGGATCAGCACCTCGGCCAACAGCACGAACACGACCGTCAGGAAAGCGAAGCGGCCAGAGAGGGTGTTGAAGTTCATGACGTCCCGTATCGCCGCACTGCCGCCCGCCGGGAAACGCGGCGGGCCGACCGGCTTGGTCTGTTCAAACAAACGTGAACAGGTGCCGGTTCCCTGCCACGATCCTGCGCGCGCCGATCTATGCGCGCCCTTCGATGCCGCCGCCCCCACGAGGCGGTTGACTCGGCCGGATCGTGCGCCTAATGGGCTGGCTTCGCATCACCGGCGCGTTTGCGGTGGGCTGTCTGCCCATACCCTGCGCGCACGTCACGGAGCAAGACGATGAAACGCACATTCCAGCCGTCGAACCTGGTTCGCGCGCGTCGGCACGGTTTCCGTGCCCGCATGGCCACCAAGGGCGGCCGCCGCGTCCTGAACGCCCGCCGGGCCAAGGGCCGCAAGGTTCTGTCGGCCTGATCCCGTCGGATCGGGTCGCAGTCCTGGCTGGCCCCATGGCCGGCACGTCGATCCTGCCGCAGACCGACCCGACCGGCCCCGACGCGGGCCCGGCCGGGTCTTTGTCGTTGCCGGCGGCCGCACCGCCGCGTGTCGCGCTGACCATCCTGCAAAAGCGGGCCGATTTCCTGCGCGCGGCCTCGGCCCGCCGGCAGGGCACGGCCGGTTTCCTGCTGCAGGCCCGCCCGCGCGCGCCGGGCGAGGCTGCGGGACCCGCCGCGCTGCGGGTGGGATTCACCTGTTCCAAGAAGCTGGGCAACGCCGTCGCGCGCAACCGCGCCAAGCGGCGCCTGAGGGCGCTGGCGCGCGAGATCCTGCCCCGCGCGGGCCGCCCCGGCTGGGATTATGTGCTGGTCGGCCGCCCCGAGGCCACGGCCAGCCGCGACTTCGCCGCCCTGCGCGAGGATCTGGCGCAGGCGCTGTCGCGGGTCCACGCCGACGACGCGACCCGCAGCCGTCCACCCGCAGCCCGGCGGGGGCGCGCATGACGCCCCTGGCGCGTATCGTGGCGCTGCCGGTCCGGGGCTATCGCCTTCTGCTCAGCCCCTGGATCGGGCACGGCTGCCGGTTCCAGCCCACCTGCTCGGCCTATGCGCTCGAGGCGCTGGAGCGTCACGGGGCGGTGCGCGGCACGGCGCTGATGCTGCGCCGGATCGGGCGCTGTCATCCCTGGGGCGGATCGGGCTATGACCCGGTGCCGCCCCGCGACAAGGCGAGCGGACGATGAGCCGCCGCCCCCGCCGGGTGGTGGCGGGCCTCGTCCTGACGCTGGCCGCCGCGGTGGCGCTGATCGCCCTGCTGGCGTTCGTCTTCCGCGCTACGGGGCTTGCGCCGTGACGCCTGCAAAGGACATCGAGATGCTGGACGATCCCGACGACGACGCCGCGACCGCAGAGATCCACCCGCTGTTCCGCGGCGCCCCGTCCTCGACCGAGTTTCGCAAGCTGCGCAAGCGCCTGGTGCGCGAGGTGCGCGCCGCGATCGACACCTATCACATGATCGCCCCCGGCGACCGCTGGCTGGTCTGCCTGTCGGGCGGCAAGGACAGCTATACGCTGCTGGCCGTGCTGCACGAGCTGAAATGGCGCGGGCTGCTGCCGGTCGATCTGCTCGCCTGCAACCTCGACCAGGGCCAGCCGGGCTTTCCGGCGACGGTGCTGCCCGCGTTCCTGACCGACCGCGGGGTGCCGCACCGGATCGACTATCAGGACACCTATTCCATCGTGAAGGCCAAGGTCCCCGAGGGGCGCACCTATTGCAGCCTGTGTTCCCGCCTGCGGCGCGGCAACCTGTACCGCATCGCGCGCGAGGAAGGCTGCCGCGCGGTGGTTCTTGGCCATCACCGCGACGACATCCTGGAAACCTTTTTCATGAACCTGTTCCACGGCGGCCGGCTGGCGACCATGCCGCCCAAGCTGGTGAACGAGGACGGCGACCTGACCGTGCTGCGCCCGCTGGCCTTTGTCGCCGAGGCCGACTGCGACCGCTTTGCCCGCGCGATGGCCTATCCGGTGATTCCCTGCGACCTGTGCGGCAGCCAGGAAGGCCTGCAACGGATGCAGGTGAAGAAGCTGCTGGACGAGTGGGAGGCCCGCAGCCCCGGCCGGCGTCAGGTGATGTTCCGGGCGCTGACCAATGTGCGCCCCTCGCACCTGCCTGACCCGGCGCTGTTCGATTTCGCGGCGCTCGCCACGACGCCGGCGGATGGGGGAACGGGCAATGGCGAAACGGGCAATGGCGAAACGGCGGGGGCCATCCCCATTCTGCGCTGAGGCCTTAACCGAACGAAAAGGGAATGCTGCTAGGACGCCCTGACGAGAACGGGATTCGGGGGCGATCATGGGCGGGTTTCTGGGGCTGCTGGCGGCGTGGGCGCCGGGCGTGCGGGGCGGGGACCGGAACCGTCTGGCGCTGGTCCTGCGGATCGAGAACCGGGCGGCGCTGTCGCGCTGCCTGGGCCCGGTGGCGGTGGCGGGAGTGCTGGCGCAGATCGCCGCGCGGCTTGCGGCCGACTTCCGGCTGGCGCCCACCCTTCAATCGGACAACGGCGGGCATCTGTGCGCCCTGCTGTCGCCGCGCCAGTGCCGGCACGCCGTCCGGCAGGCGGCAAGGGTCCGGGCGCTGTGCGGCGCGGGCTTCGGCCTGCCCGTGCTGCCGGTCGCGCCGGTGATCGCGGCGGTGCTGGTCCGCGGCCCGGCCCATGTCGGCCCGGCCGCGCTGTTCGACTGCGGCCGCCGCCATCTGGCCGGCGCCGCGCCCGACGGGGCGGTGCCCCTGATCGACTGGATCGCGCCGGTCCTGGCCGGACGCGCCGCCCCCGCGCAGCCGCAACCCGGCCGGCTGGCGCCGCCGCAACCGGCCGCGCCGCAAAGGCCGCTGGACCCCGCGGGGGTCGAGGTGCGGTTCCAGCCGCAGCTTTGCTGTCACACCGGCGCCGTCACGGGGTTCGAGGCGTCGGCCCACCTGCGCCACCCGCTGCGCGGGCTGCTCAACCCCGCCGACGCGCGGCCCGCGCTGACCTCGTCCGACCGGCTGGCCCTGGCCGGCGCGGTGCTGGCCCAGGGGCTGGGCGCGCTGCGGCACTGGGACCGCGCCGGTCACGACGTCGGCACGGTCTCGCTGGATCTGGCGCAGGCCGAACTGTGCCAGCCGCGCCTGGCCGAAACCCTGCTGTGGGAGCTGGACCGGCAGGAGGTCGCGCCCTCGCGCCTGGTGATCGCGCTGCAGCAGACGGCCGGCACGCTGGAGGGCGCGGGTCCTGTCGCGGCCAACCTGCACCGCCTGACCGAGGCCGGATGCCGCCTTGACCTGGACGGCTTTGGCACGGGCCACGCCAGCCTTCAGGCGATCCGCCGCCTGCGCGTGCGGCGGGTCAAGATCGACAGCAGCTTTCTGCTGGGGTGCGACCACGACCCGGGGCAGCAGCGGATGATCCTGGCGATCCTGGCGCTGGCCGACCACCTTGGGCTGGACACGCTGGCCTGCGGTGCCGACACCGGACCCGAGCACGCCTTTGCCGCACAGATCGGTTGCAGCCATGTCCAGGGCCTTGCGATCGCCCCGCCCTTGCCGCTGGAGCGGACGGACGCGTTCCTGACCCGCCGCCGCGCCGTGGCCGAGGACCTGCCGCGCCTGCGCCGCGCCTGACCCCCGCGCCGCGCCTGATCCCGCGCCGCGCCTGACCCCGCGCCGCGCCTGATTCCCACTCGGCGCCGCGCGCCGGCCGCTTCCGTGCACCGGCTGCGGGCGGGGTCGCGTCAGGCGTCGTTTACTGGGACGCCCGCGCTTTCGGGCCAATGGGCGAACGGCAGCACCCGGCCCGCGCGGCGGCTTTCGGCCACGCGGTCCAGATCGACCGTGGCCTTGACCCAGCCGGGCGCGTCCATGTCGCCCTGGGCAAGGATGCCGCTGTCAGGCCAAAGCCCATCCGGCGGCGCATAGATCGCGGCGCGGCCGCGGTTCTCGTCAATGGCGGGGTTCCAGTCGCAGGGCCCGACCGTGGGCGCCTGAACGACCACGCACTGGTTTTCCAGGGCCCGCGCCATCGCCCCGATCCGCACGCGATGAAAGCCCGCGACGGTGTCGGTGCAGCTGGGCACCAGCAGGATCTCGGCCCCCGCCTCGGCCAGGGCGCGGCCCAGCAGGGGAAACTCGCTGTCATAGCAGATCACCACCCCCAGCCGGCCGACCGGGGTGTCGAACAGCCGCAGCCCCTCGCCCCGCGCGATGTCCCAGTCCTCGCGCTCGAACCGTGTCATGACCTGCTTGTCCTGGTGCCCGATCCGGCCCTGCGGGCCGAACAGCACGGCGCGGTTCACCGGCCGCGCGCCCTGGAAGGCCGGCCCCGAGGCCGCGAGGATGTGGCACCCGTGCCGCGCCGCCAGTTCGGCGTGCAGGCCGTCGCGGGCCGCGCCCTGCCGCGCAACCTCGTGCAGCGAGGCCTGCAGGTCGCCCGCGATCACGCGGCCGCCGAGCGACGCCAGCTCCATGGCGCCGTATTCGGGAAACACCAGCAGGTCGCAGTCGCCCGCGTCCGCGACCCAGGCGGTGATCTTGGCGGCATAGGCGGCCCAGTCGTCGAGCCAGTCGAACGGATAGGCGGCGGCGGCGATGCGGACGATGCGGGTCATGGCAGGGGCCTTTCAGAGCGGGTGCGGACGGGTGGCACGCAGCACGGGCGGGGCACGCAGGGGCACGGGGCGGGCAGGGAACCGGGCAGGGGACGCAGTGCACGGGCAGGGGCGCAGGGGTTGGCAGGCGCATGAATGGGCGACCACGCCGGCAGGGGGCCGCGGACCCGCGCGGCGTCTGCGCCCGCGCGTCATCGCCCGCTACAGCGCCTTGATCCAGAATTGCATCGCCTTTTCGCTTTCCGCCGCATCCCCCCGGTCGCGCCAGCTGAACCGGGCCACTGCGCCCGGCAGGGGGGCATAGCCGCGCCGCAGCCAGAACTCGTCCAGCGGGCGGTAATCGGGGGGCCGCGCCGGGTGGTCGTCGGGACGGATCACCGCGCAAAAGGCCGACCAGCGCCGGCCCAGCCTGCGGGCATGATGCTCGCGCCCGTCAAAGAACGCGTGCCCCAGGCCCCGGCCACGCCAGTCCGGCAGCAGCACCGATTCGGCGCAATAGAAGATATCCTGCAGCCGCTCGGGCCGGTCCTCGAACGCGACGGCAAAGGCGGCGGCGTGGTGCTCCATCGGGGCGCCGGTCGCGGCCCCCACCATGCGGTCGCCGTCATAGGCCGCGATCACCACGGCGCCCGGTTCCTGATAGGCGCGCAGATAGTCCCGCTCGTACGCGGCGTCGCCGTCATAGAGATAGGGCCAGTCCCGGAACACCGCCATCCGCAGCCGCGCCAGGTCGTCCAGCGCCGCGGCCACGTCCGGGCCGGTCAGGGTGCGGATCAGGCTCATGAGACCTGCCGCATCCAGTCGGCCAGATTGTAATAGGTCGTCACCCGCGCGATCCGCCCGTCGCGCAGCGCAAAGAACGCCCCCGCCGGCAGGACATAGCGCTGGCCCCGCGCCTCGGGCAGGCCGGGGTCGGTCCGCAGGTATTCGCCGTTCACCACGAACTCGGCGGCGGCGCGGGTGCCGTCCTCGCTGGTCAGGACGACGATGTCGGTCAGCGTCTCGCGATAGCTGGCGGCCATATGCGCGCCAAAGGCGGCAAAGCGGTCCTTGCCGCGCCGGATCTCGCCCTCGTTGACGTGATGCTCGAGGTCGTCGTGGACCAGCGCCAGCATCGCGGCGCTGTCGCCGCGGTTGAACGCGTCGTAATAGGCGGCGATCAGCGCGCGGCTTTCGGCGGCGGTTGCGCCGGCGCCGTTGACGGGCGGCTGGACGGGGGCTTGGGCGGGGGTCATGGCGGCGGCTCCGGTCTGTGAACGGCCCGGTCTAGCGCAGGGTCGCGCGGCCGTCAGCCCCATCCGGCCGCCCACCCGCCGAAGGGCTGAGGCTTGCGGCCCGCGCCGCGGCGCGGCAAGCCTGTCGGGCAGCAAGCCGGGGGCATCATGAGCGCGCGCGAGATCACCTGTTTCAAGGCCTACGACATCCGCGGGCGGCTGGGGTCCGAACTGGACGAGGACGTGGCCTGGCGCGTCGGCCGCGCCTTTGCGGCGCGTCCCGGCGCGGCGCGCGTGGTGGTGGGCCGCGACGGGCGCGCGAGCTCCCCGGCTCTGGCCGCCGCCCTGATCCGGGGCCTGACCGAGGGCGGGGCCGAGGTGCTGGACCTGGGCGTTGCGGGCACCGAGGAGATGTATTTCGCCACCGCCCACCACCGCACGGGCGGCGGGATCGAGGTCACCGCCTCGCACAATCCCATCGACTACAACGGGATGAAGCTGGTGGGACCCGGCGCGGCGCCGCTGGACCCCGACAGCGACCTTGCGGCGCTGGCGGCCCTGGCGCGATCGGGGGCATTTCCCCCCGCCGCCGCGCCGGGGCGTGTCATCGACGCGCGCGCCACCCGCGCCGCCTATGCCGCGGCGGTGTGCGATTTCGTGGACGCGGGGCGGCTTGCGCCGCTGCACATCCTGGTCAATGCCGGCAACGGCGTCGCGGGCCCGGGCTTCGACGCCATCGCGGACGCGCTGGCCCGGCGCGGCGCGCCTTTGCGGTTCACCCGGCTGCACCACCAGCCCGACCCCGCGTTTCCCAATGGCATCCCCAACCCGCTGCTGCCCGAGAACCAGCCTGTGACCGCGGACGCGGTGCGGGCGGCGGGCGCGGACATGGGCGTGGCCTGGGACGGCGACTTCGACCGCTGCTTTCTGTTCGACGCGGGCGGCCGGTTCATCCCCGGCGAATATGTGGTGGGCCTGCTGGCGGCGGCGTTCCTGGCGCGCGAACCGGGCGGGCGCATCGTTCACGACCCGCGCGTCGTGCTGAACACCCGCGACGTGATCGCGGCCGCGGGCGGGCAGGCGGTGCAGTCAAGGACCGGCCACGCCTTCGTCAAGCAGACCATGCGCGCGGCGGATGCCGTCTATGGCGGCGAGATGTCGGCCCATCACTATTTCCGTGACTTCGCCTTTGCCGACAGCGGCATGATCCCGTGGCTGGTCGTCACGGCGCTGATGTCGGCGGCGGGGCAGCCGCTGGCTGCGCTGGTGGGCGACCGCATGGCGCGCTTTCCCTCGTCGGGAGAGATCAACTTTCGCCTGGACGACCCCGATGCGGCGCTGGCCCGCGTGATCGCCCGCTTCGCGCCCGGGGCGCTGGGGCGCGACGACACCGACGGGATCAGCCTGGAATACCCCGGATGGCGGTTCAACCTGCGCCGCTCAAACACTGAACCAGTGGTGCGGCTGAACGTCGAAAGCCGCGGCGACGCGGCGCTGGTCGCGGACAAGGTGGCCGAGATTTCCGGCCTGCTGACCGGCTGAGCGGTCAGTCCCCGACCGTGTCGGGCACGCCCATGACATATTCATGATAGGCGATCGCCTCGTCCACGCTGTCGAAGACGTAAAGATGGGCCCGGTCCAGCACCGCGCCCATCGTGCACAGCCGCCGGATCATCGGCATGGAATGGCTGACCACGATTGCCGAGGAGGCCGCCATGCGGTCCGCAAAGACGCGCTGCGACTTCTCGCGGAACTCGGAGTCGCCGACGCTGGTCACCTCGTCCACCAGATAGGTGTCGAAGCGGATGCCCATGCTGCATCCCATCGCCAGCCGCGATCGCATCCCCGACGAATAGGTGCCGAACGGCGCGTGAAACCGCGGCCCCAGGTCGGCGAAATCGGCGACGTAATCGACCAGTTCGTCGCTGTCCACGCCATAGACCCGGGCGACGAAACGCACGTTCTGCGACCCGCTGAGGTCGGGGTGAAAGCTGCCCGCAAAGCCCACGGGCCACGAGATCGTGCCATCCGACCGGATGCGCCCCGAGGTGGGCAGCGTCGTTCCCGCGATCATCCGCAGCAGCGTGGACTTGCCCGCGCCGTTGCGGCCCAGCAGCCCGACCGACGCGCCGGTCGGAAAGACGGCGTTCAGCCGGTCGGCCACGACGCTGCGCTGCCCGCGGGTGCGATAGATCTTGGTCAGGTTCTCCAGCTGGATCATGCCGCGCCTAGCGTCGGTCGCGCACGCTGTAATAGACCAGCGTCCCGATGGACCACAGGGCCATGGCCAGCGCCGCGCCCATCGCCAGCAGCCACCAGCGCGCCGGCTCGAGCGAGCGTTCGGCCGCGGACGGCGCGATATGGGCGGCAAGATACCGCGACTGGCGCTGGGCCGCCTGCAACGCGCCCTCATAGGCGATTCGGGCGGTCTGGTGCGCGGCTTCGGCGAACTCCTGGTCAACCAGCAGCTTTTCGTATTCGGCGACCAGCAGGGCATAATTCGCGCCTTCGGGCGTGTCGCCGCCGAACTTGGCGCGCTCGTCCTCGATCTGCGCCTCCAGCGCGGCGACCCGCTTTTCGCCCTGGATCACGCGCTGGTCCTGCGGGCGGGCGTTCTGGCGCAGCTGGTCCAGCACCACCTGCGCCTCGGCCAGCTGGCTTTGCAGCGAGGTCATCACGGTCATCTGCGCGCCCAGGTCGGCGGTCGGATCGACGATGCGGGACCGTACGCGGAACGCGGTCATCGCCTGCCGCGCCTCGGTCAGCACGCGGCGGGCCTTGTCCAGCTCGGCCTCGGCCAGCCGGGTCGCGTCGGCACGCGCCTTTTCGGACAGGCTGTTCACCACCTGCTCGCTTTCGGAAAAGATTTCCTGCGCGATGGCCAGCGCCTCCTGCGGGGCGAAGGCGCTGGCCTTGACGGTGATGATGCCCGACGAATCGTCGTAATAGATGCGGACCTGCCGGTGCCAGAACCGGGTCAGATCCTCGATGGTCCCGGACGGGTCGAAGGCGAAGACGAAATCCCGGGGCCAGGGGCGCGAGAACATCTCGCGCAGGCCCAGCGTCTGGTCCACCCTGCTGACCAGGTCGGGCGAGCGGATGAAGTCGTAGAGGATGTCGGTGTCCGACGCCGTGCCGCTGCCGCCGGCAAGGCTGCTCAGACCGCCCAGGATGTCGAGCGAGGGGGCCTGGTCCTCCTTGCGGACCGAGAATCCGACGGTCGAGGCATACTGGTCAGTGGCGCGGGTCCACAGGTACCAGCCCCACAGGGCGGTCGGGATCATCACTACCAGCAGGAAGGCGGCCAGAACGCCCCAATGGCGCCGCCGGGCCGTGGCGACCGGCACCGGCGGGCGCACGGGCGTGAACACATGCCCCGGCGGCAGCGCGGGCGGCGGCGGGCTGGCCGGGCGCGCCACCGGGCCGCCCGGCCTTGCCCGCACCGCAGGCGCGCCGGCACCGGCGCCGGCCTGCACGGGCCGGGGTCCGGGGGCCGCGGCCGGGACGCCTGCGGCCGCGGCGCGTCCGGCGGCGGCTGTCCTGGCACCCGCGCCCGCGGCCTTTGGCACCGCCTGCGGCCCCGGCGCGGGCTGCGCGCCCGGCGCCTGCGCCGCGGCGCGCGCGGCCGCGGCGGCCGTCGTGGCGTCGGCCGGGGTCAGGCGGCCCTGCGGCGGGGTGGGGGCCGGGGCGACGGCAGGGGCCGCACCCTGAGCGGAAGGCACCGCGCTGGCGCGGGGCGCGTTGGCGGGATGGCCGGGCGGGGGCGTTCCGCTTGCGCCCCCCACCGGCCGCGGCGGCGCGGCGGTGAACGGAGAGGCGGCGGCCGGCTGCGCCGGTCCCGTCTGTCCCGCGCTCTGGCGGGGGGCTGCCGGGTCGGGCCTGTCGCTCACATCATCGCTTTCGCTGGTTTTTCCTGATCGCCGTTGATACAGAGCCGCAGGCGCCAAGGCCAGCCTCAGCGATCAAATGTCCGACATGACGTCACCCGATCTTTCCGCCCCGCCGCAGCGCCGCGGACAGCCCGCCCGCAGGCCGCGCTTTCGCATGCTGCGGACCATCGTGGCGCTGATGCTGCGCGAGATTTCCACGACCTACGGGCGGTCCGTCGGCGGATATGCCTGGGCGCTGCTGGACCCGATCCTGGGCATCGCCCTGCTGACGGTGGTGTTCCAGGGCGCACTGGGCGCGAGAAATCCGATGATCGGAACCAACTTTCCGCTGTTCTACGCGACCGGCTACATTCCGTTCGCGATGTACAACGACATTGCCGGCAAGATGGCCCATGCGCTGCGCTATTCCCGGCCGCTGCTGGCCTATCCCGCCGTCACCTTCGTGGATGCGCTGGTCGCCCGCTGGCTGCTGAACGTCGTCACGCACCTGATCGTCTTCGTCATCGTCGTCGGCGGCATCGCCCTGTTCTATCGCCTGCCGCTGGTGATGGACGTCGGCACGGTGATGCAGGCGCTGGCGCTGATCGGGCTGCTGGCGGCGGGCCTGGGCACGATGAACTGCTTTCTCATCATGCGCTTTCCCGTGTGGGAGCGCGCCTGGTCGATCCTGACCCGGCCGCTGTTTCTGATGTCGGCGGTGTTCTATACGTTCGAATCGATGCCGAACGTGGCCCAGAGCATCCTGTGGTGGAACCCGCTGGTCCATCTGATCGGCCTGTTGCGGCGCGGGGTCTATGGCGTCTATCCGGCCGACTATGTCAGCGTGCTGTATGTCGTCTCGCTGTCGGTGGGGCTGTTCCTGTTCGGCCTGCTGCTGCTGTGGCGGCGCTATCGCGACCTGCTGGAACAGGCCTAGACGTCGCCCAGGCCCGCGATGATCGCGCGCAGCGTGGCGATGCCGCGGCCCTTTTCCGACGAGGTCACGACAAGTTCGGGAAAGGCGGCGGGGTGGCGCTGCAACTCGGCCTCGACCTGCGCCAGCGTCTCGTCCAGCGCGGCCGCGCCGATCTTGTCGGCCTTGGTGACGACCACCTGGAACGGCACCGCCGAACGGTCGAGCAGGGTCAGGATCTCGTGGTCCACCGGCTTGACGCCGTGGCGCGCGTCGATCAGCGCGAAGGCCCGGCGCAGCGTGGGGCGCCCCGCCAGATAGCGCTTCAGCAGCGCCTGCCACCGGGCCACCACCGCGACCGGCGCCTGCGCATAGCCATAGCCGGGCAGGTCCACCAGATAGCTGTGGTCGGCCAGGGCGAAATAGTTGATTTCCTGTGTCCGGCCGGGCGTGTTCGAGGCCCGCGCGATGCCCTTGCGCCCGGTCAGCGCGTTGATCAGGCTGGACTTGCCGACGTTCGACCGCCCGGCAAAGCACACCTCGGGGCGGTCGGCGGGGGGCAGGGCCTCCATGCTGACCACGCCCTTGACGAAATCCACGGGACCCGCGAACAGCAGCCGGCCACGCTCGGCGGCATCATCGCCCGGCTCGGGGGCGGGGGGAAAGGCAACCTTCACGATAGTACCCTCACAGCACCGTCACCTCGTCGCCGGGGCGGATGGTGCCACCCGTTTCAACCTGCGCATAGATGCCGAAGTTGCGGTGCAGGAACAGCCGGTGCAGCTCGGTCGGCATGTCGCCGTCCAGCCGCCCGGTCGCCGTGTCCACGCTGGTCGCGGCGCAGCGTTCGATGCGGTCGGTCAGCTTCAGGACGACCGGACCGATCCGCAGCTTGTGCAGCCGCATGTCGTGTTCGGCAAAGGCCTCCCAGCCCTCGATCCACAGGTTCCCGCGCCAGCGGTCGGTGCCCAGCGCCCGGCCAAGGCGGCGTTCCAGATCGGCCAGCGAGGACAGCGACAGCACCGAAAGCCACGGCTGCCGGACGTCCGACAGGGCCTGCGGCCCCTCGACCAGGCGCAGGGGCGGGGCCTTGCCGCTGTCGGCCCACAGGGGCGCCAGCCAGTCCAGCAGGGGCGCATCGTCGCCGCCCTGGGGATCGAACCGCAAGGGCGGCCGGTCGGGATGGGTCAGCACCAGCGCGTCGCCGTCCCAGCCGCCGCGCACGGCCTGCAGCGAGGCCGCCGCCGCGCCGCGCAGGAACGCCGACTTCGGCAGCCATGTCCGCAGGGCCGGGCCGTCCAGGTGGTGCGCCGCGTCGGCGTGCAGCACCGCGAAACGGCGATCGCCGGGCAGGGTCTGCCCGGCGGTCAGGGTCACGCTGTCCAGCGTCTCGCCGCCCACCGACTTGACCGGATGGCGGCGGATGCGGGCCAGCCGCGCGGTCACTTCCGGGCGCCGCGCTTGGGGATGCTGGACCGGATGTTGCCGAACAGGTCGGGCGGGTGGCCGTGCATCTTCATGATCGTGTACTGCTGCACGATGGTGATGACGTTGTTGGTGATCCAGTACAGCACCAGCCCCGAGGCGAAGCCGCCCAGCATGAACATGAAGATCCACGGCATCCACCCGAAGATCATCTTCTGCGCCGGATCGGCGGGGGCGGGGTTCAGCTTCTGCTGCACCCACATCGAAATCCCCAGCACGATCGCCAGCACCGGCAGCGAGAAGCTGTGCAGGAACGTGCCCTGCGCCGGCGCCGCAAAGGGCAGCAGCCCGAACAGGTTGATCAGCGACGACGGATCGGGCGCCGACAGGTCGCGGATCCAGCCGATCCAGGGCGCGTGGCGCAGTTCCAGCGTGACGAAGATCACCTTGTAGAGCGCAAAGAAGATCGGGATCTGCAGCAGCATCGGCAGGCAGCCGGCCGCCGGATTGACCTTTTCGCGCTTGTAGAGCGCCATCACCTCCTGCTGGTACTTGGCGCGGTCATCGCCGGTCCGCTCCTTGATCGCCTCCATCTGGGGCTGCATCTCGCGCATGCGGGCCATCGAGACATAGGATTTGCGCGCCAGCGGAAAGACCAGCAGCTTCAGCACGAAGGTCAGCGCGATGATCGACCAGCCCATGTTGCCGATCACGCCATGCAGCCAGTGCAGCACGCGGAAGATCGGCTTGGTCAGGAAATAGAACCAGCCCCAGTCGATGGAATCGACAAAGCGGTCGATGCCGTAATCGCGCTGATAGCGGTTGATCTGTTCCCATTCCTTGGCGCCGGCGAACAGGTAGCTGGCCGACGACAGCACCGTGCCGGGGGCCACGGTCTGCATCGGCAACCGCGTCTCGGCCTGAAAGATGTCCGCACCCGGCGCGTATTTGATGACCGAGGTGAAGGCCTGCCCCGGCGCGGGGGCCAGGGTGGTCATCCAGTACTTGTCGGTGAACCCGACCCATCCGTTCTGCGCGACCTCGGTGACCAGGGCCGGCCCCTCGGCGCCCGCCGGGTCGAAGGCCGCGATGTCCTTGTACTTCGCCTCGACCAGCTCGCCGTCCTTCATGCCGACCGCGCCCTCGTGCAGCACGAAGAAGTTCTGCGTGTCGGGCTGGCCGTGGCGGGCAAGGATGCCGTAGGGCGCGGCCTGGAACGGGGTGGCGGCGGTGTTTTCCAGGCTTTGCGTGACGGTGAACAGGAAATGGTCGTCCAGCTCGAACGTGCGGCGGAAGATCTGGCCCGCGCCGTTGTCCCAGGCCAGCGTGACCGGCTGTCCGGGCGACAGGGTCGTGCCGCTTTCCACCGACCACAGCGTCGCGGGCGTGGGGACCAGCGCGGGATCGACGCCCGGGCCGGGCATCCAGCCATAGACGGCGTAATACGGCTTGTGCACCACCAGCGCGGCGTCCCCGCCGGGCGCGACGGGGCTGCCCTCGGCCGTGACGCGGGGCGCGGCGGTGGGCGACAGCAGCCGCACGAAGGGGGAGCCGGGGTCCAGCGTCTCGCGGTAGCCGCTGAGCAGCAGGTCGTCCACGCGACCGCCGGCCAGCGAGATCGATCCCTCCAGCGCGGGCGACTTGATCGCGACGCGGGGGGCGGCCAGGACCGGATCGTCGGCCGCGCCGGTCACCGCGGAGGGCGCGCCGGTGGCCAGGGGGGGCGCGGCAGTGCCCGCCGGCACCGCGGCGGTTCCGGCCGGGGTCGCCGTTCCGGGGACCGTCTGCGTCGCAGCCTCGGGCGCGGGGGCCGGCGGCGGCTCGGGCGCGAAGAAGGCATACCACCCGATCATCACCAGCGCCGACAGCACCATGGCGAGGATCAGGTTGCGATTGTTGTCGTCCATACCCGGACCCCTGTTCGATGTCGGGCCGCTTTGACCGGACCCCCCTGCAAAGGTCAAGCGAATTTGGGGTCGGGGGCGTCCCGAGGGTCCCCCTGCGGGCGGCAGCGGCGGCCGGGCGCGCAGGGCAGGTCGGGGTACGATGCAGGGCACCGTCGGGGCAGGCGGCGCAGGGTCGGGCGGGCGGATGACGCCGCACGGGCGGGGTCGGGGCGGGTTCCGCGGCCCCTGCGCGCAGCAGCGGCGGCCAGGGGCGCGGGGCGGGCGGGCCGGCGGGCGGATGACGCCGCACGGGCGGAAAGGACGCCTCGCCGGGGATCAGACCGGCGTGACCTCGCGTTCGGCAAACAGCCGCTCGACGTCGGCAGGGTGGCACAGGTCGCTTGCAGGCGTCATCACCGTGGCCGAGGCCGCGGCCGCGCCCAGGCCCAGCGCATCCGCGACGGACCAGTGGCGTGCCAGTCCCAGCACATAGCCCGCAACGAAGCTGTCGCCCGCGCCGACCTTGCTGACCACCGGCACCCTGTGGGCGGCGACATGCCAGCGCCCCTCGGGCGTGGCGATGATGTTGCCGTCGGACCCCCGCGCCACGATGACGGTCCGCGCCGCGCCCGAGGCGGCCAGGCGCGCCGCGAAATCGGCGGTGTCGGCGCGGGTCGGCAACGGCGCGCCGGCCAGAAACGCGGCCTCGGCGTCGTCCATGCGCAACAGCTCGACCGGCGCGTCGCGCGCCGCCGCCACCGCCGCCAGGGCCGCGCCCGACGTATCGACGACCAGCCGGCTGCCGGTCCCGGCCAGCCGCGCCGCGGCCATTGCCGCGAAGGCGGGCGGCACGCCGGGCGGGTTCGATCCCGACAGCACGACCAGCCCGCCCGTGGGCGCGGACGTTCCCAGCGCATCCAGCGCCGCGCGCACGTCCAGCGGCCCCCACTGCGGCCCGGGCAGCACGAAGCGGAACTGCTGGCCGGTGCCGCGGTCGGTCACGGACAGGGAAAACCGCGTGTCGCCCGGCGCCTCCAGGCGCAGGACGGCCAGCCCCGCCTCGGCCAGCTGGGTGGCCAGGCGCACGCCGGTGCCGCCGCCCAGGGCGACCAGCGCGGTCGATCGCCCGCCCATCCGGTCGATGGCCCGGCTGACGTTGATGCCCCCGCCACCCGGATCGACCTGCGGCGCGTCGCAGCGCAGCTTGATCTCGGGCACGACCGAATCGGTTGCCGTGGCGATGTCCAGCGCCGGATTCAGCGTGACGGTCAGGATCGGCGCCTGCGCCGGGCCGGGCTGGGCCGTGCCGGAATGGGCCGTCATTCCCACCACCGGTCGATGCGCGCGATGTCGTCGTCGGACCAGCCGAAGTGATGGGCCAGTTCGTGCACGACGACGTGCCCCACCAGCGCGCCCAGCGTGACGTCGCCGCGGTCGGCCCATTCGTCCAGGATCGCGCGGCGGAACAGCCAGACCGTGTCGGGGAAAGGCTGCGGCTCGCTGATCGACTTCTCGGTCAGGGGAATGCCGTCGTAGAGGCCGGTCAGTTCCAGCGGGTCGTCGATCTGCAATTCGTCCAGCACGTCGTCGCCGGGCAGGTCCTCGACGCGCAAGATCACGTCCTGGGCATGGCCTGCGAACTCGGCCGGCAGCCCGGCGAAGACCTCGCGCGCCATCGCCTCGATCGCGGCGCAGTCGGGTGCCTGTCGTTCGGTCCAGTCGGTCATGGCCGCCCCCTCCTGTGGCTGGGGCCGATATGGACAAAAACCGCTGCCTATGAAAGAGCGGGCCGATCAAGGAGCCGCCGATGACCACGACCCGTTTCGCGCCCTCGCCCACGGGGCATATCCACGTCGGCAACCTGCGGACCGCCCTGATGAACTGGCTGATCGCGCACAAGGCGGGCGGCACGTTCATCCTGCGGCTGGACGACACTGACCGCGAACGGTCCAAGCAGGAATACGCCGACGGCATCCAGCGCGACCTGGAGTGGCTGGGCCTGACCTGGGACCGGATCGAGCGGCAGTCCGACCGGCTGGACCGCTATGCCGAGGCCGCCGACAGCCTGCGCGCGGCCGGGCGGCTCTACGAGGTCTTCGAGACGCCGACCGAGCTGGACCTCAAGCGCAAGAAGCAGCTGAACATGGGGCGCCCCCCGGTCTATGACCGCGCCGGGCTGACCCTGTCGGACGAGGACCGCGCCCGCCTGCGGGCCGAGGGGCGCGAGGGCTACTGGCGCTTTCGTTTGGACCAGGAACGCATCGAGTGGCCCGACGGCATCATCGGCGACGTGTCGATCGACGCGGCCAGCGTCAGCGACCCGGTGCTGATCCGGCACGACGGGCAGGTGCTGTATACCTTTGCCTCGTCGGTCGATGACGTGGACATGGGCGTGACCGACATCGTGCGGGGCGCCGACCACGTGACCAACACCGCGACCCAGATCCAGATCATCAAGGCGCTGGGCGGCACGCCGCCGCGCTTTGCCCACCATTCGCTGCTGACCGGCCCGGGGGGCGAGGAGCTGTCCAAGCGCCTGGGCACCCTGTCCCTGCGCGACCTGCGCGAACAGGGCGTCGCCCCCGAGGCGCTGCTGTCGCTGATGGCGCGGCTGGGGTCGAACCAGCCCGTCGCGCTGCGGATGAGCCTGGACGAGCTGGCCCAAGGCTTCGACCTGTCGCAGTTCGGCGCCTCGCCCACCAAGTTCGACGCCGAGGACCTGTGGCCCCTGACGCGCGAGCGCAACCAGTCCCTGCCGTTCGACGCGGTGGCCGACCGCATCAAGGCGCTGGGCGTGCCCGCGGGTCTTGCAGAACCCTTCTGGCAGGTCGCGCGCCACAACATCACCCGCCTTGACGACCTCGATGCGTGGTGGGCGCTGATGCGCGACGGCGCGGACCCGGCCATCGCCCCCGAGGACGCCGCCTTCGTGGCGCAGGCCATCGCCATGCTGCCGCCGCGCCCGTGGACGGACGCGACCTGGGGCGAATGGACCCATGCGGTCAAGGCCGCCACCGGGCGCAAGGGCAAGGCGCTGTTCATGCCGCTGCGCAAGGCGCTGACCGGCATGGACCACGGCCCCGAGATGGCGCAGCTGATGCCGCTGCTTCAGGTGGTGCGCGGCGCCTGAGGGCGCGCGCGCGGCTGGACGCGGGGACTGGAATCAGGTGGGGGCGCGCGGCCTGCGCGGGCCTCGGCCTCGGCCATCAGCAGCGCGATCACGTCGGACCGGGTGATGACGCCCGCGATGCGCTCGCCCTCCATCACCGCCACGATCTGGGCGCCCTGCACGGCCAGGCGGTCCAGCAGCGCGCCGACCGGCAGGGCGGTGGGCACGCGCGGCGTGCCGGTGCGCATCATGTCCGCGGCGGTCAGCCGGTGGCGGCGCTGGGGCGCGGCCAGCAGCGCCGCGATCACGTCGCTCTGCTGGATCACCCCCAGAAGGCGCCCGGCCGGATCGGCGACCGGCAGGCTCTTGATCGCGTTCTCGCCGAACAGTTCGGAAATCTCGTGGACATTGGCCTGGGGCCCGACCGCGATCAGCGGCCGCGTCATCACGTCGCCGCAGGTCGTGCCCTCGAACCGGTGGTGGGCGGCCTCGGCCTCGGCCGCGGCCAGCAGCCGGCCCAGGTCGGCCGCCCCCAGGTTCGGCCCCTGGCGAAAGCGGACCAGCAGGTCGTCCAGCTCGCGCCGGGTCAGGCCCAGCCGCGCCACGGCGCCCGTCGCCATCTCGGGCTGGCGCAGCGGATAGACGCGGCCGGTCAGCCGGTTCCAGATCACGCCCCCCAGGACCAGCAGCGTCGTGCCCAGCATCAGCGGCGCGACCATCGCCAGCGGCCGGGCCGGTTCAAAGGCCAGCACCGTCAGCAGCGCGACCGCGCCCCCCGGCGGGTGCAGGGCGCGCAGCGCGATCATCGCGCCGATGGCCAGCCCGACCGCCGCGGCCGCGGCCCAGGGCGCGGGCAGGACCATCGCCACGGGAACGGCCGCCATCGCCGCGGCCAGGCTTCCCATCAGGGCCGACCAGGGCTGCGCCAGGGGGCTGTTGGGCACCGCAAAGACCAGCACCGCCGTCGCCCCCAGGGGCGCGACCAGCGCCCGGTCCAGCCCCAGCGCATGCGCCAGCAGCCCGGCCAGCGCCAGTCCCGCCGCCGCGCCGACCGAGGCGCGCAGCAGTTCGCGCCAGGCGGGCGCGGGCATCGCGGGCGCCAGCCCCCGCAGCATGGTCCGCATCACGTCGCCCCCCTTGCCTTGCCGCTGATTGCCCGCAAACGGCAGGACGTGAAAGGGGGCCGGGGGCCGCGCAGGGCGGCTGCGTCGGAATCGGCTTGACGCGTTGCGCGGGCGGCCTTAAATCCCCCGCACCCGAGGACGCGGTTCTGGGGCGGAGTAGCTCAGCTGGTTAGAGCAGCGGAATCATAATCCGCGTGTCGGGGGTTCAAATCCCTCCTCCGCTACCACCCTTCCGAAACCGGCACGGTCTTCGGATGCGGGTTCGCGCATCGCCCGGCGGGATGTCCGGTATTCGACACCTGCGTGGGTCGCCTGGCCTGCACCGCCGCGCCGTTGACGCCACCGGCGCGGTCCTGGCCGAGGACGTGCTGGCCACCAGCGCCGGGGGGACGGGCCATCGCCCCCGGATGTCCCGGCCGCGTGAGCGCGCACCGGGGCGCACACGCGGCGCGCCCCGCCGCATCCGACCTTGCGCCGGTTCACCGCGCCCTTATTGGCCCCCGCGCATCCGTGCCAGGATGTCCTCTGCGTCGCCCAGCGTGACAAAGTCCATCACGTCGTCGGCCGAGAACCTGACGTCGAAGGTGGCCTCGATGTCGGTGATCAGCGTCAGGTGGGCCAGCGAATCCCAGCCCGGCGTGTTGAAGGGCGAGGAGTCCGGCGACAGCGTCCCGGCGTTCAGCCGCAGGCTGCGGGCGGCCACGTCATAGACGCTGGCGGGGACGCCGGCGGGCGGGGCGGATGGCGCGGCCGGGGCGCGGGTCAGCTCGGACCGGATCACCTTGCCCGACGCGGTGCGCGGAAGCCGGTCGAGGACGGCGATCTCGACGGGAACCCGTTCCGGCGACAGATGCTCGCGGCAGAAGGCCCAGACCTGCTCGACCGTGACCTCGGCGCCCGGCGCGGGCGCGACGGCGGCGACCAGCCGCTCGCCCCGCTCGGGGTCGGCCTGGCCGAAGGCATAGGCCTCGGCCAGCCCCGGCATGGTGGACAGAACCGCCGTGACGCCCTCGGGGTGGATCGTCACCCCGGCCGACACGATCACCGTCTTGCGGCGTCCGACGAACTCGTAAAGCCCGTCCGGTCGGGCGCGGACAAGATCGCCCGTGTGGAACGCGCCGTCCCGCAGCACCTCGGCGGTCAGGTCGGGCGCGCCGAAATAGCCGCGCATGACCGTGGGGCCGGCCAGGACCAGCTCGCCCGTCGCGCCGGGGGCGACGGGGGTTCCGTCCTCGTCAACGACACGGGCCGTCACGCCGACGGGGCGGCCGATGGTGCCGACGATCCGGGTGTCGTCGCCCGGTCCTGCGAACAGCGCGTCGCAGACCACCTCGCTCAGGCCATAGGCGTTCGCAACCGGCACCCCGAACGCCGCCTCGAAACGGGTCCAGAGCCCGGCGTCGAGATAATCCGCGCTGCACAGCACAAAGCGGAACGCCGGAAAGCGGAAGGCGTCCAGCCGGTCACGCCCCACGCGCTCGATGATGCGCAGGATCGCGGGGACGGCGATCAGGTGGGTCACCCCGTCCGCCGCCAGCCGGTCGAGCAGCGGCGGCACGATCTGGACCGAGAAGGGGAACGGCCGCACCAGCGTGCCGCCGAACCACAGCGCCGAGATCGGCCCCCGCGTCAGGCCGTCGGTGTGGTGCAGGGGCAGAAGGTTGAACAGCCGGATGCCCGCGTCAAAGCCGTAGGCGTCCGCAAAGATGTCGAGCTGCGCCAGAAGGTTGTCGTAGGTGATCTCGACCGCCTTGGCCGACGAGGTGGTGCCCGAGGTGAAGATCAGCATGGCCGTGTCCGCCGCACCGGCCGACGGGGCAGGCCGTGCGCCCGCGTCCGCGTCATCCGCGCCCCTGTCGCCTGCGCCCGCATCCTCCCAGGCGTCCACGCGAATGACCCGCAGGTCGGGCTGCGTTCCGGCCCGGTCCGGTTCGGCCAGCGCCTCGATGTCGGTCAGGACGGCGGCGGGCCGGCACACCGCCAGCAGGCTGTCCGCCTCGCCCCGGCTGGCCTGCGGGTCGCCCACGACAAAGGCGATCCCGGCCCGCAGCGCCGCCACCACCAGCAGGATCAGCCGCCGGTCGTCGCCGCAGAACAGCGCGACCCGGTCCCCCGGCCGCAGCCCCGCGGCCCGGAACCGCGCCAGCAGGCGGTCGGTCGCCTGCCCGACCTGGGCATAGTCGAGGACCCCGTCGTGCAGGACGGCCAAGGGCTGGCCGCCCAGGGTGGACAGATGCGCCTCGATCTGCCGGCGCAGCCGGTCGTGGCCGCCGGTCTGGATGGGATGAAGCGTGGTCATGGGCTGGTCCTCTCGTCACTGTCCTGCGTGCCCGCGGCCAGGCCGCTGCGCACCGCCGTCGCCACCTGCGACACGGCATCGGGGTCGGTCATCATGCTCAGGTGCTTGCCGCTGACGTCCACGACGTCGCAGTGCGGCAACAGCTGGCACCAGCCGAGGTCCGGGGGAAAGCCACGATGGCGCCGTTCCAGCACCCCGCGGATCACGACGGTGCGGCCCGGATGCCCGGTTCCCGTCCACGGCTGGGGCTGATACGCGATCATGGCCGGGTAAAGGCCGCGGATGATGTCGCGGCACCCGGCGGGATGCTCGCGCAGATACATCGGCACGTCGCCGTAGACGTGCAGCACGTCCGGGTCGGGCGCGCCGCCCAGCAGGACCCGCCAGTTGCGCCGCACAAAGCCCAGCACGCGCCGCGTCTCGGCCAGGGGCGCGCTCCACGGCCTGAAGCCGGGGACCTTGCGCAGGATCTCGGAATCGAACAGCCACAGCGTCCCGACCGGCACGCCCAGCGTGGCAAGGTGGCGCGCGGCCTCGAAGGCGACGTAGCCCGCGAAGGAAAATCCGCCAAGGTGCAGCGGCCCCGGCAGGCCGGCGCGCGCGATGTCCTCGGCAAGCCGCCGCCCCAGCTGGGGCACGGTCAGCTGGCCGAGGTCGGCGGACAGGGCGGCGTCCAGCCGCGTGCCCACGCAGCCCACCCGGTCGGCGATCTGCTGCACCAGCGACCGGGCATAGAACACGCTGCCGCCCAGGTCGTGCATGAAGACCAGCGTGCCGGCGGGCGCGGGTCCCGTCAGCCGCACCAGCGTGGGCGGCAGTCGCGTCGGCGTGGGACGGGCGTTCATGCGGCGACCCCCCGGCGGGCCAGCTTGTCGGGGAAGGGCAGCTTCCTGATCTCGGCCTCGCGCTCCTCGGCGGCGGCGTTGCTGCGGCGGGCGCAGGCCCGGGCCGCGACGGGCGCAAAATCCTCGTCGCGGAACCACAGGGCGTGGCGCGTGGCCTCGATGCCGATCCCGCGCAGGATCTTGTGGTGCCCGCTGCTGCCGAAGTCGATCGCCTCGATGCCGTGGGAAAGCGCGTGTTCCATCTCGCGGTAATACATCTCGAACAGCAATCCCTGCTGCGGGGCGGCCACCCCCCAGTACTGGGCATGAACGCAGCGCGCGCCCGCGATGCTCATCAGGACGGCCTCCCAATGCTCGCCCCTTTGGGCCACGGACAGGCTGACGGCGTCCGGCATCTCGCGGAACGTCGCCTCGAAATAGGCGGGGTTGAGCGCCGGCGTGGTCCCGTAGCGGTCATAGGTCGCCTTGTAGCAGGCGAACATCCGCGGCGCGAGGTCGGCCGTGATCGCGTCGCCGTTCAGCCGCTCGAACTGCAAGCCCAGGGCCGCGGCCTGCTGCCGCTCCTTTCGGACGCGCACGCGGCCGTTCTGGGTCATCGAGGCGACGAACGCCTCGAAGGTCGCCTTGCCGCGACGGTGCCAGACGAACACGTTGCCCTCGGCGGGGATGAAGTCCGCCGCCAGGGCCGCGCCCTGGTCCGGGCCGGTCATGTAGGCGATCTGGACCGAGGCTGCGCCGGTGCGCATCGCCGTCTCGCGCAGCGCGGCCAGCAGCGCGGCCCGGACCCGGTGCTCGTCCGCGCCCGGGCGGACCAGAAGGCGGGGGCCGGGGTTCGGAATCATCGGCACCTCGACCTGAAGCTTGGGATAGTACGGCCCGGCCGCGCGCCCGTGCGCCAGGGGCAGGCCCAGGTCCACGCCCATCTCACCCAGCGAACTGGTCTTGAGATAGGCGGGCACGGCCCCGACGACCGCGCCGTCCGCGTCGCGCAGCAGCAGGTGGTGCGGATGGAACCCGGCCGCGGGCACGGCCAGCCCGCAGTCTTCAAGGATACGCAGGTGGCGATGTTGCAGTAGCGGATGGTCGGTGGTGCCGCAGGCATCCCAGTCCGGGGCCGCGATGCCCGACATGGTCCCGTGACAGGCGACCGCGAAGCCATCAACCTCGAAGGCGTCAATCACCATGGTCATTCCCCGTATAAACCCATTCGACAGGCCCCCGTGCTGCCGCCGGCCGCGTGGCACGTGGATGCGGCAGGGGGTCCGAACAGGGATTTCGGCCATCGGCGGCCTGGGCGCCATATAGAGACCGGCGCAGGCCTATCAAACCTGAGCGAGCACACCGCGTGCCCGGCTGTGTCATTCCGGCCGGCCTGCACGGTTGTCCGTGCCGCGCGACCGGCGAAGGGGACCTGTGGCACGCGCCCCGGGGCCGGGCGGACGGGCGGACGGGCGGACGGGCAGGGCCGGGGCGGGTCGCCCATGGGGCCGGGGACGGCGTCCGCTTGCGGCGCCCGCACCCGGACGCCGCCCGGGGTCCCGACATGCCGGCCGCACAGCGGGAGGCGGCCGCGCGCCCGGCGATTCAGTCCGGGTCCGGCCGCAGACCCAGCCGCCGCTCGATGCGGTCGAACAGGGGGGCCAGCGGGCCGCGGCGATAGGTCAACGCCTCGTAGACGGCATAGGCGCGCCGCGCCCAGCCGACATAAAGGCCCGGCCGCCCCGTCACGGCGGCCAGCCGCGCCATGCGGTGCGACCAGGCGCTGATCGCGGCCCGGCTGCGATAGACCGCGCGACGGCGCGCCGACAGGCCCGCGCGGGACGGCGCCACCCGCTTGACGGGCCGCAGCCCGCGGCGCGACCAGGTCAGGCGATAGGCCAGCCCCTCGCGCCGCTGGCGGAACCCGGCGGCCTGGGTCGCCACGATGAACGCGGCGTCCACGGGCGCAAGGTCCAGCCGGCCGTCCGCAAGCCCCGCCTCGACCAGCGCCTGGATGCGGGGCGCGCGCACGACCATCACGTTGGTGCCGCGTCCGTCCGAGGAATAGGGCTCGACCCAGGCGTCGCCAAAGCTGGCATCGGCGGTTTCCGCCACCACGTCGTCGCAGAAGTTGCAGGCGCTGTTCTGGAAATACCCGGCGCCCCAGTCGCCGTCGGCCAGGTTCCACCAGTCGCGCATCACCGTGCTGCCGTCGTCCAGCGTCAGCTCGGCGGTATAGACATTGGCGGGCCGCGCCGGGTCCTTGCGGCGGTATTCGACGGCGCGCACCCGCGCGGGATCGACGCCCATCTGCCAGGCGAAACTGGTGGCGAAGCGGGCGCTTTTCATGTGGCCGCAGAACAGCCCCAGCGTGACGGTCAGGCGTTCGGCCAGCACCGGGTCCTGCGCGCGCGCCAGATGCACGGCCTTGATGAAGCAGGGGATGCCCACGACGGCGTAGCGGCCCGGCACCGCCCGCACCTCGTCCAGAACCTGCGCCAGATGCACGGGATGATACCGCGACCGCGCCCCGTCCAGCAGCGCCTCGGGCGTGCGGGCGATGCGATAGCCGAAGAACGGCTCGCCGGGCGCGCCCGGATGGACGTGCAGCACGCCGTCGATGTCGCCCCGCGCCATCAGCTCGGCCGCGACCCAGCTGGTCAGCCCGCCCGAGCTGCCCCGGTCGCGGAACGGCGGCTCGGCCACCGCGCCGACATGGCAGGCGATGTGCCGCCCGATGCGGTCGTCGTGCCGGGGCGCGTCGGGAAACCGGACGGCGGCGATCGCGTCCTCGTTCGCGGCGGCGGGCGAGAACGGGCAGCGGGCCGAGAAGGCGGGGTCGGGCCTGCGGTCCCACCCGGCGGGGCCGTGCGGCCTGATCTGCCCCAGCGCGTCCCAGCCCATGCCCACGCCGCGCGCGCCCTGTCCCACCGCGCAGGACCCGCAGCCGATGCACAGCCCGGCGCGCCTGATCTGGCGCGGGCTGACCGGAGGGGGGCTGGCGGGGGCAGGGCCGACGGGGGCGGGGCAGGCCTGGCCCCCACGGGCGCAAACCGTGCCGGTGTCGGCCGGGGCAGCGCGCGGCGGGCGGGCAGGGGGCGGCGTCATGCGGCCAGCACCCCGTCCAGCCACGCCGCCGACTGCGCCCGCAGGCTGGCCAGCCGCCCTGTCACCGCCGGCGACAGCGGCGCGCCCAGCAGCGCGTCCACCTGCGCGGGATCGCTTTCGGCGAATGTCAGGTGCCGTTCCGCCCCCAGCAGCGCGGTCAGGTCGCGGACCTTGTTCCAGCGGTAATCCGACGGCGCGCAGACCAGCGGCTTGCCGTTCACCAGCGCAAAGCAGCAGCCGTGGAAATAGGTCGTGGCCACCGCCTCGGCCCCGGCGACCAGGGCCGCGAACTCGACCGGGCCGGCGTCCAGCCGGTTCTCGTCCGCCCAGTCGGCGCGATAGCCCACGCTGAGCGTGCGCAACCCCCGCCGTCGCGCCGCCGCCTGCACGCGCGCGGCGAACCAGTCCGGCAGATGGTGGCCATAGACCAGCACATAGCCGCCCGCATCAGGGGCCGGCGCGACCCTGGGGGGCGACAGCAGCACCGGGTCCAGCACCAGCGCGGGGTCCAGCCCCGCCGCCGCGCGGACCAGCCGCAGGCTGTTGTCGTCGCGCACCGAAATGCGGTCCAGCCCGCGCAGCAGCCCTGCCCAGTGCCCGTCGATGCCCCAGTCGGCATCGTGGCTGCCAAAGCTTGCGGCATAGCTGGCGACCCGCGCGGCGTTCAGCCCCGCGCCCCAGAACAGCGGCTTTCCGCCGTACCAGGGGTGGCGCAGGTTGAAGACCTCGTCGCTGCCGATCAGGGCCAGATCGACCGGGGGCATCCGGCCGGGATCGTCCAGCGGAAAGGGCGCCGACAGCGGCAGGGCGGCCTGCGCGTCCAGGAACCGGCGCAGCTTGGCCCCGTACAGGCGCAGGTCGGCGCGGCCGCTGCGGTCGGGGGCGTGCGGATTGAACGCATAGCGCCACTCGCGCGAGGTGACGGCGCAGGACTGGTGATCCAGCAGCACGGCGTCATGGCCGCGGGCGGCCACCGCCTCGACCAGGCAGCGGGCCTGCCAGTAGCTGCCATAGTTGATGCAGCGGTGGAATGTCAGGACGCCGACGCGCATGATGAATCCTCGTCCGTCGCGGGGCGTGTGCCGCGACTTGAACCAGTCCCCGGCCCCCGCGTCCAGCCGATTGCGGCAGGTCCACTTTTGTTAACCGCCGGAAACCATCGGGCAGCGGCCTCGTTGAGGGGGGCGACCGGGCGGCCCCCCGTATCCGCCCGACATGGCCCAGAGGAGTGAATCATGGCGCTGTTCCAGAATATTTCCACGCTTGAAGATCTGTACGTCCACACCCTGCAGGACATCTATTACGCCGAGAACCAGATCGCCAAGGCGCTGCCGCAGATGGCGTCGATGGCGACCGAGCCGATGCTGAAGCAGGGGTTCGAGCAGCATCTGCAGGAGACCCTTGGCCAGATTCAACGGCTTGAGCAGGTGTTCGGAATGCTGGGTCTTGCGCCCAAGGGCGCCGAGTGCCCGGCCATCGACGGCATCGTCAAGGAATCGAACGAGATCGCGGGCGACATCGCCGACAAGTCGGTGCTGGACGCGGCGCTGGCCGCCTCGGCCCAGGCGGTCGAGCATTACGAGATCACCCGCTATGGCACCCTGATCGCCTGGTCCAAGGAACTGGGGCGCACCGACGCGGCCGCCCTTCTGCAGCAGACGCTGGACGAAGAGCACGCCACCGACGCCAAGCTGACCCAGGTGGCCGAGGCGCGGCTGAACCGCAAGGCAAGCTGACCCGTCGGCGCGACGCCGCCCACCGCGACCCTGCAAAGCCCGGCCGTCGCGCCGGGCTTTCGTCATGCGCGCCCGTAGATGCGGTCGAGGACCCGCGCCACGTCCACCAGCCGCCGCGCCTGCGGATCAAAGCGCGGCGCATCGCACAGCGTGCCCAGCCAGTCCACGATGGCCCGCCCGCCCCAGTCGTCGGGCAGGGACGACAGCGGCTCCTCGTGGATGTGGCGGTGGCGCGCGGCGATCAGATCGTGGAACGAGCCGTCCACGTTGCGCAGGCTGGCCCCGCCCTCGGTCCCGAAGAACTCGGCCGCGATCACCGCCTGCCGCCCGGCCTGCAACCCCCAGGAACAGCCCAGCCGGACCACGGCGCCGCCGGCAAGGTCCAGCGTGGCGATGGCGTAATCCTCGACCTGGGCGTCGGGGTCGGCCAGCGGCGCGCCCTTGGCCAGCAGCCGGCTGTGGACGCCTGTCACCTCGGGCCAGTCCAGCGCCCACAAAGCAAGGTCCACCAGATGCACGCCCAGGTCGATCACGCAGCCCCCGCCCGACAGCGCGGGGTCGTAGAACCACGGCTTGTCCGGCCCCCAGGCGTTGTGAAACAGCAGGTCCACGCCAAAGACCCGCCCCAGCGCATCCTGCGCCAGCAGGTCGCGGATCGCCCGCATCCCCGCCGTGTGGCGATAGGACAGGTCCACGCTCAGCAGCCGGTCGGCCCGCTCGGCGGCGGCGACCACCGCCGCGACCTCGGCCGCCGTGCGGCCCAGCGGCTTCTGGCAGAACACCGCGCAGCCCGCGTCCAGCGCGGCGATGGATTGCGCGGCGTGCGCGGCGCTGGGGGTGGCGATCACCACCCCATCGACGCCGGCCGCCAGCAGCGCGTCAAGCCCGTCCACGCGGCGCGCGCCGGGCGCCAGCGCCAGCGCCTCGGCCGCGCTGGCGTCGTCCGGCTCGGCGACCGCGACGATGTCGGCCCGGCCGGTCGCGGCGACCGCCGCCATCCGGTGCCGCCCGATCCAGCCGGTGCCGAGGAACCCCAGTCGCGGGCCGCTCACAGCGCCACCCAGGCCTTGACGAAACTGCCCGGCTTGTCGCGGGTGGCGGCCAGCGCCTCGTCGAGATCGTCCAGCGCGTAGGGGCCGGTCAGCAGCGGCCCAAGGTCCAGCCGGCCCGAGGCGAGCGCCTCGACCGCCGCCCGCAGGCCGGCCATGCGGACGGCCGGGTCGCGTTCGTGGGCGCTGGCGATGTCGATGCCCTTCCAGTTCCACATCTGCATGTTGACCTGACGCGGCCCGTCCTGGTGATAGCCCGCGATCACCAGGCGCCCGCCCTCGGCCACCAGTTCCCCGGCCAGGTCCAAGGGCCACTGCCTGCCCACGCATTCGATCACCCGCTCGGCCATGCGGCCTTGGGTCAGGCCGCGCACGTCCTCGATGATGCGCCAGTGGTCATCCATCGGGATCGTCTCGGCCGCGCCCATGCGGCGGGCAAGCTCCAGCGTCTCGGCCCGCCGCGACACGGCGATCACCCGCGCGCCCGCGTCGGCCGCCAGCCGCGTCAGGATCGCGCCGAGAAAGCCGATGCCGACGATCACCACCGTCTGGCCGGGGCGGATGTCGGACCGCGCGAAGATGTTGAAGGCGCAGGCCACGGGTTCGCCCGGAGCCGGCATCCCGTCCAGCCCGCCGGGCAGCGCCACCACCCTGTCGGCGGGCGCCACGTCATAGTCCGCATAGGACCGTTCGGTCAGCGCCGTCACGCGGTCGCCCACCGACAGCCCCTTAACCCCCTCGCCCAGCGCGGCGATGCGCCCCCAGGCCTCGTGCCCCATGCCGCCCGGCGCGCCCGGCCAGGTGGACCAGGGCTGGCCCTGCCACGGCTCGACGTTGGAGGCGCAGACGCCGCAGCCTTCCAGCCGGATCAGCACCTCGCCGGGGCCGGGCGCGGGCACCGGCACCCGCGTCACGGAAAACCGCTGCGGTCCCTCAAGGACGGCCGCGCGCATGGTCTGTGTCATCTGTCGTCTCCCGGAACCGACCGGCCTGGCGGTTCCTTGTGCAAGGCAGGATTGGAAAGGCTGTCATGGACCGAGAAGACCCCGTTCCCGCCGGCGACGGCATGAAGGAGCAACTGACCAGCAACATCGCCCGGATGGTCGCCCGCCGCCGGCAGGAGGACGCGAAAGCCCCGCTGAGCGACAAGGTCGCCGAAGCCATCACCCGCATCGCGGGCTCGATGACCTTCATCGTCCTGCATATCGTCTTTTACGGCGGCCTGCTGCTGGTGCTGACCGACCTGATCCCCCTTCCCGTGCCCTTCGGCGAGGGGCTGGGCATGATCGGCTCGGTCGCGTCCACCGAGGCGATCTTTTTGTCGCTGTTCGTGCTGATGAACCAGCGGCGCGAGGAACAGCGCGCCGACGCCCGCGCCGACTTTACCCTGCATGTCAGCCTGCTGACCGAGGACGAGCTGACCAAGCTTGCCGCCGTGATCCACGCGATGGCCGAAAAGCTGGACGTGCAGATCGACCGGGACGCGGCCGAGGAGGTCGAGAAGAACGTCGATCCCGAGCAGGTCCTTGACGCGCTCGAGGACATCGGCGGTGAGGACGGCGGCGCCCCCGGTCATCCCGGCACTCACGATGCGGGCGCGGCCACGGGCAAGTCGCCGATGAAGGCCTCGACCGCCTCATAGGCCTGGTCGTCGGTCATCTGGCGCGGCGGGTGCTTGCAGAACCACGCCGCCGGCGCCTCGACCGGGCCGGCAAGGCCGCGGTCCAGCGCGATGGCCGCGCAGCGGATCATGTCGATGGCGACGCCGGCGGAATTGGGGCTGTCCTCGACCGACAGGCGCAGTTCCAGGTTCATGGGGACGCCGCCGAACAGCTCGCCCTCCATCCGCAGGAAGCAGACCTTGTTGTCGTTCTGCCAGGCCACGTAATCGGACGGGCCGACGTGGATGTTCTCGTCCGCGATGCGTTCGGCGGCGACGGCCTGCACGGCCTCGGTCTTGGAGATCTTCTTGCTTTCCAGCCGCTTGCGGTTGGCCATGTTCAGAAAATCGGTGTTGCCGCCGGTGTTCAGCTGATAGGTCCGGCAGAGCTTGACGCCCCGCTTGGCAAACAGGTCGGTCAGCACGCGGTGCACGATGGTCGCGCCCAGCTGGGCCTTGATGTCGTCGCCGATGATCGGCACGCCCGCCGCGCGGAACCGCTCGGCCCAGACCGGGTCCGAGGCGATGAAGACGGGGATGTTGTTGACGAAGGCCACGCCCGCATCCAGCGCGCATTCGGCATAGAACTCGGTCGCCTGCTGGCTGCCGACGGGCAGATAGTTCATCAGCACGTCCACCTGCGCCGCGCGCAGCGCCTGCACGACGTCCTCGCGCGAGGGCTGGGGCGCGTCCGAGGGGACGAAGGTGCGCGCCTCGGGGTGGTCGGCCATGTGCTCGGCCACGCCGTCCAGCAGCCGGCCCATGCGGACCACGGCGCCCGTGTCCGGCACGTCCGGCGCGAAGACCGCCGTGCAGTTCGGGGGCGCGAAGATCGCCTGCGCCACGTCGCGGCCGACCTTGCGCGCGTCGATGTCCCAGGCCGCCACCACGCGGATGTCGCCCGCGCGATAGCCGCCAAGGTCCTGGTGCATCAGCCCCGACGCGTCGTTCCGGCCCGCGTAATGCGCCAGCCCCTGCACAAGGGAACTGGCGCAGTTGCCGACGCCGATGAGGGCGATGTTGATGGGTTTCCGGGCGTCGGTCATGGCGTCCTTCACGTCAGGGCAGCCTCGGGGGCGGCGGGGGCCAGGACGGCGCGGGCCGGAGCGTAGCGTTCGATCATCGCGGCGCAGAAATCCGCGAACTGCTGGGGCTCGTGCGGCGGGCTGGTGTGATGCGCGCCGGGGCCGAGATGCTCGGGCGTGAAGCAGAAGGTCACGGTGGTGTCGAAATCGGCCAGCGCCTCCATCTGCCGGTCGAACCAGCCCAGCGCGTCGGGGCGGAAGCTGTCGGCCCACGACAGGCCCGTGCGCAGGTGGCGCACGCCCAGCCGCTTCATCCAGGCCACGGCGTCGTCAAGGCGCGGGTCCTGGTAGTGGAACCACTGCATCAGGCCCATGTCGGCGGCGTGGGGGGCATAGGCGTCCAGCGCGGGCTTGGGCGTGCCGTCGGCGCGGATCAGGCCCATGTAGAAATGGCGGTAATAGGACGACCCCTCGGCCTCGCGGTGGCGCGTCGTCGCGCCCCATTCCTGCGGCAGGTCGAACAGCGAATACCAGAAGATGCGCGGCACGCGGCCGACCAGCAGTTCGGCGGTCCTCTGGACGCCGAATGTCTGCACCTCTTCCGCGCCGAAGCTGCCGACGCCGACCTCGGTCACCCAGACGGGCTTGTCCGTCACGGCCTCGATCTCGGCCACCTTGGCGGGCCAGTCGTGGATCGACCACAGGTTCCAGTCCAGCGGAAAGCCGTGGACCGCCACCACGTCCACATGGTCCAGCGCGCCGTGGCCCGCCATCCGCTGCACCCACAGCGGGTCGATGGGCGACATGCCGCCCAGCACGCGGGTCACGGCGGGGTTCACGTCGCGGATCGCCTGCCCCGCAAGCCGCACGCACTGGCCGAAGCTCGACCAGTCCGGGTCGAGTTCGGGGTCCCAATGGGACTTGTTGTTCGGCTCGTTCCAGATCATCGCGGCTTCGATCAACGCGCAGGCTCCTCGTCGGGATGGGCGGGGGGGCGGGCGGGATAGACGACCGCGGGTCCGTATTCGGCAAAGGGCACCGCGGCGGTGCGGCACAGATACACTTCGTCGGCGGGGCCGCGCAGGATGGCGAAGCCCGTCGCGCGCAGCATCGCCTCGACCCCCGCGCGGTTGGGGACCCACCAGTTCGTCCAGTCATGCGCCCACTTGCGTTCGATGAACGCCATCCGGGGATGGTCGGGCGCCTGGAAATGCGCGTCCTCGGCGAAATCGTAATCCTCGGCGACCTCGGCCACGCTGTCGGGACCGCGGGTCAGCGTCTGGAACAGCATCAGGTCGCCCGCGACATGTTCGCGGATCAGGTCCAGGGCCAGCATCGGATGGCGCAGGTGGTAAAGCACCCCCATGAAGATCACGAGGTCGAAGCGTTCGCCCAGCGCCCCCACGTCATAGATCGACAGATTGCGGAACTCGACATCCGCGACGCCCAGGGTGCGGGCGGCAAAGCGCGCCTGCTCGATGTAGCGGTCGTCCGCGTCGATGCCCAGCACGCGGGCCGCGCCCCGGCGCCGCATCTCGAAGCTGTAGAACCCGGCGTTGCAGCCGATGTCCAGCACGGTCTTTCCCGTCAGGTCCGCAGGCAGCAGATGCGCAAAGCGGGCGAACTTGTCGGCCGGATAGTCGCCCAGGAAATGGGCAGGCGCGGTCTGCACGCCGTTCAGGTCCAGGTTGTGAAACCACGGGCCGATGCGGTCCACGTCGCGGGCGATCTGCGAAGCTGTCACGGTGCTGTCCATCAATGCGGGCCGTTGAGGGTTATGACATGGAACGAACCCTGTCCATGCGCCCGCAGCCAGCTGACCGATCCCGGGTCGATGTCAAAGCGCAGCATGTGGTCCAGGTCCAGGCCCAGCGCATGGGCCGCAATGCCCCGGATGACGTCGCAATGGCTGACGCACAGCACCGGGCCCGCTGCCCCCGCCGCCGCCAGCCCGTCCAGATGCGCGACGGCGCGCGCGACGGCCGCGGCCATCGTCTCGCCCCCCGGGGTGGGCGCGCGACCGCGCGCGGCGTTCCAGTGCCGCCAGGCCGGGTCGCCCTCCAGGTCGGCAAAGGCGCGGGCCGACCACGCGCCGAAGTCGATCTCGTCCAGCGCCGGGGCCGTCCGCGGCGCCAGTCCCAGCGCACCCCCGATGATCGCGGCCGTCTGCGCGGTGCGCCGGCGGGGGCTTGTGTCCACCTGCGCGATGCCGCGTCCGGCCAGCCTGCCGGCCAGCGCGGCAACCTGATCGCGCCCCGCGGCGTTCAGGGGGATGTCGCTGGTCCTGCCGCTCAGGATGCGGCCCAGGTCGTCATGGGCACCGTGGCGGACCAGGCCGACCAGCACGCTCATGACCGGCTAACCCCATTGCAAGGGACGGCCAAACATTGGCTAAGTTGATGAAGATGATGATGGCACAGCCGGAACATAGCTGCTTAACAACAGAACAAGCCCGTGGTTTCAATTTCGTAAAAAGCAAGTGAGGCGCATTTGGAAAAGGTTCTGATCACCGGGGGTGCAGGGTTCATCGGCCGCTTCGTCGCGGACGAGCTGCTGGCGCGCGGCCATCAGGTCCGCGTGCTGGACGCCCTGATCCCGCAGGTCCACGGCGAGGCCGCGGCCCGCCCCGAGGCGCTGAACAGCGAGGCCGAGTTCATCCACGGCGACGTGCGCGACAAGGACGCCGTGGCCCGCGCGCTGAGGGGCGTGGACAGCGTGATCCACCTGGCGGCCGAGGTGGGCGTAGGCCAGTCCATGTACGAGGTGGAACGCTACACCTCGACCAACGACGTGGGCACCGCCGTGCTGTTCGAAAAGCTGATCGACAACCCCGTGCGCCGTGTCGTCACCGCGTCCTCCATGTCGATCTATGGCGAGGGGCTTTACCGCGACGCCGACGGCCAGATGGTCGAGGACGCCGAGCGCCAGGGCATCCGCGACGGGCTGAAGCAGTGGGACCCGACCGACGCGCAGGGCCGCCCGCTGGTGCCGGTCGCCACGCCCGAATGGAAGCGCCCGAACCTCGCGTCGATCTATGCGCTGAACAAGTTCGTGCAGGAACGCACCACGCATATCATGTCCGCCCCCTACGGGATCGAGGGCGTGTGCCTGCGGCTGTTCAACGTCTTCGGCCCCGGCCAGGCGCTGTCGAACCCCTACACGGGGGTTCTCGCGATCTTCGCCTCGCGTTACCTGAACGGGCAGGCGCCGATGATCTTCGAGGATGGCGAACAGCGCCGCGATTTCGTCCATGTGTCCGACGTGGCCCGCGCCTTTGCCGAGGCGCTGTCCCTGCCGCAGGCGGCGGGCGGGACGTTCAACATCGGGTCCGGCAACGACCGGTCCGTGACCGAGGTCGCGCAGGAACTGGGCCGTGCCATGGGCCGCAACGACTTGGAGCCGCTGATCGTCGGCAAGGCCCGCATCGGCGACATCCGGCATTGCTTCTGCGACACCACGCTTGCGGCGGAAACGCTGGGCTTCCGCGCCGACACCGACTTCCGCGAGGGGCTGGCGGAACTGGCCGAGTGGGTTGCGAGCCAGACCGCCGTGGACCGGGTCGACCAGGCGCGGACCGAGCTGGAAAAGCGGGGGCTGGTCGCGTGACGGGGCGCAGTTCACCTGCCGCCGATCCGCGCCCGGTGCTGGTCACGGGCGGCGCGGGCTTCATCGGCTCGAACCTGGCCGACCGGCTGGCGGGCGACGGGCACCGCGTCATCGTCTATGACGCGATGAGCCGCCCCGGCGTGGAACGCAACCTGTCGTGGCTGCAACAGCGCCATGGCGACCGGATCGAGCCTGTCCGGGCCGACATCCGCGACGCCGCGCGCCTGAGCGCGGCCGTGCAGGAGGCGAAGGTCGTCTTCCACATGGCCGCCCAGGTCGCCGTGACGACCAGCATGGTCGAGCCGGTCGAGGACATGACGATCAACCTGATCGGCACGATGAACCTGCTGGAGGCGCTGCGGGCCAAGGCCGACGGCACGCCGCTGATCTTTGCGTCCACCAACAAGGTGTATGGCGACCTCGCCGACCTTGATTTCGCGCTGGCGGGCGAGGCCTACCAGCCCACCGACGCGCAGGTGCGCGCCCATGGGATCGGAGAGGCCCGCCCACTGGACTTCCACACGCCCTATGGCTGCTCCAAAGGCGCGGCGGACCAGTATGTTCTGGACTATGCCCGCAGCTTTGGCGTGCCCACCTGCGTGCTGCGGATGTCCTGCATCTATGGCCAGCGCCAGATGGGGACCGAGGATCAGGGCTGGGTCGCCCATTTCCTGATCCGCGCGCTGAGGGGCCAGCCGATCACGCTCTATGGCGACGGCTGCCAGGTCCGCGACATCCTGGACGTGTCGAACGCGGTCGAGGCCTATCTGGCCGCCTGGGACCGGATCGAGCAGGTCTCGGGCCGCGTCTTCAACCTGGGCGGGGGCCCGCAGAACGCGGTCAGCCTGCGGCAATTGCTGGACTTTGTCGGCCGGATCATCGACCGCCCCGTGGAGGTCGCCTTTTCTGACTGGCGCGCGGGCGACCAGCCGTATTTCGTGGCCGACACGCGGGCCGCCGAACAGGCGCTGGGCCTGTCGCCCAAGGTGGACTGGCAGGAGGGCGTGACGCGGCTGGCGCAGTGGCTGGCGGCCGAGGGGGGGATCAACCTGCCCGTGGGCCGCCCGCAGTTGGCCCAGTCCGCATGAGACCGGGGATGGGCGCGCGCATGAACGGCCGGTCGTGACCACCCGCCTGCTGATGACGGCCGATGCGGTCGGGGGCGTCTGGTCCTATGCGCTGGACCTGGCGGGCGCGCTGCGCGGCGTTCAGGTCACGCTGGCGGTGCTGGGCCCGTCCCCCGACGCCGGCCAGCGCGCCGCGGCCGCGCGGGTGCCGGGGCTGCGCCTGATCGACACCGGCCTGCCGCTCGACTGGCTGAGCGACGGGCCGGGCCCGGTGCTGGCGGCGGGGCGGGCGGTGGCGCGGCTGGCCGCGGACATGGACGCCGACCTTGTTCATCTGAACGGCCCCGCGCTGGCCGCGGCGGGGCTGGGCCTGCCGGTGGTCGCGGTCAACCACGGCTGCCTGGGAACCTGGTGGGACGCCGCGGGCAAAGGGGCGCTCGACCCGGCGCTGGCCTGGCTGCCCGAGCTGATCGGGCAGGGGCTGCGCGCGGCCACCCGCACCGTCGCGCCCACCCGCGCCTATGCGGACGCGACCGCGCGCCGCTATGGGCTGGCGGCGGCGCCCGCCTGCGTGCACAACGGCCGCCGCCCGATGCCGCTGCCGCAGGCGGCGCTCCTTGCCGGCGCGCTGACCGTCGGGCGGCTGTGGGACGAGGTCAAGAACACCGCCACGCTGGACGCCGCCGCCGCCCTGCTGGATGCGCCCTTCGTGGCGGTCGGCGCGATGCGCGCGCCGCATGGCGCCACCGTCGCCCCGCGCCACCTGCGCGCCACCGGGCCGCTGCCGCCCGAGGCACTGGCGCACTGGCTGGCCCGCCGCCCCGTCTTTGTCAGCGCCGCCCGGTTCGAGCCGTTCGGCCTTGCCGTGCTGGAGGCCGCGCAGGCCGGCTGCCCGCTGGTGCTGTCCGACATCCCGACGTTCCGCGAACTGTGGGACGGCGCGGCCGATTTCGTCCCTGCCGACGACGCACCGGGCTTTGCCGCGGCCATCGCCGCGCTGCTGGCCTACCCGGCGCGGCACGCGGCGCAGGGCGCGCGCGCGCGCGACCGCGCCGCCCGCCACACCCCCGACGCGATGGCGGCCGCGATGGCCGCCCTCTACCGCGATGCAATGACCACACGGACCCGGGCCGCATGAACATCGTCTATTTCACCCATTCGCTGCAGTCCTGCTGGAACCACGGCAACGCCCATTTCCTGCGCGGCGTGCTGCGGGAACTGGCCGCGCTGGGCCACCCTGTGCGGGCGCTGGAACCGGACGGCGCGTGGAGTCTTGAGAACCTGCTGCGTGACCACGGCGAGGCAGGATTGGACCCATTCCGCAAGCATTACCCGGACCTGAGGGTCGAAACCTATGCCGCCGACGCGGACCCGGCGGCGCTGGCGGGGGCTGCCGACCTGGTCATCGTGCACGAATGGAACGACCCGGCGCTGGCCGCGCGTCTGGGGCAGGCGCGCAAGCAGGGCGCGCGCTTTCGCCTGCTGTTCCACGACACCCACCACCGCGCCGTCAGCGACCCCGAGGCCATCCGCGCCTTCGACCTGTCGGGCTTTGACGGCGTGCTGGCCTTTGGCGAGACGCTGAGCGAGGTCTATCGCCGCTGGGGCTGGGGCGACCGCGTCTGGACCTGGCACGAGGCCGCCGACACAAGGCTGTTCCATCCCCCGGCGCAGGAAGGCGACCGCGAGGGGCTCGTCTGGATCGGCAACTGGGGCGACGGCGAGCGGACCGAGGAGCTGGAACGCTTTCTGTTCCGCCCAGGCCGCGACGCGGGCCTGCCGCTCGACATCTACGGCGTGCGCTATCCGGCCGAGGCGCTGGCGACGCTGGCGGCTTACGGCGTGCGCTATCACGGCTGGGCGCCCAATGCCGCGGCGCCGGACATCTTCGCCCGCCACTTGGCGACGGTCCACGTGCCGCGCCGGTTCTACACGACGATGCTGCCCGGCATCCCGACCATCCGCGTCTTCGAGGCGCTGGCCTGCGGCATCCCCCTGGTGTCCGCCCCGTGGGACGACAGCGAGACGCTGTTCCGCCCCGGCGATTTCCTGTTCGCCCGCGACGGCGCCGAGATGACCACCCACCTGCGCGACCTGTCGAACGATCCGGCCCTGCGCGCCTCGCTTGTGGCCCACGGGCTGGAGACCATCCGCGCCCGCCACACCTGCGCCCATCGCGCGCAGGAACTCCTCTCCATCGCCGCAACGCTCGGCCTCAACCTCGGAGCGTCTGCGGCATGAAGATCGCCTTTTACGGATCGAGCCTGCTGTCGTCCTACTGGAATGGTGCCGCCACCTATTACCGCGGCATCCTGGGGGAACTGGCCAAGCGCGGCTACGACATCACCTTCTACGAGCCCGACGCCTTCGACCGGCAAAAGCACCGCGACATCGACCCGCCGGACTGGTGCCGGTCCGTCGTCTATCCCGCGACGGAAGACGCCATGCGCGGCGTGCTGGCCGAGGCGGCCCACGCCGACATCGTGGTCAAGGCCAACGGCGTCGGCGTCTTCGACCGCGAACTGCTGGACGGGGTGATCGCCCAGGCCAAGCCCGGCGCGCTCAAGATCTTCTGGGACGTGGACGCGGCGGCGACGCTGGACGAGATGCGCGCCGACGACAGCCATCCGGTGCGCCGCGCGCTGCCGGGTCTGGACATGGTGTTGACCTATGGCGGCGGCCCGCCGGTGGTGGACGCATATCGCGGCTTCGGCGCCAAGCTGTGCGAGCCGGTCTACAATGCGCTCGACCCCGCCACGCACCATCCCGCGCCGGCGGATGCGCGCTTCGCCGCGGACCTGGCTTTTCTGGGCAACCGCCTGCCCGACCGCGAGGCGCGGGTCGAGGAGTTCTTCCTGCGCCCCGCCGCGATGCTGGCAAACCGCAGCTTCCTGATCGGCGGAAACGGCTGGGAAACCAAGCAGATGCCCGGCAATGTCCGCCATCTGGGCCATGTCTATACGCATGAGCACAACGCCTTCAACTGCACACCGCTGGCGGTCCTGAACGTCGCCCGCGACAGCATGGCGCATGTGGGCTTTTCGCCCGCGACCCGCGTCTTCGAGGCGGCGGGCGCGGCCGCCTGCCTCATCACCGACGCCTGGGAGGGGATCGAGCTGTTCCTGACCCCCGACCGCGAGGTGCTGGTCGCCCGCGACGGGCAGGACGTGGCGGACCATCTGGCCGCGCTGACGCCCGAGCGCGCGCGAGACATCGGGCAGGCGGCGCTGGCGAGGGTCAAGGCGGACCACACCTATGCCCTGCGCGGCGCGCAGGTGGATGCGCTGTTCAAGGCGCACGCCCGCAAACCCGAGGAGGCCCGGGCATGAAGCTGGTTGTCCTGGGGCTGTCGCTCTCCTCCTCGTGGGGGAACGGCCATGCGACCACCTTCCGCGCCCTGCTCAAGGCCTTTGCCCGGCGCGGGCACGAGATCCTGTTTCTGGAGCGCGACGTGCCCTGGTACGCCAGCCAGCGCGACCTGACCGACCCCGACTGGTGCCGGCTGGAGTTCTATGCCGACCTGCCCGGCCTTGACCGCTGGCGCGACGAGATCGCAGGCGCGGATGCGGTGATCGTGGGCAGCTACGTCCCCGAGGGGGTCGAGGTCGCCCGCCGCGTCCAGTCCTGGGCACGCGGCACGACCGCGTTCTACGACATCGACACGCCGGTGACGCTGGCCAAGCTGGACCGGGGCGACTACGAATATCTCTCGCCCGAGGTCATCCCCGGCTTCGACGTCTACCTGTCCTTCACCGGCGGCCCGACGCTGCGGCATATCGAACGCCGCTACGGCTCGCCCAGGGCGCGGGCGCTCTACTGCTCGGTGGACCTGGACCTGTATGGCCCGCGAACGGTGTCCAAACGCTGGGACCTGTCCTATCTGGGCACCTACAGCGACGACCGCCAGCCGACGCTGGACCGGCTGCTGCTGGACCCCGCCCGGCAGCGCCCCGACCTGCGGTTCGTCGTGGCGGGGCCGCAGTATCCCGCCACCATCGACTGGCCCCGGAATGTCGAGCGGATCGAGCATTGCCCGCCCGCGGACCACGCCGCGTTCTATTCCGCCAGCCGCTTCACCCTGAACGTCACGCGGGCCGACATGATCCGCGCGGGCTGGTCGCCGTCGGTCCGGTTGTTCGAGGCCGGGGCCTGCGCCACGCCCATCATCTCGGACCGCTGGGACGGGATCGAGACGCTGTTCCAGCCCGGGCAGGACATCGTGCTGGCCGACAGCGCCGCCGACGTGCTGGCCGCGCTGGACCGCGACGCCGCGCCGATGGGGCAGGCGGCCCGCGCCCGGATCGAGGCCGCCCATTCATCCGACCACCGCGCGGCCGAGCTTGACGCGCATCTGGCCGAAGCCGCCGCGGCGCGTGCCGCGCAGCCCAAGGCCATCAACGAAACACGCACGGCCACGGCATAAGCGGCCGCATCACAGGGGGAACAGCGCCATGACCCAACCGACCAGGATCACCGCCCTGCCGCGGCACCGCGACGCCGGACGGCGGCTGAACGTCGTGGCAGGGGGGGCGGGGTTCATCGGATCGCATCTGTGCCGCGCGCTGCTGGACCGGGGCGAAGGGGTGCTGTGCATCGACAGCCTGCAGACCGCGCGCCCGTCCAACCTGGCGGCGCTGACCGGCCATCCCGGCTTCAGCTTCGTGCGCCACGACATCACGGCGCCGCTGCCCGCGTCGGTGCTGGCCGAGGTGCCGCGCATCCACCGGGTCTGGAACCTGGCCTGCGCCGCCTCGCCGCCCCTCTATCAGATGGACCCGGAACACACGATGCTGACCAACGTGGTCGGCACCAACCACCTGCTGCGGCTGGCCGAACGCGCGGGCGCCCGGTTCCTGCTGACCTCGACCAGCGAGGTCTATGGCGACCCCGAGGTCCATCCCCAGCCCGAGGAGTACCGCGGCCATGTCAGCTGCACCGGCCCCCGCGCCTGCTATGACGAAGGCAAGCGCGCGGCGGAAAGCCTGGTCTTCGACTACGGCCGCGCCGGGCGCGCGCAGGTCCGCGTCGCCCGCATCTTCAACACCTACGGCCCCAACATGGACCCGGGCGACGGGCGCGTGGTGTCCAACCTGATCTGCCAGGCGCTGCGGGGCGAGGCGCTGACGATCTATGGCGACGGCACCCAGACGCGCAGCTTCTGCTATGTCGCGGATCTGGTCGCGGGACTGCTCGCGCTGATGGAGGCCGAGTTCGACGGGATGCAGCCGGTCAACCTGGGCAACGCGGCCGAGATCACGGTGCGCGAGCTGCTCGACCAGGTGGTCGCGCTGTCGGGCACGCAGGCGCGCGTCGTCCATCGGCCGATCCCGGTGGACGACCCCCGCCGCCGCCGCCCCGACCTGGACCGCGCCGCGCAGCTTCTGGGCTGGGCGCCGCGCGTGCCCCTGTCCGAGGGGCTGGCGCAGACCTGGGCGTGGTTCGCGGCCGAGCTGCAGGGCGAGCTCAAGGCCCGGCCCGCGCAGGCCGCCGAATAGCCGCGGTGCGATGGCGCCGCCCGCAGGCCTCACCGACCCGATGACAGGCCGCCCCGATCCCTGGACCGCGGCGATGCGGCGCGGCGACTTTGCCGCGGCGTGGGACATCGCGGCGACGAGCCTCGCCGCGCGCGACCCGCGCGGCCGCGACGACCCGAACCTGCCCTATCACCTGCGCTGGGTCTGGGACGGGCGCGGCTTCGACGGCCGCGCCGTGCTGGTGCGCTGCTATCACGGCTTGGGCGACACGCTGATGTTCGCGCGGTTCCTGCCGCTGCTGGTCCGCCGCGCGGCCCGCGTCACGGTCGAGATGCAGCCCGCGCTGATCCCGCTGTTCCGCGGTTTCGCCGGCATCGACCGGCTGGTGCCCTTTGACCCCGCGCGTCCCGCGCCGCCGCAGGACTGCGACATCGAGATCATGGAGCTGCCGCTTGCCCTGCGCGCGCGGCCGCAGGACGCGCCCGCCCCCTATCTGCGCGTGGCCCCCGACGACCTGCCGCACGGCACGCTGGCGCTGTGCTGGCAGGCGGGCGACTGGGACACCGGCCGCTCGGTGCCCCCGGCGCTGTTCGCGCCGCTGTGCGCGGGGCCTGCGGTGACGCTGGTCGCCGCGCCGACGGACCTGCCGGTGCTGAACCCGCAGGGCTGCCCGCTGGACATGGTGCGGACCGCGCGGCTGGCCGCGGGCGCGGCGCTGGTCGTGACCGTGGACACCATGGTCGCGCATCTGGCCGGCGCGCTGGGCCGGCCGGTCTGGCTGCTGGCGCGCCACGACCCCGACTGGCGCTGGCCGGTGGCGGGGGACCGCACGCCCTGGTATCCCGCCATGCGGGTCTGGCGACAGCCGGCGCCGGGCGACTGGGCCAGCGTGATGGCCCGGGTGGCGACGGCCCTGGACGATTCGGCGGGGCGCAGAACGGCATGACCGCCACCCCGACGCTGCCGATGGCCCCGGTGTCCTGGGGCGAGCTGATCGACAAGATCACCATCCTTGAGATCAAGGCCGAGCGCATCGCCGAACCCGCCGCGCGGGCCAATGTCGCGCGCGAACTGGCGCTGCTGCGCGAGGTGGCCGCCCCGGTCGGCGACCAGCCGGGGCTTGCCGCGCTGGTGGACCGCCTGCGCGCCGTCAACCTGGCCCTGTGGCGGATCGAGGATGACATCCGCGAAAAGGAAGCCCTGGCCGAGTTCGACGACGCCTTCGTGGCGCTGGCCCGCGCGGTCTATCTGACCAACGACGAGCGGGCGGCGATCAAGCGCCGCATCAACGCCGCGCTGCGATCCGAACTGGTCGAGGAAAAGTTCCACGCCCCATCGACGGCGCCGCTCAGGTGACGCCGGGACGCGGATGAACCAAGGGGGGACGGGCATGCGGGCATCCACGCCGGGCGGGTTGCGCAACCACCACGAACGGCTGATCCTGGCCATCCTGCGCCGGTCCGGCCCGCTGTCGCGCGCGGCGCTGGCGCAGGTCACGGGGCTGTCGGCGCAATCGGTGGGCACGATCACCCGCGCGCTGATCGACGCCGGGTATCTCGACCCCGGAGAGCCGCAGCGCGGACAGGTGGGACAGCCCGGCACGCCTTTGGCGCTGGCCCCGAACGGGGCGCTGTTTCTCGGCCTCAAGGTCGGGCGCCGGCGGGCCGAGATGGTGCTGATGGATTTCGCGGGGACGGTGCGCGCGCGGTTTCTGCGCGACCATGCCCACCCCGATCCCGACGCGATCCTGGACTTTGCGCAGACCCGGGCGGCCCGCCTGCTCGACCCGCTGGCGCCCGCGCTGCGCGGCCGGTTGGCGGGTCTGGGCGTGGGCATCCCGTTCAGCCTGTGGGACTGGGGCCCGGAAATGCAGCCCTGGCGCGAACGCGACCTGCGGGCCGACCTGGCGGCGGCGCTGGACATGCCGGTCTGGCTGGAAAACGACGCCACCTGCGCCTGCGCGGCAGAGCTGCTGTTCGGCACCGGCGGACCGCTGCCGCGGGACTTTCTTTACCTTTATGTCGCGCATTTCGCGGGCGGCGGGATCGTGCTGGACGGGCAGTTGCGGTCCGGTCCCACCGGCAACGCCGCCGCCATGGGGTCGCTGTGCCTGCGGGGCGGCGGGCAGGTGCTGGACCACGCCGCGGTCGCGGCGCTGGAACGGCGCATGGGCCGGCGGCTGCCCGCCGACGATGCGGCCTGGCAGATCCCCGACACGGTCGCGGCGGCCTGGATCGGCGAGGCCGGGCGGGCGCTGGCGCAGGCGGCGCTGGCCGGGGCCGCCGTGGCGGACCTGGGGCTGGTGGTGGTCGACGGCGCGATGCCGGGGACGCTGCGCGACCGGCTGGCCGCCGCCACGGCGCAGGCGCTGCCCACGCTGCCCTGCGCCGGCATCGCGGTGCCCCGCGTCGTGACCGGCACGCTGGGCCGCCCGGCCCGGGCGATGGGCGCGGCGGCCCTGCCGCTGCGGGCGCAGTTCCTGCCCGGCGGCGCCCTGGCGGACGAGCGGCTGGGCGCACGGTGAGGGCCGGGCGCGCCGCGCGGGGCCGGCAGGCAGGGGCCGCGGCCCGGCGGACCCTGGCCGCCTGCGCCCGCGCGCCGGACGCCCGCGCGCCGGACGCCCGCGCGTTGGACGCCCCGCGGCGTTGTCAGGGCCGGCGACGGGCAAAGCCCCTGCGCGCCCTGCGTCCGCCTGCGGATCTGGTGCCGCCGCCGCCCCGGCGTTATGGGAAACCCGGCGGACGTCCGGGACGTTTTGCCTGCGACGAAAGGGGTTTGACGATGGCCAATGATCCATATGCCGCGCTGGGCGTTGCCAAGACCGCGTCCGAGGCCGAGATCAAGAAGGCGTATCGGCGCATCGCCAAGGCCGACCACCCGGACCTGAACGACGACCCCGCCGCGCATGAACGCTTCAAGGCGGCGTCCGCGGCCTATGACCTGCTGAAGGACCCCGACCAGCGTGCCCGGTTCGACCGCGGCGAGATCGACGCACAGGGCCAGGAACGCCCGCAGCGCCGCTATTACCGCGACTTTTCGGAAGGCCCCGGCAATCCCTATCGGCCCGAGGCGAACTACGGCGATTTCTCGGACGTGTTTGCCGACCTGTTCGGCGAAGGGGGCGCGCGGCGCACCCGCGCAGGGGGGTTCGGCGGCTTCGGGGGCACAGGCGGGGGCGCGCGCAGCTTCGACGTGCGCGGGCAGGACCACCGCTACACGCTCGAGGTCGATTTCCTGACCGCCGCGCGGGGCGGCACGACCCGCATCACCCTGCCCGACGGTCATTCGCTGGACGTGCAGATCCCCGCCGGCACGCGCGACGGCCAGACCATCCGCCTGCGCGGCAAGGGCGGCCCCGGCATGGGCGAGGGCGGGCCGGGCGACGCGCTGCTGGCGATCACCGTTGCGGACGATCCCGACTGGCGCCGCGACGGTGACGACATCACCACGGTCCTGCCGATCACCCTGGACGAGGCCGTGCTGGGCGCCAAGGTCGAGGCGCAGACCCTGGACGGGCCGGTCAAGCTGACGGTGCCGCGCGGCGCGTCCAGCGGGCAGAAGCTGCGGCTGCGCGGACGCGGCCTGACCGGACCCGGGGGCGTGCGCGGCGACCAGCACGTCGAGCTGAGGATCGTGCTGCCGCCCCGGATCGACGACGAACTGGCCGCGTTCCTGGAACGCTGGCGCGAGAACCACGCCTATGATCCGCGGGGGACGCGGCGGGGGGGCAAGCCATGATGACCCGGAACGAGCTGCTGGCCGCGCTGCCCGGCCTGACCGACGCCGCGCTGGACGCGCTGACGCGGGCCGGCATCGTGCGCCCCGTCCAGTCCGAGGCGGGGCCGCGGTTCCGCCCGATCGACGTCGCCCGCCTGACCCTGGCGATGGAGCTTGAGGACGCCTATGACCTGGACGCCGACGCGCTGGCGCTGGTCCTGTCGCTGATCGACCAGGTGCATGGCCTGCGCGGAGAGATGCGCGCCATGCTGTCGGCCGTCGCCGCCGAGCCGCCCGAGACCCGCGCCCGCATGCGCGAGATCATCACCATGACCCGGCTGACGCTGCGCGGCTGACCGCCGGGGCAGGGGCCTTTCGCCCCTTGTCGAGCGTCAGCGCGCGGCGCGGATCGTGTCGCCCGGCAGAAAGGTCGGCGCCAGCGCGATGACCCCGCTGTCGGGGCGGGGGTCCTTGCCTGCGACGATGCGGGCGGCGCGGCGGCCGATTTCTAGGCGGCGGGCGTCGGTGGTGGCCAGCCGGATCGGCAGTCCGTCCAGCAGATCGACCCCGTTGAATCCCGCAAGCCCCAGCCGTCCGGGAATGTCGATGGCCTGTTCGCGCGCCCAGATCAGCCCCCCCGCGCCGATCAGATCGTTGGAATAATACAGGAAATCCAGGTCCGGCTCGCGCGCCAGGATGCGCTCGGTCAGCTCGCGCCCCTTGGCCAGCGACGATCCGCCCTGATAGTATTCGCGCGCCGCCAGCGGCACGCCCGCGTCCGACAGCACGCGCTCGAACCCGGCCAGGCGTTTGCGGGCGCGATGATCCTCGGGCATGTGGGTGCCGATGAAGCCGATGCGGCGGTATCCCGCGGCCAGGATGTGGGCCGCCATGTCGGCCCCCGCGCGGTCGTGGCTGATGCCGACGGCGGTGTCGATGGGGTCGCCGTCGATGTCCATGATCTCGACCACCGGCACGCCCGCGTTTTCCAGCATGGCGCGGGCGGCGCGGGAATGTTCCAGCCCCGCCAGGATCACCCCCGAGGGCCGCCAGCTGAGCATGTCATACAGCACCGCCTCCTCGCGCGCGGGGCCATAATGGGTGACGCCGACCACCGGCTGAAGGCCGGTGTCGTCCAGCTCGGCCGAGATGCCGCCCAGCACCTCGGGAAAGACCAGGTTCGACAGCGACGGAATGACCACGGCGACCAGGTTGACCCGCTGGCTGGCCAGCCCGCCCGCGATCTTGTTGGGAACATAGCCCAGCGCCCGTGCGGCGGTCTGGACCTTTTCGCGCGTGGCGGGCGACACGTCGCCGCGGTTGCGCAGCACGCGGCTGACCGTCATCTCGCTGACGCCCGAGGCCAGCGACACGTCGCGCAGGGTCAGGGGGCGGCGGGGACGAGGGGGGGTCATGGGCACAACCAATGCGGGACGACCCGTGTTAGCGCATGACATCGCCGCCCGCAACCTTGCCAAGCGGCGCGCGTGCGGGCAGAAAGGGGCCGGCGACCTCGTGGCTCAACTGGATAGAGCAGCCCCCTCCTAAGGGGCAGGTTGGGGGTTCAAGTCCCTCCGGGGTCACCAGACCAACCCGCTGTCGGACTGCCTAATCCGGAGACTGGCGGACGCCTGCGTCCGTTTGCGCGCCCGGCGCGTTGGGGGGTGAAAACCGCCACAGCCCGGGGACACTGGCATGACCGACACGGACCACGACCTGACCATCGACCGCCACGACACCGCTGACGGCGGACGCTATCGTGCCACCGTGCAGGGGGCCGAGGCCGAGATGACCTATGCGCGCGCAGGCCATGGCCGCATCGTCATCGACCACACCTTCGTCCCCGAGGCCTTGCGCGGCCGGTCGGTCGGCGCGGCGCTGGTCGCCCGCGCGGTCGGCGATGCCCGCGCCGAGGGGCTGCGCATCGTACCGCAATGCAGCTTTGCCGCGGCGCAGTTCGACCGCCACCCCGATTGGCGAGACGTGCTGGCGGGCTGATTGGCCAGGATGCGGCGGGCCGGGGACAGGGATCAGTCGATCCCGGCCATGGTCTGCATGACGCGCACCAGCTCGGCCGCGATGCGCGGCTCGCTGAGGGCGTGGCCCGACGCGGGCACGATCCGCAGGTCGCTGCGGGTCCAGCCCTCGGCCAGCTGGTGGGCGCTGATCGGCGGGCAGACCATGTCATAGCGGCCCTGCACGATGACTGCCGGGATATGCTCGATCAGGCGGCGGTCGCGCAGCAGCTGGCCCTCGTCCAGAAAGCATCGGTGGACGAAATAGTGGTTTTCCAGCCGCGAAAAGGCGCGGGCATAATCGGGGGGCGCATGGCCGCTGGCGGTGCTGTCCAGCCCGGCCAGCGCGTTTTCCCACGCCATCCAGGACAGCGCAAAGCGTGTTTCCTCGGCCCGCTCGCCGGAAAACAGGCGGCGGTGATAGGCGGCGATCAGGTCGTGACGCTCGTCAGGGGGGATCGGGGCCACGAACCGCGACCACAGGTCGGGCCAGAATCGCCCCGCGCCGCCGCCATAGAACCAGTCCAGCTCGGACCGACGCCCCAGGAACACGCCGCGCAGCACCAGCGCGCTGACCGCCTCGGGGCGCGCCTGCGCGCAGGCCAAGGCCAGCGTCGCCCCCCAGCTGCCGCCGAACAGCACCGCGGGGGGCAGGTCCAGCCCGGCGCGGATCGCGTCGATGTCGCCGATCAGGTGGGCGGTGGTGTTCGCCTGAACGCTGGCATGGGGTTGGCTGCGCCCGCAGCCGCGCTGGTCGAACAGCACGATGCGCCAGTGGTCGGGATCGAAGAAGCGCCGCATCACCGGGCTGCAGCCGCCACCGGGGCCGCCGTGCAGCACGATCACCGGGCGTCCCGCGGGATGGCCGCATTGCTCGACATAGATCGCATGACCGTCGCCGCGGTCGATCATGCGGCGGTCGAAGGGCTCGACCGGGGGAAACAGGCGCCCGCCGGTTCCCCCCTGCACCCGTCCCTGCGACGTCACGTCTGCGTTTTGCGCTGCCACCCGGTCCATCAGGCGGTTATACACCGCTTGCCCGCCCGTCACCATACGGGCCCCAGGACCCCGGAGCGCGCGATGACCCCACCCAGCAGCATCGACCCCGCCGAGATCGCCAAGTTCCACGCGATGGCGGACGAATGGTGGGACGTGCAGGGCAAGTTCAAGCCGCTGCACATGATGAACCCCGTGCGGCTGGACCACATCCTGGCCCAGATCTCGGCCGAGTTCGGGCGCGACCGGCGCAGCCTGCGGCCGCTGGACGGGCTGCGGCTGCTGGACATTGGCTGCGGCGGCGGGCTGATCGCCGAGCCGATGGCGCGCCTGGGCGCGGCTGTGACCGGCGCGGACGCCGCGCCGAAGAATATCGCGGTGGCGCAGTTGCACGCGCAGCAGTCGGGGCTGGACATCGACTATCGCGCCACCACCGCCGAGGCCCTGGCCGACGAGGGCGCGACCTATGACGTGGTGCTGGCGCTGGAGATCGTCGAGCACGTGGCCGACCCCGCCGCGTTCGTCGCCACCTGCGCGCGCCTGCTGCGGCCGGGGGGGATGCTGATCCTGTCCACGCTGAACCGCACGCCGCAAAGCTTTGCCGCGGCGATCGTGGGGGCAGAGTGGGTGATGCGCTGGCTGCCCCGCGGCACGCACGACTGGCGCCGCTTCATCCGCCCGGACGACCTGGCCGCGATGGCCGAGGCGGCGGGCATCACCGTCGTGGACCGCACGGGCATGGTGTTCAACCCGCTGCGCTGGTCGTGGTCGCTGTCCAAGGACGATGTGTCGGTGAACTACGCCATCACCGGGCTGCGGCGCTGACAGGGGCCGGCAGCGGGCCGGGGCCGCGGCGGAAAAGGGGCCGCGGCAGGCTGGCTGGGGCAGGCTGGCTGGGGCGGGCCGGGGTTGGGGCGCAGGCGGTCGGCGTCAGGACAGGGCCGCGGCCGGCGGTCAGCGCGCCTGCTCAGCTCTCCTCCTCCAGCCGCTCGCGCAGGCGGCGCAGGACGGGCAGGGCGGCGCGGACCTGCGCTGGGCCAAGGTCGCGCACCACGTCCGCGATGCGCGGCATGAACGACGCCAGCGCCGCGTCGCGGGCCGCGCGCCCGGCGGGGCTGATCGACACGAACTTGCGCCGCGCATCGTCCCAGTCGGGACGGATGTGGACCTGCCCGGCCCATTGCAGCCGCGCCAGCGTGTTCGTCATCGCGCTGCGGTTGACGTGGAACGCGGCCGCAAGCTGCGCGGGCGTGCGTTCCTCGTTCAGATGCGCGAGCAGGTTCAGCACCGAGAAATGCGACAGCTGCATCCCCTTGGGCAGCGCCCGCGTGACCATGTGCCGCGCCAGCTGCTCCGAGATCAGCACCTCGGCGAACAGGCTTGCGGCCAGCGATTCGGTGGCGGGGTCGTCGCTCATGGTCCGGTGAACCCCGTCTCGACGCCCCAGGCGGGGATGCGGGCGCGGGCGCGGTCCACCTGCGCCAGGTCAAGGTCCACGACGGTCACGCCGGTGTCCGTGCCGCCGTCGGCCAGCACCTCGCCCCAGGGCGACACCGCCAGCGAATGGCCGTGGCTGCGGCGCGGGCGCGCGCCCGGCGAATGGCGCGCCTCATGCGTGCCGCACTGCGCGGCGGCCAGGACAAAGCATCCCGTCTCGATCGCGCGGGCGCGCAGCAGCACCTGCCAGTGCGCGGCGCCGGTGGTGTCGTTGAAGGCGGCGGGCACGGTCAGGATCTGCGCGCCGGCCTGCGCCAGCCGGCGGTAAAGCTGCGGGAAACGCACGTCATAGCAGACGGTCATCCCGATCCGCGCCGGGCCATCGGCCAGCACCGCGCGGCGCCCAGGCCGGAACGCCGCGCTTTCGCGATACGCCTCGGTGTCCGAGATCGTGACGTCGAACATGTGGATCTTGTCATAGCGCGCGGCGATCCGCCCGTCCGGTGCGATCAGCAGGCTGCGGTTGGTGAATCGCGGCTCGCCCGCGTCGTCCGACAGCAGCGACAGCGATCCGATCGACAGCCACACCCCCAGCCGCGCGGCGTCCGCGCGCAGCGCGGCCAGCGTGGGGTCGTCCCCCTCGCGGTGCAGCAGGGCGGCCTGCCGGGCGCGGTCGGGGGTCAGCAGGTTCGTCACCTCGGGCGTCAGCACCAGCGTCGCGCCCTGCGCGGCCGCGGCCTCGACCAGCCCGCGCGTGACGGGCAGGTTCGCGTCGGGATCGTCGCCGACGGACAGCTGGACCAGGCCCGCGCGGATCGTCACAGCCCCAGCAGCGCGTCCAGCTTGCCCGCGCGGTCCAGCGCGTGGATGTCGTCGGACCCGCCGACCGGCTGGCCGTCGATGAAGATCTGCGGCACCGTGCGGCGTCCGTTCGCGCGCTGCGTCATCTCGGCCCGGCGCGCGGGATCGCGGCCGACGTCGATCAGGTCGTAGTCAACGCCCTTGCGCGACAGAAGTCCGCGGGCCGCGTGGCAATAGGGGCAGCTCTGGGTCGCATAGATTTCGACACGGGCAGTCATCGGATTCTCCGCGCCAATGTATTGTTGTTCATGGCTGACCCACCAGATCAAGGCGGCGCTCGATGCGATCAAGGCGCGTGTTTACGCTGGCGAAGGCGTCCTCGTGCCGGCCCGTGGTCCGCATGAGCAGGCGCAGATGCTCCCGTTCCTCGGCAGCAGCGGCGGCCTGCTCGCGCAGGGTGTGCTCCAGCCGGTCGAACCGCTGGTGCATGGCCTTCATCAACTCATGCAGCAGGTCGTTGGTCACGCTCTCGGACATTCAGTCTCCTCCTCGCGGTCATTGTGGTCGTCACAATCTAGGCATGGCGGATTGCCATCGCCAGTCCGCCCGGCGGCGCCCCTCGGCGAACGCACCGGCCCCGCCCCCGTTCCGTCATGCCCCTGCCGCATGCGCTTGTCACGGCAGGGGGGCGGACCTATATCGCGTCCTTGCCTTTTCAAGCCGGGGTTCGACCAGCATGACCACGCCGCAGACGCCGTTTTATCTGATCGACCGTGCGCGGCTTGCCGCCAACATGGCCAAGATGGACCGGTTGCGTGAACGGTCGGGGGCCAGGACGCTGCTGGCGCTGAAATGCTTTGCGACCTGGAGCGTGTTCGACCAGATGGCGCAGTCCATGGACGGCACCACCTCGTCCAGCCTGAACGAGCTGCGGCTGGGGCGCGAGACATTCGCGGGCGAGGCGCATGCCTATTCCGTCGCCTGGGCCGATCACGAGATCGACGAGGCGGTGGGCTATGCCGACAAGATCATCTTCAACAGCCTGGGCCAGCTTGACCGCTTCGCCGATCGGGCGCAGGGGATCGCGCGCGGGCTGCGGCTGAACCCGCGGTTCTCGACCTCGGGCTTTGACCTGGCCGACCCGGCGCGGCCCTTCTCGCGCCTGGGGGAGTGGGACAGGGCGCGGCTGGATCGCGCGCTGGACCGCATCTCGGGCGTGATGATCCATTACAACTGCGAAAACCGGGACTTCGACCTGTTCTCGGGCCAGCTCGACCGGATCGAATCCGAGTTCGGCGGCTTTCTGGAAAAGCTCGACTGGGTGTCCTTGGGCGGCGGCATCCATTTCACCGGCGAGGGCTATCCGCTGGACGCGCTGGCCGACCGGCTGCGGGCGTTCGCCGACCGCTTCGGGGTGCAGGTCTATCTGGAACCCGGCGAGGCGTCGATCACCGGCACCACCACGCTGGAGGTGACGGTGCTGGACATCCTGGACACCGGCAAGCAGGTCGCGGTGGTGGACAGCAGCGTCGAGGCGCACATGCTGGACCTGCTGATCTATCGCGAAAACGCCAAACTGCCGCAGGATGGCGCGCACGCCTATCAGATCGCGGGCCAGTCCTGCCTTGCGGGCGACATCTTCGGCGACGCGCGCTTTCCCGCGCCCCTGAAAATCGGCGACCGCATCAGCGTGCAGGACGCGGCAGGTTACACGATGGTCAAGAAGAACTGGTTCAATGGCGTGGCGATGCCCGCCATCTGCATCCGCGAACTGGACGGAACGATCACCACGGTTCGCAGCTTCGGTTACGACGACTTTCGCGCCTCGCTTTCGTAAGGGAACAACGCCTTGGAAAAACCCAATGTCCTGATCATCGGCGCCGGCGGCGTGGCCCAGGTGGTCGCCCACAAGGTCGCGCAGTGGGCCGACGAGTTCGGCGACCTGCACATCGCCAACCGCACGCAGGCCAAGGCGGACGCGATCGTCGGCACGATCCGGGACAAGGGCACCGCGCACGGGCGCACCATCACCACCCATGCGCTGGATGCGATGGACGCCGAGGCCGTGGCCGCGCTGATCCGGCGCACGGGCGCGCGGATCGTCATCAACGTGGGGTCCGCCTTCGTCAACATGACGGTTCTGCAGGGCTGCATCGACACGGGCGCGGCCTATATCGACACCGCGATCCACGAGGACCCGGCCAGGATCTGCGAAACGCCGCCCTGGTACGGCAACTACGAATGGAAACGCCGCGAGGCCGTCGAGGCCGCGGGCGTGACCGCGATCCTGGGCGCGGGGTTCGACCCGGGCGTCGTCAACGCCTATGCGCGACTGGCCGAGGACGAGTATTTCGACACGATCGAGTCGATCGACATCGTCGACATCAACGCGGGCAGCCACGGCCGCTGGTTCGCCACCAACTTCGACCCCGAGATCAACTTCCGCGAGTTCACCGGCACCGTCTATTCCTGGCAGGGCGGCGAATGGCGCGAGAACGCGATGTTCGAGGTCGGCCGGGAATGGGACCTGCCGGTCGTCGGCAAGCAGACCGCCTATCTGTCGGGCCATGACGAGGTGCATTCCCTGTCCGCGCGCTATCCCCAGGCCGATGTGCGGTTCTGGATGGGCTTCGGCGCGCATTACATCAACGTCTTCACCGTGCTGAAAAACCTCGGCCTGCTGTCCGAGCAGCCCGTCACCACCGCCGAGGGCCAGCAGGTCGTGCCGCTGAAGGTGGTCAAGGCGGTGCTGCCCGACCCGTCGTCGCTGGCGCCCGACTATACCGGCAAGACCTGCATCGGCGATCTGGTGCGCGGCACCCGCGACGGCCAGCCGGGCGAGGTGTTCATCTACAACGTCGCCGACCACGCCGAGGCCTATGCCGAGGTCGGATCGCAGGGCATCAGCTATACCGCGGGCGTGCCCCCGGTCGCGGCGGCGATCCTGATCGCCCGCGGCGTCTGGGACGTGAAGCGCATGGTCAACGTCGAGGACCTGCCCGCGCGCCCGTTCCTGGAGCTGCTGGGCGACATGGGCCTGCCCACGCGGGTCATCGACGCCACGGGCGATCATCCGATCTGACGGGCGCGGCGCGCGCGGCCCCGCCCTGTCGGGGCGCGGGCGCCGTCCGTTCGGCGCGACGGGGCGCGCGGCCGGTCCGGGCGGGCGCGCGGAACCGGCGGCGAGCGGGGGCGTTCGGACGCGCCCACCCCCGGAGACATCATGCCGCCGCGCGACCTTGTGACCAGCCACCGCTTTCCCGCCCATGTCCGCCCCGAGGGCGAGCGCGGGAGCTTTCCGCGATGGCCGGTCATCGGGATCTTCCTGATCCTGGGCTTCGGCTTCATCGCCGAGGCCCGCAGCTTCCTGATGCCGGTGACGCTGGCGTTCCTGCTGTTCTTCGTGTTCGTGCCGTTCCGCCGCTTCATGTCGCGCCGGGGCGTGGGGGCATCGGCCACGGCCGGGATCGTGGTCGTCGGGCTGGTGCTGGGCATGGCCGTGCTGGGCTATCTCGTCTCGGGCCCCGTCAGCAACCTGATGGACAACAGCGCCACCATCTCCACCCGGCTCGAGGAGCGGTTCCAGACGATCCGCGAAAGCTTTCGCGGCATCGAGGAGGCGGCCGCCAAGATCGACGAGATCTCGTCGGGCGAGGTGGCCGTGGACGCGCCGGCGGCGGGCGCCCCGCCCGCGGATGTCACGACCGCGCTGCCCGGCGATGTGTCGGTGCAGACGGCGGCCGACGGCGATGCAAGGACCACCGCGGTCGCGGCCCCCGGGGGCGCTGCGGCGACCGCCACGATGACGACCACCACCGCACCCGGCGGCGCCGCACCCGTGACGACGACGCAGGACATCCGGGTCGAGGTGGACAGCACCAACGGCCCGTCCACCCTGCAGCAGGCGCTGACGCTGGGGCCCGACATCGCCGGGCAGATCGTGTTCACGCTGGTGCTGCTGTTCTTCATGCTCAGCGCCGGGGACCTTCTGTATCTCAAGATCGTGCAGAGCTTCGAGACGATGAAGGACAAGCGCGCCGCCTATCTGGCGCTGCGCGAGATCGAGGACCGGCTGGGCACCTATCTGGGCGCGATCACCATGGTCAACCTGGGCCTGGGCGTCGCCATCGGGCTGGCGATGTGGGCCTGGGGAATGCCCAGCCCGATCCTGTTCGGCGTCGCGGGGTTCGTGCTGAACTATATTCCGTACATCGGCGCGATCCTGGGGACGGTGGTGTCGGCGATGGTCGCGCTGCTGGTGTTCGACGACCTGTGGTATCCGATCATGGTCGGGCTGACCTTTCTGGGCCTGACCGCGATCGAGGGCCAGTTCGTCACGCCCTATTTCGTCTCGCGCCGGTTGCAGCTGAACGAGGTCGTGGTCTTCCTGACCGTGGCGCTGTGGGCCTGGCTGTGGTCGATCCTGGGCATGGTCGTCGCGGTGCCGGTGCTGGTCGTGCTGCGGGTGCTGGCCGACCATATCCCGGGGCTGGAAAAATTCGGCAACTTCCTGGCCGGCGAGGACCCGCCCGAGCTGGAGGACGAGGACGAGGACGAGGCCCGCGAACTGGTGGACGAGGGCGAAAAGGCCGACACCATGGAGGAGGCCGCCGCCGCGACCCACGAACTGGCCCCCGAGGCCGACCTGATCCCGCGCGATTCCGACCGCACGCCGGGCCGCGCGGCGCAGGACGGCACCGCCAGCTAGGCCGCGCGGGCGCGTCAGGCGGACCCGCGCAGGCGGGCGCGATGCAGAACGGTGGGCGCAGCGGGGCGTCGCCCCGGCCGGGGACGCGGCGTGGTCCCCGTCCGCCCCACCCGCGCGGCCTGCGGCCGTGGCCGCCAAGCCCCTTGCATCGGGGCAGGCGACCCGCTATATCCCCCTCGACAGCGGCGCAGGCGTCCACACCCTGCCCACCGGACGCTTTTGCACGGGCCGCCCAGACGGCCCGTTTTTCATTTCAGGGATCGGACATGACCGACCTCATCGCCAAGACCGCCATCGACCGGCGCCTGGCCGAGATCATCCAGCCGGTGATCGAGGACCTGGGCTTCGAGCTTGTGCGCCTGCGCCTTCAGGGCGGGCGCACGGCCACGCTGCAGATCATGGCCGACCGCCCCGAGGGCGGGATCAACGTGGACGACTGCGCCGACATCTCGACCGCGGTCAGCGCCACGCTGGACGTCGAGGACCCGCTGGAGGACCCTTATCACCTTGAGGTGTCCAGCCCCGGCATCGACCGGCCGCTGACCCGGCTGAAGGACTTTGCCACCTTCGAGGGCTATGAGGCCCGGCTGGAGACGAACCAGCCCATCGACGGGCGCAAGCGCTTCAAGGGGGTTCTGGCGGGCGTCGAGACGGGCGAGGGCGGCGACGAGGTGCTGCTGAACATCGAGGAGCGGGGCGAGGTGCACACCATCGGCCTGAACTTCGACTGGCTGTCGGATGCCAAGCTGGTGCTGACCGACGAGCTGATCGCCCTGATGCTGAAAGAGCGCAAGGAGGCGGGCACCCTGCCGCCGGGGGCCGAAGCCGGGGCGGGGATCGGCAACGGCAGGGGGGCCGAGCTGGACGAAGCCGCCTTCGACGAGATTGAAACGGAACAGCCCGGCGACGACGCCGACGACAAGGAGTGAGTGATGGCGATCACCTCTGCCAACCAGCTTGAACTGTTGCAGACCGCCGAGGCGGTCGCGCGGGAAAAGATGATCGACCCCGGTCTGGTGATCGAGGCGATGGAGGACAGCCTCGCCCGTGCGGCCAAGTCGCGCTATGGCGCGGAAATGGACATCCGCGTGACCATCGACCGCAAGACCGGCAACGCGCGCTTTACCCGCGTCCGCACCGTGGTCGAGGATGACGCCGTCGAGAATTATCAGGCGCAGCTGACCGTCGAGCAGGCCCGCCCCTATCTGCCCGACCCCAAGGTCGGCGACGAGATCGTGGACGAGGTGCCCCCGGTCGAGCTGGGCCGCATCGCCGCGCAGTCGGCCAAGCAGGTCATCCTGCAACGCGTCCGCGAGGCCGAGCGCGACCAGCAGTACGAAGAGTTCCGCGACCGCGTCGGCACGATCATCAACGGCATCGTCAAGCGCGAGGAATACGGCAACATCATCGTGGACGTGGGCCGCGGCGAGGCGATCCTGCGCCGCAACGAGAAGATCGGCCGCGAAAGCTATCGCCCCAACGACCGCATCCGCGCCTATGTCAAGGACGTGCGCCGCGAGGCGCGGGGCCCGCAGATCTTCCTGTCGCGCACCGACCCGCAGTTCATGGCCGAGCTGTTCAAGATGGAGGTGCCGGAAATCTACGACGGCGTCATCGAGATCAAGGCCGTGGCCCGCGATCCCGGCTCGCGCGCCAAGATCGCCGTGATCTCCTATGACAGCTCGATCGACCCGGTGGGCGCCTGCGTGGGCATGCGCGGCAGCCGCGTGCAGGCCGTGGTGGGCGAGTTGCAGGGCGAAAAGATCGACATCATCCCGTGGTCCGAGGACCAGGCGACCTTCCTTGTGAACGCGCTGCAACCGGCCGAGGTCGCCAAGGTCGTCGTCGATCCCGACGCCACCCGGATCGAGGTCGTCGTCCCCGAGGAGCAGCTGTCGCTGGCCATCGGCCGGCGCGGCCAGAACGTGCGGCTGGCCAGCCAGCTGACGGGCCTCGACATCGACATCCTGACCGAGGAGGAGGAATCCAAGCGCCGGCAGGCCGAGTTCAACAGCCGCACGCAGCTGTTCATGGAGGCGCTGGACCTGGACGAGTTCTTCGCCCAGCTGCTGGTGGCCGAGGGCTTCACCAATCTCGAGGAGGTGGCCTATGTCGATCTGGACGAGCTTTTGTCCATCGATGGCGTGGACGAGGGCACGGCCGAGGAGTTGCAGGCCCGCGCCCGCGACCACCTGGAGGCCGCGAACCGCCGCGCGCTGGACGCCGCCCGCGCGCTTGGCGCCGAGGACAGCCTGATCGCCTTCGAGGGCCTGACCCCCCAGATGGTCGAGGCGCTGGCCAAGGACGGCGTCAAGACGCTGGACGACTTCGCCACCTGCGCCGACTGGGAGCTGGCCGGCGGCTGGACCACCCAAGGTGGCCAGCGCGTCAAGGACGACGGCCTGCTGGAGCCCTTCGGCATCAACCTGGAACAGGCGCAGGACATGGTGATGACCGCCCGCGTGATGCTGGGCTGGGTCGACCCCGACGAGCTGCACCCCGCGCCCGCCGAGACCGGCGGCGCCGACAGCCAGGAGGCCGGGGTGTAACGCCCCGGATCGCCGCTTGACGCGCGGGGGACGGCCCAAGGACCGCGAGACGCCGGAACGGCGGTGCATCGTCACCGGCGAGGTCCAGCCCAAGTTCGGGCTGATCCGCTTTGTCGCCGGTCCCGACGGCACGGTGGTGCCCGATCTGGCCGAGAAACTGCCCGGCCGCGGCTTCTGGGTGGCCAGTGACCGTGCGTCGCTGGAAAAAGCTGTCGCCAAGGGTCTGTTTTCCCGCGGTGCCAAGGCCCAAGTAAGGGCAGAGCCGGACCTGGTGGACGGCATCGAGGCGGGACTGGCCCGCCGCGTCGTCGACCTGGTGTCGCTGGCGCGCAAGGCCGGGGTCGCCGTCGCCGGGTTCGAGAAGGTCAAGGACTGGCTGGCCGCCGGCAAGGCCAAGGTCCTGCTGCAGGCCAGCGACGGGTCGGACCGTGGCAAGGGCAAGTTGTGGACGCCGCCCGGCGGCCGCTGGTTCGGATGCCTTACGGCGTCCGAAATCGGTTTGGCTTTCGGGCGCGATCATGTCATACACAGCGCGCTCGCGCGTGGGGGCCTGACCGAAAAGGTGATCAGGGACGCCAGCAGACTGAACGGTCTGCGTGGGCATGACGGCAGTTTGGCTGCCGAGAAGGATTCGAGAGCGGATGAGCGATAAAGACGGAAAGAAACCACTGGGTCTGGGCGGCGGCGGAACGGGTCGTGCGGGGCAGGTGAAGCAGAGCTTCAGCCACGGTCGCACGCACAACGTGGTCGTCGAGACCAAGCGCAAGCGCGTCGTGGTGCCGAAACCCGGTGCCGCGGGTGCCGCGGGTGCCGTGCCGCCGCGTCCGAACTCTCCGGCGGCCGTGGCCTCCGACCCCTCGAAGCGTCCCGCCGGCATCACCGAGGCCGAGATGGAGCGGCGCCTGAAGGCGCTGGCCGCCGCCAAGTCGCGCGAGGCCGAGGACAATGCCCGCCGCGCCGCCGAGGAAAAGGCCCGCGACGAAGAGCGCGAGCGCCGCCGCGCCGAGATCGAGGCGAAGGAGCGCGAGGAGCGCGAGCGCGAAGAGGCCCTGAAGGCCCGCGCCGAGGAAGAGGCCCGCAAGCTGCGCGAGGAGGCGCTGCGCGCCGCCAAGAAAGCCGAGGTCACGGCGAAGCCCGCGCAGACGGCATCGACCGACCGCGCGACCGCCGAGGCCGCCGCCGCGCGCGCCGAAACCAAGGGCGTCGCCGTCACCACACCCCGCCGGACCGACCGCGACCGCCGCGACGTCGGCGGCGACAGCGACGCCAAGGCCAAGGCCAAGGCCGAGGACAGCCGCCGCACCGGCCGGCTGTCGCTGACCCAGGCGCTGTCGGGCGACGGCGGCCGGGTCCGCAGCCTTGCGGCGATGAAGCGCAAGCAGGAAAAGGCCCGCGCCAAGGCGCTGGGCCAGGCCCATCGCGCCGAAAAGCAGGTCCGCGACGTCCAGCTGCCCGAGACGATCACCGTGCAGGAACTTGCCAACCGCATGGCCGAGCGCGGCGCGGATGTCATCAAGTCGCTGATGAAGATGGGCATGATGGTCACGGCCAACCAGTCCATCGACGCCGACACCGCCGAGCTGGTGATCGAGGAATTCGGCCACAAGGCCGTCCGCGTCAGCGATTCGGACGTCGAGCAGGTGATCGACACCGTCGATGACCGCGACGAGGATCTGCAGTCGCGCCCGCCGATCATCACGATCATGGGCCATGTGGACCACGGCAAGACCTCGCTGCTGGACAAGATCCGCCATGCCAACGTCGTCTCGGGCGAGGCGGGCGGCATCACCCAGCACATCGGCGCCTATCAGGTGACGACGGATTCGGGGGCGGTGCTGACCTTCCTCGACACGCCCGGCCACGCCGCCTTCACGTCCATGCGGGCGCGGGGCGCGAACGTGACCGACATCGTGGTGCTGGTCGTGGCCGCCGACGACGCGGTGATGCCGCAGACGGTCGAGGCGATCGCCCACGCCAAGGCCGCGGGCGTTCCGATGATCGTGGCGATCAACAAGATCGACAAGCCCTCGGCCAACCCGCAGAAGGTCCGCACCGACCTGCTGCAGCACGAGGTCGTCGTCGAGGCGATGTCGGGCGAGGTGCAGGACGTCGAGGTCTCGGCCCATACCGGCCAGGGCCTGGACGAGCTGCTGGAGGCCATCGCGCTTCAGGCCGAGATCCTGGAACTGCGCGCCAACCCCGAGCGCGCCGCCTTGGGCGCGGTGATCGAGGCCAAGCTGGACGTGGGCCGCGGTCCCGTCGCGACCGTGCTGGTCCAGAACGGCACCCTGCGCCAGGGCGACATCTTCGTCGTCGGCGAACAGTGGGGCAAGGTCCGCGCGCTGATCGACGACAAGGGCGAGCGCGTGAGCGAGGCCGGTCCGTCGGTTCCCGTCGAGGTGCTGGGCCTGAACGGCACGCCCGAGGCGGGTGACGTGCTGAACGTGGTGGAAACCGAGGCACAGGCCCGCGAAATCGCGGATTACCGCATCTCGGCCGCCAAGGACAAGCGCGCCGCCGCCGGGGCCGCCACCACGCTGCAGGAGCTGATGGCCAAGGCCAAGGCCGACGAATCGGTCGCCGAACTGCCCGTCGTCGTCAAGGCCGACGTGCAGGGATCGGCCGAGGCGATCGTGCAGGCGCTGGAAAAGGTCGGCAACGACGAGGTGCGGGTCCGCGTGCTGCATTCCGGCGTGGGCGCCATCACCGAATCGGACGTGGGCCTGGCCGAGGCCAGCAGCGCGCCGGTGATCGGCTTCAACGTCCGGGCGAACGCGCCTGCGCGCAACGCCGCCAACCAGAAGGGGGTCGAGATCCGCTACTACTCGATCATCTACGACCTGGTGGACGACATCAAGGCGGCGGCGTCGGGCCTTCTCAAGAACGAGGTGCGCGAGACCTTCATCGGCTATGCCGAGATCCGGGAAGTGTTCCGCGTCACCGGCGTCGGCAACGTCGCGGGCTGCCTTGTCACCGAGGGCGTGGCCCGCCGGTCGGCCGGGGTGCGCCTGCTGCGCGACAACGTGGTCATCCACGAAGGCACGCTCAAGACGCTGAAACGCTACAAGGACGAGGTCAAGGAGGTCACGTCCGGCCAGGAATGCGGCATGGCGTTCGAGAACTATGACGACATCCGCAAGGGCGACGTCATCGAGATCTTCGAGCGCGAGGAAGTGCAGCGCCAGCTGTGATCCGCGCCGCCGCGCGACTGGGGGCCGCCCTTGGGCGGCCCTTTGTCATGGCGGCGGCGACCGGCCACCGCCCCGGATGCGGCGGTGCCATGCGAAAGGGCGCCCCGCGAGGGACGCCCCGAGTGTCACCGCCTGTGCCACCGCTTGGCTGTGGGCGTCAGCGCTTTACCGGCTTGCCGACATAGGTCTGGTCGCCGACGCGCACGGCGATGTGACCATCGCCCATGTCGCGCTCGAACATGCCCTGGACCGAGATGCAGCTGCCGACCGTAATCGTGCGAATCAACTTGCGACCCTCCTTGCGCCTGCAAGCACCCGCTGCAGGGGTAAGGCCTAACATATGTCATAATTTATTAACACGCCATAAAATGAGGCGGAACTTTTCGTATTGAGCGAAAATGACGCAGATCTGTTACAGCCGACCACCCCAGGGGCCGGGCTGCGCCTAAAGCCAGTCGCGCAGGATCGGGATCAGCGGCAGGTCGGCGGGGGGCATGGGATAGCGGGACAGGTCGGCCGCGCGCACCCAGGCCAGCGCCTGTCCCTCGCGCCCCTGCGGCACGCCCTGCCAGCGGCGGCAGGCGAACAGCGGCATCAGCAGGTGGAACGCGTCATAGGCGTGGCTGGCGAAGGTCAGCGGCGCCAGGCAGCTGTTCCAAGTCTGGATGCCCAGTTCCTCGTCCAGTTCGCGGATCAGGGCCTGCTCGGGCGTCTCGCCGGGATCGACCTTGCCCCCGGGAAACTCCCACAGGCCGGCCAGCGACTTGCCGGGCGGGCGCTGCGCCAGCAGCACCCGCCCCTCCGTGTCGATCAGCGCGACCGCCGCGACCAGCAGCAGCGTCACGACCGGTAATCGGCGTTGATGTCGATATAACGGTGCGTCAGGTCGCAGGTCCACACGGTCGCGGCGCCGCTTCCCAGCCCCAGGTCCACGCCGATCACCAGCTCAGGCCTCTTCATGTAGGCGCTGGCGGCGGCCTCGTCATAGCCCGGCGCGCGCCAGCCGTTCTCGGCCACCACCATGTCGCCGAACCGGATCGTCAGCCGGTCGCGGTCGGCGCTTGCGCCCGACTTGCCGACGGCGGCCACGACCCGGCCCCAGTTCGCGTCCTCGCCGGCGAGGGCGGTCTTGACCAGCGGGCTGTTGGCGATGGCCATCGCCACCTTGCGCGCGTCGCCGGTGCTGGCCGCACCCGTCACCGCGACCTCGACGAACTTGGTCGCCCCCTCGCCGTCGCGGACGACCTGCTGGGCCAGGTCCAGCATCACCCGTCCCAGCGCCGCCTGGAAATCGCGCGCCACCTTGTCGCGCGTGTCGGTGATGGGCTGCGCACGGGACTGTCCCGTCGCCGCCAGGATCAGCGCGTCGCTGGTCGAGGTGTCGCTGTCCACCGTGATCGCGTTGAAGGTCCGGTCCATGTGCCGGCGCAGCATCCGCTGCAACGCGTCGGGCGCAATCGCGGCGTCGGTGAACAGATAGACCAGCATCGTGGCCATGTCGGGCGCGATCATCCCCGAGCCCTTGGCGATGCCCGCGATGCGAATCGGCCCGCCGTTGCCCGCGATCTCGGCCGCGGCGCCCTTGGGGAAGGTGTCGGTCGTCATGATGGCGCGCGCCGCGTCGGCGATGCCGCCCGCATCCAGGCGCGCGCGCAGGTCGTCCACGATGGCGACGATCCGCTCGACCGGCAGCGGCTCTCCGATCACCCCGGTCGAGGACGAGAACACCCGCCGCGCAGGCACCCCCAGCGCCTGGGCCACCGCGCCGGTCACGACATCGACGCCGCGCTGCCCCTCGGCCCCGGTGAAGGCGTTGGCGTTGCCCGAGTTCACCACGATGGCCGCGCCCGAGTCGGTGTCCTGCGCGCCCTGCAGCTTGTCCTGGCAGTCGAGGATGCTGGCCGCGCGGGTGGACGAGCGCGTGAACGCGCCCGCGATCGCGGTGCCGGGCGCCAGGCGGACCAGCATCACGTCGGGGCGGCCCTGGTACTTGATGCCGGCCGCGCCGACGGCGAACTCGACCCCCGCGATCACGGGCAGGTCGGGAAAGCGCGCGGGCGCCAGCGGCGAGACGGCGAACCGCTTGGCCGCGGGCATCGCCGCCGCTGCGGCAGGGGCGGGGGCAGGCGCGGCGTCCGCCCGGGCCCGGGCAGCCTTGCCCCCGCCGCCCGACTTGCCCGCGCCGCCCGACTTGTCCGGGCGGGCCGCGGCGCGCGCGGCCATCCTGTCGGACCTGGCCGCGGCCTTGTCGGCCCGTTCAGCGGCCCTGGCGGCCGCCTTTTCAGCCTTGCCCACGGCCTTGGCGGCGGCCTTGCCGGCCTTGTCGGCGGCTTTCCCGGCGCCCTTTCCGGCGCGGGCGGTCTTGCGGGCCGCCCGGTCCTCGGCCGTGGGGGCCTGCCCGGCGGGCGTGCCGCCCGCCTCCGCGTGCTCGTGCCCGGGGTCTTGCCCGGCCTCTGCCTTGCCGGCCGCCTTGCGGCCCTTGGTCCGGGTGCCCCTGGCCATGCTCACTTCTCCAGCAGCGCGGCGTTGTCCAGCGCGGCGGGATCGACGCCCGGCACCTTTTCGATGGCGGCGCGGCCGACCTCGGCCTGGATCGCGGCCTCGACGCGGTCGCGGCGGACCTGCAGGGCAAGCTGGTCCTTGACCTCGTCGAAGGCGGGCGGCGTCTGGGTGCGGCTGTCGTTCAGCTTGATGATGTGCCAGCCGAACTGGGACTGCACGGGGGCGGAAACCTGGCCCTTGTCCAGCGCCACCACGGCGTCGGCGAACGGCTTGACCATCATGTCGGCCGTGAACCAGCCCAGGTCGCCCTTGTTCGGGCCGCTGTTGTCGGTGGACCGCTCCTCGGCCAGCGTGCCGAAATCGGCGCCCTTGGCCAGCTCGTCGGCGATGGCCTTGGCGGCCTCCTCGGTCTCGACCAGGATATGGGCGGCGCTGTATTCCGTCTTCGGCTCGGCCTGCGCGGGGAACGCCTTGTCGTAGATCGCGCGCAGCTCGGCCTCGGTCGGCTCGGCCGCGGCGATGCGTTCCATGGCGGCTCCCGACAGATAGGCGCGCCGGTCGATCTCCAGCGCGGCCTTGTCGCGGGCGGTGACCTGGCCCTGGCCAAGCTGGGCCACGGCGGTCTGCCGGATCATCTGGTCCAGCATCAGGTCATACAGCGCCGCGGGCGGCAGGCCCTGCGTCTGCTGGTCGGTCAGCCCCGATTTCATGGCGATCATCTGGCCCAGGGTGATCGCCTCGCCGTTGACGGTGGCCACGACGGTCTCGGCGCTGGCAGGGCCGGTCGCGGGCGCGGCGGTCGTCACGGTCGGCGCGCCCGCGGCCGGGGCAGGGGTCGGGGCCGATGTCGGCGCGGCTTCGGCGGGCGCAGCAGCCGGGGCCGGCGTCTGCGCGAAGGCGGGCGCGGCGCAGGCCAGCAAGCCGACCAGTGCGGCGGAAAGCCCCGGGAACGGGGCGGTCGAACGGGTCGCAGGCTTCATGGGGATTCCCTTTCCGGGCTGGCGCATGACGGTCTGTTGACCGGGCGGCAGCGTTGACAGTGGTGAAGGCGGGGCCTACATCCGGCGCAACCGAAAATGCGCGCCCGCCGCCGATTTTCCGGCCTGTGATAGGGCAAGGCCATCGGTCGGGGCAAGTGGGCCAGCGCGCCCGCGGCGCCACAGACCCGACAAGGACACCATGCTCGGCATCGGCAATCTCGCGAAAAAGGTCTTTGGCACGCCGAACGACCGCAAGGTCAAGTCCGTCCGGCCTCTGGTCGGCCAGATCAACGCGCTGGAACCGCAGATCCAGGCGCTGTCGGACGCCGACCTGATCGGGCGCACCCGCACCCTGCAAGGCCGCGCCCAGTCGGGCGAGTCGCTGGACGCGCTGCTGCCCGAGGCCTTCGCCACCTGCCGCGAGGGCGCGCGCCGCGCCTTGGGCCTGCGCGCCTTCGACACGCAGCTGATGGGCGGCATCTTCCTGCACCAGGGCAACATCGCCGAGATGAAGACCGGCGAGGGCAAGACCCTGGTCGCCACCTTCCCGGCCTATCTGAACGCGCTCGCGGGCAAGGGCGTCCACATCGTGACGGTCAACGACTATCTGGCCAAGCGCGACGCCGAGTGGATGGGCAAGGTCTTTGCGCAGCTGGGAATGACGACGGGCGTCGTCTATCCGTTCCAGGGCGACCAGGAAAAGCGCGCCGCGTACCGCGCCGACGTGACCTATGCCACCAACAACGAGCTGGGCTTCGACTATCTGCGCGACAACATGAAGGGCTCGATCGACGAGATGACCCAGCGCGGGCATTTCTTCGCCATCGTGGACGAGGTCGATTCGATCCTGATCGACGAGGCGCGCACGCCGCTGATCATCTCGGGGCCGTCGCAGGACCGCAGCGAGCTGTACAAGCTGCTCGACCAGATCGTGCCCGAGATCCGGCCCGAGCATTTCAAGCTGGACGAAAAGACCCGCAACGCCACCTTCACCGAGGATGGCAACGAGTTCATGGAGCAGCGCCTGCACGCCGCCGGCATCCTGCCCGAGGGCCAGACCCTCTACGACCCGGAATCGACCACCATCGTGCACCACGCCAACCAGGCGCTGCGGGCCCACAAGCTGTATCACCGCGACCAGAACTATATCGTCAAGGACGGCGAGGTGGTGCTGATCGACGAGTTCACCGGCCGCATGATGGCCGGACGCCGCCTGTCGGACGGGCTGCACCAGGCGATCGAGGCCAAGGAGGGCGTCGAGATCCAGCCCGAGAACGTGACGCTGGCCAGCGTCACCTTCCAGAACTATTTCCGCCTGTACGACAAGCTGGCGGGCATGACCGGCACCGCCGTGACCGAGGCCGAGGAGTTCGCCGAGATCTACAAGCTGGGCGTGGTCGAGGTGCCGACCAACCGCCCCGTCGCCCGCATCGACGACCACGACCGCGTCTATCGCACCGCGGCCGAGAAATACGCCGCCGTGATCGAGGCGATCCGCGAGGCCCACGGCCGCGGCCAGCCCCTGCTGGTCGGCACGACCTCGATCGAGAAATCCGAGATGCTGTCGCGGATGCTCGAGGCCGAGGGCATCCCCCACAACGTTCTGAACGCCCGCCAGCACGAGCAGGAGGCCCAGATCGTGGCCGACGCCGGCAAGCCCGGCGCCGTCACCATCGCCACCAACATGGCCGGCCGCGGCACCGACATCCAGCTGGGCGGCAACGTCGAGATGAAGGTGATGGCGGCGCTGGCCGCCGACCCCGAGGCCAACCCCGACGCGCTGCGCGCCCGGATCGAGGCCGAGCACGCCGCCGACAGGCAGGCGGTCCTCGCCTCGGGCGGGCTGTACGTGCTGGCCACCGAGCGCCACGAAAGCCGCCGCATCGACAACCAGCTGCGCGGCCGGTCGGGCCGCCAGGGCGATCCGGGGCGGTCGCTGTTCTTCCTGTCGCTGGAAGACGACCTGATGCGGATCTTCGGGTCCGAGCGGCTGGACAAGGTGCTGTCCAGCCTGGGCATGAAAGAGGGCGAGGCGATCATCCACCCATGGGTGAACAAGTCGCTGGAGCGCGCCCAGGCCAAGGTCGAGGGCCGCAACTTCGACATCCGCAAGCAACTGCTCAAGTTCGACGACGTGATGAACGACCAGCGCAAGGCGATCTTCTCGCAGCGGCTGGAAATCATGCAGTCCGACGACGTGGCCGACATCACCCGCGACATGCGCCACCAGGTCATCGACGACCTGGCCGCGCAGTTCATGCCCGAGCGCGCCTATGCCGAGCAGTGGGACCTGAAGGGGCTGAAGGCCGCCGTGATCGAGCGGCTGAACATGGACCTGCCCATCGAGGAATGGGGCGCCGAGGACGGCGTGGACCAGGCCGCGCTGCGCGAGCGCATCACCGCCGCGACCGACAGCTATATGGTGCAGAAGGCCGAGCAGTTCGGCCCCGAGCAGATGGCGCAGATCGAAAAGCAGGTGCTGCTGCAAGCCATCGACGCCAAGTGGCGCGAGCATCTGGTGACGCTCGAGCATCTGCGGTCGGTCGTGGGCTTTCGCGGCTATGCGCAGCGCGACCCGCTGTCGGAATACAAGACCGAAAGCTTCCAGCTGTTCCAGACCCTGCTGGACGGGCTGCGCGGCGACGTGACCCAGCAGCTGGCCCGCATCCGCCCGCTGACCCAGGCCGAGCGCGACGAGATGATGCGCCAGTTCCAGACGCAGATGGCCCAGCAGGCCGGAACCTCTGTCGCGGTTCACGAGGACGCCGAGGTCGCCGACGTGGCGGGCGCGATCCCGGGCTTCGACGCCGACGACCCGACCACCTGGGGCGATCCCGCGCGCAACGACCCCTGCCCCTGCGGGTCGGGCGAGCGGTTCAAGGCCTGCCACGGCCGGCTGGTCTGAACCGCGGCACCACCAGCAGGGCGCACGACCGCGCGGGGTCGGGGGGCGCCGAGGGTGGTGCCGCCGTCCCGCAACCGCGCGGTGCGCGAGCGTCTGGCGATGGGTTCAGCCGCCGCGACGTGCCTCCCGAATCGGCCTGCGGTGTGTTGGACGCCTTCAGCATCGACGGATCGGCGGCCGCGGGCAGCGCGGCGCCCTTGGCCCATTGCACGTCGTCATCGGCTTGGCCGCCGCTGCGCGCCGGGCGGCGGTGCCTGCGCGTCCGGCCCTAGAGCCCCCGCCGCGCCGCCGTGACCAGCCCGGGATCGGCCGGCGCCTGTCTGATATCGAGACACACCGACCGGTTCGCGGCCCTCAGCAACACGGCGGTCCTGCCGGTCGCGCCGTCAGCCGCTGGTGCGCTGGCGTGGCCGTGCCCGCGCAGGTCTGGCCACAGACTCGATCCACGCCAGCCGCGCCTGACCCCCATCAGTCTGCACCCTGCCGCAGTCCTGCAGGATCAACCGGTTCGCAACGGCCCGCAACACGGCGGTCCTGCCGGTCGCGCCGTCAGCCGCTGGTGCGCTGGCGCAGCCGCCCGGCCGCTGCCGCCGCCAGCAGCGCGGCCGTGCCCGTGCGCGTCTGGCGATAGACCCCAAGCCGCGCCAGCCGCGCCGCCGCGACCGGCCCGGGACTGGCCAGCGCCTTGCCGAAGTCCCGCAGCACCTGCCGGTTCGCGGCCGTCAGCCTGTCCGCCACCGCCCGCAGCGCGGCCGTATTGGCCGCCAGCCATAAGCCGTAGTCGCCCCCCCCCAGCAGGGCCGCCCGCGCCAGCCGGGCCCGCAGCGTGTCGTTGCGGCCCATCACGTTCCGGGGGTGCTGGCGATAGAGGACGGTCTGTGCCGGGTCGCGGATCACCGCCCCGCCCGCGCCCGCGATCAGCTGATAGGTGAACCAGTCGTGGGACACGACGCCGGCCTGCGCCGCGGCCTGCGCCGCGGATGCCAGCAACGCCGCGCCCGCCGGGTTCACCAGCGTCGTGTTGCCGGGCGTGCAGGCCTGGACCAGCGCGTTGCGGAACGACGCGGGGCGCGCATAAAGCGGCGCCGGGCCGAGCGGCGTCAGATCCTCGGCGCACAGGATGGTGCGGCAGACATGCAGCGCCGGGGGCCCGTCGGCCGGCAGCGCGGCGACCCCGCGGGCCAGCCGGTCGGGCAGCCACACGTCGTCCTGGTCGCACCATGCCAGCCATTCCCCGGCCCGCACCTGTCCGGCCAGATGCAGAAAGTTGCGCGTGGCCCCCTGGCGCGGTCCCTCGATCAGCGCGATCTCGCGTCCGGGGTTCGCGGCGGCGAAGGCCGCGACGATGGCGCGGGTGTCGTCGCGCGATCCGTCGTCGGACACCACCAGCCGCCAGCCGGTCACGCTTTGGCCCACCAGGCTGTCCAGCTGCGCGCGCAGGAACCGCCCCCCGTCGAAGGTCGCCATCAGGATCGCGATTCGGGGATGCGCCGCAAGCATGCGCCCGGCCTAGCGCCTGCGATCCCGCCGCGCCAGCGGCCGTGCCTCAGCGCTCCTGGCGGGCGATGTCGCCGATCAGGATGTCGCCGACCTGGGGAACGACCGCCTGCGCGGCCGCCAGCAGCGCCGCGCGCAGGGCCCGCAGATGCGCGTCGGCGGTGAAGTTGCCGTCAAAGCCGCCGGTGTTGGCCTGGATCAGCAACTGCCGCAGCAGCGCGTCGCGCAGCTTGTGTTCATGGGCATAGACCGTCTCGCTGACCGCCTGCGGCATCTCAATCGTCAGGCTCAGCACCATGGTGCTGTCCAGCCGTCCGTCGTGCAGCACCGGAACGAAGAACTGCTGCGGAAACTTGAACCACGCCGCCGCGTCGCCCCCGGCGCCGTGATCGCCGTCCCCGCCGCCATGCCCGCCCGCGCCCGCCGCCGGCGCGCCGTGGCCGCCGCCCGCCGCGGCGGGGGCCGCGTGCGGTGCCGTAGGTGCCGGGGCATCGTGGCCGTTCGCCGGCTTTTCCGCGGCGGGTGCGCCGTGGCCGGCTTGGGCCCCTGCGCCCGCAGCGCCCTCGGCCCCTGCCGCCGCCTCGGCCTGCGACGCCGGGCCGCCGCGCAGCAGGTCGCCCCCCACCGCGCCGCCCGCAAAGGCCAGCACGGGCAGCAGCAGCTTCAGGATCTTGCCGATCATCGCGCGTCCCCCTCAGTACGGCAGGACGATGTCGGCCAGCTGCTGGCCATAGCGGGGCTGCTGGGCATCGCTGATCTGCCCGTGCCCGCCATAGCTGATGCGGGCGCCCGCGATGCGGTCGTAGGCCACCTCGTTCTCGCGCGAGATGTCGGAGGGGCGCACGAAGCCGCTGACGGTCAGCTCGCGCACCTCGAAGTTGACGCGCACCTCCTGCGTGCCCTGGATGTGCAGCACGCCGTTGGGCAGCGTCTCGATCACCGTGGCCGCGACCCGCAGCGTCAGCTTGTCGCGGCGCGAGATGTTGCCCTGGCCCTTGAAGGTCGAGGCCGACTTCGCCTCGGCCAGCTCGTCCATGCTCGCGCCCTCGGGCAGCAGCTCGTCGATGCGCTGGGGAATGCCCATCATCGACGGGATGCCCACCTTTTCCGACGCCGCGCGCGAGCGGCCCGAGCTGTTCTGGATCTCGGCCCGGTCGTCGATCTCGATCACCACGGTCAGGATGTCGCCGCGAGCGCGGGCGCGGCGGTCGCCGACCAGCGACATCTGCTGGCCCGCCCACAGCGAGGCGCCGCTGTCGGGCCGGGCCGGCATGTCCGACAGCGGGACGACCGGCTCGGCCATGGCCTGGAACTCGGCGGTGGCGTGCGGCTCGCTCATCTGCGGGACCTGGCCGATCTGCTGGACGCGGCCGCAGGCGGCCACGGTCAGCCCCAGGCACAGGGTCTGGATCACGAGACGGGACGGAAAACGGGGCATGAGGGGTCCTTAGCGGCTGGCGACGGTCACGGTGCCGTCGGGATTGATGCGGGCGCTGATCGTCGCCCGCGAGGAGAGGTTCATCACCCGGATCACGTCGCCCGCGCCCCCGGCGCCCAGCGCCCGGCCCTCGGTCTCGATCCGCAGGGCGGCGCTTTCATAGGCCAGCGTGACCAGCTGGTTGCGGGCGACCAGCGTGGGCGTGGCCAGCTGCGCGGCCAGGATCGGGCGGCCCTGATAGATGGCCACGCGGGTCTGGCGGCCGATCACGTCGGGCGGCAGGGGGCCGGCGCGGGACGTCGGCGCCAGCGCCACGTCCGCGGCGGTCAGGATGGTGCCCGCGGGCAGGGTGCGCGCGGCCACGCTTTCGTCGGCGGCGGCGGCCAGCGGCCACAGCGCAAGGATCAGGACCAGCCAGCCCATCAGCGCACCTGCACCGTGGCGCCCAGCATCTGGTCGGCCGCGGTGATGACCTTGGAGTTCAGCTCGTATCCCCGCTGCGCCTTGATCAGCTCGGCAATCTCGCGCACCGGATCGACCGAGCTGTCCTCGAGATAGCCCTGCCGCAGCATCCCCAGGCCCTGCTCGCCCGGCACCGCGACGTTGGGCGCGCCCGAGGCCGGGGTTTCCAGAAACAGGTTCGATCCCGTCGCCTCCAGCCCCTTTTCGTTGACAAAGCCCGCCAGCGTGATCTGGCCCAGGTTCTGCGGCTCGACCTGGTCGCTGAAATAGGCAAAGACCTCGCCGGCGGCGCTGATCGACACGCTGCGGGCCTCGGGCGGCAGGGTGATGCCGGCGGCCAGCGGGAACCCGTCCGAGGTCACGATCTGCCCCTCGGCCGACCGCTTCAACCCGCCGTCGCGTGTATAGGCCGAGGCCCCGGACGGCAGCGTCACCTCGAGATAGCCAAGGCCGTCGATCGCCACGTCCAGATCGCCCCCGGTCTGGCTGAGCGAGCCCTGCGCGGGCATGAAGGTGACGGCGGTCGGCCGCACCCCCAGGCCCATCTGGACCCCCGCCGGCACCATCGTGCCATCCGCGCCGGAAATCGTGCCGGGCCGCTGCGCCTGCTGATAGGCGAGGTCGGCGAATTCCGCGCGGCGGGCGTTGTAGCCGGTCGTGGACATGTTGGCGAGGTTGTTGGAAATCACCTCGACCCGTGTCTGCTGGGCGGCCATGCCGGTCGCCGCGATCTGCAATGCTCTCATCTGCGGGGCCTTTCTCAGCGGGTGGTGGCGACCAGGACCGCGCGGATGCGCTGGTCCTCGCCGTCCAGGAAGGACTGGCCCAGCTCGTAGGCGCGCTGGACCTCGATCATGCGGGCGATTTCCATCACCGGGTTGACGTTGGACTCCTCAAGGAAACCCTGGCGCACCGTCGCCTCGGGCAGGGGCTCGGCGCCCTCGGCGGCAAACAGCGTGCCCCCCTCGTGCGTCAGGCGCGACGGGTCGGGCTGGGCGAACACGCCCACGCGCCCGACCGGCTGGCCGTCGGCCGAAATCGTGCCGTCGGCCGCCACGCCGATGCCGCGCGTGCCGGGCGGGATGGCGATCGGGGCCTCGCCCTCGTCCAGCAGGCGGTGGCCGTCGGCGTTGATCAGCTCGCCCTCGGCCGAGGCCAGGAACGCGCCCGCGCGGGTCAGGCGGTTGCCCTCGGGCGTCGCCACCATGAAGAACCCCTCGCCCTCCAGCGCCAGGTCCCAGGTGCCGCCGGTCTGCGTCAGCGCGGCATGGGTCAGGTCGATCCGGCGGCCGCGGGCGTTCGCCATCGACAGCGTCTCGCCGCGGCCGTCCAGCGCCGTCATGTGTTCCGAAAAGACCACCCCCTCGGCCCGGAACCCGGGGGTCGAGGCGTTGGCCATGTTGTTGGCCACGGTCCGCATCTCGCGCATCAGGCCCGACTGGCGGGTCAGCGCGGCATAGATCGCGTTGTCCATCACATCCCCGCGACAATGGGGAGGACCTGGTCGGAAAAGAATCCCGCCAGCGTCGAGGTCATGAAGCTCATCGTGACCCAGAACACGGCCAGCATCAGCCCGACCTTGGGCACGAAGGTCAGCGTCATCTCCTGCACCGAGGTCAGCGCCTGGAAGAGGCCGATCGCCACGCCGGTGACCAGCGCGACCACCAGCAGCGGCGCCGACATGCGGACCGCGATCCAAAGCGCCTGGCGCGTCACGTCAAAGATCAGGGTCTCGTCCATCACACGGGCATCCTCAGGATGTCCTGATAGGCCTCGACGACCTTGTCGCGGATCGCCACCACCGTCTCGAGCGCGATCTGCGCCTCGGCGATCGACTGGACCAGCGTCTGGGTGTCGGACCGGCCGGTCATCGCGCCCACCGCGGCGGCGTCGGCCTGGTCCATGACGCGGGCGAAATCCTGCGCGGCCGCGGTCACGGGACCTGCGCCCGGGGCCGGGCCGGCATGGGCGCGCGCCTCGGCATAGGCGCTGGCGACGCGGCCGCCCGATTGCAGTGCGGCAGAGGTGAGCGAGATCATGGCGGGCCCCTTTTCTAGCGGCGGATCAGGTCAAGCAGCGCCGACGACATCTGGCGCGACTGTTCGAAGATCTTCAGGTTGGCCTCGTAGCTGCGCGAGGCCTCGCGGGCGTCGGCCACCTCGACCACCAGATCGACGTTCGAACCGAGGTAGTAGCCGTCCTGGCCCGCCATCGGGTGGCTGGGGTCGTGGACGCGCGGCAGCTCGGTCCGGTCGGGCAGGGTGCGGCTGGCGGCGACCGCCCCCGTCTCGCGCCCGACATCGCGGTCGGGCCGGAACGCGACCAGCTTGCGGCGATAGCCGGGCGTGTCCACGTTGGCGATGTTCTCGGAGATATGGCGCAGGCGCACGGCCTGCGCGCGCAGCCCCGAGGCGGCCAGATCGACGGCGGACAGATCCCCCACGGTCAGCCCCGCCGCCCGATGGCCGTGCGCATCAGCGACAGGCCCGACTGATAGACCGACAGCGACAGGTCGAACGACCGCCGCGCGCCCGCGGCACGGATCATCTCGTCCTCGAGCGAGACGGTGTTGCCGTTGGGCGCGGGCTCGCCCCCCGCATCGACGGGACGGCCCGCAGCGGTGCCCCAGCCGGCGGCCGGCAGATGCCCGCCGCGGGTCGCGCGCAGGCCGGTGTGCGGCTGGTCGCGCCAGACTTGGGCAAAGTCGCGCAGGTCGGCCGCGCGATAGCCGGGCGTGTCGGCGTTGGCGACGTTGCGCGCCACGGTCTGCTGCCGGGCGGTGGCATGGGCGCCCAGGTCGCGGGCCATCCGAATCGTGTCGATCTGTCCAAACAAAGAGGCTTCTCCCCTGCGTCGATAAACCGGGTCTTAACCCCCGAAGGTTTAGAAACCGTTTCCAGCGGAGCGATTTCCGCATCAGCCGGGGGACCCTCGTTGGACCACATCGACTCGCTTGCCGCCCGCATCCGCCGCCTGCGCGTGGCCCGCCATTTCGGCCGCGTCCGCGCCATCCGCGCCGGCGTGGTCGAGGTCGCGGGCCTCAATCATTCGGCAAGCCTGGGCGATCGCGTGGTGTTCCTGGCCGGTGCCCTGGCCGGAGAGGTCGTGGGCCTGACCCCCGATGCTGCCCATGTCCTGCCCGAGGGGGCGACCGAGGGGCTGTCCATCGGGGCGCAGGCCGAACTGCTGTTCGCGCCCACCATCGCCCCGGCCGATTCGTGGGTCGGCCGCATCGTCGATCCGTTCGGGCAGCCGCTGGACGGCCGCCCGCTGACGCCGGGACCGGCCGACCGCCCCTATCGTGCGGCGCCGCCGCCGGCCGCGTCGCGCAAGCGGCTGGGGGCGCGGCTCGACACCGGGCTTGCCGTCTTCGACACGCTGCTGCCGCTGGTGCGCGGGCAACGGATCGGGCTGTTTGCGGGGTCGGGGGTGGGCAAGTCCACGCTGCTGTCGTCGCTGGCCCGCGGGGTCCGGGCGGACGTGGTTGTGATCGCCATGATCGGCGAGCGCGGGCGCGAGCTGCGCGAGTTCGTCGAGACGGTGCTTGGCCCGGCCGGCATGGCGCGCGCGGTCGTCGTGGCGGCGACGTCGGACCAGTCGCCGCTGACGCGCCGCCGCTGCGCCTGGGCGGCCATGGCGGTGGCGGAACATTTCCGCGATGCGGGCCGGCACGTGCTGTTCCTGGCCGATTCGATCACCCGCTTTGCCGAGGCGCACCGGGAAATCGCCCTCGCCTCGGGCGAGGCGCCCAGCTATCGCGGATTTCCGCCCTCGACCTCGCAGATGATCATGGCGCTGGCCGAACGCTCGGGGCCGGGCCCCGAGGGCGGGGGCGACATCACCGCCATCTTCAGCGTGCTGGTCGCCGGGTCCGACATGGAGGAGCCGGTCGCCGACATCCTGCGCGGCGTGCTGGACGGCCATGTGGTGCTGGACCGCGCCATCGCCGAGCGCGGGCGATTCCCGGCCATCGACGTGCTGCGGTCGGTGTCGCGGTCGCTGCCCCACGCGGCCAGCGATGCGGAAAACGGGCTGATCCAGCGGGCGCGGGCGGCGCTGGGGACTTATGCGGAATCCGAGCTGATGATCAGGGCGGGGCTTTACGCCGCCGGGTCCGATCCCCGCCTGGAAGAGGCCGTGCGGCTGTTTCCCGCCCTGGACGCCTTTGTCGCCCGGGCCGCGCCCGATGGCGTCGCGCAAAGCTTTCGCCTGCTGGCCGATGCGCTGGCCGCGCGGGGCCGCCCGCCCGGTCCGGCGCGCGCACCGGCCTGAAGGGACCGGGGCAGGGCGGGGGCCAGGGGGACCGACCCGACGGAACGGGCGGGAACCGATGGGCGTGTCGCAAGTTGATTCGGCGAACCGCAGCACGGGCGACACGACGCCCCGCTGCCCGCAGGGAAACGACCATGACCGACACGCCGGACACCCCGGCCGCGCGCGCCGCGGCACGGACCGACAGCCCCTTGCCTGCCGCCGGGCAGGCGGCGGACGCGCGGGCCGACGACCGCGCGCAGGTCATCGATGTTCTGGCCGAGACCGCCGAGGTGCGGATCGTGCGCCGCGAGACGGGCGGCGTGCGGGTGCAGCTCGTGACCGAGACCGAGGAGACGTCGCTTCCGGCCACCACCCGCCTTGAGACGGTCGAGGTCACGCGCCACCCGGTCAACCGGGTGGTCGAGACAGCGCCCGAAACCCGGACCGAGGGCGACGTGACGATCATCCCCGTCGTCGAGGAGCAGGCCGTCCTGACCACCCGGCTGGTGGTCACCGAAGAAATCCACATCCGGCGCGTCGTCCAGACCAGCGACGATGCCGTTCCGGTGACGCTGCGACGCCAGCGCGCCGTCATCTCGCGGCTGGACGAGCCAGACGCGACCTGAGCGGGCCTCTGGCCCGGCCCTCATTCACAGTTCACGCAGAGGAAGACCCCATGACCGACTATCAGAGCTATTCCAGCGCCGGCTCGTCGCGGACCCTGTCGGCGATGTTCGACAACCGGGCCGAGGCCGACCGCGCCGTCGCCGCACTGGCCGCGGCGGGCATCGCCGATGTGGTGCTGACCGGCAACGACAATCCCGGCTATGGCGCGGTGGATCGCACCGCTGCCGGCCGCGACGACAACCGCGGGTTCTTCGAATCCATCGGGGACTTCTTCTTCCCCGACGAGGACCGCTACAGCTATGCCGAGGGCCTGGGCCGCGGCGGCTATCTGGTGACCGTGCGCAACATTCCCGCGGAACAGTACGACACCGCGCTGGACATCCTCGACGACGAGGGCGCCGTGGACATGGAGGCGCGCGAGCAGGAGTGGCGGTCCGAAGGCTGGACCGGCTATGGCCGCGACAGCCTGGCCGGCGGCGAGAGCACCGACCGCACCGCACTGGGCGCGGGCACCGAGCGCACCGCGCTTGAGGGCGACACCAACGCCGACGGCGTCATCGACGTGGTCGAGGAGCGCGTGATGGTCGCCAAGCGCGAGACCGAGGGCGGCCGCGTCCGCGTGCGGTCCTATGTCACCGAAACCCCGGTCGAGCAGGATGTCGAGCTGCGCTCCGAGCGCGTCAACGTCGAGCGCCGCGCCGTGGATCGCCCGGCCGACGCGGCGGCCTTCACCGACCAGACCATCGAGGCGCGCGAATACAGCGAGACCCCCGTGGTCCACAAGGAAGCCCGCGTCGTCGAGGAGATCGCGCTGAACAAGAACGTCGAGACGCATGTCGAGACGGTCCGCGACACCGTCCGCAAGACCGAGGTCGAGATCGAGGACGAGCGCGGCACCGTTGCTGGCCGCACCGACGACACCACCCGCCGCTGACCCGCGGCGACTGGGAAGGGGACGGGGCGGCGCAGGCTGCCCTGTCTTCGTTCCCGCGCCTGACAGCCTACGCTTAACAAATGTCTGCGAGGCCCCCCTTGTCGGGGGTCTGCGGCTTTGCAAAGTCCGGTCCTGACGACAGGCATGGTGCGACATGGCGGTGATCGACTTCTTCATCCGTTATCTCCAGCGCTGCGGCGACCTCAGCCCCGATGATCTTGCGCGCCTGCGCGACATCCCTACGACCTCGGCCCGGTACGAGGCGGGCGAGACGATCGTTCAGGCCGGCTGCGGCCACACCCGCAGCGGGCTGCTGCTGCGCGGCATGGCGGCGCGCCAGCACCTGCTGCCGGGACGCGAGACGCAGCGCGTCGTGACCGCGCTGCATGTCCCGGGCGAGTTCATGGACCTGCTCAACTTCGTCCTGAACGAACTGGAATACTCCGTCGTCTCGGTCGGCCCGTCCGAGGTCGAGTTCATCGACCATGTTCACCTGGCCGAGATCACCGAGAGCCATCCGCACCTGACCCGGCTGCTGTGGATGTCCACCGCCCTCGACGGGGCGATCCACCGGCGCTGGCTGGTCGCGGCGAATGCGCTGCGCTCCAGCGCGCAGCTGGCCCATCTGCTGTGCGAGATCTACACGCGCCTGTCCAGGGCGGCCGCGGCGCGCGACATGCGCCTGACCCTGCCGCTGCTGCAGCGCGAACTGGCGGATGTGCTGGGGTATTCCTCGATCCACATCAACCGCGCGGTGCGCGACCTGCGCGACCGCGGGCTGGTGACGTGGACGGGGACCGAGATCCACATCCTGGACTGGGCCGGGCTGTGCCGGCTGGCCCGGTTCGATCCGGTCTACCTTGAACTGGAACGCCGCCGCCGCTGACGCTCCCTTCGGGCCACCTCTGCCCGGTCTATTGGCACAGCCGGAACCCGCCCTGCCGGGCCTTGATGTCCAGATGCAGGTGGTCGTCGTGCGCGTCGTTGCTGCCGGGCCCCAGCACGGTGGCAAAGAACAGGCAGGCCGATCCCTGAACGGCGCTCTGGAACGCCTCGGTCATGTCGCCCCGGCCGGTGCGGGGCGCGACCGCCAAGGTCGTGCCGTCGTCCAGCCGGAACCCCGCGATGTCGATGGCATTGCCCGTCGCGTGTTCCGACAGGCGCGGCGCGCCGCCGTCGCCCACCACGGGCCGGCACTGATAGGCGGAACCCGGCACCACCCCCGTCACACGCGGCGCACCGGGCAGGTGCCCGGCGGCAGGCAGCACGACCCGGTCCATCCAGCGCGCCAGCGCGCGGGCGGTGTCGCAGCGCAGGACTGCATCGCCCTCCATCGCGACGCCGGGCAAGAGCCGGTCCACCCGAACGGGGCGCGCGATGCCGCAGTCGCGCTGGCCGGGGTCGGTCACGGGCGCGACCTCGGCGACCGCAGCCCCCAGCAGGAACAGTTCGAGCCGGCAGACGGAATAGGCGAAGTCCTCCTCGCGCAGCGCCTCGGGCGCGGGGGACGGCAACGGCTCGGGCGGGGGGGCGGGAACAGGAGGCGCGGGGTTGCCCGGTGCCGCGACGCCGCCGTCAGGGGGCACGGGGGGCGCCCCAGGGCGACGGGAGTTGGGTGCGGAGTCGGACGGCGGCGGGATCAGCGCCCCACGATGAACCGGCGCAGGCCCGCCCGGCGGGGCGAACGGCACGCCGCCCGCGCCGTCGTTGGCGGGCGGGGTCGCCCCCGCATCCTCTCCGGCGGGGGCAAGCGGCGGCTGCGCGGACTGTGGCCGGGCGGTGGCATTCGCGGGGCCGGGTTCCGCCTCGGGTCCGGTCGCCTGCCCCTTGGGGGAGGGCGGTCCGCCTGCGACACCCGGGGCCGGCTTGGCGCGGGGCGGCTCGGCCAGGCCGCGCGCGGCGGGCGAGGGGCGGCGGGCAGGGGCCTCGGCCCTCTGCGCCTCTGCCGGGGATGGGGCGCGGGGCACCGGCTGCGCCGCGGCGGGTCCGGTGCCGGCCGCCAGCACCAGGATCGTCGCCGCGGCCCGGATCACGTCCCCGGACCTGCGGCCGGGGCCGGCACCGTGCCTGCGGCGGGCACATCCTGGGGCGGCACAGCAGGCATTGCGGGTGCGGCCTGCAGCATCCCGCCGCTGGCGGTGCTGAGCGCCTGGCTGAGCGAATCGTCGGCCGCGGGGGCAGGAACGCCTGCGGCGACCGCGGCCGCGTCCAGCGCGGGCGTCATGGCCCCGGCCGCCGGCCCTGCGGCGGGACCCCCCATCGGTGCCGCCCCGGCGACCACGCCGGCCGGCGCGACACCCCCCGCTGTCATGCCGTCCGCGGCAACGGCGACCGGCACGGCCAGCGGCGGCAGGGGCGCGGTGGCGCCGCCCAGGCCCGCGGGCCGCGGCAGGGGCTTGCCCGCGGCCACCGACAGCGCCGCCGGTGCGCCCGCAACGATGCCGTCCCCGGTGCCGGGCGCGGACAGGCCCCCCGCAACCGGCGCCGCAACCGGCGCCGCGACCGGCACCACGGCCGGGGGCACCGCCGGTGTCACGTCGGCGATCCGCACGCCGGGGGCCAGGAACTCGACCACGGTCTGGTCCAGCGTCACCATCCCCGCCAGTTCGGTCGCGTCCCAGTTCGTAAGGCGCACGCAGCCGTGCGATTCGCTGACGAACAGGCGCGACGGCGTGGGCGTGCCGTGGATGCCATAGGTCGGCTCGCTCAGGTCGATCCACATGTTGCCCACCGGACCGTTCGGCCCAGGCGGCACGCGCAGCACCTTGTCGTTGTCGCCCTGCTTAAAGTTAGTGTTCGGGTTGTAGGTATAGTCCGGGTTCTTCGCCACGGCCGTGACCGTGTGGGTCCCGTGCGGCGAGGGGTTGTCGCTGGACCCCACCGTGGCGGGATAGTCCACCACCATCCGCCCCGCCGCGTCATAGGCCGCGACGCGCCCGGCCTCCTTGTCCACGATGATCCGGGCGACCTTGGTCCTGATCGGCTTTGCCGGGACCGTGACCTTGATCGTCGCGCCTGGTTCCAGGGCGACGCCCGGGTTCAGCTGGAGGATGAACTTCTCGTCCATGTGGAACGTCTCGGCCAGCCGTTCCGCGACCGATGTGTAGCCCATCGACTCCATCTCGGCCTTTTTCGCATAGTCGGTGGGGATGGCCTCGACCAGGCCCTGCGCGTCCGCGTCGGTGATGGTATAGTCGGCGGTCAGCGGAGCGGCCGCAAAGGGTTGCAGCAGCGCCCAGACCTGCGGGTCGAGGCGGCCGTCCACGGGCAGGCCGCTCTTGCGCTCGAACGCGCTCAGCGCGCTTTCGGACATGCCGCCGCGGAACCCGTCCACGACGCCGGGCGAGACGCCCGCGCGGTCCAGCAGGACCTGAACCCGCGCGGTCAGCGCCGATTGGCCGGGCGGCAGTTCGCCCACGCCGGAAAACGTCGCCGCCTCGATGTCGGCGGCGGTGATGATGGCGCGTGCCGACTGCGCCCGGGCGGGGGCTGCGGCCACGGCCAAGGCCACAGCAAGGGCAAGGGGGGCGGCGGTCAGCATCAGGGGCGCGCGAGGCATCAAGGTCTCCGATTCACATCAGGCACAACCATGACGATTGTGGCCGGTGCCGCCAACCCTGCGGGAGTCAAGAATGCTTGACCCGTGGCATCGGGGTTGCGTGACGTCGGGGCGCGGCCTGCCCGCGCGGGCGGGGCGCGGCTTGCGCCCGGACCGGCCAGCCGCGACAACGGACCGAACGCCCGCGGGTCCCCCGGCCGCCGCGGCCCCTGACCTGCACAAAGGATGCCCCATGAGCGACACCTGCGACATCATCGACCGGGGCACCCACCTGCTGGTCGTCAATCGCAACCCCGCGCGCCGCAACGCCCTGTCGGCGGGGTTCTATGCGGGCCTGCGCCGTGCGCTGGCGCAGGCCGCCGCGCAGCCGCGCCTGGGCGCGGTGGTGCTGACGGGGGCGGAGGGGTTCTTTTGCGCGGGCGGCGACCTGACGCTGCTGATCCAGGGCCAGCACATGACCGAGGCCGAGCGCCGGGACGCGATCGAGGACCTGCAGTCGCTGATCCGGTCGGTGATGGACTGCCCCCGCCCCGTCATCGCCGCGGTCGAGGGCGGCGCGGCGGGGGCCGGCTTCTCGCTGGCGATGGCGTGCGATCTGATCGTCGCGGCCGAGGACGCGACCTTCACCGCCGCCTATGTGAACGCGGGGCTGATCCCCGACGGCGGGCTGACCGGCAGCCTGACCGCCGCGCTGCCGCCGGCGCTGGTGGCCGAGCTTTGCCTGGGCGGCCAGCCCGTGCCTGCGCCCCGCCTGCAGGCCCTGGGGGCCATCAACGCGACCACCCCGCCCGGTCAGGCGCAGGCCGCGGCCGAGGCGTTGGCGGCGCGGCTGGCCCAGGGCCCCGCGCAGGCGCAGGCCGCGATCAAGGCGCTGATCGTGGGCGCACGGCGCGCGCTGATGGACCGCCAGCTTGCCGCCGAGGTGCCGGCGATGGCCCGCGCCCTGGCCGCGCCCGAGGCCGCCGAGGGCATCGCCGGCTTTTTGGCCAAGCGCCCCGCGGATTTCGCGGCGCTGCGCCGGGGCTGAGCGGGGCTGCGGCAAGCGCCGGACAGGGCACGGGTGGGGCGGCCGCCGGGTCCGGGGCGCGCGCACGGCCACGGATCGCGGCGTCGTCCGGGCGGCGGCGACAGCCCTGCCGACCCTGCCGGACGCGATGGCCGCAGGGCCGATCCGCCCGCGCCCCTGCGCAAAGCCCGCGCCCCTGCCCGCGCGCAAAGCCCGCCATTCCGCCCGACGCGTGCGCTGACCTCGGGGGTCGCGGCTGCGGGCCGGCGCGCAAGCCAAGACGCTCTGCCGGCGCCGGCCGGACAATCAGGCCGGGCGGCCGTCAGAACAGCGGATTGCGAACCACGACCTGCGGGTGAAAGACGACGCGTGCGGTGGTCAGCGGCTGGGCATCCCTCCACGAACAGGTGTCATAGACGATCACCGGCGCGTCCTGCGGGCAGGCCAGCGCGGCCGATGCGTCTTCCTGACCGGCGGTGGACGCGGACACCCGCGTCTCGGCGTGGGTCAGGCGCGACTGCATCGACAGCCAGTCGCTGGCCCAGGTGCCCGCCAGCACCGCATCGGTCATCTGCGGCACCAGCGCCATGTTGGTAAAGCGCCGCTCGTGGCAGAAGGTCTCGTCGTCGGCCAGAAACATTGCCTGCGTTTCGCGCACGCAGGCGGCGTCCTGCGCCATCAGCCGGATCAGCATCGCGCGCGGGGCCGTGCCCGTGCGGCCGCCGAGAAAGCGATAGCCGTAGCGGCGGCCCTCGCCCTCGATCAGCGCGCGCAGGACCGGGCGCGCCATGTCCGACCCGCGCGCCATCGCCAGCGCGACGCGGGTGCCCACGCGGCGGCGGCGTTCGACCACGCCGCGGTCGGCCAGGTCGGTCAGCGCCCGGTTCACCGTGGCGCGCGCGCAGCCCAGTTCCGCAGCCAGCTGCTCCTCGGTCGGGATCAGGTCGCCCGGCGGATAGACCCCCCTCTTGATCCGCGCGAGGATCTCGCCCTGCACCGACTGCCAGGTCAGCGCGCGCCGCGCCAGCAATCCCCTCGGGCGCGCGCCACCGTTCAGCGCCGCCCCGGCCCTGTCCGGTTCCTTCCTTATCATCGTGTGTTGTTCCGCTGCTGGTTAACCGCTTATAGGCACGCCGAATCCGCCCGGTGAACTTGTCCATTTGGCCAGTCCGGCACCGCCGCGGGCGGCGGCGGGCTGGCCGCAGCGGTTGACTCTGCCCCGGCGCAGGCCTGATCTGCGCGGATCGGGCGGGCAGGCGGGCGCACAGGGGAGGGACGACGATGGCGGCAGTGACGACGGACCATGCGCCGCGCGCGGACAGCCCCCACTGGCTGGTGCTGGGCGCGCTCAGCCTGTGCCACATGGTCAACGACGTGCTGCAATCGCTGCTGTCGGCGATCTATCCGCTGCTCAAGGCCGAGTTCGCGCTGACCTATGCCCAGATCGGGATGATGACATTCGCGTTCCAGGTCACGGCCTCGCTGCTGCAACCGGCAGTGGGGATCGTCACGGACCGCCACCCGATGCCCAGGTCGCTGGCGGTGGGGATGCTGGCCAGCTTTGCCGGGGTGGTGACGCTGGCCCTGGCGCCGGCCTATGGCTGGCTGCTGGCGGGGGCGATGCTGATCGGGCTGGGATCGTCGATCTTTCACCCCGAAAGCTCGCGCGTGGCGCGCACCGCGTCCGGCGGGCGCTTCGGCACGGCGCAGTCGCTGTTCCAGCTGGGCGGAAACGGCGGGCAGGCGCTGGGGCCGCTGCTGGCGGCGTTCCTGGTCGGGCCGCTGGGACGCGGAGTGCTGGGCTGGCTGGGGCTGATCGCGCTGGCCGGCGCTGGGGTGCTGTGGCAGGTCGGCCGCTGGGCCGAGGGGCGCCGCCGCGCGGGCGGGCTGCGGGTGCCGTCGGGGCCGCTGCTGGGCCGGCGCCGCATCGTCGCGGCGATCGGGGTGCTGGCGGTGCTGTCGTCCACCAAGGCCTTCTACATGGCCAGCCTGACCAGCTATTACACGTTCTTTCTGATCGACAAGTTCGGGCTGGGCGCGCGCGGGGCGCAGCTGATGCTGTTCCTGCTGCTGTTCGGGTCGGCCGCCGGTGTGATGCTGGGCGGCATCCTGGGCGACCGGGTGGGGCCGCGCCGGGTGATCTGGTTCTCGATCCTGGGCGTGCTGCCGTTTTCGCTGCTGCTGCCGCATGTGGGACTGGTGCCGACGGCGATCCTGTCGGTGCTGGTGGGCGCCATCATGGCCTCGGCCGCGCCCGCGATCGTCGTCTTCGCGCAGGAACTGGTGCCCGGCCGCACCGGGCTGATCGCGGGCCTGTTCTTCGGCTTTGCCTTTGGCATGGGCGGGATCGCCGCGGCGGTTCTGGGGCAGGTCGCGGACGCGCAGGGCATCCGCTTCGTCTTCCTCGTCTGCTCGGTGCTGCCGGTGCTGGGGCTGCTGACGGCGGCGCTGCCGCGGGGCCGCGATCTGGTTCGGGCCTAGGCGTTCCGCCTGCCGGAAAGCGCCGCCGCCCCCGCTGGACAAGCGGCGCGCCCGGCGTGACCCTGCGGCGGCGCGAGGAAAAGGGACGAGCGATGCGATACAGCCGCGACATGCGAGGCCACGGCCCGAACCCCCCCGATCCGCAGTGGCCGGGCGGGGCCCGCATCGCCGTCCAGATCGTCGTCAACTACGAGGAAGGCGGCGAGAACTCGGTCGAGCATGGCGACGCCGCGTCCGAGGCGTTCCTGTCGGAAATCGTGGGCGCGCAGCCCTGGCCGGGCCAGCGCCACTGGAACATGGAAACGATCTACGACTATGGCGCGCGCGCGGGGTTCTGGCGGCTGCTGCGCCTGCTCGAGGGCATCCCCGTCACCTGCTATGGCGTGGCGACGGCGCTGGCGCGCAACCCCGAGCAGACCCGCGCGATGATCGACGCCGGGTGGGAGATGGCGACCCACGGGCTGAAGTGGATCGACTACAAGGACGTGCCCCGCGACATCGAGGCCGAGCATATCCGGCAGGCGGTCGCGCTGCACACGCACGTCACCGGCGCGCGGCCGCTGGGATTCTATCAGGGCCGGGCGTCGATGAACACGGTGGCACTGGGCTGCGAGGAAGGGGGCTTCGAATACCTGGCCGACAGCTATGCCGACGATCTGCCCTTCTGGCACGTCCACCAGGGCCGCCCGCAACTGATGGTGCCCTATACGCTGGACGCCAACGACATGCGCTTTGCCAACGGCGGCTTCACCAACGGCGAGGAGTTCTTCCTGTACCTGCGCGACAGCTTCGACTGCCTGTACCGCGAAGGGGGCGAGGGGCGGCCGCGGATGCTGTCGATCGGGCTGCACAACCGGCTTGCGGGCCGCCCGGGCCGGGCCGAGGGGCTGCGGCGGTTTCTGGACCACGCCCGCGCCCACGACGGCGTCTGGTTCGCGACCCGGCTCGACATCGCGCGGCACTGGGCCGGGGCGCATCCGTTCCGCGCGGCCGAACGGCCCTCGCAGATGGGGCGTGACGATTTCGTGGCGCGCTTTGGCGGGATCTACGAGCATTCGCCCTGGATCGCGGAACGGGTCTGGGACGGCGAGATGGGCGCCGCGCATGACAGCGCCGCGGGGTTGGCCGGTGCGATGGCGCGGGTCTTCCGCGCCGCGTCCGACCAGGAACGGCTGGGCGTGCTGCGCGCCCACCCCGACCTGGCGGGCAAGCTGGCGGCGGCACGGCGGCTGACGGCCGACAGCGCCGCCGAGCAGGCGAGCGCCGGGCTGGATGCGCTGACCGACGCGGAGCGGGCGGACTTCACGCGCCTGAACGCGGCCTATGTGGCGCGCCACGGGTTCCCCTTCATCATCGCGGTGCGCGATCACGACAGGGCGGGAATCATGCGCGCGATGGCCGCCCGCGTGGACAACGACAGCGCCACGGAACGGGCCGAGGCGGAACGGCAGGTCATGCGCATCGCGGACCTGCGGTTGACATCGGCCCTGGGGTAAGGGGGGCGCTGCCCCCGCCGCCCGTGCCGGACGGCTCCCCCCCGGGATATTTGGGCAAGGAAGAACCAGGCTGTCTTCCTTGCTGAACTATCCTCGGGGGTGCGGGGGCGGACGGCCCCCGCGGGACGGCCCCGCGGCTGCGACGGAAAGGAAAGACGGATGATCGACGACACCACACCCGGCGGCAACCCCGCGCCCATTCCGGGCGAGGCCGCGGCCGCGCCGCCCCCCTCGCGCTATGCGGGGCCGGTGGCGGGGCTGCCGCCGCAGACCGGCCTGACCACCGACACGGCCGTCCTGACCGACGCCTATGCCGTCATCCCGCGCAGCGTGATGCGCGACATCGTGACCAGCTATCTGCCCGGCTGGACGGGGATGCGGATGTGGGTGCTGGCCCGCCCGCTGACCGGGTTTGCCGAAACCTTCAGCCAGTATGTCGTGGAACTGTCCGAGGGCGGCGGCTGCAACGCCCCCGACGACGACCCCCGCGTGCAGCACGCGCTGTTCGTCACCGGGGGCGAGATGGACGTGACCCTCGCCGGCGCGCGCCATCGCCTGACGCCGGGCGGCTTTGCCTATATCCCCCCGGGCGTGCCTTGGGGGGTGCGCAACGCGACGCCCGGCAATGCGGGGTTCCACTGGTTTCGCAAGCTGTGGCAGCCCGCCGCCGGGCTGACGCCCCCGGATCCCGTGATCGCCAACGAAAACGACATCCCCCCCAGCCCCATGCCCGAGACCGAGGGCAGCTGGGCCACGACGCGCTTCGTCCCCCTGGACGACCTGCGCCACGACATGCACATCACGGTCGTGACCTTTGCCCCCGGCGGGTCCATCCCCTTTGCCGAGACGCATGTCATGGAACACGGGCTGTTCGTGCTGGAAGGCAAGGCCGTCTATCGCCTGAACCGCGACTGGGTCGAGGTGGGACCGGGCGACTTCATGTGGCTGCGCGCCTTCTGCCCGCAGGCCTGCTATGCGGGCGGTCCGGGGCGGTTCCGCTATCTGCTCTACAAGGACGTGAACCGCCACGCGCCGCTGTGGTTCGGGGCGGGCGGGGCCGGGCGGTGACGGCCCGCCCCGACGCCGCGGCGCGCCGCCCCGCACCCCGCAGCCTGCCGGCTAGGGGGCACCCATGACCACGATCCGCGCCGTCCCGATCAGCGCCCGCGCATTCGCGCCCTTCGGCGACCTGCTGGCCCCGCGCGACGCGCCCACGCGGCTGATCAACGCCGGGCGCTGCGAACGCCACCATGCGCTGGCGACGGTCGAACGCGGCGGCGGCGAGGCGGCGATCTCGATCTTTCGCAGCGCACCGGTCAGCCTGCCTTACGACTGCGCGCTGCTGGAACGCCATCCGCTGGGGTCGCAGGCGTTCATGCCGCTGGGGCCGGACCCGTGGCTGTCGGTGGTGGCCCCCGACGCGGGCGGCCGGCCGGGCGCGCCGCTGGCCTTCCTGGTGCCGGCGGGCATGGGCGTCAACCTGCGCGCGGGCGTCTGGCACGGGGTGCTGACGCCGCTGGACCGCGCCGCCGATTTCCTGGTCATCGACCGCGAAGGCGGGGGCTGCAACCTCGAGGAGGTGGCGATCGACCCCGTCACCATCACGCCATGACGGACCTGTTTCCCGACACCCTGCCGCCGGCCCCGGGGCGCGCGCCGCGGCGGTCGCGCGCCCGGCGTCCCACCCTGCACCACGAGAAATCCTGCTGGGCCGAGGGGGCGACGCTGGTCTGCGGCGTGGACGAGGTCGGGCGCGGCCCGCTGGCCGGGCCGGTCACGGCGGCGGCGGTGATCCTGCCCGCGCGCGGCATCCCGCGGGGCCTGGACGATTCCAAGAAGCTGAGCCCGGCCGCCCGCGACCGGCTGGCCGCGCGGATCATGGTCTGCGCCGACTGGGCCGTCGGCCACGCCAGCGTCGAGGAGATCGAGGCGCTGAACATCCATCACGCCGCGCATCTGGCGATGCGCCGCGCCGTGGCCGCCCTGCGCCGGCCGCCCTGCGTCGTGCTGGTGGACGGCAACCGCATTCCCCCCGGCCTCGACCGCCCGGCGCGCGCCATCGTGGGCGGCGATGCGATCAGCCTGTCGATCGCCGCCGCCAGCATCGTCGCCAAGGTGACGCGCGACCGCATCATGATGGATCTGGCGCAACAGCATCCCGGCTATGGGTGGGAGAAAAACATGGGCTATCCCACCGCCGCGCACAAACGGGCGCTGGTGGAACGGGGCGTCACTCCCCTCCATAGGCGGGGATTTCCGTCCATCAACAAGATATTGTGTCCACAGCTAAACCTAAACGGCTGATTCAAAATAGTATTTGACGGCGAATCGGTCATGACTCATCTTGGCCTCGACAGGACCGGCACAAGAACCGCCGGCCGGGACCCGAGGCAGAGACCATGAACACCGACCTGACCACCCGCCCGGCGCGGCCCGCCGCGGCCCTGCCGCTCAACACCATCCTGGGCGGGGACTGCATCGAGGTGATGAACGGGCTGCCGGAAGGCTCGGTCGACCTGATCTTTGCCGATCCCCCCTATAACCTGCAATTGCGCGGCGACCTGCACCGGCCCGACAATTCCAAGGTCGATGCGGTGGACGACCACTGGGACCAGTTCGGCAGCCTCGCGGCCTATGACGCGTTCACCAGGGCCTGGCTGGCGGCGGCGCGCCGGCTGCTCAAGCCCGACGGCGCGATCTGGGTGATCGGCAGCTATCACAACATCTTCCGCGTGGGCGCCGAGTTGCAGAACCAGGGGTTCTGGCTGCTCAACGACGTGGTGTGGCGCAAGTCGAACCCGATGCCGAACTTTCGCGGCAAGCGGCTGACCAACGCCCACGAGACGCTGATCTGGGCGTCCCGGACCGAAGGCGCGCGATACACCTTCAACTACGAGGCGCTGAAGTCGCTGAACGAGGGCATCCAGATGCGCTCGGACTGGACGCTGCCGATCTGCACGGGGGCCGAGCGAATCAAGGGCGAGGACGGGGCCAAGGCCCATCCGACGCAGAAACCCGAAAGCCTGCTGCACCGGATCATGGTGGGCACGACCAACCCCGGCGACGTGGTGCTGGACCCGTTCTTCGGCACCGGCACCACCGGCGCCGTCGCCAAGATGCTGGGCCGCGACTGGATCGGGATCGAGCGCGAGGACAGCTATCGCGCCGTCGCCGAGCGCCGCCTGTCGCGCGTCCGCCGCCTGGACGCCGCGGCCTTGGCCACGACCGGCAGCAAGCGCGCGGAACCCCGCATCCCCTTTGGCCAGGTGGTGGAACGCGGCATGCTGCGCCCGGGCGAGGAGCTGGTGTCCATCAACGCCCGCCACAGCGCGCGGGTGCGCGCCGACGGCTCGCTGGTCGGGCGCGACGTGCGCGGGTCCATCCACCAGGTCGGCGCCGCGCTGGAAGGCGCGCCGTCGTGCAACGGCTGGACCTATTGGCATTTCCGCCGCGACGGGCAGATGATCCCGATCGACATCCTTCGCCAGCAGATCCGCGCGGAACTGGCCGCCGCGGGCTGACGACCGCTTTGCCGGTGTCTCGGGCGCGCGGGGGCAAGCCCCGGCCGCCCGGGGCGCGAACTTGCCCCGCCGGGTCTGCCTGCGCGGGGCATTCTTATGGCTACAGCGCCTTGCGCGGCACCGGGTTCTCGCCGCGGTTATAGGGGCCCCAGTCCGCGATGTCGGGATAGAACTGCCGCCGCCAGGCCCGTACGCGCGGGTTCATCCGCCGCCGCCACAGGGGCGGCACCATCGCCACGAAGGTCATCGCCGGATAGCCCTGCGGCAGTTGCGGGGCCTGGTCGGCGCCATAGGTCTGCAGCAGCGGAAACCGGCGGTCGGGCTTGTAGTGGTGGTCCGAATGGCGTTGCAGGTTGATCAGCAGCCAGTTCGACGCCCTGTGGCCCGCGTTCCAGCTGTGCCGCGGCAGGACGTGTTCGTACCGCCCCCCGCCAAGGTGCCGCCGCGTCAGGCCATAATGCTCGACATAGTTCGTCAGTTCCAGCTGCCAGACGGCGACGAAGGCCTGGAACACGAACAACGCCACCCCCAGCCAGCCGCCCAAGCCCGCGGCCAGCGCCAGCATCGCGCCCTGCAGCGCGCCGTAGCGCCAGAACGGGTTGCGCCGGTCCCACCAGGGCCGCCCGGCGCGCGCCAGCAGCCGGGTTTCCGCGCGCCACGCCGATCGCGGGCAGTCCGCCAGAACCCGCGCGAAATAGCGGAAGAACCCCTCGTTGTAGCGCGCCGAGACCGCGTCGCGCGGGGTCGCCACCCAGGCGTGATGGACCAGCAGATGCTCGGTCCGGAAATGCGAATACAGCGTCATGGCCAGCAGCAGGTCGCCGAGCGCCCGCTCCCACGCGGGTTTCTGGTGCAGCAGCTCGTGGGCATAAACCATGCCGATGGTGCCCGACATCACCCCCAGGCCGAAAAACAGCCCCAGCGTTTCCCAGCCGCCCAGATGCGGCGCGCGGGTGGCGTACCAGATCGCCCAGAACAGCACCGCCGCCTGCACGGGACCCCAGATCACGGTGATCGCGCGGTGCCAGCGCAGCTGCGCGGTGGGCGTGTCGGGGTTGGGGTTGTCGGTATTCAGGCCCAGCAGCGCGTCCAGCGCGGTGACGAGGTACCACGCACAGGCGGGCATCAGCGCCCACCACCAGCCGCCGCGCAGGGCGGCCAGCACCGCCAGCGGCACCAGCGCCAGCGACATCCAGAAGGGCAGGGCGGACCGCAGCGTCATGGCGGCGTTCTAGCGCCTTGCCGCGGGCAGGGGAACCGGCGCCGGTGCCGCATCACGCAGGGGCGCCGCCGCGCCGGGACAACGGGGGGCTTGCCGCGCCGCCCGCCGCCGCTTACCCCTGACGCGGCGCGGGCGTGGCGGAACGGTAGACGCATGGGACTTAAACTCCCTGGGCCGCAGGCCGTGCGGGTTCAAGTCCCGCCGCCCGCACCACCCGCAGGAGGACCACCATGACCCATTGCATCTTGATCGGCGCGCCGGTTGACAGCGGCCAGCAGCGGCCCGGCTGCCTGATGGGACCGGCGGCCTATCGCGTGGCGCGCCTGCCGCAGACGCTGGCGGCGCTGGGCCACACGGTCGAGGACCTGGGCGATCTGGACCCCGGCCCGCTCGGGTCCGAGGCCAGCGTCAACGCCCGCGTGCATCACCTGCCCGAGGTGCTGGGCTGGACGCGCGCGCTGGCGGGCGAGGGGCGCGCCGCGCTGGCGCGGGGCCTGCCGATCTTTCTGGGGGGCGATCATTCGCTGTCGCTGGGCTCGACCGCGGCGGCGGCGGCACATGCGGCGCAGGCCGGGCGTCCGCTGTTCGTGCTGTGGCTGGACGCCCATTCCGACATCCACAGCGTCGAGACGACCGAATCGGGCAATCTGCACGGAACGCCCGTCGGCTATCTGGCGGGGCGGGCGGGGTTCGACGCGTTTCCGCCGTTTCCCGCCCCGGTCCCCGAGGCCAACATCTGCCTGTTCGGCATCCGCAGCGTCGATCCGGCCGAGCATGCCGCGCTGGAGGCGACCGACATCGTCGTCAACGACATGCGGGTGCTGGACGAGTTCGGCTTTGCCGTGCCCATGCGCGCGTTCCTGGACACGGTGCGGGCGGCGGGGGGGATGCTGCACGTCAGCCTGGACGTGGACTTCCTCGACCCCTCGGTCGCGCCGGCGGTCGGCACCACGGTTCCCGGCGGCGCCACCTTCCGCGAGGCGCATCTGGTGTGCGAGCTGATCCACGAAAGCGGGCTGATGACCTCGCTGGATCTGGTCGAGCTGAACCCGTTCCTGGACGAAAAGGGCCGCACCGCGCGGATGATGGTCGATCTGGTCGGCAGCCTGATGGGCCGCAAGGTGTTCGACCGGCCCACGCGGTCGGGGTGAGCGGCAAGACTGGCGGGCTTTTTAGACAGTCTGTGTCGGAAACGATTGGTCGATTGTTCCATGACACTCTTGCTCAGGGTGCTTGGTCTCACTGCGGGCAAGGGCCAGTCCCTCGCGGGCTGGCCCGACGGCCCGCCGTCCTGCCGCCAGGGGGGTTGACCCGGCGGGCGCGGCCCGGTCAAGTGCCGCGATCATGGTGACGCTTGCACGACCCGGACCCCTGACCCTGTCGCTGGCACCCTGTGCGGCCGAACGCGGCACGCGCGCGCATCGACGAGCCTGAGCGGATCGACCCCCCTCATCCCCGGACGCGACACCACAGGCAGATCATGAACAGTTTCCTCGACATCCACACCACGCCGAAAACCGACCTGCGGGCCATCATCGACGGCGCGCGCGCCATGAAGGACGCGCGCAACGGCGCGACCAAGGGCACGCCCGATGCCGAACAGCCGCTGAAGAACCGCATGGTCGCGCTGATCTTCGAAAAGCCGTCCACGCGCACCCGCGTCAGCTTTGACCTGGGCGTGCGGCAGATGGGCGGGCAGACGATGGTGCTGTCGGGGCAGGAGATGCAGCTGGGCCACGGCGAGACCATCGCCGACACGGCCCGCGTCCTGTCGCGCTATGTGGACCTCATCATGATCCGCACCTTCGAGGAGGCGACGCTGCTCGAGATGGCGGAATACGCCACCGTCCCGGTCATCAACGGCCTGACGAACCGCACCCACCCCTGCCAGATCATGGCCGACGTGATGACGTTCGAGGAACACCGCGGCCCCATCGCCGGGCGCAAGGTGGTCTGGGTCGGCGACGGCAACAATGTCTGCGCCAGCGTGATCCACGCGGCCGGGCAGTTCGGCTTCGACTTCACCTTCACCGGCCCGCCGCCGCTGGACCCGGAGCGCGAGGCGCTGGAGTTCGCCCGCGCCCAGGGGGTGGGCGTCGCGATCGAGCGCGACCCGGCCCGCGCCGTGCAGGGGGCCGATCTGGTCTTTGCCGACACCTGGGTCAGCATGCACGACCCGCAGTCCGCCAAGGAGCGTCGCCACAACATGCTGCGCGGCTATCAGGTCAATGAGGAGCTGATGGCGCGCGCCAAGCCCGACGCGCTGTTCATGCACTGCCTGCCCGCCCACCGCGAGGACGAGGTGACGTCGGCCGTCATGGACGGCCCGCACAGCGTGGTCTGGGACGAGGCCGAGAACCGCCTGCACGCGCAAAAGGCGGTGATGCGCTGGTGCCTCGGCGTCTGAGCGTGTCCCACGGTGCGCCGTCCCCCCGCACCCGAGCCGGTGCGGGGCAAGCGCGCAGAGCGGGCGCGGCCCCCGATGGTCTGCTGGCCGCGGTGACGGGCGACGCCCCTTGCGCCGCCTGCCTCGCCCCGTCTGCCATGTCCCGTCTGCGCGGGTCAGTTCGGGGTGATCGCGACCTTCAGCACGCCGTCGCGCTGGTTGGCAAAAAGGTCATAGGCCTCCTCGATCTGGTCCAGCGTGAAGCGGTGCGTCACCATCGCGTCCAGATCGACCCGGCCCGACTGGATCACCGACATCAGGCGACGCATCCGTTCCTTGCCGCCGGGGCACAGCGCCGTGACGATGCTGTTGTCCCCCAGGCCCGCCGAGAACGCGCCCACCGGGATCGTCAGGTCGCCCGAATAGACGCCCAGCGACGACAGCGTGCCGCCGGGGCGCAGCACGCGCAGGCAGGATTCAAAGGTCGTCTGCGTGCCCAGCGCCTCGATCGCGACATCGACGCCGCGGCCGTCGGTCAGCTCCATGATCCGCTCGACCGGGTCGCCGGCGGTATGGTCGATCACGTCGTCGGCCCCCATGCGGCGCGACATCGCCATGCGCGCGGGCACGCTGTCCACAGTGATGATCCGCGTGGCGCCCATCAGCTTGGCGCCGGCGGTGGCGCACAGGCCGATCGGTCCCTGGGCAAAGACCGCGACGGTGTCGCCGATCCGCACGCGGCCGTTCTCGGCCCCCGCGAACCCGGTGGACATGATGTCGGGGCACATCAGCACCTGTTCGTCGCTCAGCCCGTCAGGGATCGGCGACAGGTTCGCCATCGCGTCGGGCACCAGCAGGTATTCCGCCTGTGCGCCGTCGATGGTGTTGCCGAACCGCCAGCCGCCCATCGCCTTGAACCCGTGGCTTGTGTCGGGCCCGTCCTGCGAGCACTGGCCGCACAGGCAGGCGTTGGAATAGCCCGAGGGCGTGATCGCGCCCGCGATGACACGCTGGCCTTCCCGGAACCCGCGCACTGCCGCGCCGAGCTTTTCGATGATGCCCACCGGCTCGTGCCCGATCGTCAGGCCGCGCTCGACGGGGTATTCGCCCTTCATGATGTGCACGTCGGTGCCGCAGATGGTGGTGGTGGTGATGCGGATCACCGCGTCCAGCGGACCGGGCGAGGGGACCGGCTTTTCGTCCAGGACGATCCGTCCCTTGTCGACGAAGACGGCGGCTTTCATCGTGGTCATCATGCGCTCCTGCTGCGGTTGCGGCCCGCCCGGCACGGCAGGCGGCCCGTTCACGGCATAGGGCATCTTGCATGACGATGGCGTGACGCGGCCTGCGGCCGATCAGCGCACCAGCGCCCACGCCTTGCGCATCAGGCCCGGCAGCGCGGTCGCGTCGAACCCGGCCCGCGCCGCCACCTCGCCCCGCGACGGGTTGCCCAAGGGGGCGCGCAGCACCGTCAGCCGCGCCTCGAAATGGGTCAGGACATGGCGCACCTCGCCCGCGACATCCCAGTCGCCGTCCTGCGGCGGGGACTGGTCGCTGCCGTCCCACCCGGTCGAGGGAAAGGCCAGCGTGCCCCCCAGCAGCCCGCGCGCGGGGCGCGTCTCGACCAGCACGCCGGCGTCGTCCAGCGCCACCCAGACCGTGCCGGTGCGGACCGGGCGCGCCGCCTTTGGGGCGCGGCGGGGCAGGTCGGCCGCAAGACCCGCCGCGCGGGCCGCGCACAGATCCATCAGCGGGCAGAGCGCGCAGGCGGGGTTGCGGGGCGTGCAGATCGTCGCCCCCAAGTCCATCATCGCCTGCGCGAAATCCCCCGGCCGCGCGTCGGGGGTCAGGGTCGAGGCGAGCGCGGTCAGGTCGCGCCGCGCCGCGGGCAGCGGGGTCTGCACCGCGAACAGCCGCGCCACCACGCGTTCCACGTTGCCGTCCACCACCGTCTCGGCGCGGCCAAAGGCGATGGCGGCGATCGCGGCCGAGGTGTAGGCGCCGATGCCCGGCAGCGCGACCAGGTCCGCGCGCGTGTCGGGAAACCCGCCCGCCGCCGCGACCAGCCGCGCGCAGGCGATCAGGTTGCGGGCGCGGGCGTAATAGCCAAGCCCGGCCCATTCGGCCATCACCTGCGCCTCGTCCGCCGCGGCCAGCGCCTGCACCGTGGGCCAAAGCCGGGTGAACCGGTCGAAGTAGCCCTTGACCGCCGCCACCGTGGTCTGTTGCAGCATGATTTCCGACAGCCACACGCGATAGGGATCGGCCGCCCCCCCGCCCGGCGGCACCCGCCAGGGCAGCGCGCGGGCGTGGCGGTCGTACCAGGACAGCAGGCGCGGCGCGACCTCGCCCGCCGCGCCCGCGGCGGCCGGGCCGCCGGTGTCGGCCTCGCCGCCGGCCATCCCGCCGCTGGTCTGTCCGCCCGCAGCCTGTCCGCCCACAGCCTGCCCGTCGCCGGTCAGCCCGCCGCCGCCCGCTTGAATGTCACGCAAACTTTCACGATCCGTCATGGGTGCCGGTCTGGCATCCCCGGCCGCGCCGGTCCAGAGTGTGCGGGTCCTGACCAGCCCTGCCTGACCCCGCCCCGACACCGGATCCCCATGGCCCGCGCCGCCCCCCAGACGCCGACCGCCGCCGCCGACCGCCCGGCCCGCCGCCGGATGCGCGGCTTCGAGGCCGCGGCCCTGCTGGTCGCCCCCGACATCCGGCGCGGCGCGGAAAAGCGCGGCTTCGCGGTCGCCCGGCTGCTGACCCACTGGACCGAGATCGTGGGCGAGGAGACGGCCGCCCGCACCCGCCCGGTCAAGGTCAGCCACGGCAAGGGCATGGGCGCGACGCTGACGCTGCTGACCACCGGCGCGCAGGCGCCGCTGGTCCAGATGGACCTGCCGCGCATCCGCGAACGGGTGAACGCCTGCTACGGCTTCAACGCCGTCGCGCGCATCGTGCTGACCCAGACGGCCGCCGTCGGCTTTGCCGAGGGGCAGGCCCGCTTCGATCCTGCCCCCGCCACCCGCCGCACCGCCGCCCCCAGCCCCGAACGGCTGCAACAGGCCGAGGCGCTGGCGGCGCAGTTTTCCGATCCGGCGCTTGCCGGGGCCATGCGCCAGCTGGCGCTGAACACGCTGTCCCGCCGGGACGCCAACGACCGAAAGGCCACTTGATGACCCTGACGCTTCGCCGCCTCGCCTCGGCCGCCGCCCTGACCGCGCTGATGGGCGCGCTGCCCGCCGTCGCGCAGACGACCGCCGCGCCCGCACCGGCCGCGGACGCGGCCGCCGCGACCCCCGCCGCCACGACCCCCGCCGCCACGCCTGCGGTGCTGCCCGACATCGTGCTGGGCCAGGAATCCGCGCCGCTGACGATCATCGAATACGCCAGCTTCACCTGCTCGCACTGCGCGGCGTTCCACGCCGACAGCTTCGGCACGCTCAAGTCCGAGTACATCGACACCGGCAAGGTCAAGTTCATCCAGCGCGACGTCTATTTCGACGAGATCGGCCTGTGGGCGGGCATCCTCGCCCACTGCGGGGGCGACGACAAATACTATGCCCTCTCGGACATGCTGTTCGACGAACAGAAGACCTGGCTGAACGCCAAGACCGGCGAGGAATACGCCGCCAACCTGCGCAAGATCGGCGCCAAGGCGGGATTCACCCCCGAACAGATGGACGCCTGCTGGGCCGACAAGGCCCAGGTCGAGCGCCTGATCGCCACCTTCCAGGCCCATGCCGTGGCCGACGGGGTCGAGGGCACGCCGACGTTCATCATCGGCGGCGAAAAGGTCCAGAACCTGCCCTGGGACCAGCTGAAGGCCAAGATCGACGCGAAATACGCCGAGGCCACGGCCGCCGGCGCCGCCGCACCCGCGGCCCCCGCCGCCTCGAACTGAGGCGCGGGCCGGTGGCGGCGCCCCTGGCGGGCGTGCGGGTCGTCGAGCTGGCCCGCATCCTGGCCGGTCCCTGGGCCGGCCAGATCCTGGCCGACCTCGGGGCCGAGGTCGTCAAGGTCGAATCGCCCCAGGGCGACGACACCCGCCAGTGGGGCCCGCCCTTCATCGAGCGCACCGGCCCCGACGGCGCGACCGATCGCGCGGCCGCCTATTTCCACGCGACCAACCGCGGCAAGCGGTCGGTCCTGTGCGACTTCGCCACGCCCGAGGGGCAGGCGCAGGTGCGCGACCTGGCCGCGGGCGCCGACGTGGTGATCGAGAACTTCAAGGTCGGCGGGCTGGTCCGCTATGGGCTGGACGGGCCTGCGCTGTGTGCGCTGAACCCGCGGCTGGTCTATTGTTCCATCACCGGCTTCGGGCAGACCGGCCCCTATGCGGGCCGGGCGGGGTACGACTATATCATCCAGGGCATGTCCGGCCTGATGAGCGTGACCGGCGACCCCGCCGGCCAGCCGCAAAAGGTCGGCGTCGCGGTCGTGGACCTGTTCACCGGCGTCTACGCGGCGGTGGGCATCCTGGCCGCGCTGCACCAGCGGCAGGCGACCGGGCGCGGCCAGCAGGTGGACATGGCCCTGCTGGACGTGGCGACAGCGGTGATGGCGAACCAGGCGATGAACTATCTGGCGACCGGCACAGCGCCCGGCCGGCTGGGCAACGCGCATCCCAACATCGTGCCCTACGCGGTCTTCGACTGCGCCGACGGCTGGATCATCATCGCCACCGGCAACGACGCGCAATACCAACGGCTGTGCGAGGTGCTGGGCCTGCCCGCGCTGGCGGGCGCGCCCGACTATGCCACCAACGCGATGCGCGTCGCCAACCGCGAGGCGCTGAGCGCGGCGCTGGGGGCGGTGACGCGGGGCCGCGCGCGCGACGACCTGCTGGCCGCGCTGGAACGGGCGGGCGTGCCGGCCGGGCCCATCAACGATCTGGCCGACGTGTTCGCGGACCCGCAGGTGATCGCCCGCAGGCTGCGGATCGACCCCGAGGGCGTCCCCGGCGTCCGCACGCCCATCCTGTTTTCCGACGCCGACCTGTCGCTGGACCGCGCCTCGCCAATGCTGGGCCGGGGTTAGGGCGCAGGGGCGGGGTCGGCGCGGCCCCTGGCGGGCGCTTATCCCGCGGTCGTCCTGCCGGGCGGAAACACCCGGTCCAGCGCCGCGTCCAGCCCGGCGGGGTCGTCCAGCCGCAGGCGCACGGGCAGGGTCAGCACCTTGGGGCGAAAGCGCCGCGGCAGGCGGGCCGCGTCCTTTTCGGTCGTGACCAGCTGCGCGCCGGTCATCCGCGCCTCGGTGTCCAGCCGGGTCAGGAACTGCGGCGAGAACGGCTGGTGGTCGGCCAGCGCCTCGGCCCGCACGACATGGGCGCCAAGGCCGCGCAGCGTGGCGAAGAACTTGTCGGGATGGCCGATGCCGGCAAAGGCCAGCGCCCGCAGTCCGGTCCAGTCCATGCCGGTCTGCAACGGCTCCAGCCGGCCGGTCAGGCGCGGCACCGGCAGCGCGGGCCAGCGGGCGGTGAACGACGCCTGCGCCGGGGCGTCCCCGATCGTCAGCACCAGATCGGCGCGCGCAAGACCCGCGGCCACCGGCTCGCGCAGCGGACCGGCCGGCAGGCAGCGGCCGTTGCCCCAGCCCCGGCCCGCGTCCGCCACGACCAGCGCAAGGTCCAGCGCCAGCGCCGGGTCCTGGAACCCGTCGTCCAGGATGATGGCCTGCGCGCCCGCACGAGCAGCCGCCCGTGCGCCCCGGACGCGGTCACGCGCCACCCAGACGGGCCCGAAGGCCGCCAGCAGCAACGGCTCGTCGCCGACCTGCGCGGCGGTATGGGTGCGCTCGTCCACGCGCAGGGGGCCGGACTCGGTGCCGCCATGGCCGCGGCTGACCACATGGGCGGCGATGCCGCGTGCGGCCAGCCGGTCCAGCAGCAGGATCACGGTCGGCGTCTTGCCGGTGCCGCCCGCGTTCAGGTTGCCCGCGCAGATCACCGGCACCCCGACCCGCGCCCGGGTGCCGCGCGCCAGCCGCCGGGCCGTCGCGCGGGCGTAGAGGGCGCCCAGAGGCGCCAGCGCCGCCGCCGCCAGCCCCGGCGGCCTGTCCCAGAAGGCGGGGGCGCGCAGGCTCATCCCCGCCCCTCCGGCAGGTCCGACAGCACCGCCTCGGCGATGCGGCGGATGACGGCGGCGCGGTCGGTGGCGACCGTCCAGGCGGCGACGGACAGCGACGCGGCCTGGTCGGGGGCGGTCAGGTCCTCGACCGCGACGCGCAGCGCGGCCGCGCTGGTGACGGCGCGCGCCCCGCGGGCACGGTCCAGCGCCAGCCATTCGGCCGCATGGGTGGCGGTCGCCGGGCCGTGGATGATCGCCGAACCGAGACTTGCGGGCTCGAACGGATGACGCGGGCTGCCCGTGCCGACAAGCGTTCCGCCCAGATAGGTGACGGGGGCCAGGCGATACCACAGGCCCAGCTCGGCCGTGTCGCCGGCGACCAGGACCTGGACATCGGGGCCGGGGTCCTCGTCCCGGTCGCGGCGGGCAACGGACAGGCCGCGCGCCTCGGCCACAACGGCGATGGCCTCAGCCTCGTCCGGGTCGGCGGGCGCGATCAGCAGCAGCGCGCGATGGCGCGCGGCCAGCAGCGCCGCATGGGCGTCCAGCACCGCATTCGCTTCGGCCAGCGGCAGGGCGGCCGCCAGCCACACGGGCCGGGCGTGCAGCAGGGGGCGCAGCGCCTCGGCGTCGCGCCGGTTGACGCGCGGCGCGGGGATCATCGCCGTCAGCCGTCCGATGATGTCCACCCGCGCGGGAGCAAGGCCCAGGCGCAGGGCCTCGGCCCGGGTGGCGCGGTCGGGCACCAGCACGCGGGCGATCCGCGTTGCGGGGCTGCGGGCGCGGGTGTTGTGCCACAGGCCGCGCTCGGTCTCGGCGGCATTGGGGATCTGGCCTGCGATCAGCGTGACGGGCACCGCCGCCTCGTCGCAGGCAAAGACCAGCGCGGCGGGCAGCAGGCCGTCGGTCAGGACCAGCGCGGCGGGGTCCAGCGCCGCCAGCAGCTGGCGCGACAGCGCCGCGTCACCGGGCGGCGCGGGCAGAACCTGCGGCACGGGCCGGTCGCCCCGGTCCACCGCCACCGGACCCAGCGCCCCCAGGCGCAGCCCCGGCCGCAGCCGCCGCAGCGCCGCCGCAAGGCCCGGCATGGCGTCGGACTGGCCGCAGATCAGCACCAGCGGCCCCTCGCCGGGGGGCGCGACCGGGTCGGCCGGGGCGGCGTCGATGCGCGGCCCGCGCAAGTGCCGCCAGAACGCAAGGTCCCCCAGCCGCGACACCGCCGGTCAGGCGCCCAGTTCGCCCGTCGGGCTCGCCTCGCGCGATTCGTCGTGCAGGCGGTGCAGATGGGCGATGAAATAGCGCGTCTGCGCGCTGTCCACGGTCCGCTGCGCGTGCGATTTCCACGCCGCGTGCGCCGCGGCGTAATCCGGGAAGATTCCCACCACGTCGATTGCGGTGGGGTCGCGGAACACGGTCGAGCCGGTGCTCTCAAGCTCTCCGCCGAAGACGAGATGCAGGCGCTGCTGGGTCATGGGAACGTCCTTCCGGGTGGGTCTGCCGCGGGATAGCGCGGGCCGGCGGCAAGACCAAGCTGCTTCGATCAAATGTTAGAGGTTCCGGGTTTGCGTCGAATCCGCGCCCGTGACATCTGTCCGGTATCGGCCAGGACGGTCGGAACCGGGTTCTGATCGCGTGTGCTGGCATGGGGCACGCGGTGGGGGGCAAGGGGTTCCGGTCCGGGGGGGCCGGGACCCCTTCGTCATGTGCAGGATGCGACCGGCAGGGCCGCGGCACGCGCCGCCGCTAGGGTCCGGGCGGGCCGGGCGATCCGGCGGCGCCTTCGCAGTCCGGGGGGCGCGGCGCGGGACCTGCCGGCCGACTGCGGGCGGGCCGGGCGGGCGGCGCGATGACCGGACCGTGTCATCGGCTGATTGCGACAAGGCGGGCCGCGCAACGGACAGGCCGGGCGGCGGTTGGCCGCGCAACCGCGGGGCCGCGCTGCGGGCGGGATGCGGCGTGCGGCCGGTGCCGCCGGCATCGCGCGGTCTGTATCACCGCCTGGGGTTGTGCGATAGCGACCCACGCGCCGCGCCTGCGGGGCGGACGGGAACCGCTTCATTTCTTTACAACAAGGCTAGATTGCGATGGCAGCCAAGGTCCGGTGCATCGTCACCAACAGCGAAGAGGGGCGCGGCGCCTTCGCCGTGCGCGTCGACACCGACGAGACGGTCTATATCCCTCACGGCATCTCCGAGGTGCTGGAGCTTGAGGATTTCGACGAGGTGCTGACCATCCTCGTTCGCAACCAGCGCGTCGATCCGCCCTGGATGGCGATCAAGGCCCGCCGGCTGGACGAGGATGGCCAGCCCGTCACGGACTAGGACCGGGGACCCCGCGCGGGGCCCGGTCTGGCGCCGGGTCCCCTCAGCCCCGCACGCCCTGGAACCGCTGCTGCCAGTCGGCGCGGCTTTCGTCGGTGATCTTGGCGAACAGGACCTCGGGCACATCGAAGGCGTGGCCGGGTTCCAGCGCGGTCAGCGCGGCCTCGACATCGTCGGGCCAGCGGCGGTCATCGGTGCGCATGGCGGCCAGCATCGCATCCGCCGCAAAGGGGATGAAGGGCTGCGACAGCACCGCATACAGCCGGATCAGGTTCAGCCCCAGCCGCACCTGCATCGCGGCGGCCTCGGGGTCGGTCTTGACGGTCGACCAGGGCGCGGCCGATTGCAGGTATTCGTTGCCAAGCACCCAGATCGCGCGCAGCTCGCCCGCGGACTTGCGGACCTCCATCGCCTCCATGTGCGATTCATAGGCGCGGATGCGCGTGGTCAGCTGGTCGATCAGCGCGCGCTCGGCCGCGCTCCATGCGCCGCCCGCGGGGACGGTTTCGCCGAATTTGGACCGGCAGAACTTGGTGATGCGGCTGACGAAGTTGCCCAGCACGTCGGCCAGGTCCTTGTTCACCGAGGCCTGAAAGTTTTCCCAGGTGAATTCGGCGTCCGACCCTTCGGGCGCGTGGGACAGCAGCCACCAGCGCCAGTAATCCGCGGGCAGGACCTCCAGCGCCTGGTCCTGGAACACGCCCCGCCCCTGCGAGGTCGAGAACTGCCCGCCGTCATAGTTGAGGTAGTTGAACGACTTGATGTAATCGACCAGCTTCCACGGCTCGCCCGAGCCCATGATCGTGGCCGGGAAGGACAGCGTGTGGAAGGGCACGTTGTCCTTGCCCATGAACTGCGTATAGGTCACGTCCCCCGCGCCCTGGTCCAGCCGCCACCAGCGCAGCCAGGCGGCGTCAGGCTCGCCGCGGCTGTCGGTCAGCTCCTTGGTGGCCGCGATGTATTCGATGGGCGCGTCGAACCAGACGTAGAAGACCTTGCCCTCCATCCCCGGCCAGGGCTGGTCGCCCTTGCGGACCGGCACCCCCCAGTCGAGGTCGCGGGTGATGCCGCGGTCCTGCAGCCCTTCGCCGTCGTTCAGCCATTTCCTGGCGATCGAGGTGGTCAGGATCGGCCAGTCGGCCTTGCTGTCGATCCATTCGGCCAGCCGATCCTTCAGCGCCGACTGGCGCAGATACAGGTGCCTGGTTTCCCGGATTTCCAGATCGGTCGAGCCGCTGATGGCCGAACGCGGGTCGATCAGGTCGGTCGGGTCCAGCTGCTTGGTGCAGTTCTCGCACTGGTCGCCGCGCGCGCGGTCATAGCCGCAGTTGGGGCAGGTGCCCTCGATGTAGCGGTCGGGCAGGAAGCGGCCGTCGGCATTGGAATAGACCTGCCGTTCGCTGACCTCGGCGATCAGCCCGTTCTCGGCCAGTTTCCCCGCGAAATGCTGGGTCAGCCGGTGGTTCTGCGGGCTGGACGAGCGCCCGAAATGGTCGAAGGACAGGCCGAAGCGGCGGGCGATGTCGGCCTGCACCGCGTGCATGTCCGCGCAGAACACGTCCACCGGCTTGCCCGCCTTGGCCGCGGCCAGTTCCGCCGGCGTGCCGTGTTCGTCGGTGGCGCAGACGAACATCACCTCGTTGCCCCTCGCGCGCTGGTAGCGGGCGAACAGGTCGGCGGGCAGCTGGCTGCCGACAAGGTTCCCCAGGTGCTTGATGCCGTTGATGTAGGGGATGGCGGAGGTGATGAGGTGGCGGGCTCGGGTCTGGGGCATGGCGGATGTCCTTGGGATGCGCGGGTCTTAACGCCCCTCGCCCGGCTGCGAAAGGGCGGGGATGCGGAGAAGCGAAAGGACGAGGTGTTGACCGGCTAAGTTGCAGGGCGGGAGTCTTCGCTCTAGTTTAGAATGGCGTCTTCTGATGCCGTGGAGAGCGGCTAAATTTATTCCAAGCTACGCAAAATCTGATTGATAAAATTCAGTAGTCAATCTTGGCATGCCTCTATAAAGGAGCTAGTATTATCATTGGATATGCATCTCAGTGCCGGTGCGGCCGGGATAATAAACCCTGAGGATCGAAGAAGGGAATCGACTAGTTGGGCTACATGGCAAAAGAGCGTTGTCAGAAGTGCGGGTCCTTCGAGCGTCGTCCCCGAGGGAACTGCGCGCAATGCCATCGGGACGCCGCCGGGCGTCGTCGGGAACGTGAAAAGGCCGCGTTAGGCAAACATACGGAGGCTGAGTGGCATAAAAAGGCAGCGACTTATCCACATTGTGCACGCTGCGGAACGCCTTGGGATAGAGTCTTGCGGCGGAATGGGCAAAGGCGGCCCTATACAAAAGGCCATATTGTAGCATTGGCTAAAGGTGGCTCGAACGATATATCAAATTTGCAGCCCGAGTGCGCCAACTGCAATTATGGGGACCATGGCGCCCACTTCGCGCGTAGCTAATAGAATCCCCCTGTTCAGGCGTGCTAACCCTCTTTCACCCAGCTCGAACAGGTCGCCTAGCCGTTCAGTGCGCGATTGGCACGCCGTCCTCGGCACAATAACAAAGGGCCGCCCGAAGGCGGCCCCATTCGACGTTGACTCCACCCCTACCGCCGCCGGTCGCGCCTTGCGCTCATCGGCTGGAACGCCACGCCGACATGGGCCTCGCAATAGGGCTTGCCGGCCTGCGCGGGCAGGCCGCAGAACCAGAACTTGTCGGTGGCGGGGTCGCCGATGGGCCATTTGCAGGTGCGCTCGGTCAGTTCCATCAGGGTCAGCTTGCGGGCGCGCTTTTCCACCTCGCGCACCGAGGCCAGCGCCTCGGGCGAGATCTCGTTGGCCGAGGGTTGCGGCGGCAACGGCTGGCCGGCGGGCACGATCGGGCGGCGGGGCGCAAACACCGGGGCGGGGGCCAGGGGTTCGGGCGCAGGCTCGTCCGCGGGCGCGGGCACGACCGCCGGCTCGGGCTCGGTCGGTACAGGCGCGGCCTCGGCCTCGGGCGGCGCGGCGACGGGCTGCGGCTCGGGCGGCTGGGGCGCGGGGTCGGGGGCCACGGCGGCCTCCTCGCCCTCGGACCGGTTCGACAGGCCAAGGCGATGGACCTTGCCGATCACCGCGTTGCGCGTCACGCCGCCCAGTTCCTTGGCGATCTGGCTGGCGGACTGGCCCTCGCTCCACATGCGTTTGAGCGTCTCGACGCGCTCGTCGGTCCAGGACATCACAGGCTCCTTGCGGGTGGGGTGCGGGGGCGCGGGGTTGCACCGGCCACGCCGCTTCTGTCTAAGCGGGATGCCAAGAACTACACGCTGAGCCCGCCCAGTTCAAGGACGCCCGATGCCGGTTTCCCCCGCCAGACCCGACGGTCCCCCCCCTGCCGCAGCCCGCACCCGCCCCGCCCCGGCAGGCCCCGCACCCCGCCCGTTCGACTATGGCGGGCAGGCCGTGCGCCGCTTCGGGCGCATCAACTGGCGGGGACTTGCGACCCTGGCGCGGCGCGAGGTGATGCGCTTCATGGCCGTCTGGCAGCAGACGATCTTTGCGCCGCTGATGACCTCGGCGCTGTTCGTGGTCGTGTTCGCGCTGGCGCTGGGGTCGGACCGGCAGGTGATGGGGCTGCCCTATCTGGAGTTCATCGGGCCGGGCATCCTGATGATGACGGTGATCCAGAACGCCTTCGCCAACAGCTCGTCCTCGATCATCTCGGCCAAGATGCAGGGCAACATCGTGGACACGCTGATGCCGCCCCTGTCGGCCGGCGAGATCCTGACCGGCTATCTCGCCGGCAGCCTTGTGCGCGCGGCGCTGGTGGCGGTCGTCATCGGCTCGGGCCTGTGGATGGTGACGGGGCATCCGCCGGCGCATCCGCTGTGGGCGGCGGCGTTCGTCGTGCTGGGCGCGCTGATGCTGGGGGGTCTTGGCATCATCGGCGGCATCGTGGCGCAAAAGTTCGACCAGATGGCGGCGATGACCAACTTCATCGTCACGCCGCTGTCGTTCCTGTCGGGGACGTTCTATTCCGTCCAGGCGCTGCCCGAGCCGTTCCGCACGCTGTCGCACTGGAACCCCATCTTCTATCTGATCGACGGGGCGCGGTTCGGCTTTGCGGGCGTCAGCGACGCGGACCCCGCGCTGGGGCTGGCCGTCAGCCTGGGCACGGTCGCGCTGGTCGCCTTTATCGGGTGGCGCTGGCTGCGGTCGGGATACCGGATGAAGGCGTGATCGGCGCCGTGCCCGCCGCAGCCCGTCGCGGCCGGGGCCGGGCCCGCCGTCCCTGACCATCAGCGCGGGCCGCGCCTGTCCGCCGCGCCCGCGGCAGATACCCCGTTGATCCCCGGCGTCCTGCGCGCTAACGCTGCGTCCCATGAACGCGGCCCGCGCCCAGACCCCGCGCCGACGCTGAGGCGTGCGCGCCCCGATGGCCGGGGCCTTGCCCGCCTGCCGTTCACCACCCCCATCGCAAGGGACAGACCCCATGATCGACGCCGTCCTGCCGACCTATAATCGCGCCCCCCTTGCGTTCGAGCGCGGAGAGGGCAGCTGGGCCATTGCCGCGGACGGCACCCGATACCTGGACCTGGGCGCGGGGATCGCGGTCAACGCGCTGGGCCACGCCAACCCCGACCTGGTCGCCGCTCTGACCGAGCAGGCCGGACGGATCTGGCACGTGTCCAACCTGTACCAGATCCCCCAGCAGCAGGCGCTGGCGCAGGCGCTGGTGGATGCGACCTTTGCCGACACGGTGTTCGTCACCAACTCGGGCACCGAGGCGGCTGAGCTGGCGATCAAGATGGTGCGGAAATACTGGGACCACGCCGGCGATCCCGACCGCATCGAGATCGTCACGGTCGAGGGCGCGTTCCACGGCCGGTCCACCGGCGCCATCGCGGCGGCGGGGTCCGAAAAGATGGTCAAGGGCTATGGCCCGCTGATGCCGGGGTTCCGGCAGGTGCCTTGGGGCGACATGGCGGCGCTGACGGCGGCCGTCACCGACCGCACGGCCGCCGTCATGGTCGAGCCGATCCAGGGCGAGGGCGGCATCCGCACGATCCCCGACGACGACCTGCGCGGGGTTCGCGCGCTGTGCGACGCCACCGGCGCGCTGCTGGTCCTGGACGAGGTGCAGTGCGGCATGGGCCGCACGGGCAAGCTGTTCGCGCATGAATGGGCGGGCATCGCCCCCGACATCATGATGGTCGCCAAGGGCATCGGGGGCGGCTTTCCGCTGGGCGCGGTGCTGGCCACCGAACGCGCGGCGGCCGGGATGACCGTCGGCACGCACGGGTCCACCTATGGCGGCAACCCGCTGGCCTGCGCCGTGGGCACGCGGGTGATGCAGATCATCGCCGACCCCGCGTTTCTGGCCGAGGTGAACCGCAAGGGCGCGCTGTTCCGCCAGCGGCTGGAGGGGCTGGTCGCGGCCCATCCCGACGTGTTCGAAGCCGTGCGCGGGTCGGGGCTGATGCTCGGGCTGAAATGCCGGGTGGCGCCGGGCGAGGTGGTGCAGGCGGGCTATGCCGAGCATCTGCTGACCGTGCCCGCCGCCGACAACGTGCTGCGCCTGCTGCCGCCGCTGACCATCACCGAGGACGAGATCGCCGAGGCGGTCGCCCGGCTGGACCGCGCGGCGGCCCGGGTCAGCGCCGCCGCGGCCGCCTGAGCGGGGGGCGTCCGGGGGCACGGATGGCGGGGGCTGCGGCCCCCGCCTTTGCGGATGATGCGGGCCGCGGTCTCGGCCTGCGGCCGCCTGTGCGCCCGAGGCCTAGGTCCGCGCCGGGGCGCGGGAACGGCGGCCGCGCGCCGCCGCAGACCGGGCGACCGGCGCGGGGCTTGCGGCGGGAGGCTTACGGCGGGGGGCTGCGGCCTTCGGTGCCGCGGACACCGCCGGGCGCGGCATGGGCCTGCGGCAGTTCATGCGCCCAGGGCGGGTCCGCGCCGGGGCGCGAGACGGTGACGGCGGCCGCGCGCGCGGCATGGGCCAGCGCGGCGGACAGCGTGGCGTCATCCAGCGCCGACAGGCGCGACAGCGCGCCCGCCCGGTGCAGCGCGTCAAGCAGGCCCGCGTTGAACGTGTCGCCCGCGCCGATGGTGTCGGCGACCGTGACCCGGATCGCTGGGGCGGACAGGCTGCCCCGCGCGGTGTGGCCCACTGCGCCCGCCGCGCCGCCCGTCTGCAGCACCAGCGACGGGCCGCGGTCCAGCAGCGCGCGCGCCGCCTGCGCGGGGTCCGCGCCGGGGTCCAGCCAGGCAAGGTCGTCGGCCGACAGCTTGACGATCGCGGCCAGCGCCATCAGCCGGTCCAGCCGCGCGCGATGGGCGGCCGCGTCCGCGATGAAGAACGGGCGGATGTTGGGGTCCAGCATCACGGGCACGCCGGCTGTGGCGGCGCGGACGGCCAGCGCCTCGATCGCCGCGCCGCAGGGATCGGGGACCAGGCTGATCCCGCCGATGAACAGCGCCGCAAGACCCGGCGGCAGGGGCGGCAAGTCGGCCTCGGTCAGCATCCGGCCGGCCGAGCCCTCGTCGTAGAACGCATAGCGCGCCTCGCCGCCGGTCAGGGTGACGAAGGCCAGCGTCGTCAGCCGGTCGCTGCGCGGGCACAGCGCGGTGTCCACGCCCGCCTGCGCCAGGGGCGCCAGCAGCGCGTCGCCGAAGCTGTCGCGCGACACCGGCCACAGATACGACGCGGGCGCCCCCAGCCGCCCCAGCGCCAGGGCGGTGTTCCAGACCGACCCGCCCGGCAGCGGCCGGAACAGCCCGTCCTGCGGGACCATGTCGATCAGCGATTCGCCAGCGCATAGGATCATCGGACGGCCTTGGGTCGGGGGTTGCGCCCGGGTGGGGGCATGGGTCAGTCCAGTTCGATGACATAGCCCGCGCCGGGGCGGAAGCCCCCGGGCATCCGATAGTCGGCGGGCAGCCCGTAGCCCGCCGGCAGGTCGCCCGGCAGCGACAGCCCCGCGCCGCCGATCTGGACATAGCCCGATTCATTGGCCGCCCACAGCAGCCCGGCCAGCACCGCCGCCGCCAGCAGGACCGCCAGCGCGATCTTCCAGGCCGACCAGGGACGGTCGCCCTGGACCCGCCCCGACTGGCCGTTGACGACGAAGCGATAGGACTTGCCGTTGTAGCGATAGGCCGCCGACCAGATCGGCAGCAGGATGTGCTTGAAGGTCTCGGCGCTGTGGTCGGTCTTCATCGCGTCGATCTGCTGGACGTCGCCGCCGATGTCGCGGCGCACGTCCATGGCGATCACGCCCGCCATCTCCTGCCGGGCGACGGCATGGCCGTCGGCCAGCGGGACGGTGTAGCCCTCGGCGGTGAAACCGGCCAGGTATTGCGGGTCATAGGGCCGCAGGTGCGACAGGTCCCACGGCGCCAGGGCGTCGGTGAACCCGCGTGGCAGCGACGAGGAGGCCAGCACCAGCACGTCGTTGAAGCTGCGGGCCACGCGCCCCGACGCGGGGGTCCAGCGGGTGCGCATCACCTGCTGGGCCACGCGCTGGCTGCGGCCGTTGACCGTCCGGGTGACGTAGACCGTCTCGAAGTAGTGATCGCCGCGCCGGCCGCGATAGGCGGTGCTTGTGTCGGCGTCGAAGGTCCAGAACGGCGAATAGACCCCCGCCATCCGTCGGCCGCGGCGGGCGTATTGCACCAGCCCGCCCGGCGCGAACCACAGCCGGCCCAGCCAGTCGCCCAGCGCGGCGCGGGCCTGGTCCTCGGTGATGACGAAGGGCAGCACGCCCTGCGGCTTGATCAGCCGCGTGGTGCCGGTGTCGGTCACGACCGGCGTCGCGCAGAACGGGCAGGCGCCGGCGTGGGCCGCGCCGTCGATCTCGATCCGGGCGCCGCAGTTGGGGCACGACAGCGTGCGGACGGCTTCGGTCAGCCCGCCGGCGTCGTCCATCCGCAGCCCCTGCGCCAGCGGGATCTCGGCCAGGCCCTGCGCCTTGCGGCCCGCGTCCCACTGGAGCGCGCGCCCGGTCGCGGGATCGCGCAGCAGCAGATCCTGTCCCTCGGGCCCGCCGGCGTGCTGGCGGGCAGGCGCGCGGGCGGCACCGGGCGAGATGGTCTGGACGTGCCCGCACCAGGGGCAGGTCAGCGCGTTCTGGCCCGGCGCGAACTGGAGACTGCCGCCGCAGTTCTCGCACGGGTAGCGGTGTTCGATCTTGGGCGTGGGCATGGCGCAGCCTTCGGGGCGCGAGGGGGGACGGATGCGTGCGGGGCGCGGGGTCCGGCGGCTGGCCCCCGGCCGGGATGGGGCCGGGGCGCGCAGGGCCCCGGCCGTCAGTCCTGCGGCGCGGGCGGCGGGACCAGGGGCAGGGGCGGGGGCTGCACGGTGAACAGCTGCGCCAGCACCGGCACCTCGTCGGCCCGGCGCCAGCCGTCCTGCCCGGGGGTCCAGACCAGCGTGTCGCGGGTAAAGCGCCCCTCGTTCATCAGCCGGCCCAGATGGGCGCGGCCATAGGGGCCGCTGGCCTGCCCGTCCATCGCGACGTGCCACAGGATGTCGGGCGCGCCCGAGGGGGGCGCGATCATGCCCGGCGGGTTTGGCGGCGCCAGCGCCGGGGGCTGCGCGGGGACCGGGGCGGGGGCGGCGCCCCAGGGGCCGCGGATCATACCGCCCCCCATGCCCATGCCGATCGCCGCGCCCATGCCGGCGCCAAGGCCCGCGCCCATGCCGCCGGGTTGGGTCGAGGCGTTCAGCATCGCCTCGGCCTGCGCGTACTGGCCAAAGCGGTTCTGGTCGCCGACGATGCCCATCGACGTGCGCTTGTCGAGCATCTTCTCGACCTCGTCGGGCAGGCTGATGTTCTCGACGTAGAACTCGGGCAGCGTCAGCCCGTACTGCGCCACGGTGGGCTGGATCGCCTTGACCACCATCTCGCCCAGGGCGCGGGTGTTGGCGGCCATGTCCAGCACCGGGATGCCCGACGCCGCGATCAGGCGCGAGAACGCCTCGATGATGACGTTGCGCAGCTGGAAGGTGATCTCGTCCGAGGTGAATTCGCCGTCGGTGCCGACGATTTCCGCGATGAAGCGGGCCGGGTCGGTCACGCGCATGGCATAGGTGCCGAAGGCGCGCAGCCGGACCGCGCCGAATTCGGGGTCGCGCGCGATGATCGGGTTGCGCGTGCCCCATTTCAGGTCGCCAAAGCGGGTGGTGCTGACGAAATAGATTTCCGACTTGAACGGCGAGCGGAAGCCGTGGTCCCAGTGCTGAAGCCGCGTCAGGACCGGCATGTTGTTGGTTTCCAGCATGTACAGCCCCGGCCCGAAGACGTCGGCAATCTGGCCTTCGTGGACGAAGACCGCCGCCTGCCCCTCGCGCACGGTCAGCTTGGCGCCGTACTTGATGGCGTTGCCGCGCGTCTCGTAGCGCCAGACCATCGTGTCGCGGGTGTTGTCGGTCCATTCGATGACATCGATGAACTCTCCGGTCAGGAAGTCGAGGATGGCCATGATGGGGTCCTTTCGCGGGCGGGGTGACGGGGGGCGCGCCGCGAGATCAAGCCGCGGGGCCGGGCGGGATTTCGGTCAGTCAAGCAACTCGGCCGCAATGGCCTGCGCGATGGGGCGGGCCTCGGCCTCGGTCATGCCGGGGCGCAGCCGGGGGTCGTAGAGCATCTGCAGCAGCAGTTCGTCATGCCGCGTCAGATAGGCGAATTCCTCGTCGTCGTTGAAGATCGAGGGGCGCGCCGTGGGGCTGTCGTTGGCCAGCCCCATGCCCTGTGCCAGTTCCTCGTGGATGCAGCTGAGCCGCAGGCGGTCGGGCAGCTCGGCGCGGATCACCGCGACGGCGTTGGTATAGGCCGCGGCAGTGCCGCGCGAATAGGCGAAGACGGTGCAGTAGGTCTGCGGCGACAGGTTCTGGATCGCGGCGACATCGGCAGCCGGGATGCCGGGAATCAGCTGCGACAGGCGGGGACCGATGGCCGCGCGCTCGTCCTCGGCCAGGACCAAGACGACGAAGTTGCCCTTGGGCGCAAGGCTGACGGGATGGCCCGTGACGCGCGACAGCCGCGCGGCGAACGCGGCGATCTGGGCGCGGTCGGTGGCGCGCCGGTCGCGGGGCACCGAGGCGCCGAACTCGATCCCCAGGCGCACGGGGTCGGTCCAGCGGCGCAGGGGGGCTGCGTGGGCGCGGGGCACAAGCTGGCCGCCCTCGCGGACGTATTCGTCGCGCAGGGCGATCTGGACGAAATCCTCGGTCAGGCTGTCCGGGGTCAGCCCGTCCGTCCCCGCCCCCGAATCGGTCCGCAGCTGCCCGCGCGTCACCAGCGCCTCCTGAACGCCGGCCAGATACTGCGTCATCGTCAGGCTGGCGGGGGTCGCTGCGGCCACGCGCGGCACCTGCGGCGGCGGCACCGGCCGCAGCCGGTCGGGGCGCGCGGCCGGCGCGGGGGGGACGGGCGGCGGTGACGGCGGCGGCGGCGCGGGTGTGCAGGCCGCCAGCGCCGCCAGTGCGGCCGCGGTCAGGGGGGCGCGCCACGACACGGACCGACGCCCCGGCGCGGGGGCGGCGGGGCGGGGGCGCGGGGTGGGCAGGACACGGTCCAAGCTGGTCGGTCAGGCGGGACGCCCGGCCCCCGGCGCCATCGTGGCCGCGCCCATCGTGACCGGCGCCTGCTGGCGCGCGCTCGAGGCCGCGAGCGTCTGGCGCAACTCGACCTCCATCTTCTGCAACTCCATCTCGGCGGCGGCGCGGCGGGCCTTGCCCTCGTCGGCGATGCGCAAGGAATCCTCGATCGTGGCGATCAGCTCGGCGTTGGCGGTGCGGACCGATTCGATGTCGAAGACGCCGCGTTCCATTTCGGTGCGGATGCGGACGTTGGCCTCGCGCAGGTTCTTGGCATTCGCGGTCAGCAGGTCGTTGGTCAGGTCGGTCGCCTGCTTGACCGCGCCCGCCGCCTGGCTTGCGCGCTGGATCGTCACCGCCTGCGCCAGCTGGGTTTCCCACAGCGGCACGGTGTTCACCAGCGTCGAGCTGATCTTGGTGACCAGCGACTTGTCGTTTTCCTGCACCAGCCGGATCGAGGGCAGCGACTGCATGGTGACCTGGCGGGTCAGCTTGAGGTCGTGGACCCGGCGTTCCAGGTCGTCGCGCAGGGTGCGCAGGTCGCGCAGCGCCTGCGCCTCCAGCACGGCACCGTCGGCGGGGCTGGCCTGGACCTCGGCCTCCTTGGCGGGGATCGTCTCGGTGTCCAGCTGGCGCAGCTTTTCCTCGCCGGCGGCGATGTACAGGGCCAGCTCGTCGTAGAAGGCCAGCGTGCGGTCATACAGCACGTCCAGCGACTTGATGTCCTTGAGCAGCCGGTGCTGGTGGGCGTCCAGGTCGGCGGTGATCTTGTCGATCTGGCCCTGCACCTGTTCATAATTCGCCACGAACTTGGCGAAGGGGGCGGCGCGGCCCAGAAGCTTTTCCCACCACGACCGCTCGCGGCGCACGTCAAGCTCGCTGACCGAGAAGCCCCGGATCGTCGAGACGATGTCGCGCAGGCTGTCGCCGGCGGGGCCCACGTCCTTGTTCTTGACGTCCGCCAGCATGGCCTGGCTGATTTCCTGCAGGCCCGCCTGCGCGCCCGAGCCGAAATGCACGATCGAGGTGGTGTCGCGCAGGTCGATCTCGTCCATGCGGCGGCGGATCTCGGTCGCGATCGGCGGCGGGGCCTGGTCGAGGCTGACGACCTGGGCGGCGGGTTCGGGCAGAACGACCGCAGTCACCGCCTGCAGTTCGGGCAGCGCGGCTTGGGCGCGGGCCTGGGTCTGTGTGCTCATCCGGCGGTTCCCTTTCGGCGTCTTGGGCGGGGTGTGACGGCCATGCGCCATCGGCCCGCAGACTAGGCCATTTTCCTGTCGGGGCAACGGGATAATCGACGCAAAGGTTCCCTGCCGTGCGGGCCGGGGCGCGCGCGGGCGCGGGCAAGGCGCAGCGGAGGCTGGCGCCGCAGGACGGCGGGGCCATGCAGAGGCGCGTGGCCGCGCCGTGGGCGGGGCCGCGAGGGCGGCCGGACGGGGTGCCCGCCGGTCCCCGTGGCGCGGTGCGTTGCAGCACGGGGAGCCTGCGTGTATGCATCGCGCCGTTGAAGCGAGGGAATGTCGGTCATGCGCAGGGTTGTCGTCACCGGGCTGGGAATGGTCACGCCGCTGGCGTCGGGGGTCGAGGAGACATGGCGCCGCCTGCTGGACGGACAGTCCGGCGCGGGTCCGATCACGCGGTTCGATCCGTCCGGTGTGGTGACGAAATACGCCTGCGAGATCCCGCTGGGCGACGGCAGCGAGGGCACCTTCAACCCCGACGAGTGGATGGAGCCGAAGGACCGCCGCAAGGTGGACGATTTCATCCTGTACGGGATGGCGGCGGCCGTGCAGGCCGTCCGCGACAGCGGGTGGGAGCCTGCGACCGACGAGCAGCGCGAGCGGACGGGCGTGATGATCGGGTCGGGCATCGGCGGGCTGACCAGCATCGCCGAGACGGCCGTGCTGATCAAGGAACGCGGGGCCAAGCGGGTGTCGCCGTTCTTCATCCCCGGCGCGCTGATCAACCTGGTCAGCGGGCAGGTCAGCATCCGCTTCGGCTTCAAGGGGCCGAACCATGCGGTCGTGACGGCCTGCTCGACGGGCGCGCATGCCATCGGCGACGCGGCCCGGCTGATCGCGTTCGGCGATGCCGACGTGATGGTCGCAGGCGGGGCGGAAAGCCCGATCTCGGAAATCGGGATCGCCGGCTTCAACGCCTGCAAGGCGCTGTCCACCAAGCGCGACAACGATCCCCAGGCCGCCAGCCGCCCCTGGGACGCCGACCGCGACGGGTTCGTGATGGGCGAGGGCGCGGGCATCGTCGTGCTTGAGGAATACGAACACGCCAAGGCGCGCGGCGCCAAGATCTACGCCGAGGTGCTGGGATACGGGCTGTCGGGCGACGCCTATCACATCACCGCCCCCAGCGAGGACGGCGACGGCGGCTTTCGCAGCATGGCCGCCGCGCTGAAGCGGGCCGGGATCGAGGCGTCGGACATCGACTACATCAACGCGCACGGGACCAGCACCATGGCCGACGTGATCGAACTGGCGGCGGTCGAGCGCCTGCTGGGCGATCACGCGGGCCGCGTCACCATGTCGTCCACGAAATCCAGCATCGGGCACCTGCTGGGTGCCGCGGGCGCGGTCGAGGCGATCTTCTGCATCCTGGCGATTCGCGACCAGATCGCGCCGCCGACCATCAACCTGGACGATCCGGTCGTGCAGACGCCCATCGACCTGGCCGCGAACGCGGCCGTGCGCCGCCGGATCGACGTGGCGCTGTCCAACAGCTTCGGCTTTGGCGGGACCAACGCCAGCCTGGTGCTGCGCCGGGTCGCGGACTGATGTGGCGGGCGATCGCGTCCAACTTTCTGACGCTGGCGATCGTGCTGCTGGTGGCGGCGGCGATCGCCGTCGGCTGGGGGCGCAGCCAGTACGTCGCCCCCGGCCCCAGCGCGGTGGCGCAATGCGTCGAGGTGCCGGCGGGCGCGAAGCTTTACGAGGTGAGCCAGCAACTGGCGCAGCAGGGGGTGATCACCAGCCCCTATATCCTGCGGACGGGGGCGGATTATGCCGGCAAGGCGGGCAGCCTCAAGTTCGGAAGCTATCTGGTGCCGCCCCGCGCCAGCATGAAGGACGTGGTTGAGACGATCACCGCGGGCGGGCCGTCCACCTGCGGCACCGAGGTCGTGTTCCGCGTGGGCGTGCGCGAGAACGCCGTCGTGCTGCGCGACCTGAACGCCGAGAACGGGCGCTATGAGGACCGGGTGCGCCACGATCCCGCCGCGGGCGAGTGGCCCGAGCCGATCCGGCAGGCCGTGGACAAGCCCGGGGCGCGGCTGCGCCTGGCCGTGGCCGAGGGCGTCACCAGCTGGCAGGTCGTCGAGGCGCTGAAGCAGACGCCGGTGCTGGCGGGCGATCCCGGCCCCGTCCCCCCCGAGGGCAGCCTGGCCCCCGACACCTATGAGATCGAGAAGGGCGGCGAGCGGCGCGCCATCGTCGAGAGGATGGCCGCGCAGCAGGCCGCGACCCTGGCCGCCGCGTGGGAGGCACGGCCGTTCGGCCTGCCCTATCAGACGCCCGAGGAGGCGCTGATCATGGCGTCCATCGTCGAGAAGGAAACCGGCATCCCCGACGAGCGTCGCCGGGTGGCGGCGGTGTTCGTGAACCGCCTGCGCCAGGGGATGCGGCTGCAGACCGACCCGACGGTGATCTATGGCGTGACGAAGGGGCGCGAGGTGCTGGACCGCGGGCTGCGCCGGTCGGAGCTGCTGCGGCGCACGCCCTACAACACCTATGTCATCGACGGGCTGCCACCGACGCCGATCGCCAACCCCGGCCGCGCGGCGATCGAGGCGGCGCTGAATCCCGCCGACAGCGACGAGCTGTTCTTTGTCGCCGACGGATCGGGCGGCCACGCCTTCGCCCGCACGCTGGAGGAGCACCAGGTCAACGTCGCCCGCTGGCGCGAGATCGAGCGCGCGCAGGGCGCGGAGGCGGAAAGCCCGGTGCAGGGCGAATAGCCGAGGGCCGGCGCGCGCCGCGCGGGCGGGGGCCGGTCGTGCAAGGCAGGACGCGGCCGTTGCGCGATCGGCGGCGCGGCACGCCGTTCGTGGGTCAGCCGGTTCGGGGAACGGCGGCACGAAGGTCCGGCGCGTGAGGCGCCCGGGCCTGCCCAAGTCGCGTGCCGCGTGCCGCGAGAGGGGCCGGACAGCCCGCGCGCGGGGCTGCGAGCCGTGTCGGGGGCGTGGTGTTGCGGGGCGGACGGTGGCGTGTTGCCGGAACTAAATCCTTGTTATATAATGCATATTATGCATGTCCGCGCCGGCGTGCCGGTGTTGCGGGTTGACTTTGCGAACGGTCCGGGATACACATTGGACATGCTGGGAGAGGTGGGCAAGCGGCCGGGTCGGTAAGACCACGGGCCGCTTTTTTCGTCTCTCGCTCGTGCGGACAGGCACCGAGGGGCAGGGCATCACACATGGACATGAGTTTCGATCCGGGGCCGGACGCCCCGGAGGGGCCGTTCACACCGGACGCGTCCCGGCGCACGCCGGTCGTCGATCTGTCGGAAGGGCTGCTTCACGCCTATGCCGACGATCTCGAACAGGCCCGGAAGAAGGTTCTGGCGGGCGAATTCGGTCAGGTGAAGGACAGCGCCAAGCTGGCCCGCGACCTGCGAGACGCGGCGCAGTTGGTGCTTGAGGAAAGGAACAGGGTTGACAAGCTTCGCAAGGATGTTGCCGGGACGGTCGGAGCAGGAAGCCTCGACCTTGCCGCGGCACGAGACGAGATCGGGCGCCGCCTGGCTTGCCTGCGCCGAGCCGGCGGAGGTTGACGGGTTCCTGGGGGGCCTGGGCGCGAACGCGCTCGCCTCGCTGCCCTGGCTCTTCGAGTTCTGGGCCCTGCCGCACCAGTTGCCCCCCGAGGGCGACTGGAAGTCCTGGGTCATCATGGGCGGGCGCGGGGCGGGCAAGACCCGCGCCGGGGCCGAGTGGGTCCGCGCGCAGGTCGAGGGATCGACCCCGCTGGAGGCCGGCCGCGCGCGGCGGGTGGCGCTGGTGGCCGAGACCTTCGACCAGGGCCGGGACGTGATGGTCATGGGGGACAGCGGCATCCTCGCCTGCTCTCCCCCCGACCGGCGCCCCGTGTGGGAGGCCGGGCGGCGGCGCCTGGTCTGGCCCAACGGCGCGACCGCGACCGTGTTTTCGGCGCATGAGCCTGAGGCGCTGCGCGGGCCGCAGTTCGACGCGGCCTGGGCGGACGAGCTGGCGAAGTGGAAACGCGCCGAGGAGACCTGGGACATGCTGCAGTTCGCGCTGCGGCTGGGCAGCCATCCCCAGCAGGTCATCACGACGACGCCGCGCAATGTCGGCGTGCTGAAGGCGATCCTGCGCAATGCCTCGACCGTGGTGACGCATGCGCCGACCGACGCCAACCGGGCCTATCTGGCCGAGAGCTTTCTGACCGAGGTCGAGGCGCGCTATGCCGGCACCCGTCTGGGCCGGCAGGAGTTGGAGGGCGTGCTGCTGGAGGATGTCGAGGGCGCGCTGTGGACCACCGGGATGCTGGAGGGCTGCCGGGTCGAGGACACGCCCCGGCTGGACCGGATCGTGGTCGCGGTCGATCCCGCGGTGACGGGCGGGGCTGCGTCGGACGAATGCGGCATCGTCGTCGCGGGCGTGGTGGCCGAAGGGCCGCCGCAGGACTGGCGGGCCTATGTGCTGCAGGACGCCACCGTGCGCGGCGGGCCGACCGACTGGGCGCGCGCCGCGATCGCGGCGATGCAGCGCCACGGCGCCGAGCGGCTGGTGGCCGAGGTCAACCAGGGCGGCGACCTGGTGGAAAGCGTGATCCGGCAGGTGGACCCCCTGGTCCCGTTCCGCGCCCTGCGCGCGGGTCGCGGCAAGGGCCTGCGGGCCGAGCCGGTGGCGGCGCTGTACGAACAGGGCCGGGTCCGGCACCTGCGCGGGCTTGGCGCGCTGGAGGACCAGATGTGCCGAATGACGGTGCAGGGCTTTCAGGGTCGGGGGTCGCCCGACCGGGTGGATGCGCTGGTGTGGGCCATCCACGAACTGATGATCGAGCCTGCGGGCCATTACAGGCGCCCGCAGGTCCGGGGGCTGTAGCGGCAGGACAGGCCCGCGGTGGCGGCGCGGGCGGGGCCGGCGGCCAGGGGCGCGACCTGATCGGCGTGGGCCGCAGTGCCGGGGCGGATCGGGTTCCGCGTCCTTGTCGGGCAGGGAGACCCCCGGATGCAACAACCCTTGCACGGCCCGAGGCGGGCCCGGTCGAGGCAGAGAACGCGCGGGCCGTCCCCAGGGGCGGCCCTTTTTCGTGGACAGGGAGGCTCGCATGGCGATGCGGTGGTTCGGGCGGCAGGCGCCGCGGCAGGAGGCAGGGCGGCGCGGGGAGGAGATCCCCGGCGGCGCGGCGGTCGTCGAGGCGAAGACCGCCCCGGTCGCCGCCTTTGTCGAGGTCAAGGCCAGCGCCGCCGGCAAGGTGGTTGCGGCGGCACAGGGCGTGGCGCTGTCGGGGGTGGGCCGCACGGCGGGCGGGCCGCGCGACGCGGCCAGCCTGACCCGGGGCGGGTTCGTGGGCAACCCGGTCGGGTTCCGGGCCGTCAAGCTGGTCGCCGAGGCGGCGGCGGCGGTCCCGCTGGTCTGCCAGGACGCCGAGCGGCGCTATGAGGTCCATCCGGTGTTGGACCTGATGCGGCGGCCCAACCCCGGCCAGGGGCGGGCCGAGCTGTTCGAGGCGCTGTTCGGGCAGATGCTGCTGACCGGCAACGGCTATCTGGAGGCGGTCGGCGGCGAGCACGGCCTGCCCGACGAGGTGCACGTCCTGCGGTCCGACCGGGTGACGGTGGTGCCGGGACCGGACGGCTGGCCGGTCGCCTATGACTATGCCGTGGGGGCGCGCAAGCACCGCTTCGACATGACGGGCAGTCCCGATCCGGTTTGCCACGTCAAGGCGTTCCATCCGATGGACGATCACTACGGGCTGTCGCCGATGCAGGCGGCGGCGGTGGCGGTCGATGTCCACAACAGCGCCAGCGCCTGGTCCAGGGCGCTGCTGGACAACGCGGCGCGGCCATCGGGGGCAATCATCTATCGCGGCGCGGACGGGCAGGGGACGCTGTCGGCGGACCAGTACGACCGGCTGGTCGGCGAGATGGAGACGCATCACCAGGGCGCGCGCAACGCCGGCCGCCCGATGCTGCTGGAAGGGGGCCTGGACTGGAAGCCGATGGGGTTCTCGCCCAGCGACATGGAGTTCCACGAGACCAAGCTGGCCGCCGCGCGCGAGATCGCCATGGCCTTCGGGGTGCCGCCCATGCTGATCGGGATCACCGGGGACGCGACCTATGCCAATTACGCCGAGGCGCACCGGGCGTTCTATCGCCTGACGGTGCTGCCGCTGGTGACGCGGGTCGCGGCGTCCGTCGCCTGGTGGCTGAGCGAGCATCTGGGCGCCGAGGTCGACCTGCGCCCCGACCTGGATGCGATCCCGGCCCTGGCCGAGGAGCGCGACCAGCACTGGGCGCGGGTCGGCGCGGCAGGGTTCCTGAGCGACGCGGAAAAGCGCGTGGCGCTGGGCCTGCCGCCCATGGCGGAGGGGTGACGCGATGGAGGGGTCGAAGTTCATCGACCGCCCCTTTGTCTGGCACGAGCAGCGGCTGGAGGCGCAGGAGCGCATCATGGCGCTGCAGTTCGGGCAGGTGGACCGGCGGCTGGAGCGGATCGAGTCGCTGATCGAGGGGCTGGAGAAGCGCCTGTGGATGACGGTCTACGGCGTGGTCGCCGTGATCCTGACGCAGGCGGTGCAGTCGATTTTGCAATTCGCGCCAAAGGGGGGCTGAGGATGCGCAGTGACGATCTGGGGCTGGAGCTGAAGTTCGCGGGCGGCGCCCCGGTGCTGACCGAGGGGTCGGTGCTTGAGGGCTATGCCAGCCTGTTCGGCGTGACCGACCAGGGCGGCGACAGGGTGGCGCCCGGGGCCTATGCCGCCAGCCTGGCCCGGCTGGCCGCCCGCGGCGACAAGGTGCGGATGCTGTGGCAGCACGACCCGACCCGCCCCATCGGGGTCTGGGACGAGATCCGCGAGGATGCGCGGGGCCTGTGGGTCCGGGGGCGGCTGCTGCCCGAGGTGGCGCAGGCCCGCGAGGCGGCCGCGCTGGTCGCCGCGGGCGCCATCGAGGGGCTGTCGATCGGCTATCGCACCCTTGGCGCCGAGCGCGGGGCCAAGGGCCGGGTGCTGACCGAGATCGAGCTGTGGGAGGTGTCGCTGGTGACGTTCCCCATGCTGGCCGAGGCGAAGGTGGGGCGGAAATCGGACGACCGCGAGGGCGAGGATGCCGCGGGCGGGATGGACGCCGCGGCGGCGGTGCTGCGCGCGGCGGCGGCGGTGCTGCGCGCGAGCTGACGCCCGAAGGGGGGATGCGGCCACGGGGGATGCCCCGGCGGCCCGGCTGCGGGCCCGTGAGGTCCGCAGGATTACGGCGCGGGGTTGGCGGACCCGTGCCGGCAAGGGGCGCAACGTCCCGGCCAGGCAAGCGACTGGCGACGCCGATACCGACAAGGAGAACGGCAATGACCGAAGCAAGCGCCGCGGACACAAGGTCCGCGGGCGGCGGCGAGGCGCCCGCCGCACTGAAGGGGGCGATGGACGAGTTCGTCAGCGAACTGGCCCGCTTTCGCGAGACTGTCGAAACCAAACTGCAAGCACAGGACAAACGCATGACCATGCTGGACCGCAAGACCGCCTTCCGCGCCCGCTCGCCCCTGGCCGTGGCCGCCGAGACCGAGGTGCCCCACCAGAAGGCCTTTGCCGCCTATCTGCGGCGCGGCGACGACAGCGCCCTGCGCGCGCTGGCGCTGGAGGAGAAGGCCATGGCCTCGACCACCGACGGGGCCTACCTGGCCGCGCCCACGATCTCTCAGGGCGTGCAGGCCGTCCTGCGCGGCACCGGCTCGCTGCGGTCGCTGGCCAATGTCGTGCAGGTGGAAAGCGCCACCTATGACCTGCTGATGGACAAGAGCGACATCGGCAGCGGCTGGGCCACCGAGGTCGCCGCCACGACCGAGACCGACACCCCGCAGATCGAGAAGGTCACGATCACGCTGCACGAGCTGGCGGCGATGCCCAAGGCCACGCAGCGCCTGCTGGACGACGCCTCGTTCGACCTGGAGACGTGGCTGGCCGAACGCATCGCCGAGAAGTTCGCGCGCGCCGAGGCGGCGGCCTTCATCACCGGAAACGGCGTCGACAAGCCGCGCGGCCTGCTGAGCCATCCCATGGCGCCTGTCGCGACCGCGACCGAGGCGCAGATCGGCCATGTCTCGACGGGCGTGGCGGGCGACTTCGCGGCCGCGGCCCCCGCCAACGCGCTGATCGACCTGGTCTATGCGCTGGGCGCGCCCTATCGCGCGAACGCGACGTTCCTGATGAACAGCCGCGTGGCGGGCATGGTGCGCAAGCTGCGCGACGGCGATGGCCGCTATCTGTGGGCGGATTCGCTGGCGGCCGGCGAACCGGCACGGCTGCTGGGCTATCCGGTGCTGATCTGCGAGGACATGCCGAACCCGGCCAACCTGTCGAAGTCCATCGCCTTCGGCGATTTCCGCCAGGCCTACACCATCGCCGAACGCCCCGACCTGCGCATCCTGCGCGACCCGTTCTCGGCCAAGCCGCATGTGCTGTTCTATGCCAGCAAGCGGATCGGCGGCGGCGTGGTGGACCCCCGCGCGGTCAAGCTGCTGAACTTCGGCGTCTGACCCGATCCTGGGGCGGGCGGCCGGGGCGAAGGGGGCCGCGTGGGCGGCATGCCGGCCAGCACAGCCACTGTCCGCGCGGGCGGACGGCGTGGCGCTGGCGCGGCCCCCGGGTCCGGGCGACCCGTGCGACCGATGGAACACAAGCGGACTGCGGGCGGGGCGCGACCCCGCCCGCGGCGTGGTGCGCCGTGCAGGACGACCGCGCGGCGCGGATGATCGGGGAGGTTTCAGGATGTTGCTAGTCGAGGAAACGGCGCCGGCACAGGGCGCCCTGCCCGTTGCCGCGCTGCGGACCCATTTGCGCCTGGGGTCGGGGTTCGACCTGATCGAGGACGCGACCGAGGACGCCGCGCTGGCGGGGTTCCTGCGCGCCGCCATCGCCACCGTGGAGGCGCGCACCGGCAAGGTGCTGCTGACGCGGGTGTTCCGGCTGCGGCTGGAGGACTGGCGCGATCCGGCCGGCCAGCCGTTGCCGCTGGCCCCCGCACTGGCGGTCGAGTCGGTCGAGATCGAGGACGGAGCGGGCCGGATCGTCGTGGTGCCGCCTGCCGCCTATCGGCTGGTGCGCGACAACCAGCGCCCGATCCTGGCGCCCCTGGGCCCGAGCCTGCCCGCGGTGCCGATGCACGGCTTCGTGACGGTGCGGTTCAGCGCGGGGTTCGGGACCTCGTGGGCGCTGGTGCCGGCGGACCTGGCACAGGCGGTGATGATGCTGGCTGCGCGCTATTACGAGGACCGGGGCTTTGACGGCACGACGCTGGCGCTGCCCCACGGGGTGAACGCGCTGATCGAGAAATGGCGGGCGGTGCGCACCCTTGGTGGCGGCCGCGCCAGCCGGGGCGGCTGGGCATGAGCGCGCCGCGGCTGACCGTGCCCTTGCTGCTGGAACGCGCCGAGCGGGTGGACGACGGCATGGGCGGATACCGGCTGGACTGGCGGCCGCTGGGGATCGTGCATGGGCAGATGCGCGGCGGCGCCGGGTCCGAGCGGCCCGGAGAGATCGGCGCGCAGAGCGTGGTGTCCTGGCGCATCACCCTGCGCGCCGCGCGCGACGGCGACCCGCGCCGGCCCCGGCCGGACCAGCGGCTGCGGATGGGCAATCGTGTGTTCCGCATCGAGGCCGTGGCCGAGGCGGACGCCCGCGGCCTGTGGCTGACCTGCATGGCGAAAGAGGAGGGGCTGGCATGAGCTATGAGGCGGGGGCCGCGTTGCAGACGGCGGTCTATCTGGCGCTGCGGACCGATCCGACGCTGGTCGCGCTGGTCGGCGACGCGGTGTTCGACGCGATGCCGGTGACGGCCCCCAGCGGCCCCTATGTCGCGCTGGGGGCCGAGGACGTGGTGGACGCGGGCGACATGACCGGCCGGGGAACGCGGCATGATTTCGTCGTGTCGGTGCTGTCGGGGGCCGACGAAGGCGGCGGTGGCTTTGCGGTCGTCAAGGCCGCGGCCGGGGCAGTCGCCGGCGCGCTGGAAAACGGCGCGGTGGTGCTGGAGCAGGGCCATCTGGCCGGGCTGTGGTTCGTCAGCGCACGGGCGCGGCGCACCGAGGGCGGCACGGGTCGCCGCGTGGACATGGTGTTCCGCGCGCGCATCGACCTGGGCCTGAACGTGGCATGAGAAAGGGTTGAACGATGGCGGTGCAGAACGGGCGCGACCTGCTGATCAAGATGGACATGACCGGCGACGGCATGTTCGAGACCATCGCGGGCCTGCGGGCCACGCGGCTTGGATTCAACGCCGAGGCGGTGGACGTGACCAGCCTGGGCAGCGAGGGCGGCTGGCGCGAGCTGCTGGCCGGGGCGGGGGTCCGCACGGCCTCGATTTCCGGGTCGGGCGTGTTTCGCGACGAGGCCAGCGACGGGCGCGTGCGGCAGGTGTTCTTCGACGGCGAGGTGCCGCGGTTCCAGGTCGTGATCCCGGATTTCGGCACCGTCGAGGGGCCGTTCCAGATCACCGGGCTGGAATACGCCGGCAGCTACAACGGCGAGGCGACCTACGAGCTGGCGCTGGCCTCGGCCGGCGCGCTGAGCTTTGAGCCGGCGTGATGGCCAACCCGCATCGCGGAGAGGTCGCCGTCTGGCTGGGGGGCGAGCGGCGCGTGGCCCGGCTGACGCTGGGCGCGCTGGCCGCGCTGGAGGCGACCTTGGGCGCCGACAGCCTGGTGGGCGTGATCGAGCGGTTCGAAAGCGGCCGGTTCGCCAGCCGCGACGTGATCGCGGTGCTGGTCGCGGGGCTGCGCGCCGGCGGCTGGCAGGGCACGGCGGACGACCTGATGACGGTCGAGATCGGCGGCGGCCCGGTCGAGGCCGCGCGTCTGGCGGCCGAGTTGCTGGCACTGGCGTTCCGCGGCCCGGCCCTGCCCGCCGGATGAGCGCCCCGAACGCGCCGCGCCCCGGGCTGGACTGGGGCGGGCTGATGCGGGCCGGGATCGTCGGGCGGGGGCTGAAGCCGGCCGAGTTCTGGGACCTGACCCCGGCCGAGCTGGCCCTGATGCTGGGCATCGACACCGGCGCGCACGCCGGCGGGGCCATGAGCCGCGCGCGGCTTGATGCGCTGATGGCGCGGTTCCCGGACGCCTGAGCGCCAATCGCAGGTGGGGGGCCGGGCGGCCCCCCTTGTCGTTGCAGGGAGAAAACGGATGTCGGACGGATTTTCAGGCAATCGGGACGGGGTCGATCGTCTGGGCGAGCGGCTGGACCAGACCGGCCAGGTGACCGCCAGCTTTCAGGCAGAGCTTGCGCGGCTGTCCCAGGCGATGAGCCAGACAGGCCGCGAGGTGACGACGCTGACCTCGGGGTTCAGCGGCGGGCTGCGCCGCGCCTTCGAGGGCGTCGTCTTCGACGGGGTGCGGCTGTCGGACGCGCTGAAGGGGATCGCGTCGAGCATGGCGGACACGGTGTTCGCGGCCGCCATGAAGCCGGTCCACCAGGCCGTGGCCGGCGCCCTGGCGCAGGGGGTCAGCGGCATGGTCGCGGGCGCCCTGCCCTTTGCGGACGGCGCGGCCTTCAGCCAGGGGCGGGTGGTGCCCTTTGCGCGGGGCGGCGTGGTCAGCCAGCCCACGCATTTTCCCATGCGCGGGGCGACCGGCCTGATGGGCGAGGCCGGACCCGAGGCGATCATGCCGTTGCGCCGGGGCGCCGACGGGCGGCTGGGCGTCGCCGCGGCCGGCGCGGGCGGTCGCGCGGTCAACGTCACCTTCAACGTGACCTCGCCCGACGTGGCGGGGTTCCAGCGCAGCCAGAGCCAGATCGCCGCCACGCTTGGCCGGGCGCTGGCACGCGGCGAAAGGAACGCATGATGGCATTTCACGACATCCGCTTTCCGGCGACCCTGTCGCGCGGATCGGTCGGTGGCCCCGAGCGGCGCACCGAGATCGTCACCCTGACCAACGGGTTCGAGGAGCGCAACAGCGCCTGGGCCCATTCGCGCCGCCGCTATGACGCGGGGGTCGGGCTGCGGTCGCTGGACGATGTGGCGACGGTGATCGCGTTCTTCGAGGCCCGAGGGGGCCAGCTGCACGCCTTTCGCTGGAAGGACTGGGCGGACCACAAGTCCTGCGTGCCCAGCCGGGCCGTTTCGGCCGCGGATCAGGTGATCGGGCGCGGCGACGGGCAGAGGGTCAGCTTTCCCCTGTCCAAGCTCTATGCCTCGGGTCCGGCAAGCTACCGCCGGCCGATCGTCAAGCCGGTGGAGGGCACCGTCAGGGTGGCCCTTGGCGGCGTCGTGAAGATCGAGACGATCGACTTCGACGTGGACCTTTCGACGGGAATCGTCACCTTCGCGGATGCCCCCGTCACGGACGCGCCGGTGACGGCGGGGTTCGAGTTCGACGTGCCGGTGCGGTTCGACACGGACCGGATCGCGGTGTCCGTCTCGTCCTTTCAGGCGGGCGACGTGCCGCAGGTCCCGGTCGTCGAGGTGCGGCTGTGAGCGCCGACCGCACGACGACCACCGCGCGCGCCTGGGCGATTGCCCGTCGCGACGGGATGGTGCTGGGGTTCACCGACCACGATGCCACCCTGGCTTTCGAGGGGGTGAGCTTTCGCCCCGACGCCGGGCTGACGGCGCGGGCGGTTGTGCAGGGGCTGGGCCTGTCTGTGGACAACACCGAGGCACAGGGCGTCCTGTCGGACGACGCCATCACCGAAACCGACCTGATGGCGGGCCGCTGGGACGGGGCCGAGGTGCGGCTGTGGGAGGTGGACTGGCGGTCGCCCACCCGGCGCCGGCTGGTGTTCCGCGGCCACCTGGGCGAGGTCGCGCGCGGCAACGGCGCGTTCCGCGCCGAGTTGCGCGGCCTTGCCGAGGCGCTGAACGTCCCGCAGGGGCGGGTGTTCCATGCGCGCTGTTCGGCCCGTCTGGGCGATGCGCTGTGCCGGTTCGACACCGGCCGCGAGGGCTATCACGCCGAGGGCGAGGTCGCGGAGGTCGAGGAGGATGGCGCACGGCTGGTGCTGCGGGGCGTCGCGGGTCACGACACCGACTGGTTCGCGCACGGCCGCCTGACGCTGCTGGACGGCGCGGGCGCTGGTCTGGGCGCGGCCATCAAGATTGACCGTCCCCGCCCCGACGGCGCCCGCCTGGTCGAGCTGTGGGCCGCGCCGGGGCGTTCGCCCGGTGTGGGCGACCGGGTCCGGCTGGAGGCGGGCTGCGACAAGCGCGCCCGGACCTGCCGGCTGAAGTTCCTCAACCACCTCAACTTTCGGGGCTTTCCGCATCTGCCGCCCGAGGACTGGATGGTCGCGCCGCAGGCGACGGGGGGCCGGCAGTGAGCGTGCGGGCCGTCGAGGCGGCGCGCGCCTGGATCGGGACACCCTATGTGCACCAGGGCTCGGCCCGCGGGGCGGGGACCGACTGCCTGGGGCTGGTGCGCGGGGTCTGGCGCATGATCTACGGGCACGAGCCCGAGGCGGTGCCCGCCTATACCCCCGACTGGGGCGAGACGGGCGGGACCGAGCTGCTGTGGTCGGCGGCGCTGCGCACCCTGCGGCCGGTGCCCGCAGAGGCGCCCGAGGCGGCGGGCGAGGTGCTGCTGTTCCGCATGCGCCCGGGCGCCGTGGCCAAGCATCTTGGCATCCGCGCCGGGCTGAACGAGGCGGCGAGCTTTGTTCATGCCTATGACCGGCATGGCGTCGTGGAAAGCCCGCTGTCCGCGCCATGGCGGGCGCGGATCGTGGCGCGCTTTGCGTGGCCCGATCAGGGGCAGGGCGGGGCGACACGCCAGGACTGAGACCGCGGCAGCGCGCGACAGGCAGGCCGAATCCGGCCGGACGAGCAATCAAGGGAGAGAGGGCGATGGCCACCATTCTGCTGGCGGCGGCAGGCGCGTCGATCGGCGCAGGCTTCGGGGGAACCGTCATGGGCCTGACCGGCGCCGTGATCGGCCGCGCCGTGGGCGCCACGGTCGGCCGCGCGATTGATCAGCGTCTGCTGGGCGGCGGCTCGCGTCCCGTCGAGACGGGCCGCATCGACCGGCTGCGCCTGCAGACGGCGGGCGAGGGCGCCCCGATCGCCCGGCTTTGGGGGCAGATGCGCGTTCCGGGGCACGTCATCTGGGCCTCGCCCGTCGAGGAAATCAGCTCGACCCAGTCCGGGGGCAAGGGCTCGGGGCCGACGGTCAGGGAGATCTCGTACCGCCTCAGCCTGGCGCTGGCCTTGTGCGAGGGGCCGATCCTTGGGGTGGGGCGCGTCTGGGCGGATGGCGAGGAGGTCGCGGCGGGCGACCTGAACCTGCGGGTCTATCGCGGCGACGAGACTCAGCTGCCCGACCCCTGCATTGCCGCGCACGAGGGCGAGGCCGCGCCGGCCTATCGCGGCGTCGCCTATGTCGTGCTGGAGGAGCTGGCTCTGGAGCGTTGGGGCAACCGCGTGCCGCAGCTGAGCTTTGAGGTGACGCGTGCGGCGGCAGGCGGTGCAGGCCTGTCGCGGCAGGTCCGGGCAGTGGCGATGATCCCGGGCACGGGCGAGTACACGTTGGCGACCACGCAGGTGTCGCAGGATCTGGACCTGGGCGAGACGCGGATCGTCAACCGCAACACGCCGATGGGGGGCACGGATTTCCAGGTCTCGCTGGAGACGCTGGGGCGAGAACTGCCGCGCGTGGGGTCGGTGTCGCTGGTGGTGTCCTGGTTCGGCGATGACCTGCGGGCCGGGCACTGCACGCTGCGCCCCAAGGTCGAGCAGCGCGACGCCGAGGGCGACGAGATGGCGTGGCGCGCCGGCGGCATCGACCGGGACGATGCCGTCGAGGTCGCGCGTCGCGACGGCAGGCCGATCTATGGCGGGACGCCCACCGACCAGTCGGTCATCGAGGCGCTGCGCGCCATCGCGGCATCCGGGCGGCGCGCGGTGTTCTATCCCTTTATCCTGATGGAGCAGACCGAGGGCAACGGCCGGGCCGACCCCTGGACCGGGTCTGCCCACCAGCCGGTGATGCCGTGGCGCGGGCGGATCACCACATCCGTCGCCGCAGGGCGCGCGGGCAGCCCGGACGGCACCCCCGCCGCCGCGGCCGAGGTCGCCGCCTTTTTCGGGCAGGCCGCGGCGACGGATTTCCGCATCCGCGACGGGCGCGTGACGTATGAGGGACCTGATGAGTGGTCATACCGCCGGTTCATCCTGCATTACGCGCATCTGTGCGCGCTGGCGGGGGGCATCGACAGCTTCCTGATCGGGTCCGAGATGATCGGGCTGACCCAGATCCGGGACGGCGCCGGCCGCTATCCCGCCGTTCAGGCCTTGCGCGCGCTGGCAGGCGACGTGCGCGCGATCCTGGGGTCGGCGGTCAAGCTGAGCTATGCCGCGGACTGGTCCGAATACTTCGGCCATCATCCCGGCGGGGGCGAGCTGCGCTATCACCTGGACCCGCTGTGGGCCGACGAGGCCATCGATTTCGTCGGCATCGACAACTACATGCCGCTGTCGGACTGGCGGGACGGCGAGGATCACGCGGACGCCGGATGGGGCCGGATCGACAATCCGGCGTATCTGCGCGCCAACGTCTGCGGCGGCGAGGGGTACGACTGGTATTACCAGAACGACGCGCACCGCGAGGCGCAGCGCCGCACGCCCATCGAGGACCACTGGGGCGAGCCGTGGGTCTGGCGCTACAAGGACATCCGCAACTGGTGGTCCCGTCCACACCACGAACGCGGGGCCGACGGCGTGCGGGCCGCCGCGCCGACCCCCTGGCTGCCGCGGTCGAAGCCGATCTGGTTCACGGAATACGGCTGCGCGGCCCTGGACAAGGCCACGAACCAGCCCAACAAGTTCCTGGATGCGATGAGCAGCGAGTCGATGCTGCCGTGGTATTCCAGCGGGCGGCGCGACGACGCATTGCAGGCCGCCTATGTCGCCGCGGTGACGGGATACTGGGCCGACCCCGACAACAACCCGGCCACGCCTGCGGGCGGGCGGATGGTCGATCTGGACCGGGCGCATGTGTGGTGCTGGGACGCGCGGCCGTTTCCGGCATTCCCCAGCCGAGGCGACCTGTGGTCGGACGGCCCGGCCTGGGAACGCGGCCACTGGCTGAACGGCCGCGCAGGCGCGGTGCCGCTGGCCGATGTCGTGGCCGAGATCTGCCGCGCGGCGGGGGTCGCGGCCTTTGACGTCGCGGGCCTGTCGGGCGTCGTCCGGGGATATGCGCTGGGCGGCGGAGAAACCGGACGCGCGGCGTTGCAGCCCTTGATGCTGGCCCACGGCTTCGATGCGGTCGAGCGCGATGGCGTGTTGGCCTTTGTCATGCGGGCCGGCCGGGTTACCGCCGAGCTGGGACCGGCCGACCTGGCGTTGACCGACGACCTGCGGGGGCTTGAGATCAGCCGCGCCCCCGATCCCGAGCTGGTGGGCCGGGTGCGGGTCAGCCACGTCGAGGCGGGGGCGGATTACACCGTGCGAACGGCCGAGACCATGCTGCCCGACGCCTCGGCCGCGACCGTGTCGGACAGTGACCTGCCGATGAGCCTGACGCGCGCCGAGGGCCATGCCATCGCGGCCCGCTGGCTGGCCGAGGCGGGCGTGGCCCGCGACAGCGCCCGGCTGGCGCTGCCGCCGTCCCGGGGGGGGCTGCGGCCGGGGGATGTGGTGCGCTTGGCCGAGGGTGGCGGCCCGGGCCAGCGCTGGCGCATCGACCGGGTCGAGCGTGCGGGCGCGATCACCGTGGACGCGGTGCGGGTCGAGCCGGGGCTGTACCGCCCCGCGCCCGTCGAGGGCGAGGCGCCCGCGATCAGGGCGTTCCAGCCGCCGGTGCCAGTCTGGCCGGTGTTCCTGGACCTGCCGCTGATGCGCGGCAACGAGGTGGCGCACGCGCCGCACCTGGCGGTCACGGCGACGCCCTGGCCGGGATCGGTGCAGGTCTGGTCCTCGGCCGAGCAGCAAGGCGGGTTCGCGCTGAACCTGACCCTGCCGCGCCGCGCCATCATGGGCGTGACCGTCAGCCCGCTGGCGGCCGCGCGCGCAGGAGTATGGGATCGGGGGCCGGCGCTGCGCGTGCGGCTCAAGGGCGGTCAACTGCGCGCAGCGACAGACGCCGCGCTGCTGGCCGGGGCGAACGTGATGGCGATCGGCGACGGCACCCCCGACCGTTGGGAGCTGTTCCAGTTCGCCCGCGCCGAGCTGGTCGCGCCGGGGCTGTGGGAGATCGGGATGCGGCTGCGCGGGCAGGCGGGGACGGATGCCCTGATGCCCGAGGTCTGGCCAGCCGGCAGCATCGTGGTGATGATCGACGGTGCGCCGCGACAGGCCGACCTGCCGCCCGATGCGCGCGGCATGGTGCGCCATTGGCGCATCGGCCCCGCCAGCCGCGCGCCCGACGACCCCAGCTATCGCGAGCGGACCCATGCCTTTGCCGGTGCGGGCCTGCGGCCGCTGTCGCCCTGTCATCTGAGCGTGGCCGGCCGGCAGGTCGGCTGGACGCGGCGGACCCGCGTCGGCGGCGACGGATGGGAGGGCTGGGACGTGCCGCTGGGCGAGGCCGCCGAGCGCTATGTCGTGCGGCTGATGCGCGGGGCGACGCGGCTTTACGAGCGGACGGTGGCCGAGCCGCAGCACGAGATTCCGCAGCAGGCCTGGGACTCTGCGCGTGCGGAAGGCGCGTTCACCATCGAGGTGGCGCAATTGTCGGATGTCTACGGGCCGGGCCCGTTTGTCAGGAGAACGATCGATGGCTGACACGACCCTTACCGCACGCTGCAGCCTGCCGCTGTTGCAACCGGCGCAGGCGCAAAAGCACGTCACCGTCAACGATGCGATGATGCGGCTGGACGGGCTGGTGAACCTGGTGCTTGAATCGGTGCGCCGCATGACGCCGCCCCCGGTGATCGCGGACGGAGCCAGCTGGGGGGTGCCGGTGGGCGCGACCGATGCCTGGCAGGGCCGCGCCGGGCAGATCGCAACCGGCGCGAACGGCGGCTGGGTCTTCACGGTGCCGCAGCGCGGCCAGTACGCCTTTGTGACTGACGAGGGTGCAGGCGCGCTGTTCGACGGCGCCCGCTGGGTCGCAGGCGCCATGACGCTGGGCCGGTTCGGGGGCGGGCTGTCGGCCGGCATCGCCGAGGGCGAATGGACGGTCACGGCGGGCTCGCTGCTGACGACGGACGTCGTCATTCCCGGCAACGTCCTGGTGATCGGGGCCACCGCACGCGTCGTTCAGACGATCACGGGCACGCTGACCAGCTGGTCGCTGGGGGTCGCCGGTGCGGGGACGCGCTTCGGCTCGGGCCTGGGGCTGGCGCAGGGGTCCTGGGGACAGGGCCTGCTGTCCGCGCCCATGGCGTACTACACCCCCACGGCGCTGCGGATGCAGGCGGTGGGCGGGGCGTTCGCCTCGGGCAGGGTCCGGCTGGCGGTGCACTGGCTGGAGCTGAGGTTGCCGCAGGAGGTGGCCTGACGCGCAGCCCGCCCCTGTCACGACCCGCGGCGGTGGCTTTTCGCCGCCGCGAACCTGACCTAGAATAGGCCGCATGTCATACGGAGTGCGGCGATGGATGGACAGGGCGACATGGAGCAGATCGCTGCAGCCGGACACGCGCCGCTGTGGGACCGCATCCGCGAGGAGGCGAGCCGCGCGGTTCTGGACGAGCCGTTGCTGGGGGCGCTGATCCATGCCGGGCTGCTGCACCATCCGACGTTTCAGGCGGCGCTGGGCTATCGCTTTTCGCTGAAGCTGGCCTCGGGCGAGATGTCCGAGCAGATCCTGCGCGAGATCGCCGACGACGCCCACCTGCGCGAGCCGCGTCTGGCCCAGGCGGCGCGGCGCGACCTTGAGGCGGTGTTCGAGCGCGACCCCGCCTGCCATCGGCTGATGCAGCCGATGTTGTTCTTCAAGGGCTTTCAGGCGCTGCAGGCCTATCGCATCGGGCATTGGCTGTGGAACAGCGGGCGCACCGACATGGCGTATTTCGTGCAGATGCGCTGTTCCGAGGTGTTCGGGGTCGATATCCATCCCGCGGCGCGGATCGGGACCGGGGTGATGATCGACCACGCCCATTCCATCGTGATCGGCGAGACCGCCGTGGTCGGCAATGACGTGTCGATGCTGCATTCCGTCACGCTGGGCGGCACCGGCAAGGAGGACGGCGACCGCCATCCCAAGATCGGCGACGGGGTGATGATCGGGGCCGGGGCGAAGGTGCTGGGCAACATCAGCGTCGGCCATCACAGCCGCATCGCGGCGGGGTCCGTCGTGCTGGCCGAGGTGCCGCCCTGCAAGACGGTGGCGGGGGTGCCCGCCCGCATCATCGGCGACGCGGGCTGCGCGGCGCCCTCGGACGTGATGAACCAGTTGCTGGGGTTCGACGACGTCTTCTAGCGCGCCCAGCGTTCGGCGTCGCGCCCGGTCAGGTGCGACAGATGGCCGATGCCGTGTTCGGCCAGGCGCGCGTCAAGCGCGCGCGCGATCCGGTCGGCCAAAGAAAATCCCTGATAGATGAGCGCGCTGTAGACCTGGATCGCCGATGCGCCCGCGGCGATCTTGTCCCACGCCTGCTGGGCCGAGCCGATGCCGCCCACGCCGATGATCGGCAGGCGGCCCTGCGTCAGGCGATAAAGCCGCGCAAGCTGCCGGGTCGACAGGTCGAACAGCGGCGCCCCCGACAACCCCCCGGCCTGGGCCGCATGGGCCGAGGTCAGGCCGCTGCGCGACAGGGTGGTGTTGGTGGCGATGGCGCCGTCCACGCCGCTGTCGCGCAGCACGGCGGCCAGTTCGGACAACGCGGCCTCGTCGAGGTCGGGGGCGATCTTGACGAAGACCGGGGGCCGCGCGCCCGATGCGTCGCGCGCGGCCAGCACGCCCGCGATCAGCGCCGCCAGCGCCCGCGCGCCCTGAAGGTCGCGCAGCTTTTCCGTGTTGGGTGAACTGACGTTGATGGTCAGGAAGTCCGCCACCGGGGCGGCCTGTCCGGCGACGCGGGCGAAGTCGGCGGCGCGATCGGCGCTGTCCTTGTTGGCGCCGATGTTCAGCCCCACGGGAACCGTGCCCCGCCGGCGCGCCGCCAGACGCGCGGCGATCCGGTCGATGCCGTCGTTGTTGAAGCCGAAGCGGTTGATGATCGCGCGGTCCTCGGCCAGCCGGAACAGCCGCGGCCTGGGATTGCCGGGCTGGGGCAGGGGCGTGGCCGCGCCCACTTCGACAAAGCCGAATCCGGCGCGGGCCAGTGCGCCGACCGCCACGGCATTCTTGTCGTAGCCTGCGGCAAGGCCCACGGGATTGGGCAGGGACAGCCCGGCGACATCGGTGGCCAGCCGTGGCGAGGTGAAGGGGCCGCCCGGTCCCGGCACAAGACCGGCGGCGAGCGCCCGCAGTGACCAATCGTGCGCGCGTTCCGGGTCGAGCCGGTGCAGCGCGGCAAGGCCCGCGCGTTCAATCAGGGTCACGGCAGGGCTCCGATCCGGTGGCCGTCAGGCGTCAGGGGCAGATCGCGCGACCAAGCGATGTCGTCGCGTCGCAGGTCGCGGTAAAGATGCGGGAACAGCGCGCCGTTGCGCGACGGCTCCCACAGCAGATCGGGGCCCAAGGACGCGATCTCGCACGCCAGAAGTGTCAAACCCGCTTCGTCCCTGAAGTGGCGGTCGAGGGTGCCGGGCAGTTGCTCGGCGGTCGAGAAATGGACGAAGCCGTCCCGGCGGTCTGCCGGGGAACCGGCGGAGTGTCCGGCGGCCAGAAGCTGGGACCATTCCGCGGCGCGCAGGACCTTGTAGATCAGCATGAGTGCGTCATCTGCGCGAGCACCGCGGCGGTGCGCCGGTCCGCAGGCGATTCGCTGCCCGTGGCCCAGGGACAAAAGCGCAGCCGAAAGGCGCGCAGCCGGTCTGCGGCCGCGGCGGCGGGATAGCCGATGAGGTCGAGCGAGGCGGTGAGCGGGGGCCCGTCGCCCTGCCCGGGGTCGTCTGACCACAGCGCCAGCCCCGCCAGCCCGAGCCGACGCCAGTCAAAACGGGGGCCGGGATCGGCCTTGCGGTCGGGGGCCATGTCCGAATGACCGATCACGCCGCGGGGGGCGATGCGCCAGCGGGCCATGACGTCGGCGAGCAGGTCCTCCAGCGCCGCCATCTGGGGCGCGGGGAAGGGCCGGTCGCCGGGGTTCACGATCTCGATCCCGATGCTGTGGGAATTGACATCGGATCGCCCCTGCCATGACCCGGCCCCCGCGTGCCACGCGCGACGATCCTCGGGGACCAGGGGCTCGGTCGCGCCCGTCTCATGCACGAGCCAGTGGGCCGAGACCTCTGCCGTCGGGTCGCACAGCCGGGCGCGGGCCGAGAGCGAATCGGGCATGCCGGTGTAATGCAGCACGATCAGGTCGGGCGCGCTGGTGCCGCGCCGGGGGCCATGGTTGGGCGACGGAGGAGTCATGCGGCAGGGCTTGTGAAAACCGACACGGGGCAGGATCGCGCGTGACACACGGCAGGCGTCCTGCGCTTACAGCGGGTTGACCCGCCGCGGAGAGGGGCGCCATCCGCAGGCGTAGCCGTCGCCATCGGGGTCGAGACCGAAGCGGTCGGATCCGGGGCCGCCATTGCTCAGGAATGCGTCCTGTGCCGCGGCGGGCGAGGCAAAGCCGGTGCAGGCCAGACCTGCGGGGCGCGGATTGGCCCGGGGCCAGACCGGCGTGCCTGGTGCATTGCGCGCCGTCGCCGCATAGCTGTCGAGCAGCGGAGAGCCCGAGAGCGGCGTCACGACGCTTTCGGAAGTGGAGGGGACGCGCCCGCGACGCGCTGTGCCCGGCGGGACGACCAGGGCCTGCGGCGGCGTCAGTCGCGGGTCGACGGCGGGCGCACGGTTGCGAACCGGCGCGGATTGCACCCGGGCACGGGCAGCGGCCTCGGCGGCCGTCTGCGGCCTTGGGGGTGTCGTGGCGCGTTCCAGAATGCGGACCGGGGACGGACCGGCGATGTCCTGTGCCGTCGGCGCGTTCACGGGCAGGGCCACCGGCACGATCCGCGGCGGCTCGGCCCGCGCGCCGGTCAGCGCCAGTTCTCGCTGGCGCAGATAATCGCCGTAGGGCGTTGCCTGAGCCTGGTAGTTCGGGTTCCAGCCGCTGTTTTCGCCCGAGCAGGCGGCAAGCGCGATGAACGGGAGGAGTATCAGGGTCCGCATGGTTGCCTCGCGCAATGTCATCTTGGTCTTACCACCAGCGGACGGGCTTGGCGACAAAACCCGCAGCCTTTTCCAGCACGAGCCCATGGTTCAGCAGGTTGCCCTCGTCCCAGGGACGGCCGATCAGTTGCAGCCCCAGAGGCAGGCCCTGCGCGTCAAGCCCGACAGGCACCGACAGGCCCGGCAATCCGGCGAGGTTCACGGTCACGGTGAAGATGTCGTTGAGATACATCTCGACGGGGTCGGCCGCGTCCATCGCCCCCAGCGCAAACGCCGCCGAGGGCGTCGCGGGGGTCAGGATCGTGTCGATCCCCTGGGCAAAGGCCTGGTCGAAGTCGCGCTTGATCAGGGCGCGAACCTTGCGGGCGCGGTTGTAATAGGCGTCGTAGAAGCCCGCCGACAGCACATAGGTGCCGATCATCACGCGGCGCTGCACCTCGGGGCCGAAGCCTTCGGCGCGGGTCCGTTCGTACATTTCGGTCACGCCGTCACCGGCGGCCAGCCTGGCGCGACGGCCATAGCGCACGCCGTCATAGCGGGCCAGGTTCGACGACGCCTCGGCAGGGGCGATGACGTAATAGGCGGGCAGCGCGTATTTCGTGTGCGGCAGGCTGATGTCCACGACCTCGGCGCCCGCGTCGCGCAGCATCTCGGCGCCCTGCGCCCACAGCGCGTCGATTTCGGGCGGCATCCCGTCCATTCGGTATTCGCGGGGGATGCCGATGCGCTTGCCACGGATGTCGCCCGTCAGCGCGGCCTCGTAGTCCTCAACAGGGCGGTCGGCGCTGGTCGAATCCTTGGGATCGACCGAGGCCATCGCGGCCAGCATGATTGCCGCGTCCCGCACCGTCCGGGTCATCGGCCCGGCCTGGTCGAGCGACGAGGCGAAGGCGATCGTGCCCCAGCGGCTGACGCGTCCATAGGTCGGCTTCAGCCCCACGATGCCGGTGAAGGCCGCGGGCTGGCGGATCGAGCCGCCGGTGTCGGTGCCGGTCGCGGCAAGGCACAGGTCGGCCGCCACCGCCGCGGCCGAGCCGCCCGACGAGCCGCCGGGCGTCAGCAGCCGGTCGTCCACCTTCCACGGGTTCACCGCATCGCCATAGACGCTGGTCTCGTTGGACGAGCCCATGGCGAACTCGTCCATGTTCAGCTTGCCCAGCATCACCGCGCCGGCGTCGAACAGGTTCTGCGTGACGGTCGATTCGTATTCAGGCCGAAAGCCTTCGAGGATGCGGGAGGCCGCCTGCGAGGGCACGCCGCGCGTGCAGAACAGGTCCTTGATCCCGACCGCGATGCCGCACATTGCCGGCGCGTCGCCTGCCGCCAGTCGCGCGTCGGCCGCGGCGGCCTGGGTGCGGGCCAGATCAGGCGTGTGATGGACGAACGCGTTCAGCGCGCCTGCCTGGTCGATGGCCGACAGGCAGGCCTCGGTCAGGTCGACGGCAGAGATGTCGCGAGCGCGCAGGCGGTCGCGCGCCTCGGCGATCGTCAGGCTGTTCAGGGTCATTCCACCACCTTGGGAACGGCGAAGAAGCCTTCGCGCGCGTCGGGCGCGTTCTTCAGGATGCGGTCCTGCATCGATCCGTCCGTCACCACGTCCTCGCGCCGCTTGAGGCGCATCTTCTCGACGCCGGTCATCGGTTCGATGCCCTCGACGTCGACCTCGTTCAGTTGTTCCATGAACTGCAGGATGTCGCTCAATTGGGCCGCCAGCGCCGAAAGCGCGTTGTCGGCGACCGCGATCCGCGCCAGATGCGCGACCTTGCGGGCCTCGGCTTCGGTAATCGACATGGCGTGTTCCTTTTGCTTGTGCTGCGTTTATCCCCGGCGGCACCATCCCGCAAGTCGCGCGCCGGTCACCGCAGCGGCTGAAAGACAGCGGCAAGCCGGGCCGCTTCGTCCGCCAGGCCGAAGGGCGGGTTGATGATGAACATCCCCGATCCGATCATGCCATGGCCCGGGCGGGCCGGGCGAAACCCCACCTGAGAGAGCAGTCCCTGCGGATGGCTGGCCGTCAGGTCCGCCACCATGCCGGCGTGGCGGGCGTCGCCCAGCACCGGATACCACAGGGCGATCACCCCCACGTTCCACTTGCGGGCCAGGCGTGAGACGATGCCCGGCAGGCGGTCGAAGTCGGCCTTGACCTCGTAGCTGGGGTCGATCAGCAGTAGGCCGCGCCGCGGCGTGGGCGGTATCAGGGCATTGGCCATGGCGAAGCCGTCGGCATTGTGCAGATGGGCAAAGCCCGCCACCGCCGCCAGGGCGGGGTATTCGGCCGGGTGCAGTTCGGCAAGATGGGCCACGTCGCCGGGCCGCAGGAAGTGGCGCGCGATCAGGGGCGATCCGGGGTAGGCATCAGGGCCGTGCACGGCGCGCACCGCCGCCAGCGCAGACAGCAACGGGTGGTCGGCCGGCAGCCAGTCCTCGGCCAGGGCGCGGGTGATTCCCGCCGTGGCCTCGCCCGTGCGGGCGGCCTGGGGCGAGCGGAGGTCGTAAAGCCCGCGGCCGGCATGCGTTTCGAGATAGGTGAACGGCTTGTCCTTGGCCGCAAGGCGCGCCAGCGCAACCGCCAGCAGCGCGTGCTTGTGCAGGTCGGCCAGGTTTCCGGCGTGATAGGCGTGCTGATAGGACAACATGCCCCGTGAGTAGTGGCCGCCGATCAGAATGGAAAGCGGCGGCACCCGGGGAGGAGGAGGGGTGCCGCCGCGCAACGCTGGCCCGGGAGGAGGGGCCGCGTATGGGGTGCGGTGGCCGCCTGGGAGGAGGAGGGGCCGCCACCGCGAACGATCGGCCCCAGGGAGGAGGAGGGGGCCGCCGTAACTGGTCCCGCCTTGACCCGGCGGGAGAGGGAAGCGGCGGCCCCGGGGAGGAGGGAGGGGCCGCCGCCGTGCCAGCGTCACCCCAGGGAGGAGGAGAGGGGCGCCGCAAGACAGGAACGTCGGCCGGGGAGGAGGTCGGCGTCCATTCCTTGGATGCAAGATGCAAGTTTTGCTGCGACTGCACAATGGATGTTTGCGCGGAACAGCCATGCGCACAGTGCATTTCACATACAGGTGATTGGCTGGTTAAGCAGCAGAATGATGTTTTTTTGGTCACAGGTCAAACTGAGTTTTGTTGAGCTATGATCGTGACGCAAGGTTTCGGTGGAACTTTCCTGTGTTTCGCTGCGTGGCAGCAGGCCGGCTGTGCGGGCTGTCGGCCCCGGCGCGGCTTGCCTATAGTCGATGGACCGGAACGCAGCAGGTGGAGACAGAAAGATGGGTGTAAGTCGTGAGGCCGTGATGGCCGAACTGGGCCGCGTGATCGTTCCCGGCGGTCGCTCGATGGTGGAGGCGGATCTTGTCCGCGCCTTGCAGATCGGCCCCGATGACGTCCGCTTTGTGCTGGAGGCGCCGGACGCCACCTATGCGCGCGCGCTTGAGCCCGCGCGCGCCGAGGCCGAGGCGCGGCTGCGCGCGCTGCCGGGGGTCGCGCGTGTCCAGATCGTCACCACGGCCCCGGCCGGAAAGGCGCCGCCGGTCGCCGCCCAAAGCGGCGCTGGGGCCCCGCCGGCGCTGAAGATCGGCCGCCACCCGACCCCGCAGGCCGGACCCCAGGCCATCCCCGGCGTTGCCCGGATCGTGGCCATCGGCTCGGGCAAGGGCGGGGTCGGGAAATCCACCCTGACGACGAACCTGGCGGTGGCGCTGGCCCGCAGCGGCCGCCGCGTGGGCGTCCTGGACGCCGACATCTATGGGCCGAGCCAGCCGCGGATGCTGGGCGTGACGGAACGCCCCCGCAGCGAGGGCGACCGGATCATTCCCATTCGCGCCCACGGCGTGACCATGATGTCCCTTGGCCTGATGATGAAGGAAGGCGAGGCCGTGGTCTGGCGCGGCCCGATGCTGATGGGGGCGCTGCAGCAGATGCTGAACCAGGTGGAGTGGGGCGACCTGGACGTTCTGCTGGTCGATCTGCCGCCCGGCACCGGCGACGTGCAGCTGAGCCTGTGCCAGAAGGCGCCGGTGACTGGCGCCATCATCGTGTCCACCCCGCAGGACGTGGCGCTGATCGACGCGCGCCGGGCGATCGACATGTTCGACAAGCTCAAGACCCCGGTTCTCGGACTTGTCGAGAACATGTCTACCTATGTCTGTCCGAACTGCGGGCACGAGGCGCATCTGTTCGGTCACGGGGGCGTCGCGGCCGAGGCGCAGGCGCGTGGCCTGCCATTCCTGGGCGAGATCCCGCTGGATCTGTCGGTGCGCACGGGGGGCGATTCGGGTCAGCCGGTCGCCGCGGGGTCTGGCCCGGTGTCGGACGCTTATGCCCGTCTGGCGGCCCGCCTGGTCGCGGGCGGCATGGCCTGAGGGCGCACAGGTGGCAGCACGCCGGGAAATGACGGGAAACTGCCTGTGTCGGGGGCGCCGGCCCGGCGAAATCCAGAATCACCACTTCGTGAGTCCGCGCGATCAGCAGGGTCGGCGGGGCCTTGCCGCGTGCGGGCGAGGCTTGGGCTGAAACCCGCGCTCTGCGTCGATCCTGCAACAGAAAACAGCCCTCAAGATGTTGTAGGGATTCGGGTTTTTTCTCTCAAGGCCTTATGATGAATAACATTTCCACATAGGCGTTCTGCGGCCGTTCCCGTGATGGGACGTGGGGAATGACCCTGGCAGACCGCAGATATCCGTTGCTTCCCATGAATTCCCATGGCATCCCCTGTAACACGGATGACGGGCAGTGAAGGGGCGACCAAGACCCCGGCCAAGGCAGGCTTCATACAGGCACCCGCCTTCCGCAAAGCGACCCGGTCGCGCGCGAGCAGCACCTTCCCCCGAGGTGGCGCGACGAACACGGGCGATCCCCGAAACTTCGGGGCCCAGAGATGGGACGAGGGCGGCGGATCGGGCAGTGGCAGCGGCCCGATCCGCCCTTTCCCGTTGCGGGCAGGGACAGTGGAAGGAATGCGGGCTTGGCGCGCAGGTTCAGAGGCTCGGACGAGGTGAAGGTCGACGCCAAGGGGCGCGTCTCGATCCCGGCCAAGTTCCGCCGCGTCTTCGAGACCTGCGACCCCGACTGGGAATCCGGCAGGCGCCCGCAACTGGTCATCGTCTACGGCCGTGACGAGTGGCGCCACCTGGAACTGTACACCATCGAGGCGATCCAGGAGATCGACGACCAGATCGACCTGATGCAGCGCGGCTCGGCCGAACGCCGCCTGCTGGAATCCATCATGCATGGCAGCGCCGAGGAGGCCGAGATCGACCCCGACGGGCGCCTGGTCCTGCCGCAGAAGCTGCGCGAGAAGATCGGGCTGGATGACCGCGCCTTTTTTGTCGCCGCGGGCGATTACCTCAAGGTGTGGCGACCCGAAACCTATTCCGAGGTCGAGGGCGACGCGGTCGAGGCGCTGGTCGCCAGCTTCGAGCCTGGCTTCGATCCGCGCTCGCTGCTGCCGCCGCTGCCGCCCAAGACACCCGGGGCCTGAGTGGTGGAGGCCCCGCACGTTCCCGTCCTGCTGCGTCCGCTTCTGGCGGCGGTGGCCCCGGTATCGGGGGTCTGGGCTGACGGCACCTTCGGGGCCGGCGGCTATGCCCGGGGCCTGCTGGAGGCGGGCGCGGGCCGGGTGATCGGCATCGACCGCGACCCGTCTGCCTTTGCCCTCGCAGCAGCATGGGCTGCCGCGTACGGCGACAGGCTGCGGCTGGTGCCCGGCACGTTTTCCGATCTGGACAGCCTGGCGGGCGAGCCGCTGGACGGCGTGGTGCTGGATCTGGGCGTCAGCTCGATGCAGCTGGACCAGCCGGACCGCGGCTTTTCCTTTCTGCGCGACGGGCCGCTGGACATGCGGATGGGCGGCGACGGACCCTCTGCCGCCGACCTTCTGAACCGGGCGGACGAATCCACCATCGCCGATGTGCTGTATCATTATGGCGAGGAGCGCGCCGCGCGCCGGATCGCCCGCGCCATTGTGGCCGCCCGGCCGCTGTCGCGCACGGGCGAACTGGCGCAGATCGTCGCCGCCCAGCTGCCGCGGGCAAAGCCCGGGCAGAGCCATCCCGCCACCCGCGCCTTTCAGGCCATCCGCATCTGGGTCAACGACGAGTTCGGCCAGTTGGTCGCGGGCCTGACCGCGGCCGAGCGGGCGCTGAAGCCCGGCGGCCGGCTGGCCGTCGTCAGCTTTCATTCGCTGGAGGACCGAATCGTCAAGCGATTCATGCAGGCGCGCGCCAACGCCGCGGGCGGCGGCAGCCGCCATGCCCCGCAGGTGGTGCAGGACGCCGCGGCGTTCACCCTGCCGTTCCGGCGCGCGATCGGTCCCGACGACGCCGAACTGGCCGCCAACCCCCGCGCCCGCTCGGCGCTGCTGCGCGTGGCCATCCGCACCGATGCACCGGCCCGCGCCATCGAGGGCGCGTCCCTGGCGCAGCCCATCCTGCCCGGGGGCGGATGATGCGGTCGGTGCTGTATCTGCTTGTCGCGTTGGTCGTGATGGGGCTGGCCTTCTGGGCCTATCGCGAAAACTATCGCACCCAGGGCCAGATCGACCGCATGCAGGCGGTCCAGAACGAGATGGCCGGCTTGCGCGACAACCTGGGGGTGCTGCGGGCGGAATGGGCGTTTCTCAACCGGCCCGACCGGCTGCGCGAGCTGGTCGATCTGAACTTTGACCGGCTGCGCCTGGTGCCGGTGGGCGCAGGCCAGTTCGGCACTGCGGCCAACGTCGATTACCCCGCGCCCGATGCGCCGGCGCCGCCCGACATCGAACTGGGCGCCGCAGGCCCCGCACCCGCCGCAGCCTATGCCGGCGGCCCGCGCGCCCGTCCGGGCTGGCTTGGTCCGGCCCCCACTGCCGCCCCTTCCGCCCTGCCCGAGGAGTGACCGCCATGATTCTCACGCCCCTGCGCCCACTGGCCCGCATCCTGCGCGCCCGCGAGACGGGACAGGACCCAGACGAGATCGAAGCCGAGCTGCGCGCCGCGCGCCACGCCGAGATCCAGGACAAGGCCCGCAGGCGCGCGGAAACCCGGCTGAAGGTGATCGTGGGCAGCTTTGTCCTGGCCTTCGGTCTGGTCGGGTTCCGCATGGGGGCGCTGGCCCACAGCCAGCCGACCGAGCCGCGGGCGCTGGCCTCGGGCGCGCAGATCATCTCGCAGCGCGCCGACATCGTGGACCGGCGCGGCCGGGTGCTGGCCACCAACCTGTCCACGCACGCGCTTTATGCCCATCCGCGCGACCTGGTCGATCCGGCGCGCGCCGCGCGGGAACTGGCCGAGATCTTCCCGGACCTGGACGCCAAGCGGCTTGCGGCCGACCTGACCGGTGACCGCAAGTTCGTCTGGATCAAGAAAAAGCTCAGCCCCGAGCAGATGCAGGCGGTCCACGACATCGGCGAGCCGGGCCTTGTCTTCGGCCCGCGCGAGATGCGGCTTTACCCCAACGGGCGCCTCGCCAGCCACATCCTGGGCGGATCGCAGTTCGGCAACGAGGGCGTCAGCAGCGCCGAGGTGCTGGGCATGGCCGGCGTCGAGAAGGCCTTCGACAACTGGCTGCGCGACCCCGCCAACGCCGGCGCGCCGCTGGCGCTGTCCATCGACCTGACGGCGCAGGCCGCGATGGAGGAGGTGCTGGGCAACGGCATGAAGGTGATGAACGCCAAGGGCGCGACCGGCATCCTGATGGAGGTGGCGACCGGCGAGATCGTCGCCATGGCCAGCCTGCCCGACTTTGACCCCAACGACCGGCCGAAGCCGCTGCTCAAGGGGGACCCGTCGGACAGCCCGCTGTTCAACCGCGCGGTGCAGGGCCAGTACGAGCTCGGCTCGACCTTCAAGATCTTTCCCGTGGCGCAGGCGATCGACGAGGGGCTGGTCAATGCCAACACCATGATCAACTCGTCCTCGCCGATGAAGATCGGCAAGTATCTGATCCACGACTTTCACAACTATGGCGGGCAGCTGTCGGTCGCGGACATCATCGTGAAATCCTCGAACGTGGGGACGGTGCGGATCGCGCAGATGCTGGGGGCCGACCGCCAGCAGAAGTTCCTGAAGGACCTGGGCTTCTTCGAGGCGACCCCGGTCGAGATGTCCGAGGGCCCGACCGGCAAGCCGCTGGTGCCGCAGCGCTGGCCTGCGGTGACGGCGGCGACGGTCGCATTCGGTCACGGGCTGGCCGCCAGCCCCCTGCATCTGGCGTCGGCCTATGCCACGCTGGCCAATGACGGGCGCCGCGTGCGGCCGACGCTGGTTCACCGCAAGGACCATCCGCCCGGCGAGCAGGTGCTGTCGCCGCGCGCCGCCGCCGCCGCGCGCGATCTGCTGCGCCAGGTGGTGACGCGCGGCACCGCCCGGCAGGCCGAGGTTGCGGGCTATGGCGTGGGGGGTAAAACCGGCACCGCCGACAAGCCGCGGCCGGGCGGGGGCTATTACGCCAGCAAGGTCGTCTCGACCTTCGCGGCGGTCTATCCGTCCGACAAGCCGGCCTATGTCCTGGTGGTGTCTCTGGACGAGCCGTCGGTCGCGGCCGCCGGCGGCGGGGAATCGCGCACCGCCGGCGCCACGGCCGCGCCGGTCGCCGCCGCGCTGGTTCACCGCCTGTCGCCCATGCTGGGCCTGCGCCCCGACCACGTGACCCTGCCCGTGATTGCACCCCGGCCGGACGATGGCCTAAAGGTCGTGTCCAACTGACAACGGGGGACAGGGTGACAGGCAACGGCAAGGGGCTGAACCGGCTTGGCCTGCGGGCGCGCGACGGGCGCGATCCGCAGATCACGGGCCTGTCGCTGGATTCGCGCACGGTGCGCGACGGGCATCTGTTCGCGGCGCTGCCCGGATCGGCGGTCCATGGGGCCGAGTTCATCCCCTATGCGCTGCGCCAGGGGGCGGCGGCGATCCTGACCGACCGCGCGGGCGCCGAGATGGCCGCCGGTGCGCTGGCCGGGTCCGACGCGGCGCTGGTCGTGGCCGAGGATGCGCGCGCCGCGCTGGCCGGGGCGGCGGCGCTGTGGTTCGACGCCCAGCCCGACACGGTCGTTGCCGTCACCGGCACCTCGGGCAAGACCTCGGTCGCCAGCTTTACCCGCCAGCTCTGGCAGGCGCTGGGCCACAAGGCGATCAGCCTGGGCACCATGGGGGTCGAGGGCGACCATGTCGCCAGGCTGGCCCACACGACCCCCGACCCGGTCACGCTGCACCGGGTGCTGGCCGAGGCGGCGGCCGCCGGCGTCACCCACGCCGCGATGGAGGCGTCGTCCCACGGGCTGGACCAGCGGCGGCTGGACGGTGTGCGCCTGAAGGCCGGGGCGTTCACCAACTTCAGCCAGGACCACCTGGACTATCACAAGGACTTCGACGCGTATTTCGCGGCCAAGGCGCTGCTGTTCACGCGCGTTCTGGAACCGGGAAGCTTTGCGGTCGTCAACACCGACGACCCCCGCGGGGTGCAGATGGCGCAGATTGCCCGCGACCGCGGCCTGCATCTGGTGACGATCGGCCGCGGGCCGGACGCGGACCTGCGTATTCTGGGACAGCGTTATGACGCCACCGGGCAGGAGGTGCGATTCGCGCTGAACGGGCAGGCCCATCTGGTGCGGCTTGACCTGATCGGCGGTTTTCAGGCCGAAAACGTGCTGGCCGCGGCGGCGCTGGTCATCGCGACGGGGGCCGAGCCGCAGCGCGTGGTCGATGCGCTGCCGGGCCTGACCACCGTGCGCGGCCGGATGCAGCTTGCGGCCGTTCGCCGCAACGGGGCGGCCGTGTTCGTGGACTATGCCCACAAGCCCGGCGCGGTGACCGCCGCGCTGCAATCGCTGCGCCCGCACGTTCTGGGCCGCATCATCGTCGTGATCGGCGCGGGCGGCGACCGGGATCGGGGCAAGCGGCCGCTGATGGGGCAGGCGGCGGCGCAGCACGCCGATGTCGTCTATGTCACCGACGACAACCCCCGCACCGAGGACCCCGCCGCCATCCGGGCCGAGGTCATGGCCGGCGCGGGATCCGAGGCCACCGAGGTCGCCGACCGGGCCGAGGCGATCCTGCGCGGCGTGGACGCCCTGCAACCCGGCGACGCGCTGCTGATCGCCGGCAAGGGGCACGAGACCGGGCAGATCGTCGGCACCGACGTGTTCCCCTTTGACGACGCGGAGCAGGCCTCTGTCGCCGTGGCCGCGCTGGATGGCATGATATGACCCTGTGGACCGCGGCCGACGCCGCCGCAGCGACCGGGGGGCGCGTGACCGCGGACTGGGCGGCGGACGGCCTGTCCATCGACAGCCGCACGATCCGGCCGGGCGATCTGTTCGTCGCGTTGAAGGACGCGCGCGACGGCCATGGTTTCGTCGCGCAGGCGCTGGCCAGGGGCGCGGCCGCCGCGCTGGTCAGCCGCATTCCCGACGGCGTGGCCGCGGACGCGCCGCTGCTGGTGGTTCCCGACGTCATGGCCGCGCTGGTGGCGCTGGGCCGCGCCGGCCGCGCCCGGACGGGCGCGCGGGTGCTGGCGATCACCGGGTCGGTCGGCAAGACCTCGACCAAGGACATGGCCGCCGCCGCCCTGGCGCCCCTGGGCCGGATCCACGCGGCCGAGGCCAGCCTGAACAACCATTGGGGCGTGCCCCTGACGCTGGCGCGGATGCCGGCCGACACGGACTATGCGATTCTCGAACTGGGCATGAACCACCCCGGAGAGATCGAGCCGCTGGCCCGCATGGCGCGTCCCCATGTCGCCCTGATCACCACCATCGCCCCCGCGCATCTCGAGGCGTTCGGATCGCTGGACGGCATCGCCCGCGAGAAGGCGTCGATCTTTGCGGGGCTTGAGCCGATGGGCAGCGCGATCATCCCCGAGGACCTGGACGTCACCCCCATCCTGCGCGACGCCGCCGACGCGGTGGGCGCCATCGTCGTGGGCTTTGGTCGCGACGGCATGGCGAAACCCCTGTCGGTCGCCGTCGATGCCGATGGCCACACGACCCTGACCGCGCGCGTGCTGGGCGAGACGGCCTGCGCGACGCTGGCCACCGCCGGGGCGCATTTCGTCATGAACGCCGTCGGCGTGCTGGCGGCGCTGGTCCGGCTGGGCGCGGACCTGCCCACGGCGGCGCGGGGGCTTGCCGACTGGCGGCCCTATCGGGGGCGCGGCGCGGTCGAACGGCTGGGCGGCGTCACGCTGCTGGACGACAGCTACAACGCCAATCCCGCCAGCCTGTCGGCCGGGCTTGCCACGCTGGACCGGCTGCCGGCGGGCCGGCGCGTCGCGATCCTGGGCGACATGCTGGAACTGGGGCCGGACGAAAACGCCCTGCACGCCGCGATGGCGGACGACCCCGCGATGGCAGGCGTCGCCGTGGTCCACTGCTGCGGGCCGCGGATGCGGCACCTGCACGACGCGCTGCCCGCCGGCCGGCGGGGCCTGTGGGCGCCCGACGCCGACGCGCTGATCGCGCGACTGGACGATCTGGTGGCCGAGGGCGATGTCGTCTTCGTCAAGGGGTCCAAGGGATCGCAGGTCGCCCGCGTGGTTGACGCGATCCGCAAATCACGCCAGACGCCCCCCCCTGCGACGCAAGAACGGACCTGACCGGATGCTTTACTGGCTTACCACGCTTTCCGACGGGGGCGGCGTGTTCAACCTGTTCCGCTATATCACCTTCCGGGCAGGGGCCGCGTTCTTCACGGCACTGGTCTTTGGCTTCCTGTTCGGGCGGCCGCTGATCAACTGGCTGCGGTTCAAGCAGAAAAAGGGCCAGCCGATCCGCGACGACGGCCCGCAGACCCATTTCGTCAAGGCGGGCACGCCGACGATGGGGGGGCTGCTGATCCTGTCGGCGCTGTTCGTGTCCACGCTGCTGTGGGCGCGGCTGGACAGCGGCTATATCTGGATCGTGCTGCTGGTCACGGCGGCGTTCGCGGCGATCGGGTTTGCCGACGATTACGCCAAGGTCACCAAGCAGCATCACGCGGGGCTGTCGGGCCGGGTGCGGATGGGGATCGGCCTGGCCGTGGGGGCGCTGGCGGGCCTTGCCGCCGCGGCGCTGCACCCCGACGCCCTGTCGGGGCAACTGGCGCTGCCCTTCTTCAAGGATGCGCTGATCGGGCTGGGCATCGTCTTCGTTCCCTTCGCGATGCTGGTGATCGTCGGCGCGGCCAACGCGGTGAACCTGACGGACGGGCTGGACGGGCTGGCCATCGGCCCGGTGATGATCGCCGCCGGCACGTTCGGCGTGATCTCGTACCTGGTCGGCAACGCCAATTTCGCCAACTACCTCGGCGTCCACTTCGTCCCCGGCACGGGCGAGATCGTGGTCTTCACCGCCGCGCTGATCGGGGGGGGCTTGGGGTTTCTGTGGTACAACGCGCCGCCCGCCGCGGTGTTCATGGGCGACACCGGCAGCCTTGCGCTGGGCGGCGCGCTGGGGGCCATCGCCGTCTGCATCAAGCACGAGATCGTGCTGGCCATCGTCGGCGGCCTGTTCGTGGTCGAGGCGCTGAGCGTCATCATCCAGGTGCTGTACTTCAAGCGCACCGGCAAGCGCGTGTTCCTGATGGCCCCGATCCACCACCACTTCGAGAAAAAGGGCTGGGCCGAGCCGACCATCGTTATCCGCTTCTGGATCATCGCCATCATCCTGGCGCTGATCGGGCTGAGCACGCTGAAGCTGAGGTGAGGGATTCTTCCTTGTCCAAATATCCCGGGGGTCCGGGGGCTGGCCCCCGGCACCCGCGCCACAGGAGCCGACCATGATCCCCGTCCAGGGCGTCGAGAACCAGACCATCGCCGTCCTCGGCCTCGGGCGATCGGGCCGGGCCAGCGCCGCGGCGCTGGCCGCAGGGGGCGCGCGCGTCGTCGCCTGGGATGACAGCGCCGAGACGCGCGCGCAGGCGCAGTCGGACGGGCTGACGCTTCTCGACCTGACCCGCGACACGGGCTGGGCGGAGCCGGTCGCGGCGCTCATCACCTCGCCCGGCATCCCGCATCTTTACCCCGCGCCCCATCCGGCCATTGCACAGGCCCTGGCGCGGGGGGTGCCCGTGGACAACGACATCGGCCTGTTCTTCCGCAGCTTTGCGACGGGCGACTGGGACCAGATGGACAAGCCGCCGCGCGTGATCTGCGTCACCGGGTCGAACGGGAAATCGACCACCACGGCGCTGATCCACCACATCCTGACCGAAGCGGGGCGGCCCACGCAGATGGGGGGCAACATCGGGACGGGCGTGCTGTCGCTTGACCCGCCCGAGGACGGCGAGGTCGTGGTGCTGGAGCTGTCGTCCTATCAGACCGACCTCGCCCGCGCGCTGACGCCCGATGTCGCCGTGTTCACGAACCTGTCGCCCGATCACATGGACCGGCACGGGGGCATGGGGGGCTATTTCGCGGCCAAGCGGCGGCTGTTTGCCGAGGGCGGCCCGGACCGCGCGGTCGTCGGCGTGGACGAGGCCGAGGGGCGCTATCTTGCCAACCAGCTCGCGCAGGGGCCGCAGGACGACCGCGTGATCCGTGTCTCGGTCGAGGGCAGGCTGGACGGGTTCGGCTGGGCGGTGTCGGCCCGCAAGGGGTTCTTGGCCGAATGGCGCAAGGGCCGGCAGGTGGCGTCCATCGACCTGCGCGAGATCAGGGGCCTGCCCGGCGCGCACAACCACCAGAACGCCTGCGCTGCCTATGCCGCCTGCCGCAGCGTCGGGCTGTCCCCGCGCGAGATCGAGGCCGCGTTCGTGACCTTTGCCGGCTTGCCGCACCGCAGCCAGACGCTGGCCGTGATCGGGGACGTGCGATGGGTCAACGACAGCAAGGCCACCAATGTCGACGCCGCGGCCAAGGCGCTGCTGGCCTTCGACCGCATCCGCTGGATCGCGGGGGGGCTCGGCAAGGACGGCGGCATCGCCGCGCTCGCCCCGCATCTGGGCCGCGTGGCCAAGGCCTATCTGATCGGCCATTCGGCCCGCGACTTTGCCCTGCAGCTTGGCGCGACCCCGCACGAGGTCGTCGAGACGATGGAGGCGGCGGTGGCCCGCGCGAGCGCCGAGGCGCAGCCCGGCGACACCGTCCTGCTGGCCCCCGCCGCGGCCAGCTTTGACCAGTATCCCAACTTCGAGAAGCGCGGCGAGCATTTTGCCGCGCTGGTCGCCGCGCTGCCGCGCTGACGGGGCTTGCCCCACCGCACGCCGCGCGCCACCCTCGCCCCAGTCCAGCAGGGGGAACACGATGAACGGACGGTGCATCTGCGGGTCTGTCACCTATCGGCTGGCCGACGCGCCGCTGTTCGTGCAGTGCTGCCATTGCAGCTGGTGCCAGCGCGAGACGGGCAGCGCATTCGCCGTCAACGCGCTGATCGAGACCGACCGCGTGGCCGTCACGGGGCCGGTGCGTGAACGCACGATCCCCACCGCCTCGGGCAAGGGGCAGGTGCTGGTGCAGTGCGCGGACTGCGGCGGCACCATCCTCAGCCACTATGCCGGCGCGGGGCGCGCGATGGCCTTCGTCCGCACCGGCACGCTGGACGACGCGACCACGCTGTCGCCCGACATCCACATCTTTGTCGGCACCCGCCGCCCGTGGGTCGTCCTGCCCGACGGCGTGCCCGCGGCCCAAGGCTATTACCGCGCCGCCGACCACTGGTCCCCCGCAGCCCTGGCCCGGCGCGAGGCGCTGCGCGGCGCGCGGCCCCGTGATCCCGCCGCGCCCAATCCGCAGTAGCGCGGGGCCCGCAATCGCGCTATCCTTGTCCCCAGACCCGGACCAACCGGGCAGGGCAGAGGCAGTGACGGCGGTATTCCCATGACCGAGATGGTCTTTGGCGCCACGCCCGTGCGGGCGGGCGATCCGATTCTTCCACGCTGGTGGCGCACGGTCGATCGCTGGTCGATGGCCTGCGTGCTGCTGCTGTTCGCCATCGGGCTGCTGCTGGGACTGGCCGCATCGGTTCCGCTGGCCGAGCGCAACAACCTGCCGCAGTTCTACTATGTCACCCGGCAGCTGATCTTCGGGGGCGCGGCGCTGGGCGTGATGCTGGTCATCTCGATGCTGTCGCCGGTGCAGGTGCGCCGGCTGGGGGTGGTGCTGTTCCTGGGGGCGCTGGCGACCGTGATCGCGCTGCCGGTGATCGGCACCGACTTTGGCAAGGGGGCCACACGCTGGCTGTCGCTGGGCTTTGCCTCGGTCCAGCCGTCCGAGTTCCTCAAGCCCGGCTTCGTGGCGCTGTGCGCCTGGTTCATGGCCGCCTCGCAGGCGGTGGGCGGACCGCCGGGGCGGCTGTATTCCTTTTTCGTGGCGCTGGTCGTCATCGTCCTGCTGGCGTTCCAGCCCGACTTCGGGCAGGCGTCGCTGGTGCTGTTTTCCTGGCTGGTGATGTATTTCGTCGCCGGCGCGCCGGTGTCGCTGATCGCGGGGTCGATCGGGCTGGCCGGGGCGGGGGGCGTTCTGGCCTACAACAGCTCGGAGCACTTCGCCCGCCGCATCAACGGCTTCCTGTCGGCCGAGGTCGATCCGCGCACGCAGATCGGCTATGCCACCAACGCCATCCAGGAGGGCGGGTTTTTCGGCGTGGGCGTGGGCGAGGGGTCGGTCAAGTGGTCGCTGCCCGACGCGCACACCGACTTCATCATCGCCGTCGCCGCCGAGGAATACGGCTTTGCCCTGGTGATGATCATCATCGCGCTGTACGGCGTGATCGTCACCCGCTCGCTGTGGCGCCTGCTGCGCGAACGCGACCCGTTCGCGCGCATCGCGGGCACAGGGCTGGCCTGCGCCTTTGGCGTGCAGGCGCTGATCAACATGGGCGTGGCGGTGCGGCTGCTGCCGGCCAAGGGGATGACGCTGCCCTTCGTCAGCTATGGCGGCTCGTCGGTGATCGCCTCGGGGATCGCGATGGGCATGCTGCTGGCGCTGACCCGCACCCGGCCGCAGACCCTGATCGCCGACGTGCTGGGGCGCGCGGCGCGATGACCGGGCGGGCGGGACAGGGACGGCTGGCGCTGATCGCGGCCGGCGGCACAGGCGGGCACATGTTCCCCGCGCAGGCGCTGGCCGAACGCCTGCTGGCGGCAGGCTGGCGCGTCACGCTGTCCACCGACGACCGCGGCGCGCGCTATGCCGGGGGGTTCCCGCCGGCCGTGGTCCGCAAGGTCGTGCCCTCGGCCACGACGGCGCGGGGCGGGCTGCTGGGCCGTCTGACCTCGCCCGCGCGGATCGGGGCGGGCATCGCGCGCGCCATCGCCGCAGCGCGCGCCGACCGCCCGGCGGTGGTCGTGGGCTTTGGCGGCTATCCCACCATCCCCGCCATGAGCGCGGCACTGGCCCTGCGGATCCCGCGGATGATCCATGAACAGAACGGGGTCATGGGCCGCGTCAACCGCGCCTTTGCCCCCCGCGTGCAGACCGTCGCCTGCGGAACCTGGCCCACCGAGCTGCCGGGCGGCGTCACCGCCGTCCATACCGGCAACCCGGTGCGGCAGGCGGTGCTGGACCGCGCAGGCGCGCCCTATGACCCCCCGGCCGAGGGGCCGCTGCGCCTGCTGGTCATCGGCGGCAGCCAAGGCGCGCGGGTGCTGTCGGACATCGTGCCCGCCGCGGTCGCGGCCCTGCCGGACACGATGCGCGCGCGGCTGTCCGTCAGCCATCAGGCGCGGGCCGAGGACGCCGACCGCGTCGCCGCCGCCTATGATCGCGCAGGGGTTCCCGCCGAGGTGCAGCCGTTCTTCACCGACGTGCCCGAACGGGTCGCGGCGGCGCATCTGGTCGTCAGCCGCGCCGGCGCGTCGTCGCTGGCCGACATCGCCGCGATTGGGCGCCCGTCGATCCTGATCCCCTATGCGGCGGCGGCGGGCGACCACCAGTCGGCCAACGCCCGCGCCCTGGCCGACGCAGGCGCGGCGATCGTGCTGCCCGAATCCGTGCTTGACGCGGCTAGCCTGACGCGCGACCTGCACGCCATCCTTTCGGACGGAACCCGCGCGGCCCAGATGGCCGCCGCCGCCCTGTCGCTGGGCCGCCCCGACGCGGCGGCCCGCCTGCATGACCTCGTGACGGAGCTTGCCGCATGAACGCTGCCACCAAACTGCCCGGCGAGCTGGGCCCCATCCATTTTGTCGGCATCGGCGGCATCGGCATGTCCGGCATCGCCGAGGTGCTGATGACGCTTGGCTATGCGGTCCAGGGGTCCGACGCCAAGCGGTCCAAGATCACCGACCGGCTGGAAACCCTGGGCGCCACCGTGTTCGAGGGTCAGCGCGCCGACAACATCGGCGACGCGGGCGTGGTCGTGATCTCGACCGCCATCAAGAAGGGCAACCCCGAGCTTGAGGAGGCGCGCCGCCGCGGCCTGCCCGTGGTGCGCCGGGCCGAGATGCTGGCCGAGCTGATGCGCCTGAAATCGAACATCGCCATCGCGGGCACCCACGGCAAGACCACGACGACGACGATGGTGGCGACGCTGCTGGATGCGGGGGGGTTCGATCCCACCGTCATCAACGGCGGCGTGATCCATGCCTATGGCTCGAACGCGCGCGCGGGTGCGGGCGAATGGATGGTGGTCGAGGCCGACGAATCGGACGGCAGCTTCAACCGCCTGCCCGCGACCATCGCCATCGTGACCAACATCGACCCCGAGCACATGGAGCACTGGGGCAGCTTCGACGCGCTGCGCAAGGGCTTCACCGACTTCGTGTCGAACATCCCGTTCTATGGGCTGGCCGTCTGCTGCACCGACCACCCCGAGGTGCAAAGCCTGGTCGGCCGCGTCACCGACCGGCGCATCGTCACCTTCGGCTTCAACGCCCAGGCCGACGTGCGGGCGATCAACCTGCGCTATGACAGCGGCGTCGCCCATTTCGACGTGGCCCTGCAAGGGGAACGGGGCGACGACGGCGCGGTGCCGGTGATCGAGGGCTGCACCCTGCCCATGCCGGGCGACCACAACGTGTCGAATGCGCTGTCGGCCATCGCCGTGGCCCGTCACCTGGGGATGAAGCGCGCCCAGATCCGCGAGGCGCTGTCGCGCTTTGCCGGCGTGGGTCGCCGCTTTACCAAGGTGGCCGAGGTGGGGGGCGTGACCATCATCGACGACTATGGCCACCACCCGGTCGAGATCGCCGCCGTGCTGAAGGCGGCGCGCCAGTCCACCCAGGGACGCGTGATCGCCGTGCACCAGCCGCACCGCTATTCGCGCCTGTCGAGCCTGTTCGACGATTTCTGCACCTGCTTCAACGAGGCCGACGTCGTCGCCATCGCTGAGGTCTATTCCGCGGGCGAGGACCCGATCCCCGGCGCATCGCGCGACGATCTGGTGGCCGGGCTGATCGCCCACGGCCACCGCCATGCCCGCGCGGTCATGGACGAAACCGACCTGGTGCGGCTGGTGCGCGAGCAGGCGCGGCCGGGCGACATGGTGGTCTGCCTGGGGGCGGGCACGATCTCGACCTGGGCGAATGCGCTGCCCGACCGGCTGATGGCGCGGGCGGCCTGAGATGGTTGCCTGGCACGCCATCCTGTGCCTTGCCGCCAGCGTCCTGTGGGTGCTGGGCGTGTCGCTGATCGGCCGCCTGCCGTACCGCCACCGGATGCGCGCGCTGGTCGTGGCGGTCGTGGCCGGGGTGCCCATCCTGGGGCTGGTGACGTGGAAATGCGGGCCGCTGCTGGGGCTGGCGGCCTTTCTGGTCGGCCTGGCGCTGCTGCTGCGGCCACAGCGCACCAGCGGCGCGCGAACGGGCCGCGCCTTGCCCTCGGCGGAAAGCGACTGACATGATCGAACTGGGAGACTGGCTGGTGCCGGGACTGATCGCAGGCATCGTGCCCGGCCTGGCCGCCTGGTGGCTGACCCGGCGCAATGGCCCGCTGGGTCTGGCGATGGCGCTGGGGTTCTGTGCGGTGGTGGCGCTGGGCGGCTGGATCCTCACGCAGCGCACCCTGCCGCTGGACCAGATGGCGCAGCAGGCGGGGATCATCTTCTTTGTCGTGACACCCGCCCTGGTGTCGCTGATCCTGGGGGCGGTGGCCGGGTTCTGGGCCGCCCACCGCGAGCGTTAGGGCAGGGGCCGGCAGCCCGGCCTGCCGGGTGCGAGGGGGTGCCGCGTTCCGCCTGAGACAACGGGCTTTCGGGGAGGCTGGCCCTTCGCCCGGGGCTGGCCGCCGCAGCGACAGGCAGCCGCCGCCAGGCCGCCGTGTCGATCACGGCGCGCCTCGTGGCCCCCCGGATCGCCGGCTGTGTTCCGGCCCGGGGCCGCGCCCCGCCCCAGGCGGCCGGCGGTCACTCGCCGCGGGGAAAGCGTTTGCTCTCCTCCAGCGTGTCCAGGTTCATGTGGTTGCGCATGTAGCGTTCGGATGCCTGCATCAGCGGCTGGTAGTCCCAGGGGAAATACGCGCCGTTGCGCAGCGCCTCGTACACCACCCAGCGCCGTGCCTGGCTTTCGCGCACCTCGGCGTCATAGGCGGAAAGGTCCCAGCGCGCCTCGGCCATCGCCCGCAGGCGGGCCAGCGTGCCCGCCTGCGCGGGGTCGGGGGCCAGGTCGGTGCGTTCGGACGGGTCCGCGTCCAGGTCGAACAGCTGTTCGGGATCGGCCAGGCAGCGGGTGTATTTCCAGCGCCCGTCGCGGATCGCCACCATCGGCGACACCGTTCCTTCGGCGGCGTATTCCATCGGCACGGGACCGCGCGGCGCGCCCGCCGCCACCGGGCACAGCGAGACGCCATCGGTCCAGGGCATCACCTCGTCCATCGATAGCCCGACCAGATCGCACAGCGTCGGCAGCAGATCGATGGTGCTGACCGGCGTGTCCACCCTGCCGGTCGCAAGCGCCGGCCCCATGCCCTCGACCGGCGCGATCATCAGCGGCACCCGGGCCGAGGGGTCGAAGAAGGTCATCTTGAACCACAGGCCGCGGTCGCCCAGCATCTCGCCGTGGTCCGACAGCACGACGACGATCGCCTGCTGGCGGGTATCGCGCAGCACGCCCAGGATCTCGCCGATCTTGTCGTCGACATAGCTGATGTTGGCGAAATACCCCTGCCGCGCGCGGCGGACCTGATCGGGCGTGATGGCATAGTTGCGCCAGTCGCAGGCGTCCAGGATGCGCTGCGAATGGGGGTCCTGCGCCGCATAGGGGATCGGCGGGGGCGGTTCCAGTTCGGGGGCGTTCTCGTACAGGTCCCAGTAACGCCGGCGCGCGACGAACGGGTCGTGCGGATGGGTAAAGCTGACCGTCAGGCACCAGGGGCGCTCGTCCGCGCCCCGCGACAGGTCGTAAAGCTTGCGGCAGGCGTGATACGCGACCTCGTCGTCATATTCGTACTGGTTGGTGATTTCCGCCACGCCCGCGCCGGTGATCGATCCCATGTTGTGATACCACCAGTCGATCCGCTCGCCCGGCCTGCGGTAATCGGGGGTCCAGCCAAAGTCGGCGGGATAGATGTCGGTGGTCAGCCGCTCCTCGAACCCGTGCATCTGGTCGGGGCCGACGAAGTGCATCTTGCCCGACAGGCAGGTGGCATAGCCCGCGCGGCGCAGGTGATGGGCATAGGTGGGGATGTCGGACGCGAACTCGGCCGCGTTGTCATAGACGCGGGTGCGGCGCGGCAACTGTCCCGACATCAGCGACGCCCGGGCGGGCGCGCACAGCGGGCTGGCGGTGTAGCAGGTCGCGAACCGGGCCGAGCGGGCGGCCAGCGCGCGCAGATGGGGCGCGTGCAGGAAGGCCGCCGGGCCATCCGGGAACAGCACCCCCGACAGCTGGTCGGCCATCAGGATCAGGATATTGGGGCGGGACATGGTCGCCTGTGAAAAAACGAAAGGGACGGGCGGGCGCCCGTGGCAGGCGCCCGCGGCAAGCGCGCAGGGCCGGGCGACAGGCGCGCCCGGCCACGATGCGTCACTTCAGCGCGGCCTCGACCGCTGCCAGGCCGGGCTGGCCGTCCAGCGTGGTCACGCCGTCCAGCCAGGCCGCCAGGGGCGCGGGATTAGCCGCAAGCCACGCCCTGGCCGCCGCCGGGCCGTCCATCCCGTCGTTGAGGATGCTGCCCATCAGGGCGTTTTCCATCTCGACGTCGAAGATCATCTGGCCCAGCAGCCGGGCGGCATTGGGGCACTGTTCGGGCCAGCCCGTGCGCGCCAGCGTGTGAACGGTCGCGCCGCCGAAATCGGGGCCGAACTCGGCGTCGCCGCCGGACAGATAGGTGATCTGGTGCGCGACGTTCATCGGATGCGGCGCCCAGGCCAGGAACACCGTGGGCGTTCCGGCCTGATCGTTGCGCGCGACCTGCGCCAGCATCGCCTGCTCGCCCGATTCGACCAGTTCCCAGTCGCCCAGTCCGTGCTTGTCGTCGGCGATCATCTTCGCGATGGACTGGTTGGCGGGCGCGCCGGGCTCGATCCCGTAGATCTTGCCGTCGAACCTGTCGCGCTGCGCGTCAAGCTGCGAGAAATCCGTGACCCCCAGGTCGGCACCGGCCTTGTTGACGCCCAGCGTGAACTTGGCCCCGATCAGGTTCTGCACCAGCTCGACCGCCGCGCCGGACTTCTCCAGGTCTTCGCGGAACGCCTTTTGCGCGGGCATCCAGTTGCCCAGGAACACGTCGATGGTGCCCCCCTTCATCGCTTCGTAGCCGATGGGCACGGACAGGGTCTGCACGTCGGCCTCGTAGCCCAGCGCCTCGAGCACGGTGGCCGCCACGCCGTTGGTGGCGGTGATGTCGGTCCAACCCGGGTCCGACAGCCGGATGGTGCCACAGGCGGCGGCATCGTCGGCCAGCGCGGGACCGGCCGACAGGGCGGCCACAAGGGTCAGGGGGATCAGACGGCGCGTCGTCATGGGCAAGCCTCGCCTTCGGGGGGATGCCGCCGCGGGATGCGGGCGGTCTGCGGCGCGGATCGTGCCGCTGCCTTGGGCAGATTGCAACCCGCCGCCCCGTCTGGCCCCGGTCTGGCTCCCGTCTGGCCCCCTCGCCTGCCGCCCCCTCTGCCTGCTTGCCGCAGTCCGCGCGCGCCCCTAAGAACCGCGCCAACAGCGGAGACGCCGATGACCGACCTGCCCCGCCCGCGCGGCACCCTGACTGCGAACCGGCCCTTGGCCGACCTGACCTGGCTGCGCGTGGGCGGCCCGGCCGACTGGCTGTTTCAGCCCGCCGACGCCGACGACCTTGCGGCCTTTCTGCGCGACCTGGACCCGGCCGTTCCCGTCTTTCCGATGGGCGTCGGCTCGAACCTGATCGTGCGCGACGGCGGCATCCGGGGCGTCGTGATCCGCCTTGGCCGCGGCTTCAACGGGATCGAGATCGAGGGCGACACCGTCCGCGCGGGCGCCGCCGCGCTGGATGCCCATGTCGCCCGGCGCGCGGCCGAGGCGGGACTGGACCTGACCTTCCTGCGGACGATCCCCGGCAGCATCGGCGGGGCCGTGTGCATGAACGCGGGCTGCTATGGCGCCTATGTGGCCGATCACCTGGTGACGGCCGACCTGGTCGCGCGCGACGGCGCGGCGGTGACGCTGGACGGGCGCGAGCTGGGCTTCGCCTATCGCCACAGCGAGATCCCGCCCGGCTGGGTCCTGACGGGCGCGACCTTTCGCGCCGAACGGGGCGACCCGGACGCGCTGGCCGCGCGGATGGACGACCAGATCGCGCGCCGGGACGCCAGCCAGCCCACGCGCGAGCGCAGCGCCGGATCGACCTTCCGCAACCCCGCCGGCCACAGCTCGACCGGGCGCGCCGACGACAGCCAGGCGCTGAAGGCCTGGTCGCTGATCGACGAGGCGGGGCTGCGCGGCCGTCGCCTGGGCGGCGCGCAGATGAGCGAGAAACACCCGAACTTTCTGCTCAACACCGGCGGCGCGACCGCCGCCGAGCTGGAATCGCTGGGCGAGATGGTCCGCGACCGGGTGCGCGCCCTGACCGGGCTGGACCTGACCTGGGAGGTCGTCCGCATCGGCGAGCCAGCGCCCCCCGCGGCAGGCTGACAGCCCGCGGACGGGCTGCGCAGGGCCGCCGTGTCCGCCGGGCGGGCCAGGGCATTCCCGTCTGCGCGGGCGCGCCCGCCCGCTTGCCCCGACGTGCCCTTCCGCCGCAGGCAAACCCGACGCGGTCGGTCGATACCCCCTTTCCCAGATGCCGGGCTTGTGACTATCATGCCCGCGACGCAGCGCCGCAAACGGCGCGCGGAATCGGGGTGCAACCACCCCGCAACGGTCTCCGGCAAACCGGGGCGGAAAAGGCAGATGTGGCGGGCAGGTCGAGCAGGACAGCCCACACCGTAGCAGTCCTGATGGGCGGCCCCTCGGCAGAGCGCGAGGTGTCCTTGTCCTCGGGTCGCGGATGCGCGGATGCGCTGCGGGTGGCGGGATACGCGGTGGTCGAGATCGCTCTCGGGCCGCAGGACGGCGCGTCGCTGCCGGCCCGGCTGGCCGAGGCCGCGCCCGATGTCGTCTTCAACGCGCTGCATGGCCGCTGGGGCGAGGACGGCTGCGTCCAGGGCCTGCTGGAATGGCTGGGCCTGCCCTATACCCATTCGGGCGTTCTGGCCTCGGCCCTGGCGATGGACAAGACGCGCGCAAAGCAGGCGTTCCGCGATGCGGACCTGCCGGTGGTGGACAGCGTGATCGCCTGCGCCGACGAGGTGCGCGCGCGCCATGTCCTGCCGCCGCCCTATGTGGTCAAGCCCAACGACGAGGGCTCGTCGGTGGGCGTCTACATCGTCCATGATGCCGCCGACGGTCCGCCCCGGCTGTCCGACACGATGCCCGCGCATGTGATGGTGGAACGCTATGCGCCGGGGCGCGAGCTGACGACGACCGTGCTGGGCGACCGCGCGCTGGGCGTGACCGAGATCCTGACCGAGGGCTGGTACGACTACGACGCGAAATACACCGCCGGCGGGTCGCGTCACGTCGTGCCCGCCGCCATCCCCGCCGCCATCGCGGCCGCATGCCACGACTATGCCCTGCGCGCCCACCGGGCGCTGGGATGCCGCGGCCTCAGCCGGACGGATTTCCGCTGGGACGACTCGCGCGGGCTGGACGGGCTGGTGCTGCTGGAAACCAACACCCAGCCCGGCATGACGCCGACGTCGCTGGCGCCCGAGCAGGCCGCCCACGCCGGCATCGATTTCCCCGCGCTGGTGCGCTGGATGGTAGAGGACGCGCTATGCCGGGACTGAACCGCCTGACCCCTTCGCTGGGCTGGGGCGCCCGGCCCGCGCCGGTGCGCCCGCCGGCGGGCCGCCCGCAGCCCGCTGGGGCCGCGGTTGCGGCCACCCGCCCGCAGCGGCGCGACCCCGCGCCCTCGCGGCTGTCCTATCGGCTGACGCGGATGTGGCTGACGCCGCTTTACCGCCGCGTCATTCGGATCGGCCTGCCGGCGTTCCTGGCCTGCATGATCGCGGGCCTGTGGCTGTCGGACGAGACCCGCCGCGCCTCGCTTCAGGGCGGGGTGACGGCGATGATCGAGAAGGTGCAGACGCGCGAGGCCTTCATGGTCCACCGGATGCAGATCTCGGGCGCCTCGGCGGCCGTGGAGAAGGGGCTGCTGGCGATGCTGCCGGTGACGCTGCCGGCGTCCAGCTTCGACATCGACCTGGACAGCCTGCGGACGCAGGTCGAGCGGCTGGACGCGGTCGAGAAGGTCGAGCTGCGGATCATGCCCGGCGGCATCCTGTCGGCGCATGTGACCGAACGCCGCCCGGCCGTGCTGTGGCGGCACGCGCGCGGCATCGACCTGCTGGACAAGGGCGGGTACCGCGTCGCCTCGGTCACGTCGCGCGACGTGCGCCGCGACCTGCCGATGATCGCGGGCGAGGGCGCGGGCGCGCGCGCGGCCGAGGCGATGGCGCTGATCGACGCCGCGGGCCCTGTGCTGCCCCGCCTGCGCGGGCTGGAACGGATGGGCGAGCGGCGCTGGGACCTGGTGCTGGACCGCGGCCAGCGCATCATGCTGCCGGCCGAGCGCCCGGTCGCGGCGCTGGAACAGGCGCTGGCGATGGACCGCGAGGGCGGCCTGCTGGCGCGCGACGTGGTGGCGGTGGACCTGCGCGATCCGGGCCGGCCGATCCTGCGGCTGGGCCTGACCGCGCAGAACACCCTGCGCCGCGCGCTGGGAATGCCCGAGCTTGCGCCCGACGGATCGGTGATCGAGCCGGACGAGGACAAGGACGGGGCTGCGGGCGGCAAGGCCGGGGCGGCGGCGGGCAAGCGGCCCGCGGACCGGGGCTGAGGACACGGGCGGGCAAGCGGGGGGACGATGCGGGATCTGTATCAGGCACAGCGGACGATGCGGCAGATGCGCCGCCAGGCGATGGCGCGCGGCGTGCTGGCCGTGCTGGACGTCGGCACCTCGAAGATCACCTGCATCATCCTGCAGTTCGACGGGCCGGGGCAGTTCCGCGACACCGACGGCGTGGGCCCGATGGCGGGACAGTCCAGCTTTCGCGTGATCGGCCAGTTCACCACGCAGTCCCGCGGCGTCCGCTATGGCGAGATCGACACCATGGGCGAGACCGAGCGCGCGGTGCGCCATGTCGTGCAGGGCGCCCAGAAACAGGCGGGGGTGCGCGTCGATCACGTCATCGCCACCATCGCCGGGGCGCGGCCCGCCTCGTACGGGCTGGCTGGGGAAATCACCCTGACCGCGGGCAAGGTCACCGAACAGGACGTGGCCGCCGTGCTGGCCGCCTGCGACGCCCCCGATTTCGGCCGCGGGCGCGAGGTGCTGCACGCGCAGCCGGTGAACTTTGCGGTCGATGCGCGCTCGGGCCTGTCGGATCCCCGCGACCACGTGGGCAACCGGCTGGCCGTGGACATGCACGTGCTGACCATCGACGGCACCGCCGCCAGCAACCTTGTCCAGTGCATCCGCCGCTGCGATCTGGAACTGGCGGGCGTCGGATCGGCCGCCTATGCCGCCGGTCGCGCGGCGCTGGTCGAGGACGAGCAGGAGCTGGGCGCGGCCTGCATCGACATGGGCGGCGGCGTGACCGGCGTGTCCATCTTCCTGAAAAAGCACATGATCTTTGCCGATGCGGTGCGGATGGGGGGCGATCTGGTGACGCGCGACATCAGCCAGGGCCTGCGCGTGCCCACGCAGACGGCCGAATGGCTGAAGACCCGCCATGGCGGGCTGGAGGCGACGGGCCGCGACGATGTCGAGATGATCGCCGTGGGCGCGGCGTCGGGCGCCGAGACCGGGGACTGGGAAACCGACCGGCGCAGCATCAGCCGCGCCGACCTGATCGGCATCATGCGCCCGCGCGTCGAGGAGATCCTGGACGGCGTGCGCGCGGTGCTGGACGCCGCCGGCTTCGACCACATGCCGTCGCGCCAGATCGTGCTGACCGGGGGCGCAAGCCAGATCCCCGGCCTTGACGTCCTGGCCGCCCGCATCCTGGGCCAGAACGTCCGCATCGGCCGGCCGCTGCGGATCCAGGGGCTGGCTCAGCAGCACACCGCGCCCTGCCATGCCGCGACCGTTGGCCTGGCGCTGCACGCGGCGAATCCGCAGGACGAGTGGTGGGATTTCGAGATGCCGGTCGAGCGGTCCGGCGTCATCGGACTGAAGCGGGCGTATCGATGGTTCCGGAACAACTGGTAAGGTCGTCAATGGGCTGGCCCACAACCTCTAGACAGATGAGCAACATACCGCCTATGGCCGGGCGTGGGCACGCCAGACCCTGTGGAGATGGCCTGTTTACGATGTGACGACTGGGGCGAATCTGATAGGTCTGCCCCAGCAAAACGGATTCGACCGGGCGCCACGACCCGGCTAACCACATGAGAGGGCAGGCGGCGATGAATCTGAACCTGATGATGAATGACGACGAGGAACTGCGCCCGCGCATCACCGTGTTCGGTGTTGGCGGGGCAGGGGGCAACGCCGTCAACAACATGATCGAGAAGAAACTCGACGGGGTCGATTTCGTCGTGGCCAACACCGATGCGCAGGCGCTGGCGCAAAGCCGGGCCGAACAGCGCGTGCAGCTTGGCCCCAAGGTCACCGAAGGTCTGGGCGCGGGCGCCAAGCCCTCGATCGGGGCCAAGGCCGCCGAGGAGACGATCGAGGACATCGTCGATCACCTGATGGGCGCGCACATGTGCTTCATCACCGCCGGCATGGGCGGCGGCACCGGCACCGGCGCGGCGCCGATCATCGCGCAGGCCGCGCGCGAGATGGGCATCCTGACCGTCGGCGTCGTGACCAAGCCCTTCCAGTTCGAGGGGTCGAAGCGGATGCGCCAGGCCGACGAGGGCGTCGAGGCGCTGCAGAAGGTCGTCGATACCCTCATCATCATCCCCAACCAGAACCTGTTCCGCATCGCCAACGAGAAGACCACCTTCACCGAGGCCTTCGCGATGGCCGATGACGTGCTGTACCAGGGCGTCAAGGGCGTGACCGACCTGATGGTGCGCCCGGGCCTGATCAACCTCGACTTCGCCGACGTGCGCGCGGTCATGGACGAGATGGGCAAGGCCATGATGGGCACCGGCGAGGCGACCGGCGACAACCGCGCCGTCGAAGCCGCCGAGAAGGCCATCGCCAACCCGCTGCTGGACGAGATCAGCCTGCAGGGCGCCAAGGGCGTGCTGATCAACATCACCGGCGGCTATGACCTGACCCTGTTCGAGATGGACGAGGCGGCCGAGAAGATCCGTGAGAAGGTGGACGGCGATGCCAACATCATCGTCGGCTCGACGCTGGACCCCTCGATGGAGGGCGCGGTCCGCGTGTCGGTCGTGGCGACCGGCATCGACGCGGCGGCGGCCGTCCACGAGACGCCCGTGGCGCGCCGCGGCATGCGCGAGCCGCTGACCCAGCATCCGCCCGTGGCCCAGGCCGCCGCGGCCGCGCATGAGGAGCCGGCCGTGCCGCAGCGCCGGGTCGTGGCGGATCTTGCCCGTCCCGTCGTGGCCGAGGACGATCTGCCCGCGCCCGCCTATCAGCCCGCCGAACGCCCCGAGCCGCGGGCCGAGGTCCGGCCCGAGCCGCGCGTCGAGCCGCGCCCCGATGTGCGCCCCGAGCCCGCCCGTCCCGCCGACCTGCGCACCACTTCCAGCCGGCTGAACGACTCGGCGGAAAGCTTTACGGCGCCGGCACGGCCGCGCGCGGGTCAGGGCGACACGATGCGCGAGCGTCTGGACCGCGTCAAAGCCGCCGCGGCCGAGGCCAACCAGCGCCGCGCCGCGCCGGCCGCCACCCCGGCCCCCGCGCCGCAGGGCACGCAGCGCATGGCCGGGCTGGGCCGCATCATGGAACGGCTGTCCGGCGCGACCGAGACGCCGGCCGAGCGCCCGCAGGCGGCGACCATCGCCGAGCGCGTCAGCGAGCGGATGGCCCGCAGCCGCCCGGCCGACAGCGCGTTCGACGACCTCGCCTCGCCGGACGGCGCGCAGGACAATGTCGAGATCCCGGCCTTCCTGCGCCGTCAGGCGAACTGAGCCGGTCACGGGGCCGGACGAATGGCAAAGGGGCTGCCCTCGGGCGGCCCTTTTTTTCATGTGAACAGGTCCTTGGCGGATAGACCGGGAATCCGGCGCGCGGCCGCCCGGATGTTTCAGGGGGTCACAAAACGTTAATTGAGCGTCGGGGGCAGGCCGCCTACCTGATGATCGACAGGGGCGCCTTGCCCCCCACGAGAATCGGACGACGACCATGCAGGCCACCCTTGCCACCGCCGCAGAGTTCAAAGGCGCCGGCCTTCATTCCGGGGCCGCTGCCCGCCTGACCATCCGTCCCGCGCCGGCCGGGCACGGCATCGTGTTCCGCCGCACCGACCTGGACGGCGCGCTGGTCCCGGCCCGCTGGGACCATGTCCAGCCCTCGCGCCTGTGCACGCTGTTGCAGGGCACGAACGGGGCGACCGTGTCGACCGTCGAACACGTCATGGCGGCCTTGGCCGGCACCGGCGTTCACAACGCGCTGATCGACATCGACGGGCCCGAGGTGCCGATCCTCGACGGCTCGGCGGCGCCCTTCGTGGCGGGAATCCTGCGCGCGGGCCTGCGGATGCAGCGCAAGACGCTGCGCGCGATCCGCGTGCTGAAGCCGGTCGAGGTGCGCGAGGGCGAGGCCTTTGCCCGCCTGACGCCTGCCGACCACCTGGGCATCGACTTCGCCATCGACTTTGCCGATGCCGCGATCGGCCATCAGGAAAAGCGGCTGGACATGGCGAACGGGGCCTTCCTGCGCGAGCTGATGGACAGCCGGACCTTCTGCCGGCAGGCGGACGTGGATGCGATGAAGGCCAATGGCCTGGCGCTGGGCGGCACGTACTTCAACGCCGTCGTCGTGGACGGCGACCGGGTGCTGTCGCCGGGCGGGCTGCGCCATGCCGACGAGGCCGTGCGCCACAAGATGCTGGACGCGATGGGCGACCTTGCGCTGGCGGGCGCCCCGCTGCTGGCCCACTATACCGGCCATCGCGCCGGCCATGCCCTGACCAACCGCCTGCTGCGGGCGCTGTTCGACAGGCCGGACGCCTGGGAATGGGCGACCTGCTCGGACGATCTGCAATCCCGCCTGCCCGGCGCGGGCGTCGACCGCTATGACCCGGCGATCCTGACGGACAGGGCCGCCACGCGCGCCGTCGCCTGAGGGCAGGCGCAAATCGACGGGCAGCCGACCGGCGGGCGCGGTGGCCGACCTTGCCCTTTTGCGTGGCCTGATGTTCTGTGCTAGGCAGCCGCGGGACGCGAACGGACAGGACGGACATGGCAGTCAGAAAAGCGGGACCGGTGCTGATGGCGGTCGTCGTCTCGGTATCGTTGCTGGCCGGCTGCGGTGGCGGGGGCGGCGGCACCAAGCAGCCGCTGGACAATTTCACCGCCGAGCAAATCTACAAGCGCGGCGAATACGAGCTGGAAAACAACGGCAAGCCGCGCGACGCGGTGCATTATTTTTCCGAGATCGAGCGGCTTTACCCCTATTCCGACTGGGCCAAGCGCGCCCTGATCATGCAGGCCTATTCCCACCACAAGGCGCGCCAGTACGACGAGGCGCGGGGCGCCGCGCAGCGGTTCATCGACGCCTATCCGGGCGACGAGGACGCGGCCTATGCCAAGTACCTGCTGGCGCTGTCCTACTATGACCAGATCGACGAGGTCGGGCGCGACCAGGGCCTGACCTTCCAGGCGCTGCAGGCGCTGCGCGAGGTGATCGAGCAGTATCCCGACACCGAATACGCGCGTTCCGCCGTGCTCAAGTTCGACCTCGCCTTCGACCATCTGGCCGGCAAGGAGATGGAGATCGGGCGCTACTACCTCAAGCGCGGGCACCACACCGCCGCGATCAACCGCTTCCGCGTCGTGGTCGAGGATTACCAGACCACGACCCACACGCCCGAGGCGCTGATGCGGCTGGTCGAGGCGTATCTTGCGCTGGGCCTGACCGACGAGGCGCAGACCGCGGGCGCGATCCTGGGCCACAACTTCCAGTCCTCGCCGTTCTATCAGGATGCCTATGCCCAGCTGCGCGGGCGCGGTCTGACCGCGACACCGCAAGGCAACTCGTGGCTGACCAGGGTCTATCGGCAGGTCATCCAGGGCAAGTGGCTCTGACCGCGGCCGCAAGGGTGTAAACCGATGCTGCGGTCGCTGGACATCCGGGACATGCTGCTGATCGACCGGCTGGCGCTGGAGTTCGCGCCCGGCCTGAACGTGCTGACCGGCGAAACCGGCGCGGGCAAGTCGATCCTGCTGGACTGCCTCGGCTTCGTTCTGGGCTGGCGCGGCCGGGCCGAACTGGTGCGCGCGGGGGCGAGCCAGGGCGAGGTCACGGCGGTGTTCGACCTGCCGGCGGGCCACCCCGCCCGCGGCGTGCTGGACGAGGCCGGAATCACCGCCGAGGACGAGCTGATCCTGCGCCGCGTCAACGCCGCCGACGGGCGCAAGACCGGCTGGGTCAACGACCGCCGCGTCTCGGGCGAGGTTCTGCGCGCGCTGTCGGACGCGCTGGTCGAACTGCACGGCCAGCATGACGACCGCGGGCTGCTGAACCCGCGCGGGCACCGGATGCTGCTGGATGCGTTCGCGGGCATCGACCTTGCGCCCCTGCGTGCGGCTTGGGGCGCCCGGCGGCAGGCCGCGGCCGCACTGTCGGACGCCGAGGCGGCGCTGGAGGCCGCGCGCCGCGAGGAGGATTTCCTGCGCCACGCCGTCGCCGAGTTGGTCAAGCTGGACCCCCAGCCCGGCGAGGAGGAGACGCTGGACATCGCCCGCCGCGACATGCAGGCGGCCGAGCGGATCCGCGGCGATGTCGCCCGCGCGCTGGAGCTTGTGTCGGGCAAGGGCGCCGAGGGCGCGATGGTCGAGGCGGTGCGCTGGCTCGAGGGCGCGGCGGCCAAGGCCCACGACGCGGCGTCTGCCCCGCTGGATGCGCCCATCGCGGCGCTGGGGCGCGCGCTGATCGAACTGGGCGAGGCCACCCGCGGGATCGAGGATGCGGTGGCCGCGATGGACCACGATCCCGCCACGCTTGAGGCGACCGAGGAGCGGCTGTTCGCCCTGCGCGCGCTGGCCCGCAAGCACGACGTGCTGGCTGACGACCTGGCCGGGCTGGCCGCGACCCTGTCGGCCCGGCTGGAGGCGCTGGACGCGGGAGAGGCGCGGCTGGGCGATCTGGCCGCCGCCGTGCGCGCCGCCGACGCCGCCTATGACGCCGCCGCCGCCGCCGTGACCGCGCAGCGGACCGAGGCCGCCGGCCGGCTGGACGCCGCGATGGCAGCCGAGCTTGCGCCCCTGAAGATGGAACGCGCGGTGTTCGACACGCGCATTGCCCCGGGCGACCCTGGCCCCGAGGGGCGCGACAGCGTCGCCTTTACCGTCGCCACCAACCCCGGCGCGCCGTCAGGCCCGCTGGATCGCATCGCCTCGGGGGGCGAGCTGTCGCGGTTCCTGCTGGCGCTGAAGGTCTGCCTGGCGCGCGGCGGCGACAGCCTGGTGATGATCTTCGACGAGATCGACCGCGGCGTGGGCGGGGCGACCGCCGATGCGGTGGGCCGCCGCCTGGCGCGGCTGGCCCAGGACGCGCAGGTGCTGGTCGTCACCCATTCGCCCCAGGTAGCGGCGCGCGGGGACCGGCATTTCCTGGTGGCCAAGGCGGTGTCGGGGGGCATGACCACCTCGACCGTGAGCCCGCTCGCGCAGGCCGAGCGCGTCGAGGAACTGGCGCGGATGCTGGCGGGCGAGGCGATCACCCCGGCCGCCCGCGCCGCGGCCGAGGCGTTGCTGGACGGCTAGGGCCCTAGCGACGCGCGCAGGTATTCACGCCCAGGATCGAATACATCGGGCAGGTGCCGGCCAGGCCCGTCATCAGGGGCACGATCCCCAGCAGATACAGCCACCGCCATTCCGCCGTGGTGTTCAGAAAGAACCCCGCCAGCAGCGCCAGACCGACGACCACCCGGATGACCCGGTCAAGCGAACCCATGTTGCGCGGCATCATGCCCCCCCTTTGAACGAATGCAATAAAGGGAATGTATCGCGGACTGGCCCCGGGATCAACGTCGATCGGCGAGGACGCCGGTCAGTCGAGCAGCGCGTCCACCAGCCGCACGATCGACAGGATTCGGGCCGAATCATCGTCGATGCGCACCAGGCGCCCATCCACCACGGCATAGCGTTGGCCCGGCGGCGGCACCGCCAGCCCATAAAGCCCAGGCCGCGTCACGACATGGGCCCTGTCCCAGTCGATGCGGTCCCCGACCACGACGCGGCCCTTTCCGGCCTGGCCGGGCGGAACGCAGGCCGGGTCCTTTTTCGCCAGTCCGGGCGGGCAGGCCCGTTGCGCCATGACCCGGACCGGATGATCGCCGCGGTCCACCACCACGACGCTGTCCCGCCCGCGGGCGCGGACGACCACCACAGGGTCGCGCCGCCCCTCGGGGGCGCGGCGGTCCGACTGCACCCTGGCCGCGTGCTTGTCCTTGCCGTGGCCATTCCCCTTGCCGCCCGCGTGGCCGGGCTTGTCGGCCAGCGCAGCCAGGGGCAGGGTCGCGGCCAACAGGCCGGCGAGCAGCGCAGTTCGGTTCATGGCGATCATCCTTTGTTAACCCGGATCAACGCCGCGCCGGGCCAAGACGTTGCAGCGCGACGACGATAAGTCGCGCGCGGCCCACCGCCGCTGCATCAACCGTGCCTGCCGCGTGCCGCCAGCCGCGGCAGCATCGCCGAGAAATCGCGCCCGCGCCCGTCCTCGGATTCGACGAACTGGGTGTAAAGCTGCGTGGCAAGCTGGCCCATCGGGGTGTCGGCATCGACGGCCTCGGCCGCCTGCTGCGACAGGCGAAGGTCCTTCAGCATCAGCTCGGCCGCGAAACCGGGCTTGTAGCCGTTGTCGGCGGGCGAGGTCGGCCCCACGCCCGGCGCCGGGCAATAGGCGTTCATCGACCAGCTGTAGCCCGACGAGGTCGACACCACGTCGAACATCCTCGCGCGGTCCAGCCCCAGCTTGTCGGCCAGCGCAAACGCCTCGCAGGTGGCGATCATCGTGGCGCCCAAGATCATGTTGTTGCAGATCTTGGCGGCCTGGCCCGCGCCGGCCGCGCCGCAGTGCACGGCCTTCTGGCCCATCAGCTCGAACAGCGGGCGGACCGTCTCGAAGGCGTCGTCCGGCCCGCCCACCATGAAGGTCAGCGTTCCGGCGGCCGCGCCCCCGATGCCGCCCGAGACGGGCGCATCCAGCGCCCCCAGCCGTGCGGCCGCGGCGTCGGCGGCCACCGCGCGGGCACTGTCCACGTCCACGGTCGAACAGTCGCACAGCACCGCGCCGGGCCGCATCGCGGGGATCACCTCGGCCGCGACGGTGCGCAGGATCTGGCCGTTGGGCAGCATGGTGATGACCACGTCCGCGCCCCGCGCGACATCGGCGGCGCTGGCCCCGGCGGCGATGCCCTCGGGCACGGTGCCCGACACGTCAAAGCCCCTGACATCGTGGCCCGCGCGCAAGAGGTTCAGCGCCATCGGCGCGCCCATGTTGCCCAGTCCGATGAACCCGATCCGCATCTCAGTCCTCCCAGTTCAGTTCGGCGTCGCCCAGGGGCGCCAGCATCGCATCGACCGCCGCGGGGTCCGCGGGGCGCGACCAGACCGGAGTGCGGTCCTTGTCGATGATCTGCGCGCGGACGCCCTCGATAAAATCGGAATGTTCGGTCGCGCGGTGGGTGAATCGGTATTCGCGTGCCAGGCTGTCCTGCATCCGCCGGTCGCCGCGCGCCGCGCGCACCATCGCCAGCGTCGCGGCCATGGACAGGGGCGAGTTGCGCCGGATCGGCTTCAGCGCCTCGTCATTGCCGGCCGCCTCGAGCGCGCCGATGATCTCGGCCACGCTGCGCCCGCCAAAGGCCGACAGGTCCCGGTCGGCCAGGGCGGCCTGCGGCGGGGTCTTCCCCTTCAGGCTGGCCGCGTCGCCCGTCTCGGCCAGCCGGTCCTTGGCCGCGGGCCAGTCGGCCTCGGGCAGATAGAGGTTGGCGAACCCGGAATGGATCGCGTCGCCCGCGCCCATGCGCGCGCCCGTCAGGCCCAGATATTCCCCGATCCGCCCCGGCGCGCGCGACAGCAGCCACGTGCCCCCCACGTCCGGGATCAGGCCGATGCCCGTTTCCGGCATCGCCATCTGGGTGGTGTCGCCCACGACCCGGTGGCTGGCGTGGCCGCCGATGCCCACGCCCCCGCCCATGACAAAGCCCTGCATGAAGGCGACGATCGGCTTGGGGTAATCGGCGATGGTTGCGTTCATGCGGTATTCGTCGGCGAAGAACCGTTGCCCGATGGCGTGGTCGCCCGCCCGCCCGCCGTGATAGACCGCCGCGATGTCGCCGCCGGCGCAAAAGGCGCGGTCGCCCTCGGCGTCGATGATGACCAGCGCCACAGCCGGATCGTCGCGCCAGCGGTCCAGCGCGGTCTTGATGTCGTTGGCCATCTCGTGGCTCAGCGCGTTCAGCGCGGCGGGACGATTCAGGGTGATGCGGCCGGCGCGCCGGTCGGTGCGGATCGTCAGATCGGCCATCACGCACGCTCCGCCAGCAGGGCGCGGCTGACGATCATCCGCATGATCTCGTTCGTGCCTTCAAGGATCTGATGGACCCGCAGGTCGCGGACGATCTTCTCGACGCCATAGTCGGCCAGATAGCCATAGCCGCCGTGCAGTTGCAGGCAGGTGTTGGCGACCTCAAAGGCGCTGTCGGTCACATAGACCTTGGCCATCGCGCAGAACTTTGTCGCGTCGGGCGTCTGGTTGTCCAGCTTCCACGCGGCCTGCCGCAGGAAGACGCGGGCGGACTGCAACGCGACCTCCATCTCGGCCAGCTTGAACTGCAACGCCTGGAACTGGTCCAGCGTCCTTCCAAAGGCCCGGCGCTCGCCCATGTAGCTCAGCGTCTGGTCCAGCGCCTGCTGCGCGCCCCCCAGCGCGCTGGCCGCGATGTTCAGCCGCCCGCCGTCCAGCCCCGCCATCGCATAGGTGAATCCGCGCCCTTCCTCGCCCAGCAGGTTGTCGGCCGGGATCGCGCAATCGTCGAACTGGACCTGCGTCGTAGGCTGCGCCTGCCAGCCCATCTTGCGCTCGAGCGCGCCAAAGGACAGGCCGGGCGTGCCGTCCTCGACCACGACGGTCGAGATGCCCTTCGGCCCGTCCTCGCCGGTGCGGACCATGCACACATAGGCGTCGGAATAGCTGCCGCCCGAAATGAAGGCCTTGGTCCCGTTCAGGGTCCAGCCGGTGTTGGTGCGCTCGGCCCGGGTCCGCAGGGCGGCGGCGTCCGATCCGCTGCCCGGCTCGGTCAGGCAATAGGAAAACACCTTGCGCATCGAACACAGGTCGGGCAGCCAGCGTTCCTTGTCCTCGGGCTTGCCGAACTTGTCGATCATGCCGCCGCACATGTTGTGGATCGACAGGAACGACCCCACCGCCGGGTCGGCCATGGCCAGCGCCTCGAACACCAGCGTCGCGTCCAGCCGGGTCAGGCCCGAGCCGCCGTAGTCCTCGGACACGTAAAGCCCGCCCAGGCCGAGTGCTGCGGCCTTGGGCCACAGGTCCCTGGGGATGGTGCCGGCGGCTTCCCATTCATGGGAATGGGGCGCGATCTCGGACCGGCCGAAATCGCGGGCCATGTCGAAGATGGCCTGCTGTTCCTCGGACAAGGCGAAATCCATGCGCTCTCCCTTCGCGTGGCTGTCGATCGGCGGGCTAGCGGTCCAGTGTTGCACGACTGTTGCAGCGATCCGGACCGGCCCCGTGGCGTGACCGGGGCGCCGCGGCGCGCCCCGTCCTGCGGATGCAGGGGTTCGGGGGCGCGGCGGGCTGTCCCGCGGCGCCCCCGGTGTGTCAGTCCATGGCCTTGAAGTTGAAGGCCGAGCCTTCCTTGATGCCCGAGGGCCAGCGCGAGGTCACGGTCTTGGTGCGCGTATAGAACCGGAAGGCATCGGGCCCGTGCTGGTTCAGGTCGCCAAAGCCCGACCGCTTCCACCCGCCAAAGGTGAAATAGGCCAGCGGCACCGGGATCGGGACGTTGATCCCGATCATGCCCACATTGACGCGGCTGGCGAAATCGCGGGCGGTGTCGCCGTCGCGGGTAAAGATCGCGGTGCCGTTGCCGTATTCGTGGTCCATGGTCAGCTTCAGCGCCTCTTCGTAGGACCCGGCGCGGACGGTGGACAGGACCGGGCCGAAGATCTCGGTCTTGTAGATGTCCATGTCCGGCGTCACGCGGTCGAACAGGTGGGGGCCGACGAAGAACCCGTCCTCATAGCCCTGCAGGCTGAAATCGCGGCTGTCCACGACCAGCTCGGCCCCCTGCTCGACGCCGCGGTTGACCAGCCGCAGGATGTTCTCCTTGGCCGCCCTGGTCACGACCGGGCCGTAGTCCACGTCGTTGCCCGCGGTCCAGGGACCGACCTTCAGCTTTTCGATCCGCGGCACCAGCTTTTCGATCAGCGCGTCGGCGGTCTTTTCGCCTACCGGGACGGCGACGGAAATCGCCATGCAGCGTTCGCCCGCGGCCCCGAAGCCCGCGCCCACCAGCGCGTCGGCCGCCTGGTCCAGGTCGGCGTCGGGCATGATGATCATGTGGTTCTTGGCGCCGCCAAAGCACTGCGCCCGCTTGCCGGTCTGGGCCGCGCGTTCATAGATGTACTGCGCGATGGGGGTCGAGCCGACGAAGCCCACGGCCTGGATGACCTCGCTGTCGAGGATGGCGTCCACCGCCTCCTTGTCGCCGTGGACGACCTGCAAGACGCCGTCGGGCAGCCCCGCCTCCTGGAACAGCTGCGCCAGCATGTTGGGAACGGTCGGATCGCGCTCGCTGGGCTTCAGGATGACCGCGTTGCCCGAGGCGAGGGCCGGGCCCAGCTTCCACAGCGGGATCATGGCCGGAAAGTTGAACGGCGTGATCGCGGCCACGACGCCCAGCGGCTGGCGCATGGAATACATGTCGATGCCCGGACCGGCCGAGTCGATGAACTCGCCCTTCAGCTGGTGGGGGGCGCCGATCGCGAACTCGATCACCTCGAGCCCGCGCTGGATGTCGCCCTTGGCGTCGGGGAATGTCTTGCCATGCTCGGACGACAGCATCTCGGCCATCTTGTCCATGTCGCGGTTGATGAGGTCCACCATCTTCATCATCACGCGGGCGCGGCGCTGGGGGTTGGTCGCACCCCATTTCACCTGCGCCTGCGCGGCGCGGTCGATGGCGTCGTCCATCTCGGCCTTGCTGGCCAGCGCGACCTTGGCCTGAACCTCGCCCGTGGCAGGGTTGAAGACATCGGCGGTGCGGCCGGACGTGCCCGCCGTGTCCTTGCCGTCTATCCAGTGATTCACCTGACGCATCGCATTCCTCCGCTAAGGCCGGCCTGATGGTTGCCCGCACCTTAGCCTTGCGATTTCGCGGAATAAAGCGACGATGCCGCCAAAGGGTTTTGCAGGAATGCAAAGGGGCGGGCGGTGGACTGGGACGATCTGCGCGTGTTCCTGGCCGTCGCGCGCGAGGAATCGCTGTCGGCCGCCGGGCGGCGGCTGGGGATGGACGCCTCGACCGTGGGGCGGCGGATCGCGCGGCTGGAAACCGCGCTGGGACGGGTGCTGTTTGCCAAGACCCCCCAGGGCTATGCCGCCACGGCCGAAGGGGTCGCGCTGCTGCCCCACGCCGAGGCGGTCGAGGCCGCGGCCGGCGCCGCCGCGGAAAGCGCGGGCACGGGCGGGCTGACCGGACAGCTGCGGATCGGGGCGCCCGACGGCTGCGCGAACTATGTCCTGCCGCAGATCTGCGCGCGGATGGTGGCCGAGCATCCCGGGCTGGACATCCAGATCGTCGCGCTGCCGCGCGTGTTCAACCTGTCGCGGCGCGAGGCCGACATGGCGGTCGCCGTCAGCCGCCCGGAAACCGGCCGCGCGTCGGTCCAGAAGATCACCGACTATCACCTGCACCTGGCCGGGCACGCCGACTATCTGGCCGGGCATCCGCCGATCCGGTCGCAGGCGGACCTGCGCGGGCACCGCATGATCGGCTATATCGCCGACATGATCTTTGATCGAGAGCTGGACTACATGCCCGAAACGGGGGCCGACCGGGCGGTGCTGTCCTCGAACTCGGTCAGCGTGCAGATGCAGGCGATCCGGGCAGGGGCGGGGCTGGGCATCGTCCACGACTTCGCGATTCCCTTCGCCCCCGGCGTGCGCCGCCTGCTGACCCGCGACATCGCGCTGACCCGGTCGTTCTGGCTGATCCGTCATGCCGACGACCGCCGGTCCGACCGTCTGACCCGGCTGGCCGAGGCGGTGGCGACCGGCATCCGCCGCGAGGTCGCCCGGCTGGAGCTGCTGGCCGGCGCCGCCGATCCCCCGCCCGAGCATGGTCGCACTTGACGCAGGGCCGCGCCGCGGCAACGCTGACGGCAACGCACGCAATGGGGGAAAGCAGATGATCGTCAAACAGATTCTCGCGATGAAGACCGGGCCCGACACGCTGGTCACGGTGACGCCCGACAGTCTGGTCTCGGATGCCGTCCGGCTGCTGGCCGAACGCCGGATCGGCGCCGTCGTGGTGTCGGCCGACGGCACGTCGCCCGACGGCATCCTGTCGGAACGCGACATCGTGCGGGAACTGGGCCGGTCGGGGGCCGAGCTCATGGAGCGCAAGGTCGGCGACCTGATGACCCGCAATGTGTCCACCTGCGTCTGCGCCGAGGACGCGCTGACCGTGTTGCAGCGCATGACCGACGGCCGCTTCCGCCACCTTCCGGTGGTGGACGACCACGGAAAGATGCTGGGCGTCGTCTCGATCGGCGACGCCGTGTCCGCCCGCCTCAAGGAGCTTTCGGCCGAAAAAGAGGCGCTGACCGGCATGATCATGGGGAACTGAGCGGATTTGCCGCCGCGCGGCGCTTGCCAAGCGCGGCGTTTCCGGCTTTCCGTATGACGTCCCCGTGAACGGAGCCGCAGATGCGCATCGGCCTTTACCCAGGTACCTTCGACCCGGTCACGCTGGGCCATGTGGACATCATCCAGCGCGCCATGGCGCTGGTGGACCGGCTGGTGATCGGCGTGGCGATAAACCGCGACAAGGGCCCGGCCTTCACGCTGGAACAGCGCGTGGCCATGGTCCAGGCGGAATGCCAGGCCATCGTGCAGAAGACCGGCGGCGAGATCGTCGTCCACCCGTTCGAGAACCTGCTGATCGACGCCGCGCGCGATGTCAACGCCGGCATCATCATCCGCGGCCTGCGCGCGGTCGCGGATTTCGAATACGAATTCCAGATGGTCGGCATGAACCGCGCGCTGGACGCCAGCGTCGAGACGGTGTTCCTGATGGCCGACGCGCGCCGACAGGCCATCGCGTCCAAGCTGGTCAAGGAAATCGCGCGCCTTGGCGGCGACGTGTCGAAATTCGTGACGCCCCCCGTCAACACCGCCCTGCGCGACCGCTATGCCCAGCCCGCCGCCCCTGGCTGAGATGCCGGCCCAGGGGCGCGGGCGGGCGCGTGGCGGACACACGCTCGCGCGGCCCCAACAGGAGAGACAGCGATGAGCCACCCCGCCGATCCGGTGCCGCGTCCGAACCCGCTGCCCGACCCGACACGCCCGCCGATGCCCGACCCGATGCCTGACCCCGACCCCGCCGAGGGGCGCGCCAGCGGCGAGGCCGACGAGATTCCGCCACCCGCGGTGATCGGCTTCGACGCGATCGGCGGCGCGCTGCGCGACGGCTGGCGCGATTTCCGCCGGGCGCCGGGGTTCGGGCTGTTCTTCGCGGCCTTTTACGTCGCCGGGGGGCTGGTGCTGTCGGCGGTGGCCCTGGCTGCGGGGCAAGAGTGGTGGCTGATCCCCTTTGTCGTGGGCTTTCCGCTGATCGCCCCCTTCGCCGCGGTCGGGCTCTACGAGGTCAGCCGCCGGATCGAGGCCGGCGAGGCGCTGGACTGGCTGTCGGTGATGGGCGTCGTCTTCGCGCAGAAGGACCGGCAGGTGCCATCCATGGCGATGGTCATCCTGCTGATGTTCATGTTCTGGGTGTTCGTCGCCCACACGATCTTTGCGCTGTTCATGGGATTGCAGGCGCTGACCAACATCATGTCCTCGCCGGACCTGATGCTTCAGGGCCGCGGGCTGGTGATGCTGACGGTCGGCACCGCCATCGGCGCGGGATTCGCCGCCGTCCTGTTCGCCATCACGGTGGCGGGCCTGCCGCTGATCCTGGACCGAGAGGTCGATTTCATCAGCGCCATCATCGCAAGCTTCGGCGCGGTCGCGGCCAACCCCGGCGTGATGCTGGCCTGGGCCGTGGTCGTGGCGGTGCTGCTGTTCGCCGGCATCGTGCCGCTGTTTCTGGGCCTGTTCGTCGCCCTGCCGGTGCTGGGGCATGCCAGCTGGCACATGTACCGCCGCCTGATCCCCGACTGGGAGTGACGGGCCAAGCGCAGCGTGCCGGACAGCAAGGGTGATGGGGCTGCCTGGGCAGGGGCCGCGCCGTCACGGGGCGCCGCATCGGCCCGGCCGTAAAGCAAGACGGCGCCCCGCAGGACGCCGCGCGGGCTGCCGGGGCAGGGGGGCTCACTCGGCCTTGGCGTCGATCCGTGCGGCGGCGGGCGGGGCCAGCTTGGGGGTCACGCCGTTGCCCAGCGGGTCTTCCTGGCGCTGGACCGAGCCTTCGAAATGCGCGCCCGACTCGATGGCGATGGTCTTGTGGACGATGTCGCCCTCGACCCGCGCGGTGGCGGACAGGCGGACCTTCAGCCCGCGCACACGGCCCACGACGCGGCCGTTCACGATGATCTCGTCGGCCACGATCTCGCCGCGGATGGTGGCGGTTTCGCCGACGGTCAGCTGATGGGCGCGGATGTCGCCCTCGACCGTGCCCTCGATCTGGACGTCGCCCTGGGTCGTGATGTTGCCCTTGACGGTCAGGTCCGACGACAGCACCGAGGGACCCGAGCGGGTGCGCGCCGGCTGCTGGGCGGGCAGGTCGAAGTGGTGATCCATGGCAGGGCGGTTCAGATCGGTCTCTGGGCTGGGGCTGCGCGGGCCAGGTTCGGTGACTCGGGTCTTAGAAAACATTCTGTGCGGCCTTGATGAAGCTCATGGGATCGACGGCGCGACCCTTGACCCGCACTTCGTAATGCAGATGCGGGCCGGTGGACCGACCGGTGTTGCCCATAGCACCGATCAGGCTGTTGCGCGACACCTTTTGCCCGACCTTGACCCCGATTTTCGACAGGTGGCCATAGCGGGTTTCGGTCCCCAGGGCGTGCTGGACCTTGATCAGGTTGCCATATCCGCGCTGCCATCCGGCAAAGGTCACGACCCCGTCGCCCGTCGAATAGATCGGCGTGCCGACCGGGCCGGCCATGTCGATCCCCTGATGCGCGCGGCCCCAGCGCGGGCCGAAGCCCGACGAGTACCGGAAGGCCGACTTCACCGGCATCGCCAGCGGCAGCTTGCTGACCGCGATGCGGTACTTGTTGACGTCGCCCAACGACACCATGATCTCGTTCGCCCGCGCCTCGGATTCCGAGATGGCGGCGTTGCCGCGCGAGGAATAGCCCATCGGCGTCAGCGGGCCGCCCTGGCCGGAATAGCCCTCGCGCACGGCGGCCAGCAGCTTGTCGCTGTCCACGCCCACCTTGCGGAACATGTCGTCCAGCGGCTTGACCGACATCTCGACCGCATCCTCGATCTGGGCGAAGATCTCCTCGTTGCGCGCCACCATGGCGTCGCGCTCGGCGCTCAGCGCCACGGCGGTGCGTTCGGCCGCGGCGGCCTTGGCCTCGGCGCTGGCGCGCCCGGCGGCGGCCGATTGCAATTCGCCCGACAGGATGTCCAGTGCGACGGAAAACTCCTGCGCGCGTTCGGCCTGGGGCAGGGTTTCGGTGGCGACGGTTTCCTCGGTCAGGGCCAGCTTGCGCTGCGCGGCGTCGCGGTCGATCAGCGCGTCGTGCAGCGAGGCCTGGATCGCGCCGATGCCCGATTCCAGTTCGCGCCGCCGCTCCTCGGACGTCAGCAGTTGCGACTGCATCTGCGACACCTGCGCCAAGGCCGTGGAAAAGCGGTTCTGGGCCGCCACCGCCTCGGCGGCGCGGGCGTCGCGTTCGGCCGACAGTTCGGCCAGCCGCTGCTCGAACGCCGCCTGCGTCTTGTGCACCTGCTCGCGCGAGGAACCCGCGCTGACCGCGTCGATCGCCAGGATCGAACTGGCGAGCATCGTCCAGCCCACCACCAGCGCGCCGCCGCCCAGCGCCAGGGCCTGCGTGCCCGAGCCCAGCCGCACCAGGCGGGTCCGCCCGCGGGATTTCAGAGACAGCTGCTGTTCGGGCAGGGCGCGTTCGAGAACGGAATACAGGTGGTTCGCTAGGCGGCGCGGCACGGGGTCAATCCATTCATGAGGTGCCGGTCAGGCCCGGCCGGGTTCCGGGCTGGTTAGGGGAAACCGTGGCAGTCTTGCAACGCTGCAGTTCCCCCGATGCCGCCTGATCGGCGGAACCTTGCTGCCGAGGCGAAAACCCGCCTGTTCTTCGCCCCTTCTCGCCGGCAGGCAATCGTCGATTGGTCCTGCCGGTCAGCCGATGGCATAGGGCAACGGTCCCGACCGGTCGGGCGGCACCACGATGGGGCGGTCGATCGGGGGCACCGACCGCTGGTGGCAGTCGCTGCGCGGGCAGATGCGGCAGGACACGCCGATCTGTTCGTAGGAGTGCGGATTTCCCAGGTCCAGCCCGTCGGCATAGACCATGTCGCGCGCATGCGTGATCTCGCACCCCAGGCAGATCGCAAAGCGGCGGATGGGGGCGCGGAACTGGCCGGGGGCCTTCGCCACCTCGCGCGAGAGGCACAGATAGCGCACCCCGTCCGGCGTCTGGGCCAGCTGGCGCAGGAAGCGGCCGGGCGTCTCGAACGCCTGATGGACGTTCCACAGGGGGCAGGCGCCGCCAAAACGCGCGAATTGCAGCCGGGTGGCGGAGTGGCGCTTGGTGATCGTGCCGGCCTGATCCACGCGCACGAAAAAGAACGGCACACCCTTGTCGCCGGGGCGCTGCAACGTGGACAGCCGGTGCGCCACCTGTTCCAGCGAGGCGCCGAACAGATGGGCCAGCCGTTCCAGGTCGTGGCGTTCGGCCCGCGCCGCGGCCAGGAACGGGCGATAGGGCAGCAGCGCCGCGCCGGCAAACGAGTTCGCCAGCCCCACCCGCGCGATGTCGCGGGCGGTCTGGCTGCGGAACCGCCCGAGGTCCAGCGTCGCGTCCAGCAGGTCGCCCCGCGTCTCGCGGGCGACCAGGTTGAGCAGCTGGAACACGCGCGTTGCAGGCTCGGCCGTGGCGTTCAGGGTAATGCGGTTGCCGTCGCGGCGAAACACCGCCCCCGGCGGCAGTTCCGCATGATCGACGGTGATGCCCCGGTCCGACAGCGCCGCCATCGCGCGTGCCATCGGGTCGGCCCGCCGGCCGTCGGGGCAGGCGAAGCGTTCCGCCGCGCGGTCCACCGCATCGATGTAGTTGTCGCAGTAGTGGAAGAAGTCGCGCACCTCCTCCCACGGGGAGGACAGCGCGTTCTGTCCCGTGGCGCCCAACGCCTCGTCCAGGGCGGCCAGCCGGTCCTGCCCTTCGCGGTGGGCGCGGTACAGGTCCAGAAAGGCGCGCGCCAGCGACGGCGTGTTGGACGCGGCCAGCCGCAGGTCGGCCAGCGGCGTTGGCGCGTCGAACAGCGGGTCGGCCAGGGCCTCGGCCATGTCCAGCACCATTCGGTCGGCGTCGCCCGCCGCCATCGCCCCCACGTCCACCGCGAATTCCGACGCCAGCCGCAGCAGCACCCCGGCCGAGACGGGCCGGTGGTTGTTCTCCATCTGGCTGAGATAGGGCAGCGACACGCCCAGCCGGTCGGCGAACAGCCGCTGGGTCAGGCCGTGGCGGCTGCGTGTTTCGCGCAGCGCGGCGCCGGCATAGATCTTCTGGGTGGCCATCGCGGGTCCCTTGCTTTGCCAGCGCCGGGGATAGCGTTTGCAAAGCCCTGATAGCAAGCCTGCAAACGGTGCAGGCGACAGGCCGGGGCGGGACGAATCGATGGCTCATGCACCCCACCCTGGGGCAGAGGGGCAAAGATCCGGTTAACGCGCCTGCATCAGCGCCAGGATGCCCACCAGCGACCCCAGCGCCGACAGCAGCATGATGACCAACAGCGGCGCGGCCCCGGCGCCCGGCACCAGCAGCGCCCCGGCCAGCGCCGCCAGCCCCGCGCCCCCCGCAACCGCCATGGCGCCCCCCAGGCCGCTGGCGGTGCCGGCCAGGTCCGGGCGCACGCTCATCATGCCCGCGTTGGCGTTGGGCAGGACCATGCCGTTGCCCAGGCCCGTCACGCCAACCGCGCCGAAGAACATCAGCGGGTGGTGCAGCCCGGCCAGATCGGCAGCCAGCGCCATGGCCAGCGCGGCCCCGGTCAGCAGGCCGCCCCACAGGATCATCCGGTCCATGCCGATCTTGATCGACCAGCGGCCCGAGATGAAGTTGCCCAGCAGATAGCCGATCGACGGCGCGGCAAACCAGTATCCGACCTCGGCCGGGCGCAGGTGAAAGACCGTCTCGCCCACGAAGGGGGCGCCCCCCAGATAGGCGAAGAACGCCCCCGAGGCGAGCGTCGCCGCCGTCGCATAGCCCCAGAACCGCGCCGAACGGGCCAGCGCCGGATAGTTGCGCATCTGGGCGGCCATCGACAGCCCGGGGCCGCGCCGGGTTTCCCCCATGTCGAGCCAGACCAGCGCGGTGACCGCCGCGCCTGCGATCGCCAGCATCGAGAAGTTGGCGCGCCAGCCCAGCGCCTCGTCCAGAAGGCCGCCCAGCACCGGGGCCAGCATCGGGATCACCGACATGCCCATGGTGACATAGCCGATGCGGCTGGCCGCGGCGTCGCCTGCGACCAGGTCGCGCACCACCGCCCGCGACAGCACCATGCCGGTGGCGACCGCCGCCTGGATCATGCGGAAGACCAGGAACCAGCCGGCGGTCGGCGCCGCCCATGTGCCCACGCTGGACACCAGAAAGATCGCCAGCGCCCACAGCATCACGGGGCGGCGGCCATAGCGGTCGCTGATCGGGCCGGCGATCAGCTGCACCACCGCCGCCCCGGCCAGATAGGCCGAGACCGACAGCTGCATGACGCCGTAATCCACCCCGAAATCGCGCGCCATGCCCGGAAGCGAGGGCAGGAACACGTTCATCGACAGCGCGCCCAGACCCCCCAGCGCCACCAGCGTCAGGATGTGCGGCGCCGTCCTAGCCCCAGTCATGAAAGACAAACCATGCCCCCGCACAGATCAGCGTGAATCCCACGCCATGCTGCCAGCCCAGCCGCTCGCCCAGGTACAGCCACGAGAAGCCGGCAAAGACCGTCAGGCTGATGACCTCCTGGATGGTCTTCAGCTGGGCGGCGCTGAACTGGCGGTGGCCGATGCGGTTGGCCGGCACCTGAAGGATGTATTCCGGCAGCGCGATCAGCCAGCTTATCGCAATGACCAGCACCAGCGGGGCCGTCTTGAATCGCAAGTGGCCGTACCACGCCAGCGTCATGAACAGGTTGGACAAGGCCAGCAGGCCGATGGTGACGACCCAAACCGGCAGGGCGGGCAGGGTCAGCCCCATTGCTGCACGTGATGGCGCACCAGGTTGCCAAAGCGGGTGAAGCGTCCCTCAAAGCTGAGTTCCACCGTGCCGATGGGGCCGTGGCGCTGCTTGCCGATGATGACCTCGGCCTTGCCGTGGGCCTGCTCCATCTTCTGCTGCCACTCGGCCATCTTGTCGAGCTCGTGGTCGCCCGGCTTCTTGCGCTCTTCGTAGTATTCCTCGCGATAGACGAACATCACGATGTCGGCGTCCTGCTCGATGGACCCGGACTCGCGCAGGTCGGACAGCTGCGGGCGCTTGTCCTCGCGGTTCTCGACCTGGCGCGACAGCTGCGACAGGGCGATGACGGGAATGTTCAGTTCCTTGGCCACTGCCTTGAGGCCCTGGGTGATCTCGGACACCTCGTTGACGCGGCTGTCCTTGGCCGACGCCGCGCGCAGCAGTTGCAGATAATCCACGATCAGCAGGTCCAGCCCCATCGTCCGCTTCAGCTTGCGGGCGCGGGCGGCCAGCTGGTTGATCGGCAGCGCCGGGGTGTCGTCGATATACAGCGGGCAGTTCTGCAGGTCGTTGGCGGCCTGGACGAAGCGGCGGAATTCCTCCTCGCTCATGTCGCCGCGGCGGATCAGCTCGCTGGGAACCTCGGACGCCTCGGACAGGATGCGCGCGGCCAATTGTTCGGCCGACATCTCGAGCGAGAAGAAGCCGACGACGCCGCCATCGACCGTGCCGCGGGTGCCGTCGGGCAGGTCGCCCATGCGGTGCGCCTTGGCGACGTTGAAGGCGATGTTGGTGGCCAGCGAGGTCTTGCCCATCGACGGGCGCCCGGCCAGGATCAGCAGGTCAGACTTGTTCAGGCCCCCCACCTTGGCGTCCAGGTCCACCAGCCCCGTCGAGATGCCCGACAGCCCGCCGTCGCGCGCATAGGCCGCGTTGGCCGCCTGCACCGCGCCGGTGACGGCCTGAAGGAACGACTGGAAGCCGCGCTCCGCCACGCCCTGCTCGCCCAGCTTGTACAGCGTCTGCTCGGCGGTCTTGATCTGCTCCTCGGCGTCGTCGTCGATGGCCACGGTCGCGGCGCGCGACGCGATGTCGTGGCCCAGCGTGATCAGCTCGCGCCGCAGGGCGAACTCGCGGATCATCCGGGCATAGTCGCGCGCGGCATAGGACGACACCGCCGCCCCCGCCAGCCGCGCCAGATAGGCGGGGCCGCCCAGTTCCTTGAGGCCGGCGTCATGTTCCATGAACGCCTTGATCGTGACCGGGCTGGCGAGGGCGTTGCGCGTGATGCGTTCGGCGCACAGGTCGAAGATCCGGCGGTGGACGGGATCGTAGAAATGCTCGCCCCGGACCAGCCGGGTGACGGAATCGAACACGTCGTTGTTGGTCAGCAGCGCACCCAGCAACTGCTGCTCGGCCTCGATGGAAAAGGGAACGGCGGGACTATCGGACTCCTCGGCGCCCGCCGGGCGACGGGGCTCGATCGCGCGAAGCTCGTTCATCTCATGTCCTCGACTCGGGGTGCGCAGACTATCTCACGACAGGGGGCAGGGGTCCACGATGCCGCCCCTGAACAGCATGGGACGCCTCGGTGGAAAGCCTGTGGATAAAGGATAATCCTGTGGATAAGGCTGTGGCCAAGTCAGGGATGGGCCGCCTGCCAGCCCCGCGGATCGTTCAGGAAAGCCTCGACTTCGGAAAGGGTTGCCGGGTCGAACGCCCCTTGGGCGCGGGCCTCGGCCAGCACGTCCCACCAGGTGCACAGGTGATGCAGCGTTACACCATGCTCGGCCAGGCGTTGCGTCGTCCCGGGAAAGATGCCGTAGGAAAAGATCACCGCCGTGTGCGCGCAACGCGCCCCGGTTTCGCGGATGGCATCGACGAAGGACAGCTTGGACCCGCCGTCCGTGGTCAGGTCCTCGACCAGCAGGACGCGCTGCCCCTCGGTCATCAGCCCTTCGATGCGGGCGTTGCGGCCGTAGCCCTTGGGCTTCTTGCGCACATAGGTCATCGGCAGGGCCAGCCGCTCGGCCACCATCGCGGCAAAGGGGATGCCCGCGGTCTCGCCGCCTGCGATGTTGTCGAACGCCTCGAAGCCTGCATCGCGGCAGACGGTCGCGGCCAGAAAGTCCATCAGCGTGCCGCGGATGCGCGGATACGAGATCAGCTTGCGGCAGTCGATGTAGGTCGGCCCCTTGAGGCCCGAGGCATAGGTGAACGGCTCGGCCGAGAAATGCACCGCCTGGATTTCCAGCAGCATCCGGGCCGACAGGCGGGCGATCTCGTCGCGGGGGGGAAAGCTCAGGGTCATGCGGCCTCCTCGACGTGCCAGTACAGGGGAAAGCCCGGATCGAAGACGGTGACGGAATCCTCGCCCGCCGGGATGCGGGCGGGCCAGGTCGCGGGCTCGTCGCGGCGGGACAGGCGGATGCGGTCCGCGTTCGGGGCCAGCCCATAGAACGCCGCGCCGTTCAGGCTGACGAACGCCTCAAGCCGGTCCAGCCTGCCGGCCTGCTCGAACACATGGGCGCAGATCGGCAGCCAGTTCGGCGCGGTGAAGCAGCCCGCGCAGCCGCAGGCGCTTTCCTTGGCATGGTCGGGATGGGGCGCGCTGTCCGTCCCCGCGAAGAACCGCGCGTCGCCCGAGGTCGCGGCCTCGACCAGCGCCAGCCGGTGCCGTTCGCGCTTGGCGACGGGCAGGCAGTAGTAATGCGGCCGGATGCCCCCGGCCAGGATGTGGTTGCGGTTGATGACCAGATGGTGCGCGGTCAGGGTGCCGCCGATGTCGCCCCCGGCGCGGACATAGTCCACACCGTCCTGCGTGGTGATGTGTTCCATCACGACGCGCAGCCCGGGCGTCGCGCGGCGGACCGGGTCCAGCACGCGGTCGATGAACACCGCCTCGCGGTCGAAGATGTCCACGGCCGGGTCCGTCACCTCGCCATGCACGCACAGCGGGATGCGGGCCTGGGCCATCGCCTCGAAGACCGGGCGCACGCGGTCAAAGTCGCGCACGCCGCTGTCCGAGTTGGTGGTGGCCCCGGCCGGATACAGCTTGACCGCCGCGATGATGCCCGCGGCGTGCGCGGCCACCACGTCGGCGGGATCGGTCGCCTCGGTCAGGTACAGCGTCATCAGTGGCCGCAGCGTCGCATCCGCGGGCAGGGCCGCCGCGATTCGGTCGCGATAGGCCGCGGCCTGCGCCCCGGTGACGACCGGCGGCACCAGGTTCGGCATGATGATGGCGCGACCCAGCCGCGCCGACCAGGGCGCGACCGCCGCCAGCATCTGCTGGTCGCGCAGGTGAAGGTGAAAGTCGTCGGGGCGCCCGATCGTCAGGTTTCTGGTCATCGGATGCATCTATAACAGCCCCCGCGCGTTGGCCAGCGCCGACCGGAACGAACCTCCGCCCGGGCGGAAATCGTTGCTTGCAATTGCGACTGTGCAGATGCAGCATAAATCATGCTGCATTGCAGCATTCCTGCGAAAGGACCAACCGGAATGAACACGATGATCTGTAACCCCGCAGCCTCGATGAAGCTGTGGGGCGATGCGATGCGCATGGCATGCGAGGCGCAGTACGTGATGACCGTGCGCTTTGCGGGTCTGTTGGGCGTGATGCCCCAGCACCCCGGCGAGAACGTGCGAATGGTGATCGAGAAGACGGGCGCGGCGCGCGAATCCTTCGGCGCGGCGTTCCGGTCGGCGGCGCTCGGCTCGCGCGCGGACGAGGTGCTGGCGGCGGCCCTCAAGCCCTATGGCCGGCGCACGCGGGTCAATGCCCGCAGGCTCAGCCGCTTTCGCTAGGCCAGGGCAGGCGGGACCGGCATGATGCCGGACCCGCGTGGCGTATCGGGACCCGGCGCTGCGCCGGGCCCCGTGGCGCGCCTCAGATCAGCTTGCCCATGACGACGGCGGTGTCGCTCATCCGGTTCGAGAAGCCCCACTCGTTGTCGTACCAGGACAGGATGCGGACCAGCCGCCCGTCCATGACCTTGGTCTGGTCCATGTGGAACACCGACGAGCGCGGATCGTGGTTGAAGTCCGACGACACCAGCGGCTCGTCCGTATAGCCCAGCACCCCCTTCAGCGGCCCGTCGGCGGCGGCGCGGATGGCGGCGTTCACCTCCTCGACCGAGGTGTCGCGGCCGGCCTCGAACACCAGGTCCACGACCGACACGTTCGGCGTGGGCACGCGGATCGCCACGCCGTCCAGCTTGCCCTTCAGCTCCGGCAGCACCAGGCCCACGGCCTTGGCCGCCCCGGTCGAGGTCGGGATCATCGACAGCGCCGCGGCGCGGGCGCGGTACAGGTCCTTGTGCATCGTGTCCAGCGTGGGCTGGTCGCCGGTATAGCTGTGGATCGTCGTCATGAACCCCTTGGCGATGCCGATGCTGTCGTTCAGCACCTTGGCCACCGGCGACAGGCAGTTCGTCGTGCAGGACGCGTTCGAGACGACGTGATCGCCCGATTCAAGCGTGTCGTGGTTGACGCCATAGACGATGGTCTTCAGCGCCCGGTCGGTGCTCCATTCGCCGGACACCGGCGCCGACACCAGCACGCGCTTGGACCCGTTCTGAAGATGAATCGCGGCCTTGGCGCCGTCGGTGAAGATGCCGGTGCATTCCAGCGCGATGTCCACGTCGCCCCACGGCAGCTTGGCCGGGTCGCGCTCGGCGGTGACGCGCATCGGGCCGCGGCCCACGTCGATGCTGTCGGCGGTCGTCGTCACCGTGGCCGGAAAGCGGCCGTGCACGCTGTCATAGCGCAGCAGATGCGCGTTGGTTTCGACCGGCCCCAGGTCGTTGATCGCCACCACCTCGATGTCGGTGCGCCCGGATTCGACGATCGCCCGCAGGACGTTGCGCCCGATGCGACCGAACCCGTTGATCGCTACCTTAACAGCCATGAAAACCTCCAACCGCTGGTTTGCCCGGACGCTCCTTGCCCAAAACGGCGGCGGAATGCAATCAGCCGGGGGCGAGGGAGACACCGCCAGGGGCGCGGCCCCTTGCGGACGGCGGGCCGGGTCGCCCGGCGGCCTAGCGCCAGAAGCTGACCCACTCGACCAGCTCCGCGAACTGCCTGCCCAGCAGAAGGGGCAGGTCCAGGTGCAGCACGGCCGCATCCAGCACGAAGACGCCCGCGACCAGGGCCGCGATCACGATGGCGATGCCGTTGGTCATGCCGCTGTCCTTGCCTGCGCCCGGCCGTGATGGCCCGGCTGCGCGACCGACTAGCGCCCGCCGCGCGACGGGGCAAGCCGCAGCCCCGCGGCGGCACACGGGGGGGGCGCGGCGGCCGCCTGCCCCGTGCGGTCCCCGCAGCCGGGTCAGGCGGCACCGTGGGCGGGTCGCGGTGTCGTCGCGCGCCCCGCCCTTGGGTTTGCGTCAGCCCTCGCCATGCCCTCGGCAGGCGGCGGGCCGCTCCGGCGCGGGCCTTCTCCTCGATCCGGCGGCCCACCTTGGGGTCGATGCTTCTCCGCCAGGCGAACGCCCGGCTCAGCACCGGCTCGCGCACGCCCCCCGCCAGGCTGCCCGCCACGTCCGTCGGGCCCGATGCTGAGGCTGTGGCGGTCGCCGACCGCCGGGGCCCCGGTGAAGGTGGTCGAGGGGAACGTGCCGCGCGCGAGGTGATCGGACATCGAATGGTTCCGTCCAGGCTGGACTGACGCGCCGACCGGGCGCGTCCGCGAGGCAGTCGTGGGGATGGATGTCGCGCGCCATCTGGATCAGCGTCGCTATCGTCTCGGGCTTCAGCGCCTTGACCTCCATCGCCCAGGCGCCGCCGTTCTGCGCGACGAAGCCCGTCCCCACGACCATGGTCGCGCCATGGGCGACGCTGCGCGCCAGCAGCGTGCGCCGCGTCAGCCCCCGTGTGTCGACTGTCCTCACCTGCTGCCCTCCTCCCGAAGGGTTGCCGTCCGTCCCCCCGCCTAACTGAAGCGGCCGCCCTTCTGGATGACCTCGATCTGATAGCCGTCGGGGTCGGCGACAAAGAAGAACCGGGCGAAGGGGCGGCCGTCCTTCCGGAAATCCTTGATGTCGCGCGGGCCATAGCCCAGGTCGGTCATCCGCCGGTGGGCGGCGTCAAGATCGTCCACCACGACGGCCAGGTGGCCATAGCCGTCGCCGTGGGCATAGGGTTCGCTGCGGTCGTCGTTGACCGTCAGCTCGACCTCGAACCCGGTTTCGGCGTTCGACAGGTAGATCAGCGAGAATCCGTCGAAGCGGTTGATGTCGATCCGGTCCAGCCCCAGCGCGTCGCGATAGAAGGCGACGGCGCGATCCTCGTCCAGGACCCGAATCATGCTGTGCGCGGCCTTGGCCATGATGCCCCTTTCCGTCCGTTCCGGTTCAGTCTGTCCGGGCCGGACGGGGCGGCGGTAGTACGGGGTTACTACACCGACATTCGGCGCAGGTCGGGGGGGCGCGCGGCCAGTGCCGCCTCGGCGCCCATCTCGGTCCGGGTCAGGCAGGCGCAGCGCAGCAGCGAGGTGAAGTTCTCGGCCTCGCCGTTGCGCATCAGCACCTCGTTGTGCAGGCGCGACAGAAAGGCGGGCGTGGTCATCCCCTCTTCCCGCGCGATCTCGTCCAGGATCTGCCAGAAGGCGCGCTCAAGCCGGATGCTGGTGGACTGCCCGTTCAGGCGCAGCCGCCGGGTCAGCGGCTGATAACGCCGCATGTCTTGCATGGCGAACATCCGGCACATCGGCGCGTCCCCCCGCTCGGTCCATCGGTGCGCGGACCGCACGCCGCCCTGCACGCGGCGTTCCGGCCGATGGTCCCGCAACCGGGCAAGGATTGCGTGTTTGCGCCCGCAAGGCAATCGCACCGCCGGGCAGGGCGCGAAAGTTGATCGGCGCGGGCCTGCCTTGCGGGGCGGGCAGGGCCGGGGGGCGGCCGAATGCCCCGTGGCCAGCCGGCGCGGCCCTGCTATACCGGCGCCAGCAACCGCTAGACCCGAGGAACGCCATGCTTGCCCGCCTGTCCTGGCCCGGCTTTTCCGGCAAACGCCGCTTTGACGACCTGACGCAGCAGGAAATCCTTGCGCTCGCCATCTCCTCCGAGGAGGAGGACGGCCAGATCTATGCGACCTATGCCGCCCGGCTGCGCGACCGCTATCCCGCGTCGGCGGCGGTGTTCGACGGCATGGCGGCCGAGGAAAACCAGCATCGCCGGGCGCTGCTGGACCATTATCACCGCCGCTTCGGCGACGTGGTGATCCCGATCCGGCGCGAGCATGTGCGCGACTTCTACGCGCGCCGCCCGGTCTGGCTGGTCGAGCAACTGAGCCTGGACCGCATCCGGCAAGAGGCCGGCGACATGGAGCGCGAGGCGCAGGCCTTTTACGTCCGGGCCGCGGGCCGGGCCACCGACGTCGAGATCCGCAAGCTGCTGGGCGATCTGGCCGCCGCCGAAGGCAAGCACGAGCGCAAGGCCGGCCTGCTGGCCGAGCAGCACCTGGACCACGACGAGCGCAGCGCCGAGGACCGCGCGGCGCACCGCCAGTTCGTCCTGACCTGGGTGCAACCGGGCCTTGCGGGGCTGATGGACGGGTCGGTGTCCACGCTGGCGCCGATCTTTGCCACCGCCTTCGCCACGCAGGACACCTGGACCACGTTCCTCGTGGGGGTGTCGGCATCGGTCGGCGCGGGCATCTCGATGGGGTTCACCGAGGCCGCGCACGACGACGGCAAGCTGTCGGGCCGGGGCGCGCCGTGGAAGCGGGGCCTTGCGTCCGGGGTCATGACGACGCTGGGGGGTCTGGGGCACGCGTTGCCGTATCTGATCCCCAGCTTCTGGACGGCGACCGTCATCGCGCTGCTGGTCGTGTTCGTCGAGTTGTGGGCGATCGCCTGGATCCAGAACCGCTACATGGAAACGCCGTTCCTGCGCGCCACCTTCCAGGTGGTGCTGGGCGGCGCGCTGGTCCTTGCCGCGGGCATCCTGATCGGGGGGGCCTGACGCGCGGCCCGAGCGGGCGTCGCCCCGGGATGGCAGCCGACGTGGCACGGGCCAGACGCCGCGACCCCCGGTCCCAGCCGGGTTCCGGGCGTGGGGGCCGACGCCGACCGAACGGGTCCGCAATGGCCCCGCCGCTGTCCGCCCACGGCGGTCGGACCCTCTCCCCTCAGCCGGCCCGCTCGCGGCGTGCGTCGGGCAGGGTGTCCAGCGTCTGGAAGATCGGCCCGTTCCGGCCGGTCGCGAAATGCGCGGTGATGCCGAACACCCGCGCCAGGTTGTCGGGCGTCAGCACCTCGCCGGGCGGGCCGTCGGCGGCGACGCGGCCGTCGTGCAGCATCACCAGCCGAGAGCAATGGCGCGCCGCAAGCCCCAGGTCGTGCAGGGCGGCCAGAACCGCCCCCCCCTGCGCGGCGATGCCGGCAAAGGCGCGCATCACCCGGATCTGCGCCGCCGGGTCCAGGCCCGCGACCGGCTCGTCCGCGACCAGCAGCGGGGTGTCCTGCGCCAGCGCGCGGGCGATCAGGACGCGCGCCTGCTCGCCCCCCGACAGCGCCGTCGCGGGGCGGTGGCGCAGGGGGCCAAGGTCCAGCGCCTCGATCGCGCGGTCCACCGCGCCTCGGTCGCGGCGGGCGCCGTCGTGCGGCATGCGGCCCAGTGCCACCAGATCCTCGACACTGACCGGCCAGGCAATTTCGCGGCCCTGCGGCATGAAGGCCGCGCGGCGGGCGCGGTCCTGCGGCGCCAGCAGGGCCAGCGACGACCGCCCGCGATGGGGCAGCAGCCCCAGCGCCGCCCGTAGCAGCGTGGTCTTTCCCGCGCCGTTGGGGCCAAGCAGCCCCACGAATTCGCCCGCGCGCAGGTCCAGGTCGATGCCGTCCAGCACCGTGCGGCCCCCGCGGTCCACGCCCAAGTCCTTCAGCGACAGCAGGCTCACAGCCCCTCTCTCCGCGTGCGATAGATCAGGTGCAGGAAGAACGGCGCGCCCACCAGCGCCGTCAGCACCCCCAGCTTGAGATCGCGGTCGGGCGCGATCAGGCGCACGGCGACATCGGCCGCCAGCACCACCGCCGCGCCCCCCAGCGCCGAGGCGGGCATCAGCCGCGCCGGGTCCGCCCCGACCGCGCGGCGCAGCAGATGCGGCACGACCAGCCCGACAAAGCCGATCGCGCCCGCGACTGCCGTGGCCGAGCCGACCAGCGCCGCCGTGCCCGCGACCACCGCCAGGCGCAGGCGGCCCAGGGGGATGCCCATCGACGCGGCCGCATCCTCGCCCAGCGTCAGCGCCCTGAGGCCCCGGCCGGTCCACAGCAGCAGCGCCGCCCCCGCCAGAAAGAACGGCAGCGTCGTCGCCACGTGCAGCATGGATCGATCGGCGAGCGAGCCCATCATCCAGAAGATGATCTCGTTGGCCGCAAAGGGGTTGGGCGACAGGTTCAGCACCAGCGAGGTCGCGGCCCCCGCCAGCGCGGACAGCGCGATGCCCGCCAGGATCAGCGGCAGCGAGCCCTGGTTCAGCCCCGCCAGCATCAGGATCAGCAGCACCGAGACCAGCGCCCCGGCCAGCGCCGCCACCAGCGTGGCCAGCGGCATCGTGGCGGCAAGCCCCGTCTGGATCGCCAGCACCGCCCCCAGCGCGGCCGAGGCCGAGGTGCCGACCAGCCCCGGCTCGGCCAGCGGGTTGCGCAGGAACCCCTGCAGCGCGGCCCCGGCAAGGCCCAGGCTGGCGCCCACCAGCGCGCCGAGGATGGCGCGCGGCAGCCGCAGTTCGTGCATGACGATGGCCAGCAGGTCGCCCTGCGGGCGCAGCAGCGCGGCCAGCTCCTCGCGCGCGCCGATCGGCGCCGGGCCGGTCAGCAGCGACGCCGTGAACAGCGCGCCCACCAGCGCCGCCAGCCCGCCCAGCAACAGCCCGTGCCGCCGACCGCCGGTCATGGCAGGGCCCCGTGGCCGCCCTGCGGCGCACCGCCCGGTGCGGGGGCCGCGTCTGCCGGGATGGGCGCCGCGTCCGCGCGCAGGCGCAGCTGCCGCAGCGCGGCCACGGCGCGCAGGACCCGGGGCGTGCCGCAGACCCAGTCGGGGCTGGACCGCACCGTGCCGCGCCCCTCGCGCGCAAGGCCGGACAGCACCGGGTGGCCCAGCACCTCCTCGGCCCGCGAGGCGCCGGCGAAACGCTGGCCCTGCACGATCAGGTCGGGGTTGGCCAGCACCAGCTGTTCCAGCGCCAGCGTGCCGCCCGCGGGCAGGCCCGCCTCGGCCGCGATGTTGCGCCAGCCCGCAGCCGCCAGGATCTGCCCCGACAGGCTGGCGTCGCCCGCCGTATAGCCGTTCGCATGATACATCGCCGCCGACGGCCGCGCGCCGGGGGCATCCCCCAGCGCGGCAAGGTCGCGGTCGAACTGCGCAATCATGGCGTCCGCCTGGGGCGCGCGGCCCAGCGCGTCCCCCATCCGGCCGATGTTGCCGCGCAGGTCGTCAAAGTCGCGCTCGGTGTCGAACAGGACGACGGGGATGCCCAGACGCTCCAGCATCGCGACCGTGGTGGCCGAGCCGTACCGCCCGGCCAGCACCAGGTCGGGCCGCAGCAGATAGATTTCCTCGGCCAGCGCGTGGTTGACGGGATAGTCCGCCGCCCGATCGGCCAGGGCCGAGCTGACGGGATCGCGCGCCAGCCAGCTGACCGAGACGAGCTGGCCGGGCGCGGCCAGCATCATGGCCAGCTGGTCGGTGCACAGGTTGATCGAGACCACGCGACGCGGCGCATCGGCCCCCGCGGGCGCGGGCCCAGCAGGCGCGGCCCCGGCCGCCGACGCGCCCGGCGACAGCCCTGCCGCCAGGCATGCCGTCAGGCACGCGGCCGCGACCCGCCGCGTCACCACGCGGTCTCAAGCCCCACATGGACGGTCCGCCCGGCCGAGGCATAGCCCCAGACGTCCGAATACTCCTCGTCGAACAGGTTCACGACCCGCGAGGTCAGGCGCAGGCTGTCGGTCACGTCATAGCCGCCCGACAGGTTCACGACGGTAAAGTCCGGCAGTTCCTCGGTCGCGAAGGCGCCCCAGAACTGGGTGTCGTAGTTGCCCGCGACGTGCCGCAGATCGGCGGTGATCCGGCCCCGGCCACCGGCGACGGCCAGGCTGGCCGTCAGGCCCAGCTCGTGGCGCGGGCGGCGGATCTCGACGCTGCCGTCGGGGCCCTTGGCGGACAGGTAGGTATAGGCCAGCCCCAGGTCCAAGGCGTCCGTGGCCTCCAGGCGGGCCGCGACCTCGATCCCCTCGCGCGGGCTTTCGCCGGCCTCGTTGACATAGGACGCGCGCACGCCGTCGGGGGCGCCCCCGAAGACATAGGTGATCTCGTCGTCCATCGTCTCGTTGAAATAGGTGACGTCGATCAGGCCGCGGCCGTCCAGCAGCCCCGCCTCGATACCGATGTCGAAGCCGGTGTTGCGTTCGGGGCGCAGGTCGGGGTTGCCGACGGTGAAGGTGTCGTCGGCGTAAAGCTCGTAGAACGCCGGGTTGACCAGCCCGCGCCCGGCCGAGGCGTGCAGCCGCAGCGCGGTGTCAGGGATGCGCCAGGACAGCCCGAGGTTCCAGCTGGTGAAGTCCTGAAAGACCTCGTTGTCGTCGCGGCGCAGCCCGGCCTGGATATCAAGGCCATTGTCCAGGAAACCGCGGTATTCCAGCGCGACCGAGGTGTTCCTGCGGTCGAAATCGGGTCCGGCGTTGTTCTCGTCGTCGATCCGCTCGACCATGACGTTCAGCAGATGCGCGGCGGACTCGACCGGCTGGCCGTCCAGCCCATAGCTGAGCCGGTATTTCAGCGCGCGCGTTTCGCCGCGGGTTTCGTCGCCGCCGTTGTCGCTCAGCTTCAGGACGGTGCCCTGAACCTCAAGCCGATGGGTCAGGCGGCCGTCCAGCATCGCGTATTCCGCCCAGGCGGCGCCCGAAACCTCGGTCCGTTCGCCATACAGGGTCGGGTCGTCGATCAGATAGCTGCCCGCATCGGTCGCGCCGAAGTTGACCGCGTCATAGTCGTAATCCTCGCCCGCGCGGCGCAGGGTAAAGCCCAGCGTCACGTCGTCCGCGGGCTTCCAGTCCCCCGTCAGGCCGATCGTCTGGCGATCCGAGCCGTCCTTTTCGCCGCCGTCGCCCGACTGGTCGAAGCCCTTGTCGTCGCGCGCCGAGGCCGTGAACGCGAGGCCCCCGCGCGGGCCGCGCTGCGTGAACCAGCCCGACGCCGCCGTGCCGTTGCCGACCTCGACCGCGCCGCCGTAATGGGTGCCGCTGCGGCCGCGGCGGGTGACGATGTTGATGACCCCCGCCGAGGCGTTCGATCCGAAAAAGACCGACTGCGGGCCGCGCAGGACCTCGATCCGCTCGATGTTGGCGGTTTCCAGGCTGGACATGACGTATTCGTCCGCGCCCCCCGCGGCCTGCACGCCGTCGATCAGGACCAGCGTGTGATTGGCCTCGGCCCCCCGGATGCGGACCTGGGTGATGCTGGACCCGGTCGAGCTGACCGAGACGCCGGGAACGGTGCGCAGCGCGTCCTGGACGGTGCGGAGGCCGCGCCGCTCGATGTCGTCGGCGGTCAGCACGGTGAACGCGCGGCCATAGGCGTCGGCCGCGACCGGCGACAGCCCGCCCGAGATCACGACCGTGTCGAGCATGATGGGGGACGCGGGCCCGGCGGTCTGGGCCTGCACGGCCAGGGGGGCGAGTGCCGCGCAGAGCGCGAGACGCGAGAGGGGGGACGGGGTCATTCCAGAGCCTTCCAGCGCAGACGACGTCTGCGATTGCAGATGTAACCTGCGGCTCGGGCGCACGCCCCCGCAGGCCGGTGACCGTCACCACTGCGGAGGACCGCTTTCCTGGCACGCCCCGCGCCGGAAATGGGTGATCGCTTCGGCAGGTCTCCTGGCTCGCGGGTCGGGGCTTGGGTCGGCCTTCCCGGGGTCGCCCCCAGTGACATCTTCGACCGTCGCTCGCCGCTTACAGTTGCGGGGGCAGCCACGGATTTGCCCCAAGGGGGCGCACCGCAGTTCCCTTTTAATCCGACGGCGTGCCGCCGGAACCAAAGCTGTGCGTCGGATGGGATGGAAGAGGGGGGCCTGTCAAGACGAGATATGCGCCCCGGCCGCAACGGGGGCGGGCAGCGGGGCGGTGCCCGCCGCCGAAAAAGCGCCGCCGCCCCGCCGGTCACGCCCGCGCCGGTCACGCCCGGCCAAGGCGCAGTCGCCCGCGCCGCGCGTGGCCCGCGCTGGCGCGGGTCAGCCCGGACAGGCCGCGCCGGTGTCGATCCAGGCGCGGGTCAGCTGGCCGAAAACCTCCTGCGAGCCGGGGGCGGGCGGGCGGCCCTGTCCGGGGTCCCAGCCCCAGCCCACCAGCCCGTCCTCGGCGTTGTGGGCGTGGATCGCCTCCAGGTCCTTGCCGCCGTTGCGGGCGGGGTCCTTGATCTGGGCGCAGATCTCGGCCAGCGACCGGCCCTGCCAGCCCATCGACACCGGGGCCAGCGCCCAGGCCTCGTGGCCGGGAATCGAGGCGGGCTGGGTGGCGAAGCTGACGTTGCGGGTGCCGTGGCAGGTGTTGCAGGTCATGCCCGCGGGGCCGAAATCCGCCTCTCCGCGCACCACCGGCGGGTTGTGGGCGCGCATGTCGTCGCCCTGCGTCGGCCCGCCGGTGACGGGGTGGCAGTTCAGGCAGCGGGGATGGGTCAGCACCTTGCCCATCTCGACGAACAGCGCCGCGGACCGGGCCGCGTCGTCCGCGCCCGTGATCTGGTCGGGCGTCCGCAAGTCCTGCGCCGCCGCGGGCTGGATCATCGCGGGCTGGACCAGCGCGGCCACGACGACAAGCGCCAGCGCCCGCATCACACAACCCCCCCGGCCTGGATCATCGGCAGGGCGCGCGTCCGCTGTCCCGTCAGCGCGCGCCAGGCGTTGGCGACCGCCGGGCCGATCGGCGGCACCCCCGGCTCGCCCACGCCGGTCGGGGCCTCGTCCGACCTGATGATCGTGACCTCGACCTGCGGCATCTCGCTGATCCTCAATGTGGGATAATCGTCGAAGTTGCCCTCCTGCACGGCGCCGTTCTCGCCCAGGGTGATGGTGCTGTGCAGGATCGCGCCCAGGCCGAAGCCGATCCCGCCCTCCATCTGGGCGCGGATGATGTTGGGATTGACGGGGATGCCGCAGTCCACCGCGCACCACGCGCGGGTGACATGAGGCTGGCCGTCGCGGCTCTCGACCTCGACGATCTGGGCGACATAGGTGCCGAAGCTTTTCGCAAACGCGACGCCGTAGCCCCTGTCGCCCTGCTTGCTGCCCTGCCAGCCGGCAAGGTCGCGCACGGCCTCGATCACCGCGCGTTCGCGCGTGGCGTCGGGGCGCAGCAGGTCCAGACGGCCCTGCACGGGGTCCTTGCCGACCGCCTCGAGCAGTTCGTCCAGGAACGTCTCGGTCGCCATGGTGGTGTGCGTGGACCCCACCGACCGCCACCACAGCACCGGCACCTTGCCGTCCACCCGCCGCCACGCGACGCGGTGGCCGCCAAAGGTCCAGGGCAGGTTGATCGACCCTTCGTAGGCGGTCGGGTCCAGCCCGTCCTGCATCATCATCTCCATCGCCGTGCCGGCCACGATGGACTGGTTGGCGATCACGTTTTCCCACGCGGCGATGCGGCCGTCCGGGGTGATGGCCCCGCGCAGGCGGTGAACGGTCATCGGGCGGTAATAGCCGCCGCGGATGTCGTCCTCGCGCGTCCACATCAGCTTGTAGCTGCCGTTGCCCCCGGCCTTTGCGACCTCGGCCAGTTCGATGGCGAAATGCGCGCTGCCCTGCGCGCGCCGCCCGAACGAGCCGCCGGCCAGCATCACGTGGACCGTCACCGCCTCGACCGGCAGGCCGAGGGTCCTGGCGATGGCCGGACGGTCAAGGCCCGGAAACTGGCAGCCGTACCACGCCTCGGCCCGGCCGTCCGACAGGGTGATGACGCCGTCCAGCGTCTCCATCGGGGCATGGGCCAGATAGGGAAAGCTGTATTCGGCCTGCAACAGCGTGACGCCGGGGGCGTCAAGGCCGGACAGGTCGCCCGATTCCTCGACCGTGCGGCCGGCCTCGCGCGCGGCGGCGGTCATCTCGGCCATCAGGGCCTGGCTGGTGCGGGTTTCGGCGGCCGACAGGTCCCATTCGACCTTCAGCGCGGCGCGGGCCTTCAGCGCGGCAAAGGTGCTGTCGGCATAGACGGCGATGCCTTGGGGCAACTGGCGGATCGCCCGGACGCCGGCGACCTGCCGGGCGTCCGCGTCGTCCCAGGATTTCACCGTCGCGCCAAAGCTGCGCGGGCGTTCGATCACGACGACCTGCACGCCCTCGGGGTACAGGTCCAGCGTGAACTGCGCGCGGCCGTCGGACTTTTCGGCGGTGTCCAGCTTGGGCAGGTCGGTGCCGATCAGCACCCAGTGCTCGGGCGGCTTCAGCGGGGTCTCGGCGGGCACGGGGCGCTGCGCTGCGGCCTGGGCAAACGCGCCGAAGCCCGAGTCCCGCCCCGACGGATGGCTGATCCGCCCCCTGGCGACCGCGATCTCGGCCGGCGGGACGCCCCAGGCCTCGGCCGCGGTCTCGACCAGCATCTGCCGCACGGCGGCGCCGGCCCCGCGCATCTGCAGGAAGCTGTTGCCCAGCGCGGTCGATCCGCCCGTGCCCTGCATCCCGAAGGCCAGGTTGGCATAAAGCGCGTCATCGGCGTGCGCCAGCGCGCCGCGCATCTGCGACCAGTCGGCGTCCATCTCCTCGGCCACCAGCGTGGCAAGGCCGGTCAGGGGTCCTTGCCCGAATTCGATGTGCTTGACGATCACCGTCACGGTGTCGTCGGGCGCGACGTGGATGAAGGCGCCGGGCGGAACGGCGGGGGCGGCGGGAACCGCGGCCTCGGCCGCGGCGTCCTGCGCGCGCGTCTTCAGCGGCAGGGCCACGGCGACCAGCAGGCCGGAGGCGGCGCGCAGGAACCCGCGGCGGGATGTGGCAAGACCCATGGCTCAGCCCTCCAGCGTCCGGGCGGCGTCGTGGATCGCGGCCCGGATGCGGTGATAGGTGGCGCAGCGGCAGGCGTTGCCGGCCATCGCCTCGTCGATCTGCTGGTCGGACGGCGCGGGCAGCTGTTGCAGCAGCATCGTCGCGCTCATCACCTGGCCCGACTGGCACCAGCCGCACTGCGGCACGTCCAGCGCCCGCCACGCGGCCTGGATGGCGTCGAACTCGCGCCCCGCCATGCCCTCGATCGTGGTGACGTCGGCGCCCTCGATCATGCCGACGGGGGTGACGCAGGACCGTCGCGGGGTGCCGTTCAGCATCACCGTGCAGGCGCCGCATTGCGCCACGCCACAGCCGAACTTGGTGCCGGTCAGGCGCAGCTCGTCCCGAAGGACCCACAGCAGCGGCGTGTCGGGGTCGATGTCCAGCGTCCGTTGCGTGCCGTTGATCGTGATCGTCGTCATGGCCTGGCTCCCTCGCTCGGCCTGGAAAAGGCTAGACCAGAAACCGCTGCGGCAAAAGCGCGCATCGCGCGCCAGTTGCAAAATGACGCCGCCCCCCGGTCGCGCGCGGAAAATGTCCAGCCCCGCCGCACCCTTGCCGCCTGTCGCCGCGTTGGGTGGCGGCGTCGTTTTCAGTTGCGCGGGCCGCCGGAACAGGCCCGGCTGTGGACAAGGTAGCAGGAGAGTGAAGATGAAAAGAATCACCGCAATCGCGACGGCCCTGCTGGTCGGGCTGGCATCGCAGGCCGCGGCCAGGGACATCGTCGTGTCGTCCAAGATCGACACCGAGGGCGGCCTGCTGGGCAACGTCATCCTGCTGGCGCTGGAAAACGCCGGCCTGCCGGTCGAGAACCGGCTGCAACTGGGCGGCACGCCGATCGTGCGCGACGCCATCACCTCGGGGCAGATCGACGTCTATCCCGAATACACCGGCAACGCCGCGTTCTTTCACAACCAGGCCGACAACCCGGTCTGGAAGGATGCGGCCAAGGCCTATGCCACCGCGGCCGAGCTGGACCGCGCGCAGGACCTCGTCTGGCTGACGCCCGCGCCCGCCAACAACACCTGGGCCATCGCCGTGCGCAAGGACGTGGCCGACCAGAACACGCTGGCCACGATGTCCGACTTCGGCGCCTGGGTCGCGGGGGGCGGGCAGGTCAAGCTGGCGGCCTCGGCCGAGTTCGTGACCTCGCCCGCCGCCTTGCCGGCGTTCCAGGCGACCTATGGGTTCCAGCTGGACCCCGCGCAGCTGGTACAGCTGTCGGGCGGCGACACCGCGGCCACCATCGCGGCGGCCGCGCAGCAGACATCGGGCGTGAACGCCGCGATGGTCTATGGCACCGACGGCGGGATCGAGCCTGCGGGGCTGGTGGTGATGGCCGACGACAAGGCGGTGCAGCCGTTCTATCAGCCCGCGCCCGTGGTGCGCGCGCCGGTGCTGGCCGAATACCCGCAGATCGCCGAGGTGCTCGATCCGATCTTCGCCGGGTTCGACCTTGCGACGCTGCAGGGGCTGAATGCCCGCATCCAGGTCGGCGGAGAGCCTGCGGCCGCGGTGGCGCGCGACTATCTGACCCAGCAGGGCATCCTGAAGTGACGCGCGGCCCGTGGCCGGCGGGATGATGGCGGCCGCCGCCCCGGCGCGTGCGCGGGTGACGCTCAGCCGGCCCGGCGTGCTGTTCGCGGCCATCGGCCTTGCGGGTCTGGCGCTGCCGCTGGTGCAGTTCCGCGCCAACCGCATCGTCGCGGGCGAGGGCGCGTCCCTGCCCGGCGCGCTGGGCGGGTGGGGCTGGATCGCGGCGGCGGCGCTGGCCGCGGCGCTGCTGGTGGGCGTGCCCGCGCGCACCCCCGCGCGCCTGCGGCTGGCGCTGGCCCTGGGCGGCGTTCTGGTCACGGTCGCGGCATTGGGCGCGTCCGCGGGCGCGTTGACCCCGCCGGGCGACCGCATCGCGCGCGTGTCGCCCTCGGCCGGGTTCTGGCTGCTGGGGCTGGCGTTCGCGCTGGCGGTGGCCGACGCGCTGGCGCGGATCGGCCTGGCCTTCCGGCAGCGCTGGGCGCTGCTGGCGGGCGCGGTCGCGGTGGTGGCGCTGGTCCTTGGGTCGGGGCTGCTGGACGACGTGTCGGTCATGCGCGAATATCAGGCCCGCCGCGATGTCTTTGCGCGCGAGGCGGGGCGCCACCTGCTGCTGGCGTTCGGATCGCTGGGGGCGGCGCTGGCGGTCGGCCTGCCGCTGGGCATCGCCATCCATCAGGTGCCGCGGCTGCGGGCGGGCGTGCTGGGCGGGCTGAACATCGTCCAGACGATCCCGTCGCTGGCGCTGTTCGGCATCATGATCCCGCTGTTCGGCTGGGTCGCGGCCACCGTGCCCGGCGCCGCGGCGGCGGGCGTCGCGGGCATCGGCGCGTTTCCCGCGCTGGTCGCGCTGTTTCTGTATTCGCTGCTGCCGGTGGTGTCGAACATGGTCGTGGGCCTGTCGGCCGTGCCCCACGGCGCGCGCGACGCAGCCGTGGGGCTGGGCATGACCCGCGCGCAGGTGCTGGCGCAGGTGATGATCCCCCTGACGCTGCCGGTGGTGCTGGCGGCGGTGCGGATCGTGCTGGTCCAGAACATCGGGCTGGCGGTGATCGCCGGGCTGATCGGCGGCGGCGGGTTCGGCAGCTTCGTGTTCCAGGGGCTGAACCAGACCGCGATGGACCTTGTGCTGCTGGGGACGCTGCCGACCATTGCGCTGGCCCTGGTGTCGGGGATCGCGCTGGACCTGCTGGTCGCGCAACTGGATGGACGGCGGGGGCGCGGCACATGATCGAGATCGAACACCTGACCCGCCGCTATGGCGATCGCACCGTGGTCCGCGATGTCAGCCTGACCGTCGGGCGCGGGCAGATCGCGGCGCTGGTCGGCACGTCGGGGTCGGGCAAGACCACGCTGTTGCGGATGATCAACCGGCTGGTCCAGCCGACGGCCGGGCGGGTGCTGATCGACGGCACCGACACCGCGACGGTGCCCGCGCATCTGCTGCGCCGCCGCATCGGCTATGCCATCCAGGGCCACGGGCTGTTTCCGCACCGCACGGTCGCCCAGAACATCGCCACCGTCCCGCGCCTGCTGGGCTGGGACGCGGCCCGCATCCGGGCGCGGGTGGACGAGCTGCTGGACCTGTTCCAGCTGCCCCCGGTCGAGTTCCGCGACCGCCTGCCGCACCAGCTGTCGGGCGGCCAGCAGCAGCGCGTCGGCGTCTCGCGCGCGCTGGCCGCCCGCCCCGACCTGCTGCTGATGGACGAGCCGTTCGGCGCGCTGGACCCGGTGATCCGCGCCAGCGCCCAGGCCGACCTGCGCCGCATCCAGCGCGAGCTGGGCACGACGCTGGTGATCGTGACCCACGACATCGACGAGGCGATGGCGCTCGGCGACCGCATCGGCGTCATGGACCAGGGCCTGCTGCTGCAATACGCGCCCCCGCGCGCGATCCTGACCGATCCCGCGACGCCCTTCGTCGCGCGGCTGATCGGGACCGACCAGCGGCCGTTCCACCTGCTGTCGCTGTCCCGCGTGGCCGATCTGGCCACGCCCGGCACGGCCGACGGCCCCCCGGTCGCGCCCGACGCCAGCCTGCGCGACGCGCTGGCGCTGTGCCTGTGGTCGGGCAGGGGCGCGCTGCCGGTGCAGGGCGGGGGCGTCGTGACGCTGGAGGCGCTGCGCCGGGCGGCGCGGCCGGGCGGCGCGGGGGCGGACCCATGATCGGCCGCGCGGCGCTGGGGCTGGCGGCGGCGGTCCTGGCGGCGTTCCTGCTGGCGCCGGAACGGTTCGCGCCGCTGCTGCGGCCGCTGGCGGCGAACGGCGCGCCGCCGATCTATACCCAGACCAGCCTGCTGGGGCTGACGCTGTGGCATCTGGCGCTGGTCGCGGCGGCGGTCGCGGCCTCGACCGTCGTGGCGGTGGGCCTGGGCATCCTTGTCACGCGGCCGGGCTGGCGCGACGTCCTGCCCTTGGCGCGCACCGTCACCTCGGTCGGGCAGACGTTCCCGCCGGTCGCGGTGCTGGCGCTGGCGGTGCCGCTGATGGGCTTCGGCTCGGGGCCGACGCTGCTGGCGCTGTTCCTTTACGGGCTGCTGCCCATCTTCGAGAACACGCTGGCGGGGCTGACCGGCCTGCCGCCCGCCGTGACCGAGGCCGCGCGCGGCATGGGCATGACGCCCGCGCAACGGCTGGTGCAGGTGGAACTGCCGCTGGCGCTGCCGGTGATCCTGGCCGGCGTGCGGCTGTCGGCGGTGATCGCGCTGTCCACCGCGACGATCGGCTCGACCGTCGCGGCGCGCACGCTGGGCGAGGTCATCATCGCCGGCCTGCTGTCCTCCAACACCGCCTTCGTGGTGCAGGGCGGCGTGGTCGTGGGCACGCTGGCGCTGCTGATCCACGCGGGATTCGTCTGGCTGGAGCGGCGGCTTGCGCCCGGCGGACCGTCGGACCGGCGCTGATCCCCCGCGGTCCGTCATGCGGGCGCCGATCCCGCCCGCCTGTCAGGCGCTGCTACCCAGCGGACCACAGTTTCAGCGGCCCCATGCGCTCGGCCTTCTTGGCGGTGTGACGGCCCATGCGGCCCAGGATGTCGCGCAGGAACACCACGCCGTCGGTCACATGCGGGCCCTTGTTCAGCATGACGCATTCGGCGCGCTGCGACATCGCGGCGTCGGTGGTCTCGGCGCGGGTGGCGTGGCCTTCCTTGACCAGCCCCTCCAGCACCTGCGTGGCCCAGATCACCGGCACATGGGCGGCCTCGCAGATCCACAGGATCTCTTCCTGGATCTCGCTCAGCCGTTCAAAGCCGATCTCGACGGCCAGGTCGCCGCGCGCGATCATCACCGCGACGGGCGCCCGCCCGCCCGCGGTCACGATCAGGTCGGGCAGGTTGCGCAGGGCGCGCGCCGTCTCGATCTTCAGGACCAGCGGCGGGGTGCGGTCGGGCGACAGCGCCTCGATCCGGTCCAGAAGCGCGGTCACGTCCTCGACGGTCTGGACGAAGGAATAGGCGATCAGGTCGGCATGGCCCACGACAAAGGGCAGCGCCTGCAGGTCGTCGGCGGTCAGGCCGGGCAGGTCCAGGTCCACCCCGATCAGGCTGATGCCCTTTTCGGGCTTGGGCTTCCAGCCCTTGGCGGGGGCCGATGTCACCTGGCAGACGGCGTGGTCCCTGGCCCGTGCGGTGACGACGGCGCGCAGCTTGCCGTCGTCCAGCCAGATTTCGCCGCCTTCGGTCAGCGCATCGTAAAGCGGCGGCTCGTCCAGCACCAGGCGGGGGGTCTTGCCCGCGCCGGGCGCCAGCGTCAGGGTGAACTGGTCGCCCACGGCCAGCCGCTTGGCCTTGCCGGGCGAGACGGCGGCGATGCGCTGCTTGGGGCCGCCCAGGTCGATCTCGACCGGGATGGCGCGGCCGGCGGCGCGGGCCGCCGCGGCCGCGTGGTCCAGCATCCGCTGCCACACCGTCTGGCTGTCATGGGCGCTGTTGATCCGCAGGCAGTCGGCGCCCGCCGCCACGATCCCGGCGATGACCTGCGGATCGTCGGCGGCCTCGGACGGCAGCGTGACCATGATGCGGGTGGCGCTGTCGTCCTGGCCGGGACCGAACAGCGCGTCGCGCCGCTGGGCGATCAGCGCCGCGCCCTCGCGGAACAGCTGCGGGTCCGGGAACCGCTGCGCCGTCCCGGTCGAGATCGCCAGCAGCGCCGCCAGCGTCGCGTCCAGCGAGGCCATGACATGCGCCTCGGCCCGGCCCAGCGACGACAGGCCCATCGCGCTCAGCTGCGGTTGCAGGGCCGCGATGTCGATCTGGCGCAGCGCCAGATAGGCTGCCAGGTTGCGCGCCGAGTCCGCGAACCGGGGGTCCGCCAGCAGCGGCTGCCAGCCTTGAAAGATCCGCGCGCCGGTGTCCGCGACCCGTCCGCGCACGGCGGCAAGCTCTTGCGCCAGCCTGGCTGCCCGTGTTGTCCCGTCCATCTGCACGCGCCTTTCGCCCCTGCCCAAGCCCCGCCCCGCCCGTCTGGGCCCGTCTAGGGCCGTCTCGTGACAGGATCACGACAGGCCCGTGTCGGCAAACCCCCGGGTCGGGATCGCCCGTGCGCGGGCTGCGAGGCGAAGCGGCGGTCGCCCGCGATCCACTGGCCGTCGATCAGGTGTCTGCCGTGGGGGGCGAAGGTCATCGCGAACTCCTGCGTGCAAGGGGGTGGGGCGGCGCGTCCGCCTGACATGGCGCCTCGGGGGGCGTAAGTCAAATCTGGCATACCAGATTGCGCGGCCCGGCGCGCGGGCCTATGGTGCGC